>CBDIHP010000047.1:0-584727 GCA_965279195.1 Isosphaeraceae bacterium
CAACGCCGGCGGCGCGAAGATCACCTTCAGGCTGGTCCGCGACGGCAAGGCCCGGGAGCTGACCGTCGAGGTCCCCGAGAAGCCCCGCGAGGTCGCCGATGCCTACGAGGTGATCTACGACGCCGTCCCGACGAAGACGGGCAAGGTCCGGACCATCGTCACGAAGCCGAAGAATGCCAAGGGCAAGGTCCCCGCGCTCCTGGTCATCCAGGGCCTGGGGATGTTCACCATGGACCGGCCGCTCAAGGACAAGGCGGGGGTCTATGAAGACGTGATCGAATCCATCGCCTCCTCCGGGTATGTCACCATGCGGGTCGAGAAGCCCGGCGTGGGCGACAGCGAGGGGGGCCCGGCGGGCGACGTCAACTTCGAGGCCGAGCTCGACGGCTTCCGCCAGGCGCTCAAGGCCCTGAAGGCGTATGACTTCGTCGATGCGAAGAACGTCGTCGTCTTCGGCCACAGCATGGGCGGCGTGATGGGGCCGATCGTCGCCGGCGAGGACCCGGTCAAGGGCCTGATCGTCTACGGCACCGTGTTCAAGACCTGGACCGAGTACGAGCTGGAGAACGTCCGCCGCCAGATGGCCCTGGCCGGGGCCGACGCGATCGACATCGACAACTACCTGCGCCAGCATGCTCGATATCTGAACGCCCTGATCGCCGAGAAGAAGGACCCGAAGGCGATCGCCTCGGCCTATCCCGACCTGGCCCCCTTGCTCCGCGAGGCCAGCCCGGATGGCGTGCACATCTACACGCGCCATTACTCGTTCTTCCAGCACCTCGGCAGCCTGAACATGCCCGAGCAGTGGCGGAAGGTCGACACCAACGTCCTGGCCCTCTGGGGCAAGAGCGAATATGTGAGCACCGAGGCCGACCACCGGATGATCGCCGAGTACGTCAACCGGCACCACGCCGGCAAGGGCACCTTCCTGGCGCTGGACCGCATGGACCACAGCTTCCAGGAGACCGACGGCCCCGAGGACGCCCACCAGTCCGCCGGCCAGACCAAGACCAACCCCCGCATCAAGGCCGTCCTCAAGGAGTGGCTCGACCGCTGGACCAAGCCCTGAGAATTGAACCCGTAGGCGCCGCTGTTGCGGACCATTTTCCCTTTCATGATCTCATGAAAATGGTCCGCAATAGCGGACCCTACGGCAAATCCGAATTTCAGCAAATGCCGTTTCAGGGCGATGGCGGCAGATCCAGCTCGCGACCGATCTCGTCGAACGCCTCATCGATCGGCTGGACACGCCCCGCGTCGATATCGGCAAGTCCCCTACGGATGCCTTCGACGGCCCGCCCCTCCTCGGCCAGTTCCTCCAGCCGGCGATACGACTCGGCGTCCTGGACGATCAGGACCGCCTCGCCATCGACGGTCAGGCGTATCGGCTCCCCAGACCCCTTGAGCTGCCGGACGAACTCAGGGAGACGCCCCCCGATCTCGTCCCAGGACTGAATGTCACGGCTCGTTCCCATCACGACCTCCTCTCACTCGCGCAGGTCGCCCCCAAGCGATCGTACACCGCCGCCGCCTCTACGACGATCGTCCGAAGCTCACTAACGGCCGAAAAACCCGAAAGTCGAAACGAAGCCATTTCGCCCCAACATGCGATCCGGTCAGGCGTTAACCCCGATCATTCCCGACGCCCCTCCCGGCCGGTGGGTGGCCGACCCGCGCCCTCGACGAGAGCCGTCAGACACGCCGGTCATCCCTGGCGATCGCCCGATTTCGGCGCGAACGGCAAAATGACGGAACGAAGCCAGTTCCACATAACCCACGACATCATCTCGTCTTAACTGCCAACATTCGGCATCCGCCCTTCGTCGTACCCCGGGCCCGCCGACCTTCCCCGGCCATCCGATCGAACGAACCCAATTTCCCCGGATTGCCAAAGAGCCGAGACGCGCGTGACCGCGTCCCTCTTCCATGATTAGGGGGACAAGGGCCCAGGACGTTGGGGAATTCCCGGGGAATCCGGATCGCAGAGTCCGCCTATCGCGATCGCGACGATTCTGCGGGTCGCGTGTTTTGGAGTGCGGGGAGAAGCTGCCGCTTCCTGGCGAGACGGGGGGCAGGAGGGCGGGCCGGTGGACGATCGGTCGCGGACGGACCGGGCCATCCGTGGCCTGTCGAACGCGGCAGCCGGACTGCCACACTCCAAATCCAAAGGGGGGGTGGTCTGATTACGAGCGGGAGCGTTCGTAGGTGCGGAGTACCATCGGCAGCCAGGTGGAGAAGACGCAGCCGAAGAAGTAGGTGGAGACGCAGGACGACATCCACTCCCTCAGGTCGGCGCCGGCGGGGAGGAGGCCGGGGGCCATCGGGAGCACGAAGATCGCCAGGCCCACGAGGCCGAGGGCGCCGGCGGCGAGCGCGGCGATCTGGCGGGGGCGGCCACGGCCGACGTTGAAGACGGCCATCAGGGGGAACAGGAACATCCCCGTCACCATCGCGATCCCCAGCGCGAAGTCGCCCAGGGGATCGGGCCCGAAGAAGCCGGCCGCGAGCATGAGGATCGTCACGAACAGGAATCCGCCGATCCAGTTCGACTCCACCCGCTGCTCGGGCGACAGCGCCAGGCGGCCGAACTTGTTGAAACGTAAGAGCGTGTTGAACAGCGGGCTGGCGACCCAGGTCAGCAGGATGACGCCGAGGAAGGCGATCCGGATCGTCCCGGTGTACGGGGCCATCGCGGGGAAGCTGGCCGCGAGGTTCGCCAGGAGGTTCTGGCCGAACACCAGGCCGAGCATGAACAGCCACTGGATCCGCGTCTGCTGGCGGCCGATCCACAGGTAATAGCGCAGGAGGAGGCGGTAGACGAGGTGCCGGGACTTGAGCGACTCGATGATGCCCGCGCGGGCCCATTCGTCGGTCGGGTCGAGCCGGAGGGCCTCGCGGAAGTGCTCCATCGCCTTCGCGTGGTCGCCCTGATGGAGCAGGGCCCAGCCCATGTTGGCGTGGGTCCAGGCGTCCTCGGGGTCGCGTTCTAGGGCGGCGTCGATGGTCTTGAACGCCTGGTCCTTCTCGCCGAGGTTGACAAGCGCCATGGCCCGCAGGTTGAGGCACTGGGCGTGCTCGGGCTCGATCTGGAGCCCCTGCTCGGCGGCCTCGCGCGCGGCGGTCCAGTCGCGGCGGAGGAAGAGGATCGAGGCGAGGAGCGCGAAGGCGCCGGGGTCGCCGGAGTCGAGCGAGATGGCCATCCGCGCGGAGGCCTCGGCCTCGCGGAGTTGCTTGCGGCCGCGCAGGGCGCCGGCCTTCGCCTGGTGGCCGAGCGACTGCAACGGGTCCAGGCGGATCGCCTCGTCGGCCTCGCGCTCGGCGTCCTCGAACAGGTCGCGGCTGGCCAGGCAGAGGCTCAGGAACGCGTGGGCCCACGAGTTATCCGGCTCGACCGACAGCTGCCGGCGCAGCTCCGTCTCCGCCAGGTCATACCGCCCCTGGCCGAGGAGCACCATCGCACGCTGGAGGGATTCGCTCATGTTGAGGTCCGCCATGCGGACCGTTCTCTCGTAGGGTCCGCTATTGCGGACCGGGGATGAATGACGAGGCAAGATGGTCCGCAATAGCGGACCCTACAGCTTCATGAATTTGATCACGTCGTCATACATGCCGCCCTGGTTGGAATAGAGGGCGTAGTTCCGGGCGGTGGCGAACCACTCGCGGGTGGTGGGCTTGAGGGAGGCGGCGGAGGCGAGGAGGTCCTTGGTGGAGAGCGGCTTGGGGACGCCCGCCTTGAGGGCCTCGCGGAGCTTGGACTCGACGGCGACGTCGATCACGGCCTTGAGGTCGGCGCCCGAGAATTGTTCGGTCTTCTTGGCGACCTGTTCGAAGTCGATGTCGAGCGCGGGCTTGTCGCGGCACATCAGCTTGAGGATCTGCGCGCGGGCGGCCCGGTCGGGCGGCGGCACGAACAGGATGCGGTCGAACCGGCCGGGGCGGCGGAAGGCCGGGTCGAGGTGCCAGGGGGCGTTGGTGGCGGCGAGGATCAGCACGCCCTCGTTGCGGCCCTGGATGCCGTCGGTCTCGGACAGGAACTGGTTGATCAGTTGCCGCCCGCCGCTGCTGCCCCGGAGGTCGGCGCGATTGGCCGCGAGGGCGTCGACCTCGTCGAAGAAGAGGACGCAGGGGCGGTTGGCGCGGGCCTGTTCGAAGACCCCGTGGAGGTTCTTCTCGCTGTTGCCGACCCACATTTCGAGGATGTCGTTGATGCCGACGGCGAGGAAGCTCGACTGGATCTCGCCGGCCGTGGCCCTGGCGAGATAGGTCTTGCCGCAGCCCGGGGGGCCGTAGAGCAGGATGCCGCCGCCGACGGGCTTGCCGTAGGCGCGATAGAGCTCGGGGTGGGCGAGCGGGTGGATGATCTTGAGCCGGATCTCTTCCTTGAGCGGCTCCATGCCGCCGACGTCGGCGAACCGCAGGGCGGGGCGTTCCAGCTCCAGCTCGTGCTCGCTGGGGGTGTCCATCCAGGCCTCGCGCATCCGGCCGGCGACGATCTCGCTGGAGGAGGAGTCGTCGAGCCCGCCGAGCCAGTCGGGGGGCTCGGACTCGGGTTCGGGCTCGGGGCGTGCGGGCTCGGCGACGCCCAGGCGGGAGGCGAGTTCCTCGTCGGCGACCGAGCGATCGCGCTCGACCCCCTTGCGATAATAGGCCGCGGCCTCGGAGAGTTCGCCGCCGCGGGCGAGGAGCCGGGCGAGGCTGACGAAGGCCAGGGCGGGGGCCTCGGGGTGCTTGACGGCGTCCTCGAGGATGACGAGCGCGTGGGTCCCCTTGTCCTGGCGGGCGAAGGCGTTCGCCAGGCCGACCTTGAGGCCGACGTCGTCGGGCGCGAGGTTCAACGCCGCGCGGAATTCGGCCTCGGCCTCGTCGGGGCGACCGAACGCGAGCAGGCTCTCGGCCAGGTGCCTGCGCAGGGGGAGATTGTCGGGCGAGAGCCGCAGGGCCTCGCGCAACGCCTGGAGCGTCTGTTCGCCGGTCACCGATCTCGCCCCCTTCTCGCCCGTCCGCCCGAGTCACAATCCTTCGATGGTACGGCCATGGCGCCTCGGGCGTCAAGGATCCGCAACGGCCGCGGTGCCTCCCGGCCTGAACACTTCCCAAGGCCGCCGGCAGGCTCTATCCTCGTCCCAGGCTTCAACGTAACTCGCGTCGACCGAGCACACCCGCCATGCCCAAGCCGACCGACATCCGCTGCGTCTCCGCCGCGCTCTACTTCCTCCCCATCGCCACGCGGATGCCTCTCAAGTTCGGGCCCGAGGTCACCACGCACGTCACCTGCGCACGGGTGCGGGTGACCGTCGAGGACGCCAACGGCAAGCGGGCCGACGGCTGGGGCGAGACCCCGCTGTCCGTCCAGTGGGTCTGGCCGAGCAGTCTGAGCTACGAGGCGCGGCACGACGTCCTGAAGGGCCTGGCGCAGAAGCTCGTCCCCGCCTGGGCGGCGTTCGAGACCACGGGGCACCCGTTCGAGATCGGCCACGCGTTCCTGCAGGAAGTGCTGCCCGACCTGCTCGACGAGATCAACAACCCCCGCAAGGCCGAGGGGCAGGAGGAGATGCCCTGGCTGGCCGCCCTGGTGTGCAACTCCGCCTTCGACCTGGCGCTCCACGACGCCTTCGGGGTCCTGCACGAGGTCCCCACCTACAACACCTACAACGCCGAATACTTAAGCAAGGACCTGTCGAACTACCTCGAACCGGCCGAGGAGTCGGGCGTGTCGTTCGTCGGCAAGTATCCCGAGGATTACCTGGTCCGGCCCACGCCCGACGTCCTGCCCGCCTGGCACCTCGTCGGCGGCAAGGACCCGATCTCGCCCGCCGAGTTGACCGGCTCCGAGCCCGATGACGGCTACCCGGTCCTCCTGCGCGACTGGATCCGCCGCGACGGCCTGACCTGCCTCAAGGTGAAACTCCGGGGCGACGACGACGCCTGGGACTACAGCCGCCTGGTCGAGATCGGCAAGATCGCGGTCGAGGAGGGGGTCGACTGGCTGACCACCGACTTCAACTGCACGGTGCAGGAGCCGGGGTACGTCAACACGATCCTCGACCGGCTGATGGTCGAGTACCCGCGCCTTTACGGGATGATCCTCTACGTCGAGCAGCCGTTCCCCTACGACCTGGAGCACCACCGGATCGACGTCCACAGCGTATCGGCGCGCAAGCCGTTGTTCATGGACGAATCGGCCCACGACTGGCCGCTGGTGAAGCTCGGCCGCTCGCTCGGCTGGACCGGCGTGGCGCTCAAGACGTGCAAGACCCAGACGGGTGCCCTGCTGAGCCTCTGCTGGGCCAAGGCCCACGGCATGACCCTGATGGTCCAGGATCTGACCAACCCCATGCTGGCGCAGATCCCCCACGTCCTGCTGGCGGCCCACGCGGGGACGATCCGTGGGGTCGAGACCAACGGCATGCAGTTCTACCCCGAGGCGTCGCTGCCCGAGGCGCAGGTCCATCCCGGCCTCTACCGCCGCGAGGCCGGCATGCTCGACCTCTCCACCATCGACGGCGCCGGCTTCGGCTACCGCGTCTCGGAGATCGCCCGCAACCTCCCCGAGCCGGCCGCCACGGCGTAACCCTTTGGAGTGCGGCAGCCAGGCTGCCGCGTTCGGTGGATCAGACGCCCTGGATATGCGGGGCGTTTCGGTTTTCTGCGGTCGCCCCCTGGAAAGCGGCAGCCTGGCTGCCGCACTCCAAAGCGACCTCAGCCCCGCATCGCCCAGGCGCCCCAGGCGAGGGCGCCGAGCCAGGCCATGCCCTTGAGGAAGAAGAACGCGAACCCCGCCGCGCCGAGCTTCGCGTAACGGTTCTGGAAAACCGTGCCGTAGACTGGAGACGACATCGTCAATCCTCCCCGCCCGATCGAATGGGCATGCCCCGAAGCGATCACTCCCGGCGCGACGTCGCGCATCGGGCGAGGCACGGCACGAGTATAGCCGCCCAGGGGAGACTCGGGGCGCCGCCGGCGCCGAGGTCGTTGCCCCGGCTCATCGGCGTGTCATCCGCCGCGAACCCCTGTTCGGGCCGGCGAACACCACACCGGCGCCGCACGCGTCTGGACAGCCCGCGATCGCCCGCCCTATCATCGCCCGACGCGCATCCCGCGGGATCGCGACCGTCCATACTATCCGGAACCCCTCGCAAAACACCACCATGAGCGAACGCATCGTCCTGCGCACCGGCGAGGCCCTCGTCGAAGGCGACGCCGATTACCTCTGCGCCGAGCCCGAAGTCGTCATCGGCGAGCTCGACGGCCCCGTCGGCCACGCGCTGGCGAACCTGATCGGCGACCAGGTCAAGGGCCACACGAAGGTCTTCGCGATCCTCAACTCCGACGTCCAGGTCCGGCCCGCGACGGTCATGGTCTCGAAGGTGACCGTCAAGGACGCCGCCTACACCAACATCCTCATGGGCACCGTCCAGGCCGCCATCGCCCACGGCGTCCTCGACAGCGTCCGCTCGGGCGTGATCCCGAAGGACAAGGTGAACGACCTCGGCATCATCTACTCGGTCTGGCTCGACCCCTCCGTCGCCAAGTCCGACGACATCGACCACAAGGCCCTCTTCGACGTCCACCGCGAGGCCACCGTCAAGGTCATCAGGAAGGCCCTCAACCACGAGCCCAGGATCGACTGGCTCCTCGAGAACCAGGACAAGGTCGAGCACTACTTCCACAAGCTCGGCATCGAAGGCGAGCTTTGAACCATCCGTAGGTGTGGTGCCTCGCGAACCGACGGGCCGCGAGGCCCCGCACCGATGGACGCAATCGATATCACGGATCGCCCGCGCACGGTCGCAATCGGTGCGGAGGCCGCGAGGGCGCGGCCACCACACCCTACCATGGAACCCGATCATGACCAGGGCACCGATCCTCCTGTCCACCCTCGCCACTCTGGGGATCCTCCAGGCCGCGGCGGCGTTCCAGACGCAATCGCAGACGAATCCGTTCCCGATCACCCCCGTCCCCCCGTCCGTCTCGAAGGACCCGTTCTACCGCAAGCAGACCCTCGCCTCGGGCCTGCCGGTGATCGGGTCGGGGAAGGTGTCGGACGCCGGGCTCCGCGAGGCGGCGTACCTGATCGCGAAGATGATCGGCGACCGGCCGGACATCCGCGACGCCATGCTCAGGAACAAGGTGCGCTGCATCGTCATGGCATACGACGAGCGGACCACCGACATCCCCGAGCACAGCAAGATGACGCCGAAGGACTTCTGGGACGTCCGCGCCCGGGGCCTGGGCGCCACCAAGCACAACCCGGCGGTGAGCTGCGCCGAGGAGAACCTGCTCGGCTACGAAGGCGACCCCTACAAGGGCGAGAACATCCTGATCCACGAGTTCGCCCACGCCATCCACGGCCTGGCCCTGGTCGACCTCGACCCGACGTTCGAGAAGCGCCTGGCCGACACCCTCGACTCCGCCATCGCCGCCGGCCTCTGGAAAGGCACCTACGGCGCCAGCAATCCGGCCGAATACTGGGCCGAACTCGTGCAGTGCTGGTTCGACTGCAACCTCAACCCGCCCGACTTCCAGCACAACGACATCCACACGCGCGAACAATTGAAGAAATACGACCCCAAAGGCGCCGCCCTCGTCGCCGAGGTCTTCGGCGACCGCCCCTGGCGCTACGTCCTCCCGAAGGACCGCCCCCGATCCGAATCCGCCCACCTCGCCGGCTACGACCCCGCCACCGCCCCGAAGTTCTCCTGGGGCGCCGCCAAGAAGAAATACGACGAGGTCGTGGCCGAGAAGAAGCGCAAGCGCGAGGAAGAATCCAAACGCAAAGCCCTGAGCAACTCCGAACGCAAGCCCGGCCAGACGATGTGACCCCTTTGGAGTTCGGAAGCAGAGCTTCTGCTTTCGACATCGTGCGTGACACACTGGGAGGCGCTGGGCGAGGGTCTCCAGACCCCGCCCCAACATCCGCCGCGCCGTACCACAGGACCGGGTCTCCAGACCCGATACGAAAACCCCCGATCGTCGGGCTATGGACTGATGGGTCAGGAGACCCGCCCCTGTGGTATCGAATCTCAGGGGAAGGGCGGGGTCTGGAGACCCGCGCCCAGCGCAGGCCCCTACCGAATCGCGTGCCCCAGCAACGGTCCCACCGCAGCCAGGACCAACGCAAAGCCCACGATGACGCCAGCCCACACACTCAGCGGAGAATTCCTGGCAGGGGCAAGCGCCGAGCCGAAGAAAATCGGGACCTTCAGATCAGGCCGGAAGACGACAGCCAATGTGAGCACGAGTAAGTACACGCCGTGGACGAAGATCGCTTCAAGAAACACCACGTTCGCGATGAGGACAGCCCCGAAGTTCGAGAAATCACGCTCGGCCATGTGCAGGAGGAAGAAACCGAACGCCAGCAGCCAGCACCCCCACACCGTCCGCACCATCGCCCGCGCCGCCGCGAACGCGGCCGTCACGACCGCCCCCCACGCTCCGAGACGTTCAGCGCGGGCCTGTTCGTCCCTCCGCAATCGCCAGGGCTTCATGGCTTCGCCCCGGACTTCTTCGCCCACCACGACCGCACCTGCGCCACGTCGTCCGCATGCGAATCGGGCAGGGTGAACGCCTCGGACGCATTCCAGACGAACGACCCCTTCCGGGGCGCATCAGGTGAAAGCTGGGTGAGCACGAAAGCGGCGTGCCGCCGGACCCACGGGTCGGGCGAGTCGAGCCCGTTGGCGATCGCCGACCGGATCCCGGCGTCGTTCAGCTCGCCCATCTCCACCATCAGCCGCGCGGCCTCCCAGCGGGCGTCGAGTTCGAGGCGGCTGTCCTGGAGGATCGCCACGCAGTGCAGCAGTTCCTCCCGCGTCACGCCCCGCTCGATCAAGGCATTCCGGGCGATCCGACGCTCCTCGGCCACCCCCGACTGGAGCATCGTCCGCAACTCCTCGCGCCGGACCGCCCGCGCCCGGGTCGACAATTTTTCATAGTAGTCCCGGCTCCAGCCGACTTGGGCGACCGGCGAGACGGCGCCGAGGACGACGGAACAGCCCAGCACCAGGCCCATCATCGTCGCCAGCGACAGGTCCAGCCGGAGCGGCCGCAGGTCGACGGGGACCTCCTCCGAGTCCTCCTGCGGGTCGATCCAGGGCCAGAGGCAGACCCGCAGCAGGGAATAGATCGAGCCGACGAAGATCGCCGCGTAGACCACGCGGACGAACATCCCCGACGCCTGGCCCCGCCAGGGGTTCCTCGGGTGGGCGCTGGCGATCCCGAACACCACCGAGCCCACCGCCGCCAACGCGCAGACGATCGTCGATGCGCGGGCCATCTTGAGCAGCAACACCGGCATGGGGGACCATCCTCGCAACGGGCCTCGTCGCGCCACCCTCGGTCGCCGAAGTGTATCACCTCGACGCGATCCCGGCGATGCGTTACGCTCGACGCCCTCTCCAACACATTTCCAACCTTTGCCAGCAATCCCGAGGGCCCCGGCCATGCGTTCGTCCTCGCCCCTCAACCGTCGACAGTTCCTCGCCGCCGGCGCCGCCGCGTTCGCGGTGCCGACGATCATCCCCGCCTCCGCCTTCGGGGCCAACGAGCGGATCACCACCGGCCACATCGGCGTCGGCAACCAGGGGACGAACAACCTCAAGGACTTCCTGAAGCTCGTCAACGTCGCCGCCGTCTGCGACGTCGATTCGAGCCGCGTCGCCGCCGCCGCCAAGCTCGTCGACTCCAAGCAATCCAGATCCGCCTGCGCGACCTACGGCGACTACCGGAAGCTGCTCGACCGCAAGGACATCGACGCCGTCGTCGTCACCACGCCCGACCACTGGCACGCGCTCAACACCATCCACGCCTGCCAGGCCGGCAAGGACGTCTACTGCGAGAAGCCGCTGTCCCTGGCCATCAAGGAAGGCCGGGCGATGGTCGACGCCGCCCGCAAGCACGAGCGGGTCGTGCAGACGGGCTCGCAGCAGCGGTCGTCGCCCGAGTTCCGCAGGGCCTGCGAACTCGTCCGCTCCGGCAAGATCGGCAAGGTCCACACCGTGCTCGTCGGGCTCCCCGGCAGCAACTTCGAAGGCCCGCCCGTCCCCGACGCCAGGCCGCCGGTCGAGCTCGATTACCCCTTCTGGCTCGGGCCCGCCCCCGACCGGCCCTACAACGTGAACCGGGTCCACTACAAGTTCCGGTTCTTCTGGGACTACTCCGGCGGCCAGATGACGAACTTCGGCGCCCACCACCTGGACATCGCCCAGTGGGGACTCGGCACCGACGACACCGGCCCCGTCTCCACCGAGGGCACCGGCACCTTCCACCCGGAAAAGTGGTATGAAGTGACCATGACCTGCCGCGTCACGCATACCTATGCGAACGGCGTGAAGATCATCGTCGGCCAGTTGCAGAAGGACATCCCCGGCGGCGCGACGTTCATCGGGTCGGAGGGCAAGCTCCACGTCGACCGCAAGAAGCTCACCGCCAACCCCGCCGAGATCCTCAAGGCCGAGCCCGACGTCCACCTGGAGGTGAGCGCCAACCACCACCAGAACTTCCTCGACTGCATCAAGACCCGCAAGAAGCCCATCTGCGACGTCGAGATCGGACACAGAAGCGCCACCGTCTGCCACCTCGGCAACCTCGCCATCCGCCTCGGCCGCAAGATCCAGTGGGATCCGTCGAAGGAGACCATCCTCAACGACACCGAGGCCGCCGCGATGCTCTCCCGCCCCTACCGCGCCCCCTGGAACGCCTAGTCGGGTGCGGAGGCCGCGTCCTTGCGGCCTCCGCACCGAATTCGGGTCGGATCGGTCGAACTCGTCCGTCGGTGCGGAGCCTCGCGTCCCGTTGGTCCGCGAGGCACCACACCCTACCGGAACTCAAATGCGAACACATCTGCATCCTTGACCTGCAACTTCAACCGCAGCGCCCCCGTCGGCACCGTTCCGCCCTTCCACGACACCTTCGCCGCGACGTCATCCCCCGCGAACGGCGTGCAATCCGCCAGCGCGAACCCCGGCAGCGGCGTGCCGTCGACATCCTGCAACTCCGCCCGCACCTCGCCCCCCGTCGCGCGAGCGTTGAGGAACAGCGACGCCCCGCCGACCGTCATCGGCAAGGTCACCGCCTCGCCGCCGTCGGCGCCGGCATGCAGGGCGACGAATCCGTCGAGCCGATACACGAACCGCCGCACGCGACTCGCCGGGCCGGTGTAATACGCCTCGGTCGCATAAACGGACAACTCTTTCTCCGAGCCGGGCAACGGCAGCAGGCCGTTGACCATGTAATTCGAACGGTTGCCGTCCCGATCCTGCGGCGCGGTGCGGGGCACGACCGCCTCGCCGTATCGCGTGAATCTCAACCCATCCCGGCTCGCCATGAACGCCGGCTCGACGTGCTCCCCCTCGGGCAGGAACCGCGTGGGGAACCCGATCAGGACGTGCGGGGCCCGGAAATACGGTCGCACAGCATTGGTGTAGAGATGCTGGAGCATCATCCCCGGATATTCGAGATAGACCGGCTTCGTCCAGTGGAGGAAGTCGGTCGACCGCTCCGTCATGATGTCGCGCACCGGGCGGAACATCCGGTGATAGGCCCGGTAGAACCCGGCGTTCGCGTCGTAAAACGCCAGGTTCTGCGAGTCGAACGCCCCCTCGGTGATGACGGGTTTGTCCGCCATCCTGCTCCAGCGGATCCCATCGGCCGATTTGTACGCGATCAGACCGCCGCGATCCCCCGCGAGCGCCTTGTACTTTGCGTCGGACGGGCAGGCCGGGTTGTCGTCGAGGAACGGCGTGAAATTATGAGAACCGGGGCCGTCCCAGACGATGTTGTTCGCCTTCGAACCGTCGAACTCGAACAGGCCCAGATCGGGACGCGTCCAGCGGATGCCGTCGGTGCTCTCGGCGTAGCAGGTCACCTCGCGATGCGTGGCCTTCTTCGTGTGCTCGTTGAAGTGCGAACCCCTGTAGTACATCCGGAAGCGGTCGCCGTCGCGGAAGACCGTGAAATAGGCGCTCGTGTTCCCTTCCCACGGCTTCTCGGCCCTGAAGACCATCTCCCTCGGCTCGGGCCGCTGGACCGCCAGCGCGGCCGAGCCGCCCAGGTGGTCGATCAGCCCGGGCTCGAAGAACGGTTCCAGACGCGTGCCGACCTTCATGGGTTCGAGCGGCACCTTGATCTTCGCCAGATAGATCGACGTCTTCTTTCCTTCATGCGTCGAGTAGTAGCTCATCCAGACCAGGCCGTCGTGGTAGACCAGGCCCGGATAGCTCGTGTCGCCCGCGCTGGGGAGCGTGAGTTCGGGCGTGTAACCCGTCCGCGTCATCATCCCGACGGCCGTCTTCGCCGCCTTCGACCCCTTCGTGTGCAGCCGACTGGCCGCGACGAAATGGCCGTCGGGCAGCTCGATGAAGTTCGGGCCGCCGAGCCGGTCCCGCTTCGGCGACCATTTCCATTCCGTGTACGGCGCCTTGCTGGTGCCGATCCAGCCAAGCTGGTCCCCCGACTCGCGCCGGACCATCGCGATCGCCTCGCCGTCGGGCCGGAACCGGATCGTGCTCTCGTTCGGATGCCCGGGAACATCCAGGACCGTAACGAGCGAATACTTGATACCGTCTTCACTCGAAAAGAGTTTGAGCGACCACTCGGCCTTCGCCTTCTCCTCGGGCGTGCTGGTCTTCGGCGGGTTGTAGGAGATCCCATACGCCTTGCCGCCGTGCCAGGTCACCCGCCAGAGCCACTCGCCCTCGGACAGCACCTGGACCGGCTTCGTCCACTCATGCCCATCTTTCGAAAAGAGCACGCGAGGCCGGCGTCCCTTGAGCACCTTCGTGCCGCCGTAGACCGATCCCCCCGCGACGATCATCAGCCGGTTGTCGGGCGTGACGGAGAATTTCGGGTCGCGGAGGTCGATCCCCTCCTCCGAAATCAACGCGGCCGACTTCCACGTTTTCCCATCCGTCGATTCGATGACCCGGATCTTGCCATCCCCGCCGACGTGCGCCTCGGATTCCCGGAACGTGCACCACCAGCGGCCGTCCCATCGCACCAGATCCGTGAAGGCGTTGTGCGCGCCGGCATCCCAGATCTTCTCGACCGAGACCAGCTTCAGGCCATCGGCCGATGCCGGGGAGGATGGAGAGAGCAGGGCGGCCGCGAAGGCGAGCGGAAGCCAGGGATGTCGCATCGGAGAGTCTCCCGGATACTGGAGAGAAATGCACGTGTTTATGTTGTCTCGTCGGGCGCATCCTGCGGCGGGGCCGAGCCCCACGTCAGCCCCTGGGTCTGCTCGGGGCCGGGCGGCGGTTCGAGGAGGCTGAGGAGCGTCCCCGCGAGCATGGTGACCAGGCAGCCGATCATCGCGTACCAGAGGAACGAGACCTTCGTGGCGAAGCAGATCGGCACCAGCACGGCCACGCCCGCGAGCCAGCCGAGCAGGGCCCCGCGCGAGGTCGCGCGTTTCACGAGGATCCCCAGCAGGAACAGCCCGAGCAGCGGGCCGCCCACCAGCCCGATGACCGAGTTGCTCACCTCCAGCAAGGGCCCGAGGAACTGCACGAGGAAGGCGAACACGATCACGATCGTCCCATACCCGATGGTCAATCGACGCGCCAGCCTGAGTTGATGCTGCTCCGACAGGTCGGCCTTCGGCCAGAGTCGCTGGTAGAAATCCACCAGCGTCGATGACGTCAACGAGTTGATCCCGGCCGAGATCGTCGACATGCTGGCCGCGTAGATCGCCGCGATGAACAGGCCCGGGAATCCCGACGGCAGCTCGCTCACGACGAAGTAGGGGAGGATCTGGTCCGCCTTCTTGATGTGCCCGGCGGCCAGCGGGTCGCCGTGGACCTGGTAGAACGCATAAAGGATCACGCCCGTCCCGTAGAACACCGCCGTGACGGGCAGGACAAGCCAGAGCTTGAGCCACAGCCCGCGCTGGGCCTCCTTGAGGGACTTCGCCGTCAGATAACGCTGGACCGACACCTGATCCGTGGCCATCTGAACAAGGTTCATGAACGCCGATCCGATCAGCAGCCCCCAGAGCGTCGCGCGGACGGTCGGGTCGAGGCTCATGCTGACGTCGAGCTTGCCCCCTTCGCTGGCGATCCTCGCGACCTCGGTGATGCCCCCCGGCACGCGCAGGATGGCCGTGATGGCGATGAGGAGCTGGCCGCCGAAGAGGACGATCAGTTGCATGATGTCGGTCCAGATGACCGCCTTCATGCCGCCGATCGTCGTGTAGAACGTGGTGAGCACGCCCGTGACCACGATCGTGAACCAGAGCGGCAGCCCCGTCGCCTGCTCCAGCGCCAGGGCGGGGGCATAGGTCGCCAGGGCCAGCCACAGCACCACGCGGAGGATGAACGATGCCGATGCGATGATGCGGATCTGGACCGAGAAACGCTCTTCCAGATACTCATACGCGGTGAAGAACCGCTTTTGATAGAAGAATGGCAGGATCAGCAGCGTCGTCAGCGGCGTGGCGACGAAGAAGCCCAGGTTCACGAGGAAGAATGCGAAACCGTTCGTGAAGCCTTCGCTGGGCGCGGCGAGGAAGCTGATGCCCGAGAACAGGGCGGCCAGGATCGTCATGGCGATGACGACCCGGCCCATGCTGCGTCCGGCCAGGAAGTATTCGTCGAGATTACGCTGATCGCGAACGAACACCAGGCCGATCGAGACCGACATGAGCAGATAAACGACGAACACACCGATATCGAGCCAGGTGAAGTGGGCCATCCGCGCCTCGCTTTCTCGTCGGCGTCACTCGCGGGCGTCGCGGAGCGCCAGGCCGCCGTCGACGAGCAAGGTGGTCCCGGTCACGTAATCCGCCGCGTCGCTCGCCAGGAACACGGCCGCCTTGCCGATGTCCTCGGGCTTTCCGAGCCTCCCCCATGGGAGCGAGGGCCCGGCTTGATTGAGGGCGGCCGTCCCGAATGTCTCGTGCTCGCCCGGGGTATCGATCCAGCCGGGTTCAATCACGTTGACGTTGATCTTGTGCGGCATCAGCTCGACGGCGACCGTCGCCGCGAGGAAGTTCAGGCCCGCCTTGCCCGCATTGTAGGCGACGCTCCGGGCGTAGGGGATCCTGGCGTGGATGCTCGAAATGAAGACGATCTTGCCGCCCCCGCCCCGGGCCACCATGTGACGCGCGACGTGCTGGCTCATGGCGAAGCCGCCGAACAGCGTGCCTTCGAGCACCTTCTGGAACATCTCCGGCGGATACTCCAGGAAATCCGCCCGGCGCGAGTACGCGGGGTTGCTCACCAGGATGTCGATGCGTCCGAGGACCTCGACGGCCTTCGCGACGATCCGCCCGCAGGTCGCGTGATCGAAGGCGTTGCCCTCGATCAGCTCCGAGCGTCGCCCCAGCGCGCGGATCTCCTCGACCGTCGCCAGGGCCGCGTCGGTGGGTTCGCGATCGTTGATCACGACATCCGCGCCCGCCCTCGCGAGTTCGAGGGCACAGCCCTTGCCGATCCCCCGGGCCGCGCCCGTCACGAGCGCCGTCTTCCCTGCGAGTTGCACGTCCCACACTCCTCCGTCACCAGGCGGTCCAGCCGCCGTCGATCACCAGGTCCTGGCCCGTCATGAACGAACTGGCGTCGCTCGCCAGGAAGACGACCGCCCCCTTGAGTTCGTGCGGGCGGCCCATCCGGGCCATCGGTAATTTTGTCTTCAACCGTTCCACCATCGCCGCCGGCGCCTTCTCCGACGGGAACGGCCCGGGGCTCAGGCAATTCACCCGCACGCCGTCCTTCGCCCAGTAGGCGGCGAGGTGACGCGTCATGTGGATGATCCCGCCCTTGAGCATGTGATAGGCGACAGGGCTGGCGCCACAGATCCCCTCGTAGGCATCGGGATACGACGCGACCTGGCCGTACATCGACCCCATGAAGATGAGCGATCCTTCACCCCCTCGCGCCACCACATGATGATGGAACGCCCGGGCCAGCGCGAAGTAGGCCGTCCCATTGGCGAGGTGGCGCTGGAACTCTTCCGGCGTGACCTTCGTCCAATCATTCGGCTCGGCCTGATGGGCGTTGTTCACCAGGATGTCGACCCGGCCGGTCCTCGCGACGACCCGTTCGAACCAGCATTCGTTCGCATCCACATCCATGTGGTCGAGGGCCATTCCCAGATGCTTCGCCCCCTCGCCGACCGGCAACCCCGCGGCGAACTCCGCCGCCCTGGCCTCGTCGCGGCTGGTCGCCACGACCGACGCCCCCGCCTCGGCGAGAGCTCGGCAGAGGCTCGAACCGAGGTGGCCGCCACCCCCGGTGACGACGGCGACGCGGCCGGTCAGGTCGAAGAGCCGGGCGATGGTCGGTTCGGGCTCGCTCATCCCCGGCCGCTCCAGTTGGGGTGCGAGACGACCTTCCACGAACGATCCCTCACGCTCTCCAGCGCGGCGAGGTTCACAAGCAGCGTCTGCTCCGCCTCGTCGATCGAGCAGGCTGGCGGGCAACGCCCCTCGACCGCATCCAGGAACTCATTCGCCTGCGCGATGAACAAAAAGTCGCGTTCGAGCGGCTCGATGGCCTCCTCGTTCCAGGCACCGGCGAGCTCCAGCATCCATCGCCATCGGCTCGCGTGAAACTCGAAGCGCGCGGTGCCGCGATCGCCGACCACGGTGATGGTCACCTCGTTCGGCGCCTGGTGCTGATTGAGGCTGTAGCTCGCGAGCACGCCGCCGTGCCGGCCGATGATGTGGGCGGTGTCCTCGACCTCCACGCCGTCGAGCACCTGCCGGCTCGCGTCGGCCACCAGGAGCCCTAGCGGCCCTAGGACCCATTCGCCGGCGTTGATGACATGCGTCAGGGCATCCTGGATGGCCCCGCCGCCGGTCTCGTGCGAGCGGTAGTAGATGTCGCGGTAGGCCGGGCGATAGGTCGGGAAATGCTGGCCGCAGACCGCGACGATCTCGACGGGCTTGCCGATCAAGCCATCGGCGATCGCCGATCGCATCTTGCGGAGCAGAGGATGCTGGCGGTACACGTACGCCACACCCGCGACCACGCCCTTGCCTGCGGCCTTCAGTGCGTCGAGTCCCTCGGGCCCGTTCGAGAGCGGCTTTTCGATCAGGACATGCACGCCCGATCGCGCCAGCTCCGTGGCGATCTCGACGTGCGAAGGTGCGGGCGTGGCGACCACGGCCACGTCGGGCTTCGATTTCAGTGCGTCTCGCCAGTCGGCAAACGCCGAGGTCACGCCGTATCTCGCACCAACATCCCCGCGCAGGTCGTCACGGGTCTCGGCGAGGGACATCTCCGCGCGGCCGGTGAGGCCGAAGCAGCGGAGGTGCCGCTCGCCGATCGAGCCGACGCCGATCACGAGGACGCGGTGTTTCTTCATGAGTTCAGGCGAACGCGCTGGTGAACGAGAATCCGAGTGGCCCGAAGTCGCGCTGGATGGCCTCCATGCCCGACTTCACCATGATGATGTCGGCCCCGTGGGCGAGGAACGTCGCGCCCAGGCCCATCAGGTATTTCGTCCGCTCGACCGACCCCGTGGGCAATCCCCACGCCTTGCCGTGCTTCGCGGCGGCGGCGGCCACGCGGGCGATGGCGTCGTTCACCCTGGGGTGGTCGAACTGGCCCGGCACGCCCGCGAGCACCGAGAAATCGGCCGGCCCGAGGAAGATCACGTCCACGCCCTCGACGGCCGCGATCTCATCGACGTGTTCGAGCGCGTCGGGATCCTCGATCTGGATCACGACGAACGTCTCATCGTTGGCCGCCTTCACGTAGGGGGCGACGGGCATCATGCAGTAGGGATTGTCGGCGTTGGCGCTGTCGAGCCCGCGACGGCCGAGGGGGGCGAACTTGCTCCACTTGACGACCTCGCGGGCCTCCTCCGCGTTGTCGCAGCGCGGGTACATGATCCCCTGGGCGCCGTACTCCAGCAGCCGGCCCATCCGCATGAACTCGCCCTTGGCGGGCCGGGCCATGATGTCGGCCGAGCCGACGCGAGCGGCCCGCATGAGCGTGGCGGCCGTCTCCACGCTGATCGACCGGTGCTCCAGGTCGAGCCAGATTCCGTCGAAGCCCATCAGGCTCGTCAGTTCGAACAGGGACGGATCCGCCAGCGCCAGCGCGGTCAGGAGGACGGGTTCCTTGCGGGCGAGCTTCGCCTTGACTTTGCTCGGTCTCATCGACAATCTCCGACATCTCGAACCGACGCGGCCGGGAGAGTGGGGTCCGGGGCCGATCAGACTACCGGATCGGTCCGGTGTCCGCGAGCCACCAGCCTGGAAATCAGGGGCCTGAGGGGAACGGCTCGTCGGTCTCCAGGATCACCGCGAGGCCGTCTCCCGCCGATACGCTCGAGAACCTGTGCAGGACGATCACGATACCGGGCACGTCCGCGACGAGCAGGTCGCCTTCGAGGCCGAGGGAGTCGGAGACGCGGCCGAGCACATCGCCCCCGGCGACCCTCTGGCCCAGCTCGACCACGGGCTCGAAAAATCCCGACCGGGGCGACGGGTGCTGGATCTGGAGGTATCCGGCGTTGGGCCGGTCGTCCTCGACCACGAGCGCCGGCCGCGCGGGGCGGGGCTCTCCGGAGACGAGTCCGCGGAGGGAGAGGATACGCCAGCACCCATCGACATACGCCCCGGTCGCGATCGGACCGGGACTGGCGCCGCCGCCGAATTCCGCATAGATCGCCGGCACGCGGGCGTCGCGGGCGACGGAGAGCGAACGCCCTTCGAGGTTCGGGTCCGTCCCCCAGATGAGCGGGAGGCCGAACGCATGAGCCATCTCGCGCTGGGCGTCGAGCACGTCCGAATCGGGATGGAGCATGTAGCCGACGAGCGGCACGATGTCGAGCCGGACGCCGCCGGAATGGAGGTCGATGTAATGGTCGGCGGAGTGGATCAGGGCCGAGAGTTCGTGCGCGATGATCTCGGTGACGGACCCATCGGCGCGGCCGGGGCAGGTTCGGGCGAGGTCGAGGCCGTCGTCGGCGACGCGGCGGCCAAGGCGAAAGGCGGGCTCGTTGACGATGGGGACGATCGTCACCCGGCCCCGAATGTCGGCGTTCTCCAGCTTGCGGATCAACTCGCGGGCGGCGGCGATGGGGGTGAACTCGTCGCCGTGGACGCCCGCGGTGATCAGGACGTGGGGCGAGCCCTCGCCCTTGCTCCAAATGGCGAATCGCCCGGCGTTCACGGCTTCAATCCTTCATAGAACCAGCCGATCGGGACCGAGCGGAAGCGCGAGGCGATCTGCCCGGTCTTGTTGTCGCCGACGTAGTAGCTCAAGAGTGCGCGGCCGCGATGGAAGACGATGCTGGTGTAGGCATAGGTGTGAACCTTGCTGTCCTCCAGGTTCCGCTTGAAGGCCCAGGTCTTGCCCTCGTCCGTCGACACGGCCGCCGCCAATGGCGTGCGGGGGCCGCCGTGCGACTGCCCGGGGCGGACCGAGTCGTTCCAGACGAGGAGCAGGTCGCCCGTCGAGGGGATGCGTCTGAGGGTCGCGGGCGACTCGGGCCCTCCGATGCCCGAGTCCTTCGCCTCGCCCCAGGTCGCGCCGCCGTCCTTCGAGGTGCTGAACGCGATGTGGCCGAGTTGCGTGCGGATGTGCATGAGCAACGATCCGTCGTCGAGTTCGACGACCTCCGGCTCCATCGCCCCGCGCATGCCGTAAGGGACGCCGTTCTTGCTCCGCGTCCACGTCGTGCCGTTGTCATCCGACTGGTAGGTCGAGCAGACGAACTTGTTTTCCTTGATCACATCCGCCGACGACGCCACGGGCACGATGAGACGGCCGTTCGAGAGGCGAGTGATGCGGTCGTTGTTGAGCACATGATAGCCCGACTCCTTCGTGATCAGCACGGCCTGGCCGAAGGTCTTGCCGTCGTCCGTCGAGACGCGGAGCCAGGCGTCGAGGTCGGAGTACGAGTTCTTGACGAGGTAGAACATGCCGAGCGGCGCGTCGTACTTCGCGGGGTCGCCGAGTCGCCGCAGGGTGAGCGACATCACGTTCAGGCCGCCGACGTTCTCCTGCAACACCCGGCGCGGGCCCCAGGTGCGGCCCTCGTCGGCCGATTCGACGCCGATGATCCGGGCCTTGGCGAAGTCGGACTCATCGTCCATGAACTCGGTCGTGCCGTAGAGCAGTTTGCCGTCGCCGAGCACGGCGATGGAACCTTCACTATAGCGCGGGTTCTTCTTCGTCGAGGGATAAACCTCTCGCGTGAACATCTCGGTGCGCGATGGCGGCGAGGGCTGGGCCAGCATCAGCAAGGCCTGCGAGGCCCTGATCCGGACATCGAGGACCGGGTCGTCGAGCGTCGCCTTGAGTGTGTCAGCGGCTTCGAGCACGCGGCCCTCGGGGGCGAACTCGGCGGCGTAAACCCGGACGTTGAAGTCGGCATGCTTGAGATTCTTGACCAGTCCGGCGCGGGCCTCCTTGTCGCCGAGGGTCGCCAGGGCGTGCGTGAAATAGGCCTTCGTGAGAGGGTCGTCGAACCTCGCGGCCCCGGCCTTCAGGGCGGGGATGTCCGTCGCGTCGCCGACGCGTGCGATGACCCAGGCGGAGATCCGCGCGATCTCGCCGTCGGGGTTGTTCAATTCCTTGCGCAATAATCCGAGGGCCTTCGGGCTGCCCCAGCGGGCGAGCGCGGCGGCGGCCATGATGCCGAGGCGGGGGTTCTCGCCGTGCCGGCCCATCGCCTTGCGCACCAGGACCCCGTCGCCGAGTTGCCAGACCTTGTACAGGCTCTCGCAGGCGTGGACATGCCCATGCGGGTCGGGATTGGCGAGGATGTCGAGTAGCGTCGCCGTGTGCGACAGTTCGCCCGCGCGGACCATCTCGCGGGCCAGGCCACAGCGCTTCTGGAGGTCGGTCTCGGTCCCGAATTTCAGGCGGATGGCGGCCTTCACCTCGTCGCCGTGCCCGGCCACCGTGAGGGCCTCGGCCGCATGCATCGAGGGCCAGAAATCTGAGGAAGTGAGCCCCTCGCGGAGGACGGCCAGGCAGCGCGATCGGGTGGTGTCGTCGAGCGGGAGGGTGTCGGCCGCGCGGGCGGTCATCACGAACATCAAGCAAGAAACAACGATACCGGCCGTCATATTTTGCATCGTTGAACAATTGTAGGGTGTGGTGCCCCGACGGGTCGCCCGCGAGCCGACGGGGCTCCGCACCGACGAGGACGTTGGCCGATTCTTGAGCCGGGGTGGACATCGGTGCGGGGCCTCGGGTCCCGTTGGTCCCCGAGGCACCACATCCTGCGGGGTCAAACGAGCTTCCAGCCCTTGCGGTAGTCGCGCCGGAGGAAGGCCTCGGCCTCGGGGGCGTTTGGGGCGTAGAGCTTCTTGGTGTCCCACTCCAGCTTCTTGCCGGTGCGGTAGGCGACGTTCCCGAGGTGGTTGGCCTCGGTCAGGCGGCCGGAATATTCGAAGTTGCAGGTCGTCGGTGCGCCCGTCTTGCAGGCGTGGATCCACTCGGCGTGGTGTCCGAGCGACTTGGGGATCGTCGGCTCGGGACGCTTGTAGCCGACGAAGTCCGACTCGGGCAGGAGCACATGCTTGCCGTAGTCGGACAGCAGCATGCCCTTGTCGCCGACGAACAGCACGCCGGAATCCCAGCGCGGGATGTCGTTGAACGTCCAGGCGTCGGGCCTGGCCACTCCTTGATACCAGGTCACCTTCACCGGCGGCATGTCGCCGCGCGTGCCGTACTCGTACACGGCCCGCATCGAGGCGGGGGCGAGTTGCGCGTGCGGCTTCGGGCCGAACGCCTCGATGGTCAAAGGCGCGTCGAGTTTGAGGGCCCAGAAGGGGAGGTCGATCCAGTGCGAGCCGAGGTCGCTCATGGTGCCGTTGGCGAAGTCCCACCAGCGGTACCACTTGGGGCCGGGGAAGTAGACCTCGTGGAACGGCCGCTCGGGCGCGGGCCCGAGCCAGAGGTCCCAGTCGAGTCCGTTGGGCACGGGGGACGAGCCGGCGGGGCGATCCTGGATGCTGACGATATCTCCATATTTCTTGGCGTCCTCGGCCGACTGACGCCCCCAGGCGCGGCCGACCCAGACGTGGGCCTCGCGGACCGGCCCGATGGCCCCGGCCTGGACGAGCTCCACGACGCGGCGATAGTTGTCGGTCGCGTGGATCTGGGTGCCCATCTGGGTGGCGACCTTCGCCCGCGCGGCGGCCTCGCGGATGACGCGGGCCTCGTACACGTCGCGCGTGAGGGGCTTCTCGCAGTAGACGTGCTTGCCGAGCTGCAGGGCGGGCAGGGTGGCGAAGGCGTGGGTGTGCTCGGTGGTGCTGACGACGACGGCGTCGAAAGCGTTGGCCTTGTCGAACAGCCTGCGGAAGTCGCGCTCCTTGCGGGCGTTCGGGAACCGCTCGGCCACCTGATCGATGGCCGGCTGGTAGACGTCGCAGAGGGCGACGATGTTCTCTCCGGCGACGCCTTCGAGGTTGCTGCGGCCCCGGCCGCCGGTGCCGATGACGGCGATGTTGAGCTTCTCGTTCGCCCCCCGGGCCTTCAGGATCCCCGGCGCGGCGAAGGCGCCGGCCGCCGCCATCCCCAGGGTCGCCCCGAACTGCCGCCGCGTCCCGCTCGCCTCGCGCATGATCGTCGTCCTCAGGGTCGGTTCCGGGTGTTCAACCTCGGCTCAACGCCCCCAAGGATCGAACAACCGGGCCACGGACGCAAGCGGTCACCGCGGAGCGATCGGGGCGGCGCGGCCGCTGAGGCGAGATCCAGGTTTGCCCGGATGGCCCGGCGGTTTTCCCGAAGGTTCGCCGCACCTCCTGGTCGGCAGGGACGAACAACCCCGATCCCAGGTCCCTCCGAACGGCCTGCTACGCCCCCGAAGCAGGAACCGCGCGTCGCGAACCTCTTTCCAATTCAATAATACATTAATGTTAAACTTTTATAAATTTAAGGATCTGGAAATTTATCTCGTACCAAACACAAATGCATTCCGAAGATCGAAATGGCAAATCCCGACCATCTTGACCGAAATTATTGATTTTCGTATTTTCCTGCGATTGCGGCTCGTCGTGGACGTCGCGCGCTGCCGTTCGGCCCCGGCTAACCTGACGACCGCGTCGGGCGAGGTGGATGGGAAAGGCTCCTGACTGCTCCAGGCATGGCCTCCCCACGCCGATCGGACTGTGAAGACCGGACGAATATTCCCCACGCCAGCGGTTTTCCGCTTGCACGGCCTTGCATCGGTCGTTAAACAAAGTTTCGATTCTCTTATCCACAATCCGAACCAGGAGGTACCGGTGGACACTCTTCGAGGCGCCACGCGGAGACGATCGGGGTTCACCCTCATCGAACTACTGGTCGTCATCGCCATCATCGCGGTGCTCATCGCCCTGCTGCTGCCCGCGGTGCAGTCGGCCCGCGAGGCCGCGAGGCGGGCCCAGTGCACCAACAACCTGAAGCAACTGGCGCTCGGCATGCACAATTATCTGGATGCCAACCAGTGCTTCCCGCCGGGGGGGATCTACAGCGTTCAGGACGAGCCGGTCTACTCGGCCAACGGCAGCTCGTTGCGGTCGAATTACTCCGGCTGGGCGGTGTCGATCCTGCCGCACCTGGAGCAGTCGCAGCTCACCAACGCGTACAATTTCCTGCGGCACAACTGGGACGCCGAGAACGTCACGGTCTATCGCACACGGTTGAACACGCAGCTCTGCCCGTCGGACATCGGCCAGGGCCAGCCGATCGCGACGTTCTCG
Source organism: Isosphaeraceae bacterium (assembly GCA_965279195.1). Lineage (GTDB taxonomy): Bacteria > Planctomycetota > Planctomycetia > Isosphaerales > Isosphaeraceae > CBDIHP01. The sequence continues at coordinate 24,650 of CBDIHP010000047.1, forward strand.
ATCGGGGGGGCCCAGACGGTGCCGTACACGAACATCGCCACGAGTTCGTACAAGGGCGTCGCCGGCCGCTACGCCCACACCTACAGCGGCACGGTGATCACGGCCGACCTGTTCTGGGACTTCGCCTCGTTCGTCGAGCTGCTGAACCTGGAGCCGGCCTCGAAGGGCGTGCTCACCGTGGCCGGGGTCGGCGGCGCGACGACCACGTCGATCGCCAGCATCACCGACGGCACCTCGAATACGATGATGGTCGGCGAGTACGCCACCGACGACGCCGGCGGCGGCTCCGACAACCGCGCGATGTGGGCCGGGAGCTGGGGCTACATGGCGCTGGCGCATGCCGGGGCCAGCCAGGGGACGCGCGGGATCCCCAGCTACAGCAAGTGCCTCAGCTACATCGCCGCCAACCGCTGCCGCCGGGCCTTCGCCAGCTTCCACCCCGGCGTGATGAATTTCGCCATGGCCGACGGATCCGTCCGCGCCGTCAAGGCCTACACCGACGCCGCCATCTACCAGGCCCTGGCCACCATCCAGGGGGGTGAGATCGTCAGCGCGGACTCGTTCTGACGTCGCGGCAGAGGCGTATGGCGAGGCCCGGAGGCGCAGGGCGCGGGTCTCCAGACCCCGCCCTTGCCGCGATCGCAGGAGACCACCGAACCGGGTCTCCAGAGCCGTTGTTGAGATTCGAGGCGTGATCGAACGCCAGAGGACCGGTCTGGAGACCGGCCTTCGCGGTACGGTGCGGCGACGGTCGGGGCGGGGTCTGGAGACCCGCGCCCGGCGCGTCGGGCCGGGGCTGCCGTCGCACTGGCACAGCCGGTGGCGCACGAGCTGGCCCCAAATCGCGCGAGGCGTCCCGGAGTTCCGCATTCCCCTCTCAGGTGATGCTATGTCGAAATCGTATTTTTTCCTCTTCGCCATCGCGCTGGCGTCGGCCCTCCCGGGCTGCGGGCCGACGGGGTACGTTCTGGCGCCGGTGTCGGGGCGGGTGACGATCGACGGCGAGCCGGTGAAGGACGTCCGGATCGCGTTCGAACCGATCGCCGACGCGACCCGAAAGATCCCCGGGCCCGAGGCCATCGCCATTACCGACGACGACGGCCGGTTCACGCTCTACACCACCGACGAGGAGCGCAGGGGGGCCGTGGTCGGCAAGTGCCGGGTGCGGATCTGGACCCTCCCCGGCTCGCAGACGGCCGCCTCGGCGACGACCAAGCCCGTCATCACCGACGACCGCGACCCGAACTACGACGCCATGGCCGAGGTCCGGGCCATCAAGGCCCAGATCCGCGCCGGCGCGAAGAAGGGCGCGGCGACCAAGACCGGGATCATCCCGTTCCGCTTCAACGACCGCACCGAGCTGAGCTTCGACGTCCCGCCCGACGGCACCGACAAGGCCGATTTCCCGATCTCCTGGAAGTGATCGTCGAATCCGAAGGAATCTTGATGTGATCACTCCGCTCGCGATCGCCGTCGCGGCCCTGGCCCTGGGCCAGGCGCCCCCCGACGCCCCGAAGTCGCCCCCGAATATTGTCCTGCTCCTGGCCGACGACATGGGGTTCGGCGACCCGCACTGCTTCAACCCCGGCTCGAAGGCGCCCACGCCCCACCTCGACGCATTGGCGGACGCAGGCCGGAAGTTCACCGACGCCCACTCGCCGGCGTCGGTCTGCACGCCCACACGATACGCGATCCTCACCGGCCGGTACGCCTGGCGGACCCGGCTCAAGCTGGGGGTGCTCAACCCCTGGGATCCCCCCCTCATCGAGGAGGGCCGGCTCACCCTGCCGGCGATGCTCCGCGCCCGGGGCTATGCGACCGCCGCGTTCGGCAAGTGGCACCTCGGCTGGAACTGGGCTCTCGCGGACGGGATGGCGAAGCCCTCCGAGGGGAAGGACTTCCCGGCCGGGGTCGACTTCCGCAGGCCGATCGCGAATGGCCCCAACACCCGAGGATTTGATTATTTCTTCGGGATGGTCGGGAACACGGTGAACTCGCCCTGCCTGCTGGAGGACGACCGGCCGATCTTCACGGACGCATCGCCGCCCTTGTCGAAGGCCCCGGCGATCGAGGGCGTGCCGAGGGAGTTGCTCGAACTCTGGCAGGAGCGCAACAGCCTGCCGATCCTCACCGAGAAGGCCGTCTGGTACATCGATCGGCAAGCGAAGACATCCCCGCGCAGGCCGTTCTTCCTGTACTTCGCGCTCACCTCGCCGCACTCGCCGATCATCCCGCACGGGAAATACCGGGGCATCTCGAAGCACGGCGACGAGTGCGACTTCGTCAGCCAGACCGACGGCGTGGTGGGTCGGGTGGCCGAGGCGCTGGAGCGCAACGGATTAACGAAGAATACGCTGTTGATCTTCAGCAGCGACAACGGGTCGCCCGGATTCGCGGACGAGGGGGCCCCGACGGCCTCGGTCATCCGCACCTACGGCCACCGGCCCAACGGCCCCTGGCGCGGGATGAAGGGGGACATCCACGAGGGCGGGCACCGCGTGCCGCTGATCGCGAGCTGGCCCGGGACGATCCCCGCCGGGACCGTCTGCGAGGAGACGGTGAGCCTCGTCGACCTCTTCGCCTCGCTCGGCTCGCTGCTGGGCCAGAAGCTCCCCGACGACGCCGCTGAGGACAGCTACGACATCCTGCCGGCCCTCCTCGACAGGCCCCACGCGGAGCCGGTGCGCGACCGCATCGTGCACCATGCGCTCATCGGCACGTTCGCGATCCGTCAGGGGGACTGGAAGCTGGTGCTGGGGCGAGGCTCGGGCGGGTTCACGCTGCCGCAGTACTTCCCCCCGAAGCCCGGCGAGCCCGAGGGCGAGCTCTACAACCTCCGCACCGACCCGCGCGAGGCACACGACCTCTACGCCCGGCACCCCGAGATCGTCGCCCGGCTCACGAAGCTCCTCGAAGTCGACAAGCAATCCGGCCGCAGCGCCCCGCGTCCCAGATAAGGTCGGGGCGGGCCGCCTTATCGGCGCCTTACCCGCGAGGAACCTCCCATGTCACTGATCCCCCGTCGTGGATTCCTCCGGGCCGCGGGCGCGGCGATGGCGGCCGATCAGGTGCCCAAGGCGGCGTCGCGGCCGGGGTCGTCGCTGCCCAGGCCCGGCGAGAGTGCGCCGGAATTGCGGAGAGGGCCGTATCTGCAGGTCCAGACGGCCAGGAGCGTCGTCGTCCGATGGCGGACCGACCCGTCCGCGACCGACTGCCGCCTCCGCTTCGGCGACGCCCCCGACCGGCTCGACCGGGTCGTGCCGGCGAAGCGGGTCGAGACCCCCTTCGAAGGCGTGGCCGACTGGGAGGCCGAGGCCCGGAACCTGGAGCCGGCCCGCCGGTACTTCTACGAGGTCGAGGCGTCGTCGGCCATCCTCGCCGGCGGGGACGACCGACACACGTTCGCCACCGCGCCCGAGCCCGGGACGTCGGGCAAGTTCCGATTCCTGGTGCTGGGCGACTGCGGCACCAACCGGGTCGGCACGGGCAACCCGGGCAAGGCCCTGGCGGCCCGCAACGGATTCCGGCGGTTCAACGCGGGGAAGGGGCCGGTCGACGGCGTCCTGCTCCTGGGCGACAACGCGTACAGCCACGGCACCGATGCCCAGTACCAGACGGCCCTGTTCTCGGTCTACCGCGACGAGCTGGCCGCCAGCCCGGTCTGGCCCTGCATCGGCAATCACGAGCTGACCGACGACTGCCTCGACATCTTCAGCGTCCCCGGCCGGGGCGAGGCCGGGGGCGTGCCCTCGCTCAGCCGCAATTATTATTCATTCGACTACGCCAACACCCATTTCGTCGTCCTCGACCTCTGGAAGACCGAGTGGCGGACGCCCGACTGCCCCCAGAGGAAATGGCTGGAGGCCGACCTCGCGGCCAATCGCAGGCACTGGACGGTCGTCGCCGAGCATTTCCCGCCCTACTGCGACGGCAAGTACGAGTCCGACGGCAACGGGTTCCTGGTCGAGGTGCGGGAGAAGCTCCTGCCGGTGATCGAGGCCCACGGCGTCGACCTGCTGCTCACCGGGCATGATCATACGTATCAGCGTTCCTACCTGATCGACGGCCACCACGGCCCGAGGAAGACCTTCGACCCGGCGCGGCACGTGAAGTTCCCGGGCGACGGCATCACGGGCCCGATCGTCAAGCAACCGGGGCCGCACGGCGGGCTGATTGCCGTGGTGACCGGGGCGGCCGGGGCGCCCCAGCTCGCGGACCCGGCCAATCCGAACGGCACGACGCTGTCGCACCCGGCGATGGTCCGGCTGCCGGGGGGCGAGCAGTCGGGCAGGGGGGTCCGCAAGCTCGGGTCGTTCCTTCTGGAGGTCGAGGGGGACACGCTCGCCGGCACGCAGGTCGGCGAGCGCGGCGAGGTGATCGACCGGTTCACGCTGATCAAGCGGGGGACCTGACCGGCGAGGGGGGCGACGATCAGCCGGCGCCGCGGGTGACGTCGGTCAGTCCGCCGGCGATGCGTTCGAGCTCGTCGGCGGCGGTCTGGGTCTTCTCGGCGGCGAACATGGTCTCCTTGGCGGTCGAGGCCACGGTGGCGATGTTCGAGACGATCTCCTGGCTCCCCTTGGCCGCCTCGAACAGGCAGCGCGACATCTCGTTGGTGGTCGCCGTCTGCTCCTCGACGGCGCTGGCGATCATCGAGGAGATCTCGTCGATCTGGCTGATGATGGCCTGGATCTGCTCGATGGCCTTGACGGTGCCGCCGGTGTCGTCCTGGATACCGACGATCTTGAGGGTGATGTCCTCGGTGGCCCTGGCGGTCTCCTTGGCCAACTCCTTGACCTCGTTGGCGACGACAGCGAACCCCTTGCCCGTCTCGCCGGCGCGCGCCGCCTCGATCGTGGCGTTGAGCGCCAGCAGGTTCGTCTGGCCGGCGATCGAGTTGATGACCTTGATGACGTTGCCGATCTCGGTCGAGCTGATGCCGAGCTTGCTCACCACCGCGACGGCGTGCTTCGCGACGTCGACCGCCTGGCCCACGATGCTGGCGGCGTCGGTGGCGTTGCGGGCGATCTCGCGGATACTCGCCTCCATCTCCTGCGTCCCGGTGGCGACGGTATTGAGGCTCTTGCTCACCTGCTCGGCCGCCGCCGCGACGAGGTTCGTCTGCGAGGCATTCTCCTCGGCGTTGCTGCCGAGCCTCTGGCTCGTGTCGGAGAGCTGGCCCGCGGCGATCGTCAGGGCCTCCGACGTGGCGGTCACCTTGCCCATCGCCTCGCGGAGCGACTCCCGCATCTGAAACTGTGAGGTGATGTCGGACGCATATTTCACGACCTTGAACGGCCGGCCGTCGGACCCGAAGATCGGGTTGTACGACGCCTGGATCCAGACCGGCCCCCCCGATTTGGTGATCCGCTTGAACTCGGTCGAGACGAACTCGCCGCGCCGGAGCCTGCTCCAGAAGTCGGCATACTCCTTGCTCCTCACCTCGGCTTCCTCGACGAAGACCCGGTGGTGACGCCCGCGGATCTCGTCGAGCGAGTAGCCCATGAGCCGGAGGAAATTGTCGTTGGCCTGGAGGATCTGACCGTCGAGGTCGAACTCGATGACCGCCATGGCGCGATTCACGGCTGTGATCTGCCCCTCCAGGTCGACCTTCCTCAGCCGCTCGCCCCCGATGTCCCTGTCGCGGTCCCAGATGAGCATCGGCCCGTCGTAGGCCCCCGCATCGTCGAAGACGCCGCAGACCGTCGCCTCGATCGCCTCGCGACCGAGCTGGAACTCCTGCTTGAACGGGCCGACCTGGGCGTCGTCCAGCCTGGCGAGCTCCGCGCGCCCCCACCCCAGGACCGACTCCAACTTCGCCCCGATCACCCCCTGGCCGGGCACCGATTCGCCGAGGACCCTGCGGATCAGGTTCGAGGCCGTCGCGTTGGCATAACGGACCCTGAACGCCCGGTCGGCCCAGACCACGCAGAACGGCGCGTGCTCCAGCACGCGGTCCGCCATCGACGACCGGGAATGGCTGCGATGCAGGATCGAACGGACTCGTGTGGCGATCATGGCGAGGCCCCATCCTTATGAAGAAGTCAACCGTCGTTGTTATCCTGGATCCGATCGTGACGCTTGCGCCGCGGCCCTCGCGAGAACCCTAGGTCGCGTTCGAGAACCTGTCAAATTTGCCGGCGATGCCCGGAATCGACTTGACCCGGCCATTTGGCTACGCAACAATCCGTACTCATCGACTCGTAAGGCAGATCCTCGGGAGGCAGGCGGATGGCGGGGAGGAAAGTCCTGGCGATCACGGACCGGCAGTTCGCCGCGCTCCGGGTGTTGTGGGAGCACGGGCCGCTGACGGTCCGGGGTCTGATGGAGCACCTGCCTCGCGGGGACCAGCAGCCGTACACGACGGTCCTGGGCCTGCTCCAGGGGATGGAGAAGGCGGGGCTGGTGCGGCACGAGAAGGACGGGCAGTCGCACCGCTATGTCCCGGCCGTGACGCAGCAGGAGGCGACCGGCAACCTGCTCACCGACTTCCTCGCGAGGTTCTTCCGGGGTTCGGCCGAGGAGCTGGTGCTCGGGCTCGTGGACGCCCAGCAGCTCGCCCCCGACGACCTCCGCTCGATCGAGTCGAAGCTGGCCGGCCTCTCGGAACCCCCGGCGGCCGAGGAGCCGGCGAAGCCCCCCAAACGCAAAAGGAGGCCGCGATGATCGGATGGGAGACCGGACTCGCCCAACAATTGATCCTCGTCCTGCTCGACTGGTCCCTGCGCTGGGGGCTGGCCCTCGGCGTCCTCGGCTGTTGGCTGGCCCTGCGCCCGCCGAGGCGTGCGGACGTTCGTTACGCCCTGTGCGTCGCCGCGCTGTTCGCCGGGCTGATGATCCCGCTCACGCCGAGGTGGTCCGTCGCCGCCCTGCCGCCGGAGCCCCTGCCGGCCGCGAGCGATGCGATCCCGGTTGGGGAGCCGATCGCAACAACACCCGCAATGGCTCCGATCGGTGAGTCTCGTCCGACGGGCTTTGCGGCCGCCGGAACGCATCACGCCGTGAACATCTCCACGTCGGCGAGCCTGTCATCCCGGACGATCCTCGCCTGGGGCGTCGTCGCGGCGTGGCTGACGGGCGTCGTCGCCTCGACCGTGCGGCTGGCAATAGGCTGGCGGACGTTGATGCGTCTACGGTCGGGTGCGGAGCGTCTCGCCCCGTCGTCGCTGCTCGACGAGTGCCGGTCGCGTTTCGCGGGGCTCCGCCCGGTCGAGCTGGCCTCGCACGCGGCGATCGGCTCGCCGGTGACGCTTGGGGGCCACCGGCCGATGATCGTGGTGCCGGCGTCGTGGGGAGAATGGTCCGAATCGGACCGCCGGGCCGCGCTGCTGCACGAGCTGTCGCACGTCGCCCGGCGTGACGACTGGATGAAGTCGTTGCAGGAACTCATCCGCATCCCGTTGTTCTTTCATCCCCTGGTGCACTGGCTGCTCGCGCGGCTGGACCGCGAGCGCGAGTGGCTCTGCGACGAGGCGGTCGTCTCGCTCGGCTCCGACCGCGTCGCCTACGCCCGTTTGCTGCTGGAACAGGCCCGACGCCCCGGGCGGCTCCTCCGACAGGGCCTCCCCTTCCTGGAGCGCCGCACGGTCGCGGCGCGGATCGAACGGCTGCTGGAGGATCCCATGCTCGCCACCCTTCCCCCCGCCTCCCGCCCCCGCCTCGCCCTGCTCGGAGCCACCTTCCTCGCCGCCGCCGTCGGCCTGGCGACCGCGTCGTTGCGATCCGTCGAGGCCCGAGTGCCCGAAGCCATTCAAGATCCCGGGCGCTCCTGGACGCTCAATGGACGCGTACTCGGTCCGGGCGGGAAACCCGCGGCCGGTGTGACGGTCGTCGCCGGCGTGGTCGGGGCGAAGGGACTGGAATCTCAGGTGTTGGTGTCGGATGAGAGAGGGGAGTTCCAATGCAGGATGCCGATGCAGGACAGTCTCCTCCGAGTGATCGCACACAAGCCGGGCTGGCCGATCGTCTCCCGGTCGCAATTCTTCGAAGAGGAACGCCACTTCGATGACATGGACATCGTCTTCGAGACGGAGAAGCCGCAACCGATTTCGGCGACCCTGAAGGATGACGCTGGCCACCCAATCGTCAGCGCCCGGGTCCGGGTCGTCATGGGCGGATTGTGGGCGGAGATCCCCCAGCGCGAGGGCGGGATGACCTACCCGATGGGTTATTTGTACTTCCCGGAACCCGTACTGCGAGGGAGCCCACTCGACCGACTCGTGGAAACCACGACGGATGACCAGGGCAACGTCACGTTCCCCGCGTTCCCGCCGAATTTCGGATTGAAGCTCCAGGTCATCGACCAGAAAGGTCATCATTTTTTGGTCCGAGAAAGGAACGCCCCGCGTCCCGCCGGCACCCTCTACAGGCTCCAACCGCGCGTTGCCGGCGATCTGAACCCGATGGCGAAGAGAATCCCCCTGGCACCCAAGCCGCTGGAGCAGATCCTGGCGGATCAACGCTTCGTGGCCCCGAAGAATGGCGGGCCCATCGAACTCGTCACGTTTGCGCCGGGGCGGATCGAGGGCAGACTCACGACGCGTCTGCCCGGGGTCAACGTCGGGGACGTGCGTGTCGCCTACCAGGGGATCCACCAGGACGTGAAACTGCCTCCGAATGGGAACCGTTCGGGCGAGACGATCACCGACAAGGGCGGCCGATTCGTCTTCGACGACATGGACGAAGGCCCGGTGAACATCCTGATCCCCTCAAACACGCGGAACGACATCAGGCCTTGGACCTACCGCGCGGTCGAAGTCGCCCCGGTCCTCGGAGAGACCCGTCAAGCGGAGATTGAACTGATCCGGGGCGTCGAGGTCGAAGGTGTGGTCCTGGCGCCCAAAACCGGTCAGCCGGCGGCGGGGGCTAGTGTCGGCGCGTATGGGCCGGCCAATCCCCGGAGTGGGTCCGCCATCGCCTACACTCGGACCGATGAGAGAGGCCGCTTCCGTTTCCGTTTGCCGCCGGGTGAGAATCACGTCTATGTGATGGATTATCTCTCGGGCAAACCAACCCTGACCGTCAACCTCCCCGCCGATCGCGATCGGATTCAGCTTGAGCCCCTGGTGATGACCGGCGTCTGGGTCACCAAGCCACCCGTCAGGAAGCTCAACTCGGTCGATCTCAAGAAGTATCCTGTCGGCGACTTCGGCAACGCCCCGCTCAAACCGGCCAAGCGTTGAGGATCAGGTGGAGCCCCGTCGATTGTCATGCTGCCAGCCCCGAAGGGGCGTTCGTGAGCAGCCAGGGGCGTGAGCCCCTGGGTATCGCAAATTTATTGCAAGGCGATTAGCCACAACGGCTTCGGTTTTCCAGGGGCTCACGCCCCTGGCTACTGACGGACGCCCCTTCGGGGCTCGATACTGGCACATCGTGAATGCGTGAGCACGACCTGAATCCGGGATGGGTCGTCGCCAACCGTGCTGCGAGGGGCATTCGGATTTGAGGGCGGGCTGCGGACTGGCGAAATGCGATCGCGATGGCCCGGGGCGCAGACCCCGGCCGGGTGAGGGCGAGACAATTTCGCGCCCGGCGATTACCATATCGGGTCGGATGGGCCCATTTGCGAGGTCTTCGGTCTCGGATTTAGAAGAGGGCGGCGCGGGAACATGAGAGCCGGTATCGTCGGACTGCCCAACGTGGGCAAGAGCACGCTGTTCAACGCCCTCACCAGCTCGAAGGCGGCCCAGAGCGCGAATTATCCGTTCTGCACGATCGAGCCCAACGAGGGGATCGTCCCGATCCCGGACGATCGGCTGCCCCGGATCAACAAGTTCATCCCCTGCCAGAAGCTCGTCCCGGCGACCTTGAAGCTCGTCGACATCGCCGGCATCGTCAAGGGGGCCAGCGAGGGGCAGGGGCTGGGGAACAAGTTCCTCAGCCACATCCGCGAGGTCGAGGCCATCCTCCAGGTCGTCCGCTGCTTCGAGGATCCCAACGTGATCCACGTCGCCGGCACCGTCGACCCCGTCTCGGACATCGAGACCGTCGAGATCGAGCTGATGCTCGCCGACCTCCAGACCCTCGACAACGCCCTGCCCAAGGCCGAGCGCACCGCCAAGTCCGGCGACAAGGAGGCCAAGCTCCGCGTCGACGGCATCCGGGCCTGCCTCGACCACCTGAAGGCCGACCAGCCGCTCCGCAAGCTCAAGCTCCCCGAGCCCGAGGCCGAGTCGATCGCCAGCTTCGGCCTGCTGACCGCCAAGCCCGTCCTCTACGTCGCCAACGTCGACGAGAACGACCTCGAAGGCAAGGCCCCCCTGGTGATGAAGGTCCGCGAGTTCGCCGAGAAGGTCGGCGCGACCGTCGTCCCCATCTGCGCCAAGCTCGAGGCCGAGATCGCCGAACTCGACGAGGCCGACCGGGCCGACATGCTCGAATCCTCCGGCCTGGCCGAGCCGTCGCTGGCCGTCCTCGCCCGCGCGGCCTATCGCGTGCTGGGGCTCCAGAGCTACTTCACCGCCGGCGAGAAGGAGATCCGCGCCTGGACCGTCCCCGTCGGGTCCACCGCGCCGCAGGCCGCCGGGGTCATCCACACCGACTTCGAGCGGGGCTTCATCCGCGCCGAGATCTACACCCTCGCCGACCTCGAAGCCCTCAAGACCGAGAAGGAGATCCGGAACAACGGCAAGCTCCGGACCGAGGGCAAGTCCTACATCATGCAGGACGGCGACATCTGCCACTTCCTGTTCAACGTCTGACGGGACAGAGCGGAACCCGCCGAGCGTCGCAATTGGGACCCGGTTCGGCTCCCAATCGGAGCGAATGCCTGCCGAATCGCGTCACTCCTATCCACACGGCCCATCTCGACCTGGGGGCACGATGAGCGACGAAGCCCCCGGGCCGCAGCCGGTCGAGTACCGCTTCCGAGGGTTCCCGTCGAAGGACGCCGGGGTCGTCATCGACCGCGCGGCCGGCACGGTCCGGTTCGATCATTGCTTCCAGACGTACCGATTCCTCGGCCCGGTCGAGACGACCGTCACGTTCCCGATCGACGATCTGCTCGACACCCACCGCCAGCGCTACAAGGGCGAGACGCTGACAATCCTGCTCGGGTGCGGCAAGGCGGTCGTGATCCGTGAAGGCAAGGCGTTCCTGCCGCTCTGCGACCTCCTCGACGAACTGATCCCGCCCGGCCGGCAGGGGCCGGAGCTGGCCAACCCCTGGATCCTCTACGCGGCCGTCACGGCGGCGATGGCCGGGGCCGTCGGCGGCTGGTTCGCGACGCCCCAGAACGGCGGCGATCCGCTGCTCCTCGCCAACATGGCGGGGCTGGCCTGCCTGTCGGTCTTCGCCGTGTTCGTGCTCGTGTTCGCGGCGCAACGGCTCTTCGGGATCCAACTCGCAACGCCCCTGGGGACCTCCGTCTTCGGCGTGTACGCCGGGGGGCCGATCGCGATGCTGTGCCTGGTGCAGGACCTCGTGGACGGTTGGGGCATGATCGCCATCATCTGCGGCTGCTGCCTCGCCTCGGCCTGGATCGGCGTCTACCTGATGCAGCGCAAGGAGGCCCGCCGCGAGGCTGCGTGGCGGAGAGCCGGAAAGGCCGCGGGTGATGCCTGGGATCGGGAGGCGCTCACCTGAACGCGCTCGCATTCGAACTCGCCACGCCCAGCGACGCCGCGGAACTCGCGGCCCTCAAGAACGCGGCGGCCGACGCCCTGACGAAGGAATTCGGCCTCGGCCACTGGAGCGGCCACGGCACCGAGAAGGGCCTTCTCTACGAGTTGCGGCAGTCGCCGATCCTGGTCGCGAGGCAGGGGGGTGGGATCGTCGGCACGCTGCGGATGGCGACCAAGAAACCCTGGGCGATCGACGTGGCCTACTTCACGAAGGTCAAGAAGGCCCTGTACCTCGTCAGCATGGCCGTGCATCCCGAGCACCAACGGAAGGGCGTCGGGCGGGCGTTGCTCGAAGAGGCGAAGCGGTACGCCCGCGGATTCCCGGCGCAGGCGATCCGGCTGGATGCCTACGATGCGGCGGCCGGGGCGGGGGGGTTCTACGCCCGCTGCGGGTTCCGGGAAACGGCGAGGGTGGTTTACAAGGACAATCCGCTCATCTATTTTGAGTTTCTGATTTGATGGATGCGCGGCGGCCGCGCGTGGCCCCCCCCCCTCTGAAATTTCCCAATACCGTCGCCCGGCCGGCGAATTCCCGCTCATGACCGGCCCCGATGATGTGGGCCGGGACTCTTGCACAAGGTCGAACGCGATGAACGAGAACTGGGAAACCACGTCCAAGCCCGCGCTCCAGATGAAGGAGCTCCTCGTCGCCCCCAAGCCGGGCATGGGCATGCTCGGTCTGTTCCTGGTGCTGATGCTCCTGTCGGGCCTCTTCTTCGTGATCGCCATCGCGGCGAACGTGCCGGGCCTGATCGGACTGGCAATCCCCGTGTTCGCCCTCTGCATGGTGGGCCTGTCGGGCCTGTTCACGGTCAGCCCGAACGAGGCGAAGGTCCTGCAATTCTTCGGCAACTACTCCGGCACCGTCCGCGAGCCCGGCCTGCGCTGGGTGAACCCGTTCTACTCGAAGCGGAGCATCTCGCTCCGCGTGCGGAACTTCGAGAGCGAGCGGCTGAAGGTGAACGACCTCGAAGGCAACCCCATCGAGATCGCCGCCGTGGTCGTCTGGCGCGTCGTGGACACCGCCGAGGCGCTGTTTCATGTCGATAACTACGACAACTTCGTGCACGTCCAGAGCGAGGCCGCGCTGCGGAACATGGCGCTGAGCTACCCCTACGACGCCCACGTCCAGGGGGACATCTCGCTCCGGAGCCACACGGCCGAGGTCGCCGCGCACCTCAAGACCGAGATCCAGGACCGCCTGGCCCAGGCGGGCGTCGAGGTGATCGAGGCCCGGATAAGCCACCTGGCCTACGCCCCCGAGATCGCCCATGCGATGCTCCAGCGGCAGCAGGCCAGCGCCGTCATCGCCGCCCGGCAGAAGATCGTCGAGGGCGCCGTCGGCATGGTCGAGATGGCCTTGCAGATGCTCTCGCATCAGAATATCGTCGAACTCGACAACGAGAAGAAGGCCGCCATGGTCAGCAACCTCCTCGTCGTCCTCTGCTCCGACCGCGGCACCCAGCCCACCATCGGCGCCGGCAAGGGGGCGTAAATCCGAGCAGGCTGCGGTGCCTCGCGGGCCCGCGACCACCGCACCGACGATCGCCCCCGACGCGACGGATCCCCCGACCCGTGTTGACCATCCATCCGAAGCCCCTCTCGACATCCTCGGGCCTGACCTTCACCATCGAACGCGGCGGGGCCCCCGCCGCGTTCGATGTCGTTTTTCGCGCCTTGCGCGACGATCCGTCCTTCCGGTCAAGCTTCAACGAAATGCTCGCCGGCTGCCCGTATGAAGCCTTCCGCTGGGAATTGCCCGGCCTCACGTCCAGCATGATCGACCGTCCGTTCGAATGCGTCGTTGTCGAGAGCCGCGAGCTGATCCGTCCCGCCGCCCCCGGGGCATTCGAAGAACACTTCGCCGACGTCTCCGACGGAGTGGCCGTCTTCACCAACCTCGGCGGCGACGCCACGCTGATCGTCCCCAACCCGATCGGCCCGCCATCGGCCTATCCTCACCTGGCGGCGTTCGTCCGACTCGCCCCGGCCCCGCAGCGCGATGCCTTGTGGAAGGCCGTTGCGGAGGCGATGCGTCGCCGCCTCTCCGAGAGGCCCGTCTGGCTGAGCACCGCCGGCGCCGGCGTGCCCTGGCTCCACGTCAGGCTCGATGACCGTCCCAAATACTACGTCCACGGGCCTTACCGGCGGCTCGCCTGATCGTCGATCTTCCGATCGTGGCCGATGCCTCCGTCGGTGCGGTGGACGCGGCCCGTACGGCAACGTCCCCGCACCCTGCGGGCGACCATCAGGGTCGGGCGGTGAGCCGGAAGACCGGCCAGAGGGGGGGCATGTCGGCCTTGGGGGTGGTCAGGACGGCGGTGTCGCCTTCAAGCTTGTAGGGGAAGGGGGTGTTCGTCGCCGGGTCGAGCGGGACGGCGACCTCCTTGATCTCGTCGAGCGACCCGGGGAGCTGGCCGCCGTGCGCGGCCATGTGCAGGCGGATGGCCTCGATGGTCCGGAGCATGGCCACCCGGCGCTCAAGCCGGACTTCGGCGTCGTAAGCCCCCATCCCCGCAGCCTGCATGATCGCGAACCCGGCGACGGGCCCGGTCTTGCCCTCACGGAAGGCGGCGTCGGATTCGGACCGTCGCTTGAGGCCATCGGGGTAGGGAAGGGAGGCGACCTTGAAGATGCCGTCCCGGAGCACGCGATATTCGTGAGCCACGCCCCGGAGCATGACCTCATCGTCCGACATCCCGACGATCGCAGCCTCCGTCGCGCCGGCGGCCCGCCTGAGCGATTTCCGCAGCGTATTGAGATACTTCTTCTTGTAGGACGCATAGTCGTCGGGGAGCTGATCGCGGATCTCGGCCGGCACGGCGTTGGAGGAAGGGTCCGCCGCCTTCACCAGGCGGAGCAGCCCGGCGAACATCTGCTCGGCCAGGACGGTCCACTCGGCCGGCGAGTACGGCGCATCGACCTCGTCGAGCTGGGGGATCATGTTCTCGGCCAGCCGCATCTCGCGCTCCATGGCGTCGCGGACCGAGATCAGGGGGCGGGGGAGGGCGGTGAGGGCCCAGTAGAGGTTGGGCGTGCCCGGGCGGCCGACGAGTTCCTCCAGCAGGGTGACCATGGACGAGTCGATCGAGATACCGACCAGGCCGTTGATATAAAATGGCCCCTGTGCGATGTGGCGACCGAAGACCATCCCCTCGCCAATCGTCTTCAGGGCCTTCTCGGGAGTCTTCTCCGCGACTTCCAGGCGGGCCTTCAGCAGGACCATGCGGGCCCACATCCGTAGGTCCGGCATGTCGGGTAGAAGCACATTGATAATCTCATGACGCTGCTCATCGATGGTGTAATTCCAGTTGCAGGATTCGCGACGGGCGGCGAACTTCATCTGTTTCCACTGCGGAGACCAGGCATTGACGAACTCCCGGGCCTCCTTGATGGGGATCTCGTCCAGGGGGAGGTCGTTCCATGCCGCGGTGCGCTTGCCGATTTGCTGCCAGCCTTCCGGGTCGCCGTGTCGCAGTCGCAGGTAGATCGGCGCGGCGTCGCCCGGCCGGAGTTCCCCGGCCGTGGGCAGCAACCGATAACCGAAGAGGGGCGAAGGAGCGGCCGCCGGGCTGAGTTGGAGCGCTTTGATGGGCGAGGGATCGGCCTGGGTCGCCTGCTTGGCGACCTGCGCCCTGGCAGCACCGGCGAGGGACAGCGTGACGAGGCTCGCGAACCAGATCAAGCGTGAGTGGGCGTTCATGCGTTATCCTTTCCAAGGCGCAGGGGGATCCGGGCCCGCGGGGGACGTCCTCGCGGGCGGGTCGGGGGACGGGCCTGGCCGGATCGGTCAGAGATGCGGCAGACGATCGAAGTCGCGGGCGTCCCTCGGGGAGAGGGGGGCCCGCCGGGGGGCGGTGGGGGAGGTGGCGGGCCGGCTCGGGCGGTCTGGCCAGGCGCCGGGGGCGGAGGTCAGCAGGGTCCGCGTGAGGACCAGGTAGCTGTCGGGCCCGGGGCGGTCGGGTTCGGCCTCGCGGGCGATGTTGACCACCGTCGTCCTCCCGACCGGGGCGGGCGGGGGTCCGTCGGCCGGGCGGGGGGCGCGGGCGGCAAGGAGGATCGAGCCGCCCAGGACGACCGAGGCGGCGAGCATCGAGGTCCAGGCGTGCCGGCGGGACGCCGAGGCCGCCTCGGCCCGCCCGGCGGCGCGGCCGGCCTCGTACATCAGGCGGTCGCGGTCGAGCCCGGCGTCCGAGGGCTGCCAGGCGCGGAGGCGGTCGGCGAGGGCGTCGGATTCGGCGTCGGCTTCGTGTCGCATGGCGGTTCCAGCCTCTCGGCGAGCCGGGCGAGCCCGGCCTGGTAGCGTCGGTGGGCGGTGGTCAGGGAGCACCCCTGGAGTTCGGCGACCTGCTCGAAGGTCAGGCCGCCCCAGATCCGGGCGACGATCACCTCGCGGTGGTCGAGGTCGAGCCCGGCGAGCGACTCCAGGGCCGCGCGGGCGTCGAGCCGGTCGTCGAGCGCGGCGAACCACGCCTCGGGCCGGGAGGAGCGGGCCTCCCTCGCCTCGCGGCGCCGCCGCACGCGGGCCTGGGAGATCAGCCGGTTGCGGACGGTGCGGTAGAGCCAACCGAGCGGCTCGGGGGGCATTCGGGCCTGCTTCGCGAGCGACAGGAACGCCTCCTGCACCGCGTCGTCGGCCCCGGCGGGGTCGCCCCACTGCCGGGCATAGAGCCGGAGCGCCGGCGCGGCCGAGTCATAGAGGCGTCCGAGTTCGTCCGCCCGGATCGCCCCCATCGCCCGCCCCCTCCGCGTCCGTCCGTCCGTCATTCGCGACCTTCTACCAGGGAAACGCCGGCGGGTCGGGGGTTTTCCACAAAACTTTCGAACCGGGAATTCAGAGACGGACCCGGAGGCGGGTGGGATGCGGGCCCGCTTCGGCCAACCCCACCGGGGCTACCCCGGCCGATCCGCAAGGGTGCGCGCGGGTTCCCGTCCTCGGAAACCCCGGACCCAGCCCCGCTCGGACCATCCGCCGATGCTCCCCCGACGGGGTGGCCGGGCGCGTCATCCGCGGCCGTCGGCGGGGTTGACGCGGTCCCGATCGGCTGCGTCCGCCCCCACCCTACAGCTTTCCCCTGCCCCGGCGGTGGTTTACATTGATGCGACGAGCCCTGACTTCCGCCCCCAGCGTTCCCGGTAAGGAGTGCTCATGTCCCCCCTCATGTCGCTCGTGCTCTCGTCGCTTGCGCTGCTGGCCGATCCCGCCGGGGTTTCGGGAATCGTCGTGGATGACAGGGGTGCCCCGGTCGCCGATGCGGCGGTGATGCTGACGGCGTTCGGGCCGCAACAGGGGGGCGGGCCCCGGCGGGTGCTCGCGAGCGCCACGGCCGACAAGTCGGGGCGGTTCCGGCTCGACGCGCCGAAGGCGAGTGGGTCAAGGGGGTTGCCGGACGGCACCATCTGGGCCCATCGGCCGGGCCTGGCGTTCGGCACGGCGTCCTACTCGGCGAGGGCCGCCACGCCCGACCTCAAGATCACCCTGGCCGAGCCGAGCCGCTGCGTGGTGGTGCTGAAGCGCCAGGACGGTTCCCCGCTGGAGGGGGTCGCGATCACGCCGATCCGGACGGTCGCCCCCAACTTGCGAGGGAACGTCATGGAGACGCTCCCGGAGGGCCTCGGGACGCGGCTCACCGCGACGACCGACCGCAACGGTGAGGCCGTGTTCGAATCGTTCGCGGACAGCAACCCGCCGAGGGTCTTTCGCGTGCGGTCGGCCGCGACGGGGACGCAGATGCTCCCGGCGGCGGACCCCGAGCCGGCCAGGACGCGGCGCGTCGAGTTCGTGATCCAGCCGGCGGGCTCGGTGCGTGGCAAGGTCGTCCTGAGGGACGGCAAGCCCCCGCGCGGGATCCGTGTCGCTTTGGAGCGTCAGGGCCAGGGGGCCGAGGGCGTCGAGCCCGTCGTCCCGGCGGGCGGCCCTGTGCTGACGGGGGAGGACGGCTCGTTCGAATCGCCGCCGATCCTGCTGGCCGACGGGCGCTACCGCGTGACGATCCAGGCGGATGGATATGCCCCCGCGTCCTCGGACTGGATCGCCCCCGCCGGGCCGGGCGCGGCGGCCGAGGTCCGCCCGATCGCGCTCCGGCCCCTGGTCGCCATCGAGGGCCGGGTCGTCGACCGTCAAGGGAAGCCGGTCCCGGGGGCGGAGGTCTCGCAGGCGGGCGACGGCCCGTTGCACACGAGCACCCGGGCCGACCCCGACGGCCGGTTCCGGCTGGGCGGCTACAACGCACCCAGGGGGTTCGTGTTCGCGGCCGCCGAGGGGTTCCGGTTCGGCGGCGCGATCCTCAAGGAAGGGAAGGCCGGGATCACGCTCACGAGGCTCACCGAGGCCCCCCCGAGACCGCTCACGCATCGCACACCGCCCCTGCCGCCGAAGGAGTTGCGCGACATCGCCTTCAAGGCCCTGACACCGTTCATCATCGAGGCGCTCAAGGAAGACCAGATGCCGTTCGGATCCGCCGCGATCGGCGCACTCGGGCTGATCGACCCGGTCGCCGCGATCAAGACGCTGGAGCCCCTGGAATTCTCGATGAAGGAATGGACGGGCGGGCGGCTGGCGACGCTCCTGGCGCCCGAGGATCTCGCGGGGGCGACCGAGCTGGCCGGTCGCATCAAGGATCCCACGTTCCGCGTCGTCACCCTGTTCGGGATGGCCGATTCGCTGCCGAAATCGAGGAAGGCCGACCGTGCCGCGCTCCTGAAACAGGCCCTGACGCTCTTGCGCGAGCAGGCGTCGAAGGAGGAGATGATCTCCCTGTTCGGCGAGGTCGGGGAGCGTCTGGCCGAGGAGGGCGAGGCGGAGGAGAGCCGCAAGGCGTTCGACGAGGGGCTGGCCCTCGGCAAGGCGATCCTCTCCACTCGCGACGGCCTGGAGTTCACCGCGTATCTCGCGGGGGCCCGCCCCGACGCGGCGCTCGCGCTGATCGCCGAGATGGACCAGAAGTCCCTCAGCCGCGAGGTGATGGTCGGGGTGGTCCAGCGCCTGGCCCGCCATCGGCCGAAGGCCGCCGCGAAGCTGTTCGCGAGCATGGAGGCGTTCGGCCAGTTCCCCCCGCTCCTGGCCCTGGAGACGATGGCGGCCGCGGACCCCGCGACGGCGGCCGAGGTCCTGGAGACGCGCGTCGACCCCAAACGTCGGGGGGACGGCCGCCTGATCATCGCGCACGGGCTGGCGAGGCGGGATCCCGCCGAGGCCGAGCGGGTGTTCCGCCAGGCCATCCGGGAGATGGTCGAGGCGGACACGTCGCCATCCACCACGCTGAAGACGTTCGGCTACCACACGTCCTTCGTGGAGGAGGTCTCGCCGTCGCTCGTGCCGGAGTACCTCTGGTTCGTGCTGTCCATGAGGCCCCCGGCGACCGACGCGGACCGGCAGGCCCTGCCGCGCGACCTCCAGATGCTCGCGATCGCGGCGCAGTACGACCCGGAGATCGCCGCCGAGATCTGGCGTGAGATCGAGGCCCCGCTCCGGGCCGAGATCGAGTCGAGGGGGTCGATCGGCGACGCGGTCGTGGTGGAGGCGCTCGCGTGGCTCGACCCGAAGCAGGCCCTGGAATGGGTCGAGGCCCGCCGCGGCCCCCGCGGCACGAAGGGCGTGCCCCCCGGCGATCGGAGCCGGCTCACCCTGGCCGAGATCCTCGGCAAGGCCTCGCGCGGCCGCCCCCAGCGCCTGCTCCAGTATGTCCTGGACTTCAGCGATCAGCTCCGGAAGCGTGCCCCCCAGTGACCCGGGAGGTTTCCACGGCCCCGGTCATGGTCTACATTGATGCGATCCGTGGCAACATCCCGTCGCGCGGGACTCCTGTAATGAGTGCACATATCCCCCCTCATGCCGCTCGTGCTCTCATCCCTCGCCCTGATGGCCGATCCCGTCGGGGTGCAAGGGACGGTCGTGGATGCCACGGGGAATCCGGTCGCCGGCGCCATGGTGATGCTCACCGGCTGGGGGCCGACCGGGGAGAGCAAGGTCCATCCGGTCCTGGTGAGCGCGACGACCGACGAGAAAGGGCACTTCCGGCTGCCCGGTCCGCCGGCCGATGCGTTCAAGCAGATGCCCTTCGGGACCATCTGGGCCTATCGACCGGGACTGGCCTTCGGCGCGGTGCATTACTCACCCGTAGCCGCCGTGCCGGATCTCAAGATCCCATTGCCGGCGGCGGGCCGGGTCGTGGTCGCCCTCAGGCGGAAGGATGGGAGCCCGGTCCCAGGGGTCCTGATCTCGCCACAGCAGACTTCCGTGCCGAACAGCCGCGGGTCCAAGTCCTCGTATTTTCCGGAGAACCTCGCCGCGCTCGTCTCGGTGAGGACGGGCGACAATGGCGAGGTGGTCTTCGAATCGTTCCCGGAACGCCTCCCTCCGCTCATCCTCCAGGTCGTGTCCGAGGCGACGGGGGCGCAGATGCTCCCGCCCCCGGATCGCCCGGGTGTGGTGAAGCGATTGGAGTTCGTCGTGGAGCCTGCTGGCTCGATCCGGGGCAGGGTCGTCCTGGGGGATGGCAAGCCGGCCGGTGGGATCCTCGTGGGCCTGGAGAGGGAGACCCCGAGATCGGGAGGTGCGGAGCCGGTGCGGCCGATGGGCGGCCCGGTATTGACGCATCCGGACGGCTCGTTCGAATCGCCGCCGATCCTGCTTGAGGGCGGGCGATACCGCGTGGTCATCCAGAAGGAAGGATATGCCCCGACGTCTTCGGAGTGGGTCTCGCCCGCCAGGGTGGGGGCCGCCGCCGAGACCCGGCCGATCGCGCTGCGGGCGCTCGTGGCGGTCGCGGGCCGGGTCGTCGACCGCCAGGGCAAGCCGGTCGCGGGGGCGGAGGTCTCGCAGTCGGGCGACGGCCCCGCGAAGACGACCGCCACGACGGACGCCGACGGACGCTTCCGGCTCGGGGGATACAACGGGCCCAGGGGCTTCGTGTTCGCCGAGGCCGAGGGTTTCCGGTTCGGCGGGGCGATCGTCAAGGAGGGCCGGGCGGAGGTCAAGCTGACCAGGCTCACCGAAACGCCGGAGCGTTCGCTGAAGCGTCGGACGCCTCCGCTCCCACCCAAGGAATTACGGGAGATCGCCCGCGCATCGCTGACGCCGTATCTGGCCGAGATGCTGACGCGGCCCGATCTCGTTCTCGCCAGGCGTGCGATCGGTGTGTATGGACTCATCGACCCCGATGCCGCGATCAAGACGCTGGAAGGTTTGAAGGGGGTCGATGAGGGCCGGACCACCCAGATGCTCGCCGCGATCGTCGCGCCCGAGGATACGGAGCGGGCGATCGCACTGACGGGTGCGATCCCGGATGTCCAACAGCGAGTCTCGACGTTCATCGCGATCGCCGACGCGTTCCAACCTTCGAGGAAAGCCGACCGGGTCGCGGTCCTGAAGCGGGCCCTGCAACTGATCCGTGAGCAACCGTCGAGGGAGGACGTCCTCGCGCAACTGGGCGAGGTGGCGGAACGTTTGGCCGAGGATGGGGAGGCGGAAGAAAGCCGTAAGGCGTTCGATGAAGGACTGGCGCTCCGGAAGTGGATCGTCTCGACCCCCGAGGGTCTCCATTTCACCGCCTGCCTGGCCGGGTCCCGTCCCGAGGCGGCCCTGGGTCTGCTGGCCGAGATGGATCCGAAGTCCCTCACGCCCGACGCGATCGCCACGGTGATGATTCGGCTGGCGACCTCGCGCCCCGTAGAAGCCGCGAACCTCTTTTCCAGCGTCGAAGGTTTCCGCCGCTCGCCGCCGATGACGGTCCTGGAGCGGATGGCACGCGTGGATCCCGCGCGGGCGGTGCAAGTCCTGGAAGCGCAGGTCGAGCCCATCAGTCGGGGGGGCGGGCGGCTCCTGATCGCCCACGGGATGGCGCGGAGCAATCCCGCCGAGGCCGAGCGGACGTTCCGTCAGGCCCTCCGGGAGATGGTCGACGTCACGCCGACGCCCGCCCTCCGGCTCAACTCCCTCTCCCTTAGCACGCCGATCGTGGAGGGGATCTCACCGACGCTCGTGCCGGAATACCTCTGGCACGTGCTCTCCCGGAGGCCGCCGACGGCCGCCGACGACGCACAGGCCGCGCTCCGCAACACGCAACTGGTGACGATCGTGGCGCAATATGATAGGGAAATCGCCGGT
Source organism: Isosphaeraceae bacterium (assembly GCA_965279195.1). Taxonomy (GTDB): domain Bacteria; phylum Planctomycetota; class Planctomycetia; order Isosphaerales; family Isosphaeraceae; genus CBDIHP01. Next base: position 46,379 of record CBDIHP010000047.1, read on the forward strand.
GAGATCTGGGCACCGATCGAGGAAATGCTGCGATCCGGCGACTCTTCGGCGGGCACCCTCCGCAATGTGGACATCGTGACCGCGCTGGCGTGGCTCGATCCGAAGAAGGCCCTGGAGTGGGTCGAGGCCCGGCCCGTTCGTGTCGGCCCGAAGGGCGTGCCCGCCAACGACCCGGCTCGGCTCATCCTCGCCGAGATCCTCGGCCAGGCCTCGCGCGGATTCGTTCAGCCGCTCCTGCCCGGGGTCGTCGGCCTGAGCGAGGCGCTGCGGAGGCGGTATCCGCTCTGACACAACTAGCAATCACGAAAACATATTATAAATAAGAAAATCACCGCCACCACGGACTGAGGGCCGGCGTGCTCCCATGCGCCCGCGGGGGCAGGGCGGGCGAGTGGGGAGCCTTCACGGGAACTTACCGGAAATTTCGCGACACATCCTTCGTATCCACACCTCAAAAGACTCCGGTTCTGGTCCAATGCGTCCGCGGTTATTCCTCGGAGAACGATCGTCCTGGGCGATGCACGCATGAAATCGAAGCTCTGGATCGCGGTGGCGGTGCTGGCGGCCGGTTGCTCGGGGGAGCCCTCGCGGTACGCCGCGACGGGGACGGTGACGATCGACGGGGCGCCGGCCCCGCTGGTGATCGTGTCGTTCCACTCGACGTCGGACGGGGGCCCGGGGGGCAGCGGGCCGACCGACGCGTCGGGCAAGTTCGCCATCGGGCAGGACGGCAAGAACACCGGCTTCCCCGCGGGCGAGTACAAGGTCACGTTCTCGCAGACGCTGATCAACGGCAAGCCCACGCTCTCGGGCAGCGGCGGCAAGGCGGCGGAGAAGGTCGCCACCGAGAAGGAGGCCGTCCCGGCCGAATACCGCGACCCCAAGACGACCCCCGCGACGGCCACGGTCGGCTCGGGGCCGAACACGTTCACGTTCGACATCAAGGTCAAGAAGTGAGGCGATCGGCCTCGTCCGAATTCATCCCGATCCGTGAATCCGAAGGAGTTCTCATGTCCCGTCGCAGAGGTTTCACCCTGATCGAGCTGCTGGTCGTGATCGCGATCATCGCGGTGCTGATCGCCCTGCTGCTGCCGGCCGTGCAGTCGGCCCGCGAGGCCGCCCGCCGCGCCCAGTGCACCAACAACCTCAAGCAGCTCGGCCTGGCGTTGCACAACGTGTACTCGACCGAGCAGCGGTTCCCGCCGGGCGCCAACGACAGCGGCGCGCTGTGGTCGGCCTGGCTGGCCCAGTACTTCGAGCAGGGCAACCTGGCCAACGCCATGTGGATCCTGCCCGAGGGGGGCCACTGGGACGACGGCACGCAGGGCCCCTCGGGCTCCAACGGCAACTGGGCCTCTCCGTTCCCCGGCTTCAGCAACGCCCGGATCGACATCGTCGGCGATGCCGGCGGAGCCTCCGGCCCCGCCACCGAGCGCTGCGTCGCCGCCTGCGAGGTGCTCGTCGCCATCATGCGGTGCCCCTCGTCAGCCCTGCCCGAACACGTCAACGCGCCAAGCTACGAGGACTGGATCGTCCAGAAACGCGTCCCGGCCAGCTACGCGGTGAACGCCGGGACCACGAACTCCGCCGGCCCGATCACCCAGCTCTACCGCGACACGGACATGAAGCAAGCCAACGGCCCGTTCCAGTTGCTCCGCTCCTCGGGCGGCACCGACCTCGGCTTCGGCACCCGGCTGCGGATCCAGGCCATCACTGACGGCCTCTCGAACACGGTCTTCATCGGCGAGGAGCATTACCAACTCAAGAGTAGTTACGCTGTCGCCGAACTCGACCTCCAGGGCGTCGCACGCCGCAAGGCGGTCTGGCAGTTCGGCTCGGACAGCATCGACTGCCAGTTCGGCATGAACGAAGCGTTCGCCACGACCAACGTCAAGATGAACCTCAAGCCGCCCGTACCGGCCGTCTTCACCGGCGCGGCGATCGAGGCCTACATCGCGAGCTTCGGCAGCGCCCACCCGGGCGGGGCCAACTTCCTGATGGGCGACGGCAGCGTCCGCTTCATCAAGGAATCCATCGCCGCCGCCCCCTACGCCGCGCTCGGCACCCGGGCCGGCGGCGAGGTGATCAGCGCCGACAGCTACTGAGCCCCCGCGGGAGGATGGGCGATGGGAGCGGGGCCGGCCCCCGTCGCCCCACCCCATACGCCCGTCTCTCCGCCCCGCTTCCAACCCCATCCCCCGTTGCCGCACCGATCGCAACGAACCAGACGGGTTTCACCATGTGGATGCGTCGTCGCCCCGCAGCGTCCGCCGTCGCGACTCTGGCCGCGCTGACGGGCACGCTGTTCCTCGCGTCATGGCTTTCGGCCCGGCCGCGGATGTCGATCGCGCCGGCGCCCTCGCCGGCCGGGCCGGCCGCGTCGGTCAAGGGCGCCGCGCGGCCCGCGACGGCCATCGTCTTCACCTCCCGGACCGAGCCCACGCATCTCGACCCCCGCTCGCCCGAGGCCGAGCCCTACCGCGAGCCGGTGGCCGTCCCCTGGGCCGCCCGCGAGGGGAGGCTGAGGCTCCTCGACCCGTCCGGCAGCCTCTATGAACTCACCTGGGGACGCACGCTCCCCGACGGATCCACGCTCGTGGACGTGATGAGCCCCTCGGTCTCGCTCGACGGCACCCGCGTCCTCTTCGCCGGCCGGAGGTCGGCCCAGGACCGCTGGCGGATCTACGAGGTCGGCGTCGACGGCGCGGGCCTGCGGCAGGTCACCGGGCTGGCCGGGGACCCCGGCTGTGTCGCCGTGCCCCCGCTGCGGTCCCAGGCCGACGGCTCGCGGATCCCCGACGAGGAGCGGAGGCGGGTCGATTACGACGACGTGGACCCGGCCGACCTCGGCCCCAACGGCCTGGCGTTCGCGTCCAGCCGGCTGCCCGACCTCGGCCGCGACCACAGCCGCCGGGCGACCCAGGTCTGGACCTGGGCGCCCGACGCGAAGGCGCCCGAGGCGGTCACCGCCAACCGCAACAACGACCGCTGGCCCGTCCTGATCGGCGGCGAGCAGATCCTCTTCTCGCTCTGGAGCCGCAACCGCGAGGCGGTCGCCGCCGACCTCTCGGGGGTGCGCCCGGTCTCCGACGGCGGGGCGTTCGCGACCCGGCCGGCCGACCACTGGATGGCCGCGATCGTGATGACCAACGCCGCCCAGTTCGGCTACGCGATCAAGGCGGTCGAGCCGGTCTGGCGGCCCCGGCCCCTGTTCAACGGCCGGATCGCCTACATGACCTCGACGGCCCCTGGCGCCCCGACGCGGCTGGCGCAGGCCGACTGGGGCTACATCCGCTCCGCGCCCAGTTCGCTCGAAGGCGAGACCGAACTGCCCTACGAAGGGGGCGCGGAGCGGTACTTCGGGCCCGACCGCGACGCCGAGGGGCGGGAACTCGTCTGCGCCTGCCCGTCGCCGATGCCCGGCGGCGCGGTCCTCTTCGCCGCCGCGCCCGCGGGCCGGCCGGTCGCCTTCGGGATCTACGAGGTGGCCGACGACTGGGCGAGTCCGGGGGCCCCGCCGGCCCCGAGGCTGCTCTTCGACGACCCCGCCTTCGTCGACGCCGAGCCCGTGGCCGTCTACGCCCGGCACTTCGTCCCCGAGCCCCGGCGGATCCTGCCGCCCCCGGCCGACGGGTACCCCGCGCCCGGCCCCCTGACCCTCGCGGACGGCACCCGGTACGACGGACCGAAGGGGTACCTCGAGAATATCGCGATGAGCGCGGCGATCCGCAACCCGATCCCCTGGCACGACCGCTCGTCGGGCCCGGTGGACCCCCGCGCCAACCCGCTGGTCTCGCCGCCGCCGAACATCGCATCCGTGGCCGTCTATGCCGCCGGGCGGGATCGGTTCGACGACCCGGTCCGGCCCCGCGTGCCCGGCACCTGGGAGCGCCGGATGGTCATCCCCCTGGTCGGCAAGGACGACTTCAGCGCCTGGGTCCCCAGCGACCCCCTGAAGCCGACGGTGCTGGTGGGCCTGGACGAGGCCGGCAAGGTGGCGCGATGGATCGGCGCCCCCGGCCCGAACCGCCCGTCGCGCACCTACCACGCCTACGCGGGCGACCACTACAGCGGCGTCCGCGACGGCGGATATCACTACTGCAACGGCTGTCACACCGGGCATACGTACCAGGTTATCGACGCGAAGGAACGGCTCGACGGCCCGCGCTGAGCCGTTGCCGGGGCGGCGGACGCGTGCCAGCTACGGACGCGTCCGCCGCTTCTGATCCGTCAGCGGAGCGCCCGCCCTGGTGGAGAGGCGGGCGGACGAGTTCGGGTGGGGTGAAGACGACGACCGGAGGGAGGCGTCACCCCGACGACATTCCGCCCGGCCGCGTGGCTCATCGCCGGGATCGGCGTGGGCGTTCGTGGGTGCGGTGGTCGCGGACGAGCGCCCGCGAGGCACCACACCCTACTGGAGGTAGGGGCGGACTCGCTCGGTGAGGAGCTGGTAGCCGTGGGGGGAGAAGTGCAGGCGGTCCTTGACGAACAGGTGCGGACGGGCCTGGCCGTGGGCGTCGAGGACCATGTCGAAGGTCTCGACGTAGCCGACGCGGGGCATGTCCAGGGCCATCTCGCGGATCAGGCGGTTCAGCTCGCGGTACTTGTCGCTCTCCCCCCAGCGCGAGGGGGCGGGGCTGACGCTGATGTAGAGGATCTCGGCCTTGGGCAGCTTCGCGCGGACGGTGCGGACGAAGTCGGCGAAGTCCCTCGCGACCTCCTTCGGGGTCCGGCCGGCGTGGATGTCGTTGCCGCCGGCTCGCAGGAAGATCTGCTTGGGCTCGTGGGGAAAGATGAGGCGGTCGGCGAAGTGCGTGGCGTCGACAATCTCGGTCCCGCCGAACCCCCGGTTGATGACCTTGTGGTCGGGGAAGTCCTCGGCGAGGGTCTTCCAGAGGCGGATCGTCGACGACCCGATGAACAGGATCCCCCCCTTGGGCGGCGGGCTCTCCCGGTCGGCCTTCTCGTACGCCGCGACTTCCTTCTCCCACTTCGCGTAATCGCGCGACTTCGCATACGAGCCGGGGTCGTCGGGGAACGACGAGCCGGGGATCGCCAGCAAGCCGAACGCCACCAGGGCGCAGAGGGCCGGTCGGGACATGGTCATCGATCTCGTGGATGCGGCATGGGACGGACAGACGGGCGAGGCCCTCCATCCTATCCGCGACGAGACCGCGGCGCGAAGAGGCCAGGATTCCCCCGCCGGCGGGCGAGCCTCTCCTGATGCCGTACCATCGGATGAGGCGCCGTACCACCGGATCGGATCGAAGTCGCTGGGCGAGCCTTGCCACCGGCCCGATGGGCGATACGCCGGCAAATGGACCGGGGTCTCGAAGACGAGACCCCAGCCACGGGGAGGTCGGCGCAATCGACTCAGAGCAGGCGATTGTTGCAGGAGTCGCCGGCGGTCAGGACGGTGGAGCCGAACGGGCCGGGGTGGTACACCGATGCACCAGCCCGGCGAGGAGCGCCGCGGTGACCGAGGGCACGAGGTGCGGGAGGAGATACACCAGGGCGACGACGACATCGAGCCAGATGGCGGCGGCGATGTTGGTGCGATCGGCGTAGGATCGGGCGAGGACCGGACGTATCCATAAAGGATAAACGAATTCGATGAACTGCGTCCAAGCGTCGCCGATGAAGAACCTTACCCTCAGGATCGGGTCCATCGGTGCCCTCGGATGATTGCCCAGGGCCAGCGTCTGGACCAAACTGAGCAGCGAGAGGAACCCGACAATCAGGAAAGCCCCGAGCATCGTCCGCAAGGGCCGGCCGCTCGGGGTGCGACGCCATCGGAAGAGGCCCACTTGCCAGATCACGGCGAAGGGCATCACGATCGCGATGGATTCATCGTGCCAGTCCATGGTGCGCAGGGCGGCCAGGTTCAGGGCGAGGAGGACGACCCAGGCCATGAGCCGGCGGGTCGAGGGGGGCTGGATCCGCATGGGGGGCCTCCGGACGGTTGACCGTAACGATAAACCAACACTGCCGGGTTGGCGACGGAATTGGGCCCTGGTTTCCGGATTCGAAAGAAAAACGCCGCTCCGCTCCCGCACTCCAAAGGGGGTGGAAAATCCTCCGGGGCGTGGTGTCATCCGGGTAGAGGGCACTCGGGAGGCGGAGGTGGCATGCGGGGGGACGACCTGGGACGTTGGTTCGACGAGCACGCGCCGGCGCTGGTGCTTTATGCACGGCAATGGTGCGACTCGGCCGAGGATGTCGTCCAGGAGGCGTTCCTCCAGCTCGCCAGGCAGCCGTCGCGGCCCGATTCGGTCGCGGCCTGGCTATTCCGGGCCGTCCGCAACGGCGCGATCAACGCCGGGAGGGGCGACCGGAACCGCAGGAAACGCGAGGCCAGGAGTTCGGGGCGGGAGGCGTGGCTTTCGAGCGACGACGACCGCATCGACGCCTCGGAAATTTCCCGAAGGCTGGCCGAGCTGGGCCCGGAACTCCGCGAGGTGCTCGTCGCCCGGTTCTGGGGCGGCCTGACCTTCGAGGAGGTCGCGGCCCTGCAAGGCTGCTCGCTCACCACCGCCCACCGCCGCTACCAGGCGGGGCTCACCGCGCTCCAGGCCCGGCTCGGAGGATCGTGATGGACCCAACCGGAATCGACCGCCCCGAAAACCTGAGCGGGATCGAGCATCTCCTCGGACGCCTCGGTCCCGCACCGGTCGCCATCGACCGCGACCGCCTGCTGTTCGAGGCCGGCCGCGCCGCCGGCCGCGCCGAAACGCGACAGGTCGGGCTCCGGGTCGCGTGCGCGGCCCTGGCGCTCGTCACCGTCGGGCTCGCGGGGCTGTCGTGGACGCAGCACCGGGCGTTGCGGGATGCGGTCGTGGCGGAGTCGCGATCGCAGGACAACCCCTCGACGGTGATCCTGGCCGATCGCCGATCGCCGCCGGATCCAACGAGCTACATCGCCTTGCGCCAGAATCCGGACGCGCCGATCGCGTCGATCCCGCCCGGGGTCCAGGGATCCGCGCGGATCCCCTCGGCCGAACCCGGCACGCTGACCGTCCGCGACGCCGCGCGGGTGCTGGATTTCTGATCCGCAGACAATCAGCCCGGCCGCGCCCTTTGGAGTGCGGGAGCGGAGCGGCCGCTTTCCTGCGGTGAATTCAGCCGGTGCCGGGGAGGTCCGACCGTCCCGGGGCGTGGGGCATTGCGCCTTGCTCTCTGGAAAGCGGCCGCTCCGCTCCCGCACTCCAAAGGGGCGGGTGGATCGTTCTATTCGCAATCATAGACAAAGGAGCCTGTTCATGTCATTGATTCAGCCGATGATCCTCCTCGCCCTCCTGGCCCAGGCGAAGCCGCCGGAGCCGGAGGTGAAGACCCTGCGCGTGAGCCCAGCGGCCTTGCCGTCGCCGCTCTTGAAGTACCGGCTGCTGCCGCTGGAATCCGAACTCCGGCCCGGCGACGCCGCGCCGATGTATTTGCGGATCAACGGCGAGATGACCGCGACGGCCCCGGACCTGGCCAAGAAGCCCCCGGAATGGCTGGCACTGCCGCTCGATAAATTCCCGAAGGACGAGGCCCGCAAGCTCGTGGATGCGCTCGCCTCGCGGATCCGCCAGATCGAGTACGCGGCGAATCGCCAGACGTGCACATGGAACTATTCCCTGCCGGAAGAACGGGCCCGTGCCATCGAGATCCTCCTGCCGGACGTCCAGCAGCTCCGGAGCTGGCTCCGCCTGCTCGCCGTCAAGGCGAGGCTGGAGGTCGCGGAAAAGCGGTATGACGACGCCCTCAAGACCATCCAGACCGGCCAGGCCATGAGCCGGCACGTGGCCAGGGGGCCGTTCCTGATCAACGGCCTGGTCGGGATCGCCACCGCCCGGGATCAGCTCAGCGTCCTCGACGAGCTTCTGGACCAGCCCGATGCGCCCAACCTCTACTGGGCGTTGACGTCGCTCCCCCGGCCCATGATCGACCTCCGGGACGCGTTCGCCGTCGAGTCGCGGACGATCCTCTGGCTGTTCCCGGACCTCGACGACCTCGACGCCAAGAGGCCCGAGGCCGAATGGTCCGCGAAGCTCTCCCGGTTCCACGGGCAACTGCTCGAATGGACCCGACGGGATCAGGTGCCCGGGCCCGACGGGAAGCCCCTGCCGATCCCCTCCGAACTCGCCACGCTCGACGCCTTCCGCGCCTGGGCCGGGCCCCTCGCCCGGGCGCTGGCCGCCTCCCGGTTCAAGGGCGCGGCCGACGTGCCGGGCGACGATCAGGCGATCCTGCTCTACGTCTCCGACCAGTACTTCCAGTACTATGATCAGGTCTTCGCAGCGACGTATCTTCCGTTTCCCGACTCGTCCGCCATCGTCGCCGAGTCGAACCGGCGGTTCGAGGCGATGAAGAAGACGCCCCTGATGTTCTTCTCGAATTACGCGCCCAACATCTCGGCGGGCCTGCTGGCCAGCGTCCGGCTCGACCTGAAGATCGCCGCCCTCCGCACCGTCGAGGCCATCCGCCTGCACGCCTCGGGGACCGGCAAGCTGCCCGGGACGCTCGACGAGATCAAGGCTGTGCCCGTGCCGAGAAACCCGGCGACGGGGAGGCCCTTCGAGTACCGCCTGGAGGGCGACACCGCCGTCCTGCACGGCCCTGTGCCGGACGGGAAAGCGGCCTTCTCGCTGACGTACAGGATCCAGCTCAGATGAGCACCCGTCCCCGCCTCCGCTCGCGGGCGATCGTCGCAATCGAGGCGATTGCCGCGAGGGTGGCGGTGACGATTGTGGAGGGCTCGGGGGCGGGGGAACCGGCCGGGCCCCCGACCGGGGAGGCGTCGAGCTTCTGGATCCCGATGAGGAGATCGTTGGCGGTCGCGAAGCGTTGGTCCCCGAAGCCGGGTTGGACGCCGTGGGCGATCACCTGCAGCGTGGTGATCGGCCGGTCGGACAGGAATCCGATGAAATTCCGGGGGTTGGCCGACTGCGTCGGCCTCACGTCGGCGAAGGTCCCATCGTTGATCACCACGCCGAGGCTCAGGGAGGGGATTACGTCATCCGGATCGCCGCTGTTGCTGAGGAAGAAGTAGCCTCCGATGGCGTTCGGGGATCCTCCCGTGAACTGGACAAGCAGGGGATCGGTCGCGTGGTATGCCCATATGACGCGATCCTCGGGCCTGCCCCCGACCCAGACGTGGTTGGGCGGGGCGTCGATGTTGAAGACGTAAGGACCGTCGTGGAACTCCGCGATGCCGAGCGAAAGCCCCGCTCCGAACGGGCCCGGGATGTTATCGAATCCCTCCGTCACGAATCCGGGTGCGAGCCGGCTGCGGAAATAGGCCTCGTCGGTCGTGACGATGGTTCCGGCGGGGGCGAGGGACGGCACGCCGCACAGGGCGGCGGCGAGCAGAAAGAGGGAGAGGCGGATCCGCATCGTGGGGCTCCTGACGCTGGGGCGGCGGGCGGGGCCGATCCCTGCCCGGCTCCCCGGGCGATCGCGGCCGTCGGGGATCTATCGGATTGGCATCACATCAAATTGTCTGAAGCGGTTCAAGTGTTCATCTTGCGCGCGAATCGACCGGGACCTGGCGCGGCCCGGTCGGGGCGCGGGGGGCCGGATCCGGGGCGATCTCAGGCGCGGGCGCGTCGCGAGCGCCGGCGCAGGAAGGCGACGCCGGCGAGGCCTCCCAGTGAGATCGAGGCGAGGCTCGACGGCTCGGGCACGGCCCGGCCTGGCGCGGTCGGGCCCGTGGAGGAGGTGGGAATCGGCGTGCCGAGGATCATGTTGTTCACGGTCGCATAACGATCCGGACCCGAGGACTGGCCCGCTCGCACGACGACCATGAGCATGGAGATGGGCGAGTCGGACAGGAAACCGATGAAACTCCGGCCGTCGACCGACGCCTTGGTGCTCATGTCGACGAACGTCCCGTCGTCAACCCCCACGCGGATGTTCACATCGGGCAGGGTCGAAGTTGTTGCATAGCGGTCGCTCAGGAAGAAGTTGCCGCCCACGGCGAGCGGAGAGCCGGAACTGATCTGGATGATCATGGTTTTGCCCGCCTCGGCCGTGCTCACCCAACTGTCGGCGGTCGTCCCCCCGACCAGCACCCCGTAGGGCACGGCGCCGAAGCCGATGCCGTACGAATCCACCTGATATCCGATGTGGCCACCGGAGGAGTAGCGGGGATCTTGCTCGAAGTCCTCCGTGGCGTAGCCGGGGAGGAGCCTGCTCCGGAAGTAGGCCTCGTCGGTCGTCACGATGGTCCCCGCGACGGCCGGGGCGGGCATCAGGGCGGTGAGGGCGGCGCAGAGCACCAGGCTGGCGAGGCGATTCCGCATCGATGGGTCTCCTGAGGCTGGGGTGACGGCGGCGGCCGGCCCCGCCCGGATCACCCGGGCGATCGCGGCCGTCGAGGATCTATTGGGAGGCCATCACACGACATGGGCCGGCATGTCTCGATTCGGCATCGCCGCGCAAGCGGATGGAGGCGGCTCGCCCCGTCCAGGGTTGGGGATCCTCGGCCGGGTCGGCCTCAGACGCGCGAGCGCCGGCGCAGGAAGGCGACGCCGGCGAGGCTTCCCAGGGCGATCGAGGCGAGGCTCGACGGCTCGGGCACGGCGGGGGGGACGACCAGCGGCTGGCCGAGGATCAGGTTGCTGGCGGTGGGCCACAGAGGGGCGTCGGGGTTCAGGCCTACGACGGAGATGCTCAGGGTGGTGATCGCGCCCTCCGACGCGAAGCCGACGAAGTTCGTCGGGCTGCTCGCGTCCGCGGCGGGGATGTCGATGAAGGTGCCGTCGTTGATCGCCACGCGGAGCGTGTAGGCCGGGTTCGAGCCGGGCTCGCCCAGCTCGTCGGTGAGGAAGAAGTAACCGCCGACGGCCCGGGGGGATCCGGCCGTGAAGGTGAAGGTCAGGGCGTCGGTGGCGGTCGAGGTGCTGAGCCACATGCCCGTCGGCGCGACGACGCCGAAGAGGCCGTCGGGCGGGGCGTCGGCGATGAAGCTGAAGGCGTCGCGATTGAACGTCGTCGCGCCGAAGGGCCCTTCGGGGATCGACTCGAAGTCCTCGGTCACCGCCCCGGCGGCGAGGTTGTCGCGGAAGGCCGACTCGCTGGTGTAGACGTACGTGAAGGCGTCGGCCGATGAGAGGGGAACGGCGGAGAGGGCGAGGGCGAGCAGCAGGGGCCCGAGGTGGTTGCGCATCGAGGTCTCCCGACAAGGGGGCGTGCTGGGCAGGAAGTTCGGCCACTACCCAGATATGTCGGGAGCGTCACATCATTCCGCGGGGCGTGGGCGGGCGTTGATCGCGGGCCCTGCGCGCGCAAACGGAACGCGGCGCGGGGCCGCGTTCCGTGGTTCATGCGATCAGGATCGGATCGAGAGGGAGAGTGTGCGAGGGTCGAGGGCCGCCCGGGGGAGGCCGGCCCGGCTCAGGCGGCGTCGCGGCGGGCGCGGGCGGACTTGACCCGCCAGAGGCCGCCGGCGGCGAGGATCGACCAGACGACCACGGTGGCGGGCTCGGGGACCTGCGGGGGGGGCGTGCCGCCGCCCCCGCCGTTGGTGCCCCCGCCGGTGCCGCCGCCCGGGGTGCCGCCGGTGCCCGGGTCGGGGACCGAGTTCACGATCTTGGTGATCGTGAGGCTGCTCAGCGACGCGGGCAGGACGAGCTCAGGAGCGCCGCCCTTGTAGTTGGGGTCGAGGTTCAGCGAGAAGTTCAGGATCCCCTGGCCGTTGCCGAGGAATCCCGACGAGCCGAAGTCGAGCGCCAGGGCCTGGAGCGGGCTGCCATCGGAGGCCGTGCCGTCGCCCAGGAGCACCTGCAGGTTGTTGGTGTCGAAACCGGTCGATCCGGCGAGGATCGCGAGCGGGCCGACGTCGGCCGAGGGGGCCACCACCGAGCCGGCGGGCTCGACGCTCGCCACGACCTGCGTCAAGGGCGCGGAGCCGGTCGAGTTGTTCACGAGCCGGTACGTCACCGTCGTGGCGGCGTCCGTCGCCGGCGAGATTGCCACGAGCAGACCGGCCGCGACCGCGGCGAGGGGAGCGAGACGACGAAGCGTCACGGCGTATTTCCTCCTTGATTCCGAACAACCACGGCCCGAGCGCACCAGAAAAAACTCTTCCAGACCCGATCCGATCCGATTCCGAATGGGGGGAGGTGCGGTGCGATTGCCTGTTGCTTGTGTTCTGCGGGACTCCATCCCACCGACGGGCCGCATTTTGCGGGCCCCGCCGGAACCGGTCAACCCCAGGTTGCATCCACCTTGAGGAAAAACTTCCAAAATCCGCGACGCCCCCTGTCGCCTCCCTGCCCGGACCGACGATTTGGGGGAACTGGGCGGTTTCGCAACGCGAACTCGGGCGGAGTTGCGTATTTCCAACGGGGCGGCCGCTTCCAGACCCGTGACCTAGGCTACTCTTCGGAGACGACGGGAAAGACGGAGCGGTACGAATCACCTCCCTCGCTTCGCACGGGTTGACTTTTTGCCCAGAAAGTCCAACACTTGTCAACAGATAGGGGTCGAGCCGCCATGCCGGACTTCGCGACGCAATTCGGTGCGACGGTCTCGTCTTCCCACGCTCCTCGTGCTGTTCATCCCGAGTCACGACCGTGAGTCGCGGGCGATCGATCAGGCGAGATGGGTGGACGAGGCGTTGAGGGCTCTCGGGAGTCTGTTCGGGGGCGGGACGGCCTACCCGAGGGGGAGAGGAATCTGGCGGGATGATGAGCAGGGTGGCGAGTTGCACTTCGACGACCCGGTCGTGATCCAGTGCTATACCTCCGGGGATCTGCTGGGGTCGCAGGCGCAGTCGCTGTCGGAATTCCTGCGGAGGATGGGCCGCGAGACGAAACAAGGGGCCGTCGGATTCGTGATCGATCGGGAATACCTCGAGATCCGCTCCCCGTTCTGATGCCATGAGGTTGCGATGGCGGACGACGTCAAGACGATCGCACGATTGATGGGGGCGGAGGTCGTGGCGACCCTGCCCGATGTCCGGCGGCGGTGCATTCGGCGCCGATCGACTTGCCGGCATCGTCGCCCGGCTCCGATCCAGGCTCCAGCCTGGGGCTGGATTACGGCCAGGCCGGCCGACCGATCCGGCCTGGACCCGGCACCCGAAAGTGCCGATGACTCCGGAGACCGAGGCGAAACTCGCGAGGATGGCCGCTTCAATCAGCACTGACGATCGGCGGATCTCCCCGATGCAACTCGCCGCGCAGCTGCTCGAACAGGCCGTCGCAGACCTGTCGACGAGGGTCCCGTCCTGAATCGGCGGACTCCGAGACGAGGGGTTCGGCCCCCCTCCCAGGGCACAGCGCGGGCCGCGTGGTTTCGGGCTCACGCCCGGCCTGGCTGGAAAGTGGTAGCGCCGCCCCCGCACTCCGGGGGAGGGAGTTCGGGCGGATTGACGGGCCCGGAGGGGACGCCTCTAATGGTCCCCGGGATCGATGGGGCCGCCGGGTTTTCGAAGGGTCCGGGACGATGCAGCATGGGGCAGGGGGGCGTTGGCGGGGGATCGCGGGCCGGCTGGGAAGCCGGATCGGGAGGCCGGCGGGGGGGCTGGTCACGCTCGTCCTCGTGCTCGGGATCCTCGCCGCGCCGGCGTATCTGTACCGCGAAGAGCTGAAGACCTATGCGCTCTTCGGCGATGATTTCATCTACATCTCCAACGTCCTGGATGTCCCCACGCTCGTCGATCACCTCCTGAAGCCGCACAACACGCACGTCGTGCCGCTCTGGCGGATCTGGAACCACCTCGTGGTGGTCGCGTCCGGCCCGCTGGAGCGGATGCCCCTGGTCTTCGGCGCGGCGGCGTACTTCGGGCTGGCGGTGGCGATGGTCGCCGTCGGCCTGTTCGCGGGCAAGGAGAGCGGCCGGACGGCCATCGGGCTGGTCGCGATGGCGATGGTCGGCGTCACGACCGTCAACCGCTCGACGCTGACCTGGTACTCCGCCGGCCAGGCGCTCTGGGCGGGGACGGGGGTGGTCGTGACCCTCCTGGCCGCGAGGCGCTGGGCCCGGAAGGGGGGCGTCGTCGCGTTCGTCCTGCTGATCCTCTCGGCACTGGCGGCGGCCCTGTGGTGGTCAGGCGGGTTGCTCGCGGGACCGACCGCGGCGGCCTACCTGATGGCGAAGCGTCCGCCGGGGCGGACCAGGGGGGCCCTCATCGCGCTGGGGGTCGTCGCCGTCGCCAGCGCGGCGGCGATCGTCGTGGTCTCGCTCCCCGCCATGAACCAGAACAAGATCGTCTGGGAGACGCACAAGGAACTCTGGCCCCGGCCGATCCAGGCGGTGTTCCACACCGCGCAGGGGACCGTGGAGATGGTGCTGATCGGCGGCATCGGCCTCGACGCGACGACCTCCCCGTGGCAGTCGGCCCTGATCGTCGGCGGGCTGCTGGCGTTGTGGCTGAGGTCGAAGGGGGGCCCGGGGAACGTCAACCCGCTGGAGGCGTCGGGCCTGGTGCTCCTGTTCGGGAGCTACTACCTCGCCTACGTCTTCCGGGGGAACCTGCCGTTCGACAACCTCCGGGAGGTCACCTGGTACAACGCGGTCCCCTACATGGGCGCGACGCTCTTCGTCGCCGGGCTGTGGCAGGGGCTCGCGCCGGCCCAGGGCGGCGGGGGGCGGCTGACCCTCGGGCAGGCGGGGATGGTCGGGGGCGTGGTGGCCGTCCTCCTGGCGATCCATGCCCCCCGCGAGGAGAGGCTGGTGATCGCCGAGGGGCCCAGGCTCCTGCCGTCGGAGCAGTTGCGGTTCCCGATCCCGGAGCTGCAGCGGCTCCGGGCGTTGTACTTCCGGGAGGAGCACCGCGACCGCCAGGTGCGATCGCTGGCGAGGCTGGAGAAGGCGAAGCCGGTGATCGACGGCCTGGGCGTGGGCCGGGACGATCTCCGCAGGATCTACGGCCGGATCCCGTTCCCCGGCATCCCCGAGTTGCAGACCCACACCGACCCGTTCAGCATGATCCGGATCCCGGCCGGGTCGCGAGGCGCCCCGGGCGCCCCGGAGGTCCGCCAGACGCTGGACATCTACCTGCGCCCCGAGCCCCAGCCCCGCCCCGAGTGGCTGACCCCATCGGATCCCTGGCCGGCGAAGTAACGGCCGGGAAATGACGCGAGGCGGGGCCGGTCGATCCGACCGGGCCCCGCCTCGCGTTGTCTTTCGTGTCTGGTGCCGGGCGACCGGCCGGATTACTTGGCCGGGTCGCCGATGGTGGCGGTGGGGTTAGCCTTGCGGCGTCCCTTGCCCGTGGCGCCCTTGCCGGCGGGGCCGCCCGCGGCGTCGCCTTCCTCTTCCTTCGGGGCCGTGGGGAAGGCGGGGCCGCCGGGGTTGGGGTCGCAGCCGGTCAGGGCCAGGGCGGCGACGGGCAGGGTCATGGCCAGCGCCAGGGCGCGTCGGCGGGTCATCAGGTCCATGGGAGCGAATCCTCGTTGCGTGCGGGGAAGGGGGGATGCAACAAAGACCGCCGGCCCGGGGTCGAGCCGGGCCGGCGGCCGTTCGTGTGCGATCCGAGGTCCCGGATCAATAGGCGTCGGCCGAGATCACCTCGCCGAAGTTGCGGGTGCCCAGGGCGCGGAGGATATCGTTGTTGACCGATTCCTTGATGAACCGGGCCGAGCCGTCGGTGAACAGGAAGTTGGCGCCGCCGGGGTGCTGGCTGCGGAAGCCCCACTGGCCGTAGGTCTTGTAGGACGGGTCCTTGGTCCAGTTCTTGTAGTCCGAGTCGTCGGAGGTGCCGGCCGGGAGGCTGTTGGGCGGGCCGCCGAAGGCGCCGTCGCCGATCTTGGGCGCGGCGTTGATGTTCGGGACCTCGAACGCCAGGCCCTGCGGCCGGGTGGTGCCGGCGCCGATGCTCGACGAGAAGAAGCCCCAGCGGCTCCACTGGTTGAACACGCGGTCCGGGTCATTCTTGTACCGCGACACCTCGCCGACCAGGATCGTGTTGCTGGTGCCGTCGGTGAACTCGCTGATCTTGTACGACTTGAGCTGGTCGAACGCGCCGTTGCCCGGGTACTGCTGCCAGATGTCCGGCCCGAGGTAGTAGGCGACCGTGTTGTAGGTGCCGCCCGACGGGAAGTACGAGGTCTGGGAGTACGGGTTGTTGCTCTCGGCCTGGGTGTACGGGTTGATCGGGAAGTCGCTGGGGCAGAGGTACGACCCGACCTTGGTGATCAGGCCGGTCCAGTTCGACAGCCCACCATTGATCCCGTTGAGGTCGCCGGCGACGCGGAGCTGGTAGTTCAGCGAGTTGCCGATGTTGCCCTGCTCCATGTAGGGCATGAGCATGGACAGGGCGGTCCAGCCGCGGGAGAGCGGCGACGCGCCCTCGAGCCCGTAGTAGTTGGCGGCGCCCAGCGGGAAGCTGCCGATGCTGCTCTCGTAGTTGTGCATCCCGAGGCCGATTTGCTTCAGGTTGTTGATGCACTGGGCGCGGCGGGCGGCCTCGCGGGCGGCCTGCACGGCCGGGAGCAGCAGGGCGATCAGGACGGCGATGATGGCGATGACCACCAAGAGCTCGATCAGCGTGAACCCTCGGCGGCTCGACGGACGGCGAATCTTCATCAGGGGCTCCTCTTTGGCGACAACTCCGGGACGAAGAGAAAAAAAAGACGACAGCACCGGCGCGGATTGCCCGGGATGGGGACTTCACCCTCAGGACGATCACGGATTCCCGGCCCAGACCTCCCGCGAACCGTCGCAAGCCGTTGCACTCGTGCGGGATCGGCAATCCAACGCGATACGCGTGGGGCCGAGGTTTGTGACCACCGGGGCGACTCCCGTCCCTCACCCGGCGGCCGCCCCACGCCCTTCGTGGACCAACACCGCCGAATTCTTATCCATGCGCAAGATCACGCATGGTGACATCACCGCGATTCGACACATTTTCGGCGCCTTCACGCAGACTTCAAGTACTAAACCCGAAAGATATCGGAAGAATCTCGAACTTTTGCCACCCGCGCGAAACTGGCCGCGACCCTACGCGACATTTCCAGCTCCCCTTCCATCTAACCTATAAGATAAGCAACACGTCAACCTCTCCGGACGTATCGCCGGCAAGATTCTCCCGCGCCGGGGGTCCGCGACCGGATTTGACACCTCCCCGGACGTGCCCCAACGGGTTGCATCGAGCGATCTGCCCGGCGAGCGACCGGGGAGAGGGGTGACGTTGGACAAGCCGTACGATTCGACGACCCGAGGGCCGATCCGGCGTCCACGTACCCCCGGAAGAGATCGGCGAGCGGATCCTCGACGCCCGCACCTGGGCCGAGGCCCTCGGGCCGTCCGGTCGCCTCGACGAGGCCGGGGGGCGGAATTGCGACCCGGGCGGGTCCCGGGGGTTGGCGGGCCGGGGGCGGATCGGGGATGATGGCAGGGCCAGTCGGGGGGATGATCCGAAGGTCTTGATACGAAGAGTGGGGACGTTCGTGGAGATCCTGATCAGCGAGGCCGAGATCCTCCAGCGCGTGAAGCAGCTCGGCAACCAAATCGAGGCCGATTACCAGGGGAAGCCGCTCACGATCGTCGCCGTCCTGACGGGCAGCCTGATCCTCCTGGCCGACCTGATCCGGCAGATCCAATTGCCGCTCCGCGTCGCGCTCCTCCAGGCCAGCAGCTACAAGGGGAAGACGACCGAGGGGGGCGTGCTGCTCATCAATGAGGCGTTCGCCCCCGACGTCCAGGGGCGCGACGTGCTCCTGCTCGACGACATCCTCGACACCGGCCACACCCTCGCGACCCTCGTCGAGCGGATGAAGGACCGGGGGGCGTTGAGCGTCAAGACGGCGGTCCTGCTCCGCAAGGTCGGCCGGCAGGAGGTCCACCTGGAGCCCGACTACTGCGGGTTCACCATCCCCAACGCCTTCGTGGTCGGCTACGGGCTCGACTACGACGACGACTACCGCCACCTCCCCTACGTGGGCGTCCTGCCCGGCGGTCATTGAGGTGGAAGGGTCGGGCCGGGTGCGTCGGCTGCGGATCGCGCTGGTGTCCAGGCGGTACCCGCCCCAGATCGGCGGGGCGGAGAAGGTCCTCAGCTACCTCGCAATCGGGCTGGCCGGCCAGGGGGCCGAGGTCACCGTCCTGACCTCCCGGCTCGACCCGACGTCGCCCGCGACCGAGATCGTCCCCGTCCCGGGGGACTCCGGCGGATCGCTCCGGGTCGAACGCCTGGCCACGTCCCGCTTGCGCTTCCTGGGGACCTGGCTCTACATGCGGAACCTCGCCCGGTGGTTCCGCAGGAACCGCCCCGACCTGGCGTATGTCTCGATGCTCAAGCACGATGCGTACGTCGCGCTCGGCGAGGGGGAGAGGCTGGGCTTCCCGGTCGTGCTCCGGCCCGAGGGGGCGGGGTCCACCGGGGACGTCGCCTGGCAGAAGTGGGGCCGGGGCGGGGAACGGATCGCCGCGCGTTGCCGGACGGCCGACGCATTCGTGGCCATCTCGCCGGCGGTCGAATCCGAGCTGGTGGCCGACGGCTACCCGGCCGGACGGATCCTCCGACTGCCGAATGGGGTGCCGGTTCCCGAGACCCCCTGGATTCGAAATCGCGGGAACAAACCCAATTCGGGGGCCGGGCCGGTCGCGGCGTTCGTCGGGCGGCTGGCCCCCGAGAAGGGCCTGGACATCCTGCTCGACGCCTGGCCGGCCGTGCGCAAGTCGTTTCCTGGTGCCAAGATCCTGCTGATCGGCGAGGGATCCGAGCGGCCCGCCTTGCAAGAGAAGGCGGCACAACTAAGGATTTCGGACTCGCTGGAGATGCCAGGCACGTCGGCCGACCCGTTGAGGTTGCTCGGGGGGGCCGACCTGTTTATCCTCCCCTCGCGCGAGGAGGGGATGAGCGTGGCGTTGCTGGAGGCCCTGGCCCTGGGGATCCCGGCGGTCGTTTCGGCGATCCCGGGGAACCTCGGGCTGGTCTCCGACGGGGTCGAGGCGCGGACATTCTCGCCCGGCGACCCGGCCGACCTGGCCCGGGTCGTGGTCGAGGCCTGGTCGGATCCGACCTCCGCCGACGCCCGGGCGAGCGCCGGGCGGGCGAAAGTCGCGCGAGAATTCTCGATCGAGGCCGTCTCGACCCGTCACCTTGTGGCGTTTCGGCAACTCTGCCTCAATTTGAGAAATTGACAATCACGATTGGTTGGATGGGACGCCCGCGGGGGGCGCTGGGAAGGCGGGTTCGCGACGTGCTCAAGGTGCTGCAACTGATCCCGACGCTCGACCGATCGGGGGCCGAGAAGCAACTCGTCCTGCTCGCGAAGGGGCTCCCGAGGGACCGATTTCAGGTCGAGGTGGCGGCGCTCACGAGGCTCGGGCCGCTCGCCGACGACCTCGCACGGGCGGGGATCCCGGTCACCCTCCTGGGCAAGCGGCACAAACTGGATCCGTGGGCCTTGAGGCGGCTGACGGGGTTCCTGAAGGCCGGGAAATTCGACGTCCTGCACACCTGGATCTACGCGGCGGACACCTACGGGCGGGCGGCGGCGAGGGTCGCCGGGGTGCCCGTCGTGGTGACGTCGGAGATGGCGGTGGACCTCTGGAAGTCGGGGGCCGAGCTGCGGGTCGACCGGCTCCTGGCGCGCTGGACGGACCGCGTGGTGGGCAACTCGGACGCCGTGGTCGAGTTCTACCGCAACGCCGGGATCCCGCCCAAGAAGCTGGCGATGATCTACTCGGGGATCGAGCCGTCGGAGCCCCTGAAGGTGGACGGGGCGGAGGTGCGGCGGTCGCTGGGGCTGGAGCCCGACGCCCCGCTAGTCCTTTTCGCCGGACGACTTGCGGCGCAGAAGGGCGTGGACGACCTGCTGATGGCGGCGGACCTCCTGCACCACATCCGGCCGTCGGTGCGGTACCTGATCGTGGGGGACGGGCCGCTGCGGGGGCGTCTGGAGGAGCTGTCGCGCGGGCTCCATCTGGGGGGCGTGGCGCACTTCCTGGGGCACCGGGACGACGTGCCGACGCTCATGGCGGCGAGCGATGCGGTGGTGCTGCCGAGCCACTACGAGGGGCTGCCGAACGTGGTCCTCGAGGCGATGCTGGCGGGCAAGCCGGTGGTGGCGACCGACGCGCCCGGGACGACCGAGGTGGTGGTCGACGGCGAGACGGGGGTCCTGGTCCCGAGGGGGCGTCCGCCCCGCCTCGCGCAAGCGTTGCGGACGGTGCTGGACGACCGGCCGCTGGCGCTAAGGCTGGGCGAGGCGGGCCGGATCCGGGCCCTGGGCGCATTCGGCGTGGATGCGATGATCGGCCGGTTCGCGCAACTCTACGAGGGCATCGCGGCCGCGAAGGGTCGCATGGGCGGCATAACCCCTCCGGTCGCATGAACACAGCAGAATAAAAACCTCTCCAGACATCAAAGTCCCCGCGTATCCGCAGACTTTCGCGCATCGAAACGCCTTGCCCAGTGTACCTAAGCGGTAAAAGAAGGGTGACACCACTGTCAACATTCCGAGAAAAAAGATCGCTCAGGCGACTGTCCCGCGAAAATTTCAGTGCTAATCTTGTGTCGCCACGCTCTGTCGGTTTTATTGTCAGTGCGTGAACACTGTGGATCAACAAAGCAGCAGCCAGTGCGGGCGACGAGGCCTGGGCCTGGCGGCGAGATTGATCCCTCCCCCCGTGGTGCGTCACGCTCGCGGCACACTTCCGTACGCGAGCCTCCCCCTTCCGAGACCCGACGAGTCGACCGCCTCGGCCCCCCCGGTGGCGACGAGCATACCCCGCCTGGGGCGTGCGGATCGCCCGATCGCCGAGAAGACTCCGGGCTCTCCGCTTCCCGTCCGCGGAAGTCCGATCTTCGCAGCCGAAGAAGACGCACAGTCGCTCCAACGTCATCGCGTTATGACGACACCACGAGGCTATGCACCGATGCTCGACGTGAGCGCATTGTTTGTTGGCAAGGACGCCAGCTTGATCGGAGAGGTCAGTCAGGTCGTCAGGGCCATCGAACCGCTCAAGTTCGAGGCCGTGTCCAACCCGGATGCCGTCTACACGCATCCCAAGTTGGAGACGATCGCGCTGGTGGTCGCCCACCTGGAGGGGGGGGCGAACTCGGGGGGCCTCTTGAGGCTCCTGAAGATGATCGCGGCGACCGGCCGGTCGCTGCCCACGCTGGTCATCGGCGAGAGGGGGGACGCGCCGACGGCGAGCGTCCAGCTCCTCCGCGCCGGGGCGGTGGACTTCCTGCCCCGGCCGCTGAACCTCAACCGCCTGACGTACCTGATCGACTCCTTGACCCTGCGTCACCGCCAGTCGTGGTCGGGCCCGTTGCAGTCGCTCACCCCCCCGCCGGTCGCCGCCCCGCCGCCGGCCCCGGCCCCGACGCTCATCTCGCCCGCCCCGGCGGCGTTCTCCCCCACCCCCGCCCAGCGCGCCGGGCTGCCCGCCCCGTCGGTCCTCGCCAGCTCGCTCGCCGACGACGACAACTTCCTGATCGCCTCGCCGACGATGCAGCGGTTCATGGACCAGGTCAAGATGGTCGCCCCGCTGGACACCACCGTCCTGCTCGGCGGCGAGACGGGCACCGGCAAGACCCGCCTGGCCCGCTTGATCCACGAGTCGTCGCCCCGGGCCAATGAGCCCTTCCTCGTGGTGAACTGCGGCGCCCTGTCGGCCAGCCTGATCGAGTCCGAGATGTTCGGGCACGTCAAGGGCTCGTTCACCGGGGCCGACCGCGACCACACCGGCAAGTTCGCCGAGGTCGGCCGCGGCACGATCCTCCTGGACGAGATCGACGCCCTGCCGCCGGTCCTCCAGGCCAAGCTGCTGCGGGTCGTGGAGAACCGGGTGTTCGAGCCGGTGGGTTCGAACAAGAGCCAGGTCATGCGGGCGAGGATGCTGGCCGCCAGCAACAAGTCGCTGGACCGCGAGGTCGCCGCCGGCCGGTTCCGCTCGGACCTCTACTTCCGGCTCAACGTGATCGAGTTCGGCCTGCCCCCCTTGCGGGCCCGCCGCGAGGCCGTGCCGACCCTGGCGCGGCACTTCCTCCGCGAGTTCGCCGGCCGCAACAACCGCGACATCACCGACTTCAGCCCCGAGGCCGTCCAGGCCCTCTCGGCCTACCACTGGCCGGGGAACATCCGCGAGCTCCGCAACACCATCGAGCGGGCCGTGGCGCTCTCGCCCTACAACGAGGTCCAGGTCGACGACCTGCCGATGTCCGTCCGCAACCCCGGCCCCGAGCCGATGGCCATGCCGTCGATGGACTCGATCGGGATCCTGGGCGCGGGCTCGGCGATGTCGCTCGGCGGCGACTCCCAGCTCGGCTCGGCGATGAGCGGCGGCTACATGCCGACGCCCTACGAGACGGTCGCCCCGTCCAGCAGCGGCACCCTGGCCGAGAGCAAGAAGCGGATCGAACTCGTCCGGATCGAGAACGCCCTCCGCAAGCACGGCAACAACCGCCTGCGGGCCGCCCGGGAACTCGGCATCAGCCGCGTGACCCTCTACAAGAAGCTCCATGAGCACGGCTTCATGGAGACTTACGCCCGCAACGCCATGCCCACACGCCCCATGGCCGCCCAGCAGGCCGAGGTCTGAGACCGGGCTGAGCCGACACCAGGAATTTGAAGGGGGAGGCCTCCCGCCGGGAGGGCCTCCCCCGTTCGTTTTCCTGCAGGGAGCCCGGCGGGACCACGTCGGGCGTCATGAACCGGCCGGGCGCGAAGTCGGTGCGGAGGCCGCGAGGACGCGGCCACCACACCCTACGACCCCGGTTCCATGGCACGAGGCCGGATTGCCGGAAGGGCCTCCCCCCGGCCATAATGGCGACTCTCAACGGGGCCCCGGCCTGCGGAGCGTTATGGAGGATTTGCCGTGGAGACGCTCAACATCGTCCTTCCCGAATCGGTGCGGAGCTTCGTCCAGCAGCGGATCGCCGAGGGCCGCTATCAGGACGTCAGCGAATACATCCAGGAACTGATCCGCGCCGATCAGTCTCGCCAGGCGAACGTGCGGCTGGAGTCCGAATTGATCCAGGGCCTCGCCTCGGGCACCCCGATCGAGATGACCCCCGAGGACTGGGAGCGGCGCAAGCGGTCCCTGGCCGAACGGCTGGGCCGGCCGAACTCGGTTTGAGCATGCGTTATACGGTCTTCCCGGCCGCCGTCCGGGACCTCGACGAGCATGCGATGTATCTCGGCGAGCGGGCGGGGATCGAGACCGCCCTGCGATTCTACGACTCGGCCTCGCACACCTTCGCCATGCTGACCGAGTCACCCGGGATCGGCGAACCGAGGCCGTCGAGCAGGCCCGAATTGACTGGTCTCCGGGTCTGTTCCATCGAGGGATTTACCCGGCATCTCGTCTTCTACCGGGTCGAAGGCGACACGATCGAGGTGATCCGCGTCCTCCACGGACGCCGAGACCTCGGCGTGATCGTGCCCCCTGCCGAGGAGGATTGACCCTCCGGTGACGATCGCCCAAGGGCCCCCGGCGGGACCACGTCGGGCGTCATGAACCGGCCGGGCGCGAAGTCGGTGCGGAGGCCGCGAGGACGCGGCCACCACACCCTACGCGCCGGGTAGGGTGTGGTGCATCGCGGACCAACGGGATGCGAGGCTCCGCACCATCGAGGGCTCGGGCCGTTACTTGAGCGCCTCGGGCCGGTCGAGGACGAGGTAGTGGCCGTGGTCGGCGGCGACGATGACGGCGGAGTCGTCCCAGTTGCTGTTGGCCTTGACCCAGTCGAAGACGACCTTGACGGCGGCGTCCCCGGAATAGACCGCGCCGATGGCGTTGTCGAGGTTGTTGTCGTGGAGGCCGAAGTCCACGTCGCCGGCCTCGATGAACAGGGCGAACTTCTGGCCGGGCTTCGCCAGGACCTTGATGGCCGAGTTGGCCATGTCGGCGAGGGTGGGGTTCTCGAGGAGGTCGGACTTCGTGTAGGCCTCGCCCTTGCCGCTGGCGTTCTTCACGGGGTCGAACTTGCCGTCGGCCGTGGCGTAGGGCAGGTGGTTGAAGCCCGCGTTGCCGAAGAACCCGAAGATCCGCTTGTTCGACTTCGACGCGTCCTCGGCCGCCGCGTCGAGGGCGGCCTTGCCGCCGACGCCCTTCGCGGTCTCGACCACGATGTACTGGCCGCCGTTCTTGACGTCGATCGCCTTGCGGGTGTCGGGGGCGAGGAAGACGTTCCCGACCGCGCCGTTCTTCCCCTGCTTGGGGGCGTCCTTGGCGTTGAGCTGCTGGTTGAAGCCCGTGCCCATCACGACGTCGAGGCCGGGGAGCTTCGAGGCCTTCCCGGTCTGCGTGATGATGTTCTCCAGGCCGAGCATGTCGCGGGCGATGTCCTGGTAGTCGTCGCGGTCGACGTTCCGGGCGTACATCGCGGCGGGCGAGGCGTGCGGGAAGGGGACGCTCGTCACCGTGCCGACCTTCCAGCCTTGCTCCTGGAGTTCGTGGAAGAGCGTCCGGATCGGCTTGCCCTGCTCGTCGACGTTGATGCTGTTGTTGTACGACTTGACCCCCGACACGGCCTCGGCCGCGCTCGTGGAGGAGTCGGTGTAGGCGTGCATCACGCGGCCGACGGAGGCGACGCCGGCCCTGTCTGAGTCGCTGCCGGACTGCCCCTTGAGGTAGCCGGGGGCCTTCGTGCCGAGCGGCCCGAGGGTCCAGGGGTTCGGGCCGGCGATCTCGGCGTCGTAGCCGCCGAGCAGGCTGTCGGCCGGGATCACGACCGTCTGGGCGTCCATGTCGGTCGCGTTCTTGTCGTGCGTCGGGCTGGTGACGTAGGAGCCGAACTTCGATGAACCCTCCGCCGTCTCATCCAGGAACGCCAGGCCGTGGCCCCGGCCTTCGGTGTAGACCTTGCCGCTCCTGTGGATGCCGGCGGCCTGGGTGGTCTGCCAGTCCATGCCGTCGAACCAGACGATGAAGAGGTGCTTCACCCCCTTCGCAATGGCGTCCTTCTGGAGCGCGTAGAGGTCGGCCTGGTCGGCGTAGTCGGCGGCGGGGTTCAGCGTGTTGGGCGGCACGGTGCCGTAGAGCGTGCGGATCCTGTCCGGGTTGCGGTACGGGCTGTTGGCCCCGGTGATGATCGCGGGGTCGATCTTGCGCCCGAAGGTGTAGAACGGGATCAGGCGGTTGGTGTGGCTGCCGTGGTTGGAGTAGACATCGCCCGGCCCCTGGGAGCCGAAGTGGTAGGGTCGGTCCTTCTTGACCTTCGCCGTCTTGTAGGCGTCGACCTGCATCGCGGCGACGCGGTCCTGGGCGGGGAGGGCGGAGGCCAGTCCGAGGACGCCGACGGCCGCGAGGGCCAGGCTCAGGGCGGGCCGGGGTTGCGAGAGGCGTGACACGGGGGCAGGTCCCTCATTCGACTCAAGTGATTCGGCGCGAGCGGGTTCGAACGACTCGGAGAGTCTCGCCGCTGCGTGTGAAGGCTGGATCAACGATGGTAGCAAATTCGCATGAAGATCGGGAACAATCGATCCCTCCCCCGCGGTTTTGGCAAACCGGGTAATTTCCGGGCCTGCCGGTTGCGGGTAGACTATCGGGGAGCGAGGCCGGAACTGCCCGGCAGGGGCCGGGGCACGAGCGGAGGCGGAGCGGTGCATCGGGACGTCATGGCGATCATCCTGGCGGGCGGGCGCGGGACCCGGCTCGACCCCCTCACGCGCGACCGGGCCAAGCCCGCCGTGCCGTTCGGCGGCATCTTCCGCATCATCGACTTCCCCTTATCGAACTGCATCAACTCCGACATCCGCAAGATCCTCGTCCTGCCCCAGTACAAGGCCGTCAGCCTCACACGCCACATCGACCAGGGCTGGCGGTTCCTCACCCGCGAACTCGACGAGTACATCGAGGTCATCCCGCCCCAGCAGCGCATCGCCGAGCACTGGTACCAGGGCACGGCCGACGCGATCTATCAGAACGTCTACACCATCGAGAAGGCCGCCCCGCGCGACACGCTCATCCTCGCCGGCGACCACATCTACAAGATGGACTACTCGCAGATGATCGCCTTCCACCGCGAGCGGAAGGCCGATCTGACGATCGCCTGCCTGCCCGTGCCGCTGGACCAGGCGCGCGAGTTCGGCGTGATGCACATCGACGAGGAGTCCCGCGTCGTCGGATTCAAGGAGAAGCCCAAGGACCCCGAGGAGATGCCCGGGCACCCCGGGATCGCCCTGGCGTCGATGGGCATCTACGTGTTCCGCACCGAATTGATGTACGAGCTCTTGTTCCAGGACGCCGCCAAGAAGGAGGCGAGCGCCCACGACTTCGGCCGCGACATCATCCCCGGCATGCTCGACCACTGCCGCGTCTTCGCCTACCCGTTCCGCGACGAGAACCGCAAGCAGGCCGCCTACTGGCGCGACGTCGGCACCATCGACGCGTACTTCTCGGCCAACATGGACCTGATCGCGGTCGACCCGATCCTGAACCTCTACGACCGCGCCTGGCCGATCCACACCTACCAGCCGCCGTACCCGCCCCCGAAGTTCGTCTTCACCGAGGGCGAGCGCCGGGGGGCCGCGTTCGACTCGATCGTCTGCCAGGGGGACATCGTCTCCGGCGGCCAGGTCTTCCGCAGCGTGCTCTCGGCCGGGGTGCGGATCCACAGCTACGCCCTGATCGAGGACTCGATCCTCTTCGAAGGCGTCGAGGTCGGCCGGCACGCCAAGATCCGCAAGGCGATCATCGACAAGGACGTCCGCATCCCCCCCGGCTTCACCGTCGGCTACGACCGCGAGCTCGACCTCGCCCGAGGCCTGACCGTGAGCGAAGGGGGCGTCACCGTCGTCGCGAAGGCGGAAGACCTGGAGCGGTTCGTCTGAGGATGGTCGCGCTGGGCGTGCATCTCCCGATGCCGCCCGACCGATGGTCGAAGGGGACCACATGAGCGGATCTCCCGATCCGTCGACGGTCGCGGACGACGACGGCGAGGTCGGGTGGGGTGCCGACACCGACCGCGAGGGAGGCGTCACCCGACCGGCGGTCGGCGTCGCGGTCCTGTGGCTCGTCGGGACCTACGGGATTGCACCGAGGGTGATCGCGTCGGCCTACCGGGGGGAGAGCCTCGACCGGCTCAATCGGTTCTTCGCCGACCGCCGGGACAAGCCGCTCGGCCACTTCCTGCAACTCTGGTGGGACTTCGCCGGCGCCCTCTCGATCGCGGGGCTGGTGTGGCTCGCGCTGGCGTGGTGGGCAAGCCGACGCATCCAGGATCGATCACGCCTGCGACTGTTCCGCATCCACTCCGGCCTTTTCCTCCTCGTGACCACCATCGCCGGGCCGAGGCATGATTATGTGGCGTTCACCGAAATCTGGCGGGACATCCTGAACGGCTCGGATCCCTGGGCCATCCACCCCGTTTATGGATATGCGACGCACGCGTACGGGCCGGCGTTCAACCTCCTGGCGTTGCCTTATGCTTTGAATCCCCTGCTGCCGAAAATCCTCTTTGCCGCCGCATTCCTCCTCTATCTCAACACGCTCCCTAGGGGCTGGCTGGCGCGGCTGCTCACGCTGTTCGCCTGGACGGAGATCGCCTGGTTCGGGCATTTCGATGTGCTGGTGGGACTGTGCTGCGTGGCCTCGGCGAGGGCGATCAAAACCCACGAGGCCAGGGCAGGGGGGATGCTCGGGCTGGGGGTCCTGCTCAAGATCGTCCCGGCCGCGCTGGGCCCGTTCGTCGCGATGGACGGCTGGAGGCTGCGATGGCGGGCCGCGCTGGCGATCACCGCGAGCGTCGCCACGGGATATGCCATCGCGTACATGATCTGGGGTCCGAGCGTGTTCCGGCCGTTCGGATTCGCGGCGGGGCGGGGGTCGACGTTCGCGTCGATCTTCCGATACCTGCGGGGCACCGCATCGCCGCTGCGACTGTTCCAATCCGAGCCGAACCTCGACCGCTGGGCGGGGCCGTCGCTGGTCGCGGCGGGGCTGTTGCTCTTCGCCTGGACGCGTGCGAGCCGCATCGCCCCGGCGGCGGGCATGACGCTGGCGGCCCTCCTGACGGTCCTGCTGTATCAGGTGGGATTTCTTCAATATCAGATGGTCGTGATGTTAATGATCGTGAATCTTCTGGTGCCTCGATGGGAGTCGCTGCCCGCCGCCCTCCGCGTGGCCTCGCTGCTCCACTTCGGCTGGCTCGGGGTCCTCAACCTCTGGTACGCGTCGGTCGGCGGGGTGATCCACCCGGGGGATCCCTGGGCGTGGGCCGACGAGTGGGCGGGATTGCCGACGTTCGCGACGGGATTGTTCCTGTTCGTCCGCCTGGCGAGGGAGGCGAGGCGGCCTGATTGGGCTTGACGGATCGGGCCCGCTGGGGTCTGCTGCCGGTTCGAGGGGCACGGAACGGCCCCGGCCGGATCCATCGACGGCGGTCAACCTGATCAAGGATGAGACAGATGACGATCCCGCCCCGGACGGCTGCCATCGCGGCCCTCGTCCTCACGCTGGCCGCCACGGCCCACGGCCAGGTGCCCGACCCGAACGCCCCCGCCCAGGCCCAGCCTCTGCCGCAACCCGAGCCGGAGGTGGCGGGGCTGCCGGACGCCTGGGTCTCGGCGCCGCCGTGGTTGCTCAAGGAAATCCCGTTCGACCTCCAGAAGTTCCTCCGGCCGCCGACGGCCGCGCGGAATGCCGCGCCGTTGTACTGGGAGGCGCTCTTCGAGTTCTCGCCGAGCGTGGCCGGCGCGTTCCCGAACACGGCGGCGCGGGTCGAGCGGTCGGCGCTGGCGAGGCAGCGGATGGAGCGGGCGAAGGTCGTCATCGACGGCCTCCGCGCCACGCCCAACGCCGCGCTCGACAAGGAGCTGGAGCAGGTCGTCGTCGACCATCAGCTCGGATTCCAGAAGCTGGTCGAGGCCCAGAAGCGGCCCCAGTGCGCGTTCCTGACCGGGTTCGACGTCGACTCCTCCGCCCCCCACCTCGAGGCCGCCACCGAGGTCGTCGCCGTCGGCGCCCTCCGCGTGCGGTTCCTGCTCCGGCGCAACGACGTGGCCAACGCCGCGAGGACGGCCGAGGTCGTCACGCGGTTCATCCAGGACATCCGCCCCCGGGGCACCCTCACGGCGCAGCTCACCGCGCACACCTTGATCCAGATCACCTGCCTGGAGCTGATCCAGCCGGTCCTCGCCGCGCCGGGGCTCCGGGTCGAGCACGCCGATCGCCTCGTCAAGGCGCTCCAGGCGTACGACGACGAGAAGTCCTATCCCGCCTACGATGAAGGCGTGAAGAGCATTTACATCCAGGTGCGCACGCTCCTGCATGCGATGTCGTTGCCGAGGGACCAGGACCCGGCCGACGCGCTCAACCGGGCGAAGGTGCTGGCGATCGAGGTCCTGAAGGTCCCCAGCGCACCGGGGCGCGACGCCGGCCGCGAGATCGAGGCGAGGCTGAAGCGCGAGGCGGGCACCGAGCCGTCGGTCGTCGGCGGCCTGACGCGGCAGGTGCGGGCGCTGCTCGAACTGCGCTGGAACTCGTATGCGAATTACATCAAGTTCCGCCCCGCCGCCCTGCGGTTCCTGACCACGCGGAGCCTGCTGGCGACGGTGGCGACGACCCTGGAGCGGCAGGTCGATTCGTTCGTCCTGAGCCTCTGCCACGCGCAGGCGACGGTCCGGGCGACGGCCTGCCTGGCGGCCTTCCGGCGCTGGGGCCTGGCGAGGGCCACGGTGGCCGATGACCTCTTCCTCGCCGTCCGGGCGGCGGGCATGGCGGCGGTGCCCCAGGACCCGTTCTCCGCGAGGCCGTTCCGGTGGCGGGCGATATCCGGCCAGCCGGTGGTCTTCTCGATCGGGGTGGACGGGAAGGATGACTCCGGCCTGCTCGACTCGGCAAACGACACGCGCCCCGGCGATCTCCTCTTCCGACTCCCCCCGCCGATCCTGCCGGTCTCGGCCCAGCGCAAGGCCACGCTGGCGCGCCCCTGAGGTCGAGGCATCGCCCTGGCGAGACATGGGTTTGTCACCATTCGGAGGCACTGCGCCTCGGCGACGAGGCGCGGCGTCAGGTCGATTGGGCAGCTCAGTGCATACCCATGCCGATGTCGGTCAACTTCGCGATTTTCTGGCATTTCAGGGGTTTCAGAGGCTTGTCGGATGGAGAACCCAGAGATACCCTGACATTCGCTTGAGTGAGAGTGTGTCTGTCTCACACCGTGATGGACGCGGTGAATGATCCAGGGATTGGTACGTATCCGGCGTCCCGATCGGAGACGCCGACCGACGGTCGGGCTACGCCCGGCGCGCGGGCTCGCCCCTGCGCCGCCCCGGATCTCTCCGTGGATCGACGTCCCTCGCCCCCGAACACATGAGGAACCCCCATGTTCACCGCCAAACGAGCTGCCCTGGCCCTGATCGCCCTCGCCTCCCTCGCGATCGCCACCCCCTCGGCCCGCGCCAGCATCATCGTCCAGAACGGCGCGTCCAGCCCGGTGGGGGACGTGTACACGTATGACGTGGTGGTCGACGCGGGCATCCGTCAGCTGACGCTCCAGGGCGGCGCCTCGCCGGACACGATCACGATCTTCGGGATCTCCCCGACCTTCCAGGCCGGCCTCTCGCTCCCGACCCCGTCGGCCACGATCCCCGAATTCACGCCGACCTTCTCGAACGGCAACCTCGTCCTGACCGTCGTCTCCGACATCACGTTCGCCAAGAACTCGTCCACGACATTCTCGTTCTCGATCACCGCGCCGGGCGCCTTGTCGCTGCAGAACCAGTCCTACTCGCTGACCTACCAGGACGAGGCGCAGGGCCTGATCACGGTCAGCACCCCGACCCTGACGATCCCGACCGTCGCCGTCACGGCCTCCGCGCCCGAGCCCTCGACGATCGCCCTGGCCGTCGTCGGCCTCGCCGGCGCCGCCTTCGCCCGCCGCCGCAAGGCGTGAACGAGTGAGCTTCGACGAATCTTCTCGCGGGTGGGGTGCGGGCCGTCTCCGGCCGACCCCGCCCGGCCTCGTGGAACGCCTCGCCATCCCAACCGCCTGGAGTGCGGAGGCTTGCTTCCGCCCTATCGCCGGGGGGCTTGCTCCCGAGAGACCACATCCAATCGGCGCGGAGTCCGCGATCACCTCAGCGGTCGACGTACTCGCGGTGCCAAAGTTCCAGCATCAGCAGCGACCAGAGCTTGTACGCATGATCGCGCTTGCCCGCGGCGTGCTCGTCGAGCATGAGCCGGACGGCCTCGGGGCGGAAGAGGCCGCGATTCAGGGCGATGGGGTCGAGCAGGACGGATTGCAGCTCGTCCTTCAACGGGCCGCGGAACCAGCGGTCGAGCGGGACGCCGAACCCCATCTTGCTGCGCGTGCGGATCGGCGGCGGCAAGAGATCCGCGAACGCCTCCTTGAGGACGACCTTCGACCGCCCGCGTCGCAGCCGCAGCTTGCGGCGCAGGGGCATGGCCACGGCCAGCTCGACCACGCGATGGTCGAGGAACGGCCCGCGCGCCTCCAGGCTGTGCGCCATGCTCGCGATGTCGACCTTCACGAGCAGATCGCCGGGTAGATACGTGAGCAGGTCGGCAATCATCGCGCGGGTGACCGGGTCCCGGCGCGGTGCGGCCTGGAAGGCCCGTTCCAGGAACGACGCCGGGTCGGCCTGGTCGGGAGCCTGACTCGCGGCCCCGGCCAGGTGGTCGAGGAAGGCGTCGGAATAGACGCCGGCGCGGGCGACCTCGTCGAAGCTGGTCATCCAGCGCAGGTAGCGTTGTTCGAGCGGGTCGCCGACGGCCTCGAGGAACCGCCGGACGCTCCGGAGTTTGGTCTTCGCCTTCGCCGACGCGGGGATCGACCGGGCGAGCGGGCCGCTGAGGAACTTCCGGGTGCCGGGCGACAGCCGGTCGAGCTGGGCCGACATCGCCAGGCCGCGATAGCGGTCATAGCCGGCGAAGAGTTCGTCCCCGGCGTCGCCGGTGAGCGCGACGGTGACGTGCTGCCTCGTCTGCTGCGAGACATGCCAGGTGGGCAGGGCGGAGCTGTCGGCGAACGGCTCGTCGAAGTGGTGCGCCAGGCCGGGGAGCGTCTCCCACGCCTTCGCCTCGACCCGGAACGAATGATGATCCGTCCCCAGGAACTTCGCCGCCATCTCGGCGTAGGAGGTCTCGTCGAACGCCGGGTCGTCGAACCCGATGGAGAACGTCTTCACCGGCCGGGTGGACGCCTTCTGCATGAGGCCGACGATGATGGTCGAGTCGATCCCGCCGGACAGGAAGGCGCCGAGGGGGACCTCCGACACCATCTGCTCGCGGACGGCCTCGTCGAGGGTGGCGCGGAGCTGCTCGACGTCGTCCCCGGGGTCGCGGTCGAGTTCGAGGTTCCAGTCGGGGTTCCAGTAGCGCTGGAGTGTGAGGCTCCCCTCGTGCCAGACCGCCACGTGGGCGGGCGGTAGTTTGTAGACCCCCTTGAGGATTGTGCGGGGGTGGGGGACATAGCCGTAAGTGAGGTATTCGTCGACCGCGAGGGGGTCCACCTCGCGTGGGAGCTGCTCGGGGGGCAGGGCGAGGAGCGACTTCAGCTCGCTGGCGAAGAGGATCCGATCTGGCTCGACCCTGTAGACCAGCGGCTTCTGGCCGAGGCGGTCGCGGCCGAGGACGAGGCGTTTCTTGGCCGAGTCCCAGATGGCGAAGGCGAACATGCCTCGGAGGAGGGAGACGAAGCCGGGGCCCTCGTCCTCGTAGAGGTGGACCAGGACCTCGGTGTCGCCGTGGGTGCGGAGGGTGTGGCCCTTGGCTTCGAGCCGGTGGCGCAAGCTCTGATAGTTGTAGATCTCTCCGTTGAAGGCGACCCAGACGGTGCCGTCCTCGTTGGAGAGGGGCTGGTGGGCGCCGGCGACGTCGAGGATGGCGAGCCGTCGGAAGCCCAGCGCGGCGTGGCGGTCGCGGTGCAGGCCGGAGTCGTCGGGCCCCCGGTGGCGGATCCGGTCGACCATGCGGCGGAGCAGGTCGTCGTCCGGTGGGGTGGCCGCCCCGGTCCAGGCCGCGCCGCAGATTCCGCACATGGTGGCAACCGTCTTGAGAAGGGAGTGGGCATGGAACGGTTCGCGCGACGTCGCGACTGGCCAGGTTAGCACGTCCGGCGCAATCCCGCCAACGGTCGCGTCTGTCGGGTCCGTTGCAGGCGTCGGGACGGGAAGGGGTGGCCGGGAACCGGCCGGGAATTCGTGCATCGGGGCGGGCGGGGGATCCGAGTCTGGATGTGGCGGTGATGGTGCGCCCGAGCGGGTCCTGTCCTCAGGGAGACGGGAGACCCGAGCGGGGTGACGTGCCGTTGCCGGTCGCGTCCCGGTCGTCCCGACGCGCCGGCCTCGGCGTTGGTCGTCTCGTGCCTTCTCAGCAGCAAATGTCCGGATGGACCAGGGCAAGCCAGGCGGGCTTGCGACACCCCGACGGCCGGGTCGCCGTCGGGAACTCCCCTCAGGATGACCCAGGCAGCCCCTTGAACGGCCCTCCGGGATCGAGCCGGTCCGGGCCCGCCGCGCGACGGCCGCGCGGCGGGATCCCGCGGCCCGCCGGCCGTGGCGCATCGAGGGGTTCGGCCGAGCAGCACCCCGCCGGTCCCGGCCGCCCTACTTCGAACGCGGCGAGACGGGTGGGGAATACGTGCCCCGAGGAGAGATTCGCGATGGAGTTCCAAAAGGTCGATCGCCCGCGTCGCTCGGCACGTCCCGGGCGGGCCGAGAAGGGCAGGAAGAGGGCCGCGTCGCTCCGGCCCGACCTCGAAGGCCTGGAGTCCCGCCAGCTCCTGGCCGCCAAGGTCACCGAGTTCCCGATTGCCACCGCCAACACCCAGCCCATCCGCATCACCAGCGGGCCCGACGGGAATCTCTGGTTCACCCAGAATTCCTTCGCGAACGGCGGCGTCTCCCGGATCACGACCTCGGGCGCGATCACGTCGTTCCCCACAGCCGTGGGCAGCCAGCCGGCCGGCATCACCACCGGGCCCGACGGCAACCTCTGGTTCACCGAGTCGTCGTTCCCGAACCCGAAGATCGGCCGGATCACCACCGCCGGCGCGATCACCGAGTTCAACACCCAGGCCCTCCCCGGCGGCGGGACGGCGACGGTCACCAACTCGACCTTCGTCGACATCACCTCCGGCAACGACGGCAAGCTCTACTTCGCCGACAACGCCAACAGCCGGATCGGCTCGATCGTGGCCGTCGCCAACGGCGGGCTCCCGGTCGGCGCCATCACGTTCGTGAACACACCGACGGCGGCCAGCGCCCCCACCGCCATCGCCACCACGAACGACGGCAACATCTGGTTCACCGAGCACGACGCCAACAAGATCGGCCGTCTCAACCCGACCACCGGCACGATCACCGAGTTCGCCATCCCCACCGCGAACGCCCAGCCCCAGGACATCGCCTCCGCCGGCAACGTCCTGTACTTCACCGAGGCCGGCACCAACAAGATCGCCCGGATCGACGCGACCGGCAACATCACCGAGTTCGCCATCCCCACGGCCAACAGCCAGCCGCGCGGGATCACCGTCGCCGCCGACGGCTCGGTCTACTTCACCGAGTTCAACGCCGGGAAGATCGGACGGTTCGACCCGGCCACCTCGACCTTCGTCGAGTTCGCCCTGCCCACCGGCACCGGCGCGCCGTTTGGGATCACGACCGACCAGTCGGGCAACATCTGGTTCACCGAGCTGAACGCCAATCGGATCGGGACCCTCAAGGTGCCCGCCCCGCTCCAGGCGCAGCCGGTCGCCATCCTGGGCACGGCCGGCCAGCCGCTCACCAACGTCCCCGTCGCGACGTTCTCCGACCCCAGCGGCAATGACCCGGTCGGCAACTACACCGCGACCATCGACTGGGGCGACGGCACGACCTCGGCCGGCACCGTCTCGCTCAACGGCGGCTCGTTCGTCGTCACGGGCACCCACACCTACGCCAACCCGGGCAACTACACCGCCACGACCTCGATCGCCAACACGGTCGACGGCCGTACGGTGTCGACCAAGAGCCCGGCGACGATCCTCTCCGGCCCGGTCAACCCGACCCCGGGCAGCGTGACGGCCACCGCCGGCACCCCGGTCATCGACGCGTCGCTGGCGACCTTCACCGGCACCGACCCGGTCACGGCCTACAGCGTCACGGTCAACTGGGGCGACGGCTCCGCCCTCGGCGGAGGCCGGGTCATCGGCACGGGGCCCGGCGCCTTCACGATCCTCGGAAGCCACGTCTTCTCGGCCCCCGGCACGTACACCGGCAGCGTGACCGTCCGCAATGGCTCGGGCTCCGAGACGACCTTCAACATCACCAGCACGGTGACCTCGCTCGCCCCGGGCGCCACCGGCCTGGTCGGCACCGCCGGCACCCCGATCACCTCGGGCTCGCTCGCGACCCTCACCCCGAACCCGACCAGCCCCGTCCCCGACGGCCGGTTCTACAACGCCACGATCGACTGGGGCGACGGCTCGCCGTCCACCACCGCGACCGTCAGCGTGGTCGGCGGGGCGATCCTGCTCACCAGCGGCGGCCACACCTACGCGGCCCCGGGCGACTACACCGTCACCTACACCCTGGGCGACGCCGGGGCCCCCAGCCTCGTCACCGCCACCACCACGGCCACGATCGGCGGCCTGGTTGGCACGGGCTCGCCCGTCACGGTGCAGGAAGGGACCGCGCTCGGCAGCGTCGTCCTCGCGACGGCGACCGCCAGCGCCGGCTCCCCCGACCCCCTCGCGGGCTACTACACCGCGACGATCGACTGGGGCGACGGCTCCGCCGCCAGCCCCGGGTTCATCGCGAACGCCGCCGGCGGCGGCCTGACGATCTCCGGCGTCGGACACGTCTACAGGACGCCCGGCGACTACACGATCCGGATCCTCGTCGGCACCACCGGGTTCCCCAACCTGACGGTCATCACCACCACGGCGACCGTCACCCCCAACCCCGCCTTCCTCCTGTCCGGCAAGCTCAACCCGGCCAGCGACACCGGCGTCTCCAACACCGACGGCATCACCAAGGACAACACGCCGAACTTCTTCGGCACGGCGTCCCCCGGTGCCATCGTCCGCCTGTTCGCCCAGTCCGCCGGCCAGCCCGCCCCGGTGCTCATCGCCCAGACCGTCGCCGACGCCGGCGGCGCCTGGTCCGTCACCACCCCCCTGATCGCCGACGGCTCCTACGTGGTGACCGCCGACACGATCAACCAGGCGGGGGTCGTCATCAACTCCGCCACGATCCGCTCGGCCACCGCGCCGCTCGTGATCGACACGGTCGGGCCCATCATCAACGGATTCTCGATCACCAGCGCCAAGAACGGCCAGTTCCAGGTGATCTACCAGGACGACCGCTCCGGCCTGGACGGCGTCAGCCTGATCGACGGGTCGAACTACTCGGTCACCCGGACCTATCCCAAGACCAACCCGCACCGCTACTTCCTGGTCTCGAACCTCCTGGCCACCGGCGTCGCCCCGGGCACCAACCCGGCGACCGTCACCGGCCAGGTCTTCGACGGGATCAGCAAGTTCCAGCTCAAGAATGGCCTGTTCGTCTTCACGATCAAGGACATCCAGGACCTGGCGGGCAACCTGCTCGACGGCGATTACTACGGCACCTTCCCGACGGGGAACCAAGTCAACGGCGGGGCCTTCGTGGCGAGGGTGGCGGTCAAGGGCCTCAAGCCCGGCCCGATCCTCCCCGTCTCGACCACGGCCAACCCCGTGAACGCCCCGGTCCCGCTCGCGAACCTCGTCCCCGCCAGGACCGCGAAGGCGATCGCCGCGGCGAACAAGGCCGTCGCGAAGCAGGCCGCCCCCAAGCAGGCCGCCAGCCACGCGGCCAAGGCGACCGCCAAGGCCCACGCCAAGCCCCACGGCAAGTCCACCGGCTCGAACCTGTTCCAGAAGGTCGCCCGGTACAGCGTCGTCGGCCTGGTCTCCAAGCTGTTCAAGTGAGATCCCCTCACCCCCCGCGGTGAGCCCCTCACACGGCCGTCCGTCCCGCCCGGCTCTCCCGGGCCGGCCGGGCGGCCGTTATGCTTTCCCGGTCGGGGCCGGTGGCCCGGAATCATCCAGGAAGCGGAGTCGCTGGAGTCGACCATGAAAGCCCTCATCATCGGCGGCGGCATCGGCGGGCTGGCGACGGCCGTCGCGCTGGGGAGGGTCGGCGTCGAGGCCGAGGTCTTCGAACGGGCCCCCGAGATCGGCGAGGTCGGCGCGGGGCTCTCGCTCTGGTCGAACGCCATCAAGATGCTCCGGGCCATCGGGCTCGACGAGGAGGTCGTCTCGCTCGGATCGACGATCGAACGATCGAGCACGCTCCGGGATGACGGGAGGTTGATCGACGCGACGCCCATCGGCGACCTCTCGCGCAGGTCGGGGGCCCCGTCGGTTTGCGTCCACCGGGCCGAACTCCAGGGCGTGCTCATGCGTGCGGTCTCCGATGGGCGGCTCTGGGCGGGCAGGGAATGCGTCGGGTTCGACCAGGACGGATCCGGCGTGACCGCCCGGTTTGCAGACGGCAGCGTGGCCACCGGGGACGTCCTCGCGGGGGCCGACGGCCTGCGGTCGGCGGTGCGGAAGGCGGTCCACGGGCCGGTCGCGCCGAGGCCGGCGGGGTACTCGGCCTGGCGGGGCATCGCGCCGATCGACCACCCCGACATCCCGGCCGGCTCCACGTTCCTGATCCTGGGGCCGGGCTGCCAGGTTGGGCTGTTCCCCTGCGGGCCGGGCCGGGTTTACTGGTTCGCCACCCGCGATGAGGCCCCTCCGGCGTCGGACCGGCCCGGCCCGCACAAGGGCGAGATCCTCGACCACCTCGGACGCTGGTGGCGTCCGATCCGCGAGGTGATCGAGGCCACGCCCGAGGCCGCCGTCCTGAAGAACCCGATCTTCGACCGCCCGCCCGTCCGCAACTGGGGCCGAGGCCGCGTGACCTTCGTCGGCGACGCCATCCACCCGACCACCCCCAACCTCGGCCAGGGGGCCTGCCAGGCCCTCGAAGACGCCGTCGCCCTGGCCGATTCGCTCCGACCGGGCGGGGATCCTGTCGCGAATCTCCGCCGATATGAACATTCTCGGACGATCCGGACCGCGATGGTCGTCAACCAGTCGCGCGCCCTCGGCCGGATCCTCCAATGGCAGAACCCGTTGCTCGTCTCCCTGCGGACCCTGCTCCTCCGCACGCCCCTCTCTCGCCGGCAGGCCGGGGCCCTGTTCGAGACCCTGCTCAACCCGTAGCGTCCGCTCGCTGCGGACCGTCTTCGATTCGCTTGCCCCCGGTCCGCGGCGAGCGCCCCTACGAGGCCCGAGATTCTATCGAACCGTCCCTCTCAACCCACGCCAGAGACCTCCCCCAGCCCTTCCCCGCGTCTCCCGCCGAACGGCCACAAGGGGCGGTTTCGCTTGACCTTCCGCCGCCGGGGTTCAAGCTGGACGGGGGGACGCTGCGCGGGGCGTGCCGCGAGGCGAAGGCACCCGGGATTCCCGGAGCATTTCGGCCGCGAGGTCGCTACAATCGCCCCAGCCCTCCCGAAATATCCTATGATCGTGACGAGAGACCCCCGCCCGCTCGGCTGAGAAGCCGGCCGGGCGTCGTCGGCGAATCCGAGTCCGCAACAAGATCGACCCCCAAGGAGCCCGGAATGTCCCTGCTCGACTCGCTCAAGAAGTACACGACCGTCGTGGCCGACACCGGCGACATCGAGGCGATCGCCAAGGCCCGCCCGCAGGACGCCACCACCAACCCGTCGCTCCTGTTCGCCGCCGCCAAGCAGCCGCAGTACTCGCACCTGGTCGAGAAGGCCCTGGCCGCCGCGTCGGAGCAGGGGGGCTCGGCCCAGGAGCAGACCGAGAACTTCATGGACGAGCTGGCCGTCGCCTTCGGCCTGGAGATCCTCAAGATCGTCCCCGGGCGGGTCAGCACCGAGGTCGACGCCTCGCTCAGCTTCGACACCGAGGCGACGCTGGCCAAGGCCCGCAAGCTCATCGGCATGTATCAGGCCCACGGCATCGGCAAGGATCGGGTGCTGATCAAGATCGCCAGCACCTGGGAGGGCATCCGCGCCGCCGAGGTCCTGGAGAAGGAAGGCACCCACTGCAACCTGACCCTCCTCTTCAGCTTCGCCCAGGCCGTCGCCTGCGCCGAGGCCAAGGTCACCCTGATCTCGCCGTTCGTCGGCCGGATCTACGACTGGTACAAGAAGGAGAAGGGCGCCGAGATCCCGCCGACCGAGGACCCGGGCGTCGCATCGGTCACCAAGATCTATAATTACTACAAGAAGTACGACTACAAGACCCAGGTGATGGGCGCCAGCTTCCGCCGGGTCGAGCAGATCACCTCGCTGGCCGGCTCCGACCTGCTCACCATCAGCCCCGACCTCATCGAGAAGCTCGCCGCCGACGACGGCGAAATCACCCCGGCCCTCACCGTCGAGCACGCCAAGTCGCTCGACACCCCGAAGATCCACCTCGACGAGAAGACCTACCGGTTCCTCCACAACGAGGACCAGATGGCCGTCGAGAAGCTCAGCGAGGGCATCCGCAAGTTCAACGCCGACGCCCGCAAGCTCGAGGCCTTCTCCAAGACCCTCGTCCACGCCAACGCCTGACACGAAGCGTGCGAATCCGCTGACGGGTGATGACCGAACAGATCATCACCCGTCAGCTCGCTCCCCGACCACGTCCGCCCAGCTCGCCGCGTCCAGCACCCGCTCGGCGATCTGCTCCAGCGTCTCGCGATTGGAAATCCCCTCCAGCCGGGCCACCACCTCCGCCGCCGGCTCGCCCAGCCCCTTCTTCCTGCCCATCCGCAAGACCAGGCGTCGGGCCTCCGAGAGCTGGCCCCGCTTCTCGCCGATCTCCACGCCCTCTTCCACGATCGCCTGGTAAGTCGTTGATTCCTTCATGTTCCTCACCCTCCGAAAGAGTCGATCCGCGAAATCGCGACGGAACTTGAGGCCCGTGAGGATGACGGTGGATGTCCACAGGACCCCCGCCAGCTCCGGCTCGGCCTCGGCCCGGATGCGTTCCTCCATGCGCCGGACGACCTCGGGCATGTCGGCCTCGGCCACGTCCGTCAGCGGGGCCAGGGGCAGCAGGGCGAGATCCCCCCGGAGGATCGCCTCCAGCGGCAGCTCCCAGACCCGCAGGACGGCGTAGGTGAACAGCAGGAACCCCGGCTCTCCGAGCTGCCCGCGCCGGTAGGTCCCCGACAGCTCGGGCCCGTCGGCCTCCGGCCTCAGCAGCACCGCCAGGCTCCGGACGTCCAGCCCCTGGTCGTACACCAGGAGGATATTATACCGGGCCAGCCGCTCCGGCAGAGTCGAATCCCGGCCCGATTGCGTCTCCACGTGCGCCAGCCAGCTCGCGGGATCCCCCACCTCGAACACCAGATCCGCCTCGGCCGAGACCGTCGACAGGTCCACATTCCTCGGCCGCACCGGCCCGTCGACGGCCCACCCCGCCAGTTCCAGCCACGCCCGGGGGTTCCGCCCCAGCAGCTCCTTCGTCGTCACATCGAACGGCCTGCCCACGCGAACCCCTCCGCACGCCCCGCCCCGGATCCCCCCCTTCAACCAGTAGGTCACCCCCGCCCTCGCGTCAAATCGACGTCGTTTTGACGGAACAAACCCATTTCGCCGGCCGTTCCCGGAATCGACGGAACGAAGCCAATTGCGCCGCAAACCGAGACCCAGCAAGGGCTACCCCCCTTTGGGAGTGCGGGGACGGAACTCCCGCACTCCAAAGTGATCCCGATCCACAGCCGCACGTTCCAGAACATTTTTCACCCGAACACATCTCAGCGAATTCCATCCATCCCGCACTCCCAGACGCCCCGCAACCCCGCAATATTCGACCCCATCCCAACGAAATCCCGCGCGGTGACCACCCACGAATTCTCCAATCCCTGCCCACGCCGAGACATCCCTCCCGAGCGCCTTCGAAAAAGTGAACCGCCCGTCCCCCAACAGAGTGGACGACGAAATCCCTCATGTCCTTCGAACCGCGGCCGACCGGCCGCCGTGTTCCCCGGCGGGGGCTTGCCCCCGAGGGGCCACGTCCGGCCGTGGGCGAGCGCTCCGAACCGGCGTGCGGAGCGAGCTCGGCAGCAAACAAGCGGAGGCAAGCTTCCGCACGCCACACCCTCAAGACGCCCCG
Source organism: Isosphaeraceae bacterium (assembly GCA_965279195.1). Taxonomy (GTDB): domain Bacteria; phylum Planctomycetota; class Planctomycetia; order Isosphaerales; family Isosphaeraceae; genus CBDIHP01. The sequence continues at coordinate 87,387 of CBDIHP010000047.1, forward strand.
GCCTCCGTCTCCCGCGTCCGCCACGCGATCTCCCTCTCAATCCAGCGGCGGTCCTTCACCGTCTCCGGCACCGCCCATCCCTTCTCCTCGATTCGCTCCACCAGCCCCCGTGCCCGCTCCAGCCAGGCCAGGGCTTCGGTCAGATCGGCAAACTCAGCCATGCGCATGCAGGAAACCATCAGATCCCGCAGCGACTCCGGCCGCTCGCCGTACTCACTCAGCAGGCGCTCGCGGATCTCCAGGCTGCGACGGTACGACGACAGCGCAGGCTCAAGGCGGCCCAGCTCAACCTCCACGTCGCCCACCCTGTTCAGCGAGACCGACACGTCACGCAGCGACTCCGGGCGATCGCCGTACTCACTCAGCAGGCGTTCGAAGATCTCCAGGCCGCGACGGTACGACGACAGCGCGGGCTCAAGGCGGCCCAGCGCACGCTCCACGTCGCCCACCTTGTTCAGCGAGACCGACACGTCACGCAGCGACTCCGGCCGCTCGCCGTACTCACTCAGCAGACGCTCGCGGATCTCCAGGCCGCGACGGTACGACGACAGCGCGGGCTCAAGGCGGCCCAGCTCAACCTCCACGTCGCCCACCCTGTCCAGCGAGAGCGACAGGTCACGCAGCGACTCCGGCCGCTCGCCGTACTCACTCAGCAGGCGCTCGGCGATCTCCAGGCCGCGGCGGTACGACGACAGCGCAGGCTCAAGGCGGCCCAGCTCAACCTCCACGTCGCCCACCCTGTCCAGCGAGACCGACACGTCACGCAGCGACTCCGGCCGCTCGCCGTACTCACTCAGCAGGCGCTCGGCGATCTCCAGGCCGCGGCGGTACGACGACAGCGCAGGCTCAAGGCGGCCCAGTTCAACCTCTACGTCGCCCACCATGTTCAGCGAGATCGACACGTCACGCAGCGCGTCGGCGGAATCGGGATGGGCGGCGGCGACCTGATCGCAGACCCGGACCGCATCCTCCGCGGCGGAACGGGCCTCATCGAGGCGACCGCTCATCCGCAATGTCCAGCTTAGCTCACGCAGCGCGAACCCCTCGATTTCTGAATTCTTGATCTCCCGCGCGATCTTCAGTGCGGTTTCATGACAGGCGATCGCATCATCGAGTCTGAGCAGACTCCGGTAGGTTTGTCCAAGGCGATTCCTGACACGGGCCTCGGCGGGCCGATCGCCGATGGCCTGGGCCTGGTTCAATGCGTCGAGGAAGAAAGGTTCGGCCTCGGCATCCTGTCCCAGGTTCTGGAGAGTCAGGGCGATCTCGAACCGCAACGCCGCCCGATGCCTCCGCTCGGATGCGTCGGCCGCCCCGGAGGCTTCCGCCTCGGCCAGCAGGTCGCGGAGCATCTGGAGCCGTCCGCGCAAGGCCGAAGTATCGAGATAACGCACCTCGCGGGCCGGTTGGTCGATCAAGGTCCGGGCCAGTTCCTGCCGGGCCCCGGGTGGGCCCTGGAATTCAAACGAGCCGGTGCGCCAGTGCCACAGAGGTCGGGGGCGACGCGGCCGAGGGTGCCGGTGGCGAAGGGGGTGAGCCAGAGGACGACGGGGCAGGGGCAGGCGTCGCCGAATGAGTCGCGATGGAAGTTCGCGTTCCAGAGGATCTCGCCCCCCTTGATGAACTCCTTGAATCGCTCGTCGGGGCCGTAATCCATGGCCGATTCCAGCCCGATCACCATGAGGGCCGGCGACATCCCCGGGGGGGCCGGGTCTTCCTCCAGGCGTCTGGCCAGGCGGGAGAGGAGCTGCGTCTCCTTGGGGGTGGACTGCAAGTCGAGGGTCGAGAGGTAGACGCCCTGGCCGGACGCTCGCTGGCGCAGGTCGTTCAGGACGCGATCGCGGGTCGCGACGGTGTCGTAGGTCGCCAGGCCGAGGCGGAAATCCCCGACGGTTTCGAGGAAGACGAGCAGTTCCCGGAGGTTCAGCTCGTTCTCGTCGATCGGGGCCGGCTTGGCGGGCTTCTTGCGGGCCTTCGCCATGTCAGGGCGCCTCGACGGGCAAGGCCGCGAGGGCCTTCTGGAAGGCCTCGATCTCGAGGATCACCGGATGCACGTCATACCAGCAGCGGTCGCCGTTGTACTCCAGGACCGAGCCGTTGTAGAGGAGCTGGCTGAAGAACTCGCGGGCCTCGGAGTCCTTCTTGGGATCGCGCCTGTCATCGGCCGAGATGCCGTCGTTCTTGTCGCGGTGGATACGGGCGAGGTAGGGGTAGAAGCTCGCCGCCGGGATGAGCAGGCGCTCGTAATCCAGGCGGATCTTGAGCCCGGCCCGCTTCGCGGCCGCCGCATCGATCTGGTGCTCGCCCCGGACCTTCGCCGCCTGCTGGGCGTAGTCGAGCAGCCGCATGAGGTCGCGGATGCTGCCGCCCGACTCCAGCACGAGCGTCCGGACGACCGCGCGGGTCTTGAAGACGGCATCCACGTCCATGCGTTTGCTCACGACCTCGACCATCGCTTCGATGGCCGGCCGGTTCGGGCCCCCGTCCCGCTTGCGGACCTTCACCATCGGCAGGACGTAGGACGACGCGAACACGGTGGCGATGTTGCTGGGGGAGATCGACGACGCGATCGGCACCGTGTAGATGATGTGGGCGTCGGGCATCTTGAGGAAGTCGCCGCTGTTGAAGAACAGCGTCCTCGCCACCTCGGGCGTGAGGCGGTCGAGGTTGTCGACGACCAGGAGCAACTGGTCGGGCTCCCCCGCTTTTTTGAGCGCCGCCTGGGCCTCGTGGAGCAGGAGGTTGAAGCGGCGGAGGAGTTCGTCCGGGTCGCGCTGCAGCTCGCGACGGACCTCCTGGCGATTCTCCTTGCTGCCCGAGACCATCGACTTGACCTTCGCCAGGAGGGCGACGCTGAGGCCGAAGATCCCGTACTTGGCCTTGGCCTCGGCCTCGGTGGTCAGGCTGATGTCCCTCTTGACCGTCTCCAGCTCCTTGAAGGAGACCGTCGCGAACCAGCCGGCGATGTCCTCGGCGAGCTTCTGGCTGAGCGGGAGTTTCCGCTCGGCGAACTCCCGGATGATCCGGTGGGTGAGGTCGAGGAAGAGGTCGGCGTAGTCGTAGTCGGCCAGGACCTCGGTGTTGGTGGCGACGAACGTGATCGACGTGAACCGACGCTTGAGTTCGTCCTGGATCCGGAGCAGCTCGGTGGACTTGCCGCAGCCCCGGTGTCCGGTGAAGGCGATCTTGGCGAACCGATCGCCGGAGTGCCCAGCCTTCTCCAGGCAGTCCTTGAGGTATTCGAGGTCGTCGGTGCTCCGCCCCCGGGAGAGGTCGGTGTAGAAATCCTGGAATTCCGGCGACAGCGGCTCGACCTGGACCACGCTGTGGACGTCCGCCAGGCGCCTGACCGGCTCGATGCGTTGCATGGTTTCGGCCGCCTTCCGGATATCACCTGGGGTGGCGCGGATGTCCCGCCTGGGGCATTTTACCACGAACCCGCATCCCTCCCAGCCCGGTCGGGAAACGGGTAGGGGCGTTGAATCGGGCGGCGGGAGATGGCATGGTATGGGAACGGGATTCGACGAGGATCCTCCGCCCGCGGTCGCCGAGGATCGCGGGCGTGGCCGACCCCCGGCGGCGAGATCTTTCATGAATGACATCACCGGCATGCTGGCCGCCATCGGCCCCGGCGACCTGGACGCGGCCGACCGCCTGCTTCCCCTGGTCTATGACCAGCTCCGAAGGCTCGCGGCAGCGAAGCTGGCGCGCGAGGGCGAGGGGCAGACGCTCGACGCCACCGCCCTGGTGCACGAGGCCTATCTCCGACTGGTGGGGAACCACGACCCCGGCTGGGACGGCCAGGCCCATTTCTTCGGCGCCGCGGCCAGGGCGATGCACCAGATCCTCATCGACAACGCCCGGCACAAGGCCAGCCTCGTGGCCGGGGGCGGGTTCCGGAAGGTCGAGTTCGAGGTCCACGGGTTCGAGAAGGCCGACAAGGGGCCGTCGCTCGACCTCATCGCGCTCGACGAGGCCCTGACGCTCCTGGAGACCAGGGACCGCCGCAAGGCCGAGGTCGTCCGGCTGCGGTTCTTCGCCGGGCTCACCAACGCCCAGGCCGCCCGGGCGCTGGGGATCTCCGAGAGCACCGCCGAGAATGACTGGGCCTACGCCCGCACCTGGCTCCGACTGGCCATGGATGGCGAGCCCGGCTGAGGCGATTTCGGCCCCCAAAAACCATTCTGTAGAAAATTCGCAACATCCCGTTAGGGAATCCGTGCGCCGATTTCGCTTTGATGGTTGAGGGCGATTCTCGCGTCCACGTCACGACCCGTCGCGTGCGGAGGCGGTAGATGGATCTCGGACCCGAGGCCGACCCGGGGATGATCCCCGACGAGGAAGCGGTCTTCCACGCCGCGCGTCGGATCCCCGACGCCCGCGAGCGGGCCGCCTACCTCGATTCCGCCTGCGACGGCAACCGGGCCCTGCGGGCCCGCCTGTCGGCGATGCTCCGGGTCCACGACGATCAGCCGGATTTCCTGGAGACGCCCCCCGTCGCGTACCCCCCCGCGACGGCCGCCGCCGGGCCCCTTCACCCCCCCGAGGGGCCCGGCGCGGCCATCGGGCCCTACCTCCTGATGGAACCCCTCGGCGAGGGGGGCATGGGCTCGGTGTACGTCGCCGAGCAGTCCAGCCCCGTGCGACGGCCGGTCGCGCTCAAGGTCATCAAGCCGGGCATGGATTCGCGACGGGTCATCGCCCGGTTCGAGGCCGAGCGCCAGGCCCTGGCGCTCATGGACCACCCCGGCATCGCCCGGGTCTTCGACGGCGGCACCACCCCCTCCGGCCGGCCCTACTTCGTCATGGAGCTGGTCCGCGGCACGCCCATCACCGCCTACTGCCGCGAGCGCGGGTTGCCGATCGCCGAGCGGCTGAGGCTCTTCGAGGCGGTCTGCCGCGCCGTCCAGCACGCCCACCAGAAGGGCATCATCCACCGCGACCTCAAGCCCTCGAACATCCTGGTGGCCGAGCACGACGGCCACGCCTTGCCGAAGGTGATCGACTTCGGCATCGCCAAGGCCACGGGCCCCGCGCTGGCCGAGACCGAGGTCGACACCGGCGTGAATCTGCTCATCGGCACCCCACTCTTCATGAGCCCGGAGCAGTTCGACCTCGCCGGCCAGGACGTCGACACCCGCAGCGACATCTACAGCCTCGGCGTGCTGCTCTACGAGCTGCTCACCGGCCTGCCGCCGTTTGATCCCGAGGCCCTCCGGGGCCTGCCGTTCGACGAGCTGAGGCGGATCGTCCGCGAGCAGGAGCCCACCCGCCCCAGCCTCCGGCTCGAACCGAGGCGGCGGCGGGGCGAGGACCGTCGGCTGCGACGCGCCATCCGGGGCGAGCTCGACTGGATCGTGCTCAAGGCCCTGGAGAAGGACCGCGACCGCCGCTACGCCTCGGCCAACGACCTCGCCGACGACCTCGTCCGATACCGCAACAACCGCCCGGTCGAGGCCGGACCGCCGTCGACCGCCTACCGGCTGAAGAAGTTCGTCCGGCGCAACCGGGCCCTGCTCGGCACGGCGACCCTCTGCGGCCTGACTTCGATGGTGATCGCCGCCGGCGGCCTCTACCTCGCCCACCAGCGGGCCTCCCTCCTGGGTGCGGCGGCCGAGGCCATCGCCGAGGCCGACGCCCTGGCCAGGTCGGGCGACCGCGAGCGGGAGCTGAACGTCATCCGCCGCGCCGAGGCCATCCTCGAAAGCGGCCTGGTCGACTTCGGGCCGCTCCGGGCCGTCCGGGAGCGCCGGGGGCAGATCGAGACGGCCCTGCGGCTCGGCGAGCTGCGGCTGGCCGTCGCCGACGCCACCCGGGGCGTGACCACGGCCCGGAATGCGGCCGAGGCGCACTTCGCCGAGGCCTTCGCCGGGCTCGGCATCGACCCGCTGGCCGAACCCCCGCAGGACGTCGCCGCGAAGCTGCCGGCGGGCAAGGTCCGGGAGGACTTCGCGGCCGTGCTCGACCAGTGGGCGAGGGTCCGCTACCAGGCGAGGGGCGCCTGCGACGACGCCTGCCGGCGGCTCCTGGCGGCCGCCAACGCCGTCGACGGCCCCTCCTTCCGGTCCCTTTATCGCGACGCCCTGATGGGGGACGACCCCCGGACGCTCCGCCGCCTCCAGCACGACCCCGACCTCGCCACCCCGCACCCGTCGCTGGCCATCCTCCTCACCTGGGGCGAGCCGCCCGAGGCGCTCTGGAGGCGGCTCCGCGAGGAGCAGCTGCGGCGGCCCGGGGACTTCTGGCTCAGCCACGAGCTGGCCGTGCACCACGAGCAGGGTCCCTCACCGAAGCTCGACGACGCCATCGCCTACCACCGCGCCGCGCTCGCCGCCCGGCCCGAGAGCCCCGGCGCCCGGCTGAGCCTCGGCCGCGCTTTGGAGAAGGCCGGCCGGGGCGACGACGCCCGCGCCTGCTACCGCCAGGCCCTCCTGATCCAGGCCAACGACCCCGCCGTCCTGAACGCCATGGCGGAACTGCTGCTCCGCGGCGGCAAGGTCGCCGAGGCGATCGAGACCTACTGGCGGGCGATCCGGGTCAGCCCGGAATACGGTCTGGCCCACTACAACCTCGCCCGGGCGATCCTGGAGCACGGCGAGCCCATCGCGAACCCCGGGGCACGCCGCTGGCAGATCGAAGGCGGGCCCGTCCTGTTCAGCTACCGGGATCGGACCACCGTCGAGAGCCGGGATGACCTCGACCGCATCGAGGCCCGGCTCCGCGACGGGATCCGCCGGTCGCCCGGGGAGAGCCGGGCCCACCTCGATCTGGGGGAGTTCCTGGCCACTCACCGGCTCGACCCGGAGGCCGCCATCGCCTGCTTCCGCCGGGCCATCGCCGCCGACCCGAGGCTCGCCGACGCCCACTACCGCCTCGGGCTCGCGAGGCTGGCCAGGGGCGAGGCGGCCGAGGCGGTCGCCGCCCTCCGGGAGGCCGTGAACATCGCCCCCTGGCGCGCCGACATGCACTCCGGGCTGGGCAAGGCCCTGGCCAGGAATGGCGACCTCGACGGGGCCCTGCTGGAGTCGCGCTACGCCGTCGCCCTCGACCCCCACCCGGCCACGCACCACCTCGCCCTCGGGGTCGCCCAGGCCCTCCGGGGGCAGGGCACCGAGGCCGAGGCGTCGATCCAGCGGGCGATTCGTTGCGCGCCGAGGTCGCCCGAGCCGCACCTGATCCTGGGCAACGTCCGGCTCGCCCGCAACGACTGGCGAGGGGCCGAGGCCGCGTCGCGAGACGCCCTCAAGCTGGCCAACGACCACCCCGAGGCCCTCGCGACACTCGGCACGGCCCTGCTCGGCCAGGGCCGCACCGAGGAGGCCGGGCCGGTCCTCGCCCTGGCCCACGAGCTCGGCTCGAAGTCGCCGAAGTGGCCCTATCCCTCGGCCTCCTGGGCCCGACTCGGGCCCCCGGGGCCCCCGCCCGAAGGGAGGAGGTCCACCCACTGAAATCCCCCCCCGGCCCTCCCCCCCGTCGCGGCCCACCCGAAGCCTGCCTGTGCCCGCCTGTGCTATCTTGTGCCCTGTGCCCTGTGCCGCGCCCTGGCCTCGGGGTCCCGACGCCGTGACCCCGAACCCGGCCCGCCGACCGCGCCCCCGTCAATGGATGTCGTAAGGGAGAGTGCGGGCCGATTCGGGTTCAGCCGCACCGGCCCGGCCACGCCGGGGACCTCCCGACCGGGGGGTCCGGTACGCCCCACGCCGGTCCCATCGGAACCGGCCCGGCCACGCTGGCGTGCCATTCGCACTCGTCCCCGGGGCCGATGCGGGCCCGACCGATCCGGGCCCCGGCCCCGACCGCACTCCGAGGAGCCACCCCGTCGCGAACGAGCCCCCTTCCGCCCATCCCATCCAGACCTTCTCACATCAAATCCAGCATCGGAGTCCCCCCCCCATGTCCGCTCAGGATTCGACCCAGGACCCCGCCGCCGCCGGCCCGATCGGCCGCTACGGCCCCGTCCCCTTCCTCCTCACCTTCATCACGATCATCGCCATCGGGCTGACGCTGAGCCTCATCGAGCGTGCCCCGCAGGCCGGCCTGGGCGGATCCGAGCCCGACCGCCACGCCGGGATCATCGTCCAGGACCAGTGCTCCGAGGTCTGGCTCCCCGAAGGCTGGGAGGGCCTCGCCGCGGCCGAGGCCCGTGGCCAATTCGACTCCCACAACCGCCTCAAGGCCCACCTCGACGCCCAGAAACGGGCCGAAACCTGGTACCTCATCGCCCTCCGGGGCCACCAGCTCGACGGAGGCACCGGCGTCCGGCGGATCGTCCGAACCCCCTACGACCGGCCCGAACACCTCGGCGAATTCCGATCCATCCTGGCCGCCGCCTCCCGGCGCGACGCCCCCGACCCGGCCCCGGCACCCCCCAACGGCCTCGACCTGTCCCACGCCGCCTTCCTCGACATGCCCGACGACTTCCGCGGCCTCTCGCCCGTCGAGGCCTACGCCCAGCTCGCGGTCAGGCGGGCCGGCACGGAGAACCGCTGAGCCCGACGCCCCGGCGCGATCGGATCGCGCCGGGACCGCCTTAATAAGCTCACTGCCAGCCGGGGGCCGTCGGCAGCTGGCCGTTCAGGACGGCGAGGACCGCCTCGAACAGGGCCTGCAAGGCCGGGGCGTCGAGCCCGGGCGCGGTGGCGATCTCCAGCGTGCCCGCCGTCAGCTCGTCCGCCCTCGCCGGGGGCAGGCCGGTGGACTGCACGGTCGCCTGCAACTGCCTGCCGAGCGCCGACCGCGCCGGGCCCGCCTGGAGCGCCGCCGGGGTCAGGCCGCCGACCGTCGCCCGGAGCTGGGTCACCAGCGCGAAGTCGGGCCGGGCGGGCAGGTCGCGGGCGACCTCGGCCAGCGTATCCACAAACGCCACCTTGCGATCGGCCGCGGCCTGCGACGGCTTCAGGACGTCCGTCAGCGAGTCGAGCAGGTGGCCCGTCGTGTCCGGGTCGGCCAGGGTCGAGGCCGGCCCGTTGACCGACGACGACAGCGTCGCGGCCTGCGGCTCCGACTGCCCCCGTGTCTCCCGATAGGGCGCCAGGGCCTCGGCATAGGGGCCGGTCAGCCGGGTCGGGTCATACGTCAGGGGGCTCACGCCCGGGTTCAGGATCGGGCTCGCCTGGAGCGCCGGCAGGACCACGACCGACTCCAGGCCCGACTGGGCCAGGATCGTCGCAACGCTCGACTGGATCTGGCTTTGCTGCGCCTGGGTGAGCTTCCCCGTCGAGGCCACGCCGTTGACCGCGCTGGTCAGGTCCTGCACCGGCCGGGCCTGCGGGGCCCCGGTGGCCTGGGTGATCTCGGCCAGGGCATCCTCGACCGCCTTCCGGAGCGAGTCGATCGGCCCGGGGGCGGAGACGAGGGCATCGATCCCCTGATACAGATCCCGTATCCCCTGAAGAAGTTGCGTCACCTGGACGTTCGCCGGATTGATCCGGATCGAGAGCGAGACCTGGAGACTCTCCCGGGTCGAATAGGCCGACATTGTGACCGGGCTCGACGCCGAGGCCACGCCGACGAGAGCCGGGGCCAGCGTGGCCGAGAGCGGCCCGGCCAAGAGCGACGCCAGCAGCGCCCGGCCTTCGAGCGGCTCGACCTGGAGCGGGCGTCTGCGCAGGCGGCGCGGGGTGGATAAGCGGACGACTGACATGGCGAGGCCCTCGCGGCGAACGGGGTGGTTCGGGTCGGTTCGTATCGGTCGGCGTGGATCTGTCAAGGGTTGCGCGTCGTTGCGATCGAGCGAGCGGTTTCGAACCCCTCCTGGGTCCTCCTGCGAGGCGGCATCCCTCCGCCCCATCCATGGGAGCGTCCGGACCCACCGAATCTAAACCCACAAAATCCCCCCGCGGAACCCATTGTTGCCCCGAAGCCACGCCCTTCGGGCTGCGGGAGCGGAACTGCCGCGTTCGTGCGGGGAGCTCGGCCAGGGAGGGCGGGTCGGCCCTTCCGGGGCGTTGGGACTCATCCGTCCGCCCGGAAAGCGGCAGCCGGACGGCCGCACTCCCAAGCCGCCCCTTGACACAAAGACCTTTGCAACCCAAAGTGAACGCAACCCGAGGAGACCCGACCGATGCCGAGACGCCTCGCCTTGCTGCTCCCCTTCGCCCTGACGCCCCTCGCCTGCGCGCCGCCGGCGGGCGAGACGATCCAGGGGCTCTACGGAGTCCCGCTGCCCGGGGGGGTGCGGGTCGTCCACTATTATGGCGAGGCCGCCGGCATGGACCCGACCTTCGCCTGGGCCCTCACCCCCGTGGACGATGCCTACCTGAAGGCCCTCATCCAGGCGAACAAACTCGCCCCGTCGAGCCCCGCGAACCCACCCCCGCCGGCCGAGTACCGTTTCCCCGGCTGGTGGGACTACCCCCGGCTCTACAAGCTCCCCGAATCCTACTACAACGACACCGGCACCGGCGGCCTCCGGCGCATCTGGGTCGACCGCAAATCCGAACGCATGTACATTGAATTCATCGGCACATAACTCCCCTGACCAGACGCCGGATCCGGGCCGGCGGCGCAGGGCGCGGTATCGGAGGCACCGGGCGAGGGGCCCCAGACCCCGCCCCCAGCCCGAGATGCGGACCAGCCAGGGAGGGTCTCCCGACCCGAAAATCAAAGGCCCGTCCTTGGCGGGGCCTTTCCGAATGGGTCTGGAGACCCGAATGGGTGATCGCACGCGGCGTAGGTTCGGGCGGGGTCTGGAGACCCGCGCCCAGCGCCTCCGACCGACGACCTGATCAACGCGCGAACAGTTCCAGCAAGCGTGGAAACCAATCACTCGATCCGGATCGTGTCCGGGTCCGACGACGAGGCCGAGCGGGTCGCGCGGCCGGACTTGGACTTCCACGAGGGATTCCGCGCGGGGCGGTCGTCGGGGTCCGATTCGGGGTCGGAATCCCGATCGGACGACGCGTCGTCCACGGTCGGCCGGGAGGATTTCCGGCGTTTCGGGGCGGGCTCCTCCTCCTCGTCGACGTCGGAGGCCTCCACGATCGGGGCGCGTCGCTTCGCCTTGCTGGGGGCCGGCTCGTCGGAGTCGGAATCGGATTCGGAGTCCGAGCCGGGCCTGCCCTTGAGGTTCGACTCGATCCGGACCTCGTTGCTCCTGGCCGAGGCCAGGCGCGCGGAGCCGTCCTTCTCGGCCGCTTCGGAAGTCTTGCTCCTGGACGCGACGATGGGTTTCTCCTCCGTCGCGCCGGCGCTGGCGGTGGTCATGGGGACCTCGCCCGCCTCCTTCTTCTCCTTGTAGTGCTGGGCCACCTTGCGGAAGGGCCAGGTGATCGCCCGGCCGGTCTGGTGGGCCGCCTTGCGGGCCGCGCCGGCGGGGTCGTCGGTCGCCGCGCAGCCGGGGACGAGCGTCGCGGCGAGCCCGGCGAACAGTGTCATCAAGATTCGCCAGCGCATCGTCAACGCCTCGCGTGTGCCGGGGGTGGATCGGGCGGGCATCCGGGTCCGGGCAACGACGCCCGGCCGGTTGCGGTTTGCGCGGGAACTTAGTCGGGATCCGGCTCCCGGTCAACCTCGTTTCCGATTCGGCTTGACCGGATCGGCGAATTGGCGTCAGATGCGGCATCACGGCTCGTCTCCTCCCATCCCATTGGCACAAGCACAAGGATGTGCACGATGTCCAGGCACGAAACGCCCGCCCGCAAGAAGCGGGGATGGTTGAAGTATGTGTTGATTCTGTTCTTCGGCGGCGGCGGCGGGGCGGGGGGGGTCATGTTCAAGGACCACCCCGTCCTCCAGAAGGTCTTCAACACGATCACCAGGCGCGACCCCGACGCCGGCCCCCTCACCGGCAAGGAGGCCCTCCAGGCGGTCGTCCACGCCGTCGAGGAGGTCAAGGACGCCGACGCCTACCGCAAGGGGGGCGACTTCGAGGTCACCTTCTCGAACCTGGTCCTCGCCCCCGACGGATTCAAGCACGGCCAGACCCTCGACCTGCGGATCAAACTCATCAAGATCGGCTCGGATGATTCCGAGACCACCGTGTGGGACAGCCGCGACAAGGAGGAGGACGGCCACCCCGTCGTCGTCGGCAACCGCGAGATCCAGACCACCTGGGCCGACCTCAAGGTCCCCGTGAGCTGGGCCCCCGGCGAGTCGTTCGCCCTGGAAGTCTGGGACCGCAAGCCCCTCCGCAGCCGGATGCTCTACACCTGGACCGGCGAGGGCAAGGACGGCTTCCCGCTCGCCGCCGGCAAGTACACCCTCTCCCGCAGCGAGCGCGGCCGCCTCATCGAGGCGCCCGCCTGCCGCTTCGAGGTCGACTGCCGCGTCCGCGGCCGAGGCGCCGGCAACGCCGCCGCCATCGCCCGCGAGGCCGTCGAGACCATCCGCAGGCGCTAGCCGGGGAGGGTGTGGTGGCCGCATCCTCGCGGCCTCCGCACCGATCCGATCCCTCGGCGCTGGGCGAGGGTCTCCCGACCCCGCCCCCAGCCCGAGATGCCGTACCACAGGAGCGGGTCTCCCGACCCCGGATTCAAAGGCCTCGACGCGTGGGGCCCTCCCGAATGGGTCTGGAGACCCGACCCGCTGCTGAAGCGCGGCGACGGCAAGGGCGGGGTCGGGAGACCCGCGCCCAGCGCCTCCGGCCCAGGCAACCCATACGCCATACCCTGAGAACATCTTCATGCCTAAAGTATCCCTCACCGTGGATCGATTCGAAGGCGACGGCAAGTCGGTCGCCGTTCTGCTGTCCGACGCCGGCTGGACGGTCGACGTGCCCCGGCCGCTGCTGCCCAGGGGCATCCGCGCGGGGGATGTCGTGGACTTCGACCTGAAGAAGGACGACGACGCCACCCGGGCCGTCGCCGAGAAGACCGCCCGGGTCCAGGCCCAGCTCCGGGCCGGCGACGACGGCGGGGACCTCTCCCTGTGAGCCGCCGCCGGGCGCTGACATGGCTGTTCTCCGGCCTCGCGGCCGCATTGCTGGCCGCCACCGCGGCCTCGCAATCGACCCGCGCGGCCGGACCGGGGCAGCAGGCGACGATCGAGGTCATCGACGTCGGGCAGGGGGACGCGATCTTCGTCCGCTCGCCCGAGGGCAAGACCGCGCTCATCGACGCGGGGCCGTCCAACTCGGTCGTCGACTCGCTCAAGGCCATGGGCGTGACCTCCCTCGACCTCGTGGTCGTCAGCCACCACCACTCCGACCACTACGGCGGCATGCGCAAGGTTATCGAGACATTTCAACCCAAGTACTTTTTAGCCTCCGACAGCAAGCACACCACATCCAGCTATCTCCGATTGCTCACGACCGTGAAAGACCGCGACATCCAGGCGATCTACCCGCTGAGCAAGAAGCCCAGGCGCATCGAGCTGGGGAGCCTGGTCCTGACGCTCTTCCCGCAGCCGCCGGCGAACGACGACGAGGAGAACGAGAACTCGATCGGGATCCGGCTGAGCTACGGCGACTTCGCGATGATCCTCACCGGCGACAGCGAGGAGCGTGCGCGGGCCTACTGGGTGAAGACCTGCCCCGAGCTGCTGGCCGACGCCACCGTGCTCAAGCTCGCCCACCACGGCAGCCGCAACGGCACCGACGCGAAGTGGCTCGACCTCATCGACCCCGAGCTGACGGTCGCCAGCCTGGCCGACGGCAACTCCTACGGCCACCCGCATTCCGAGACCGTGACCCTGCTCAAGTCGCGCCACCTGGAATTCCTCCGGACCGACCGCGACGGGTCGATCAAGATCACCACCGATGGCAAACGCTGGCGAATTGTCAAAGAGCAACTGGCGCGACGCACCGACGACGCCCGCAAGCGCCGCTGACCCCCTTTGGGGTGCGGCAGTTCGGCTGCCGCTTTCGTGCGGATTTGGAGGGTGAACGAGGAAGAAATCCCGAGGCCACCTGGTCAGGTCGCGGGCTTCTCTTCGTCGTTGGGTCTCAAGAAAGCGGCGGCTGCGCTCCCGCACTCCATATCGCCGGGACGAACCCATCTCGCCGTATCTCCTGATCCGCGAAGGCCGTAGCCCTCGTCATTCCGGACGGAATCGGGAGGGGGAGACATGGGCGTCAGGGGAGGCGGGGGTTCGGGGGCCGGTTCGGGGACGGCCGCAGGCTCCGGTTCGCATTCGTTCGGATGTTCATCCCGGCGCATGCGGTGTTGTTCGAGTTCCTCGATGAGCCGGCGACGCTGGTTTTCACGCGAACGTATGTAACGACGCAGACGCTCGGATTCGACCGAGGTGTCGAAGGTGCTGGCGAGGGCGGCCAGGGTCAGGCCGGGGTCGGGTCGGGCGGCGAGTTCGTCGCGCCGAAGGCGGACATCGGCGAGGCGGCGTTCGAGGATCGATTTCAGCTCGGCACGCCAGGCCGGGTAGTGCTGCCGCGCGATCCCGCCCCGGGACCTCTCGTGCTCGGCCTGCGACGCGTTGGTGATCTCGCGGATCGGCTCCAGCCCGGGGACGCCGTTCGGCCACACCGCGCCGTACTCCGCGCTGCCGAGGGCCAATGCGAGCGCCTTGGCCCTGGAGATCCGCAGCCGGCCGGGCTGGGCGGGGGCGCAGAGGGCATCGAGTCGGTCGTCGAACCTCGCCAGCCACCAATCGGCATCCACGGCGTCGATCATCTCTTGAAGTGAATCGATGATCCACTGACAGCCGTGTTTCGTCCGCAACAATCCGCGGACCGCCCGCGACGGTTCGGCTTCGATCAGGCCCACCAGCCTCGAAACCTCCTCGTCCCGCCGTTCCTCCTCGGCCTCCTCGGCGGTCGACGCGCGGATGACCACGCGGGCCTCCTCGGCCCTCTCGGCGCGGTCGACCTGCCATGCGATCATGGCGATGCGTTCGAGCAGTTGCGACTCCTTGGCGTCGCGCGGTGGGACGGGCTCGGCCGCGACCTGCTCGTCGACGAACGCCCGCATCTGCCCCTGGTGTTCCCCCGGCCAGGCCACGCCCTCGCCGGCGAGCCCGTGTTTGTACGCATTCGCACGCGAGCGTTCCTTTCCCGCCTCGGTCCGAGGGCCTGTGCTCTTCCTGGCATTCTCACGGTTGGCCAATGTGCGCGCTTCGATACAATTCATGTGAGGACATCTCCCGGTTGCGGATACAAGGACGCAATCAGCCCATGGAAATGACTATGGGATGCGGCGACCTTGCCGTTGGCGCAAATCGGGCGGGATTCCCCGGCGTTGTTCCGGTCCTGACGGTCATGCCGCGCGATACCCCCCGGAGTGCGGAAGCTCGCTTCCGCTGGGTTCTCGCGGAGCTCGCTCCGCGCGTGGGATCGAAGGGAATTGCTGTCGAATCGTCGTCTTCTCTCGGGAGCAAGTTTCCGCCGGGCGAGAGCGGCAGCAAGCTCCCGCACTCCGGGGGGTCATTGTGACCGGGCGAGAATGTCCCAGTCCCATACCCGGACGACACTTGCGCCGGGCGAACGGCCGCAAAAGCGAGCGAGAGGGAGAGCATAAGGTTGAAGACCGAAACGGCCGGCGTCATGGGGCGAACGGATCGTCGTAGTTCGCGCAGCGTGTGTCCCCGCGTTGCACCGCGTTGCCCGCGTTGCAGGCCCGCGCGGCGTAGGTCCCCGTGTTGCCTTGGCCCTCCCGTGATCTTCGACGGATCGCGAGATCGGAGGGTCGCCGTCTCCTCGGGTCAAGGATCGGGCAGCATCGGGTGAGGCTCGCCCAGCGTGTCGTCAAGGATATGTCCTGCTGGGGCGGAAACCGAAGTACGGGGCGTAATCCGTCACCTGGCCACTGTTGCGGTCTGCAGAGCGGACGAACGGCAGCGCATTGGTGAACGTCCCGCCGCGCATAATAAAACTTCCGCCTTGATAGAAAAGGGATGCACCTACAATTACATCCACAATTGCATGTTTTGCCGGGAGGCCCGATCCGGACTTCACCTCGGGATAAGCCCCGTATGGGGTGACGCACCACTCTTCCGCATTCCCCAGTGTATCGAACAGGCCCAGGTCATTGGGCTTGAGCCGACCGGTGGATTGCATGGTCCGCTGGGAATTACCCACGGACCAGCCGTAGTCCGGCAGACGGGATTCCAGGCGGCCGAACGACCGAGACGAGGTTGTGCCCGCACGGGCGAAGAACTCCCACTCCCCCTCGGTTGGCAGGCGATATCCCTTGCGATCCAGGTGATCCTTCGGAAGTTTCATGCCCGCCTTCGGTTCTTTCGGATAGCACCACTCCGACTCGGGCATGCCGTCCTTCTGGCTCAGCCAGTTGCAGTAACGGGCGGCGTTGTAGTAGCCCACCTTCCCCATCGCGCAGTCGAGGCTGGGGATGTTCTGCTGAAACTGGGGGGTCGAGCGGAAATCGTCCACATCCTGGTTCTCCGCCAGGAACCGGACGTACTCGTCGACGCGGACCTCCCGCGCGGCCACGGCGAACGACCGGGGGATCTTGCGGCGGTGGGGCGTCTCGTCCGGGTTGCGATACTGGTCGCTCTGCTTCGTCGATCCCATCGTGAACTCAACCGGGCCCCAGATAATCGCATAAGTCTGGCCCTCCTTGTTGACGAACCAGTTTCTCCCCGGCGGCGGGGACTGACCGGCGAGGGCCTGGTCGATCTTGCGGAGGGCGGCTCCCTGGTTCCAGCGGGCGTCGAGTACCCAGGCGACCGCGCCATGGATCCCGGCGTCGAGGTCCTTGCGGTACCAGTCGAGCCAGGTGGCGGTGAGGGCCTTGCGCTCGGTTGACGTCAATGTGTCGATGGGATAGGAGCCGATCGCCAGCAGCAGGGCGCGGCGGGCGGAGGTGTCGGTCTCGGCCTTGAGTCGGTCGAGCAGGAGGTGGATTCCGACGCCGTAGTCGCGGGCGTAATGGATCAGTTCGGTGCGGGTGCTCGGGTCGTCGGCGAATCGGAAGAGGGGCCAGACGGGTTCGTAGGCCTTGAGTTTGAGGAGGGCGGTGCCGATCCGGCCCTGACGCTGGGCCTTGAGATCGTCGAACTTCGCCAAGGGCGTGAGCTGGGGCGTGAGCACAGCAATGGCGTGGGCGCGATCGGACTCGGAGAGGAGCTTGAGGATCGGGTCGAGGCGACTGGGGTCGGCGTCGGGGATCAGGGCGGCGAGGTCCTCGGGACGGTTCTGGTTGCCTGGCTGGGTGGCGAACTCGGAGAGCAGGACGTAGGCCCGGTCGCGGTCCTCCGGTTTGGACTGGTCGGCATAGAGGGCCAGGAGGGGTGCGAGGAGATGCCGTGAAACCGGCTGGAATGCCTCGCGCCAGGCGGCCAATCGCAGGGGGTTCTCGCGGGTCAGCTTGGCGGCGAGGCCTGGGGCGTCGCGGTCCCAGTGGGGTTGATTCGGATCGAATTTCGCCAGCGCAGCGAAAGCTCTCAGTTGCTCATCCGAGGGGTTGCTGATTCGACCTTTCTCGCCCGTTGTTAGGAGTTCCGAGATCACTGAGCCGACGCCGTCGGGCCCGACGGCGTCACGGATGACGATGAGTTCCTCGGGCGTGGTGGTGGCCAGGAGCATCCGGCGTGTGAGTTCGACGGCGTGGCGAGGGTCGTCCTTGACAAGAGCCAGCAGGCCGCGAAGCTGGGTGTCGGGCGACTGGCCGGTGCCAGTCAATGCCTGGAGGCGGTCGACGACGAGGCGGCGGTCGGAGCCGAGGTCGCGGAGGATCTCGGGCACCGCGCGGATCTGGGCGGAGCGGAGGGCATCGACGCGGCCTCGAGCCGACGTCAGGCGCTGGACGGAGTAGCCCACGGCTCCGAGGAGCATGACGAGCACAGCGACCATCGAGAGCACTGAGAGCGCGGCCACGGCGGGGCGTCGCCTGCACCAGAGCCAGACGCGCTCGGTGCCGCCCACGCGGCGGGCGGCGATCGGCCGGGAATCGGACCAGGCGAGGAGGTCGTCGGCGAATTCCTGGGCCGACGAGTAGCGCCTCCTCGGGTCCTTCTCCAGGCATTTCAGACAGATCGTCTCCAGGTCGCGCGGGGTACCGACGTTCAGCCGCCTGGGTGGCTCGGGCGGGCGGGTGCGGACGGCGTCGATGGTGTCCACCACGCTGTCGGACTTGAACGGGGCGCGGCCCGTGAGGAGTGCATAGAAGATCGCGCCCAGTCCATAAACATCCGTCGCCGTGGTGATGGTCCCGCGATGCCCGTGGGCCTGCTCGGGGCTCATGTAGGCGGGGGTGCCGAGGATGGCGCCGGACTGGGTCATCTCCTGGTCGGACTCGACGCGCTTGGCCAGGCCGAAGTCGGTAATGTGGGGGTGGCCTTCGGGGTCGAGGAGGATGTTGGCGGGCTTGAGGTCGCGGTGGAGGATCCCGCGCATGTGGGCGTGGTGGACGGCCTCGGCGATCTCGGCGACGAGGCTTGCGGCGGCGCGGGGGTTGGTGAGATAGCGGGTGAGGTTCTCGGCGAGGTTGCCGCCCTCGATCAGCTTCATGCTGAAGTAGCGCTGGCCGTCGTGCTCGCCGACCTCGTGGATGGGGACGATGCCGGGGTGGTCGAGCATAGCGACGGCCTCGGCCTCGTTCTGGAAGCGTCGGAGTTCTGCCTCGTCGGCGAACGTGCCGGCCTTGATCATCTTGAGGGCGACGGGGCGGTTCAGGCTAACCTGCCGCGCCTTGTACACGACGCCCATGCCCCCCTTGCCGAGGGTCTTCTGGATCTCGTAGTCGCCGAAGTAGCGGACGGTGTTCGGTGGGCTCGGGTCGGAATGCGGGTGGGTGTCGGGCTGGTCGGAGAGGGGGGCGGTGAGGTCGGTGCGCGAGATGGTCTGGGAGAGGTCGGCGACGGTGGCGTTCGCCTCGGGGCCGTTGTCGGTGGTGGGGGCGTCGTTGAGGAGTGAGGAGTCGTCGAGGCCCTTCGCCAGGAGGCAGCGGGGGCAGAGGCCGTCGGGGGTGTTGGGGTCGAGCAGGGCGCCGCAGGTGGGGCAGGAGTGGGGCATGGGGACGGCCTCCGGGGGGGCGAGACGGGGCGAAAGGGTTCCTCGATGATATTGAGTAACGGGATGTCGTTGGAATCCATACAGGGGAGAGCAAAGAATTTTTCGGGCGGGGGCGAGTACGAGACCGCCCGGAGTGCGGGATCTCGCTTCCCCCCCTGTTTTCGCGTAGCTTGATCCGCGTGCCTGACCCGAGGTCGGACGGGCGACCGGGTGAGATCTCTCGGGAGCAAGCTCCCTGTGGGACAGGGCGGAAGCGAGCTTCCGCACTCCGGGGGGTCGAGAGCGCGGTGGTATCTGGGTCAGGCGAGTGCCCGGAAGAGGTCGCGGATCTCGTCTTCGACCTCGGAGGGGTCGACGAGGGTGGCGGCGATGGATTGCTTGAGGAGTTCGCGGTAGCGCTTGCGGAGGCGGCTGGCGGCGACCTGGACGGCGCCGGGGGTGCTGTTCAGGCGCGCGGCGATGTCGGCGTGGGGCAGGGCCGACTTGCCCTCGGTGAGCACGGACTTGAGTGCGTCGTAGAGCGGAAGCTTGCCGGCGTCGGCGTATTCGGTCCGCAGGGTGTCGAGGACCTGGTTCAGGAGGGTGAGGGCCCAGGCGCGGTCGTAGAGGCGTTCGGGGGTGTTGTCGTGGGAGGGTTCGCGGAGGTAGCGGCCCTCGGCGTCGCGGGCGGAGAGGGAGAGCGCGGGACGGACGCCGCCGCGTTTCAGGGCGTGATTATGTTCAAATCGGTCGCGGAGGAAGCGGTTGCAGTCGGCGAGGAGGAACGACCGGAATCGGCCCTTGTCGGGGTCGGCGGCGGCGAGGATGGCGTCCCGCTCGATCAGGCGGGCGAAGACGTCCTGGGTGAGGTCCAGGGCGTCTTCCGGAGGGTTCCCCTTGCGCCTGAGGTAGGCGTAGATGGGATACCAGTAGGTCTCGCAGAGCACGCCCAGCGCCTCGCGGCGGGAGCGGGCCTCGCGGGCGGCGAGGACCTTGCTCCAGCAGGTGGTGGGGAACTGGGCGTGGGAGTCGGCCGGCATGACAACGACCGGGGGGGATTGCGGATGCCGGGGCGGTCGTCGGTGCGGTGGACGCGGACAGGCGTCCGCGTGGCACCACACCCTACATATTCAGACTCGCATGACTTCGCGGATGGGCTCGAGTTCCTGGAGCAGGGGCATGGGGCGGTTGCCCTTGTCGAACAGGGTGTGGTCGGGGGAGATGCCCATGTGCGTGTACAGGGTGGCGAAGATGTTTTGATGGGTGACCGGGCGGTCCTTGGCGTAGGCGGCGTTCTTGTCGGTGGCGCCGATGACCTGGCCGTGGTTCATGTCGCCGCCGGCGAGCATGGCGAAATTGACGGCGGGCCAGTGGTCGCGGCCGGCGTCCTTGTTGATCTGCGGGGTCCGGCCGAACTCGCCCCAGACGACCACGGCCACGTCCTTGTCCAGGCCCTTGGCGTGCAGGTCCTGCACCAGGGCCGAGAGGCCCTTGTCGAGCTTGGGGATCCGCTCGGCGCACGACTTGAAGTTCTGGCCGTGGGTGTCCCACCGCCCGAACGAGATGGTCACGACCCGCACGCCGGCCTCGACCAGCCGGCGGGCCTGGAGGAAGTGGTCCATGCAGCAGGGGGGGCCGTCGGCCTCGTTCTTCATGTCGCCGATGCCGTAACGCTCGCGGAGGCGCGGATCCTCCTTCGTCACGTCGAGCGCGTCGTACACGCGACGCGAGCCGAGGATGTCGAACGCGCTCTGGGTGAACGAATCCATGCCTTGAATCGCATCGGTCTCGTCCATGGCGCGGCGGTAGTCGTCGAGCTGGGCCAGCAGCGACCTCCGCCCCTTGAGGCGGTCGGCCACGAGCACCTTCTGATCCAGCTCCAGGCCGGCGGTGCCCGCGCGATACTTCTGGCGGTCGGTCTCGCCCTTGGACGACTCATTCCGGTTCGGCGTGAACGGCGCGAAGGCCGAGCCTAAATAGCCCGGGTCGCCGGGATTGCCCCAGCGGGGCTCGCCGGTGCGGGGTGAGAGCCCGATGAACGGGGGCATGTCGCGGACGACGCCCCCCTGGACCTTGGCGACGACGGAGCCGAAGCTCGGCCGGGTGCCCTGGGCGCGGCTAATTATGTCCGAATAGCCGGTGAGGCACTGGCCGGCGGAGTGGTCGCCGTGGTTGTTCACGAGGGCGCGGAAGGTCGTGAACTTGTCCATCATCCGGGCCAGGCGGGGCATGTGCTCGCACACCTGGAATCCGGGCAGATTGGTCTGGATCGGCTTGTATTCGCCGCGGATGCCCTCGGGGGCCTCCGGCTTCATGTCGACCATGTCCATGTGCGGGGCGCCGCCGGCCAGGAAGACCATGATGACGGCCTTGTGCGACTTGCCGACCCCCGCGAGCGCCTCGGCCTGGAGCAGGCCGGGGAGGGAGAGCCCTCCCATGGCGAGCCCGCCGAGCTTGAGGAAGTCCCTGCGGCGGATGCCGTCGCAATACCCCGACTGTGCCCGCCCGGCCAACGTCAGCATCGGGAACCTCCCCTGCACCTTACGTTTCGAAATCCGTCTTGGATCGAAACGACTCCACGCCCGCATCTGGCTGTTACGCAGGCATTCAACATTGAATCATGCGCCTTTGGCACGCGTTTGGCAAGGGCGAGGGTGGGGATTGGGGAGGCAGATTGGACCGCAAAGACGCAAAGAGCGCAGAGTGGGCAGGGTAGGGTGCCACGCGATCCCGCCAGGGTCGCGTCCACCACAGCGGACGGAGGTGGTCGACACGCCGTTTTTCAGTGTGTCCGGTCCCACGTGGCCGATCATGGCCAGTTTGCGGGTTATTCGGAGATCGGCTCGGGCTTCACGAGCCCCCGGCGCTCTTGATAATCGCGGAGGGCGGCCTGATAGGCACGGGCCCGCGCGATGCAGTAGCCGCCCCAGCCGATGGCCGAGAGGATGAAGATCGCGCCGAAGGCCGGGAAGGCGATTTTCGCCATCGCGAACGGCCCGAAGTCGGGGAAGGCCGAGGTGATCGCGACCGCCATCGCCGTCCAGAACCCGCCGAAGGCCACGCCGATGACGATCACCCCGATCCCCATCGCCAGGCTCGGCACCATCGGGTTCCGGAACCGGTCGTTCACCAGGTACCGCTGGCGCAAGACGTTCCACTCGTGGTCCACCCGGGCCAGCTCCCTCTGGGAACGGATCTCGTCCAGGAGCCCCGCCCGATCTTCCTGGGCCCCGGCCAGCACCGCCGCCTTGGCCTTCTCGAACTCCTCCCCGCTCAACGCCCCCCGGCGCCTCAGGTCGTCGAGCCGGGTCAGATCGTCCGCCACACCCATCGGGGTCCTCCTTTCCTTTGTCCGGCAGGATGTTCGCCCCACGGCCGGATTTATTGGCAGGGTGTGGTGCCGCGCACGACGCCTGGCTCCACACCGAGGTGAGGCAATCGTCTGTCATAAATGCTGGAAGCATCGCTGCTTTTTGCTTCTCAGAACAGTTGCGTGGCAAATCCGGGGCGTTCGACACTAACTAACCAGACTTGGCCGAAGGGGGAGCGCTCAAGTTCGAATCCGCTTTTTTCGACAGCTTCGACGATGCTCGGATCGCCTGAGATCATGGTTGTCAAATCGTTCTCATGATCACATGTGAGTACTAGCCACAGGGGTGAGTCGGCCGGCTGATACTTGCCAGTTGCGATAAGGGACTGAATCCGCCTTGATTTCGAGTCAATGGGAGTCCGGATGGAATTTGCGGTCGGAGAAGTCCACGCCACATTCGTGTTGTAACAGAAACTCGGAAGATAATGGGCACCACCGAATCGGTGAATTTCGATGACTTCGACGTGCTTCGATAACTGAGGATAATCTCGCGCCGACAGACTGAACCACCACCCCTGAATGTGCCCCGCAGTACCAGCTATCAAATTCTCATCGAACGACAATTTGCAGACGTCACGTGTTGTTGGCCAAAATGCAAGAGTATGTCTGACGCACTCCTGAATTTCATCCGCGACTCTACTACGTGATGCCCTGAATGGAATCGATGGATCATGGAAGCAGAGACTGACGGCGATCCCTTTGCAAATTTCGAGCACAGACAGCCGGTCGTCGATTTCCTGCCTGAGAGATTCCCATCTCTGCTGAGCACCAGCACGATCTCGATCCTTCGTATATCGAGTGACCTCGATATGAAGCTCGGGCAGACCGGAGCGGACAACTACGATGTCAGGCGGATCCGAACCGCGACGGATCTCGTCGTAGGGAATGCCTTGCGATTCCAGTAGAGACAATACCACCGATCGTTCCTCGGTGAACTTCTCGGGTCTCGGGTCTGACATAGCTATCGAGTCCGCCGTCCAGAGAAGACCGCCAAGAACCCCTATATCTTGTCGCCCTTCTGGAGGTTGCAGCGTCTGCAAAGCAGCCGGACATTCCCCGTGGTGTTCGCCCCGCCGCGTGAATGCGGGATGACGTGATCGAATTCCAGATAATTCGCGTCGGAGCAGAGGACGCACTTCCCCCCGTCTCGTGCCCAGACCTCGCGCTTGACATGCTCCGGAATATGCCGGGTGAGTTCGGAGGAGAATCTCTCGACCAGCAGGCCCTTGCCCCGCTTGACGAGACCGACCATGACCGCTTCGAGGAGGTCCATATCGCCGACCCGGTAGGTCCCGGTACCGCGGGTTACCTGGAGCTGCAGGTACAAATCTCGATGGTTGAGCCGCTCGATATTTGCGACCTTCCACGGGGCGAAGTGGAAACTCTTCACTGGAGACACGAACAGGACCCGCTTGTTCGTCACGACCAGGTTCCCCGACACCGACTTGATCGATTTCGAGGTCTGGTAGATGTGGACGCTCTCGCCTTCCCAATGGCAAAGCTCGCCCGAGTCGAGCAAGCTGCGCGACTTCAAGCTCGGGAGTTGGCCCTTCCGGACGCGCGAGAGTTCCTTGGCCCGGTCGATCTTGGACCAGTAGCCCGCCGCCACTTCGCGGCCGACGCCTGCCTCATCCTGGAGCCATTTCAGGAGGCGCTCCTCGTCGGGGGTGACCTCGCCATCGGACAGGATCGAACTGAAGCATTCGCGGAACAAGCGCAGACGCGAATCCATGTCGGTCAGGAGTGACTTACCCTCAAAAACCCCGAGCGTCTGCTTAAAGTGCGCTAGGAGTTCGAGATCCTCTGGAGTCAGCCGGCCCTTGTCGATGATACGACGGATCATGTTCTCGTAAGCGAACCCTGTGGATTCAATCGCGGCGATCCGGCTGACCTCCTCGGTGATGTTGAGTCCCTTCCGGAGCGATTCGAGTTCCGCCGCCTCCTCGGGAGTGATGGACTCATCGCCCACAATTCGATTCATAACTTCCTGATATTTCGACGTTTTCGCGGACTCCTCGATCAACGCCGCCTGGGTCGAGCTGACTCGCAGCGCGTCGCGGATCGCGGCAAGGAATTTCGATTCTTTCTCCGTGATGATCCCGTCGGAGATCACATGCTTTACGAAGGCCGAGTAGACGTCCTCGATCACGCCAGCTTTGTCGGTTTCGCTGAGCGTCGCCTCGGCGAGGACTTCGCCGAGATTGAAGTCACTGAGCCGGAATTTCTTGAGTCGGCGGATCAGGGTCTCTCGCAAGGCTGACTTCTGTTGTTTTCTTTCTTCTTCGAGGCGACCCGCGGCCACGCGATTGTGGTAGGCCAGCGATCCACCGGCGAGTACGACGGCCAACCCGCCGAAACCGAGCAGAATTTCAGCAAACATCGTTGGGGGCACCTCTGAGCAGGGGCAAGCCGTTATTTATCCCGACAAAATAGCATGTTCTGCCGCGTAGGACCAGCAATTCGGTTGGATGAAGGGGCGGACCCCACCGCTCGGTCCCCGCGGAGGACCCAACGCCGACATCGGTGTTGAAGCCGCGAGGACGTCTCCCGGTCCCCGCGGAGAATCCCATCGTAGGGTGTGATGGCCGCGTCCTCGCGGCCACCGCACCGACATCGGCGAGCGACGTCGCATGGCGCCCGCGCACAGTCCGGGGCCGCTTCGCCGAGCGGGAGTTCGCTCTCGACGCCCCCGCCGGACGGCCGTTCGAGATCCGGGCCGTCTCGACATCAACGGGGTCCCGAAGTGAGGATCCGAGGAGGGTTTGCCGATCGGCACCGAAGTGCCTACGCTACTGGGTGCAAGCGTGCCTCGGCGGGGAGGCGGCCCGGATTCCGGGGAATTCCTGGCGGGGTCTGCGGGGGTTTCCCGCACGTTAGGGACACGACGTCCGGGGTCGGACGTCCAGACCTATGGATCCCATCGGGAGAACCCACAACATGACGGACCGAACGATCGGGCGGCCCCGCCGCGCCCGTGCACTGGGCGTCAGTGTCGAGGCGCTGGAAGCCCGCGAGGTGCTGTCCACGGCCACGATGCAGCTCATCAACACGGCCAACCTGCCCGGCGGCAAGGTGGACATCTACGCCAACAACGTCCGGATCGCCAACGACCTCTCGGCCAGGGCCGCGACGGCGTTCCTGAGCGTCCCGGCCGAGAAGGCGCTCAAGCTCGACGTGGTGGACTTCCGCGCCGCCAATAATGTCAGGCCGCTGGCCACCCAGACCGTCCGGCTCGCGAAGGGCCAGGCGATGGTCGGGGTGATGGCGGGGACGCCGGGGCCGAAGGGGGATTTCTCGATCGCCATGGCGTCCGGCGGCAAGAGCCGCGCGGCCCGGACGGACGCGACCGATATCCTCGTGTTCAACGGCATGGCCGGCTCCCCCCGCCTCGACCTCCGCGTCGAGAACGGGTCGAACGTCGCCGACGACGCCGGCTTCCGGCAGTTCGGCGCGGCGGCGAAATACCAGTCGCTCCGCTCGGCCGACGTCGACCTGGAGGTGATGCTCGGCAACGGCCGGACGCAGGTGGCCGAGTTCGACGCGAACCTGCTGCGCATGCGGGGCCAGGCGATGGTCCTGGTCGCCACCGGGCGGATGCAGGACGGCCCAGGCGGCATCGGCCTGCTCGCCGTCCAGCCCAGCGGCCAGGCGACCCCCTTGCCGCTCTCGGCCACCGACATCCAGGGCTCCGACGGCAGCGACTTCTTCGTCGTCACCTCGCAGGTCGACGGCATCACGCAGGTCATCAACTCGGCCGACGGCTCGATCCGCGAGTTCGTCGCCGCGACCAGCCCGACCGTCACCATCGACGCCGGCGCGGGCGACAACGGCGTGGCGGTCTACAACCCCAACGTCAGCAAGCTCGTGGATGTGAACATCCGCGGCGGCCAGGGCAAGGACGTGCTCTACGTCGTCGGCGACGAGGGCGACGACAATATCGTCGCCACCCAGGACGGCGACCGCGTCTCGTTCGCCACCGGCTTCGGCCGGTTCAGCTACACCGGGCTCGACCAGATCAACGTCTTCGGCCAGCTGGGCAACGACCGCATCGACCTCTCGGGCGTCCGCTCCCCGTTCGCGAGCGTGATCGGGGGCGACGGCGACGACACGATCCTCGGCACCGCCGGCGACGACTACCTCTCCGGCGACGAGGGCAACGATACGATCTTCGGCGGCGAGGGCAACGATACGATCTTCGGCGGCAACGGCGACGACCGCATCGAAGGCCAGGCCGGCGACGACCGCCTCTACGGCGACCCCGGGTTCGACCTCCTGATCGACACCCTCGGCGTGAACATCCTCATCGACCCCGATGACCTCGACGGCGACGGCCGCGACGACCGCGACAAGGCCTGAGCCCGTCGCCGGGCGCGGGGCCGGATCCCCCCGCGCCCGGCGGTCGAACCATGAGGATACTCCGATGCGAGAACGCGACCTCTTCCTGGAGGCCCTCGACCGGCCGACGCCGGCCGACCGCGAGCGGTTCCTGGGGGACCTGGCGGCCGGCAACCCGACGCTCGCGGGGCGGGTCCGGACCCTGCTGCGGATGCACGACGAATGCGAGGCGGCGCGGGGCGAGGCCGCCCCGGAGACGGCCACGGCCACGGCCACGGCCAGGCCCCTGCGCGTCGGCGACGCCATCGGCCGGCCGGGGTCGCGCTACAAGCTGCTCCAGAAGCTGGGCGAGGGGGGCATGGGGACCGTCTGGGCGGCCGACCAGGCCGAGCCCGTCGCGCGCCGGGTCGCCGTCAAGGTCATCCGCGACGAGGTCGACGCCGGGTCCGTCGGCCCGAGGTTCGACCAGGAGCGGCAGGCCCTGGCGCTCATGGATCACCCCCACATCGCCCGCGTGTTCGACGCCGGCACGTCCGACGAGGGCCGGCCGTTTTTGGTGATGGAGTTGGTCAAGGGGTTCCCGATCACCGACTACGCCGACGCCGATCAGCTCCCGCTCGACGACCGCATCGCGCTGATGGTCCCGGTTTGTCGCGCGGTCCAGCACGCGCATCAGAAGGGGCTGATCCACCGCGACCTCAAGCCCTCGAACGTGCTGGTGGGCCTTTACGACGGCCGGCCGGTGCCCAAGGTGATCGACTTCGGCGTGGCGAAGGCCGCCGGGCCTGGCCTGGCGGGCCGGACGATCTTCACGAGAGTCGGGGCGGTCATCGGCACGCCGCGCTACATGGCGCCCGAGCAGGCCGAACTCGACAACGTGGACGTCGACACGCGTGCCGATATCTACGCGCTCGGCGTCCTGCTGTATGAGCTGGTCGCCGGCTCGCCGCCGATCGGCCGGGACCGCGACGGGGCCGGGCTGCTCGACCTCCTGCGGGAGGTCCGCGAGACCGAGCCCGACACCCCGAGCGCCCGGCTGTCGACCTCGCGCGAGCTGCCCGCGCTGGCCGCCAGCCGACGGGCCGAGCCGAGGCGGCTCGCCGGGCAGGTCCGGGGCGAGCTGGATTGGATCATCATGCGTTGCCTGGAGAAGGACCGCGCCCGGCGCTACCAGACGGCCGAGGAGCTGGCCGTCGACCTGGAGAACTACCTCGACGGCCGCCCCGTGCTGGCGGGCCCGCCCACGCGACGCTACAAAATTATCAAGTTCTTGCGCAAGAATCTGGCGTGGGTCGCGGCGACGGCCGCGGTGCTGGCGATCCTGGTCGCGGCGACGGCCGTCTCGGTCACGCTGGCGGCCCGCGCCCTGCGGGCGGAGTCGCTCGCGAGGGTCGAGTCGCACAAGGCCGAGGCCGGCCGGAAGGCCCAGGAGCGCGAGGCCGCCGTCGCCCGCGCCGTCGTCGCCTTCCTCCAGGATGTCTTCAGCCAGGCCAAGGCGGTGAGGCAGGGGGGGGACGGCACCCGCCGCGACCCCGAACTGACGGTCCGGGCGGCGCTCGACCGCGCCGCCAAGCGGATCGACTCGGCGTTCCCCGGCCAGCCGGTCACCGAGGCGGCCGTCCGATTCACGCTCGGTGGTGCCTACAACGGGATCGGCCGGCTCGCCGACGCCCGCACCCAGCTCGAACGCGCCGTCGAGCTCCGCGCCGCAGCCCTGGGCGACGCCCACCCCGAGACCCTCGCCGCCCGGCAGCTCCTGGCCGCGACGCTCGCCGATTCCGCCGAGCCCGACCGCTCGCTGGCGATCCTCCGGCGGGTCGTCGCCGACGTGCCCGCGACGGACCCCGCGCACCGGCGATCGGCCCGTCACGCGCTGGCCATGGCCCTGGAATCCGCCGGGAACTACGAGGAGTCCGCCGGCCTTTTGCGCGAGGTCCTGGCCGAGTACGCCGCCGAGCTCGGCCCGTCGCACCCACTGACCCTGGGCGCGCGGGCGGCCCTGGCCGACGCCGACCTGGGGCTGGGCCGGTTCCGCGGTGCCGAGGCGGGCTACCGCGAGGTCCTCGCACGCGGCAAGGCGCTGGGGGACGATCATCCGTTGATCCTCGCCTCGACCGGCAGCCTGGCGTCGCTCCTGCGCCAGGCGGGCCGGCCGCGCGAGGCCGAGGGGCTGGCCGAGTCGTGCGCGCGGCTCTGCCGCGAGCGGCTCGGGCCGGCCCACCCCCACACCCTCGCCGCCCAGGCGAATCTCGCCGCCGTCCGCGACGACCTCGGGCGTTCGGCCGACGCCGAGGCCGGATTCCGCGAGGTGGCCTCGGCCGCCGACAGGGCCCTCGGGCCCGATCACCCCACGACGCTCTCGGCCCGATTTAACCTTTCCGATATCCTCATGCGTACGGGCCGGATCGACGAGGCGGAGCCGGTCCTCGGCGAGGTCCTCGCCCGCCGCGCGGCCAGCCTGGGCGAGAACCACCCGGCCACCCAGCTCGCGAGGGTGGGCCTGGCGGGCCTGTACTTCCGCCGGGGCGAGTGGGCGAGGGCCGAGCCGCTCTACCGGGTCGTGATCGCCGCCGGCCGGGAGGCGGAGCCCGCGCACCTGTCGGCCCTCAACAACCTCGCGACCCTCCACCGCCGCACCAACCGGCCGGAGTCCGCCGAGCCCCTCTTCCGCGACGCATACGCCATCGCGCTGGGGCGGTTCGGGCCCGGCAATCTCCAGACCGAGACCTGCTTCCGCAACCTCATCAGCCTGTATGAGCACACGGGCCGACCGGAGCAGGGGATCCGCCTGGTCCGCGAGCGTCTGGACGCGTCCCAGGGCCAGCCGAAGGTCAGCGAATCCGACGCCGCCGACCTCCGCGCCATGCTCGGGCGGCTGCAACTCCAGGCCCGCGACCCGGGCGCGGCCGAAGGTTCGTTGCGGACGGCGTTGAACCTTTATGAGACGCTTGGCCGTCGGGACTGGCGAGTCGCCTATGCGAGGTCGCAGCTCGGCTGGGCGATCGCCCGCCTCGGCCGCTGGCGTGACGCGTTCGAGGCCCTCTCGGAAGGGCACCGGGGCATGCGAGAACGCGCCTCCGAGATCCCCGAGTCGGACCGCGTGCCGCTCATCGCGCAGGCCGCCGAGCGCCTGGCGCTGGGGCTGTTCCGGCTCGGCCGCTGGGACGACGCCCTTCGGACCCTGTCGCATGGAGAGGCGAAACCATGAACGCTTCGGCCGATCCGGATGCGATCCCCGACCCGACCGGCGATCCCACGGCCGTCCTGAGCGGCCCGGCGCTGTTCGAGCGGGTCTACGGCGAGCTGCGGGGCATGGCCGCCGCGCGGCTGCTCCTGGAGCGCCCGGGGCAGACGCTCTCGGCGACGGCCCTGGTGCACGAGGTCTATTTGCGACTGCTGGGTTCGGAGGCCGGGGTGTCGTTCGAGAACCGCCGGCAGTTCTTCGGCGCCGCCGCCGAGGCGATGCGCCGGATCCTCATCGACGCCGCCCGACGCCGCCACGCCCGCAAGCGTTCGGGCCAGCGTGCGCCGGTGGACCTGGAGTCGCTCTGCGGCGACCCCGGCCGCGACCCCGGCCTGATGCTGGCCGTGGACGACGCCCTGGCTCGCCTCGCCCTCGACGACCCCGAGGCGGCCGAACTGGTCCGCCTGCGCATCTATGTCGGCGCCAGCATGCCCGAATCCGCCGCCATCCTCGGCCGCCCCCTCCGCTCCGCCGAACGCCTCTGGACCTACGCCCGCGCCTGGCTCGCCCGCGACCTCCGCGACGCGCATTGAACGAGGAACCTGTCATCAAGTAGGGTGTGGTGCCACGCACGACGCGTGGCTCCGCACCGACATCGGCGGATGACGACGCCTCGGGGTTCGCCGCGGGGCCGACGTGAACAGGTGCGGAGGCCGCGAGGACGCGGCCACCACACCCTACGGGAGGATCCTCGACTTCGGCTTCGATTCGGCCGGCGGCTCCGGCAGGCCGAACGCCGGCAGGCGGAAGTGGGAGGCGTCGTGGTCGCAGACTTCGAGGGATTTGAACTGATACGTGATCACGCCCGTAACCTGAAAGCCGGGCGAATCCGTGGCCGAGTCCACACGCTTGATCCATCTGATCTTGGCTTTCGGATCGATCTCGCTCTGGTATTGGATTGTATGATTGAGCGTGATGGTATTCTTGAAATCCCTGCTGGCGCAGACGCAGGATGATTCGAGGACCTGCCAGGAGTTCGCCGTATCGAACACGCACCTGCCGTTCAGGATCAGCGGCCAGTCCTTCGGATCCGGCTGATTGTCGAAAGTGATGACCGCCGTCGACACGCCGTTCGTCACCTCGCGTTTGAATGAGCCGAGCTTGAAGTTCGGGCGACTGATGAATGCCTTCCAGGCCATACGCGAATTCATGGCATAAGGAAACGTCAGAGGCAACCTGGCGGAACGAATCGAGAGATCCTCAGGATCTGGAGGCCCCCAGATCAGTTGACGCAGGGCGTACTTGGTTGTCTCCGGATCGCTCACGACGACGAAACCGTAATCCATGTTAAAGCAGTTCCATCTTTGGATAGGCCGTTTCCTTCTCTTGTCGATGTAGGTAATCCTGGCGTTGTTCCCGGAAAAATCGAAGACGTGATCCTCCAGCCGCCCCGGTTCGGGCATGCCCTTTCGGATCGAAGAAGAGGTGGTCTCATACGACCCATGCACCCGCGAATAGATCTTCTCCAGCCGATCCCACCCAGGAGACGCCAGTCGCAGCAATTCGGCCTTGTCGACGGCCGGGGGGGACTGGCCCAGGAGGATCGAGGCGATCAGGGTTGCGGTGATCATCCTGGCCATCCGTACAGGGGATATGCGAGCGGGCAAACGGCAGGGCAGGGGAGTTCCCTCGGATTGTAGACGGATCTGGAATCCGGAGCGATACCCCTGGGAGCGATCGCGCCGTTCGGACCAGGCCGTCTGTCGCACTGGCAAGCCAGTGGCACACGGACTGGCTCCAAACGGGGCGAGGCTTTCCAGGTTCATGCTCCCCCAAGAACTCATGCGCTCAGCAAAGGCTGTGAGAACGTCTGGAAGTTCGAGACGGTGACGCCCGAGGTGGTGTTGCCGGCGGCGCTCGTGAGCACGAACGTCAGCGAGTGCGACTCCAGGGGGAGCGAGTAGAGGCTGATGGTCGCGTGGGCGACGCCGGGGCCGACGAGCGCGGCGTCCATCGCGAAGGCGGGGTCGCCGCCGGCGAGGACGATCAGGCGGTCGCCGGGCTTGGCGTTCGTGAACTGGTAGTCGAAGGCGATGCCGCTCTGGCCCGAGAGGGGGGCGCTGAATTTCGACGGCGGCGAGCTGACCATGGTGCCGCTCTGGGTCAGCGAGACGGCGGCGTTCTTGAGAGGCTTGAAGGTGATGGTCTCGGTCGACGCGCCGCCGTCCATCGGGTTCAGGACGTACTGCTGGTCGGCCGGGAACGAGAACTCGCTCCAGTTCTGCTCCGCGTAGGAAGGCAGGCCAGAGATGGGGCTCGCGGAACCGGCGTTGGCCGGCAAGAGCGGCGACCAGGCCTGGCCGACCGACTGGCCGAAGGTGACGGCGGGCTCGCCCGAGCCGGCGTACCAGCCGGCGGCGTAGGAATGCCGGGCGCCCAGGTTGATCGAAGAATCGGCCTCGGGGAAGAGGTTCACGTCGACGATCTGGCCCAGGTCCGTGCCCTCGCCGTTCGACAGCGTGATGCCGCTGTAGGAGATGCCGAACTCCGAGGCGTAGCTGTCCACGAACACCCCGGACGGATCCTGGCGGTCGAGGCCTTGCAGGTCCTTGAGGAAGAACCAGTTATAGTTGGCCGCGTCACCGATCACGGTCACGTCGTCCTCGGGGGAGTCGAGGATGGTCACCTGCTTGATCGGCAGGCCCGCCGCCAGCCCGGCGACGGAGGCGACCGACACGACCTTCGAGCCGTGGCTGTGCCCGACGAGTTGGATCTGGCCGCCGAAGTTCGAACCCACCGCCTGCGACAGAGCCTCGGCCAACCGTTCGCCGTTGAGGGTCGTCAGCGCCTCGGACCGGTAGGACTCCTCGGGGATCTGCTCGGTGAGGAAGTCCCAGGTGGGCGTGGCGGAGTCATCAATCCAGCTATACGCGAGCACGACCGCATTCGGGTCGGCGGGGGCGCCGGTTCCGGGATTCACGCGGCCGGCGATGGTCTGGGCCAGGCCGGTGGTCGAGACGGTCCGCGAGCCGAAGATCGACGAGGCCGTCAGGCCCTGGAGCAAGAAGGGCGAGTCGGGGGGCGTCGGGTTGGCCTTCACATAGGCGGCGTCGAACCCGGGCTGGTCGGGGAACGTCTCCCACCACTTGAGCACATGATTGTTCACCGTCGCCTCGTGGTCCACCCAGTCCTGATACCCGGGCGCCCAGCCGTGGGAGATGACGGTGATGTCCTTGCCGGCGAGCCGGGGGTCGTTGGCCTGCACGGGCACGAAGGTCCCCGTCGCCACATCAAACAAGGCGAGCCGGTCGAGCACCGGGAGGTCCTGCGACAGGGGCGGCTCCAGGCTGCTCACGGCGAACGCCGGAGTCGCGAACGCCACCGAGTTGCCGCCGGCGTACGACAGGCCGCCGCCCGAGGTCAGGCGATAGGCGACCGCGGGGTCGGCGACGGCCGAGGCCGACAGTCCCGAGAATTTCCAGGCCGAGGCCGCCAGCACGGCCGCTCCGCCCTTGCCGCTCGACGGGGCGATGACGAGTTCGTCGGCTCCCCGACCGCCGAGGTTCACCGAGGCGATCCGCACGCCGCCGGCCGACGACGCCTGGTCAACGATGGCCTGCCCAAGAAAGTCGCCCGTATTGGGGTCATAGGCCCGGATCACGGCCGAGCGTCCCTGGGGCAGGGCCGCGACGACCTCCAGCCTGCGGTCGCCATTCAGGTCCGCGAGCGCCACGTCCGCCCGGCCGCCCGACTTCACGGCGAAGGGCGAAATACTCGCGATGGCCTGAAAATCCTCGCCGCTGAAGACCCGCACCGCCGACTTGCCCCGGACGGCCGTGGCCGCGATGTCCGCGAGACCGTCCCCGTTCACGTCGCCGACGGCGACCCGCACCCCGCCGGCACTCCCCGGCGTCGTGGCGCGGAAGATCCCAATCCGTCGCCCGTCCACGCCCGAATAAACGCGGACCTGCGGCGAGCCCGAGGTCGGGGCCACCACGATGTCGGCCTTGCCGTCGCCGTTCACGTCGCCCGTGGCGAGCGAGAGCCCCTTGCCAGCCAGGGAGCGGGGGAGGTCGAACTGGCCGATCTTCGATCCGTCGGTCGCCCGGAAGACCCTCACGAGCGGGTTGGCCGACCCATTCAAGGTCGCCACCATGTCGAGCGAGCCGTCCCCATCCACGTCGCCGACGGCCACATTCACGCCTCCGACCCGCTTCGGCCCGAACGGGGCGAAGCGGAACGTCTCCGTGCCCCTATCCGCGTCGAGCACGCGGATCTCCGCCGCCCGGCCCGCCTTCGAGCCCTCGACGATCAGGCTGGCCAGTAGCCGACGCCCCTCTAGCCTTTCGAGCCTCAGATCCGCCCGACGCCGCCCCTGTCCCGTTCGTCGCAACATATCACCCGCCTTATCAGGTCTTCCCAATCGGTCAGGTCACACACCTAATGTACGCGACGGCTGAGCCTCGCATCAACGCGCCACCGCCCGCCCGGGCGACACCTCAACTTGGCCGCGGCGGGATGAATCCTAACGCCCGGAACTCCTCGATCTGGCGCGCGAGCATCTCGCCGGTGTCGGCGAAGTCGAGGAAGCCGAACCGCCTCGACTTGGTGGTGTCGGACATGACGTCATATTCGATGTTGAAGATCGCCTCGCCGAACTCCCAGGCGGCGGCGTCGCGGAAGGGGATGCTCATCAGATTGTCTTTCTCGACCATCGCGTCCCAGACGGGCCCCTTGTCGGACATGAACCGGGCCAGCGGCAGGCGGAGGGGCGGGGCGACGGGGAGTCCGAAGGATTCGGCCAGCTTTGGCCAGAGCGACTCCCATCGCCAGAAGTCGCCGTTGGTGATGTTGAACGCCTCGCCGTCGCAGCGGTCGGACTCGGCCGCCCAGGCGCAGGCTTTGGCGAGCAGGTCGGCGTCGGTCATCTCGATGAGGGCCGAATAGGACCGCGACGTCCCCGGGAACCGGAACGGCAATCCCAGCTCGCGGCAGAGCGAGCCATAGACGGCGATCACCGTGGCCATGTTCATGGGGTTCCCGACCGCGAACCCGCAGATGCACGACGGCCGGAACGCCGTCCACGACCACGACTTCCCCTCGGATCGGGCCCGGAGATAATCCTCCTGGTCGTAGTAGAAATTCGGCGGGAAGTGCCTCGGGTCGTCCTCCCGCGCCGGCGTCTTGTAAGGCCCGAGGTGCGCCCCGTAGTACTTCGCCCCCTCCATCAGGACGACCTTCCGCAGCCGGCCCGACGCCCCCTCGACCGCCTCCACCACATTTCGCAACATCGCCAGATTGAGCGTGACCTCATCGAACGGGTCCGGCCTCATCTGGAGCGCGGTGTAGAAAATATGCGTCACCCCCTCCAGCACCCCGGCGAGGCCCTCGACCGCCCGGCGATCGAGGAGATCCGCCGAGACGAACGTCGCCCCCGGCTCGAAATCCGCCCCCCGGCGCGACAGCCCCACGACCTCCCACCCGAGCCCCGCCAGGTGCCCGACGATCGCCCGCCCGCTCACCCCCAGCGCCCCGGCCACCAGGGCCTTGTTGCGGGGGAATTCGGATGAAATGCTTTCAATCATGGTGATCTCTCGCTCCCATCTTCCCCGAGGACTCGCGGCGCATTGTACCGATGGCCGGGCGACTGGACATCGGCCGGGACCGCGGGCGCATGCGAGACGGCCGCTCGGCGGTGCGGCGATTGTCGGGTGCCGCCTCGGCCGCGCCGACCTCGGCCCCACAGAAGTCGATGGCGCCTCGGTGGTGGGCTCGAATCGGAAACGGGCGGACCTGAGGGCCCCCTCTCCGGTGGATGTCAATCTGACCGGCGCGGACCTCCGCAACGCCGACCAGCGCGGTGCCACCCTGACAGGGGCGAACCCGGAAGGCACCTTGGGGATCCCGCCGAGGCCTTGACCAGGGTGCCCGATCCTCGCCGGGCTTACCGCTCCCAGGCCAGGAAGACGACGGGGATGCCGCCGAGGGAGAATTG
The DNA here is from genome assembly GCA_965279195.1 of Isosphaeraceae bacterium. Classification (GTDB taxonomy): domain Bacteria; phylum Planctomycetota; class Planctomycetia; order Isosphaerales; family Isosphaeraceae; genus CBDIHP01. The sequence continues at coordinate 123,115 of CBDIHP010000047.1, forward strand.
GATCTCGTGCCAGGGCAGGGCCTTGCTGCGGTTGAAGGGCTGGCCGCGGTAGAGGGTGGCGTCGTTGGCGGCGAGGTCTTCGAGGGTCCACTGGCCGAAGGGGTCCGGGTAGAGGCGGGCCTGTTCGGGGGCGAGGGGCAGTGGGGTGCTGGGGAGGTCGATGTAGAGGCCGGGGACTCCCGGGGCGCCGCCCTGGCCGAGGGTGGCGCCGGGGGGTGGGATGGGGATGATGGTCGCGGGCTGGCCGTTGACGAAGGCGATGCCGGGGGGGAATTCCAGGTAGCAAATGGTCGAGGGGCCGGTTTCGGGGGAGAGGGAAGACGAGGCGGAGAGGGAGAAGCGGCCGAGGTATTCGAGTTCGTAGCCGGGTCCGGAGACCGATTTCGGGCGATCCAGGGTCGCGCCGAAGGCGATCAGGGCGGTGTTCGGAGGGGCGATCCCGGCGAGTAGGTAGGCCTCCCGGGCGGGTTCAAGCCAGGATTCCGCATAGGAGAGGTCGGAGCAAAGCGCCTGGAAGGTCTTGGCCGACTTGCGGTAGGCCGATTCCACGAGGTCGTGGTCGTAAAACGTCTGCCCGAGGTCCTTTGCGAACGCGGAGATGGGGGCGTCGTCGGCCTCGTCGTAGGCCTCCTCCAGGTAGCGGTCGAGGGCCTTCTTCGACCCGAACCGGCCCACGAACACGTCCACGACGTCGAACTCGGCGGCCATGCGGAGACTCCCCCGGGGGCTGCGGGATTTGGCAAACGGTCGCGTAAGAATCGGCCGGGCGGCAACCACTCTTCTATAGAGGAGGAAGGGCGACGCCCGTTCGCGATGGTCCGCGCGACCGTCGGGGCTCCCCTTTCAGGACGACGCCTCGCGCCAGGAGTGGTCGGGGCCGAGGGCGAAGGGGGCTTGCACAGGGTGGGCGATCTGCTTCCAGCCTTCGAGGAGGATCATGTCATACGCCGCGCGCATTTGACGAGCGGATTCGTCGGGGGTCATGCCGCCGACCCCGGTTCCCAGCCCGGGGATGGCGACGCTCCGGATCGGCCGGGGCGAGGCGGCGTTGTGGTCGAGGACCGCCGAGAGCGCCGCCCGCATCGCGAGGTAGGCGTTGAGCGTGCCCGAGACCCGGCTGGGGACCCGCATCGTGGGGGCGAGGATCAGGTGGCCGAACCGCGACGTGCCCATCTCCAGGATGGTCGCCGACCCGACCGGAAGCTCGCCCCGGAACCGTTCGGCGATCCGTCCCATAGCCAGGCGCTGGGCCGCCCCGTCATAGAAGAGGTCGATCGACCTGTCGATCCCGCCGCTCATGTCTCCGAAACTATTCGTTGGGCTGACGAGCGCATCGCAGTCGAGATCGAGGAGGTCGCCGGCAAGGACCTCGGCGTCGTCGGCGTCGCGGAAGTGACAGCCCAGCGCCCGGGCGACGTCCTCGCTGCGGTCGCAGAGGCTGATCCGGACGGGGCGCGGCCCGCCCTTGCCGATCGGCTTGATGGGCGTCATCCGCAACCTCCTCGCTGCGTCGAAGATGCGTTTCCACAACCGGAAAATGCCCCCGTCCGACGGAATTCGGGGCGGTGGGCCCCGGCGTCGAGTGACGATCTTGCCCGGCCGGCCGCCCGGTGTCCAGCGCGTGTGGGTCGGGGCTTCGAGCCCCGGGCGATGACAGGGGTGCGACGCAGGATCCCCACTCGGGACCGCGAGAAGCTGCGGGGGATAGAAAAAAGAAAGCGGTCCGGTAGACTCTTGTGGATGCCGGCTGGATTGCTAGGATGATGATCCCAGGGAGGGTGTGCGTCGGGCGAGGCGGCCCGCTGGGAGGCGAAATCCGGCCCGGATGGGGATCTTTCGCCCTCGCCGACCGGGGAATGGCCGGTCCGAGTGATGTTTTACGTCGACACACTCTTGTTTCGTTGACGCCTCATCGTCGATGAGGTCGGGTCATTTTGGCCTGTTCAGGCCCCTCAGATTGCCATTTCTGGTACGGCAAGGATTGGTCTTGTTGCAATTTGTGAACAGATCCCTCAATACTGTCAGATCTCGGAATCGCACAATTGCATTGTATCAACGATCCTTCTAGCCTGAACCACTCGTGAGGGTTACCTGGACATTACGACCTGTAACGATTCGTGATGAATTTGATAGCCGGTTGATCGTTGGGTGATCATTCCGGGCATCACATCGATGACGCTGCTGTGTCGCGGTGACAGGTGACGTTCATTCTCCACGACTCGGTGGAAGAATCCCGGCTCGATGTCGATCCTCCCCCTTTCCTACTGCTCCCGGAGTGTCTCATGAAGCGTTTCGTCTCCGCCCTGACCCTTGTCGCCGGCCTGGCCCTGGCTAACGCCGCCTCCGCCGCCACCATCACCCAGACCTTCACCCAGCCCCAGAGCGCCACCACCTGGTCGGTCGCCAACATCCCCTTCAACCAGTTCAACCCCGCCCTCGGCACCCTGACCTCGGTCACCCTCCAGTTCGGCGGCTCGTTCACCCAGCAGGAAGTCATCTCGGTCGCCGCCGGCAACCCCGCCCAGACCATCACCGGCCTCTCGGCCGTCGCCGACGTCCTGATCTACGGCGCCGCCAACTTCGTCAACCAGATCGTCGACATCAACGGCACCCAGAACGTGATCTCCTTCCCCGGCGTCACCATCGCCGCCGGCACCTCGCAGACCTTCAACGCCGCGGGCGCCCTCGGCTTCGGCCCGGCCAGCCAGCTGCCGATCGCCCCGTACATCGGCCTCGGCACCATCTCCTACTCGCTGGCCGGCACCGGCGGCTTCTCCGTCTCCGGCGGCGGCCAGGCCAACTTCTCCATCACCACCCTCTCGGGCGGCACGCTGACCCTGGTCTACAACTACGACGCGGTCCCGACCAACGGCGTCCCCGAGCCGACCACCATGGCGGGCGCCTTCGCCGGCCTGCTGGCCCTCATCCCCGTCGCCCGTCGCCGCCTCGCCGCCAAGGCCTGAGCGTCGATCCGGTCGGGACACTGACCGCGAACATCGAGCGGGAGTCGTCGCACCCAACGCGGCGGCTCCCGTTCGGCATTTCCCCCACCCCCTCCGGAGACAGGCGGCCGGGCCCCACAACCCGCGCGGGATGGGGACCGACGACCACATCCTGCCGCGGCGGTCGATGCCGACCTTCCGTGAAGCCACCGATCCGCCCCCGCGCCGCGGCGACAGTCCCGAACTCCCCTCATGGCCGAACACCCATTTAAGCCTCAAAGATCAATCGAATCGCCTACTATAAATGCGATTTGTTTCGTTTTCGGAACGAGGCTGATAAGGGTGTTTCATCTCGGAATCACCCCATTACATGCGACTGTCAAGAGATTAGTCTGATCCTGTCGCGAAGGTTGTCAGGTGGAAAGGATCCCGGATCGTCCGGTGGGAGCCCGATTGGCGCCTGGCCATCGGCGGTCCCCGGTCCCGGCCCGATCCGGGTCGTTGGCGCAACCAGCAGCCGGTCGCCATCCCCCCCTCACGACCGTTGGAAGTCATCCGGTTCGAAGTCGATTGTCACGAGTTCCCCCTTTGCCCACGGAGCCCACCATGAAGCGCATCGCCTCGCTGTTCACGCTCGTCGCCGGCCTGGCCCTGGCGAACGGCGCCTCCGCCGCCGTCATCACCCAGACTTTCACCCAGCCCCAGAGCGCCACCACCTGGTCGGTCGCCAACATCGCCTTCAACCAGTTCAACCCCGCCCTCGGGACCCTGACCTCGGTCACCCTCCAGTTCGGCGGCTCGTTCAGCCAGCAGGAAGTCATCTCGGTCGCCGCCGGCAACCCCGCCCAGCAGATCACCGGCCTCACGGCCATCGCCGACGTCCTGATCTACGGCGCCGCCAACTTCGTCAACCAGATCACCGACATCAACGGCACCCAGAACGTGATCTCCTTCCCCGGCGTCACCATCGCCGCGGGCACCTCGCAGACCTTCAACGCCGCGGGCGCCCTGGGCTTCGGCCCGGCCAGCCAGCTGCCGATCGCCCCGTACATCGGTGCCGGCACCATCTCGTTCTCGCTGGCGGGCACCGGCGGCTTCTCCGTCTCCGGCGGCGGCCAGGCCAACTTCTCCATCACCACCCTCTCGGGCGGCACGCTGACCCTGGTCTACAACTACGACGTCGCCCCGCCGACCAACGGCGTCCCCGAGCCGACCACCATGGCGGGCGCCTTCGCCGGCCTGTTGGCCCTCATCCCCGTCGCCCGTCGCCGCCTCGCCGCCAAGGCCTGAGCGTCCAACCGGATTGACTGACGAACGATCCTGAACCAGCGGGGGCCGTCGCAAACCATGCGACGGCCCCCGCTCGGCATTTCCACCCTCTGGAGCGCGGCCGGTCGGCGGCCGCTTTCTCGACGACACCCCGGCAGCCCCCTGACGGCGTCCGATCGTCCCGCACGATTCGCCACGAAACCGGCACCCCGGCCGCCTCGTCCCGAATCCCGAAACGAACCCAATCCTCCGCAAGCTCATGCCGGGCCTCGCGTTGAACATCAACACTCCGAAACAAAACAAATCGCCATTTTTCAAACAGCTACACATCTGAACTCTTAACCTGTTGATTGTACGACGCCGCTCCCGGGCGGCGCGAGGATTCCCGGAAATCCCCGCCGGCACGATCCCCACAACCGGCCCCGTCGATGACCGGCCGGATACCGGCGAGGCCATCGACCCGGGCGCCCCCGCCCGGCCCGGCCCGCAAGGGGGATGGCGCCGCCCCGGCCCCACGACGGGGTGTCAAGTTTCGGCGACGCCTCGGCCGTCGATGCCGTTCGCGTCAGATCCTGACAAACCGCCAATCTCCCGAGACACTGAGCGCGAGCCTGTCGCGCGGTTCTGTATGTCCACCTTTACAATCCATCCAACATTGTCTCATCTCAGAATTGTGCGATTGCCACGATTCTCCGAGGTCATTAGCTTCGATGACATGCGATGGTTGGCCCATCGTGAACTGCCCGGCGGTTCAAGATTCGTAGGTCGGGGCGTGGACATGAAAATATCACGCTCCCCGTCACATCCGAATCAGGCCCGCGTTCGAGAGACAGATGGAGTCCTCCTCCCGCGAGTGGCGGGGGGGCTCCGGTTCGACGTCGATCTCCCCCTATTCCCTTGCTTTCGGAGTTGCCGATGAAGCGCTTTGCCTCCGCCCTGGCCCTCGTCGCCGGCCTGACCGTCGCCAGCAACGCGTCCGCCGCCACCATCACCCAGACCTTCACCCAGCCCCAGAGCGCCACCACCTGGTCGGTCGCCGACATCCCCTTCAACCAGTTCAACCCGTCGCTGGGCACCCTCACCGCCGTCACCCTCGGCTTCTCGGGCTCGTTCACCCAGCAGGAAGTCATCTCGGTCCCGGCCGGCAACCCCACCCAGCAGATCACCGGCCTCTCGGCCATCGCCGACGTCCTGATCTACGGCGCCCCCAACTTCACCAACCAGATCACCGACATCAACAACACCCAGACCGTCCTCTCCTTCCCCGGCGCCTCCATCGCCTCGGGCACCTCGCAGACCTTCAACGCGGCGGGCAACCTGGTCTACGGCCCGACCGCCCAGACCCCGATCGCCCCGTACATCGGTGCCGGCACCATCTCGTTCTCGCTGGCGGGCACCGGCGGCTTCTCCGTCTCCGGCGGTGGCCAGGCCAACTTCTCCATCACCACCATGTCGGGCGGCACGCTGACCCTGACCTACACCTACGACCCGGCCATCACCCCGCCCCCGACCAACGGCGTGCCCGAGCCGACCACCATGGCGGGCGCCCTCGCCGGCCTGCTGGTCCTCGTCCCCGCCGCCCGTCGCCGCCTCGCCGCCAAGGCCTGAGCGTAGCGATCGGCCCGATCCCGGGCAGAATCCACCGAGTCTCACTCCGAGCGGGAGTCGTCGCACCTAACGCGACGGCTCTCGCTCGGGGCGTTTTGCTGCTTCGAATGCGAGACGGGAATCTGGAGTGCGGAAGCTCGCTTCCGCCCTATCCCCGGCGGGAGCTTGCTCCCGAGAAACCACATCCGATCGTCAGCGGCCGGCTTCGATCGGGCACGCGGAGCGAGCTCCGCGAGAACAGGGCGGAACCGAGGTGCCGCACTCCATGCCTCCGATCCCACGGCCAGGTCACGGCTCGCGGGCCCATGCCCGGATCCGCGTCCACTCCTGCTCCATTCGACGGACTTCCTCACACTCTTTCGCTTCCAGACGCATACGCATGGCGCGGGTGTGAGCGTTCTCCGCGTGGAAGCGGATGAGCCGTCCACCGGGGTCGGGGTGTTTGGCCCAGGCCGGCTGGGCGTCCATCATCGCCCGGGCCCGGGCCTCAAGCTCCTCGTAGGTCGGCAAGGCGCTGACCGAAGGGCCCGGCCGATCGACCGACGCAATCAGGACCTCCCGACGCCAGTCCGCCCCGAGCCCATCGAGCCGATCCTCCAGCGCCCGGAGGCTCGCCTCCCGCCTCCGACCCACCTCCTGCGCCAGGACGGCCAGGCCGAGGGCGCACAGGACGATCAGCCCGAGGATCCGCCTGAGGGACATGAGTCCACCCCGAATCCGCACTCCAAATTCACGGGATCGCCAGGGTCTTCGACACCGTACGCGACTTCTGCGACCGGAACGTCACCGAGGCCTCGCCGCGCCCCTGCACATACCAGCGATACCGGGCGAAGGCGTTCGAGCCGACGCCGCGCTCCATGCTCAGCCGCGCGGGGTCGCGCTCGACGGCCGCGATCTCGCCGGTCTCGCGATTGACGAGCGGGCCGCCTGCCACCACCGTCAGGCCCTTGCCCTCGATGGTCAGCCTGTCCGGCAGCCCGATCTTCCGGTTCGACGCCTGCTCGGCGACGCTCGGGATGCTCCGGGTGTTCTTGAGGATCGCGGTCACCGCCGACGTGCCGTCGCCCAGCGGCTCGACCTTCAAGTCATCGATCACCACGCGCGGCATCTGGTCGGCGTGGTAGAGCACGAACGCGGCGTTGCGGTGGCAGAGTTCCTCGATCAGGAACGACGGCGGCACTCGCTGGGATTGCTTCACGAACCCGCCGACCTCGATGTCCCCGTAGATCGGATGCTTGACCGGCTTCCAGTTGCGATACTGGGCCCCGAACAGCAGGCGGTCGTTGGCGAAGAGCTGATCGGCCTGCTCGGTGCCGCCGACGGCCCGCTCCAGGGTGGAGCCGGTCGGCTCGGGCCGCCCGAGGAGCTGGGCGTTGTTCCAGAGTTCATTCGTGAACGAGAAGATCCCGAGGTGCTCATACGTCCAGCCGATGAATCCGCCGTGGACGCCGTAGAGGTCGCTGTGGATGACCATGTTCCGGTAGAACGGGATCATCTTCGCGCCCGTCGCGCCGATCTCGCGGGCCACGTTGTCGTCGCCCGGCGGATACTGGGCCTGACGGGTCGGGTGCCCCGGGCCTCGCAGGATCATGCCGCCGGCGTTGTGGAACGCCTGCACGCCCGCGATATTCGGGTGGGCGCGGACGAAGTCGGCCACCGCCTTCGTCTCGGGCCACGACAGCGGGAAATTCCCCGCGCCGAACTGGATGTGGTCCGGCTGCCAGTCGGCCGGCCAGTTCCTGTTCATATCATAGGCGCCGGGCGGATCTTCATTGATCTGCCCGTCGCCGTCGTTGTCGAGCCCCTCGATGCCGAGGAGTTCATGCGTCCCCACCTCGTCCGGCTTCACCGGCACGAGCAACCTCGGATCCTCGGTCGAGACCTTGAACCGCCCTCGGGGATCCTTCCGGCGCATCTGGGTGACCTGGCCGTCGCCGTCGATGTCGTCGTAATCGTCCTCATCGGCCACGCCGTCGCGGTCGTCGTCCCTCGGGGCCTTGCCCGAGCGGGACGAATTCGTGGTGTTCGGCGCATTGAACCAGTGGGCGCGGCCGTCGGGGTTGATGGTCGGCACGACGTAGAACGCGCGCTCGTCCACCAGTTCCTTGATCTTCGGCAGGCGGTCGTAGTTCTCGGTGAGATACCAGATGGTGTAGAGGCAGGCCTCGGCCGCCTGGACCTCGTTGCCGTGGATATTGCCATCCACATACATCGCCGGTTTGCTGGTGTCGGGCCCCGTCTCGGGGTTGTTGATGGTCACGCACCAGAGGTCGCGGCCCTCGACGCTCTTGCCCAGGCTCTTGATGCTCAGGAGCTTCGGATGCGCCTGCACCAGCTTCTGGAGCGACTCGACGAGTTCCGGATAGTCGTAGATCCGGTTGAACGCGATGGGGACCTTGGCCCGGGGTGAGACGGCGTCGGACGCCGCAATCTCGCCGCAGAACGCCCAGGCCGCCAGGGCGGCGGATGTCAGGCACAACCAACCGTGGATCCGTCTCAGGCTCATCGCGCGTGGGTCTCCCTCCCGGCCGGATTCTCGTGCCGTCGGCCGGCGAGCGATCGACGTTAACGACTGGCTCCGGCCGAGGGAAGCCCCCGCCGCCGGGATTCGCCCCGGCGGCTCCATCCCCTTGTCGCGCGGGGGTCGGGACGGTCTACTTGGCTGTGCCGTATCGCCATGCTTCCCCGCCCACCCGAGCCGGAAGACTTGAACCCATGTCCACCCGAGTCCAGTGGCTGGGCCACGCCTGCCTCCTGATCGAGAGCGGCGGGCTCCAGGTGCTCATCGACCCGTTCCTGACCGGCAACCCCAAGGCCGCCGCCCAGGCCGACTCGCTGAAGCCCGACGTGATCCTCGTGTCGCACGGCCACGAGGACCACGTCGGCGACACCATCGCCATCGCGAAGGCGACGGGCGCCACGGTGGTGACCAATTACGAGCTGGGCGAGTGGTTCCAGAAGGAAGGGCTGACGAAGGTCCACGGCATGCAGCACGGCGGCGGGCATCAGGTCCACCCGGGGCTCTACGTCAAGCTGACGCTCGCGTTCCACGGCTCGACCCTGCCCGGCGGCGGCTACGGCGGCAACCCCTGCGGGTTCCTCCTGAAGTTCGCCGACGGCACCACCATCTACGACGCCGCCGACACCGGCCTCTTCGGCGACATGGCCCTGATCGGCGAGGAGGGCCTGCACCTGGCCATCCTCCCCATCGGCGACTACTACACCATGGGCCCCGCCGATTCCATCCGCGCCGTCAAGCTGCTGACCCCCAAGAAGGTCATGCCCATCCACTACAACACCTTCCCGCTACTCGCCCAGGACGAGCACGCCTGGGCCGCGCGCGTGAAATCCGAGACCTCCGCCCAGCCGCTCACGCCGCAGCCGGGCGAGTGGGTCGAGATCTGACAGGCAAGGCATTTGCGCTTGCAAATCCACACACGCGGGCCGGCTGGCGCTGGGCGCGGGTCTCCAGACCCCGCCCTTGCCCCGAGAAGCTGTACGACGAGAGCAGGTCTCCAGACCTAGAGAATATAGCGCCCTGAGGCGCGAACTGTCCTCTCCGAATGGGTCTGGAGACCCGGCGTTGTGGTAGAGCGCGGCGACGGCAAGGGCGGGGTCTGGAGACCCGCGCCCAGCGCGGTTTTCTTCGCCGTTGAATGAACATCCCATTGCAACAGGATCCACCTCGCATGAGACTGTCCGCGTTCGTCGCCCTGGGCCTGGTCGTCGTGTCGCTGGTCTCGGCGCAGGAGGTCAAGGTCCAGCAGAAGCCGACCGCCGCCCCGAAGCCGGCCGCGCCCCCACCGCCGCCGCCGTCGCTGTTCCCCTCGGGCTACATGAACCACACCGCGCTGGGCGCGGCGATCGGCAATCTCGCGCGTTCGAACCCGGGCGTCGTCTCGGCCTATTCGCTCGGCAAATCCGGCCTCGGCCGCGACCTCTGGCTGATCGCCCTGGGTGCACCGGCGCAGGGGGCCCCGGCGAAGCCGTCGATCCTGATCGTCGCCAACCTGGAGGCCGACCACCTCGTCGGCAGCCAGGTCGCTCTCGGGCTGGCCGAGCGGATCGCCAAGGGCGCGGGCAAGGATGCCGATGTCGATAGCCTCTTGCGCACGCATACGATCTACGTCGTGCCGAGGTTCAACCCCGACGGCGCCGAGCGGCTGCTCTCGGCCACGCCCCGGGGCGACTTCCGCACCAACCTCACCGCGACCGACCGCGACCGCGACGGCGCATCGGGCGAGGACGGCCCCAACGACATCGACGGCGACGGCCTCACCCTCCGCATGCGGGCGAAGGACGCCAAGGCCACGCTCATCCCCGACGCCAAGGACGCCCGCATCCTCCGCCCCGCCGACCGCAACAAGGGCGAGAAGGCCGTCTATTCCGACTATTCCGAGGGCGTGGACGACGACACCGACGGCCAGATCAACGAGGACCCGCCCGGCGGCGTGAACCTCAATCGCAACTGGCCGCGCGGATGGACCGACTTCGACCCCGAGGCCGGCAACGGCCCCGTGAGCGAGCCCGAGGTCCGAGCCTTGATCACGTTTGCATTCGCCCATCCCGAGATCGTCGCCACCTGGTCGCTCGGCCTCAACGACAACCTCGCCGTCGACGCGAAGGGCCTCGACGCGGCCGACACGCCGTACTTCGCCGAGCTGGCGAAGCTCTACCGCGAGACCACCGGCCAGGCGAAGCCCGCCGAGGCCGCCCCGAAGGCCGAAGCCGCGCCGAAGGCAGCCGAGGCCACGCCCAAGGCCGCGCCGGCCCCCGAGACGAAGGGCCAGCGCCCGCCGATGACCAAGGGGCAGGGGGGCGGCCGGATGGGCGGGCGGGGCGGACCCGGCGGCGGACCGCCCGCACAGGTCCAGGCGGCCCCCGCGACGCCGACCTCGAACACCGATGCAACGACCGACGGCGCGTTCAGCGAGTGGGCCTATCACCAGTTCGGCGTGGTCTCGCTCGCCACCCGCGTCTGGCCTGGCCCGGGCGAGGGCGACGCGAAGTGGCTCGAATGGAACGACAAGACCATGGGCGGCCGCGCCTTCGTCCCATTCCACAGCGTCGACCACCCCACCCTCGGCAAGGTCGAGGTCGGCGGCTGGAAGCCCGGCGTCCGCGTCAACCCGCCGGCCGAACAGATCGGAGATCTTGCGGACAAGCACTTTTCCTTCCTGAAGGCTATCGCGAAGAAGCTCCCCGTCCTCGCGGTGGACGGGCTGAAGATCGAGAGCAAGGGCAAGAATGTCTATGAGGTGAAGATCACGGTGCGCAACGACGGCTATCTGCCCACCGCCACCGCGCAGGGCGTCAACACCCGACAGCCGGGCCCCATCCTGGTGAAGCTGAACCTCGGCCAGGCGAAGCTCCTCTCGGGCAAGGCCCTGAACCGGATCAACACCCTCCCCGGCTCCGGCGGCAAGGAAGAATTCCGCTGGCTCGTCCTCGCCCCCGAGAACGCACGCACGCTCACGCTGGACGTCACGCACGCCAAGCTCGGCTCCACCCGCCGCGAAATCGCCCTGCCCTGATTCCCCGACCGTTTCGACGCGGAAACCTTCCCATGAGCCGACGCCGGCGACCGAGCGACGTGCAGACCGACCTGAGCGACGCCGAACGCGACGCCGAACGCGCCTCGAACTGGATGGCGAGGGTGTTCGGCGGGCGGTTCGGGCTGCTGATGATCTTGCTGTTATTTCAGTTGCTGATGACGCCCATCTTCATCGATAACAACCGTTCGCAGACGCTCCTGGCGCTGTTCGGTAGCGCGGTGATGATCGCGTCGATCCACGCGGCGAGGCCCGCGGGCCGGGCGTGGACCGTCGGCATCGTCCTGGCCGTGGCCGACTTCCTGATCGGCCGGATCGTCGCGATGCCCGGGGCACGCTGGCTGGTGGCGGTCCAGGCCGCGCTCTGGATCTCGAGCATGCTGTTCGTGATCAAGGCGATCCTGGACGTGATCTTCAGCCGGGGCAACAAGGTCAGCGTCGAGACCCTCCAGGCGGCACTCTGCGTCTACCTCCTGGCCGGGCTGCTCTGGACCTACTTCTACGCCTCCATGGACCTCGTGATACCCAACGGCTTCCTCTCACACGGCGAACCCCGGAGCATGTGGGTCGACGACGCCACGAGGCACAGGTACTTCCTGCAATTCCTCCTCTTCAGCTTCGCCACCCAGTCCGCCGCCCCCTACGACGGCCTGGCGCCCGGAACCGGATTTACGAACATGTGTTCGTTCCTCCAGGCGATGACGTCGCAGATCTATCTCGCCGTCGTCATCGCCCGGCTCGTCGGCATCCAGTCGGCCGACATCGCCGAAGGGCGGCAGTAGATCCATCCGGATGCCTCCTTCAACCCCAGGCGTAAGCCCAAGGCGCTGGGCGCGGGTCTCCGACCCCGCCCCACCGCCGCCGCACCGGACCACGAAACCGGGTCTCCAGACCCGTACTCGGCGATTCGAGAACAAAGGGCCTGGAGACCCGGGTCTGTCGTCTCCTTCGATCCGGGCGGGGGCGGGGTCGGAGACCCGCGCCCAGCGCTCTGGGTTCGACTGGGCCCAAGAAATGTCGGAGGATCACTCCACGATCAATTCTCCATTCATCACCTTCCAGTGCCCGGGGAAGGTGCACAGATAGGGATACCGCCCCGGCTTGTCGGGGACCTGGAAGCTGATGATGAACTGATCCTGCGGGCCGACGATATCGGTGTAGGCGATCACATCCTCACTCTTCGGGATGTAGTTCCGCAGCGCGGCGTCGGGTTCGGCGATGATCTTGTTCACGAGGTCGCCGAACGCGTCGAGCGTCCCCGGACGGATCAACACCCAGTTGTGCGGAACCACGTCGGGGTTGTAGAACGTCAGGGCGATCGCCTCGCCGGGCTTGGCCTTGATCGACCGCAGGTTGTAGCTGAGATTCTTCCCCGCCTCGATCGTGATCCGCCTCGCACCGACGAGCCGCTTCTTGTGCGGGTTCGGGATCGGCTTGAAGTTGAGCGCGGCCATGTCCGCGAGGATCGGGTGGGCCCGCAAGATCTTCGGCTCGGGCCTGAAGCCCTCGAAGCCCGTGAACGGAGCCCCAAGCTTGTGGACAGTCGCGAACAATTCGGCCGCCGGTCCGGAATCGACCTTCAGTCGCATGTGCAACTGATTCACCGGCTGGATGTCGGGCATCTCGACGAACAGCGTCCGGCCGTCGGCCAGGACGTGGGCCGAGCGGATGGGCACCGGGTCGTGGCCGGGCGTGCCGGGATGGCTCGGGGCGAATTCGGGCGAGCCGTACTGCGGACCGTAGCGATAATTCCAGCACTGCGCGAACAGCGAGCCCGTCCGCCGCACCACCGCCGCATCGATCGGGCCCGAGAAGGTGATGAGCATGCCATTCTCGGTCGCATGCCACGAGACTGGCAGGGTTGCGGGCTTGCCAGTATAGCGGACGCGCTGGAAACTGCCGTCGTCGGGCGTGTAGCTGCCCCACCCGGCCATCCCCGAGACATAAAGCTGCCCATCCTTCGGGCTGAACCGGCCGCGATGGGCACCCGAGAGGAACTCGACCGGCAGGGGGACCGCCGCCGCCTGCGCCTGGCCGTCGACGCGGTCTCGCAGCAACACATAAGCCGTGCCCGCCCCGAACGACAGGTGCAGGAGCTGCCCCTTGAGCGGCCCGAAGCGGTCGCTCGTCACCCACACCTGGCCGCCGCTGGAATTATCCAGACCTCGCGGCATGTAGATCATCGGAAGCTCGGGCGTCTTGCCATTCTTCGGCCCGGGGTAGCCGTAGTGGCTCCCCTCCTTGATCTCGGAGACCATCGAGGCAGAGACCCAATCGCCCTCCGATGACGGCACCGTGACCAGTCCTTCGGGGCTCAACCCGAGGCCGTCGGGGTTGCGGAATCCGGTGGCGATCACATCAACAGTTTTGCCATCCTCCGAAATTCGGAGGATCCCCTGCTTGCCCGACGCCGTGTAGAAACGCCCATTCGCGTCGCGCTGGAGGCCGCAGATGAAGTCGTGCCCGGCGGGGCTGGTCTCATAGGCGTTCGAAAAGCACTCGTAAGCGTCGGCCTCGCCGTCGCCGTCAACATCCTTCAATCGCGTGATCTGGTCGCGGCCCAGCACATACGCCAGCCCATCCACCACCATCAGCCCGAGCGGCTGGTGCAATCCAGAAGCAAATCGACGCCACGTCACGTTCTTGAGCGTGTCATCTAGACCGGTGACGTGCCATACGTCGCCCTGCATGGTGCAGAGTAGGGCCGAACCGTCGGGCAAGAAATCATGATCTCCGATGAACATGGGTGCCTTCCAGGGGTTCTGAAACGGCACCCTGATCGTGTCCACCACGTAGGCGTTGTTCGACGTCGAGTTCACCGTCCCGCCCGTGGGGATGGCCCGGGGCCACTGGGGTTTGCCGCCCTTCGTCCAGTCGCGAAGGGGATGGTCCTTCGCCGGGCCGACGACGCGGGTGAACTTGCCCCCCTCGAACCAGGGGGCATCGAGATACTCCACGCCGGCCGACTCATAGGCGAAGATCACACGCTCCTCGTGGCGGTACAGCCCCTTGTAGCGGGCCGGCTTCGCCACCGTCGATTGAGCAGGCAACGGAGTCGGCGTGCCCACCATGATGAGGCCGTCCATGAACCCATGGCGGACGGAAGAGAACTTCACGAACCCGCCGGTCCAGGCCGCCTCGTAGCGGAGGGTCTCGGGATTGAAGCAGGTCGACATCTCGCCATGTTCACCCAGGCGGATGCAGATCCCCTTGTTCACCGTCACGCCCGCGCCTCGGAACACGCCGGACATGAGTGTGCCGAGGTCCATGTCGTTCCAGCGGCCGTCGACCCACGTGTCCTCGTTCTGGTTGCCCCAGTGGCCCTGCTTGCCGCCGTCCAGGCCGGGGAAGGGTGGGAGCAGCGGCGGGACGTGTCCGAGCTTGGAGAAATGTTCGGCTTCCTTGGCGTAAAAATCATAGATGCGATCGCGGTTCACAGTCGACTTCCAGCTCGGCCAGTCCTGCGGATGCAGCGGGGCCCGGTCGTAGGCGAAATCCACCGGGGCGTGGGCGTGCTCCAGCATGGCCACCGCCGGTGCCGACTCGGGCTTGCCCAGGTCGAGCAGGAACCGCATCAGGTCGCGGCGATCGGTCTCCGACAGGGCCGCGAGCAGGTTCTCGGGCATCAGCGTCCCATCGACCCGCCTGGACTCGATCTCGCCCGCGCCCAGACGTTCGGGCCGGGGCGAATTCGGGATGGTCAGGATCAACCGGTTCCCATCATCCAGGACCGGGTATCCCTGGATGACGCGACCGTCCCTGAGTTCGACGGTGATCGCCGAATACCCCTTCTTGACCTCCTTGCGCGGCCAGAGGACCGACGCCGCGATGTCCTCGGGCGCGAGTTCGCGGCTCAGGTTCGAGAGTTCCGGCCCGATCGCCCCGCCCTGGTTGCCGATCTTGTGGCATGACAGGCAGGCCGTTTTGACCGAGGCGAACACGACCGCCCCGCGCCGGGGGTCGCCGTGCTCCTTCGCCCCCAAAAGCAAAGCCGCGACCTGCGCGGCTTCGTCCTTCGAGAGGTTCGTGGCGGCCTTCGGCGTCGGCCTCGGGGGGACCGGCGTGCGGGGCTTCGGAGGCGCCCCGGCGGGCTTGCCTTCGAGCTGCGGCACCAGCCAGTCGAGGCCGTCGAGGTTGTCCTTGAGCCGCTCCTCGGCGTCGTCCTGCGTGTGGCCGAGGATGCCGATCGGGCCGTCATATCCACTATCAAGGATGATGCGCAGGAGCGCGAGATCATGTTCACCCTGGCCCAGCGGCAGGATCTTCCGGCCGACCCGGTCCCCCTTCGTGTCCATGCCGTTGAGGTTCAGCGCGACCAGATACGGCTTCATCTTCCGGAGCAGGGCGGGGAAGCGGTCGAGGTGATCGTGGCCGTGATGGAGGTTGTAAACGATGCCGACGTTCTTGATCCCTTGCGCCTTCAGGCGCTCGACGATTTCGATCTGATTCTCCGGCTCGCCGAACCATCCGCCGTGATTGTAGAGGGCGAGCGAGCAGCCGATCTTGCCCGCATCACCCGCAAGGGGCTTGAGCCGACGCACCGCGTCGGCCACCCGTCGCTCCTGGTCGGCGGCGTCGGCCACCTTCACGTCGCCCGAGCCGAGCAGGACCCACAATTGTGTCTTCACGCCGTTGCGTTTGAGTGCATCGAGGATGGCCTGCGAGTCGCGGTTCAGCTCGCCGGGGCACCAGAAGGCGTCGAGGCCGACGTGATGCTTCCGGAGCGACGCGATCTCGGCGTCGAAGGTGGGGACGTGCTCGGCCCGCCAGTCGTAGGCGAAATGCTTGAAGCCGAGCGTCTCCAGCATCGCCGCGCGTGGTTCGGGCTCGCGTTTCTTGCTGTCGAACGGGACGATGCACCAGGCGATCAGGTTGTCGCGCCCGAGGAGCTTTTGCACGCGGTCGGCCCTCGGGGCCTTGCCGTGGCCGTGGTCCTGCGCCCGTGAGGGGGTCGCGATCGCGACCAGAATCACCAGGGCTAAGGCCCACCGGAACATGCGTTCATCCCATTTTGTCATGACGTGGGCTCCCGATCCGGCCTGGGCCTGATGCTGTGTGCGGCATCGCGTGTGGCTCGCGTGGACCTTTGTCATATCGCGCGCGGGGGCGTCTGTCCACCGGCCCGTGGCATTGTTGAACAAAGGCGTTACAATGTGGCACACGACGCAAACCTGGACGGAGGTGGCACATGCAGAGCGTGAATCGTCGGGAATTTCTGGGGGCCGCCGGGGCGGGCCTGGCCCTGGGGGCAACGGGGATTGGCCGGGCAACGGCCGAGACGCCCCTTCCGCCGCCGAAGAAGCTGGCGGTCGTCACGACGTTGTGGAATTACAAGTCGCACGCCTGGCACATGGCCGAGCGGTTCCTCGCGGGCTACCCGCGCGAGGGGCACTGGCACAGGCCGCCGTTCCAGGTCGTCTCGGCGTATGTCGATCAGACGCGCGGCGACGATCTCAGCAAGGGCCGCGCGAAGGAGTTCGGCTTCACGATCTACCCGACGATCGCCGAGGCCCTCCGCAACGGCGGAGGCAAACTCGCCGTGGACGCGGTCCTCGTGATCGGCGAGCACGGCGACTACCCGCTCAGCCCGACGGGTCAGAAGAAGTATCCCAGATATGAATTCTTCAAGAAGATCGTCGAGGTCTTCGAGGCCGACGGCCGCGTCACGCCGATCTTCAATGACAAGCATCTGTCCTGGAATTTCGCCTGGGCGAAGGAGATGGTCGAGACCTCGAAGCGGTTGAAGATCCCGTTCCTGGCCGGCTCGTCGCTGCCGGTGACCTGGCGGATGCCGGATGTCGACATGCCGCTGGGGGCGGAAGTCGAGGAGGTGATGGGCATTGCATTCGGCGCGGTGGATATTTACGACTTCCACGCTCTGGAGATGATCCAGTGCATGGCCGAGCGTCGCAAGGGGGGAGAGACGGGGGTCGTGTCGATGCACGCCCTGCGCGGGGATGCGGTGTGGGAGGCCCTGGGCAAGGGCTCGTGGGACGCCGGCGGCTGGGATCCGAAGCTGTTCGAGGCGTGCCTGTCGCGCTCGCAGACGCTCGGTCAGGCCGAGACCACGAGCCACCGCTACCCGACCATCGCCCAGATGAAGGAGTGGGTCAAGACGCCGATCGCCTACCGCTTCGAGTACGCCGACGGCACCAAGGGGACGATGCTCCAGCTCAACAAGCTGGTGGAGGACTTCACCTTCGCCGCTCGCCTGAAGAACAAGCCCGAGCCGCTCTCGACCCTCTTCTACCTGCCGCCGAACCCGAACGTGACCTATTCGGCCTCGCTGATGACCAAGGCCGAGGAACTGTTCACGACCGGCAAGGCCCCATATCCGATCGAGCGGACCTTGCTCACGAGCGGGCTCGTGAGCGCGGGGATGCAGTCGCTGGCGGACGGGCAGGTGAAGATCGCCACGCCGAATCTGGATGTGAAATATCAGGCGCCGAAGACGTCGCAGCACGTGAGGACATGAACGGTCTTACTCCTGGACGGGGTCTCGCCTCCGTGACCCCGTCCAGGAGGTGCAGGATTTAACCGTGAGGGGTCCGCTCGGACTTGGCGGCGGGCTTGCCGTGGAGGCGTTGCTCGTGGCCTTCGAGGAGCTGGCCGGCGGCCTTGAAGCGGGAGTTCACGCCGGGCTGGGGGTAGAGGCCGCCGCCGAGGATCAGGGCGGTCAGGGTCATCACGGCGATCCGCTCGCGCAGGCCGATCCGCAGCGACACGCTCGACGTGTGCCGTGAACCGGTGAACAGGAGAAAATACGCTCGCAGGATGGCGATGCCGTTGAAGGCCGCCGCGGCGATGACCAGGAGTCCCACGAACAGGTTCGTCTCGATCGTGCTGTCCACGAGCAGTTCGGTCGAGATGAAGCCGAGGGTGCCGGGGAAGCCGACGGTCGCCAGCCCGGTGAGCAGGAAGAAGACGGCGAGCGCGGGGGTGTGGTCGTAGAGGCCGTGGAACCTCGTGAGCGACATCCGCCCGAACCGGGATTCGAGCGCACGCAAGGTCAGCCCGAAGCCGCCGAGCGAGAGGATGACCGAGAACCACAGGCAGAGCGACGCCGTGAGCGTCAGCTCGGTGTGCAGCTCCAGGCCGACGAGCACCAGCGAGGCGTGGCTGAGGAACAGGTGGGCGAAGAGGCGGCGCGTCTCGCGCTGGATGGTCGCCATCCCGGCCGCATAAACGGCGGTGACGAGCGAGAGGAGCCCGATCCACTGGAGGACCCACGCCGGGCTGACCGGCAGGACCAGCCGGACGGCGGTGTAGACGCCGGTGAGCGGCAGGACGAACAGCAGGCCGATGCCGAAGCTCGCGTGCTCGAACCAATCGGTCAGCCAGCAGTGCATGGGCACCGTGCCCGCGCGGATGAGCACGGCCAGGAGCAGCGGCAGCACGGCCCACCACGGGGCGACCTTGATGTCCTGCCCCGCCAGGCTGACCTCGACGGCCGCCCAGCCCAGGGCGAGGACGACCACGAATGCGAGCATATGCACGAGGTAGACGCGCGTGCTCCTCTTTCGGATCACCAGCTCGACATAGGGCGGGACGGTCGAGAGCGCCAGCAGGCCGATGAGCACCCAGGGCTCCTGGCACGAGAAGGTCGCCAGGGTGATGGCCTCGGTGGCGAGCGACCACGAGACGGAGAACCGCCTCATGTGCGTGCGGGCCGTGGCGGTGGCGGTGAGGAAGTGCAGGAGCGCGATCGCGGGGACCATCGGCGCGCTGAGTTCGTCGAGCCAGAACATCATCGAGCCGAAGATCGACGGCTGGAGGCTCCGGGCGCGCAGGGCCTCGGCCGGCACGTCGGCGTACTCGGCCAGCCAGGCGAAGAAGGTGCAGGCGAACACCAGCCCGGTGAACACCATGCCCGTGCGGTGGGCCCGGATCGGGTCGCGGAGGAAGCTCGTGACGACGAAGCCTGCGAGCGCCAGGCCGACGGCGACCTCGATCCAGGGGAGGTGAAGAATATTCATGTGATCTCTTCAAACGCTCCAAATTCGGAGGCCACCCGATCCGACTCGCGCGAGGTCGTGCCGGCGAGGAAGTCGGTCCATCGGCGCTCGAGGTCGTCGAACCGCCGGAACACGCCCGCGACCGGCCCGACCACGTACCGCCTCAGCGAGGCGTCGAGGTAGCCGCGTTCGAGCGCGAATCGATAGAGCCAGATCCGCCAGGAGAGGTCGCCGACCCTGCCGAACACCGCGCCGCCGCTGGGCAGTCGGTCGCCCAGGGCGTTCTCCAGCGAGCGATAATCCTGCAGGAGCGACGGCGCCCGCACGAACTGGAGCGTCCGCAGGCAGGCGTGGCCGAGCAGGTGGATCAGCGCGATGTAGCGGAACCCGAGGCCGATCTCGGCGACGATCAGGCCGACCTGCGAGAGGGACGCGAATGACAGCACGGATTTGATGTCGGTCTGCACGCTGCCGGCGAGGTAGGCGAACAGCGACGTCGCCAGCCCCATCGCCACGACCAGGATGCTGAGGATCAGCGAGCGGTCGAGCAGGGGGCTGATGCGGAGGATGAGGAAGGCCCCGAGGTGGACCGACAGCGCGCCGTAGAACACCGCGCTCGACGGCGTGGGCCCTTCCATCGCGCGGGGCAGCCAGCCGGAGAAGGGCACCATCGCCGACTTGCCGGCCGCCGCCGCCAGGAGCAGCACGCCGACCAGGAGCGCCTGGCTCGTGGCGACGTCGGTGAGTTCCTCGGGCCAGGTTCCGCCGCCCATCAGCTTGTGAAAATCCCCCTCGCCCCGCACGTGATGCAGCACAACCGCGGCGAGCAGCAGGGCGGCGTCGGACACGCGGTAAACCGACCAGACCCACAGGCCGTTGCGGGCCGGGGCCGGTCGATCCTGGAAGAACGTCACGAGCAGGGCCGACGACAGGCCGACGAGTTCCCAGCCGGAGAAGAGCGTCTCGATCGTGCCGGCGAGCGAGGTCACCACCATGCCCAGCATGAAGATGCTGTAGAGCATGAAGAAGCGAGTATATCCCGGCTCGCGGTGCATGTACTTGGTCGCGAACGCCCCGACCGTGCCCGAGAGCAGGTACGACAGGATCGCGAACGGCACCGAGAGGCGGTCATACGTCAACTTGACGGAGAAATGGTAGGCGCCGTGGATCTCGACCCAGTCCCCCAGGGGGATCGGCACGTGCCGGCTGCCCGTCGCGAGCATGCCGCCGAGCACGAACAGGGCCGAGAACAGGCCGAGGACGGTGGCGACGAAGACGAACTGCGAGATCGTCTTCTCCTCCAGCTTCTGGCCGACCAGCAGCGGGATCCCCAGCGCGGCGACGAGCAGGGCGGGGCTGGCGACGACGACCAGCCCGAAGAATCGCATCCACTGTTCGAGGTCTAGCATCCGTCCCCCCCGGACCGCAGGCGTCGCGGCGAATCGTTGAATCGATCGACACTCATCGGCGCGTTCAACTCTCGATCTCCGCGAATTCCAGGTGGTCGCGCCAGCCGCGATACCAGTCGACCGACGAGGCCGTCCGGGGCAGCACGCTCGACCGCGTCTGATAGGGGTAGAACCGGCCGTCCTCGGGCCGGAACAGGAAGACCTCGCGCGACGACGGGTGCAGCAGCGCGAGCTGGATCCAGCCGTTCCGGCACATCCGGCCGATGCCCTCGTTCGCGTCCATGATCGACGTCATCGCCTCGGGCGTGGTCTCGATCAGGAACAGCGAGCGGACCGGCTCGTGGATCTCGACCATCTGCCAGGGGAGCCCCGTGCGGAGGTCGCTGGCCGCGCCGTCCATCACGCCCAGGAGCGACGCCAGGTTGTGCGGCAGCTTGGTCCCCGCGCCGAAGCCCGGGTTATCCACATGCGAGAAGTAATACTCCAGATTGATGCCAGAGCAGACGGGGAACACCGCCTGGAGGATCCGGGTGAGGATGGCGCCCTCGGGCGTGTCCTGGGTCGGGTCGTAGGAGGTGAGGAACGCGCGGCGGTCGAGGAACAGCCCGCGCGACCAGAAGCGGCGTCCGACGAACGTCAATGCGTTGGTCGCGTGCCCCAGCTCGGGCCGGGTCTGCGCCAGGTCCTCGGATCGGCCCTCGACGTGCTCCTTGGCCGCCTCGAAGTCGAGCGTGAGCGGGGCCGACATGAACCGCCGACAGCGCTCGTGGGCGTTCCGCTCGGAGGCCCGGTCGACGATCGAACGGATCCCCTTCAGCTCCTCCTGGTGCGACGGCGGCACGAGGTTCAGGTCGGAAAAGGTGACCGAATCGTCGCACGTATTGTGATACGAGCCGACGAAGATCGTTTCATTCGGGATCGGCAGCCCGCGATTCGCGAGGGCCTGCCGCACGCGCGGATCGTTCAGGATCTGGGCGAGCGCCCGGGCGTTCGGCCCGCCCGCCGCGCCGCCGCAGGCGCCGCAGTTGTAGGCCGAGTTGTGCGGGTTGTTCAGGCTGTTGGAGCCGTGGCCGATCAGGAGCACGACGCGGGCGAAGTTCGACGTCAGGCCGACGTCGCGGAGCAGCCGATCGCCGATGCCGATCATCTCGTCGAGCGTGTAGCCCACGCCGGGTCCGTCGGGGGCCGGCGCGATGTCCCCGGCGCGTTCGAGCTTGAGCCGCGTCCTCGGCGGCGCCTGCACCATCCGGCCGACCGCCTGTCGGAACTTCGCGGTGAGGCGGGGGAAGAGGATCCGGGCCACGAGTGGCACCGACGCCAGCACGCCGCCGAGCCCGCTGACGATGGCCCCGAGGGCGAACGAACGCGTCCCCTGGTGGATCCGGTGCGAGGCCCTGCCGAGGGCCTTCCGCGTGCGGGCCCGGCGCTTCGAGTCGCGGGCCGCCTCGTCGTCGACCTCCTCGGCCACCCAGTTCGAGGGCCGGACGACCACCGGGCAGAGCGGCACATAGTGCGCCTCGGCCACGCCCCGGTAGTACATCGCCACCGCGAAGAATCCGGCCGCGCCCAGGGTCTCGACCTCGGGGGCGAGTTCCTCCAGGTGACGCCGGAACGATTCTTCACGTTCGTCGATGCAACAAATGACCTGAAACCTCGGCGTGGATGCCGGCAGCTTGGCCTTCGGCGTGTGCAGGGCCACGGCGTCGAGCGTCTGGATCGTCAGCCGACGCTCATACGCGAGCTGGAACACCCGACGGCGTTCGATCGAGCCGAAGGTCTCGACCTCGCGCACCAGCGTCGCCCACTCGTCGCGCGTCAGGCGGTGCAGGACGTCCGGCGAGAGCCCGAACACCTGCGCGAGCTGGAAGATCTGGAAGGCCCGCTGTTCGATCGTCGGCGGCCATGGGAGCTGGATCCTCGCCCTCGCCGCGTCGCGCAGGCCATCCAGGGGTCCGCGATACTCCAGCGCGTCGGCCGCCGCGTCGGCCAGCGAGAAGCGGTCGAGGATCAGCCGCACCGCGAGGAAACCGATGAGGCTGCCCGGCAGGATCGGGTGCGCGACGCGGTCGCCGCGCTCCTCCACCTGCTGCACCATGCCGCCCCAGCCTCGCAGGGCGAGCAGTGTTGAGGAGAGATAGGCTTCCCACTCCTCCCGAGGCACGCCGAGGATGCCTAGCGATTCCTCGATGGATTCGAGCGCACCGATGTGATCACGGCCCAGACGCGTGAGCTCGGCCGAGAGCCCCTTGATCCAGAGATCCGGCGGCCCGCCCGGCTGGCCGTAGACGGCGAGGAATGCCTCGTAGAAGCCGTCTTCCTGGCGGGGCAGCGGCCAGTGGGCCATCCCCTGGTCGACGTACGCCGCGC
Source organism: Isosphaeraceae bacterium (assembly GCA_965279195.1). Taxonomy (GTDB): domain Bacteria; phylum Planctomycetota; class Planctomycetia; order Isosphaerales; family Isosphaeraceae; genus CBDIHP01. Next base: position 146,217 of record CBDIHP010000047.1, read on the forward strand.
AGAAGCGGATGAGCAGCTCGTTGGCCTGCGTGTCGGCGTCGACGCCCGTCGCCTCGAGCAACAGCTCGCGGTGCCGGATCGGCAGCTTGGGCGGATCGGTGTATGGGGGCAGGTCGGCCACGCCGTCGAAGCAGACGCGCCAGAGCGACTGGAGCGTGAACCGCTCCCAGGTGGCCTCGTTCCAGGTCTCGATCACCGCCACCGGGAACCGGCCGAGCAGCTCGCGCAGGCCCTGGCCGGTCCTGGACGGGCCGTTGCCGTTGGCCCCGCCGGCGTTGCCGTCGCCCTTGCGTCGCGTCGGGTCGTAGCCGAGATCGACTCGTAAATCCCGGAACATCCACCGGCGCGTTTCCGCGATCAGGCGCGATCGGGTCGCGCCCGAGGCGTCGCCCGAGACGCGCTGGAGCCCCTCGGTCTCGGCGACGTACCACACCAGCTCCTCGGTCGGCCCGGTGCGGAGCGGGTACTGCAGCATCGCCAGCCGCAGGTGGAGCCGGCTGCCGAACCCGGGGATGCGCTCCTCGGCGCGGTCGCCGAGGTCCTGCACCAGCACTTCCTCGATGTCGGAGAATCGGATGCGGCCCTTCGCCAGCTCGGCGCGGTAGCGGTCCTCGGAGAGGTACGGCTGGCAGCCGAACACCTGTCCGCCGAGCGTGACGGCCTCGTGGAACGGCAGTTCCTCGAAGGCGTGCAGGGTGTTGTGGTGGATGAAGACCGTGATCGGCCCCTGGGCCGGCAAGAGGTGCGCGGCGTGCGCGATCACCTCGCGGAGATGGCCGATCGGGTCGTCGCCGTGCCCGTGGCCATGCCCGTCCGCCGCGTGGTGGCCGGGCGACCCATCAGAATCGACTGGACCGTTCATATTGTCCGGGACGCTCATCGGGGAATGGTGCGCGGCCGGCGCGCAGAAAGAAGGGCGACGAGATTCGCCGCCCTCGCGTCAATCCACACGGATGCGATCGGGGATGGTTCGGGTTCGTCGGGGGAGGGAGCGGACGACCCGCGGGGGGGATCGCTGGGCGAGGGGCACGGACGTAGGCCCGATGGGAAATCCATCGGGGTCCGGGGCGAGCACAAGGCGACTCCCTCCGATCGGCCCGGCTCGGCTGCGGCAGCAAATGCGCATGCGTGAACCGGGCAGACATGCCGCCCCGTTGAATCGACGCGGCGCGTGGATCCAAACAAGCAGCAAGCGTAATCTACAGCCTGATGCCCCCCCTGAACAGCCCAGTCCTGGGGGCATCGATGAGAATTTTCTAACCGCTCCGCTCAGCGCGCGGCGACGATGAAGAATTGGAGCGTCTGGATCCGCCAGACCCCGTCCTGCTTCGCCCGCAGCTGGATGAAGGCGTACGACTCGCCCGAGTCGACGTTGGGGGCGAACTTGCCCTCGATCGCCAGCAGGTCGGGGGCGATGAACCGCGCCGACTCGACCACGTTCCGCGAGGTCGTCTTCTTGTCCTTCTCATTCTCGTACAGCTTGGCGTAGAACCGCTCGATCTCGGCCCGGCCGGTGGTGGTCTCGACCTTGAAGCCGGCGTCGGATTCCTTGCGGCTCACGACCTGGAGCGTGGCCTCCTCGACGTAGGTCGCGGCGATCGCGGCGGCGTCCTTCTTGTCAAAGATGGCCGCGCCTTCCTTCAGGATGCCCTGAGCCACCGCCTTGGCGTCGTCCCTCGCGCGGGCGGGGGTACTCTGCAGGGCCAGGGCCGCGACGGCGATGGTGATGAGAAGCGTTCGCATGCGTCGTCCTCCGTTCAATCGGGAGAGATTCGTCCGAATCGACAACCTGCGCCATTGCAGCGATACGGCCGCCGCGACGCAAGGGATCAGCAGGATTGGATCTTCGTACAACCGCCCCCCCGACGAAGCGCCGGAACCCCCGTGCCGACGGGCCGCACGCCGGATAACATCGGGGCATCGCATTCCCCGGCCCGGCCTCCCCCGGACCGATCGTCGCCGACGACACGCCAACCCTCGATCGAGACCACAGCCGCCATGCGACACGTCCCGAACGCGCCCCGCGCCGCTATCCTCGCCACGATCGCGATCCTCGCCGCCACGCCCCTCGCCGCCGCGCAGGATCGGCTCAAGACGATGCCGGGGTACGAGAATTACCAGAAGATGAGCCGGCAGATCCCCGGCTCGGTGAAGATGGGTGTCGTGAATGGCACCTGGCGCGACGGCGGCAAGGCGCTCGAGTATCGCAAGGACGGCAAGACCCTGCGGCTCGACCTCGCCACCGGCACGTCGGCCGAGGCCAAGCCCGGCGGCGGGTCGGCCGGGGAGGACGTCGGCGGACGCTTCGGCTTCATCGAGCGGGGCCGCCAGGCCGCATCGGCCACGTCGCCGGATGGACATTTGAAGGCCTATCACAAGGACCGAAACCTCTGGATCTCCGACGTCAAGGGCGCGGTTGAGCACCAGGTCACGACCGACGGCAGCGAGGCCAAACGCATCAAGAACGGCATCGCGAGCTGGGTCTACGGCGAGGAACTCTTCCAGAACAGCGCCATCTGGTGGTCGCCCGACAGCAAGAAGGTGGCCTTCTACCGCTTCGACGAATCCGGCGTGAAGGACTACTACCTCCAGCTCAACCAGACGAAGCTCCAGAGCACCATCGACGTCGAGCCCTACCCCAAGTCCGGCACGCCCAACCCGATCGTCGATCTGTTGATCTATGACGTCGCCTCGAAGTCGATCACCAGGGCCGACGTCCGCGATGGCAAGCCCTTCGCCGACGACGCGGTGGGCTACTATGTCTACAAGATCATGTGGAGCCCCGACGGCAAGGAGATCCTGTTCCACCGCACCAACCGCCGACAGAACGTCCTCGACCTCGCCGCCTGCGACCCCAAGACCGGCACGTGCCGCACGATCGTCCGCGACGAGTGGCCCGCGAGCTGGGTCGAGAACCTGCCGAAGATGCAGTTCCTCAAGGACAACAACCGCTTCCTCTACGAGTCCGAGCGGAACGGGTTCAAGAACTATTATCTCTATGACCTCACCGGCAAGCTCCACAACGCCGTGACCAGCCACGATTTCGAGGTCGAGCGGATCGTCCGCGTCGACGAGGCGGCCGGGACCGTCGACTACCTCGCCCACGACGGCGACAATCCCATCAAGCTCCAGCTCCACCGCGTCGGGCTCGACGGGAAGAATCACAAGCGGCTCACCGACCCCAAATATCATCATACGGTGAACATCGCGCCCGACGGCAAGCACTTCGTCGACGTCATCCAGACCCACGACGAGCCGCCGGTGACCCGGGTGGTGAGCGAGGACGGCAAGGTCGTCGCCGAGTTGGGCAGGAGTGACACCAGCAAGTTCGAATCGCTCGGGCTCCAGAAGGTCGAAATCGTCAAGTTCAAGGCCGGGGACGGCACAACCGACCTCTACGGCCTGCTGCACAAGCCCAGCCACTTCGACCCGAAAAAGAAGTACCCGATGCTCGTCACGGTCTACGCCGGCCCGGCCACGAACGCCGCCCGCGAGACCTTCACGATGCCGAGCGCGCTGGCGGAATACGGCTTCCTCGTCGCGTCCTTCGACGCCCGCTCGGCCGCCGGCCGGGGCAAGAAGTTCCTCGACGCGATCTATGAAAAGCTCGGCATCACCGAGATCGACGACCTCGCCGCCGGCGTGAAGTCGCTCTGGGATCGGCCCTATGTCGACAAGAATCGCGTCGGGATCTTCGGCACGTCCTACGGCGGCTACGCCTCGATCATGGCCCTCTTGCGCCACCCCGAGGCCTTCCAGGCCGCCTGCGCGTCGTCGCCGGTGACCGACTGGCGGCACTACGACACGATCTACACCGAGCGTTACATGTGGACGCCCCAGGGCAACAAGAAGGGCTACGACGCCGGCAGCGCCATGACCTACGCCGACGACCTCAAGGGCCGCCTGATGATCTTCTACGGCACCGCCGACAACAACGTCCACCCGTCGAACGCCATGCAGCTCATCCAGGCCCTCCAGCGCGCCGGAAAGAGCTTCGACGTCATGGTCGGCCCCGACATGGGCCACTCCGCCATCAACAACCAACGCATGATGGAATTCTTCATCGAGAACCTGGTCATGAAAGCCAGGTAACGCCAACGCTGCTACTTCTGAGAATCCAGGTGAGGGGGGAGGCCCGAAGGCGCCGGGCGAGGGTCTCCAGACCCCGCCCTTACCTCCGCCTCATCGCACCACCCAATCGGGTCTCCAGACCCTATTCAAAAGCCCCCACGAAGCAGGGCCATTGATTTTCGGTCGGGAGCCCATTCCCTGCGGTACCGCATCTCAGGGCAAGGGTGGGGTGTGGAGACCCTCGCCCAACGCCAGGCCCATCCAGCCGAACCAGATCCCCATTCGCATCAAAGACCCATCACCCATCACCCATCACCCATCAGAAAATGCTCCCCACCCTTCTCCTCGCCACCCTCGCCCTCGTCGCCGACGCCCCCTGGCCGCTCACCAGGGCCGAGCGCACCGACTACCGCGAGACCTCCACGCTCGCGGACGTCCAGACCTTCCTCGCCGAGCTGAAGGCCAGGGGCGCCCCGATCGAGCAGAAAACCATCGGCCAATCCGCCGGCGGCAAGCCGATCATCCTGGCCATCGCATCAACTCCAAATATCACGACCGCGAAAGAAGCCCGCGCAGCCGGCAAGGTCGTAGTCTATGTTCAGGCGAACATCCACGGCGGCGAGGTCGAGGGTAAGGAGGCGGCCCAGATGCTCCTGCGGGCCGTCGCGAGGAACGACGCCGGCGCCGCGAAACTGCTGGACCGGCTCGTCCTCCTGGTGGTGCCCGTCTACAACGTCGACGGCAACGAGGCGTTCGGCGACGGCGCCACCTTGCGCACCTCCCAGGACGGCCCCGCTCGCGTCGGCCAGCGGCCCAACGCCGCGAAGCTCGACCTGAACCGCGACGCCATCAAGGCCGTGGCCCCCGAGACCAGGGCGGTGCTCGAACACATCTACAATGCCTGGTCGCCCGATGTGATGATGGACCTCCACACCACCAACGGCACTCGCCACGGATACACGCTCACCTACGCCCCGCCGCTCCACCCGAGCACCGATCCTGAGATTTTCCTATATTCGCGCGATGAACTTTTGCCCCGCGTCCGAAAGCACCTCGAAGCCGAGAAGGGCTACAAGCTCTCCGACTACGGCAACGTCGAGAACCGCCGCAGCGGGCGTGGCTGGTACACCTTCGGCGACGAGGGCCGATACGTCACCAATTACGCCGGCTTGCGCAATCGCATCGGCATCCTGTCCGAGGCCGCCAGCTTCTTCCCCTTCAAGACCCGCGTCGAGGTCACCGACGCCTTCGTCCGAGCCATCCTCGACGACGTGGCCGCCAACGCCGACGCCATCAAGGCCATGATCGCCCGCGCCGACTCGCGAACGCCACGCCCCGCGCTCGCCATCAGGACCGAGCAGCAGTCGCGAGGCATCAATCCAATTCCCCTGGAAGTCCGGACCTCCAAGCCCATCGACCACCACAAGGCCCCGACTGCGTTCGAGACCGTCCCACTGCCTGTGTTCGATCGCTTCCGGGCCGTCGCCACGACTCCGCCCGCGACACACTACCTGGTGCCCGCAAGTCAGACCGAGATCCTCGCCTTGCTCCGCCGGCACGGCATCGCCACCGAGACCCTCGACTCACCCTGGACGGGGAAGGTGGACGTATTCCAGATCCGCGACCAAACCATCATCAATCAACCATTTCAAGGCGGCAAGTTTGTCCGCCTGGATGGGTCGTTCCAGGCCCAGGAACGGACGGCACCGGCAGGGACCGTGCGGATCTCCACGTCGCAGCCGCTCGGCCTGCTCGCCGCCTACCTGCTCGAACCCGAATGCCTGGACGGAGCCGCGGCCTGGGGCTTCCTCGGAGAATCGATCAGGTCGGGCGTGGACTATCCGATCCTCAAGGTCCGAGACGGTGCCCGTTGATCGATCCAGGAACTATTGCGCAGTATATCCACCATCCATGACCACGGCTTGTCCCGTCACGCTCCGTGCCTTGTCCGAGGCCAGGAACGCGACATAGTCGGCCACCTCCTGGGGATCCAGCAACCGCCTCTGCGGGACGAGCGGGTAAATCACCTCCTCCAGCACCCGCTCCTCCGTGACGCCTCGCATGGCGGCGAGGTCGCGAAGCTGGTTGCGAACCAGTGGCGTATCGACATACCCCGGGCAGAGGGCATTGACGGTCACCCCATGCGCCGCAAGTTCCAGCGCGGTGACCTTGGTGAGCCCGATCACGCCATGCTTGGCGGAATTGTATGCCGCCTTGCCGGCGAACCCGACGAGCCCATTGATCGATGCGATCGAGATGATCCGCCCCCAGCCGCTCGACTTCATGAGCGGGGCGGCATGCTTGATGGCCAGGAACGGCCCGACGAGCATCACGCGGATCATCCGCTCGAACATCGCGGTCGGGAACTCCTCCACCGGGGCGACGTGTTGCAATCCGGCGTTATTCACGAGGATATCCAGACGTCCCCAACTCTTCACCGCCGCACCGATAGCCTCGTGGATCGCCTCCTCCGACGCGACATCGCATTCGGCCGCGATCGCCTCGCGCCCGGACCCGAGCAACTCCGCGCGGAGCATCTCCGCCCCTTCGGAATCCAGGTCCGCGATCACCACACGCGCCCCATCCCGCGCGAGGGTCCGGACGATCTCCCGGCCGATTCCCCGGGCCGATCCGGTCACGAGGGCCACTTTTCCGTCGAGCGAACCCATGAAAATCAGCCCCGGAAGGTCGCGAGCGCCGCGAGCAGGAAGACCACGCCCGTCTTGATGAGCGTCAGGACAAAGATATCACCGTAGGACTTCCGATGCGTCAGCCCCGTGATCGCAAGGAGTGTGATCACCGCACCATTATGCGGCAATGTGTCCATCCCTCCCGACGACATCGCGGCGATCCTGTGCAGCAACTCCGGCGAGATGCCCTGGACCTTGGCCGCCTCGAGATAGCTCGGCCCCATGACTTCGAGGGCGATCGAAAGCCCTCCCGAGGCCGATCCCGTCATCCCCGCGAGCACGTTGACTCCGACCGCCTCCGAAATGAGCACATGATTCCCCGATCCGAGCACCCAACCGCGGACGGCGGCGAATCCCGGCAATCCCTTGATGACCGTCCCGAAACCGACCTCGGATGCCGTGTTGAAGATCGCCAGCAACGCCCCCGCAGTCGCCATGTTCAAGGATCGGGCGAAATCCTTGCCAACCCGCCCCGGACTGATCGCGCACGTCGTCACGATCCCCAGCAGGAGCGACGCGATCAACGACCAGGTGGGCCCCGCCGCCTTGAGATCCACGCCGGGGAAGGATTTGCCCAGGTCGCGCCCTGCATACAGCCCCACGATCGACCAGGACGAGCGAGAGAGCAGAAAATTCGCGACGAGCACCAGGACAAGCGGCAGGATCGCGAGCATCAAATGCGGCCGCTTCCGATCCACCTGCTCCGGTTCGTTGACATGCTCAGACCCATACCCTTCGCCGGCTCGCTCCGCCTGCCTCCGGCGGAATCCCAGCCAGCCCAGCCCCGGGGTGAGGATCAGCAACGCCCCGGTGCAACCAATCAGCGGGGCGGCGTAGATGTCGGTCCCGAACCAACGGGTCGGGATCAGATTCTGGACCTGCGGCGTGCCCGGTAACGCATCCATCGTGAAGGTGAAGGCCCCCAGCGCGATCGTGGCCGGCAGGAGCCGCTTCGGCATCCCCGCCTCGCGGAACAGGGCCGCACCGAAGGGATACACCGCGAAGGCCACCACGAACAGAGAAACACCACCATATGTGAGCAAAGCACAAGACAGCACGACCGCGGGGATGGCGCGGCGGGGTCCGAGGGTCCGGACGATCACCGCCGCGATCGCCTCGGCACTCCCGCTCGTTTCCATCAGCTTCCCGAACACCGCCCCCAGCAGGAAGACGGGGAAGAACGAGCGGACGAATCCGGCCGTCCCTCCCATGAACGTCTCGGTATACGACGGCAGCAGATCCGCGCCCGACAGCAGTGTCGCGAGCCCGGCGCACAGCGGTGCGAACACGATCACCGGCAGTCCGCGATACGCGATCACCATCAGGAGACCGAGCGAGAGCACGATCGCCGCAACATCGACCGCCATGCGTCGCCCCCTCGCGTCAGGCCAGGATCTCGGTCGCGACGTTACCGTGGACATCCGTCAATCGGTAATCGCGTCCGGCGTATCGATAGGTCAACCGCGTGTGGTCGAACCCCATCAGCCGCAGAATGGTCGCGTGAAAATCATGCACATGCATCGGATTGTCGACCGCCCGGATTCCATGCTCGTCCGTCGCGCCGTACACCTGACCGGCCTTCACGCCCGCCCCGGCGAGCCACGAACTGAACGCCCAGCTGTGATGCTCGCGGCCCTTGTTTTCGGCCGTATTATTGAACGGCGTGCGGCCGAACTCGGTGGTCCAGACGACGAGCGTATCGTCGAGCATGCCCCGTCGCTTGAGGTCGCGCAGCAAGCCGGCGATCGGACGATCGACATTCTTCGCCAGCCGGCCGTGATCCGCCATGTCGCCGTGCGAATCCCAGTTGCCGGACGACCCGGTGTCGATCAGTTCGACAAACCGCACGCCCCGCTCGACCAAACGTCGGGCCACCAGACACTGCCAGGCGAAGCCGCTCGCGCTGCCGCGTTCGAGGCCGTAGAGCGTGTGAGTCTCGTCCGTCTCCCTCGATAAGTCGAGGGCATCGGGCATTTCGAACTGCATGCCGAACGCCGTCTCGAACGACTTGATCCGCGCGGCAAGCCTCGGTTCCAGGCCCCGTGATGCGAGGTGTTGTTCATTCAAGCTCTTGATCGCTTCGAGTTCCAGCTCCTGCCTCTTGCCGGCCGAAACCCGCCGGGAGAGGTCGGGGATTGGTTCGGCACCGGGGACGACCCGCGTCCCCTGGTGCGCCCCCGGCAGGAAATCGGACGCCCAGACCTGCGTGCCCGCATAAGGCATGAACGGGGCGAGCACCACGAAGCTGGGCAGGTCGCGATTCTCGGTGCCTAGGCCGTAGCTTAGCCATGAACCGATGCTAGGACGAGTGAACGCGAACGACCCCGTGTGCATGCCCAGCGTGGCGTTATAATGGTTCGAGTGGCTCGTGTGCATCGATCGGATGAGCGCCACATCATCGATGCAACCGCCAATCTCGGGAAACAGGCTGCTGACCTCGATCCCGCTCTGCCCGCGCGGCGAGAACGTCCAGCCCGGCCGCTTGAGATAGAGTTTCTCATACCCCGGGCGGTTCTTCGTCTCGGGGTGATCGAGCGTCACCGCCTTGCCGTGGTCGGAGCTGAGCTTCGGCTTGGGGTCGAACGAATCGACGTGCGAAACGCCCCCGCTCATGAACAGAAAAATGACCGACTTCGCCTTCACCGGGAAGTGCGGGGCCTTCGGTGCCAGCGGATCGATCGAGGCAGAATCGGCCGCGAGCAACTCGTGCAGGATGCCCGGCATGAGCATCGATCCGGCCACGGCCGACTGGATGAGGCCGCGTCTGGTGGGATTCGCGTGAGTCATGGCATCAATCCAGGTAGAGGAACTCATTGCTGCTCATGAGCACGCGAGCCAGGGCCGCCCAGGCCTGGGCATGCCCCGTTGCGGAACCGCCGAATTCCTTCTCGTAACTCGCCAGGAACCGACCGGCCCAGTCTCGCTCGGCCGCCGTGGGATGCCGCTGGAATAGCAGGGCAAATGCGTAATCGATCGGATCTTCACCCTTCCGCGCCAGCACGCGTTTCGCCAACGCCTCGGCCTGCTCGTGGAAGAACCCGGAATTGAGGAAGAACAGGGCCTGCGTTGGCACCGTCGTCTCCTGCCGTGCGGGCGTGGAAGCGTTGGGATCCGCGCCGTCGAACAACCCCAGGAAGCGATCGCGGCGGTTCCGCTTGACCATCAGGTACACGCTCCGCTTCGGCGTCAAATAGTCCGCCGCGAACGGGTTGTGCTGCGTGAATTTCCACTGGTTCTCGGGAGGAAACGGATGCGGCCCGCCGGACGTGCGATCGAGCGTGCCCGCGACGGCGAGCAGCGTATCCCGCAACTCCTCCGCGCTCAGCCGGCGCCGCTCGAACCGAGACAGCAAACGATTCTCCGGATCGACCTCGACCGGAGTTGCCGCCGAAGCACGCTGATACGCCGACGTGAGCATGATCCGACGATGAAGCGCCTTGATGCTCCAGCCCGACGCCACGAACTCGCTCGCCAGCCAGTCCAGCAACTCGGGATGCGACGGCGGCTGACCTCGCGAACCGAAGTCACTGGGCGTCGCCACCAGCCCCCGCCCGAAGTGCTGCTGCCAGATCCGGTTGACCATCACCCGTGCGGCCAGGGGGTTTTCGGGCGACGACAGCCAACGGGCCAGTTCGAGCCGGCCGCTGGACTTCGTCTCCTGCACTTTCATCCCGCCGAGCACATCCAGCCAGCGGCGAGGCACCTTGGACCCAAGCTTCTCGGGGTCGCCTCGCAACATCATCGGCGCGTCGTGCGGCGTCCCCTCGCGGACGCCATAGGCCACCTCGCGACGGGGCATCGCGGCCTCGATCTCCGCCTTCTTGCGGGCAATCTCCTCGCGTTTCGGCGAAGTGACCACGATCGCGTCGAGATGCGGCCTCAAATCTCCCTTCACATGCTCAAGTCGATACAAAACCCCATCGAGCGCGGCCGGATGGGCGTCCGAAACGGCCCCTTCGATCGTGATCCTGCCCGAGACCGGGCTCTCCCACGCGATCGCCACGGGGCCGCCCTCGGCCGGGTGCGCGAACAGGGCCCTCGCGGGCAGGCTGGTCCAGGCTGCGATGGGATGATCCGTCGCATTCACGAAGACCGAGGGCACGCCGCCATTCCGCCAGCCGTTCAGTCCCGCCTTGCCGTCGATCCCCCGCACCGATTCGGCCAGCGGCTCCCAGGGCTTGCGGCCATCAAGCATCCACCAGACGCGCGGGTGCTCCCGGCCGTCGGCATGCGGATTTCCCGCATTCACATCCGCCATCAGGTCCGCCGCAGCGTCCCACGTCCGCTTCTCTCCCGACTCCTCCCGGATCGACCATTCGATCCGCGTGCTATCTGCCCCGTGATTACCGCCCGGCAGGATAACCAATCGGAGAAGATCTCCGACGTGAACATCGATCGACGTCTTGGCGATCGGCGTGCGTTCCCCCTCGGCGACCTTGCCCTCCGCGACGACGACGGGGGCCTTCAGTGCAAGGAGCAGCGGGTCGGTGTGCGACTTGAGTTTTCGGTCGATCGCCGAGAGCTCCCCATCGAGGGCCGCGAGCCTGGCGCGGACCGGGGCCTGTGCCACGTCCCACTCACCCTCCGACTGGATGGGCACGAGGTCGCGCGGCAGGGGATTGGGCTCGCAGCCGGGATTGGCGAATTTCGTGCTGTCGAGGATACCGTAGAGGGCGTAGTAGTCTTCCGCCGAAATCGGATCATATTTATGATTATGGCAACGCGCGCATCCGACCGTCAGGCCCAGGAACACCTTGCCCGTGTTGTCAATCACGTCCTCAAACGTCAGATGAATATCCTTGTCGATGTCGTGACCGAATCGCCTCGCGAGCGCCAGGTATCCGGTGGCCACGATCCGCGACGCCCGCTCCTCGCCCGTCTTCCCCTCGGCGAGCAGGTCCCCTGCGATCTGATGGCGGACGAATTCGTCGTAGGGCAGGTCGCGATTGAATGCGTCGATCACCCAGTTGCGATAGCGCCAGACGTGCGGCAAAGGGTGGTCGGTGTTCTCGCCGGCGGTGTCGGCATAGCGGACCAGGTCAAGCCAGTGGCGTCCCCAGCGCTCGCCATAGGCGGGGCTCGCGAGCAGGCGATCGACCACCTTCGCGAACGCGTCGGGCGAAGGATCGGACGCGAATTTTTCGCTCTCGTCGAAGTTGGGGAGCAGGCCGGTGAGGTCGTAGGTGGCCCGCCGTAACAGGGTCCGGCGGTCAGCCGCTGCGAGGGGCTTGAGTCCATCGGTTCGCAGGCGAGCATCAATGAAGGCGTCGATGGGGTTCCCCGTCCCCGGCGGCTCGGGACGGCGGACCGGCTGGAAGGCCCACCATCGCCGGGCGTCCTCCAGCGACATGCGACCGTCAGACTTCGTGGTCGACGCGGTCCGGGGGTCGAACGCCCCGCGCCTCACCCACTCGACCAGACTGGCCACCTCGCGGTCGGGCATCTTTGCCTTGGGGGGCATTTTCAGGTCATCATCCACATGCTTGATCGCCTGGATGAGAATGCTCTCGTCGGGTTTGCCTGGCACGATCGCCGGACCGCGATCGCCGCCGCGGGCCCAAGCGTCCTTCGAGTCGAGCCGGAGGCCGCCCTTCTGCTTCTCGGCCCCGTGGCACGACTCGCAACGCCCCTTGAGCACAGGCCGGACGCGAGACTCGAAGAAGGCCGCGTCGTCCTCGGCGCGGGCCGTCGCTGCGAGGCACAGGCCGATCCCGGCGAGCAGCGGCAGGATCCGGTTGCGTGGCATGCGTGGGAACTCCGGCGAGTCTGGGGCGGGGAGCACCGATGTTAAACAATCGACCGACGTCACGCCACGGGCTACCTGAGCGTCGAGAGGTATTCGATCACGTCGCGGAGTTCGCGGGGCGTGAGAACCGGGCCCATTTTCGGCATGGCCGACCGCGCGGAGGACCGCTCGTCCACCTCGCTGGCGGCGAATTCGAACGCGCGGCGGTCGGGCCCCTCCACGACGATCTTGGCGCCGGATTCGGATTTGATCACGCCCGTGATCACCCGTCCATCCGTCAACGAGAACGCAAACGTGCCGAACCCCTGCGCGATCTTGGCGTCGGGTTCGATGAGCGATTCGAGCAAGCCTTGCCGGTCGAGCCGCGTGGCCACCTTGTCCAGGTCGGGTGCGGCCGTACCGCCGGCCCCCCTGACCGCGTGGCAACGGATGCACTGGGCCTGACGATGCCCAGAGAAGAGGGCCTTGCCTCGCTCGGCATTGCCGCCCGAGAGGCTGAGCCGAAACGGAGCGAGCGGGTCGGCCTTCGAGAGGCTCGCCTCGCGGTTCTTGAGGATGTTCAAGAGAGCAGGCGTCCCCCGCGTCCTTGCGGTCTCGACGACATCCAGACTGATCTCATCGGGCAGACGTTCCGACGTGAGCCATCGTTCGAGCAACGCGTCGACCTGCTCGTGCTTCAGGGTGCCGAGCAGGACGATGGCATCCTGACGCTCCGAGACGGGTACGGCCGGATCGGCGAGGACGGCGGAGATGGTGTCGAACGCGCGGCTGGGGTCGAGGCCCGAGAGGATCCTACGGCCCTCGGCCCGGAGTGAGGGCACATCGCTCGCGAGGGCGATCTCGACGGCCTTCGCCAGGCGTGTCGAGCGGCGGGCATCGAGGAGCCGAAGGGCGGCCAACCGCGTGGGCTGGTCGCGTCTCGGATCGGCGACAACGGCCGAGAATCTCTCGTGGTCGGGCAGGCCCATGCGATTGGCCGCGTCGATTATTTCCGCCGAGTGCGGGTTCCCAACATCATCCAGAAGTTGGAACGCGAGTGCTTGAACAATCGCAAAGATGGGCGTTCCGTCACGTTTCGGCAGGGGCCGCCAGAACCCGTTCACCCGGTCACGCGGGTTTGGATTGGCCCAATCGCCGAGGGCGCCGACCGCCTCCGACCGCACTCGGGCGGGAGCAGAGCTTCGCGAGGCGAGCCGCGCCAGGCGGCTGGCCTGCTCGGGCGTGCCCAGCCGGAAGGCGGCGTGGATCGCCCGCCGGGCGAGGGGTTCGGCATCGGGGCGGTCAAGGACATCGAGACGGTCGAGGAGTTTGGCCAGTTCGGGCGTCGCGGCGTCGATCGGCACATCATTGATCGCGCGGGCGGCCTCGGCGACGAGCAACGGGTCGGCGTCGCGGAGGAACTGCGCGATGCGCGGATCGGCCTCCCTCCGCAGCACCAGCAGCACGGCCATCCGGACGGCCGGGCTCGCGTCGCCGGCGTGTCCAAGCAAGGCATCGACATTTCCAAGCCCCAGCAACCCCATCATGCCGGCGTGTCGGAGGAACGGGTCGCGGTCGGCGTTCTCGCGGAGCAGGGCAAGGAGGGGTTCGAGGGCCTGGAGATCGCCGAGGTTGCCGATCGCGATGGCGGCGAGGCTGCGGACGTGGAGGTCCGGGTCGCGCAAAAGGGTGAGAAGGTGAGGAGCCGAGGATTTCGCCCCGGCATCGCCCAAAGCCTGGGCGGCCTGGGCGCGGACGTCCGCGTCGGAATCGGCCAGGGCGTCCTGGAGCGCGGCGATGGCGGATGTGTCGCGGGCCTTGCGGGCGATCTGGCCGAGGCCCCAGACGCCGTGCAGACGCGCGAACAGGATCTGATTCTTATCGATCGCTTCCCTGAACACGTTCACGGATGACGGCCCCTTCACGGCCAGGGCCCACTGGGCACGGAGGCGAACGCGCATGTCGTCGTGAGACAGGAGGGGGCCGAGCCGGTCGACGGGGAGTTGGCCGAGGCCGTCGCGGAAGAGGGCGCTCACCTGGGCAATGCGGGGGTCCTTGATCGATTCGGGATCCGAGACGGTGTAGATCCGTCCCTCATTGTTGCTGCCGTCCCACTGGAGCCGGCCGAACTCGCTGAGGTACATCTTGCCGTCGTAGCCGAAGTCGACGTCGGTCGCCATCACGGGGGTGACGACCTGGTGCTCGTCGGTCATCTCGAAGCCGGCACCCTTCGGCTTGAGCGCGAACGACTCGACGCCGCCGTTGGATGTGAAGTTGCAATAGAATAAGTGATCCTTGTAGCGAGCCGGCAGCCCGAGGCCGGGGTAGGCCGCGAAGCCCGAGGGGCCCGCGCCGAGCTTGCCGACGGGCGGCACGATGTAGGCCGGCTGGCCGGGGTGGGGCAGGTGCCAGAGCTTCTCGGCGTGCCAGGGGCCGGTGAGGTAGGGCTCCTTGAGGGTCTGGTACGACATGTTCCAGCCCGAGTGGCCGCCCTGCATCACATAAACGAGTCGGGCGTGGTCGCCGAGGTCGCAGTTGTTGTCGGCGGCGAACAGATTGCCGCGATTGTCGAAGGCGAGTTCCTGCGGGTTGCGGAGGCCGGTGGCGAAGACTTCGAGGTTCGAGCCGTCGGGCTCGCAGCGGAACACGGCCCCATTCCGCGGGCCGTGGAGCGTCTTGCCTTCGCGGGTGAGCAGGTGATATCCACGGTCGCCCACGGAAAAATACAAGCGGCCGTCGGGCCCCCAGACGAGCCCGTGGAGGTCGTGGCCGAGGAACGCGGCATTCACGCCGAAGCCGGATTGCAGGGATTTGCGGACGTCGGCCTTGCCGTCATTGTTCGTGTCGCGGAGGAGCCAGAGGTTGGGGATGCAGGTCAGGTACACGTCGCCGTCCCGGACGATCACGCCAGCGGCGAGGCCGTCGAGCGGGCCGTTGAAGCCGGCGGCGAACACCTCCGAGCGGTCTGCCTTGCCGTCGCCGTCGCGGTCCTCAAGCAAGCGAACCTGGTCGGAATGCCTGGTGAACCAGGACATCCCGCCTTCGAAGCGGTCCTCGAACTTCTTGTACATCTTCAGGCGATCATCGGTCGTCTGGAGCTGCAAATCGTCCTCGAGCAGGAACGGCCTCGTGCGGTTCTCCTCGGTGCCGCGGTTGAAGCGGAACTCCTCGGCGACATAGACGCGGCCCTTCTCGTCGATGCAGAAGGCCACGGGGTTGGCCATCTGCGGCTCGGCGGCGAAGTTCTCCAGTTTCCAGCCCGGCGGCACCTTGAAGCCGCCGATCGGACCGATGTTCTGGGCCCGCGCAGGGATCACACAAAAGAGGGAGCCGAAGGCAAGTGTCACGCCCATCAGTCGCACGAGTCGATTGAACATCCCCGGTTCCCTCGGATTGTTGATGTCAGCGGACGTAGATCGGATTGGCGTAGATCCAGGGGCGTTCCTCGCCGTCGAGGATCACCGACGCCTCGACGCGGTAGGCACCCGGTCCGGGGATCTCGGCGGTCCAGTCGGACACATCCTTGCCCTCGGCGACAACCTTGCCGGCGGCGATCAGCTTGAGGCGGCAGGGGGCGGTCGTCTTGACGCGGACGGACTGGCCCTTCGCGAAGGTCACCTCATCGCCCATCAGGTGCGACTTGCCGTCGGGGCCTTCGAGGGTGAACGAGAAGCCGGCGGGGTCGCAAACCCAGTCGTGGGCGACATAGACGCGTCCTCCGCGCACGGCGGCGCGGATCGTCGTTTCGTCGAGTGAGCTGGCGAGGATGTGAGTGCTGGCGTTGCGGAACGTGCGGTGATAGGGGTCGAGGTCGATCCGGGCGAGGATATCGCCGGGCTTGTGCCCCTTCGTGAGCTGGCGGATGCTCGGGCGGAGCGTGGCCTTGACCTTCTGCATCTGTTCATCCTTGTCGACGTTGGTGCCGACGAGGACGGTCGTTTCGTCCACCATCTTGGTGAGCAGGATCTGATTGTGATGGCAATCATTCGCGGCGACGCCGGTGAGCCGGCGTCCCTTGAGGCCGAGATCCCACTTGTCGAGGTACTCGGGCTGACGGCCGCAGTGGAAGGCGAAGACCTCGTCGGGGTAGAGTTCGAGATTCTTGCGCAACTCCTCGATCGCTCGCGGATCCGTCATCTTGAGGACGAGGCCGAGCACGCCGGCCTTGTCTCGCTTGGCGTCGTAGTGCCGGTTGTAGATCTCCAGGCCGTCGAGCCCGTCCATCGGATGATCAACGCGTTCTTCGATGTGAGACAGGAAGATCAGTCCATCGTTCGCGGTGATGACCTTGATGAATTCGGGCGTCGGCAGGTCCATCTTCGCCATCACGGAGGACGTCGGGCTGATGAGGAAGCCTCGGGCCTCGGATCCGGGGATGAACAGCACGCCGTCGCGGCCCCCGCGCCAGCTGTCGTTGATGAAGTCCGTGGGGGGGCGGTGGTGGTTGCTGAGGAAGATGACGCTCACGCCCGCCTTCTTCGCCTCGGCGAGCATCTCGGGCCGGGTGCCGCCGGTGTGGGCGGAGTCCTCGGCATGGGCGTGGAAGCTCGCGCGGAAATCGATGAGGCCGGCGGGGGGCGTGAGATTCCTGCGAGACTTACGGAGTCTCTCGGCGTCTTCGTGGGTCGCCTTGAGGCGGGGTGTGGTCAGCCGCTCGACGGAGTTGCGCGTCTTCAAGTCTTCGGCTTGAAGATGGGTTGAGAACAGCAGGAGTGTGGCGATCATCGCCAGGGGCAGCCAACGGCGGGGATGCATCATCGGTCTTCCGGAGGAGGAAAATCAGATCAAGGGAGGATTTCCCGGACGGCGATCGGCGGCAATGCCTCTCCCGCGATCGTCGGCCGGACCATGCCGTCGGCCTCGACGATCGCACGGCCCGCGTACTCCCCGCGCGGGTCCGGCTGCGAAAGCACCTCGACTCGGCCGTCGATCAGGTTGACGAACCAGGTGGCACCACGCCTACGACAGGATCCCCTTGACGAGCTTGCCGTGGACGTCGGTCAGGCGGTAGTCGCGGCCGGCGTGGTGGAAGGTGAGTTTCTCGTGGTCGAATCCGAGCAGGTGGAGGATGGTGGCCTGGAGGTCGTGGACGTGGACCGGGTCGTGGGCGACGTGGAAGCCGAGGTCGTCGGTGCCGCCATAGGTCAGGCCGGGCTTGATGCCGCCGCCGGCCATCCACATCGTGTAGGCCTGCGGGTGGTGGTCGCGGCCCTGGCTGCGGCCGAGCGCGGTGTTGGTCTCGACCATCGGCGTGCGGCCGAATTCGCCGCCCCAGATGACGAGCGTGTCGTCGAGCAGGCCCCGACGCTTGAGGTCCATCACCAGGGCGGTGGCGGCCTGGTCGGTGGTGGCGCAGTTGTTCTTGAGGTTGCCCGCGACGTCGGAGTGGGCGTCCCAGCCTTCGTGATAGATGTTCACGAAACGAACGCCTCGCTCGATCATGCGTCGGGCGAGAAGACATGCCCGCGCGAACGAGGGTTTATCGGGGTCGGCCCCGTACATTTCGAGGGTGGCCTTGCCCTCGGACTTCAGATCCATCAGCTCGGGGGCCGAGGTCTGGAGCCGGAAGGCCATCTCGTAGGAGGCGATCCGCGTGGCGATCTCGGGGTCGCCGACGGCGGCCAGGCGTTTGTTGTTCAGCTCGCGGACGAGGTCGAGGCTGTCGCGCTGGAGCTTCGCGTCGACGCCCGGCGGGCTGGAGACGTCGAGGATCGGGTCGCCCTGATTGCGGAGGCGGACGCCGGTGTAGGTGGTGGGCAGGAAGCCGCTGGACCAGTTGGCCGGGCCGCCGCTGATGCCGCTGCCGGTGGACATGACGACGAAGGACGGCAGGTTCTTCGTGTCCGAGCCGAGCCCGTAGAGCACCCACGAGCCGATGCTGGGGCGGCCGGGCTGGGAGAAGCCGGTGTTGAAGAAGATCTGCGCCGGCGCGTGATTGAACTGGTCGGTGCGCACCGACTTGATGATGCAGATGTCGTCGACGATCTTCGCCAGGTGCGGCAGCATCTCCGAAAGCTCGGCGCCGCTCTTGCCGTGCTTCGCGAACTTGAACCGGGGGCCGAGCACGGCGGCATCCGGACGGATGAACGCATACCGCTGGCCCATGATGACCGACGGCGGCAAGGGCTTGCCTTCCAGCTTCGTCAGTTCGGGCTTGTTGTCGAACAGGTCGAGCTGGCTGGGCGCGCCGGCCATGAACAGGTGGATGACCCGCTTGGCCCTGGGCGCGAAGTGCGGGGCCCGGGGCGCGAGGGGGTCGCGGGCGGTGGGCTGCGCGACGTCGGCGGCACGCACCGCGCCTTCGCCGAGCAGGCCGGCCAGCGCGATCTTTCCGACGCCCACGCCGCAGTCGCGGAAGAAGTGGCGGCGGGTGACGAACTCGGAGACGGCGTTCCAGGTGTTCATGGTTCGATCAACCTTTCGTGACCATCTCGTCGAGGTTGAGGATCGCCCGCGCCAGGATGGTCCAGGCCGCGCGCTCGACGGCGTCGCCCGGGCCGGGCCCGGCGATGGCCGCGGCGTCGATTTCCTTGCGGACCAGCCGGTCGCGCTGGGCCTGATAGAAGCGTTCGAGGAGCCGGAGTTCGTCGCGGCCCGGCTCGCGCGAGAGGCAGCGGCGGACGAGGCCGGCGATGCGTTCGTCGACCGTCCCCTCCCGGGACGCGGTGAGCTTGCCGAGTGCCTGGGCGGCCTCCTGGAACACGGTGTCGTTCAAAAGTGTGAGCGCCTGGAGGGGCGTATTCGAGACCTCGCGGCGGGCGAGGCAGAACTCGCCGCTGGGGCCATCGAAGGTGGTGAACATCGCGTAGGGGGCGGTCCGCTTGCTGAAGGTGTAGAGCCCGCGCCGGTAGCGGTCCTCGCCCTGGCTGACGGTCCAGCTCACGCCGCCGTAGGAGCCCTCGGTGGAGACGCCCGGCGGCTGCGGCGGGAAGACGCTCGGGCCGCCGATCTTCTCCGAGAGCAGGCCGCTGACGCGCAGCGCCTGGTCGCGGACCTGCTCGGCGTCGAGCCGCACGCGAGGGCCACGGGCCAGGAGGATGTTCCCGGCGTCGCGGGCGAGCAGGGCGGAGGCGACGTCGGACGCCTGCTGATAGGTCGAACTCGTCACAATCAATTTATGCATTGCCTTGACCGACCAGCCCCGGTTCATGAATTCGACGGCCAGCCAGTCGAGCAGCTCGGGGTGGGTCGGGGCCTCGCCCTGATAGCCGAAATCCTCGGTCGTGCGGACGATCCCGCGCCCGAAGAAGGCGGTCCACTGGCGGTTCATCACCACGCGGGCGGTCAGCGGATTCTCCCGCGAAACCAGCCACTTCGCCAGGGCCAGCCGCGTGGGCGGCTCGTCCTTCGCCAGGCCGGGGAGGAATCCGAAGACGGCGGGATTCACCGGGTCGGTCGGCTGGAGCCACTCGCCCCGGTTGTGCACGAACGTCTTGCGCGGGTTGTTCGCCGGGCGTTCGTGCATCACCAGCGCGGTGGGGAACGCCGGGACCTGCTTGCGGAGGGCATCGATCGCCTCGCGGAACTTCGCCAGCTCGGGTGCGACGGTGAGGAAGTGCCGGAGGATCTCGCGATCCTGCTCGGACGAGCGTTTTTCCTTCGGCAAGAGCAGGGCGGCCTCGACGGCCTGGGGGAGGTCCCCCCTCAAGACCGGCCGGGCATCGTCCGTGACGGAGATCCGGAACTTGCCGAGGTTCGCGGCGTGATACCGTTCGAAGAGAAGCTGGATCTCAATGGTGGACGCATTCTCAAGCGGCTGCGCGAGGTGGTAGATCGCGACGTGCCGCTTGCCCTGGCCGCCGTTGATGGTCCAGCCGGTCTGGGGGTCGCCGTCGAGCGTCGTCGTGGTCGGGAACGCCGCCTTGATATTGACGGGCGGCTTCTTCTTCTTTGCGTCCCCCTTGGATACCGTGTCCTTCGGATCCGGCTTTGGCTCGGGTTCCTCGGGCATGCCGATCTTGAGCGGCACATTCCGGCCGCCGGAGGAGGCGGAGATTTCGCTGAGGAAGAAGTCGCCGGCGGGGCCTTCGTAGTACACCCGGCCGGGCCCGCCTCTCGGCAGGCGGTCGTCCGGCAGGGCTTCCAGGCGGATGGCGGTGATCTTCTTCAACGGGGCGGGATATTCGAGCGTGTAGACATCCCGCTTGGTCTGGTCGCCGCTGACGAAGATCACGCCCGCCCCTTCGTGCGTGAGCAGGGGGACATTCGAGCCGGCCTTGATCGGTTCGACGGTCGTCCAGCGCACGGCGTCGCGGGCGGCCTGGTCGGCCCATGCCTTGAGGGCGGCCTGGAGTTTGGCGTCGCCGCCGGGGAAGTCGCGGGGCAACTCATCGATCTTCGCCGCGATCTTCGACTCGATCTCCCGGCGCTTGCGGGCGACCTCCTTCGACGGCACCTGCATCTCGGGCTCGTCGGCGTTGTCCATCAGGGCCATGAACGAGTAATACTCGCGGTGCGGGATCGGATCATATTTGTGCGTGTGGCACTGGGCGCAGCCGAGCGTCAGGCCGAGCCAGGTGGTGGCGGTGGTGGCCACTCGGTCGGTCATCGCGTAGTAGCGGAACTCCAGCGGGTCGATGCCGCCTTCCTCGTTCAGCATCGTGTTGCGGTGGAACCCGGTGGCGATCTTCTGCGAGGGGGTCGCGCCCGGCAGCATGTCGCCGGCGATCTGCTCGATCGTGAACCGATCGAAGGGCACGTCCTTGTTCAGGGCGTCGATGACCCAGTCGCGATAGGGCCAGACCGAACGCGCGCGGTCCTTTTCATATCCATTGGTGTCCGCATATCGCGCCAGGTCGAGCCACTTCCGCGCCCATCGCTCGCCGTAGTGCGGCGAGGCGAGCAGGCGATCGACGGCCTTCTCCACCGCGTTGGATGAGCTGTCGCCCAGGAACGCATCCAGCTCGGCGGGCGTGGGCGGCAGCCCGATGAGGTCGAGCGACAGGCGGCGGAGCAGGGTGGGCCTGTCGGCGGGTCCCGAGGGCTTCAACCCCTCGCGGTCGAGGCGGGCCAGGACGAACGCATCGATCGGATTCTTGACCCATTCGGGCCGGCTGACCTTCGGCGGCTCGGCCTGCCTCGGCGGCGCGTAGGCCCAGTGCGACCTGTACCCGCCGCCCGAGGCGATCCAGCGGCGGATGGCCTCCTTGTCGGCCTCGGGCACGACGACCTTGGACGAGGGCGGGGGCATGACCTCGGTCGGGTCGTCGGAGAGCAGTCGGACCAGGAGTTCGCTCTCGTCCGGCTTGCCGGGTACGACGGCGGTCGCGCCCGACTTGGTGGGCTTCGTGGCGGACTCCTGCAGGTCCAGCCTCAAGCCGGCCTTGCGGGTCTTGTCATCGGGCCCGTGGCACTTGAAGCAGTACCGCGCGAGGGCGGGTCGGACCTTCGTCGTGAACAGGTCGGGCTCGACGGGCTCGGCGGCGGATGCGAACGTTGCGAACGAGCATCCGAGTGCGAGGCCGAGGAGGGTGGTCCGGGCGGCCGTTCTCATGGGTCCTCCTTCGAGCGGGGCGGGGCGGGCGAGGCGCAGGCAGGCAGGGCGGCGGGGGAGGTCGGGCGAGAAAGCGCCCGAATTCGGTGATAGCCTGGGCTCGGTCCATCCATTATAGATGGTGAGACGCGACGCCGGAATGGGGAGCCCGCCCTGGCGGATGGTCCGCTCCCCCCTCGGGGTCGAGAGACCAGGCGCTGGGGGCGGGTCTCCAGCCCCTTGGATTTGTGCAAGGACAGGAAACGGGTCTGGAGACCCGGTTCGGTGGTACGGCGGAGCAAGGGTAGGGGCGGGGTCTGGAGACCCGCGCCGAGCGCCTACGATTCGCCCATCGCCTCGGACTCTCCCGGCGCGAATCAAGGCAACCGCAAGGAAAAGCACGTCAAACGGAGCCAAATCATGCGACCTCGCCCCTTCCTCATCCTCGCGGCCGCGATCGGGGTCGCCCTCCTGGCGCCACGGGCCCACGCCCAGCAGAACAAGCGCGAGATCCAGGTCCGCAAGGACAAAAAAACGTTCCAGGACTCCCAGGACTGGATCTACGAGAACCTCGACGAGGGCATCAAGCAGGCGAAGGCCAGCGGCAAGCCGATGATGGTCGTCTTCCGCTGCATCCCCTGCGAGGCCTGCCAGGAGTTCGACGACGACGTCGCCAGGCGAGATCCGGTCATCAAAGACCTGCTCGACAAGTACGTCTGCGTCCGGCTGGTCAAGGCGAACACCATCGACCTGACGAAGTTCCAGTACGACTTCGACATGTCGTTCTCCGTGATCCTCATGAACCCCGACTCGACCATCTATGGCCGGTTCGCCACCCGGTCGGACCGCCCGGAGGAGGAGGACATCTCGCTCAAGGGGCTGCGGCAGGCGTTGCAGCGCGGCTTGAGGATCCACGCCTCCTATGACAAATTCAAGCCGATGCTCGCGGGCAAGCAGGTGACCGTCGCGCCGAAGTACAGGACCCCGCTGGAGTATCCCAGCCTGAACGGCAAGTACAAGGCGGAGCTGGATTATGAAGGCACGCGGCTGGTGCAGAGCTGCATCCACTGCCACCAGGTCCGCGACGCCGAGCGGGAGACCTATCGGGCCTCGGGCGAGCGGATGCCGGACAGGGTGCTGTATCCGTATCCGGACCCGGAGGTCCTCGGCCTGAAGTTCCACCCGGACTTCCCGGCGAAGGTGGAGACGGTCAAAACCGGGTCGATCGCCGACAGGGCGGGGGTGAAGGTCGGCGACGAGTTCGAGAGCCTCGACGGCCAGCCGCTGCTGTCGATCGCCGACTTGCAGTGGGTCCTCCACAACACCGGGCCGACGGCGAAGCTCGAGGCCGAGGTCCGTCGGGGCGACGACGTGACGCCGATCACGCTTGAATTGGCCGAGGGATGGCGGTACGGGAACATCTCGTGGCGGGCGACCAGCTGGGAGCTGCGCCGGATGGGGTTCGGCGGGATGCGGCTCGACGACCTGACCGACGCCGACCGCAAGGCCGCCGGGATCGGGCACGACGGCATGGCGCTCAAGGCCCGGCACGTCGGCGAATACGGCGAGCACGCGCTGGCCAAGAAGGCCGGGCTCAAGAAGGGGGACGTGATCCTCTCGTTCGGCGGCAAATCCGGCCGGATGAGCGAGTCGGACCTCCTGGTTTATTCCGTCCGCAACCTCGCCCCCGGCTCGACCGTCGAGGTGAAGGCCCTGCGCGACGGCAAGCCGATGACGTTCCAGGTCACCCTGCCGAAGGGCAGGAAGTAGGATGCGGTGGACGAGGCCCGCTCGGCCTCGTCGCGGCGCCCCTGCAAAAATGTGGCGGATGGCGCCTTCGGTTCCCGCTCCTGGCCATGGATGGTTGATACGGGCCGGACCGGGCCGGGTCCGGGGGAGGAGCGGAAACGATGCGTGGGACACTCGACGAGGCCGAGCGGGGGCGTCGGCTGATTGAAGAACTCGCCGGGGGTTGCTCCAATAGAGGGAGGCCGGGCCGGCTGGGGGTGAGCCAAAGCCCCGCCGCCTGGCGGGGGTCCAGTACCATGCCCGACCCGATCGAAGAACCCGCTGTGCCGGCGTCCGACCGCTCGCTGCTCGCCCAGTTCAAGGGGGGGCAGCCCGACGCGTTCACCGAGATCTACCTCCGGTACGCCCGGCGGCTCCAGGACCTCGCCGCCGCCCAGACCTCCGCCGAGCTCGCCCGCCGCACCGAGCCGGAGGAGATCGTCCAGTCCGTCTTCCGGACGTTCTTCCGACGCGCCTCGGAGGGATACTACGACGTCCCGGCCGGCGAGGATCTGTGGAAGTTGTTGCTGGTCATGGCCTTGAACAAAATCCGGACGGCCGCCGCGTACCACCGCGCGGCCAAAAGGGATATCCGCCAGACCAGCGGCGGCGAGGCCTTCGAGCACGCCCTCGACCGCCAGGCCGCCGCCGACGAGACCTCGCTGGCCACCCTCAAGCTCGTCGTGGATGAGGTCCTGGAGACCCTGCCCGAGTCGCACCGGAAGATGATCGAACTCCGGTTCGAAGGCTACGAGGTCGCCGAGATCGCCGAGCGAGTCGAACGCTCCAAGCGGTCCGTCGAGCGGGTCCTGCAGGACGTCCGCAAACGCCTGGCGGACCACATCGGCGAGGGGTTCTAGGTGCCTTACGCGAAGAGCACATGCATCCGGCGCGGGTCTGCCCCTGAATGCGCCGGGCGAGGGTCGAAGGCACTGGGCGAGGGTCTCCAGACCCCGCCCCTACCCAGGACGCGCGATACCAGAGGACCGGGGTCTCCCGACCCCTGTTGGAAGGCCCCTGCAGATCCAGGCATTTGATTCTCGGGTCTGGAGACCCGCCCCTGTAGAACGGCGTCTCAAGGTTAGGGCGGGGTCGGGAGACCCGCGCCCAGCGCCTTCGACCCTCGCCCGGCGCCTTGGCCCCGCATCCGTCGCTTTCAAATGCGGCCTGACACAATTCGTGGCCTGAACATCCCTCTCGCAAGGATCCCGCCATGCCCGACCTGGACCATTATGTCGAGGCGTTCGAGTCCGCGATGGCGGGCGAGGGCGGGGCCGTGCGCATCGAGGAATACCTGCCGCCGCACGGGGATCCGCTCCGAGACGAGGTGCTCTGCGAACTCGTCCGGGTCGACCTGGAATACGCATTCGACCAGGGCCGGGCAGTGACGGTCGAGGAGTATCAGCAGCGCTTTCCCACGCTATTCGCCGACCCAGGCCGGGCGAAGCTGATCGCGTTCGAGGAATCCCGCCTCCGGAAGCAGGTGGGGACGCCGTCGGATAGTCGCGAGCGGCATGAGGTTGTGGCGAGCGAGGTCGAAAAGGCGGCGGGGGTCTATCGCGCCTGCCGGGGCCAGGTGCTCGGCGGCGACGGGGCCGATTCCCTGAGCCGTTCGCTCGCGGCGGCGGGGGTGCCCCGGGGGGCATCGGAGCTGTTCCGCGACCTCTACCGGCGCGACCCGGACGCCGCCGACCGCCTCTCGGTCGGATTGGCTTCGTTCCCGAAAATCGGCGAGCGGTTCCTCGACTTCCGCATCCGCGCGGAACTCGGCCGGGGGGCGTTCGGACGAGTCTATCTCGCCCAGCAAGGCGACCTCGCCGACCGCCCGGTGGCGCTCAAGGTCGCGCCCGACGTCGGAGGCGAGGCCCGGGCGCTGGCGCAGCTCCGCCATACCAACGTCGTCCCCATCCACTCGGTCCACCGCGCGGGCCCCCTCCGCGCGGTCTGCATGCCTTATCTGGGATCGGCCACCCTGGCCGATGTCCTCGCCGAACTGCGCCGGCACGACACGCTCCCCGCCTCGGGCGAGGGGCTCCTCAGCTCGTGGCGGATCCGGGGCAACTCGCTGGCGAGGACGCTCGTCGAGCAGGTCGAGGCCCAGGGCGAGGACGACGAGGTCGTGCCGCCGACGCCGCCGACTCTCCCGCCGCAAGTCGAAGCCTTGAAGGGTCTTGGCTACGTCCAGGCGGTGCTCTGGCTGGGCCGACGGATGGCCGAAGGTTTGGCCCACGCGCACGACCGGGGCATCCTCCACCGCGACCTCAAGCCGGCGAATATCCTGTTCTCGGAGGACGGCGAGCCGGTCCTGCTCGACTTCAACCTCGCCGACGACCTCAAGATGCCCGCCTCGGCCTCGATGCTCGGCGGCACCTTGCCTTACATGGCACCCGAACACCTCGTCGCCTTCCGCGACGACGCCCCCGGCCGCGCGGTCGACGCCCGGGCCGATGTCTACGCACTCGCCGTGATCCTGCACGAGTTGCTCACCGGCCGCCTGCCTTATGAGGTGCGCAAGGGGCCCGTCGAGGCCGTCCTGGCGAGGATGCTGGAGGACCGCCAGCGGCCGATCCGGAGCCCCCGGGGCCGCAACCCGAGCATCTCGCCGGCGGTCGAGTCGATCCTGCTCAAGGGGCTCGACCCCGACCCCGACCGCCGCTACCCCGACGCCCGCTCGCTGGCCGAGGACCTCAGGCGGCAGCTCGACGACCTCCCGCTCAAGTATGCCCCCGAGCCCTCTCTCCGCGAGCGGGCCGCCAAGTGGGCCCGGCGCCACCCGAGGCTGACCTCGGCCAGCACCCTGGGGGCGTTCGCGGCCGTGTTGCTCGGCGTCTGCCTGATCGGGGCCTGGAAGATCCGGGCCGATCTCAAGGGCTTGCAGGCCGTCCGGGCGGTCGAGGACCTGACCAGGGCCGTCCGCGAGGCCGAGTTCCTGCTCGGCGGCCGCGACGCCGACCCCGACCAGATCGCCGGAGGCCTGGCGATGGCCGATCGGTCGCTGGCGGAGCACGACGGCTCCCCCCACCTTTCGTACTTATCCACATCCGAGCAATCCCGGTTGCGAGGATTGCTCGGGGAACTCGGGTTCCTCCAGGCCCGCGCGTTGAGCTGGACGGTGGCCGACCGGCCGCAGTCGGATACGGCAAGGTCGGCCGCCGGGCGGTTGCCGGCGCTGCTCGCCCTGGCCGAGTCCGCCGTGCCCGACGCGGTCCCCGACGCCGCGATCCGGCAGCTCCGGGCCGACCTGGCCGGGCGCGAGGGCCGCGAGGATGAGGCCCAAACCTTGCGGAATCAGGCCGCGTCGGACCTCAAGGACCTGCCGCCGAAACAGCAACTGTTGATGCTCGACCGGGTGCCCGACCGCCAGGCGCTGGCCACGCTCCAGGCATTGAGCGACAAGGATGCGTCGGATCCGCTCACGTGGTTATTGCTGGGGAACCAGTATGTGCGGATGAACCGAAGTACTCAGGCGATGGAGAGCTACCGCGTCGGCCTGGCGATGGAGCCCGATCAGCTCTGGGCCCGGTTCAACCGCGCGGCGTTGGCCCTGGAGCAGAAGGATTTCGCCGCCGCCGAGGCCGATTTCGGCCGCGTGCTCAAACTCCGCCCCGACCTGATGCCCGCGCTCCTGAACCGGGCCCTGGCGCGGATCGGCCTGAAGTCGTTCGACGCCGCGAAGTCCGACCTCGACGCCCTGCTTTCGCGTCCCGATGCGCCCACCCGCGCGTGGTTCATCCGGGCGAAGGTCGAGCAGGAGCTGCACCATCCCGACCTCGCCGCCCGCGACCGCGCCGAGGGCCTGAACCGCGTCCCCACGGACGACCTCAGCTACGTCGCCCGGGGCCTGGCGAAGCTCCCCGACGCCAGGGCCGCGCTCGCCGACTTCGACGCCGCGCTCGCCCTCAACCGCCGCTGCCTGACGGCGCTCCAGAACAAAGCGTCGATCCTATCCGAATATCTGAACAAACCAACCGAATCCGTGACGACCCTCGACACCCTCCTCGGCTACCACCCGACGTGCGTCCCCGCGCTGGCGGGCCGGGGGGTTCTGCACGCGCGGGCCGGCCGCAAGGCCGAGGCCCTGGCCGACGCGAAGGCGGCGCTCGACTTCGACGACTCGGCCGCCACGGCTTACCAGGTCGCCGGCATCTACGCCCTGACCGGCGACCTCCCCCACGCCCTGGACCTCCTCGCCGGCGCCCTCATCCGCGACCCCGCCTGGCTCCCCATCATCCCCCGCGACCCCGACCTGGCGTCCATCCAGGGCGACGCCCGGCTGAAGGCCATCGTGCGATCGGCGGAGACGCTATTGAATCGGAAGAATTGAACCACAGAGACGCAGAGATCACAGAGAGACACGGAAAATATCATTGATTTTCATCTTTTTACTCCGTGCTCTCTGTGTCTCTGTGGTTCAATTCCCCTCCCGCAAGAATGCCCCCAGGGTCGCCACGCGGCGATACCCCAGACGCTCATAGACGGGCAGGCCGTCCGGGCTGGCCTGGAGGGTGCTCGTGCGGAGGCCGTCGAGGCGGGCGCGGTGGAGCAGGGCGGCGAGGAGGTTGCTGGCCAGCCCCTGGCGCCGGTGGGCCTCCTCGGTGGCGACGTACTGGACGCTCAGGTCGTCGCCCACGGTCATGGTCAAGGCGACCGTGACAAACGAGCCTGACGCATCGCGCAGCCCGTGGGCGCGGACGCGATCGTCGACCACGGCCGAGATCAGCGGCAGGAAGACGCCGAACTGCCCATACGCCCGCTCGTTGATCTCGCCCAGAACCACAAGCGATGGCGTCTCGACGTGAACATGTGAGACATCGGCCCCGGGCGGCTCGACCAGATCCTCCAGGTGCATGCCCAGGCAGGGCAAATCGAAGTCGCGGCTCCGCAACCGGCCGGGGACCTCGTCGGCGAGGCTCCAGATGCAGAGCGGCCAGCCCGGCTCATCCGGCGGCGGTGTTTCGCCCGGCGGCACGACGACCGCGTCCATCCAGGGGTTCTCCCTCGCCAGCTCGATCCGCGCCCCGAGCAGGTCCGGCCGGCGGATCTCCCGACCGCCCCCCACCCCCGAACGCCCCAGGGCCGCGACCATCTCGCCGAAACCCACGATCGAACGCCTGGCCAGATCCTCATCCGTCATGGCATGTGTTTCCGTTCATAATAAGAGATTGAACCGCAAGACGCCAAGGACGCGGAGAGGATGGCGAGAGATTGAACCATAGAGACACAGAGGCCACGGAAGGGGATCAGGTTCGGATTCATGCGACGGCCGCGGGTCGGAGGTTCCGGGCGCCGGTCGGAGGCGCTGGGCGCGGATTTCCAGACCCCGCCCCGACCGTCGTCGCGCGGTCCGCATGACCGGGGTCTCCTGACCCTTTTGAGACAGCCCACGCGAGTCGGGGCCCTGGTCTTTCGGATCCGGAGAGCACCCGGTGACATTGGATTCTCAATGCAAGTCGAGCCCCTCCCGGACCGGCTCCCCGCCCCGGATCGTGGAGAGGGCTTCGAGGACCTTCGGATCGATCATGTTGCGGATGAATCGGACGGATCCGTCGGCGTGGGCGAGGTTGGCGCCGTCGCGGTGGTAGCCGCCGAAGGGGCGGTTGGGGCCGAGGTAGGGGCGGGTGGCGGGGTCGACGGGGCGGACGCTCGACGAGCCGCCGGCGGTCCACGGGCGGACGTCGCGGGCGGTCTCCAGGAACATCATCGTCTGCGAGGCGCCGTCGGTGATGTCGGCCAGCTTCGTCGCGCGATCATATCCGAACACGCCTGTACGAGGATGCAACGCCGGGAGCGTCGCCGCGTCCGACCCGAGCCCGGCGATGCCGACGTAGCAGAGCGGGAGCGGGTCCGCACGATCGCGGTCCGCTCGCTCGTCTTCGGGGCAGGTCGCCCAGCCCAGATGGAAATTGGGCGGCCGGGTCTCCTGGGCCAGATTGGGCGACGGGATCGACTCCGGCGGCCAGTTCGGCGGCTGATGCCAGGCTGCGTTCCCATCCCGGCGGATATCGTTCTGATTCAGTTGCCCCGGACCCGCCAGCACGACCCAGCTCAGCCGATCCTCGGGCGCGAGCGACGGCTGGGGCACCGTCCCCGGCGGGAAGCTTCCGTGAGCGTCGTGGTAATAGTGCATGGACACGATCAGCCACTTCAGATTCGAGATGCATTGCGACCGCCGCGCCGCACTCCTGCCCTCGCGGATGGCATCCCCCATGTACCACACGAAGGCCACCCCCAGCACGGCTCCGATCGCGCATTTCCATCGCATGACCGCCCCTCGGCTATCCTGGATTCCACGATCCAGGCGAATGTTCAGGCCGCCCCACGCGATCCATCGCCGATGTGGAGTCGGGGCAACATCATTTGACAGCGCCCCGGATGTGACCTATCGGTTGATTGTGGGGCCGCCCGCCCCTTTCCCGACGGTACGCGGGGACCGCCACATTGCACAAGCCGTATGACTCCGCCACCAAGTCCCTGATCGAAGCCCGGCCGATCGACTGGCTCGCCCTGGCGGGGTTCGCGCCCCGGGGGCCGGTCCGGGTCGTCAACGCCGACCTGTCGACGATCACGTCCCAGGCCGACAAGGTGATCCTGGTCGAGGACGAACCCGCCTGGATCGCCAACTTCGAACTCCAGGCCGGCCGGGATCCGTATCTCGCCTACCGCGTCCTCCGCTATAATGCCCTGCTGACGGCCCGGTTCCGAATGCTGACCCGGAGCCTGGTGGTCCTGCTCCGCCCCGAGGCCGATTTCCCCGGGCTGGACGGCCGCCTCCGGCTGCCGCCGTCGATCGACTTCCGCTTCGGCGTCCTCAAGATCTGGGAGCTGCCGCTCGACCTGATCCTCAAGGGGGGCCTGGGGATCCTCCCGCTCGCCCCCCTGGCCGACCTCGGACCCGCCTCGCCCGAGTCGGTCATGCGGGATCTGGAGAAGCGTTTCCGCGACGAGTGCCAACCCGGCCAGGCCGCCGACCTCTGGGCCGCCACCTGGCTCCTCCTGGGCCTGCGATACGACACGACGACCGCCACGGGATTGATCCGAGGAGTCCGCGAGATGAAGGAATCGTCCACCTATCAACTGGCCGTCGCGGAAGGCGAACTCCAGGGCGAAATCCGCGGAGAACTCCGCGAGGCCAGGGCCTTCGTCCTCCGCCTCGGCCGCAAGCGATTCGGCCCGCCGAGCCCGACGGTCCAGGCGCTCATCCAGGCCCTCGACGACCGCGAATGCCTCGAACAGATCGGCGAGCGGCTCCTCGAATGCCAGTCCTGGGAATCCGCCATCGCCCAGTAGCGTGGGGCGCCAACCACCCTTTCCCATTCCCGTCAGGCCACCGCAAACCCGTAAAGCTCCTCGGCCCTCGGGAAATTCTGACAATCCTCCAACAACGCTGAGAGCTTCTACATATTGTAAGAATGTAGGCCTTGGGAAATTTACGGCTATTTGGCAATTTGGTTAGTCTGTCACTCTTCACGTGAATTCGACAAGCCGACCGCCATCCATGTTCTCCCTCGCCCGATTGGCTTTGTTCCCGCGTTTTTCCATTTCGGGGCGATCCTGGTCTCCCCCGCGGGCCTCCGCCCGATTGGGTTTGTTCCCTCACTTTTCGAAATGGGGCGCCATTCCGCGGGGCTCCCTGACGATGTCCGGCGGAAACCGGGAAGAACCCGGCCCGCCCCCGGCCCGTCGGGATGTTTGCCACCAACCGGTTTCCCACAAATGACTTACAACCAAATGGCTTCGTTCCTGCAGGACCGAAACGGGCCAACTACCCGCCCGGCCAGCCCTCGCAATCCGCAAAGGCTGTCACACGAGCGGCGGTCGGACCGTAAGCTCGAATTACCACGTCTCGTTGACTATCTTCTCCCTGAGTCATCTGAAAAAGCCTGGCGGATGGCGGGCCCCGTTGCGGCTCTCATCCCCGGTTGAGTCCCGACGGCCTCCCCCGGCCTGAGTCGGCACGTTGCAGAAATGCCTTCCTGGATTGAGGTTGAGACTCATGGCAGCCCGCAACAACGGTTTGCCCCGCAAGCGTCGCCGGTTCCTGCCCGGCCTGGAAACGGTCGAGCGGCGGGAGGTCCCCGCGACCTTCGGCGCCCCCTGGACCGACGCCTTGCACCTCTCGGCCAGCTTCGCCCCCGACGGCACGAAGATCGCCAGCCACGCCAGCAACCTCTTCCAGGCCCTCAACTTACAAAGCCCCACGGCCGCCTGGCAGCGGACCATCCTCCAGGCCCTCCAGACCTGGGCCGCCAGGGCCAACATCAACATCGGGCTCACTGCCGACGCCGGCGGTGAGTTCGGCACCCCCGGCAAGACCCAGCACGACCCGAGGTTCGGCGACATCCGCGTCGGAGCCCAGCCGATGGCCGCCGACGCCCTCTCGGTCTCCGTCCCCTTCGACCCCGCGCTCTCCGGAACCTGGTCCGGGGACATGCTTTTCAACTCGGCCGTGCTCTCGAAGAACGCCACGAACCTGCTCCCGATCGCCCTCCACGAGGCCGGCCACATCCTCGGCCTGGAGCACTCCGCCGACCCCAACTCGGTGATGTTCTCGCACCTCAACGGCAAGACCGCCCTGACCGCCGGCGACGTCGCCGCCCTCCAGGCCCTCTACGGAAACCGGGCACCCGACGCCTTCGAAGGCTCGTCCGGCAACGATTCAATCGCCAAGGCCGCCACCATCCCCATCCCGGGGAGCTACACTGGCCAGACCCCTCTGATCGCCTTCGGCGACGTCACCACCGCCTCGGACGTCGATTATTACGCCTTCCGGCCGGTCAATGGTTACAACGGCGCGGTCATCATCCGGCTCCAGTCGGCCGGGATCAGCCTCCTGTCGCCAAAACTGACGATCGTGGACGCCAAGGGGAAGGTCCTCGCAACGTCTCAGGCCACTTCGGGTTCCGGCGACACTCTCTCGCTCGTCTTGAACGCCGTCGATCCCAAGGCGACCTACTTCGTCCGGGTCGAGGCCGCCACGAAGGATGCCTTCGGGGTCGGTTCCTATGGGCTCGCCGTGACCTTCAATGGCCCCAATGCCATCGCCCCGGCCACCCTCGACGCCTTCCTCCGCCAGGGCAACCGGGGCCTCAACCCCAACGACGTGGCCGCCTATCTCCGCAACCCCTCGGCCACCTTCTTTAACGCCGACAAGCACTCCGACGACACCGTCGCCGCCAGCACCCGCCTGGCCACCTCAGCCGGCTACCCCGCCAACACCCACTACGACGCCGTCGGCAGCCTCTCCGATGGCACCGACGTGGACGTCTACCGGATCGATTCCCCCAGCGTCTCCGGCGGCAAAGGGACCATCGTCCTGACCGCCACCGTCCGGTCCCTCGGCAATGGGCCGTCTCCGCGCATCTCGTTGATGGACCGCGACTTGAATCCGATCCCGGCGACCCTGATCGCCAACACCGGCGGCGTCTTCACCATCCAGGCCGCCGGCCTCAAGGCCGGGGCCAACTACTACGTCAAGGTCGCCCCCGACCCCACCCGCTCCCTCGGCAACTACGCCCTCGAAGCCGGCTCCGGTTCAAAGGCAACCCAGTTTGACAACTTTACCAAAGGATCTCTGACCGCCTCGGCCCCGCAACTGACCTCCAATCTCTACGTAGGACGGTCCCAGCTCTTCCAGTTCGCGCTGGGGGCCTCGGGCGCGGTGCCGGTCGGGGTGTCCATGG
Source organism: Isosphaeraceae bacterium (assembly GCA_965279195.1). GTDB lineage: Bacteria > Planctomycetota > Planctomycetia > Isosphaerales > Isosphaeraceae > CBDIHP01. Next base: position 179,643 of record CBDIHP010000047.1, read on the forward strand.
AGATCCTCGACGCGAAGAACCAGGTGATTTTCCAACTGCTGGATCCGGTTGGAGATACGGCCAGCGGACGGGCAATCCTGCTGACCCCGGGGGCCTACAAGGTCCGGTTCCGGGCGACCTCGGCCCTGCCCAAACCCGTGGCCTTCTCGCTCGACGGCGGTGCCATCAGCGACCCGATCGGCCCGAGGCTCCTCGACCCCACGTTCACCCCGATCTACGTCGATCCCAAATTCCCGGGAATCTTCACGTTCCCCGGCCTACCGAAGTCCAGCTCCCCTTACGCATTCGCCCTGGCCTGAGACCGGCCGGTCGGCGGATCCGAGAAAATCCCCAGGACCGTCAGGAATTCCTGGCGGACGGAGCGCCGAGGATCGGCTCCTCCGTTTACCTCCAAGTCCCACGATGGCCCGGGGCGGGTTCCCCTCTCTGCCCAGGATCCCCCTTCGTTCCCGCGAGTAGTGCGAGGCCAGGGCCCATGGATGCACGCGATCGGTCGCGTCCGCGACGACGCAAAGTTCTGTGCTGCGAGATGTTCGAACGCCGCGAGGTCCCCGCGACCTTCGGCGCGCCCTGGGCCGACGCCGCGCACCTCTCGGTCAGCTTCGCCGCCGACGGCACCGCCATCGCCGGCCACGCCAGTTCCCTCTTCTCGTCCCTCGACGCCGCCCGGCCGACCGACGTCTGGGAGCGGACCATCCTCGAAGCCCTCCAGACCTGGGCCTCGCTCGCCAACATCAACATCGGCCTGACCGTCGACAACGGCCAGGCCTTCGGCGCATCGGGCCTGATCCAGCACGACCCGAGGTTCGGCGACATCCGCGTCGGAGCCCAGCCGATGGCCGCCGACGCCCTCTCGATCTCCGTCCCATTCGACCCGGCCCTCTCCGGGACCTGGTCGGGCGACCTGCTTTTCAATTCCGAAAGCCTGGCGGCCGATTCCTCCCACCTGTTCGAGATCGCCCTGCACGAGGCCGGCCATATCCTGGGCTTGAAGGACTCGGCCGACCCGAATTCCGCGATGTTCTCGAACCTCTCGGGCCACAACAAGCTCTCCCAGTCCGATATCGACGACCTCCGCAGCCTCTACGGCACCCGGTCGCTCGATGCCTTCGAAGGCTCTTCCGGCAACGCCTCGATCTCGAAGGCCGCCAGCGTCCCCATCCCCGGCGGCTACCAGGGGCAGACCCCGCTCGTCCTCTTCGGCGACCTCGGCGACGCCAAGGACGTGGATTTCTATAGCGTCCGACCCCTTAGCGGCTACAAGGGCCCCATGACCGTCCGCCTCCAGTCGGCCGGGATCAGCCTCCTGGGGGCGAAGCTCTCGGTGCTCGACGCGAAGGGCAAGGTCCTCGCGACCGCCCAGGCGTCGAGCGGGTCCGGCGACGTGGTCTCGATCTTCCTCGGCAGCGTGGACCCGTCGGGCACCTATTACCTCAAGGTCGAGTCGGCCACCGGCGACGCCTTCGGGGTCGGGTCCTACGGGCTCGCCGTCTCGTACGACGCCCTCAACAGGGTCGCCCCCGGCACGCTCGACGCCGTCCTCCGCCAGGGCAATCGGGGCCTCAAGGCCGACGACCTCGCCGCCGCCCTCCGCGACCCGTCCCGGGCCCTCTACAATGACGACCGCCACACCGACGACACCATCGGCAGCAGCGTAAAACTGACAAGCACCGCAGGATACGCCACGCTTACGCATTACGAAGCGATCGGGAGCCTGTCGGACGCGAGTGACGCCGACGTCTACCGGGTCGATTCGCCCAATGTGTCCGGCAGGGCGGTCACCAGCCTGACCGTCGCCCTCCGGTCGCTCGGCACCGGGGCATCCGCCCCGCGCGTGCTCCTGACCGACAGGGAGGGCGTCGCCATCCCGTTCCGGATCCTCGCCAATGGCGGCGACACCTTCACCGTCCAGGCCGACGGCATCAAGGCCGGGGCCAACGTCTACGTCCGCGTCCAGGTCGACCCGAGCCTCTCGACCGGCAACTACGCCATGGTGGCCGAGTTCGGCACCCCGTCGGCCCAGCTCACCAACTTCGTCGGCGGCACCCTCGACGCCGACACCGCCTCCATCGACTACAACCTCTACGTCGGCCGGTCGCAGCTCTTCCAGTTCCTCCTGAGCGGGCAGGGGGCGGTCGGCGACGGCCTGGCGGTCGAGATCCTCGACGCCGACGGCCAGGTCGTCTTCTCGCTCGACGGCGGCGCCGGCGACACCACCAGCGGCCCCGCCGCGCTCCTGACCCCGGGGGCCTACAAGGTCCGGATCCGGGCCCTGACGCCGATCGCCCAGCCGCTCGCCTTCTCGCTCGACGGCGGCTCGATCAGCGACCCCATCGGCCCGACGCTCCTCGACCCGACCTTCGCCCCCATCTACACCGACCCCAAGCTCCCCGGCGTCTTCACCTTCCCGGGCCTGCCCCCCACCACCAACCCCTACGCCTTCGCCGTGGCCTGACCCGGCCCCTTCCCCCCGAGGGCCTGCCCATGCCGACCGCCGCGCGAACCTCCCCGGAAAGCCCGGTGTCTCCCCGTCCAGAACCCCAAGGGACGGAGACCACCGCCATGCTCGACAACAAACATCTTGAATCTAAATTTATGAAGATCGGTGCCCGCCTCAAGTGCGACTCCGATCCCCCCCGACGCAACGCCGGGGCCGTCCGCCTGAATGTCCTCGCCGACCGCGAGGGCGAGTTCTTCGAAATCCGAGGCGGCGACGGCGCGGAGGCGAGGGTCGAGGTGCTCGACGTCCAGCCCCGCGACCGACACCTGCTGCTCCTCGTCCGCGAGGGCCAGGCCAAGGCCAAGTTCCTCTGCGGCCACGACGAGCGCCACTGGTTCGTCGCCGCGATCCCGGAGGCCGCCCCCGTGGGGACCGTGATCGCCGCCAAGGAGGCCCTCAAGCCGCCGGCCGTCCGGCAGGTCCAGGCCCTCAAGCACGTCGACTCGCGGGCCGGGAACCGACGCAAGAACGACGCCTTCCGTCGCCAGGGGGAATGGTTCTTCGTGCCCACGCCCTCGCTGCGGGTCGACCCGAAGCTCATCCTCCGCGACGAGCCCCTGTCTCGAGGGAGGGGGAGCAAGCCGCATCTCTGCGAGTACTGCTTCCGGACCGGCGGGCAGACCGTCTACGTCACCAACATGCGAAGCGGGGCGCTGACCGCCTCCGCCTACCGGGCCCTCCTCCTGGAGAAACCCGAGGCCCGGGGCTGGAACTGGACCACAATGAGGCGCAACCCGCTCGTCTACGTCCGAGGCCGCGTCCGACACGCCGACCACAAGACCATCACCCTCCACGGCCTGGCACCAGGTCCTCATGAACACCGAGAACCAGTCCGTCGCCATGCGCAACGTCGCCTTCCTCGACTGAAGCCCGCGGCGCCGGGCAGGACAACCGGAGCAATTATCTTATTATTTAATCTCATGAACACGCTTCCCATCGAGATAGGTCGCGAGCACCTTCGTGTCTCGGATCGATTCGGCGGGGCATGTGAGCAAATCCCGATCGATGACCGCCAGGTCGGCACGCTTGCCGGGCTCCAGCGAGCCGACCTCGGCCTCGAGAAACATCAACTTCGCGTTATTGATCGTGTAGAACCGGATGGCCTGCTCGCGGCCGAGGGCCTCCTCGGGGTGGACCGGGCGGTCGTAGCCCCTGGCCATCCGGGTGATGGCGACCTGCATGCCGAGGAAGGGGTTGTAGGGGTTGATCGACCGGAATGATCCGATCTTCTGCATATGATCGGATCCCCCGCCGACGGTCACCCCGGCGGCGAACAGGCTGGCCAGCGGCTGGAAGTACCGCAGGCGATCGTAGCCGAACTGTGCGGCCAGCGTGCGGGTGTCGAGGTAGAGCCAGTCGGGCTGGATGTCCACCACCACGCCCAGCCGCGCGGCCGTGGCGATGGCCTCCCTGCTCATGAAGTTCGAGTGGGTCAGGCAGGGGCGGGTCGGGGCAACAACCTTCTCCTTGTTCACCTCTTCATAGGCATCGAGCAGGGCGTGGACCGCCCCGTCGCCCACGCTGTGGGCGGTGAACTGCAGGCCCGAATCGACGGCCGCCCGCACCAGCGGCACGAGACGCTCGCGGCTGATGAACAGCACACCCTTGTATGTGGGATCATCGATCGCATAGATCTTGCTGACGCCCCACGGCTCCCGCATGTAGGCGCTGCCGGTCAGCATGCCGCCGTCGAGGAACATCTTGATCCCGACGATCTTGAGCCGGGCATCCCCGTTCCTCGCGAGCGGGTGCCGGCCGACCTTCTTCACATCATCCACCAGCTTGTCGATTGGTCCGAGGTTGCCGACCGCGTGCGAGACCCCCAGCCGGACCGACAGATCGCCCCGGTCGCGGAGCTTCTCGTACCGCTCGACATCTCTGGCCGTGGCATTCCGGTCGATGATGCCCGTGATGCCGACCGAGTTGTAGTCGCGGAAGAGCTGGGTCAGCCGGCGGTCCTCGTCGGCATCCGTCGGCGTCCGCTCGGATGACGTTGTCTTCACATAACGGGTCAAGTTCCTGATAATGCCGGTCGGATCGCCTTTGGCGTCCTTCTCGACCACGCCCGGGCCGTCGGGCTTGAAGTCGCGGCCGATGCCGCTGAGCACCATCGCCCGCGTGCTCAGCGAGGCGTCGGGGCCCGTCGAGAAGAGGACCGGGTTCTCCGGCGCCGCCTCGTCCAGCTCGGCCCGGGTCGGGTACCGCTGCTCCTTGAGCCGGGTGATGAACACCTGCCGGACCACGATCCACTTGCCCGGCCCCAGGGCCTTCGCCCGGCCCCGGATGTAGGCCAGCACGTCGGCCACGGTCTCCATCTCGGGGATGTCGTGATCGAACTCCGTCATACAAGCACCCGTTGGATGCGTGTGCGAGTCGATCAGCCCCGGCAGAACCATCTTGCCGCCGAGGTCGACCACCTCCGTCGCCTTGCCCCTGAGCCTGAGAATCTCCCGATCCGTCCCGACCGCCAGGATCTTGCCCCCGCCGACGGCGACCGCCGATCGGATCGAGAACGCCCGGTCGACCGTGACCACCTTGCCGTTGTGCAGGATCAGATCCGCCTCCTGCGCCCCTGCGAGCGGGGCCATCAGGAGCACGATCAGCAAGGCGGCCGGGCGACTCGGCATGGCGGGAACCCCGATTGGAGGATGTCGATGGGATCGAATCAACAAGGCTTACCGCGACGGGATCAGTTCGGTCAGGCGTGCGGCGACGGCCTCGGCCTCGGCCGGTTCCAGGCAGGTCGGGTGGATCGAGAGCCGGCCGACGTGGGCGAACGACTCGCGGAGATGGATCGACGGATTGCCATCCTTGAGCGACTGGGCCACCGCCGTCGACCGCTCGCCCGCGTCCGGCCCGGTCCACTCCAGCACCACCATCGGCACGCCGTTCTTGGCCTCGGTCGTGTAGCGGACCTCGACGCCCGACAGGCCCGCGAGCCGCCCGGCCACGCCCCGCATCATCGCCTCGGCCTCTCGCATGTACAACGCCGGATCGGTCGCCGCGAAGACCTCCAGGGCCGCGATCAGCCCGCCGATCTCCTCCTTGCCGACCTTGAATCCGCGGCCAATGCCGTGGTGCGGCACCCCCTTGAGCCTGCCGCGGTCGATCAGCCCGCCGGGCGGGTCGAACAGGGCCCAGTGCACGTCGAGGTCCCAGTTCTGCAGGGCCGCCGAGGCGATCAGCTCACGCCGGCCGCAGAGGATGCCCGACGCCTGCGGGCCCCGGATGGCCTTGCCGCCCGAGAAGACCACCACGTCAGCCCCCTGATCGATCAACCCTCGCAGATTCGTGAACGGCGGCAGTTCGGCCGCGGCATCCACGATCACCGGGATGTTGTGCCGATGGGCCACCTCGGCCACCATCGGCAATGACAGGCCGCTGAACCCCGCCGAGAACGCCAACGCCACCGTCCGGGGCGAGATCGCGGCCTCGATCTCCCAGGGATTCGGGTCGGGCAGCCCCACCTCGACCAACCTGGCCCCGGCAGCGCGGATCGCATGGTCATATCCCGACCGGTGCGAACGCGCGATGATGACCTCGTTGGGGATCTGCCGCGTGTCGGGCAGCCGGTCCATGATCGCCGGGTCGTAGCCCGCGAGGCAGGCGGCCGTCGCCAGCGTCAGCCCGGCCGCCGCGCCGCAGGTCACGTAGCCGGCCTCGGCCCCGGTGTGCCGGGCGATGATCGCGCCGGCGGCGGCCTGCAACTCGTCGATCCGGACCAGCGACCGCGACGCCTCGACCATGGCCGCGACCGCCTCGGGCCGCATGCGGATGCCCCCCAGGCGCGTCATCGTCCCGGCCGCGTTGATGAGCGTCCGCACGCCCAGCTTTTCATAGATCGACGTGCTTGATCCCGACATGCGACCTCATTCTTTCGTGCGAGGCGACGACTTCGTCCCCGGCCACTCCTTCGGCAACTCCAGCGACCACACCTCGCTGCTCAGCGGCTGCGCGTGCCCGGCGGCCACCCAGATCTTGTCCTGGAAGACGTAGGCCGAATGCTCGTGCCGCTCCTTCCACGAGACCTTCGACTTGAGCTGCGACCAGCTCTTCCCGTCCTTCGAGTACCAGACATCCGGCCAGTTCCTCGACGGGTTGTTCGACCACCCGCCGATCACCCAGATGTGCCCGCGATGCGTCACCGCCGAGAACCAGAGCCGGGGGCTCCACGGGGCGTGATCGGTCAGCTTCTCCCAGTGCACGCCGTCGCTCGACGACCAGACATCATTCAACGCTTCATATTTCGGGACGTAGTTTCCGCCGCCGAAGACGTAAATCTTGCCCTCATGAACAACCGCCTGATGATACGCCCGCGCGGGCCAGGGGGCCGAGGCCGTCTCCCGCCGCCAGGTCCTGCCGTCGGCCGACGACCAGACGTCGTTCTTGAGGCTCGTCTCGTCGCCGAAGTAGTAATTCTCCGTCCCGCCCAGGACCCACATCCGGTCCTTGAACACGACCACCCCGGACGCCAGCCTCGGCGACCAGCCCGCGCGGTCGGTGGCCTTCTCCCAGGCCTTCCCGTCCGTCGAAGACCAGACTTCCGCGCTCGCCCCGTGGCCCGGCAGCCGGCCGTTGTACCAGCCGCCCAGGAGCCACATCCGGTCCTTGAAGACCAGGGTCATCGGCAGGTCGGAATATTTCCAGGGGGCATCCTTGTTCACGAGTTCCCACGACTTGCCGTCGGGCGAACTCCAGACGTCGCGGGGCGGGGCGTGGTACGAGTCGAACCAGCCGCCGAGGATCCAGAGCCGATCCTTGAACACGACCTCGCCGCTGGAGTCGCGCGGCTGCCAGCCGGCCTTGTCGGTCACCTTGACCCAGTCGTAGGTGCGGTCGTCCGCGAGGGCGGGGACGCGGAGCAGGAGCCAGACGAGGCCGGTTCTCATGGGGGCGAATCCTTCGCTCGATCGTTCACGCGATGATGTCTTTGACGACCCGCCCGGCGACGTCGGTGAGCCGGAAATCGCGGCCGGCGTAGCGGTAGGTCAGCTTTTCGTGATCGAGGCCGAGCAGGTGGAGCATCGTGGCGTGGAGGTCGTGCATGTGGACCTTGTTGTCGACGGCATAGTACCCATAATCATCCGTCGCGCCGTAGGTGATGCCACGCTTGACGCCGCCGCCGGCGAGCCACATGGTGAACCCCTCGGGGTTGTGGTCGCGGCCGTCCTTGGATTCGGCCACGGGCGTGCGCCCGAATTCGCCGCCCCAGAGGACGAGCGTGTCATCCAGGAGCCCTCGCGTCTTCAAGTCCTTGAGGAGTGCGGCGATGGGCCTGTCGACTTCCTTCGAGTTCTTGGAATGACCTTCCCGGAGCTTGCTGTGCTGGTCCCACTGCACGAAGGCGTCGCTGTGCGTGACCTGGATGAACCGCACGCCGCGCTCGGCGAACCGCCGGGCGAGGAGGCACTGGCGTCCGAAATTGGCGGTCATGGGGTCGTCGATGCCGTACATCTTGCGGGTCGCCGGGCTCTCCTGCTCGATGGCCTGGGCCTCGGGCATCGCGGCCTGCATGCGGTGGGCCAGTTCGAACGACGCCAGCCGACCCTCCAGCTCCAGGTTCGGGCCGACCTTCGCCAGGTCATCGCGGTTCATGTCGGCGAGCAGGTCGATCTCCATGCGTTGGAGGTCGCGGGTGCTGTGGGCGTTCTCGATGAACCGGACCCGCGCACGGTCGGAGGGGACGCTGGCGTTTCCGATCGGCGTCCCCTGATATTGCGCGGGCAGGAAGGCCGAGCCCCAGTTGAGGACGCCGCCGTGGGCGAGCGTCGGGCAGATGGTGATGAACCCCGGGAGGTCGCGATTCTCGCTGCCCAGTCCGTAGGTGACCCACGCGCCCATGCTGGGGCGGACGAAGTTGTCGCTGCCGGTGTGGAGTTTGAGCAGGGCCCCGCCGTGCGCGGCATTGGTGCCGTGGAGCGATCGGATGATGCACAGATCATCGACACATTGCGCGACCTCGGGGAACAGCTCGCTGACCTCGATGCCGCTCTGGCCGTACTTCTTGAACTTCCAGGGGGACGCCAGCAGCTTGCCCGTCTGGGCGAACTGCACACGGGGCTTGGCGAACGGCAGGTCCTTGCCGTCGTCGCGCTGGAGCTTCGGCTTGGGGTCGAACGTGTCGACCTGCGATGGCCCCCCGGTCATGAACAGGAAGATGACCCGCTTCGCCCTCGCCGGGAAGTGCGGCGGCCGGGGCGACAGGGCATCCTGCGGGCCGGCCTTGCGAGCGTCGGCGGCCTTCGATTCGTCCGCGAGCAGGGCCGAGAGCGCGAGCGAGCCGAAGCCGGCGGCGGTCTGCCGGAGCATCCTGCGACGGGTGGTCAATCCCCAGTCGAGTCGTTCCACGGTCGGCCTCATATCAGCGGAGGTAAACAAATTCATTCGACGCCAGCAGCGTGTGGCAGAGCCCGCGCCAGGCCGAGCCACGGTCGCTGGCCGCCTTCGCGTAGCGGTCGAGGAACGCCAGGGCCCGCTCGGACTCCTTCGCCTGAGGCGGGCGACCGTAGGCGATCCGGTAGAGCTGATCGACCCGCCCGGCGTCGTCGCACCGGCACGCCAGCAGCTGCTTCGCCAGGTCGGCCGCCGCCTGCACCATCACGTCGCCATTGAGAAGGAACAAGGCCTGGGGCGCGACGGTGGTGGTGGCGCGGTCGCCGGTGGCGACGCTGGACTCGGTGTAGTCGAACAGGTCGAAGACGTCGTACATATGGTTGCGCACCACCGGCAGGTAGAGCGACCGCCGGGGCATGTCGTACTTCGTCCTGTCGATCGACGTGTGGTCGAAGAAGTAGTCGCGGTTCTTGACCTGGAGCAGCGAGCCGCCGATCGTGCGGTCGAGTTCGCCGCTCACGGCGAGGACCGCGTCGCGGATGGCCTCCGCCTCCAGCCGTCGCGGCCGGAACCGCCAGTGCAGTCGATCCTCGGGGTCGACGGCGGCGGCCTTCTCGTCGAAAGTGGAGGCTTCCTGATAGGTCGAACTGAGCATGATCCGCCGGTGTAGCGCCTTGACCGACCAGCCGTCGTCGATGAATGTCGTCGCCAGCCAGTCGAGCAATTCGGGGTGCGTGGGCCGCTCGCCCAGGGCGCCGAAATTGTCGGTCGAGCCGACCAGCCCCCGCCCGAAATGCCAGCGCCAGATGCGGTTGACCGTCACGCGGGCCGTGAGCGGATGCTTGCGATCCGTGAGCCACTTCGCCAGGTCGAGCCGGCCGCTCCCCTTGGTTCCGGACCGGTCGGAGCCCGACGGTGTGAGCACCGCCGGCACGCCCCGCGTGGTGGACTCGCCCAGCGACAGGTGACTTCCCCGGATGTGCACACGAACATCCGTGGGAGTGCCTTCCTGTACCCCCATCGCGCTCGGCAGCTCGAAGCCCTTCTTCTCCAGGGCCGTCAGCTCGTCGCGTCGGGCCTGGAGGGCGTTCCGCGTCTCGGCCGGAAAGAGCGGCTCGGGATCCTTGGGCAGCTTGAAATCGGGCTTCTGCGAGGCGAGCAACGCCCGGTTGGCCGCGTTCACCAGCGAAGCAACCTCGACCTTCTTCGCGGCGACGAGTTTCTCATGCTCGGCCTTGGCGGCGAGGTCGGCGGCAGTGGCAATCGTATTCTCATGCCACTTCGCGACCTTCTTGAAGTTCTCCATCGTCCGGGTGCTCTTGAAGATCCCGGCGAGGCCGTAGTAATCGACGGTGCGGATGGGGTCGAACTTGTGGTCGTGGCAGCGGGCGCAGGCGATCGTCAGGCCCAGGAACGCGCGGCTCACGGTGTCGATCTGCTCGTCGACGATGTCCATCTCCATCTTGGTCTCGTCGACCTCGGCCAGGACCTTGGGGCCGAGGGCGAGGAACCCGGTGGCGACGAGCCGGGCGTGCCGGGTGGCGTCGTCCTTCGCTTCGGGCATCAGGTCGCCGGCGAGTTGCTCGGTGAGGAACCGATCGAACGGCGTGTCGTCATTGAACGACTTGACCACATAATCGCGATAGCGCCAGGCGTTGCCGTGGGCGACGTTCTCGTCGAGCCCGTTGGAGTCGGAATACCGCGCCACGTCGAGCCAGTGGCGTCCCCATCGCTCGCCGTAATGGGGCGACGCCAGGAGCCGATCGATGACCTTCGCGAACGCATCTTTGGATGAGTCATTCACGAACGCCTCGACTTCCTCGGGCGTCGGCGGCAGGCCGGTGAGGTCGAGCGTGGCGCGGCGGATCAAGGTCCGCTTGTCGGCCGGCGCGACCGGATGAATCCCCTTGGATTCGAGCGAGGCGAGCACGAAGCGGTCGATGTCCGACCTCGCCCAGTCGCGGTCCTTCACGTCCGGAGTCACGGGCTTCGTCGGAGGCCGGAAGGCCCAAAACTTGCGGCCGGCGTCGAGGTCGATGGGCGGTCGGCCCTTCGGCCTGGCGGCGGCCTCGGCGGTGCGGGGGTCGGGGGCCCCCATCTTGACCCACTGCGAAAGAAGGCCGATCTCGCGGTCGCTCAGCTTGCCCTTGGGGGGCATCTTCAGGTCGTCATCCGTATACCTGACCGCGTCGATGAGGAGGCTCTTGTCGGGGTGCCCGGGCTCGACGGCGGGGCCGCGGTCGCCGCCTTTCCGGAGCGCGGGCTTGCTGTCGAGGGCGAGGCCCCCTTTGATCTTCTGAGTCTCGGCCGAGTGGCACTCGTAGCAGCGTTCCACGAGGATCGGCCGGATGTTCTTCTCGAAGAACGCCATGTCCCCCTGGGACCCGGGTGCGGCCTGGGCGAGGAGGGACAACGCAATCGCCATCGTTCCGTTCATGATCGATCGCCGGCGGGATGGGGCGAGGCGGGTCTGGACCGAAGGTTCGATCATTGTACAACATCCCCGCCCCGATGGTAGCCCCCGCCGGTCACCGCCCCTTGGCCCTCCGGATCGCGAACTCGACCAGCGGCTCGCAGCGGAAGAACCCCTCCCAGAAGTTGTGCCCCTGGCCCTTCGCCACGACCAGTTCGATCAGATCGCCCGCGCCCTCGGCCTTGTAGCGCGCCTGGAGTTCGGCCGAATTCTCCTTCAAAGGGACCACCACATCCACATCCCCGTGGATGAGGAACACGGGCACCTTGTGCTTCGCGAGGGTCGCCGCCTGCTCGATTGGATTGAATTCCTTGATGCGTTTCTCAAGCTCGGCGGGGGAGAGCCCGTAGGCGGGGGCGGCCTTTTCGAGCTTGGGGTAGGTGCGGAAATCGAACACCGGGTAGATGCCGGCGATGCCCGCGACCTTGTCGGGGTTCGCCCCGGCCCAGCTCGTCACCCAGAGCCCGCCACGGCTGCGCCCGAGCAGGCAGGGCTTCTTCGCGAAGCCTCGCCTCTCGGTCAGCTCTTGATACAACGCATCGAAATACGCACGCCCCTTCGGGCTGCCGTACGCCTCGCCGACGTCGATGCCCGCGATGGCCACGCCGGCGTCGAGGAACTTCTGGTGCATCCACTTCTCAGCCTGGTCGGGGTAGGGCGGGAGCGTGGGGGCGTAGAAGATCCAGGGCTGCGGGTTCGATCGCTTCGCGGGTTCCGGCAGCATGATGAACGACGGCCGCCCTTGCACGAGGAACGACTCGCCGGGCAGAATCAATTCCTTCACCGGTGCCCGAGGTGCGGCCTTCGTCGCCACGGTGGCCTTGCCGTCGGACTTCGCCAGGGCATAGTAGGCATCGGCGCGGTCCTGCCAGCGTTTCGACAGTTCTTGAACTTTTTGAGGCATCGAGGCGGCGAGATTCTTCGTCTCGCTCGGGTCGGATTTCAGATCGAAGAGTTCCCAGCTCTCCTCGCGGGCCTTGACGAGCTTCCAGTCGCCCACGCGGATGGCGCGATTGCCCTCGTGCTCCCACCAGAGGTCGTCTCGCGTGACCTTGCCGTCGCCGAACGCGGGGACGAGGCTCTTTCCGGGGGCGTCGGGTACGGGCTTGTCGCCGATTTTCTGCGGCTTGCGGGCCCCGGCGAGTTCGAGGATCGTGGGGGCGAGGTCGATGACGTGCCCGGGATCGCGCCTCAGTTCACCCTTCGCGGCGATCCCGGCGGGCCAGTGCACGATGAGCGGCGTGGCGATGCCGCCCTCGTGGACCCAGGTCTTGTGGCGGCGGAACGGGGTGTTGGCGACGTTCGACCAGCCGGGCCCGAGGCAAAGATGCGTGTCGGCCGAGCCGGGCGGGGCACTGGGGTCGTGGCCGTCGTCGCGGACCATGATCTCGGCGCTGGCGCCGTTATCGGAAAGGAAGAAGATGATCGTATTTTCGAACCTCCCGCTCGACCGGAGCTGGTCGAGCACGCGGCCGATCTCCTGGTCCATGCGGTCGACCATCGCCGCGTGGATCGCCATCTTGGTCGCCTGGAAGTCGCGCTGCTGGTCGGTCAGGTCGGACCAGGGCAGGGGGCGGTTGACCTCGCCGGGGCCGAGCGTCTTGATGTCGGCCGGCCGGTCGTAGGGCGGGCCGATCCGGCGTTCGACGTCGGACAGCTCGCCGGGGACGATGCCGAGCGTCTTCGATTTCGCCCAGCGTTCCTGGCGGACGGCCTCCCACCCGGCCTTGTAGCGGTCGCGGTACTTCGCGATGTCCTCGGGCTTGGCGTGCAGCGGGAAATGTGGCGCGGTGAACGTGAGGTAGAGGAAGAACGGGTCGGCCTTCGACCTCGCTTCATGCTCCTTCAAGTACGTGATCGCATGATCGGCGATGGCCGTCGTCGTGTAGTAGTCGGTCCCCCGAGGGATGGGGGGCAGGGGATGGTCGTCCTCGGAGTGGTTCTTCGGCGAGAAGTAGCGGCCCGCGTCTTCGAGCCGGTAGGAACGCTCGAAGCCGTTCTTGAGCGGCTGGCCGTCGACGTGCCACTTGCCAGACATATAGGAATGATAGCCGGCCGATTTGAGGTAATCCGGCAGCAGTTTCGCCCATTCGGGGCGAGTCCCGCCGTTGCCGCTGGCGGGGAGGCCGGGGACCTTGTCGCGGCGGACCTGCTGGGCGTAGTAGCCGGTCAGCAGGGCGGCACGCGACGGCCAGCAACGCGCGGTGTTGTGAAACTGCGTGAATCGAAGGCCGCTGGCCGCGAGTTTGTCCAGGTTCGGCGTGGCGATCTCGCCGCCGTAGCAGCCGAGGTCGGAGAAGCCAAGGTCATCGGCGAGGATGACGACGACGTTGGGCCTCGTGCGATCGGGCCCCGCAATGACGGAGGGCACCACGGCCAGTGCCAGGATGAGCGAACAGAGGGAGAGGCGCGGAGCCATCATCCGAAGATCCTCGGGTTGGGAGGGAACACCAATGGCTCAAACGTCGTCGGTCAGTTCCCACTTCTTGCGGTAGGTCCGGCCGACGAGGGCGTTGGCCTGGTCGTCGCCGACGATGGTCTCGGTGGCGGGGTCGAACCGGATGGTGCGGCCGGTACGCCAGGCGATGTTGCCGAGGTGGCAGAGGACGCTCGACGTGTGGCCGATCTCGATGTCGCAGTTGGGCCGGGATCCGCTTCGGACACATTCGAGGAAGTTCCGCTTGTGGGCGATGTCGTGATCCGTGTTCGAACTCGCGCCCTGGGCGACGACCTTGCCGTCGGGGGTGAACGCTCTCCATCGGCTGTTGCCGATAATCACATATCCCTTATCGCCGAAGATCGCCGCACCTTCGGGTTCGTCGTCGAGCCGGTAGGGGGCCCAGACGCGCATCTCGTAGAGGATCGTGGCGTTGCGATCGGGGTAGTCGAGCGTGACGAACTGGGTGTCGGGGAACTCCTGGGCGTCGTCGAAATACCGCTTGCCGCCCGTGGCGCTGGCGACCGTGGGCATGCCGAGGGGTTGGTCCCCTTGACCGATGAGCGCGGCTTCGAGCCCGCGACGGGCCATGTCGAGCCGGTGGACGCCGTCGTTGCCGAGGTCGCCGGTGCCGTAGTCGAGGAACCATCGCCAGTGCGTGTGGAACCGCACGGGATTGAACGGCCGCTCGGGTGCTGGGCCGAGCCATGTGTCGTAATCGACTCCGGCGGGGACGGGGGCGTCCTTCGGTTTACCGATCGAGCCTTGCTTACCGCTCTCCCACGCACGCGCGTAAAGAGATTTCCCGATGGCCCCGGTCTTGAGGTAATCGACCGCCTCCGCGAAGTGGGCCCCGCTGCGCGACTGGACGCCCATCTGCACGACGCGGTTGTACTTCCGCGCGGCGGCGACCATGAGCTTGCCCTCGCGGATGTTGTGTCCGTCGGGCTTCTCCACATAAACATGCTTGCCGGCCTGGCAGGCGCGGATGGTCGGGATGGCGTGCCAGTGGTCGGGCGTTCCGACGATCAGGGCGTCGATGTCCTTGTCGTCGAGGACCTTGCGGAAGTCGCCGTGGATCACCCCGGGGCGGTGCCCCTGGCGGGACTCGACGAGTTTCAGGGCGTCGTCGAACTGGTTCGCGTCGACGTCGATGAGGGTCTTGACCTTCACATCCTTGCAGGCCGAGAACCCCTCCAGCAGGTGCCTCGCGCGGCCGCGCAGGCCCATCATGGCGACGGTGATCGTGTCGTTCGCCCCCGCGCGGGCGGGGCGCGCGGGCATTGCGGCCAGGCCCGAGACGGCCATCACGCCGGAGCCGAGCCTGAGGAATTCGCGGCGGTTGGGGTCGGTCATGGCGGGATCCTCGCGCGGGTGGTTCCGGGGAGAATCGCAGGGTAAGTCGGCCGGCGACCCGTTGCAAGGGGATGCCCGTTCGCGCTTGATGTTCTCATCCCAACATGCCACCCACACTGAGGCTGCCGTGATCCGCACTTTGACTGGATGTCTGGTCTGCGTCCTTTTCGGATCCATCGCCACCGCTAACGACTGGTCGCCGTCGAGGCTTGGTTACACATCCTATCGCACCAATCTCTCCGGCGGCCGGCAGCCCAACATCGCCACGATGCGGGCCTGGACCGTGAACGCCGACGGCTCGGACGCCCGCGAGGTCGCGCCGAGGCTCAGCGACGAGGCGAATTCTTGGACCCAGTTCGCCGGTTGGTCGCCCGAGGGCTCGCTCGCCATCGTCGGCCGCGGCTGGGAGAGCCCCGAGAATGCCAAGTGGGAGGAGGAGCACAGGACCTTCCGCTTCATCGAGGGCGGCTGGCTCTATGACATGTACTTGTTTGATGCAAAAACGAACGCCGCGACGAACATGACGTCGGTCGACCGCGTCAGCTTCTACAACACCGGTCTCTTCTTCTGGCCGGACGACCCGAAATCGCTGGGGTTCCAGGCCCTCATCGATGGGAACTCGCACCCGTTCCGGATGGACCGCGACGGCAAGAACAAGCGGGACCTGACGGCCGAATCGAAGGAATTCTCCTACGGCTTCAGCGCCTCGCCGGATGGCCGTCGCATCGCCTATCACAAGAGCTATCAGGTGTTCATCGCCGACCGCGACGGCTCGAACGCGAAGAAGGTGGAGACCGGCCACCCGTTCAACTTCGCGCCCCAGTGGTCGCCGGACAGTTCGCACCTGCTGTTCGTCTCGGGCGAGCACGAGAACTGCCACCCGCATCTTGTCCGGGCCGACGGGTCGGGGCTCCGCAAGATCGCCGATCGCGGCGGATACGTGGGATGGATGGCCTTCCTCGACGTGCCCGACTTCCACAACGGCAGCAGCGACATCCCCGCGTGGGCGCCCGACGGCACCTGGGTCTATTACACATCGAAGATTGGCGACAACATCGAACTCTTCCGCGTGGATCGGTCGGGCAAGAACGAGCGCCTGACGACCACCCCCAAGGGTTCGTCGCACTATCACCCGACGCCCTCGCCGGACGGGAAATTCCTCGCGTACGGCAGCAAGCGGGACGGATTGCGACGCCTTTATGTGATGCGGTTGTCGGATCTCGCTGAGCGGCCCATCACCCCGGCGAAGGCCGGGCACGGGTCGATCTGGCCCCAATGGCGGCCCGCGGGGCGGTGACGGGCCGAAATGCGTCGGAATGGTGGAACCGGGCGGGAGATGGGGTAGAATCGATGGCATGAGACCCGTCGAAACCGGCATGATTGTGGCAATATCGAGCCTCCTCGCGCTGCCGCCCGCCTCCGCGGAGGATCGCCGGTCCTTCGTGCGCGAGGTGCGGCCGATCCTGGTCGGGCGTTGTCTCGATTGCCACTCGGGCGACAAACCCGCAGGGGGCCTGGACATGTCCACGCGCGAGCGATTGCTCAAGGGTGGCAAGTCCGGCCGGGTCGTGGAGCCGGGCGATGCGGACGCGAGCAGCCTGCTCGACGCGGTGGCCGAAGGGGTAATGCCGCCGAAGAAGGGCGATCGTCTGGGCGAGGCCGAGATTGCCACCTTGCGCGGCTGGATCGTCCAGGGGGCGCCGTGGGATGCCGGGCCGATCTCCCCCGGGATGTTCACCACCGACCGGCGAGCGGGGCTCGATTGGTGGTCGTTGCAGCCGATCGTCCGGCCTGCCGTGCCCGTCGGGGCCGACGGCTCGCCGCTGGCAACGAATGCCATTGATGCCTTCGTGCTCAGGAAACTGTCCGAGCAAAAGTTGACGCCTTCACCCGAGGCCGATCGTCGGACCTTGATCCGCCGGATGACCTTCGACCTGCACGGATTGCCGCCGTCTCCCGGAGAAATCGACGCGTTCGAGAACGATCGGCGGCCGGGCATGGTCGAGCGACTGGTGGACCGGCTGCTGGCGTCGCCGCGGTACGGGGAGCGTTGGGGAAGGCACTGGCTGGACGTGGTGCGGTTCGCCGAGAGCCACGGATATGAGCATGATTCGCCGCGATTCGGGGCCTGGGCGTATCGCGATTCCGTGATCGAGGGCCTGAATGACGACATCCCGTACGACCGGTTCGTGGCCGAGCAGATCGCGGGGGACGTGCTGGCTCCGAAGGATGAGCGGGCGGTGGCGGCGTCGGGGTTCCTGGTGGCGGGGCCGTATGACGAAGTGGGATCGAAGGTCGCGAGCGCGATCATGCGGGCGAATGTCCGCCAGGATGAGCTGGAGGACCTGATCGGCGTCGTGGGGCAGGCGTTCCTGGGGCTCACCGTGCAATGTGCCCGCTGCCACAACCACAAGTTCGACCCGATCCCGCAGGAGGATTTTTATCGGATCGAGGCCGCGTTCGCCGGGGTGAAGCACGGCGGGGACGACTTCAACAAGAAGCCGGTTTACCTGCCGAAGCGGGAGAAACCCGAGGCGACGAAGGTCCTCAACCGGGGCGATGTGCTTGCCCCGGGGCGAGAGGTCGCGCCGGGGGCCCTGCGGGCCGTGGGTGCGCTGGATTCGGGGTTTGACGTCGACGCGAAGGCGGATGAATCGGCCCGACGGGTCGCCCTGACGAAGTGGCTGACGGATCGCAGGAATCCACTCACCGCGCGGGTGATGGCGAACCGGGTATGGCAGCATCATTTCGGCCAGGGGATCGTGGCGACGCCGAGCGACTTCGGGTTCAACGGGGTGCGGCCGACGCATCCCGAGCTGCTCGACTGGCTCGCGAGCGAACTCATGGACGGCGGCTGGAAGCTCAAGCGCCTGCATCGCTTGATCCTGCTCTCGGACGCCTATCGGCGGTCGTCGCGGTTCGATCCGGCCGCCGCGGCGGTGGATTCGGACAATCGCTGGCTCTGGCGATTCTCGCCCCGGAGGCTGGACGCGGAGGAGGTCCGAGACACCTTGCTGCTGATCTCGGGGCAGTTGAACGAGACACGCGGGGGGCCGGGGTATCAGCTTTTCGACTCCAGGACGAACGCGGGGACGCTCTACAAGCCCGTCGACAAGGATGGGCCGGAGTATCGACGTCGGAGCATTTATCGAATGGTCGTGAGGGGCGCGGAGAATCCGCTGCTGACGACCCTGGACTGCCCCGAGCCCTCGACCACGACACCCACGAGGGCCGTCACCACCACGCCGCTCCAGGCCCTGTCGCTGTGGAATGACCGCTTCGTCCACCGGCAGTCGGCCGCGTTCGCGGGGCGGCTGGAACACGACGCGCCGGACACTGGCTCTCGGATTCGGTTGGCTTATCGGCTAGCGTTCGGGCGGGAACCTAAGAAGACGGAGCAAGCCGAAGCGGAGCGATTCGCGAAGGCACAGGGTTTGGGTAGGCTTTGCCATGTGCTCATCAATGCGAACGAATTTCTTATCATTGAGTAAGTTTCCATGAACCACTGCATGCCGACTGCGCTGGGCGTGGGTCTCCAGACCCCGCCCCCACCGTGATCAGAGGAGACCGGATAACCGGGTCTCCAGACCCGTTCTGGGAGGCACGGATGGAACGGGTCTGGAGACCCGGTTCAGTGGTACGGCGCGGCGTCGGTCAGGGCGGGGTCTGGAGACCCACGCCCAGCGCATGGGAAGCCCAGCGCTCGGGGTGGCTCGTGCCGGATGGGCAGATTGAGGACGGAAGACGATCATGGATCCAACGCTTGACCTACCTCGCCGGCATTTCCTCCGACAGTCCGCCAATGGGCTGGGGATGCTTGCGCTGGCGTATTTGATGGAGCGGGAGGC
Source organism: Isosphaeraceae bacterium (assembly GCA_965279195.1). GTDB lineage: Bacteria > Planctomycetota > Planctomycetia > Isosphaerales > Isosphaeraceae > CBDIHP01. The sequence continues at coordinate 198,590 of CBDIHP010000047.1, forward strand.
GAGGGCCGAGGCGAAGGCCGGGCCGCACTTCCCGGCGCGGGCGACGCGGGTCTTGCAGATCTTCCTGACGGGCGGGATCAGTCAGGTCGATAGTTTCGACTACAAGCCGGAGTTGATCAAACGCCACGGCGAGCCGATGCCGGGCGGGTCGGCGATTGATACGTTCAATAGTAAAATTGGGAATCTGCTCAAGAGCCCGTGGAGATTCCGGCAGTACGGCCAGACGGGGCGGTGGGTTTCGGAGCTGCTGCCGTCGCTGGCGACGTGCGTGGACGACCTGACGTTCATCCACTCGATGACGGCGAAGTCGGCCAACCACGGGCCGGCCCAGTTGCAGATGAACACGGGTTTCATCCGCAATGGGTTCCCGTCGATGGGCTCGTGGATCAGCTACGGGCTCGGGTCGGAGAGCGATGACTTGCCGGTGTATGTCGTGCTGCCCGACCCGAGGGGGATCCCGGCCGGTGGGACGGCGAACTGGTCGAGCGCATTCCTGCCGCCGAGGCATCAGGGAGTGGCGCTGCAAACCAAGGGGAGCGAGCCGATCCCCAATCTCTTCGGGCCGCCCGAAGTGTCGCCCGAATCGGATCGCGAGGCCCTGGCGTTCCTGGGGCGCATGAATGCGCGACACCGGGAGGAGCATCCGGGGAACGAGCTACTCTCGGCCCGGATCGGGGCCTATGAGCTGGCCGCGCGGATGCAGACGAGCGTGCCGAAGGTGCTGGACACGTCGGACGAGAATCCATCGACGCTCAAGCTCTATCATGTCGATGACCCGATCTGCGGGCCGTTCGCGAGGAACTGCTTGCTGGCGCGGCGGCTGCTGGAAAAGGGCGTGCGGTTCGTGCAGCTCTACCAGGGGGGGTCGGCCATGAAGCCCCGGATGAACTGGGATGCGCACGAGGACGTCGTGCAGAATCACACGCAGGAGGCGGCCATCATGGACCGCCCCGTGGCGGCGTTGCTCAAGGATCTGAAGTCACGCGGGCTGCTCGATGACACGCTGGTGATCTGGACGTCCGAATTCGGCCGGACGCCGTTCACGGAGGCGAACAAGATCGCCCGGGGCCGCGACCACAACCAGCTCGGGTTCACGAGCTTCCTCGCCGGCGCGGGGGTGAAACCGGGGGTTGCTTACGGGGCCACGGACGAATTCGGGCACCGGGCGGTGGTGGATCCGGTGACGATCTACGACCTCCACGCGACGATCCTGCACATCCTGGGCCTGGACCACGAGCGGCTGACGTTCTACCACAACGGCATCCGTCGAAGGCTGACGGACGTGCATGGGCATGTCATCACCAAAATATTGCAGAATTGAACCACAGGGACACGGAGGACACGGAGAGATTCAGATTCTCTGCTCCTCGCGGTGATACCTGTGTCTCTGTGGTTCAATCTCTCTCATTTCTCAGGCTTTGGGGATTTGTTCACGAGTTCGAGCGATTTCTCGATCAGGATCTCGCCGGTCATCTCGCCCAGGCTGGTGCGGGAGACGTAGTCGTAGCGAGGGAAGGATTTGTAGTCGACCTTGGTGAGGATGTAGCCGAAGGCGTCGTTTGTGAGCCCGAAGAGGAGGTTGTGCTTGCCTCGCATCTTGCGTTTGAGATAAAAGCCGATGTTGGGCAGGGCCTCGCCGGGGATGGTGAGGATCTGGGCGTCGCCGAGGTTGATGAGGTTAACGCGGGTGGTGATGCTGCGGTCGGCCTCGTTGCGGGGGTACTTGAGGGGCGACATCGTGACGACGGCCCAGAGTTCGCGGGACTCGACGGGGAACTTGATGTCGAGGTCGGTGCAGAAGAGGCCGGGGTCGGGCTGGAGCGGGGCGGTTTTGAGCAGGCGCTGGGCCTCGGACGCCATCAGGTGGCCGATGCGCAGGCATTCGTTCCAGGATCGCGCGTCGTTCCAGTAGGCCCGCTGCTTGTCGCTGGGCTGGTCGAGCATGCGGTTGTCGGCGGTGATCATGCCGCCCTGGGCGCCGTTCATGAAGAGGGCGACGCCGCCGAGGTCGGCCTGGAGCTTGTCGCAGAGCGGGCCGATGAGGTCGGGGCTGAGCACGCCGATGCTGTTGCCGAGCACCTCGGGGTGGATGGCGTAGTTCACGAGCGTGGCGATGGTCTTGCCGTCCTTCGGTGACACAGCCTGGATCACGCTCATGCGGCGGTCGTAGAGGTCGGGGGCGTAGTAGTTGTAGGCGATCTTGCCCTGGGCCTCGCCGGTGGCGACCTTGATGGCGGCGGGTTGGAGCCTGTCGATGGCCTCGTTCAGAGCCTCGGCGGCCCTCTCGCAGACCAGATCGAGATATTTGAGATCGGCGGTGTGGCCGCCCTTGCTGTCGGGGAAGGCGTAGCACTCCGGTGCGCTGTGGGTGTGCGTGGAGCCGATGAGGATGTTCTTCGCGGCGATCCGGGGGACCTTCGCGCGCACGCGGTCGCAGAGGACGGAGGGGAAGCCGAGGAGGTCGAGCGCGACGATGCCGACGGAGGTGTCGCCCTTGCGGATGACCATGGCGCGGGCGGTCAACTCGCCTCGCGTCTCCTTGGCGGGCTTGGGGATGCCCATGCCGCCGGAGACGGGGATCAGCGGGTTGGGCGTGATGAGACGGACGGCCGCGCCGACCTGGACGTCGGCATGAACATGCGAACAGAACAGGCCAATGGCGAGCGTCGGCACCAGCAGGTTGCGGATCACGGCGCGGACTCCGGGCGTGGTCGTTGAGAGCGGGGGCGGTCGCCCCCGAGGTCACGCCAGGATATCCGTCACGACCTCGCCGTGCACGTCGGTGAGCCGGAAATCTCGGCCGGCGTGGCGGTAGGTGAGTTTCAGGTGGTCGAGGCCGAGCAGGTGGAGGATGGTGGCGTGGAGGTCGTGGACGTGGACCTTGTCGACGACGGAGTAGTACCCATAATCATCCGTCTCGCCGTAGACAAGGCCGGGCTTCACGCCCGCGCCGGCCATCCACATGGTGTAGCCGTGGGGGTTGTGGTCGCGGCCGTCGCCCTGGGAGGTCGGGGTGCGGCCGAACTCGCCGCCCCAGAAGACGAGGGTCTCATCCAGGAGCCCACGCGCCTTCAGGTCCTTGAGCAACGCGGCGATGGGGCGGTCGACCTCGAGGGCGTTGCGGGTGATGTCGGCCTTGAGGTTGCCGTGCTGGTCCCACTTGTAGCTGTGGGTGGCCTGGACGAACCGGACGCCCCGCTCGGAGAAGCGGCGGGCCATCAGGCAGATGCGGCCGAAGTTGCGGGTGGCCTCCTCATCGAGCCCGTAGAGCTTGCGGGTGGCGGGCGACTCGTTCGTGAGGTCTTGCAGCTCGGGCGCGGCGGTCTGCATCCGGTAGGCGAGTTCGAACGCGTTGATCCGGCCTTCGAGCGCCTGGTCGGCCCCGGCGCGGTCGAGGTGGCCGCGGTTGAGGTCCTGGGTCAGGTCCATTTCGAGGCGTTGCAGGTCGCGCGGGGCATCCTCGGCGTTCTTGATGAACGAGACCACCGCCTGCTCGGCCGGTGCGCCCGAGGTGCCGATCGAGGTCCCCTGGTAGACGGCCGGGAGGAAGGCGCTCGACCAGTTGTTGACGCCGCCGTGGCTCAGGTTCGGGCAGATGGTGATGAAGCCCGGCAGGTCCTGGTTCTCGGTGCCGAGGCCGTAGGTGACCCAGGAACCCATCGCCGGTCGCACGAATGTGTCGCTGCCGGTGTGGAGTTCGAGCAGCGCGCCGCCGTGCCGGGAGTTGGACCCGTGCATCGAGCGGATCACGCAGAGGTCGTCGACGACCTTCGCGATTTCGGGGAAAAGTTCACTGATGTACAGGCCGTTCGAACCGTGTTGCTTGAACTTGAACGGCGAGCCGAGGAGGTTACCGGTCTCGGCCGAGACGACGCGGGGCTTGGCGAAGGGGAGGGGCTTGCCATGGTCGCGCTGGAGCTTCGGCTTGTAGTCGAAGGTGTCGACCTGCGACGGCCCGCCGTGCATGAACAGGAAGATGACCCGTTTCGCCCTCGGGGCGAAGTGCGGCAGCCTCGGCGCGAGCGGGTCGCGCGGGTCGGGGCCGTCGGAGGCCTTGCGGAGGGCGGCGTTCGAGGCGGCGCGGGCCTCCTCGCCGAGCAGGCCCGCGAGGGCCAGGGCGGCGAAGCCGTTGCCGCCGCGGCTGAGCATCTCCCGGCGCGAGACGGGGGGGCGGTCGAAGGCGTTCCAGTGGCGGTTCATGGATCGGGCCCCGCGGACAGAAGAGGCTATGGATCGTTCGATCAATCGACCGTGATCGTCTCGCTCGACGCCAGCACGGCGTGGCAGAGCCCCTGCCAGGCGCGGGGGCGGCGGTCGGGCTCGGGGACGTTCTTCACGGCCAGGGTGGCCTGGTAGCGGTCGAGGAATTCGAGCGTGCGGCTGATCTCGGGCTCGGCCGGCGGGCGGCCGAAGGCGATGGAGAACAGCCGTCGGACCCGGGCGTCGTCGGGCTCGGCGCGCGACAGGATCCGCTTCGCCAGGCCCCTGGAGGCGCCGGCGATGATCTCGCTGTTGAGCATGAACAGGGCCTGAGGCGCGACGGTTGTGGTCGACCGCGAGCCGTTGCCGACGCTGGGGTCGGCGAAGTCGAAGACCTGGAGCGCGTCGTACACGCCGCTGCGGACGACGGGTAGGTAGACGGAACGGCGGTTGGACTGGAACTGCCCGGCGACGAGGGCCGAGGCGGTGCTGTAGACGTATTCGTGGTTCCTCGTCGTCAGCAGCGTGCCGCCCTGCTGGAAGTCGATGGTGCCGCCGAGGGCGAGCAGGGTGTCGCGGACCGATTCGGCCTCCAGGCGGCGGCGGTTCATCCGCCAGAGCAGGCGGTTGTCGGGGTCGAGGAGCGCGGCCTTCTCGTTCAAGGCCGTGCTCATCTGATAGGCCGAGGACAGCATGATGGTCCGATGCAATGCCTTCATCGACCACCCCGCCTCGACGAACCGCAGGGCCAGCCAGTCGAGGACCTCGGGCTGGTCGGGGCGCTCGCCGAGGGTGCCGAAGTTGTCGACCGAGCGGACGAGCCCCTCGCCGAAATGCCAGCGCCAGAGGCGGTTGACCATGACGCGGGCGGTGAGCGGGTTGTCGGGCCGGGTGAGCCAGTCGGCGAGTTCCTTGCGCCCGCTGACGGCCTTCGGCAGGGGGGCCTGCGACTCGCCCGCGAGGATCCGGGGGAACCGCCGGGGGACGACCTCGCCGAGGGTCATATGGTTGCCGCGGATGTGGACGGCGAGGTCCTTCACCTCGCGGTCCTCCACCGCCATCGCCAGCGGGAAGGCGGCGGCCTTCGCTTCGAGGGCCGTCTGCTCGGCCTTGAGCGCGGCGAGCTTCGCGACCGTCTCGGGCGGGAAGAGGGGGTCGACGGGCCTCGGCAGGGTCAGGGGGCCGTCGGGGTCGTCGAGGAACGATCTCACCGAGGCCAGGTTCGACACATTCTTGCGATCTCGCGTCAGCAATTGCTGATAGCGCGCGGCCAGGTCGCGGCGGGTCCAGGGCAGGGGGGTCGCGAACAGGATGCGATCGACTTCGCCCGGGGACGTCTTCCAATCCTCGGTCGGCTTCGGCGCGGAGCCGACCCAGGCCGCCAGCACGTTCCCGGCCGGCGCCTTGCGGGCCCTGGCGATCGCCCTGACCCAGCGGTCCAGGAGGTTGCGGTTGAGTTTGCGCGTCTGGATCTGTTCATCCGGCGAGGAGAAATCCGCCAGGGCCAGCCCGGCGGGCAAGGGGCGGGGCACGAGCGCGAGCTTGTCGATGTGCGGGAACGGCCCGTCGCGTTCGAGGACGACGGTCAGCTTGCCGGCGGGCAGGGCCTCGACGGCCTCGACCGACCACGCCTGGCTCTCGGCGAACCAGGTCCCGGTGGGCTTGCTCAGGGCGTCCGACTTGATGAGCCGGCCGTTCCAGGTGACCTTCACCGGCCGGGCCTCCTGCGCGGCCTGGCGGATCTCGAACTGGTAGACGCCCGCCCTGGGGATGGTGATCTCGTACTCGGCGCGGTTGGGCATCGGGCCGCCGTTCAGGACGATGCCGATGCCTTTGCCGTAGTTGGTCGTGTCCTTGATCACATTCCCGCGCGTGAAGTTCTCGGCCTCGACGACGATCGCGTCCTTCGCCACGGCGGCCAGCGGGGCGTTGCCCAGGGCCTGGAACGCGGCCTGGCGCCGTTCGAGCAACTCGCCGACGATCAAGTAATCGGCGATACGTTCGCGGGACTCGGTTTGCAGGGCCTTGCGGGCGTCCTGGGTGAGTTTGCGGGTCTCGGCGGCCTTGTCGGCGATCTGCTTGTTGAGGGCGTCGACCTTCGGCTTGTCGGCCTTCGAGGTCAGCGGACGCTCGTGCCACATGGCCACCACTTTATGGTTGGCCATGGTCCTGGTGCTCTTGAAGATGCCGGCGAGGCCGTAGTAGTCGGCGGTGGGGATGGGGTCGAACTTGTGGTCGTGGCAGCGGGCACAGCCGATCGTCAGGCCGAGGAACGAGCGGCCGACGCTCTCGACCTGCTCGTCGATGATGTCCATCTCCATCTTCACCGGGTCGTCCTCGGCCAGCATCTTGGGGCCGACGGACAGGAAGCCGGTGGCGATCAGGCGGTCGGCCTTGCGGGCCTCGTCGGCGAGCTCGGGGAGCAAATCCCCGGCGATCTGCTCGCGGACGAACTGGTCGTAGGGGAGGTCGGAATTGAACGCGCGGACGACGTAGTCGCGGTAGCGCCAGGCGTTCGACATGGCGACGTTCTCGTCCATGCCGTTGGAGTCGGCGTAGCGGGCGACGTCGAGCCAGTGGCGTCCCCAGCGCTCGCCGTGGCGGGGGCTGGCGAGGAGCCGGTCGACGACCTTCGCGAACGCATCGGGCGATTCATCCTTGAGGAACCGTTCGACCTCCTCGGGCGTCGGCGGCAGGCCGATGAGGTCGAAGGTGGCCCGTCGGATCAGGGTCCGTTTGTCGGCCTTCGGCGCGGGCTTGAGCCCCTTCGCTTCCAGTCGGGCGAGGATGAACACATCGAGCGGCGACCTCGCCCAGTTCGCGTCCTTGACCGCCGGCACCTTCGGCTCGGCGGCCTTCCGGAAGGCCCAGAACGCCCTCTGCTCGGGCGTGAAGCCCTTCGGGGCGGCCTTCTCCTTCGCCCCGCTCGCCTGGGCCACGTCGGTCGCCGGCCACTCGGCCCCGTCGGAGACCCATTTCGCGAGCGCGGCGGCGGCGGCCTCGGGGAGCTTGCCCTTGGGGGGCATCTTCAGGTCCTGATCGGGCGCGTAGCGCACCGCCTGGACGAGGAGGCTCTCGGCCGGCTTGCCGGGGACGACGGCGGGCCCGTTGTCGCCCCCCTTGCGGATGGCGTCGATCGAGTCGAGCCGGAGGCCCCCCTTTTGCTTCGAGGGGCCGTGGCAACTCTGGCAGTGCTCGACCAGGAGCGGCCGGACGTGCTTCTCGAAGTGCTCCAGCCGGGCGGGGTCGGCCGCCGAGGCCGGGCTGGCCGCGAGCCAGGCCGCAAGTACAACGAACGCGGGCCGCGTCCGGCTTCGTCCGGGGGTCTTGAACCGATTCGGCATCCGAGACACTCCGGGCCTGTCCCAATAGGAATCCGACGTCGTGCGGCCGTTGCTGTATTTTTGTTAAAATTTCGGCCGAGGGCAACGGCGTTCTGGAGTCGGACGGAATTCGGCGGTCGAATCGGGGCGGCCGCCGCACCTTGGAGGAGGGTCGGGCGCGGATGGGACGTCGCGAGAGAATCCGGGAGGAGACCGAGGAGGAGGCCGCCGAGCGCCGCGAGCGCGAGCGGCAGGCGGGCCCCTGCGAACTCTGCGGGAGGGAGGGCCAGGAGCTGACCTTCCACCACCTGATCCCCCGGCATGTCCACAAGAAGCCGCGGTTCCGCGACCGGTTCGGGATCGCCGAGATGCGGTCGCGCGGCCTCTGGGTCTGCCACGCCTGCCACAGCGGCATCCACGACCTGATCCCGGACGAGAAGGTCCTCGGCTGGGACTACAACACCCGCGAGGCCCTGATGGATCACGAGGGGATCAAGAAGCACGTGGACTGGGTGCGGAAGCAGAAGTAGAGGAGGGTTCAGGGGGAAATTGAACCACAGAGACACAGAGGTCACAGAGAATGATGGGAAAATGAAGATCGTGAATCATCTCAGATTCTCGGTCTTCCCCGTGTTCTCTGTGTCTCTGTGGTTCAATGCTCTTCCTCCCCACCTCAATCGTTGTGCAGCTGCCGCAGGCGGGGGGAGAGCCTCAGGATCAGGTGGGCGCGTTCGAACTGGTCGAGCCAGTCGGAGGTCATGGCGGCGAGGGCGTCGTCGTCGGGGGGGACGAGGCCGGTGGGGCAGGTGGACCCGAGCTGCTGCGACGCCAGGCGGCGGTAGCCGGAGAGGGTGCGGTCGCCGAACCTCGCGACTTCCTGGAAATCTTCGCTGAGGAAGACCACCATGGGCACGCGGTGGCCGCCATTGAGGGAGAGGGCGTCGCGGACGTCCTCCCGCGCGTCGCGGTCGAGGAATTTGAGGTCGATCGCGGGGCAGGCCTCGGCGAACTTGAGGAAGATCGGGCACTGCTGGATGCAGTCGCCGCACCACGCGCCCGAGAGGCAGAAGACGTGCATCTTGCGGACGAAGCTGCCGAGCAGGGCCGTCTGCTCGCCGGTCAGCTTGATCCGGTCGGGCATGGCGTCCCAGCGCTCGCGCTGCTGGGGATTGGCGTGGCGGTCGAGAAACGCTTGGCAGGTGAGCGACTCGGCGAACACCGCCGACCAGTCGATGGCCGTCGACATCAGGGACCTTCCTCGATCGGATCGTGGGGCGGGATGCAAATGATCCAGCCTATCGGCCGCGAGGCGGAACCTCAAGGTAGGGTCCGCAATCGCGGGCCCTACGGGGTCTTCCCCGAGACCCTCCAGAGCGTGGATTCGAGGCGGCGGTAGTCGAGTGGCTTGGTCATGTGCTCGGCGAAGCCGGCGTCCATGCTCAGTTCGATGTCCTCGTCGGAGCCGAACCCGCTCATGGCGATGCCGGGGACGGGGTCGGGCGAGGATCGGGTGGCACGGATATGCCGCATGAGTTCCAGGCCGGTGCCGTCGGACAGCTCGATGTCGCTGAGGACGATGTCGAACGATGCCCCGGAGTCGACGTAGTCCATCGCCCGGGCGAAGGAGGGCTGGGCGGCGACCTGGTGGCCGGCCTGTTCGAGGAGCATGGACAGGATCCGCAGGGTGTCCTTGTTGTCCTCGACCACCAGGATCCGGAGCCCCTTGCGGGCGACCGGCACGCCGACGCGGGCGTCCGACGCGGCGCCGGTCGCGGTCATGGCGGGCCGGTCGTCGTCGGCATCCGCGTTCCTATTCGCGTTCGCTGGCGGCGGCAAGGGGGGGACCTCCGGCTCGTTCGCGGGGAGGGGGATGTGGCACATGGCCGGGGGCGGGGCCGTCGGGAGGAGCAGGGAGAAGGTGGACCCCTTCCCCTTCCCGGGGCTGCTCGCCCAGAGCAGGCCGCCGTGCCGCTCGGCGATGTAGCGGCTGATGGTCAGGCCCAGGCCCAGGCCGCCGTAGCGGCGCCTCAGGGTCACCTCGCCCTGTTCGAATGCGTTGAAGATCCGCCCCAGATCCTCCTGGGCCAGGCCCACGCCCTCGTCGGTGATGTCGACCCGGATCCGGGGCCGTTGGTCCCCGGTGGCGGCCGCTGTGGCTTCATCCGCGACCAAATCCTGATGCTCCGACCCGCGCTCGATGTTCCTCGTCCGGACCCACGCCCGGCTCCCTCGAGGGCTGAACTTGAGCAAGTTCTGGACCACGTTCCCGAGCACCTGGCGGAGGCGATCGGCGTCCCCTTCGATGTAGGTCTCCTCGGCGTCGATGAGGCGGATCACCTGGATCTCGGCGGCCTCCAGCTCGGCCCGGGCGTCGTCGAGGGCGCGTCCGAGCAGGTCGTGGAGGTCGTGCCGGCCGGCTTTGAACGCAATGGCCCCCTGCGTGATCTGCGAGACGTCGAGCAGGTCGTCGATCAGGCAGGCCTCGCGCTCGATGTTCCGGCAGGTCATCTCGACCACCTGGCGCATGGCCAGGGGGATGTCGGTCCGACCGAGCAGGGCGGTGTGCGCGGCGAGGACCGGGGTCAGGGGCGTCCGCAGCTCGTGGCTCAGCACGGCCAGGAACCGGTCCTTCGAGCGGCTCGCCGTCTCGGCGGCCAGCACGGCCACGACCAGGGCCTCCTCCGCGTGTTTGACCCGGTGGATGTCGGTCGTCGTGCCGACCCAGCGGAGGACCTTGCCATCGGGGTCGCGGAGCGGCACCGCCCGGCTCAGGCCCCAGACCCACCCCGCATCCCCGCGTCGGACCCGATGCTCGACCTCGTAGGCCGAGCCGTTCTCGACGGCCTCGGCCCAGGCGCGCCGGCTGTTCTCGCGGTCGTCGGGGTGGATGAGGCGGAGCCATTCGGCCGAAGGGCGGGTGCTGCCCGGGGACCACACCAGGGTCCCGCCGGGCCGTGGCTCCTCGACCTCGCCCCCCGGGCCGGCGGTCCAGATGACGTGCGGCAGGGCCTCGGCCAGGGTGCGGTAATGCGCCTCGTTCTCGCGGAGGGTCCGGACCATCCGGTTCGCCTCGGTGAGGTCGCGGACGATGACCAGGCGGGCGGGGCGGCCCGCGAAGATGAGGTGCAGGGTCGTCACCTCGACGTCCAGAATCTCACCCGTACGCGTCCGGTGCGACGATTGCATCCCCTGGACGCCGCCCTGGTGCGTCCGGAGGTATTCCCGGAATGCGTCCGGATCGACATTGATGCGTATATCGAGGATGGTCATGCGGGCGAACTCCTCGCGGGAGTATCCGTAGCGCACGGTCGCCGCCTCGTTCACCGCGAGGAACCCCAACGTCTCCTCGTCCAACACCCAGCTCGCGTCGGGGTTGAGGTCGAAGAGCTGGCGGTACTGCTCCTCCTTGCTCCGGAGCTCGTCCTCGACCGCCTTGCGCGGGGAGAGGTCGTGGACGAAGCAGAGGCTCAGGCCGGTGTCGGGGTCGATCCGGGTCGTGCCGACCATCACCGGCACGCGGCGGCCGTCGCGGGCGAGGTATTCCTTCTCGTACGGTGCGGACCGGCCGTCGAGGAGGATGTCGCGCACGGCCTGGCGGTCGCGCGCGGCATGCTCGGGCGGCGTGATGTCGGTCCACTTCAGGCCGTCGGCACGGAACTCGTCGCGGGTCAGGCCGACGAGGCCGAGGAACGCGTCGTTGGCCTCCTCGACGGCACCGTCGGGCCGGACGACGGTGATGCCCACGAGCGCCGAGTCGAACAGCAGGCGGAACTCGGGGTCGTCCGGCCGGAACCGGCCCTTCGCGGGGGCCGCTGGCGAGGCGAGCCGGAGCCGGGCGACCGCCCCCAGCGCGGCGAGCCCCAGGCCGGCGAGCGCCAGCAGGTCGACCGCCGGGGGACGCCGGCCGATCGCGGGGGACAGGCCCGCCACCGTCGCGATCATCGCCAGGGCCAGCCCCAGGAGGCCGACCCCATCGGCCAGCCCGACGCGGGCGTCCCGCGTCGAACGCTCGGAATCGCTCAACCGTCCGATCTCCCATTCTCGCGGAGGGGCCGGGACATCCCGTGGACGTCCCGGACGCGAATGCCCGGCGTGGCTCCCCCCCTCGAAGGCGGCGGGGATGCGCCGGGCCACCGATTATGCAAAATCAGGCCATGCAAACACAAGTAATTTCCCGTGTGTTCGCCCCCGCCGTGGCGGCCCGGCATCGTCCCACGGGGGCGCGAGCGAACGTGGCCGCACTCACCTGAGCATGTTTTTCGATCCACCGGTACCGCCGGAACCGGGCGCGGGCGCGGGTCTCCCGAGGGATTTCCTTTGTGACGTCAACTACTTCTGCCGCCCTGGAAGGGCGCCCTGAGGTCGCCCAGGGTGGAACCCTGGGATCGGCAAAAGCCGATGCGTCCCCATCCTCAAGGCGATGCGCTCGCCCCTGGTTCCAGCCCGGACGGAACCGCGGTCGATCGCCAGGGGCGTGAGCCCATGGGGAGGACCACCAATGACACAAGTCACTGCATCGATTTGACTTGCGCCAGACGCCTCCGGTCCAGGGGCTCACACCCCTGGCGATCGTCGGACGCCCCTCCGGAGCTCGGGAGGCAACCCTTCGGCTCCTGGGGAGACGAGAACCGCGGCGCTCGCCGATCCCAGGGCTTCACCCTGGGCGACCTCAGGGCGCCCTTCCAGGGCGGCAATCGACCGGGGTCCTGCCGCGACACAGAAACTCTTGCAAGGTCAAGACTTACGCCTCAGATGCAATTTCCACAGGAGACCCGCGCCCAGCGCCAGACGCAGGGTGCCCCATGTCGCGAAGTTTGGGGGCCCGAGTCCGTCCCGCCCAACGTCAGATCCAGCCCAGGCTCCGCAGGCCGGCGAGGTGCTTGCAGGCGGGCTCGGGGATGGGGTCGGGCTCGTCGTCGCGGTAGTACCAGCCGGCGCAGTCGCACTGGAGCGAGCCGTCGGCCAGGCGGCAGGCATAGTATGGCCCGAAATCCAAAGCCGGCCGGAGCCGGTCGAGCCGCCACTGGAGCGGGGCGAGTTCCGGCCCGGCGACCCGTTCGGCGCGGTAGGCCTGGCCGTCGATCAGGATCAACACGATCGGGGCATGATCGGCCCCGATGGCGATGGCCGCGCGGGGGGGCTGCTGGATGGTCCACTCCAGGGCGACGGACCCCAGCTCGGCCCGGAGCCGCTCCCAGCCGCGCAGGGATTCGGCGTGGGACCGCCGGAAATGCTCGGTCGTCGGGTGGAAGGCCCCGAGGTGCTCCTCGGCATACTCCAGATCGGCCGCCGCCACCTCGACGATCAAACGCCCGCGCTGGGCGCGCTCGACGGCCGAGGCGTCCGCAAGGATCCCGGGCTCCCGCCCCCGGGCGACGGCCGGGCCCGACCCGCCGGCGCGGGCTTTCGTGCGCAAATCGGTCGCGATCGCCATCGCTCGACGCTCCGCCCCGGCGGCCGACGGTTTCTCGTTAACCCATGACGGACAGATCAGTTCCGATCCGGCGCCGGTTCCAGCCGGAGGTAGCTCACCCCGGCCTGGGTCCGAATCCTTGAGGCGACGCGATAAAGCCGCCCCGCGCGTCGGAGGTCGTCCCCGATCCCGACCGTCCCGCCGTCGCCCTCGGCCTCGCTGCCGCCGATCAGGCAGACCTCCCGGAACGAACTCGCCCGCCTCTTGCGCGTGCCCCTCAGCCTGCCGCCCTTCGCCGTGGCCAGGTCCATGTCGAGGTCCCTCCCCGCGTCCCTGAAGTCCTGTCGACTGGTGTGCATCTGCATCCGGACGATTCGTTCACAGTGTACTGAACCCCACACGACCGGAACAAGTGGCCACACTGGACTTTTCCGCAGGATCCAAACATTCAGCACATACAGAGGCACGCCATGGGGCGGTTTAGCAATGCGCCTCAGTCGAGGTCGTGACCTATAATCCAACGGGCGGGACGTCCCGACGATGGCGCAACGGCTCGCGGTCGCATTGACGGATCTGTATCTCGAGGACGAGACGGCGTGGCTCGAAACCATGGCCGACCTCATCGGGGCGGGGGCCGTCGCGGACCTCGACTTCGATCACTTGCGGGAGTACTTGCTCGACATGGCGCGGCGGGACTGTCGGGAGGTCGAGAGCCGGCTCGTGGTGCTGCTGATGCACCTCCTGAAGTGGGAACATCAGCCGGGCCAGCGGTCGCGGGGCTGGCATGCGACGATCGCGGAGCAGCAGCAGGAACTCCGACGCCTGGCCGGCCGCGGCGTCCTCCGCGACCATGCCCAGGCCAATCTCACCGACCTCCATCCCGACGCCGTCGCCCGCGCCGCCGCCGAGACGGGGCTGGAGCCGGACGCGTTCCCCGCCGTCTGCGCGTTCACGTTCGAATCGGCGCTGGGATTCGTGCCCCGGATGGATTGAGGCGGGGAGGCGGGCCTACTCGGCCGATGGCGGGCCGCCGGCGGCGGATTTCGAGATCAGGCCGATCCGCGTGGTGGCGTATTTCTTCCAGGTGCGCGGGGGGCCGCCGGGGGCGTCCAGGCTCGACGGCCAGACGACCGTCTCCGTGCCACGCCCGAGCCGCCAGGTCTCGCGCTTCCGGCTCCCTGTGGCCGGGTCGGACCACAGGGTCGTCTCCTCGATCGGGACCGTGCCGATGACCAGGACGGCCGGGATGAGGGCGAGACACCAGGCCAGGGCGTGGATCCGGTCTCGGGATCTGGGCGAACTCATGGCGACGGTTCCTCGAAGCGGGGGCCGGGATCTGGAGTGCGTCCGCTTGCCGACGCTCTGTTCTCGCGGGGCTTGCCACGCGTGCCCGGACGAAGCCCAGGCCTGCGACTCGCCGTCTCTTCTCGGGAGCAAGCTCCCACGAGCCCAGAGCGTCAGCGAGCGGACGCACTCCAGATTCACCTGTTTACGTCTAAGAAGCCCCTACGACTTCGGATCGGGCAGGGCCTGGTTCTTCGCATCGAGCCGGAGCTGGGTGCTCTTGAGGTAGACGGTCTTGCGCACGCGGTTCAGCCCGCCGAGGGGACGGTGGGCGGTCAGGGTGTGCCAGGGGTTGAAGGACAGTTTCTCCACCGAGCCGTCGGTGATCGCCGCCCCCGGCTCGATCACCAGGGTCGCCACGGTCGAGAAGGGGGACTCGCTCTCCTTCCACTCGACCGTAGGGTCCTCCACCGGCGTCTTGACCGGGTCGGACTGGAACTGCACCCGGAGATCGAACTTCGCGCCGTGCTTCGCGACGTGCGCCAGGAATCGTTCGGAGAGGATGTCGTCGCTGTCCCCCTTGCCGGGGAACGCGTCGGGCAGGCCCTCGGAGTTCGACGCCGCGGGGACGCACTGGAACTTGATCGCGCGGTCGCCCAGCATGTACGACGACATGCTCCAGTAGGTCTCGGCCAGCGGGCTCTTGCTGGGCTTCGCGAGCTTGCTGGCGACCTTGACGAACCGGATCGGGTGGCCGAACACGAAGAAGAGGAGCGGGGCGAGTTTCAGCCCCTTCTGGCCGAGGAGCCTCATCATCGTGAGACGGAGGCGGTGGAAATTGCGGTACTCCTTCACGTCCTTGAAGGCGAAGACCGGGTGGTTGATCATGATGAAGTCCTGGGTGTCGCGGTCCTCCCCCTCCTCCTCGAAGGGGCGGGGGCCCGAGACGCCCTTGACCTTGATCGCCATCCCGCGTGCGTCCTTCGCCCAGTCGGGCTGGATCCGGCCGACGCCGTTGGAGAACCGCACGAACCCGTCATACTCGCCGTCGTGCTCGAAGATCCCCTTGCGGGTCTCCGGGCGGCGGTCCGGGTTGACGATGAGTCGCGCCCGGGCCGCCCCCGTGGCCTTGGCGTGCTGGCCCCGGAAGATCTTCCCCTTACCCCCCTTGAGTATCGCCTCGGTCATCGCGACCGTCTGGGCGATCATCTTCGGCTCACCCTTCGGCTCATGTTCCCTGTTCAATTCCATCGGCGCGACACTCCAGACCGGGATGACACGAACCCCGCGCACGCCGCCCGGGTCGGGCCGCGCGGGGTCACTTCGCTTCAAAGCACTCACACATCGACGGCCTTTTCTATCGCAACCGGGCCGGCGACGCGAGGCCCTGTCGCGGATCTCGAATCGAGAATCCGGAACCCACCCCGCGCCGTGCAATCCGCCCCGCGCTGCATCCCGACGGCATCCGTCCTCGGCGACGGATCGGGAACGAGTCCCGCTCGGGAATGGCGTCCGCTCCCACGACGTCGTTGGAGCGGACGCCTTCCGCACGATCCGATCCGGATCAGTACGAGTCGGCGCCGATGACCTCGTACGGGCGACGCGGTCCTGCTGAGAGGGCAATACGGCAGATGGGAGAGGGGGGCCGCGCGATCCGCGGCCCGGCATGCCTGAAATCGTTCGATCCGACCGATGAATGGGACCGGCCCGAACGATCGCTCCAGTCGCGTGACGTGTCCGTCAACGCCTGTCAACAATCCTCAGCAAAACATCCCGATTTTCTTGTCCATGGGATCCATGACACCCGTCACGGCATTGATGAGCCCCAGATCTTAAGAAATTCGGATACCAGCCATTTGCCAATCCCGTCGGGGCGGTGCCCCGGCCTTCAGTCGAGCCCCAGGTCGTGCACGATGCGGGCCTCGGGGACGAGCAGGTCATCCGCGACCCCGAAATCTTTCCGGAGGATGTCCTTGATGCGTCCCCAGACGGCCGCCTCGTCCACCGCCTCCCCGCGCTCGCGCAGGGCACGCACAGCGTGGGCCTGGAAGTCCCCCAGGCGCGTCATCCGCGAGGCCACGTCGTTGGGCACGGTGAGATCGAATTCCTCCTCGAACTCCATCATCAGCTCGACGGTATCCAGGCTCATGACCATCCTCCCCCGGAACGACGCGGCGATTGGGCTCAATTCTCGGAGAATTTCCCGCCACCCGCCATATCGCGTCGCATAATTGAGATTGGCCGACGCCCGATCGGTGATGACCATCGCTTTTTGGCAACTTGCGCATGGATTCGTTATGTTAGCCATCAAGCCATTTGCCGCCCGAGACTTATGGCGAATTGGCTTCGTTTCGTCAAATCCCGAAACGGGGCAAACGGTCGAGCTGGGCGCGGGTCTCCAGACCCCGCCCCAACATCCGCCTCGCTGGACCACCAAGCCGGGTCTCCAGACCCGTTCAGGGAACCCGCGCGTCGGAGCATTTCGTTCCCGGGTCGAGAGACCCACGCCCGGCGGCCCACGCCGCGACACGCGGAGCCTCCCGGGCGGGCTACAGAATGATCGAGCTTAACCCTCTACCCCACAATAATTTGCAACCAAATGGCTTCGTTCCGTCGGACGAACGATCGCGAGCGAGGCCGAACCGGACAGGACCGTCAGGGCCGCAGGGCCCGGCGGCGGACGGTCGCGGGGGAGGCGGGGGCCTGGTGCCTGGTGGCGAAGGCGTAGAGCTTGCCCGTGCCGCCGGGGTGGATGGCCTCCAGGCTGAGCTGGGACTGCACCGCGCGGGGAAGCTGGGCCTTGTCGCTGACCAGGACCACCAGCCTCGGCCCGCTGGCCGGCGGCAGGGCGAGGAGCTGGTCCGTCGAGGTCAGGTCCCGCATGGGGATGCCGGGCAGGGTGGCATGAAGGATGTAACGCAGACGCCCGCCAGGGGTTGCGCCTTCGACACCGGCCCGCTCGGCCTCGGGGGCGACCACCGTCACGCTCTCGAACGGCTGCGACTGATGCCGCCGGGCGATCACCCCCCGGAGGGCCAGGATCTCCCGCGTCTCCCGGTGCCGGAAGGTGATCTCGTGCATCCCGTCGGCCAGGATCGTCGCCAGTACGGCGAACAGGAACCCGGCGATCACCCACCTCTGGCGGTCATCCCGACGCCTGGCCCAGCGGTCGAGCCGCCGGGTGAAGATCAACACCCCCAGCACCAGGTCGAACGCCAGGTGCAGGCCGAGGACCGTATCGGTGTCGAAATTGCCGGCCATCAAAGACGTTACGGCGTCGCGGAGCTGCTGGCTGAGCCACCAGAAGATGGTCACGACGGTCGCCGGCGCCAGCCAGACCAGGGACCGGGCCGACACCCTCCGCCCTGCGAGGTCGCCGATCATCCCGGCGGCCAGGAGGTTCAGCGGCACGAGCAGGAAGATCGCCAGCGCCGACTGCGGACCCGCCGGCCAGAGCGCCGGGGCGATCGCCCCGACCGCCAGCCAGACCACCCAGAGCACCCCGCCGACCACCAGGCGATCATCGTTGTCGGCCACGAGCGCGAGCCGGACACAGCGGGCAACCCCGTACAGCCCGAGGGGTAAGGTCGCCGGCGCGAGCATCACCAGCCGCGCCAGCAGGCCGGGGCGGTCCCCCCCCAGGGGGTCCGGAGGATGCAGGAGCGCGTCCGCGAACGCCCATCCATGATGGGACGCCATGTAGGCAAACCAGGGCGCGGAAACGAGCAAACCGATGCCCAGGACGATCGCCCCCGCGACGATGCTGGGGTTGTCCCAGATCTCGTACCAGGTGTGCTCCGACCGCTCGACCGGCGGTTCGCCCGCCCGGAGATAGGCCTGGTGGAGGAAGACGACGGGGATCGGCAGCAGGCCGACCGGCCCGATCGCCAGCAGCCCGCCCCCCAGGGCGACGCCGCCGAGCACGACCCAGAGGAATCCGCCCCCCCAGGGCGAGGCCGAGGCCTCCCGGCCCGATTGACGCAAGTGCTGGCCGTAGCAGAGCAAGACCGCGAGGCAGGCCGCCAGCCCGAGGGTCGCCGGCGAGGGCTCCTGCATCTGGACCAGCAGGTTATGGTTGAACCCGGCGAGCACGGCGGCGATCAGGCCGATGCCCGACCCTCGCCAGAGCCGCCCGTGGGCGTAAACCAGGAGAACGACAAGGGCTCCGGCGATGTAGCTGGGAACCACGGCGGCCATCGGCGAGCGGTCCCCGCTGAGCGCGTAGCCGGCCGCTTCGAGCCAGGCGTAGAGCGGCGGCTGGAACGCCACCGCCCGGAAGCTCCGGGCCTCGATCGGGTTCGAGAGCCGGTCGGCGGCCGGGGTCTGGTCGACCACCCGCCCCTCGACCACGGCCAGGCCCCTCAGGCCCCACCAGGGCCCCGGCGGACGCAAGTCCCACCAGTTCAAGGCGTAAAGGCCGGGCAGGACGGCGACGATCACCACCAGCGGGAAGAACATCGCGGCGCGGGGGGTCGGGCGGAGCAGGGGGCGCGCGGAGGCGGGGACCCCCTCGGCCTGGGCCCAGGGGTCGATCCGGCGGCGACCGGAATTCGAGGCGTCCGAGCGTGGCCCGATCTTGAGCCCCAAACGATCCCCTCCGACCCGGGGCGACGACGGGCCCGGCCGTCGCGGCCCCCGTCCGAACCCACCCCGTCCCGATCGAGGATAGCAACTTCCCGGGGCCGTTAGTAGACGAACCCGCACGCCCCCGATGCCGACCGGCAACGATCAGCACGAATTGGTATCAATGTGGACTTGCGAAAGGCGCGGCCCATCCGGCAGAATATCCCACCCTCGACGCGCGATCGGCCTCCGCCGCCGGTCCCGTCCACCCCCCACGCGCAGGCCATCCGTCGCGCCCCTCCGGGTCGCCCGGAATCCGGCCCAGGCGGTCCCTGGGGTGAGGACGTGGGAGTCGCGATGATGCCCGAGGTCTCGGGTTGTTCGACATTCCGGACCGTTCATTCGGCCGGCCGTCGCGAGTTCCTCCGGGCCGGGGGGCTCGGCCTCCTCGGCATGAACCTGCCCGCCTTCCTCGACGCCCGCGCGATCAACTCCGCGGTGGCCGGGGACATTTCTCCCAAATCCCGTCCCGGCAAGCCCCTGCGCGGCACGTCCTTCGGAAAAGCGAAGTCGTGCCTCCTCCTATTCATGTGGGGCGGGCCGGCGCAGCAGGAAACCTGGGACCTCAAGCCCGACGCGCCCGAGAAGGTCCGGGGCGAATTCAAGCCCATCGCCACCAACGTCCCCGGGATCGCGATCTCCGAGCATTTCCCCCTGCTCGCGAAGCACGCCCACCGCCTGGCGATCCTCCGGTCCGTCCACCACGCCGACGTCAACCACACCACCGCCACCCACGAACTCCTCACCGGCCGGCCCGTCCCCCTCAACGGCAACGGCCGCCTGGAGGACGACTGGCCGCACTACGGCGCGGTGCTCGCCCACCTCAACAAGGGCCGCGAGCGCACCGCCCTGCCTCCCTTCATCCAGATGCGGCCGACGATCCCCGACGGCGCGCCCCGGTTCGTCGAGTCGAGCCACGGCCAGACCGCCGGCTGGCTCGGCCCCGCGCTCAATCCATTCACGATTGATGAGGACCCCAGCCGGCCCGGCTACCAGGTCGGGGCCTTCCACCTGCCCGACGACGTCGGCTCCGGCCGCGACCGCGACCGGCAGCGGCTCCTGGCCGAGGTCGAGGCCCAGGCGAGACACCTCGAAACCAGCGCGCAGGTGTCTGCATTGAAGAATCATTACGTGCGGGCCTATGATTTGCTAGCCAATCGGAAGGCGCTCGAGGCGTTCGACCTCTCCCGCGAGGACCCGAAGCTCCGGGCGCGCTACGGCCTGCACCCCCACGGCCAGGCGGTGCTCCAGGGCCGCCGGCTGGTCGAGGCGGGCGTGCCGCTGGTCACCGTGTTCTGGCAGAACGACGGATTAACAAATGTTTCCGTCTACTGGGACACCCACAATCGCAATTTCGTGGACCTCAAGACACGCCTCATGCCCGCGGCCGACCAGGCATTCACCGCCCTGCTGGACGACCTCGACGCCCGGGGCCTGCTCGACGAGACCCTGGTCGTCTGGACCGGCGAGTTCGGCCGCACCCCGCGCGTGGGGCAGGCGGTCGTCGGCGGGGCGGGGGCCGGACGCGACGGGCGCGACCACTGGCCCCACTGCTTCTCGACCGTCCTCGCCGGCGCGGGCATCCGCGGCGGCACCGTCCATGGCGCGTCCGACCGCTGGGCCGCCTACCCCGCCACCGACCCCGTCACGCCGGCCGACGTCGCCGCCACCATCTACCACGCCCTCGGCATCGACCCGGCCACCGAGCTGCGGGACGCCCTCGACCGCCCGCTGCCGCTCTGCCTCGGGACGCCCATCTCCCAAATCCTGGGATAGAATAGCCATGTGAACGAAACGCTCCCCCTTGATCGCATCCCAATCATTCCCCCCGATGCATCCAACATGGGTGCATGACATGAGAATATTGTCCAGGCGGCCCCCTCGACCTCGCGCGCGTGCCGCGAGCGCCGCGCCCCAGCCCTAGCGATGCCGCACCTGGCCCAGACTGTCATCCCAAGTGCCTGGCTGGCCAGGATTTCCGTTCAAACTCGGGTTCTCTCTTGATTCGCGATTCGTCGAGGAATTCCTCATCCCAAGGATGTGACTCAACAACGTTGTTGAGCCTGATCCCCCTTCCTCGCCCGGCGACGCCGCCGGCGTGCAACGAGATACACACGAAAGGAGTATTCTCATGAAGGATGGGTCCAACATTGTCCCGCCCAAGTTACCCACGGGCAGCTCACCCTTGAAATCCGCCCCCCCCGGCCCATCCTCGCCCGCAACCGCACTCGGTGCCGTCAGCCCCTCGCTCGAGAAACTCGCCGAGCTTGTGCGACAGGCCGAATCCCGGGCCAAGGCCCAGAGGCTGGGCGCCGACACCAAGCACGCCGCCGACGCCCTGACGGCCGCCGAGGCCAGGGCACGCGAGGCCCAGCGACGCGTCCGGGAGGAACGCCCCATACGCCAGCGCGAGCTAAAGCAAGCCATCGAAGAAGCCAAGCTCCTCCATGACATGACCATCAAGCTCGCGCAGCACAGGAATTACCTCCCGCCCGACGCCAACGCCGAACGCCTCATCGAGCACTCCCGACTCGAGATCGAATCCAAGCGCAACGAGGCCCAGAGGGAACTCGATTCCATCGCCAAGGAGGCCATCGAGGCCCAGCGGGTCCTCGGGCTGGCCCTGGAGAAGTACCAGTCCTGTCGCGCCGAGATGGACCGCCTGCTCCCCCAGCTCGCGGCCGAATTCAACGACACCGACCGCATGCTCTCCCACCTCGCCGAACTCTTCCCCGCCCAGCAGATCCCCGCGCTCGCCGCCGAGATCGAGGACGGCGCGGCCTTCTTCGGGACCCTCGACTCCCGGCAACAGAAGGCCCAGCTCATGATCTGGATCGGCAAATTACGCCGGCTCCAGTCCATGGACTTCCCCGAGCAAGGGGAAGAGATGTTCGCACTCGAACAGATCTTCCGCCGTTTAGTAAGCCTGTCCAAGCAGTACATGCCCGGATATATCGACGCCTTCCAGGAAGGCTACGTCGCCGACTGGGATCAATACATCGTCGACGCCCAGGAGCAGTTCCGGCTCGCCGCCGACGGCGCCGCCCGCGACCGCCAGTTCAAGGTCCGGTCCGACGACCTCGCCCTCCGCGAGGCCGAGAAGAAGAAGGCGTCGAAGGAGACCCACAAGGCCGCCCTCAACGACCTCCGCGCCATCATCGTCCATCATGATTTATCGATGGGCGAGGGCGTCGACGAGTTCACCGAGGCCCTCCTGAAGGCCGTCCAGGCCGGCGGGGCCTCCGACCCCGAGATGCTCGAGCTCATCCGCCCCTTCCGCGAGCTCGTCACCGGGTCCGAGTTCCGCGTCGTCCGCAAGCACCTCGACAAGATCCACGACGACGAGGTCCGGTCCGAGCAAGATGTCGCCATGCGAGAATCCTTGCAGGGGCTCATCGGACGCACCCGGGGCCTCGCCGCCCTCATGATCGGCGGGGCCGCCCGCGAGGACGCCCGGAGTTCGCTCCACCGCCTCTTCGAATTCGACGACCTCGACTGGGTCCCTTACGAGGGCAACAGCCCCGCCAAGTTCGAGTCGGTCAAGGCCCGGATCAAGAACCACGGCGTCGACCTCGTCCTCATCCTCAAGTCCCTCGTCGCCCACGCCGTGCCCGAGCAGCTCCGCCCCCTCTGCCAGGACTACGGCATCCCCTGCCTCATGGTCGAGCAGGGCTACGGCGCCAGCCAGGTCGCCGAGGCCATCCGCAACTGCCCCGACTTTCAGTCATGAATCTCTCCGTGGCCGGGGTCTCGTCCTGAGACCACGGACCACCCGCCGCAGGCGCTGGGCGTGGGTCTCCAGACCCCGCCCCAGCCTCCGCCGCGCCGTCCCGCAAAACCGGGTCTCCAGTCCGATTGTCTCCAGCCCTCGGAACGGGTCTGGAGACCCGGTTTCGGTGGTCTCCTTCGATCCATGCTGGGGCGGGGTCTGGAGCCCCGCGCCCGGCGCCTTCAACCCGCTTCCCACCTCTCGAATCGCATTCCATCACCCATCACTGAAACTCCGCCGCCAGGAACCGCACCGCCTCATCCCAGACGCCCGCCGCCGCCTCGAAATCCACGGCCATCGCGCGGATCGTCCTCGGCGACTCCACCCTCGGCGTCGCCCTGGCCTGCCGGTTCAACGGGATCTGGGCGCTCGGCCCCGCAGCGAGGCGATCTTCGACGGAAGGTTGCAGGAGCGCGGACGCCAGCGCCTCGGCCGCCTTCGGGTCGGGCGCCTTCTTGAGGATCGCCAGCGTGTTGGGGATGAACAGCGTCCCCAACTG
Source organism: Isosphaeraceae bacterium (assembly GCA_965279195.1). Taxonomy (GTDB): domain Bacteria; phylum Planctomycetota; class Planctomycetia; order Isosphaerales; family Isosphaeraceae; genus CBDIHP01. The sequence goes on from CBDIHP010000047.1 coordinate 221,701, forward strand.
GCCGGGCTCGCGGTCGGGGTAGACGATCGCCACGGGCCGGTTGGCCTCCAGCTCGATGATCGCGTCATCGGTATCCGTCAATCCGAACGCCGCCTCGCCCGAGGCCACCGCCTTCGCCACCTGCTTGTTGCCCGACTGGATCTGCACGCCGTTGGCCTTCAAATCCAGGAAGAACCGCTTCGTCTTCTCCCCGCCCCAGGTCGCCCACAGGCAGGCCGCGTGGGTCGCCGTGGTGCCGAACAGAGGCTTCGCGACGGCGACCTTGCCCTTCCACTTCGGATCCAGGAGGTCTTGAATGCTCTTCGGTCGATCCTTATCGGCGACGAGTCGCGTGTTGACGATCAGCACCCTCGCCCGCGCGGCGAAGCCGTAATAATAGCCCTCCCTGTCGCGGAACGCCTCCGGGAAATCCGCCGCATTGGCCGGCGTCCACTTCGCCAGGAGCCCACGCCTCTTGAGCCGGATCGTATTGACGATCTCATTGTTCCAGAAGACATCGCACCTCGGCCGCGCGCCCTCCTTGATGAGGAGCTGCGTCAGCCCGACGGTCTTCGTGCTCTCCACGTCGAACTTCGGCAGGACCTCCACGCCCGACGCCTTCTCGTAATCCGACAGGATCGGCTCCGAGAACTCGCGGTCGAGCGCCGAGTACACCACCACCCGCCCGGCGGGGGCGAGGAGCGTGACGCCGAGAAGCAGCCCCAGGGACATACGCATAAACGCCTCGATGGATCCATGGAGTGCGGAAGCTTGCTCCGCGTGCATGTCTCGCCAGGTCCCAGGCCCTGCGGACTCTCGTCCCCGACCAGATCCTCGACCACCACGGCGAGCAAGCTCCCCTACCCGAATGAGGAAGCGAGCGTCCGCACTCCATGAGGTTCACGCCAGGTCGATCACAGCATTGATCACACCTTCATCCATGTCGTGCGACAGCACGAAGCCCAGCTTCTCGCAGACGCGGCGCATCTCGCGGTTGTCGGGGTGGATGATGGCGGTGACCCGGTCGAGGTGCTCGGCGCGGGCGATTTCGAGCAGGCGCCGCAGCGTCTCGGAGCCGATCCCGCGCCCCTGGTACTGGTCGTTCACCAGCATGGCGAACTCGGCCTCGTTCACCCAGGCCCCGCGCGACTTGCTCAGCCGGCCGACCGCGAGGATCTCCGGCTGCCCCGACCACGGGTCCTTCTTCTCGGCCACGACGGCCATCTCGCGATCATAATCGTTGAAACAGATGCGAGTCAATCGATCATGCGAGACCCGCTGGCTGAATTTCATCGCGTGAAAATACCGGAGCGCCACGCTGCGTTCCGACAGCGTCTCGTGGAACTTCACGAGCAGCGGCTCGTCCTCCGGCCGGATCGGCCGGAAGAGCAGGGGGATGCCGTCCTTCGTGATCCAGTTGGCGACGTACTGCGTCGGATACGGCCGGATCGCCGGCCTCGGCAGCTTCGCATCCGGGATCGCCGCGTCGTGCAGGATCACCCGGGCATCGAGCGCCACCAGCCGGTCCGGCGACGCCAGCAGCGGATTGATGTCGATCTCTTTGATTCTTGGATGCTGCACCACGAGCTGGCTGAACCGCACCAGGAACTGCTCCAGCCCCGGCAAATCCACCGCTCGGCGGCCCCGCACGCCCTTGAGCGCCTGGTAGATCTTCGTCCGCTCCATCAGGCGGCGGGCGAGCGTCGTGTTCAAGGGCGGCAGGGCGAGCGAGCGGTCCTTGTAGACCTCGACGAGCTGCCCGCCCGAGCCGAACAGTAGCACCGGGCCGAACTGGGAGTCGATCGAACTCCCGATGATGAGTTCATATCCATCGAGCGCGATCATCTCCTGGACGGTCACGCCCTCCATGTGCCCCTCGCCGGCGATGGCCCGGACCGAGGTGCCGATCGCCTCATACGCCTCGCGCACGGCGTCGGCGTCGCGGAGATTGAGCCGCACGCCGCCGACGTCCGTCTTGTGCGTGATCGTCCGCGAGTAGAGCTTGAGCACGACCGGGTAGCCGATCGCCTCGGCCGCCTCGGCCGCCTCGTCGGCGCTCCGGGCCACGCGGGTCTCGACCGTCGGGATCCCCCGCGCCGCCAGCACGGCCTTCGACTCGTACTCATCGAGGAGTGTTCGCCCCTCGGCCAGCGCGGCGGCGAGGATCTCGTCCACCTTCGCTCGCTCGGCGGCCTCGTCCTCGGCCTGGCTGGCGAGGGTCGGGGTCTCATAAAGGGCCCGGAGATTGTCGCTGTATCGCCACATCGCGGTGAAGACGCGGGCGGCGGTGTCGGGGTAGGCGAAGGTCGGGATGCCCGCCTGGTCGAGGATCGTCTCGCCGGCCGACACCATCGCGCCGCCCATCCAGCTCGCGAGCACGGGCTTGCCGTCGATCTTGGCATAGCCCTTGAGGGCCTCGGCCGTGCGGGTCGGGTCGGTCATCGCCTGGGGCGTGAGGATGACGAGCAGGCCGTCGGAATTGTCGTCCTTCGCGGCGACCTCCAGCGACTTCGCGAACCGCTCGGGCGCGGCGTCGCCGAGGACGTCGATCGGGTTGCCGTGGCTCCAGGGGCCGGGCAAGAATGTGTTCAAGGCGTCCATCGTCGCGGGCGACAGCTCGGCGAGCTGGCCGCCGTTGCCGATGAGCGCGTCGGTCGCCAGCACGCCGGGGCCGCCGGCGTTGGTGACGATCGTCAGGCGGTTCCCCCTCGGCCGGGGCTGCTTGGCGAGGACCTCGGCCATGTTGAAGACGTCGGCGATCGTGTTGACGCGGAGGACCCCCACGCGCCGGAAGGCCGCTTCGAGGACGTCGTCGCTGCCCGCGAGCGAGCCGGTGTGCGACGCCGCCGCCTTGGCCGCCTGGGCCGTGCGGCCGGCCTTGATGACGATGATCGGCTTGGTGCGGGCGACCTCGCGCGCGGCCGAGAGGAACGACCTGGCATCGCCGATCGATTCCATGTACAACACAATACTCTTCGTGTGAGGGTCGTCGCCGAGGTAGTCGATCAGGTCGCCCCAGTTGACGTCGAGCATCGAGCCGATCGACACGAAGGCGCTGAAGCCCACGTGGGCCCGCAGGCTCCAGTCGAGGATGGCCGTGCCGAGCGCGCCGGACTGGCTGATGAATCCGACGTTGCCCGCGAGCGCAGGGCCGGCCGCGAACGTCGCGTTGAGGCCCGTCAATGGCCGCATCACGCCCAGGCAGTTCGGCCCGATGAGCCGCATGCGTCCCTTGCGGGCCTGCTCCAGCACCTGGTCTTCGAGCGCCTGGCCGCCGGGCCCGGTCTCCTTGAACCCGGCCGAGATGATGATCGCCCCGCGCGTCCCGGCCTCGACGCACTGGCCGATGACCTCGGGCACGGTGGGCGCGGGCGTGACCACGACGGCGAGGTCCACGGGCTCCGGCAAGGACTTAATATCCTTGTATGCCTTGATCCCGAGGATGTTCGGCCGGTTGGGGTTGATGGGGTACACCGTGCCGCCGAACGGGCTGCTGACCAGGTTCCAGAGGATCGTCCGCCCGACGCTCCCCGGCTTCTCCGTGGCCCCGATCACCGCGACGCTCCTGGGCGAGAAGATCGCGTCCAGGGGCTTGCTGTCCGACCGCAGAAGATTCGTCATCGCTCGGGGCTCGCTGGGAATTGGAGGATTGAACCACAGAGACACGGAGATCACAGAGGAGATTTCAATTTATTTTGCTTTTTGAATCTCTCCGTGTTCTCTGCGTCTCTGTGGTTCAATCCGTCTTCCGTTCGTCGCACTGACGTAGGGATACTTGTCGAAGCGATCATCCGCCGGGTCATCCGTCTCGCGCATCCAGGTTTCGAGCCGGGCGCGGAGGTCGGCCTGGGCCCGGGCGTATTCGGGGCGGCCGGCGAGGTTGGCGAGCTGGTGGGGGTCGCGGGCGAGGTCGTAGAGTTCCTCGGCCGGGCGTCTCTCGAGCGAGGCCCGCACGAACGGGTCGTCGGGGTGGGACCTTCGGCGGTCGAGGACCCAGTCCTTGCTCGGGCCGCCGTCGATGTCGCCGAACGGGCCGACGGCCACGTGCTTCTCCGGGTCGCCCGCCGGCCAGCGTTCGGGGCGGAGATTCTTGATGTAAAGAAATTCCCTGGTGCGGACGGCACGCGACGGGTAGCTGAGGTCCCCCTTGCGGACATTGGCGTGCCGCTCGCGCTCGACGAACGCCGCGTCCCTCGGCGGGCCGGGGTCGTCGCCGACGGTCAGGAGGTTGTAGAGGCTCCGTCCCGTCATCTCGGGGGCCCGGCCGAGACCGGCCGCTTCGAGGATTGTCGGCGCCAGGTCGGCGTGGCCGACGAACGCATCGACTTTCCGACCCGGCTTGATCTTCGCCGGCCAGCGGATGGCCAGGGGCATGTGCGTCCCCGAGTCGTAGAGGTTCGCCTTGGACCGGGGGAACGGCAGGCCGTTGTCGCTGGTGATGATCACGAGAGTATTCTTCGATCGACCGGACTTCTCCAGGCGATCCAGCAGCTCGCCCACGGTGCGGTCGAACCGCTCGACCTCGGCGTAGTAGTCGAGCAGGTCGTCCCGGACGGCGGCGTTGTCGGGCAGGAATGGCGGCACGCCCACCGTCTCGGCCCGGAGCCCCGCCTTGCGGCCGGAGCCGGGGTCATAGGGGCGGTGGGGGTCCTGGCTGCCGTGCCAGAAGCAGAACGGGGTGCCGTCGGGGACCGTCTTCAGGAAGGCGTCGAACGAGGCGAAGGGCGGCCCGGCGGGGTTGTGCGGCCGGCCGGTCCCGGCGATCGTGCCGGGCCCCCAGCCCTTGCCCGACTGGCCGATTTTGTAGCCAACTTTGGCCAGCCGGTCGGGGTAGGTGGCGAACTTCGACGGCAAGACGCTCCAGAGGTTCGCGCCGTTCTCCAGCTGATGCACGGGCCGCCCCGTGAGCAACGCCCCGCGCGACGGCGTGCACGACGGCGAGGCGCAGAAGCTGGACGAAAACAGGGCGCCTTCGGCCGCCAGCCGGTCGAACCGGGGGGTCCGGACGGTGCGGTCGCCGTAGGCCCCGGCGTGGGGGTACGACCAGTCGTCGGCGATGATCAGGAGGACGTTCGGGCGTTCGGCGGCGGGGGCGGATCCGGCCGGAGAAAGCGCGAGGGTCAGGGCGAATCCGATCCGGAGCAGGGGCCCCCGGATGCGGGAAAAATCGGGTATCATGGTGGGCCTCGGGGCGGCGGCCGGGCGTCTCGCCGGCCCCCTCGGGCGTCGAGTGTTCCACGCCGAGGGCCCGATTGCAAGGGATCCCGGCGGGTCGAGGGGGAAGGGGAGAGGCGGGCCGATGGGCAAGGTCGTGGTCATCACCGGGGCGACGCGGGGGCTGGGCCGGGCGATGGCCCGGGGCATCGCCGCCAGGGGGCACACCGTCCTGGGCTGCGGGCGGTCGGCCGAGGGGATCGCCGGCCTGGCGAAAGAGCTGGGGCCGCCCCACCGGTTCGACGTCGTGGATGTGGCCAGCGACGCCGGGGTCTCCGCCTGGGCCCGGTCGATCCTCGCCGGGTACGGCCCGCCGGACCTGCTCCTGAACAACGCCGCGCTCATGAACGCGCCGGCGAAGCTCTGGGAGATCGGCCCGGAGGAATTCGATGCGTTGACGTCGGTGAATATCAACGGGGTCGCGAATGTCATACGCCACCTCGCGCCGGCGATGGTCGCCAGGCGGTCGGGGGTGATCGTGAACTTCAGTTCCGGCTGGGGCCGGTCGACCTCGCCGGAGGTCGCCCCCTACTGCGGCACCAAGTGGGCCATCGAGGGCCTGACGCGGGCCCTGGCCCAGGAACTCCCCCCGGGCATGGCCGCCGTCCCGCTCAACCCCGGCGTCATCGACACCGACATGCTCAAGACCTGCTTCGGCGGCTCGTCGTCGAACTTCCCCGACGCCGAGGCCTGGGCGGGATCCGCCGTCCCCTTCCTCCTGGCCCTCGGCCCGAAGGACAACGGCAAGCCCCTGAGCGCCCCCTGACGGAACCCCTTTTCCGACCAACACACATGACATTCAAGCAACTGACCGTGATCGCCCTGCGCAACCTGGCCATGCTGAGCATGATGCTCTGGATGGGGGGCTTCACGTTCTACGCGGGGTTCGTCCTCCACACCCTGGAGGACATCTACGGCGAGCCCGAGGCCGGATTCGTCACACAAAGAATCTCAGATATCATTAATATCTGCGGCGTGGTCGCGATCGCCCTGTGGTGGGCCCTGATCGCGGCCGAGGGCCGCTGGTTCCGCACCAACGGGCTGCGATTCTGGTCGCGGACGCGGCTGGTGTCGCTCGCGGCCTCGACGGGGCTGCTGGTGTTCCTGATCGCGCTGAACCCGTCGCTGGACGAGCACCTGGCGTCGAAGGGGGTCGGCGGCGGCTTCTACGCCCTGCACCAGACGTACCTGATCGCCAGCGTCGCCCACTGGGCGGTGAACCTGGCGGCGACCGTCGCGACGGTCGCGGGCTGGACGGTCGAGCGACCTGCGGCGGTCGACGGCTGATCGCGGGCAACGCCCGATGCATCAGCCATCGACCATCCGACGGGGGTCGCTCAGTTCAGTCCGCCTTGACGCCCGTGTTCGCGCTGGGGGCCTCGGACTTGGCCTTGCCGCCCTTGACGGCGGTCTTGGGCTCGACCTTCTCGGTCGGGGCGGCGGGGACATCCTTGGGGATGCTCGGGCCGCCGCCGCTGTCGCAGCCGGTCAGGACCAGGGACAGCGCGAGGAAGGCGGGGGCCACGGCGAGCATCGAGGTGAGGCGGCGCATCGGCAGGGTCTCTCAGGGTGCGGGGAGTCATTCCGGGGGACGCGGGGCGGGCCGACAAAACGACCGACGGCCGCCGCGGGCGAGAATCTCGGCCCGCGGCGACCATCGGGTGTGTCGGACGGAGGCGGGTACCTCAGTACGAGTCGGCGCTGACGACCTCGCCGTTGGCGTAGGTGCTCAGGGCGCGATAGGCATCCATGTTAATGGATTCCTTGATAAACTTGACGGAGCCGTCGGCGAACAGGAAGTTGGCGCCGCCGGGGTGGATCGAGCGGAAGCCGAACTGGCCGTAGGTCAGGGTGCCGGGCTGCTTCCACCAGTCGAACGGGCCGGCGGCGTCGATCAGCGGGGTGACGTCGGCCAGGGCGGCCGGGGCGTTGATCTTCACGGCCGAGTAGGCGATGCACTGCGGGCGGCTGCTGCCGCCGGGGAGGCCGTCGCCCCACCACTCGCACTGGGTCCAGGAGTTGAAGACCGAGCCCGGCTCATTCTTGAACCGCGAGGTCTCGCCCACGGCGATGGTGTTCGAGGTGCCGTCGGTGATCTCGGCGATCTTGCGGATCTTGTTCAGGCCGAAGATGCCGTTGCCGTCGAGGCGGCGGCAGATCTCGGCGTTGGCGGTCGAGTAGACGTAGCGGAACAGCTCGGTGTAGCCGGCCATCGCCGCGTACGAGGTCTGGGTCCAGCCGACGAAGGTCGAGGGATCCAGCGGGGTCTGCGGCTGGTCGCTCGGGCAGATGTAGGCCGTGACCTTGGTCGACATCGCGGTGTAGTTCCGCACGCTGTTGGCCGCCGGGATCGGGGACGCGGCACTGCCGCCCATGAAGTTGGTGGCGTTGAACAGGCTCGACTGCTCCAGGTAGGGCAGCAGGGCGAGCTGCATGCCGAAGCGGGGGCGGGCGGTGCAGTTGTCGAGCGTCGAGGTCCGCCAGACGCCCCACGGGAAGCAGCTATTGCCGCTCTCGTAGTTGTGCAGGCCCAGGCCCACCTGCTTGAGGTTGTTCACGCACTGGGCGCGGCGGGCGGCCTCGCGGGCCGACTGCACGGCCGGCAGCAGCAGGGCGATCAGGACGGCGATGATGGCGATCACCACAAGCAGCTCGATCAGGGTGAAACCCGATCGACGCGCACGGGACAATCCGGTCATGTCGACACTCCAGCAAGAGAGAAAACGAGGAAGGGTATTGATCACACCAACCGGTCGGACGTGGGGCAGACGGAGGTCAAGGCAATCGCCAGGGAGGAAGCGAGGGGCCTCGAAAACGATGCGCCGCGGGATGGATTGGAATGAGGTCGCGGAACCGGGCGGTCGGATGCCCCTCGGCTCGGTCGCTCGGCGGTCACTCAGACGGGAGAGCAGGGGCGGCGACGCCCCGGGGTGTGCGGACCGGCGATCCCGAAGAACGCGAGCCCCCGCGACGCCACATGCTTCCAGACCAGAGGTTCGAAAGGATGGAGTACGACGGGACCGGCCGTGGGCCCGTGGCGGTCACGGGTAGGTCGGGCGGCAAGGCGCGAACGACGGGACATTCACCGCGGAGAGCCCGGACGGGCCGGGACACGATGAGCGCCGGATGGTTGGACGGAACAAAGTCTGAGAAGGGGGGGAGCCAGGCAACCGTCGAGACGAGGCGATGGACCGAGGTTTGGGGCCTCGAATGCAATCGCGCGGTGACACTCCTCGATCGAGACGTGGACGATCAGGATGAAACCAGGAGGCCAGTGGCGTGTCCGCCCTGAGCCGCTCGTCATGCCCCAGACGAGTCCGGGACACGATCCCGGGGCAGGCTGGGCCCCATCGCGCCGGCGACCCGGCAACAATACGGCCCCTCCACGAGAACCGATTCTAGGCATTCTGGTAGGATTTTCAATGCGCGAATTGGAAACTTCTCATTTTTTCCACCCGCACGTCCCCCCGAAACCACACATCCACCCCATCAATACCCCTCCCCGACCCCAAAATCGCCGGAAACCCTCTCGCCGAAACGAACCCAATTCACCGCAAACCCTGACGCCGAATCGCCTTAACCATCAACACCCCCAAAGCACCGCAAGCCATACCAAACTCCCAGCCCTCCCCCAGCTTCCCAAATCACCAATCCCTATTGTTGCCCCAGATTCCCCAGAGTCAAACGCGTTGCCTTTTCTCAACCCCGGTCCCAGCCCCCCGGGCGACCTCCAACCAGCCCCTTCCCGCCGACACCCTCCTGTCACAGCCCCCATCTCCCCGCCCATCGTGCCGCGTCTATCGATCATCGTCCGCGAGGTCAACAGCTCGCACCCATCCACGCACGACCGCCGCCTATCCCTCGATCACGATCACTCCTGCAATCCTTCTCCATCACCACCCGGCTTCGTGTCCTCCGCCTCCTCCGAACCCGGTTCCTCTTGCTCCGACTCTTCCTCCGGATCATCGACCAGCCCGGACAAGAGATCCCGCTCAACGCTCAACGACTTCCGCCAGCCCGGGGGGACATCCAGCGCCCTGGCGGCGCGAAGTTCATCGACGGAAATTAATCCCATATATCGCCTAACTGTGCCAACTGCTTCTGAAGTGCACAAAGGCCGTTGATTTGGCCAGTGGTCAAGGTAGCCTCACGCCCCAAAGATATCCGATGCAGAGCAGAACGGAGCATTCTACGCTTGGGCCGTGGTAGAGAAACAGCGTTATTCACCGTCAAACCTGTCACAACTTGTCTTTGATGCCTCCTCATGAACCTCGTCTTGCTCGCGTTCACGCTATAACCATAGTCGAAGAGGATTTTTGCCGAACTCTGCAGGACATGACCAACTCGCCCCAACGAATCATCGCCAAATGAAATACTAATATCATCTGCATATCGAGTATATGTAAGCTTATTGGATTCTGCCAGGCCCGTGAAGCGGCAATCCAGCCTGTAATTAACGAGATTGCTCAGAACCGGGCTCGTCGGCGATCCTTGGGGCAAACCGTGCTCGACACAACACAGTCTGGTCAGGGTCCCGGCTGCGATTGAATTCCATCCTAATGACTTGAAAAATCTGTATATTCTATCCGACGCTGTGCTCGTGAAGAAATCTTCGATGTCAAGCCCCAAAACTAGCGCGCGACTTACATGCCGTTCCGCATTTTGAACTATTGAACTACCTTTCTTGAAACCAACGGCTGCCTGATGTACCGGGAGTCGCAATAGTAACCTACGATAGATTCTCGACTGGAATAATTTTAATTCAGGGTTGGGAACATGTAAAACCCGGTTTCTTCCAGACCGCTTTGGAATCAGTACTCGTGTGTATTCTAACGGAATGTTGTGCAATTCTCTGACCGATATACTTAGACATCCAGCTAATTCATGCTCTCCGACATGATCACCCTTCCCCAACCGCCCAAAAATATCCTTCAGATAATTTCCTAGAAGCATCGTACACCTCAAAAGAAACAGGGGTAGACCAATCTCTTGGTCTACCCCTTGCCCTGCCGCGCAGATGCGGTTTCATGCGTGTGAGCGGAGCGAACCGAAGAGCATGAAACCCCTCGGAGCCCAACCACATCAGACACGCCCAGCTACGTTTCTGACCGACGAAACATCGGCCCGTGTGGCATCAGAGGATCAATCCAACGCACACCTTGGGTCCAGGGCAGCAACAGACGACTACAAAGCCCGATCGCATCGTTAGCGTCCGAATCCGCTACAGCCTACTACGCGAAAGAGAATCAATCAAGGTGACTTTGTTGATGAACTGCGTCAACCGACAGCGGAACCTCCGCCCCCACTGTCGTCCAATCGCGGCAGTGGGGATGGCCTGGATCAAATCCGATATAGCTATATGCAATTGGCCAGCCCCTCACGGGTGCCCGCCGTAGATGGTGATGTAGGCGGTGCCCTTCTCGTCGAGGGCGAGGCCGATTCCGGCGTGCTTGAGCTTGGGGTTCTTCATGACGGGGGAGTCGCCGGCGATGGAGCACTGGGCGAAGGTGGCGGCGTCCTTGAGCTGGGGGCCGTAGGAGTAGATGTGGTCGGTGCCGCCCTGGTATTCGGTCTTGGGCTCGTCGGCCTGGTCGAGTTTGCCCTGCCTCTCGGCACGCAGCTTGGCCTCGGCCAGGGCGGTGGCGGTGAGCTGGTCGTTCAGGGTCACGGGTTCCAGGTTCTGGCTCGCGCGGTACTCGTTGATCTTCTCGAGGATCTGCGCGGGCAGGGCGGCGAGGGATTCCTCGGTGAACTTGGTCGGCAGCACGGGCGGGTTGCCGAAGACGGTGCAGCAGAAGAAGTTGCCTCGCTGGGACTTGGCGATGCCGACGCCCATGAGCTGGTAGTCGTGATCGCCGATCTTGTTGAGCTTGTAGGCGTAGAACGGGCGGTAGTGGGTGTTGGTGTCCATGAGCTGGTCGGCGAACATCGCCCCGCTGAACTCCATGCCGTTGGGCGAACGGGCGGCGTTGGCCTCGGTGCCGGCGCCGGGCTGGCCCATGTCGTCCTGCGGCCAGCCGAAGTAGTGGATCCGGGCGACCGGGGAGTCCATGTCAGCCGGGCCGCCGATCTTGGTGGCCTCGTGCGGGCAGGCGAGCTGCTTGGGCTGGTTCTCGTCGTCGAACTTCGCCATCAGGTCGGCCAACCACTGGCCGGCGTTGTTCAGGACCGCGTCGTACCGCAGGTCCTCCGGCGTCTTCTCGCGGTCGGCCGCCTTGTCCTCGCGCCCCAGCTTCCGGCGCTCGTTGACCCGGCTCAGGAACTGGTCGCGGTACTTCGCCAGATCCTCCTCCGACACCGACGTCGCCTTGTACTCGCGGACCTCCTGCGCCCGGACGGGGGCGAGGCCCGACAGGCTGAACAGCAACAAACCCAATCCCAACAGCGATTTGCGCGACATGATCGGAGACCTCCAGGTTCTTCCCCAAGACGTGAACTGGCGACGAAAGGCTCGCTCGCCCGAGAGGAGTAATCACGTCCCGTGGGGAATGTTACAACAGGGGCGATTGTGAAGGGGTCTGGAGCCCCCGATGATGTGGTACGGCGCGGCGGAGGTTGACAGAGAACCGGTCATCTGGAGTGCGTCCGCTCGCTGACGCTCCGGGGGCGGGGTTCCAGACCCAGAAATCCAAGGCCCCGACGTGCCGGGGTTTTCCGAGTGGGTCTGGAGACCCGATTTGGTGGTCCGGCGCGGCGGATGTTGGGGCGGGGTCGGGAGACCCGCGCCCAGCGATTTCGATCCAGCGTCTTCGTCCCCCGGATCCATCCCAGCCCACCGAGGATTCCCATGGAGAACCGGCCCGGCTCGTCGTCCGTCTCCGCCGCCGAGGTCGCCGAGAGTCACCGGAAGGGAGCGGTCGGGGACCTGCTTATGCTGGTCGTCTACGTGGTGCTGGGGGTGGCGGTCGGCAGCAGGATCGGGGGGACGATCGTCCTGGTCTCGGTCGCGATCCTGTACCAGGGGAGGCGCGCGCTCGCGTGCTCCCGGATCGCCCGGACGGCGAAGCTCGTCGCGGCCGACCTGGCGTCGAACCCAGGCGCGACCGGCTGGTGGTTGCTCGTGGGGCTGGCGGATGGCGCCCCGCTGCAGATGCGGCCCGCGATCTTCCTCGTCGGCGACGGCACGGACTACCGGATCTACCTGAACGGCAAGGTCGTGGAGCGGGGGACCGTCACCCTCGTCGAGGACGGCGAGGTCAGGCTCACCGAAGGGCACGTCGCCGAGGGGTTCCGGGCCGGGCGGAGTTACCGGCGGATCTGGACCGTCCGCGACGAGATCCTGCTCTCCTGCGAGGGCGCCCCCGGCGGCCCGAGTCCCGAGGGCTTCTCGTGGCCGCCCGACAGCGACCAGTTCCTGGGCGTCTGGACGAAGGTGTCCTGACGCGGGCCGACGTCGGACGGTTCGGCACCGAAGTCCGCATGGGTATTGACGTATCATTCCGACCGGTCCATCCTCAGGCCCTGGCCATCCGGCCCGACTCGACCTCCCCAACCCCTCCGCCCGAGGCGCCTTCATGGACACCTGGCCCGGTTCGACGTCCGTCTCCGCCTCCGAGATCGCCGCGACGCACGGCAAGAGGCTGGTCCAGGTCCTGATCATGACGGCCGTCTTCCTCGGCCTGGCGGTGCTGGTGGGCTCGTTCATCCAGAGCGACGCCGGGGGCTGGGTGGTCTTCGTCTCGCTGCTGATCCTGGGGAGCGCTCTCGTCGGGAACTTCCAGATCTCGCGGACGGCGAAGCGGGTCGCGGCGGACCTCGCGGAGCACCCGGGGGCGACCGGGTGGCGTATGCAGCTCGGCCTGCTCGACGGGCGGCGGCTCAAGAACAGCCTGACGTCGTTCCTGGTCAGCGACGGCACGGCCTACCGGATCTATGTGAACGGTAAGGTCGTCGAGCGAGGGACGGTGACGCTGGTCGAGGACGGCGAGGTCCGGAAGACCGACTACCACGTCGCCGAGGGGCCGCGGGCGGGGCTGAACTATCAACAGGTCTCGACCGTCCGGGATGATATCCTTCTGTCATGCGCCGGGGCCCCCGGCGGGCCGAGGCCCGAGGGCTTCTCCTGCAACCCCGGCAGCGGCCGCACGTTGAGCGTCTGGACGAAGGTGTCCTGACCCGAGCCGAGCCGGGGCGATCCGTCGGGCGATGCGCCCGGATGGGACGACGACGATGGATCCGGACTCGAAGAATCCGTCGGGGGAGACCCGGGCGGGCGACCTGCCGCCGTTGCCGCCGGCCGAGGCGGGGTTCCCCCCCATCTCGACGGAGCGGGATCCCTACGCCACGGTGATGTCGGAGCCGCCCCTGGGCATGCCGATCGAGGGCCTCGCGACGGTGAGCGAGGCCGATCGGCCCCAGGATTTGCCCGAGATCCCCGGCTATGAGCTGCTGGGCGTCCTCGGCCGGGGCGGGATGGGGATCGTCTACAAGGCGAGGAACGTACGGCTCAACCGCCTCTGCGCGATCAAGGCGATCCTGGGGGAGGTGGAGGGGCTGTCCGAGAGCCGGATGCGGTTCCTGGCCGAGGCGCAGACGGTCGCGAGCCTGCAGCACCCCAACATCGTCCAGATCTACGGCCGGTTCGAGCACGCGGGGCAGTCCTTCCTGGAGCTGGAGTACCTCGCCGGGGGGACGCTGGCCGCGACGCTCGACGGCGAGCCCCGCCCGCCTCGCGAGGCCGCGAGCCTGATGGAGATGCTCGCCGGCGCGGTGGCCGAGGCCCACCGGGGGGACGTGGTCCACCGCGACCTCAAGCCCGGCAACGTGCTGATGGCCGCCGACGGCACGCCCAAGATCGGCGACTTCGGGCTGGCCAGGCGGGTGCACGACGACTCGCACATGACGGCCACGGGGGCGGTCCTGGGCACGCCCTCGTACATGGCGCCCGAGCAGGCCGAGGGCAAGGCCGAGGGGGTCGACCTCCGCGCGGACGTTTATGCGATGGGGGCGATGCTCTACGAGCTGGTCGTCGGGCGGCCGCCGTTCCGGGGGGCGACGGTCCTCCAGACCCTGGAGCTGGTCCGCACGGCCGAGCCGGTTCACCCGTCGCGCCTGGTGCCCGGCCTGCCGCGCGACCTGGAGACGATCGTCCTCAAATGCCTGGAGAAGGACCCGTCGCGGCGGTATCCGAGCGCCCGGGAGCTGTCGGAGGACCTCCGGCGGTTCCTCGACGGCGAGGCGGTCCTGGCCCGGCCGGTGAGCCGCCCCGAGCGCGCCTGGCGATGGTGCCGCCGCAACCCGACCGTCGCCGGCCTGCTCGGGGCGGTGTCGCTGAGCGTGGTCGCCGGCATGGCGGGGGTCGTCCACTTCGCCGTCCGGGCCAACGCCAGCGCCGACAGCGCCCGCCGCTACGCCGACGAGGCCACCCGAAACGCCAGGGACGCCGAGCGGAGCGCCGACCGGCTCCGCGACAGCCTGATCGGCCAGTACGTCGGCAACGGCACCTTCGCGCTGGAGTCGTCCAACCGGCCGGCGGCGATGTGGCACTTCCAGCGCGCCTGGGAACTCGACCGCGGCGGACGCGACGAGGAGAGCCACCGTCTCCGCCTGGGCTTCACGATCCGCACGGGCCCGCAGCTCCGGACCGTCTACTTCCACGACCGCCCGGTCCAGGACGCCCTCTTCGACCCGACCGGGCGGCTCGTGCTGACCCGCACCGACGCGTCGACCGCGCAGCTCTGGGACGCCGCCACCGGCCGGCCGGCGTCGCCGCCGCTGTCGCACGACGCCGAGGTCAAGGCGACGGCCTTCAGCCCAGACGGCACCCGCGTCGCCACCGGCTCGGCCGACGGCACCATCAAGATCTGGGACGCCCGCGACGGCGCGGCGGTGGCGACGCTCTCCCAGCCGGGCGCGGTCACCTCGCTGGCCTATCGCCCCGACGGCAAGCGGCTGGCCTCGGCCTCGATGCTGGGCAAGGTGCAGGTCTGGGACCCGGCCGAGGGACGGGCGTCGGGCCCGACGATCTCGCTCCCGAAGGCCGCCTACCACGTTGCCTACCGGCCCGACGGCAGGCGACTGGTCACCGCCGACGCCGGCGACCAGGCCCGGGTCTGGGACGCCGAGACCGGCAAGGCGGTCACCCCCGCGCTCCCCCACGTCGACCACCGCCGCCTGGACGAGTTCGCCATCGCTTATCGCTGCTGGCCGACCTTCAGCCCCGACGGCAAGGCCCTCGTGACCGTCTCGCCCAACACCTCGCGCGAGGCCATCGCCACCCTCCGCGACGCCGAGACCGGCGAGCCGAAGGTCCCGCCGTTCAAGCATGGGTACCAGATCCACGGGGTCCGCTTCAGCCCCGACGGCGCGACGCTGGCCGTCCACTGCGGCGACGCCGTGAACCTCTACGGCACCGCCGACGGCAAGCGGGTCGGGGCGCTGTCGCACCCGAGGGAGTCGCCCCACTCGGCCTTCAGCCCCGACGGCAAGACCCTCGCCACCTGCAGCACCGGCGGCCTGGTCCACATCTGGGACGTCGCCGGCCGCCGCCAGGTCGATCAACCGCTGCGCTGCGGCGACGGCATCCAGTCGCTGGCGTTCTCGCCCGACGGATCCGGCCTGCTGGTCTCCAGCTACGACGGCACCGCCCGGATCTGGTCGCTGCGCGGCCCAAACCTGCTCAAGGGATACGACTTCGATTGCGGCCACGCCGACCGCCTGCTGGTCGAGCTGGCCAGGGAGAAGGAATACGCCAGGTACTCGCCCGACGGCCGCCGCGAGGTCCGGTTCGGCGGGGCGTCGGGTGCCCGGCTCCGCGACCGCGTCGGGGGGCCGCGCGAGATCCCGCTCAAGGCGGAGGGGACGGTCGGCGCGGCCCGGTTCGCCCCCGACGGCCGGCGCGTCTTCACGGTCGACGAGGGGCGGGGGATCCGGCTCTGGGAGGCCGCCGACGGCCGCCCGGTCGGCCAGGTCGTCCGGTACCCAGGCCGCCTGATCGCCGTCTCGACCGACCAGAAGGGGGACCGGCTGCTCACGGTCGAGCAGGACACGTCGGAGGGCGCGAGCCCGGCGACGAAGGTCGTCACCGTCTGGGAGGTCGCGTCAGGCCGAGCGGCCTTCGGGCCGATGAAGGGGTGGGACAGCGGCCCGCAGCGGTTCGGGGAGCGGGCGCTCCACGGCCAGATCTCGCAGGCGGCGCTCAGCCCCGACGGCCGCAGGCTCGCCCTTGGCGCCGACGCCACGGGGACCCTCGGCGTCTGGGACGTCGACGCCGGCCGGGAACTCGCGAGGGCCCCCGGCTATCGCGGGATCCTGAGCCAGATCCTCTTCAGCGCCGACGGCAAGCGGTTCCTGACCTTCGGCTCGGACACCGTCGCCCGGCTCTGGGACGCCGCCTCCTGCCTCCCCGCCGGCCCGCCTTTGCGGCACTCGCGGTTCTGCCGCCGCGCCGACCTCGCCCCCGACGGCCGCCGGGTCGTCACCGTCGACGCCGCCCAGACCGTGCGGCTCTGGGACGCCGGGCGCGGCGACCTGCTAGGGCTGCTCCGCCCCGAGGGGGAGTTCGACGACCTCCGGACCTGGTTCAGCGCCGACGGCCGGCGGATCGTGACCGACGGCGGCAAGTCGGCCCTGGAACTCCCCCGCTACGACGGCCCCGCCGAATCCCTCCCCACGCTGCTCCGCCTCCTGACCGGCCTCCAGCTCGACCCCGACGACACCATCAACCCGATCGAGGCGCGGACGTTCATCCGCGACCCCGCCGCCCACGACCGCGCCTGGCGCGCCTGGCGGCGCTGAGGCCCTGGCCGCCCGCGGGGGATTTTGTGTCCGGCGGCGGCGGGTCGTCCGTACAATCGAGGGTGGGGCCGGGACCCGTTGCCCATCGGGCGGCGTTTTCCGGATACCCGTCAGCAGGAGGGGCCCGCGCGGGGCACCTCGCCCGACAGGAGCCGGCGTCCGCCATGATCCCCCCTCAAGCCCGCGAAACCGATGAGCCGACCCTCGCCGGGTCGGAATCCCTGACCATCGGCCAGGATCCGCCGAGCGGCGGGGACGGGCAGGGGGCGACGTTTTCAACCCGGATGCCGGGGCCCGGCGACGGCCCGATGACGCTGGCAGGCGACGAGACCGAGGCCGCCACCCCGTCGAGCACCCCCAGGGTCCCCGGGGCCGACCGCACCGGCTACCAGTACGGCGACTACAAGATCCGCCGGTTCCTCGCCCGGGGCGGCATGGGCGACGTCTACGAGGCCGTCCACGTCCGGCTCCAGCAGCCGGTGGCGCTCAAGCTCCTGCGGGCGGGCGCGTTCGCCTCGGCCGACCACATCCAGCGGTTCCTGATCGAGGCCCGGGCGGTCGCGAAGCTGCACCAGCACCCGAACATCATCAAGATCTACAACATCTCCGAGGGGGACGCGGCCGAGGGCGAGCAGTTCTTCGCCATGCAGCTCGTCCGGGGGGGCTCGCTCCGCAACCGCCTGTCCGAATTCGGCGAGGATCCCCGGCGCGCGGCCGCCCTGATGATCCAGGTCGCCGGGGCCGTCGCCTACGCCCACCGCAAGGGGATCCTCCACCGCGATTTGAAGCCCGAGAATATCCTGGTCGATGCGCAGGGGAACCCGTATGTCACCGACTTCGGCCTGGCCCGCCGGGTCGACGCCGGCCCCGCCCTCACGCCGCCGCCGGGCATGATCCCCCCGACCGCCGACCCCGACGCGCCGGCGCACGAGACCCAGGGCGCGAAGCACTCGCTCACCGTCCCGCTCCAGGGCCTGGAGAGCAGCGAGTACGAGGGGATGATCTTCGGCACCCCGTCGTACATGCCCCCCGAGCAGGCGCAGGGGAGGCTCAAGGACGTGAGCACCCTCTCGGATGTGTACAGCCTCGGGGCGACGCTCTACGCCGTCCTCGCCGGCCGGCCGCCATTCGAGGCGGGGAAGGTCCGCGAGGTGCTCGACATGGTGATCCGCGAGCGGCCGGCCCCGCTGCGGACCCGCAACCCGAAGGTCGACCGCGACCTCGACGCCATCTGCATGAAGTGCCTGGCCAAGGACCCCGCCGGGCGCTACGAGTCGGCCGAGGCGTTCGCCCGCGACCTCAACCGCTGGCTCGACCACGAGCCCGTGCACGCGCGGCACACCCCCTGGTATGAGCGCGCGGGCAAGTGGGCCCGTCGCGAGCCCCGGCGCGCCAGCGTGGCGGCCTTCGGAGGGCTCAGCCTGGTCCTCGTCGGCTCGGTCGCCGCCGCCTGGTACCGGTCCGAGCTGGAGACCGAGCGGAACCGGATCAAGGTCGAGCGCGACCGCATCGCCGCCGAGGCCGAGGCCTCCAAGAACGAGGTCCGCGCCCTGCGGGCCGAGAAGCGCCAGCGGCAGGCCAACCTCGTGATCCGCGACGCCGGCGAGACCATCCGAGGGCTGGTCGAGTGGTTCGAGTCCGAGCAGGACAACGCCCGGGCAATCGCCCCCTTGCTCAAGGCGGTGGCGTTCTTCGACACCATGATCAACCAGTGGGCCGACGACGACGAGAACCGGCCCGCGTTCGCCGAGGCCTGCAACACGTTCGCCAGGACCGCCCGGTCGCTGGGCGAGGTCGACCGCGTGGGCAAGGCCTACCGACGCGCCATCGACGCCCTCAGTGCCGAGCTGAAGTCCCTGCCCGACTCTCCGTCATCCTCCGAGGACCGCACGCGGGCGCTGGCGGCGCTCGCGGAGAATCATCACGACCTCGGCATCTTCCTGTCCGAGACGGGGAGCCTCGACGCCGCGCGGGCGGAGTACGACGAGGGACGGACGATCCGCGAGGGGCTCTGCCGCTGCGACAGTTGCAACGGCTTCACCTGCGGCCACGCCGGGCGGACGGTCGACCAGATCGAGCTGGGGCGGAGCTTCGGCTACCTCGGCGACCTCCACCGCGTCGCCGGCCGGATCGCCGACGCCCGATCGGCCTACGAGAATTCGCACAAGCTCCGCGAGATGCTCTTCAAGAAGGTCGGGGCCGACCGCGCCTTGCGGCCCAAGGTGGCGTTGCAGCTCTCGCGGAGCTTCGGCAACCTCGCCTGGCTCGGCCGCCACGCGGGGGACCTCGACGAGGCCATCGCCAGGCAGACGCGCAGCATCGACGTCCTCCGCGAGCCGATCGGGGAGCTGAAGCTGGGCAAGGCATCGTCGAGCGACCAGCTCGAACTGCTCGAAGATTACGCCTCGGGCTACCGCCAGCTCGCGGAGTTCCAGCTCGAGGCGGGGCGGGGCGACGAGGCGCTCGCGAGCCTCAAACGCTCGTTCGAGGAGTTCGACCGCCTCTGCGGATACAAGCCGGGCAACCAGAAGTTCGCGGTCGGCAAGGGCCGCGCGGGCGCCATCCACGCGACGACGCTCGTGGCCATGAACCGGCTCCCGGAGGCCAGGGCGAGCGCCGACGCGGCGTTGAAGCTCCTGGACGACAACCCGACGCTCGCCGGCAACGCCACCTACCGGCTGGCGCAGGGCCAGTTGCTCGACGCCCTGGGCCGGGTCGAGCTGGCGCAGGGCCATCCCGAGGCCGCCGAGGCGCGGTTCCGCAAGGCCCTGGAGCCGCTCGACACCCTGATCCGGGACGGGCTCAAGAAGAACTACGACCACACCAGCGAGCACGCCCGGACCCTGGCCGACCTCGCCCGCGCGCTCTCATCCCGGGGCCCATCCCCCGAGTCGCGCGACCTCGCCGACAAGGCCGTCCGCGAGCATCTCGCCGCGCAGGCGGTCGCCCCCGAGGTCAAGCTCATCCACCAGCGCCTGCGCGAGGCGCAGGGGCTGTAGTTTGCTCACGCTGGGCGAGCATCGGGAGAGGCTCGCCCGGCGCGGCGAGGCATCCGGTCGTCGGGATCAGAGGCCTGCGACGGCGGTGCCGACGGCCTTGGGGGTCCAGCAGAGGAGGGTCTCGGTGACCTGGGCGGAGAAGCCCAGGGCGCGGGCGAGGGCGAGCGAGGGGGCGTTGCCGGGGGTGGTGGTCCAGAGGGGGTACTTGCGGCGGTCGTGGAGGATGTGCTCGACCAGCTCCGAGGTCGCCGCGCGGCCGAGCCCGAGGCGCTGGTAGCGCTCGGGCGTGGCGACCCCGATGGCGTCGCAGTAGTGGTCGGTCTGGAAGACCCAGGCGATCGAGGCGAGATGGCCCCCCTGGCCGGGGACGCCGAAGGCCGCGCCGTGGGCCATCAGTTGCTCATACGAGCCCCAGGCCCGGATCGCCCAGGCCGGGGCGGCGTCGAGGAAGGCGGCCTCGTCGTCGAGGGTCAGCCGGCGGGTCGCGACACGGGTCGAGGCCGGCACGCGGGCGGGCAGGGCGTCGACGGCGGGCTTGCCGCCGGACTTGCCGCCCGATCGCGACTTGCCCGCGCCGAAGGTCCGCGGGGGGTCGGGCCGGAGCCAGGTCTGGATGAATCCGCGGTCGAGCCGCTCCGCGCGTTCCTGCACGGCGACCTCCCAGGCGGGGGGGGCGAGCAGGGCGATGGGGCCGGGCTGGGTCGCCAGCCATCGCACGGCGGGCTCGGCGAACCCGGCGCCGAAGGCCTCGCGCTGGCCGTCGCCGGGCCGGATCCAGACGACGCTGGTGGGGCGTTTGGGGTCGTCGCCGTGGAGGCCCGGCCGGCCGTGGATCGCGGCGTGGTGGAGGGCCACCGAGCGATGCAGGCCGTCGTCCCACGAGAGGATCCAGTCGAGCGCCTCGGGCCCCAGGGGTTGCATGCCGGCTGCGCCTCCGCCGCCCAATCGCCCGGGCCGCCCGACGCCGCAACCATCGCCGCGGGGACGCTCTTCGCCCGGAACCCGACCGCGCCTTGCGGTCCGACCGGGCAGCTTATCGCGCCGGTTTGCGCAATCCTATTCAATTCCCCGGAATCGTCATCCGATGCCGACCGGAGACAGCCGTTTGATGCCCCCACGCCGCAGTTTGTGGCGGCGGCGCGACACGCCGGCGTGGAGTGCGGAAGCTTGGTTCCGCTCAGTTGCTGCGGAGCTAGCTCCGCATGCCCGGCCGAAGCTCCAGGCTTTCGAATCCATGAGGTCTCCCGGGAGCAAGCTTCCGCACTCCGGGGGGGATTGGGAGTGCGAGGCGTCAGGCGGCGAACATCCGGAAGAGGAGGAACAGCACGCCCGAGAGCAGCATCGAGACGGGCAGGGTCAGCAGCCAGGCGATGGCGATCGAGCGGATGGTGCTCATCTGGACGCCCGAGCGGTTCGCGGCCATCGTGCCGGCGACGCCCGAGGAGAGGACCTGCGTGGTGCTCACCGGCAGGCCGCTGATGTCGGCGATGCCGATGGTGGTCATGGCCACCAGCTCGGCGGCCGCCCCCTGGGCGAAGGTCAGGTGCGACTTGCCGATCTTCTCGCCGACGGTCACCACGATCCGCTTCCAGCCGACGGTCGTGCCGACCCCCAGCGCGGTGGCCACGGCGGCGAGGACCCAGGTCGGGGCGTAGAAGACGGCGGCCCGGATGGTCTCCCGCGCGGCCTTGGCCCGGGGCTTCTCCTCGGCGGTCAGGGCCTTGTCCTTCTTGAGCAGGCTGTTGAGCTGGTTGTCGATCCGGATCAGGTCGTTGCGGACGTGGCTCCGGTCCTCGGGCGGCACGTCCGTCAGGGCCGATCGTCCGCGGAGCTGCGAGCGGAGGTCGGCGAGGTCGGACGACAGGGTCGAGCCGCCGGCCTCGTGGGCGTTGAGGATGGCCTCGGCATCGTCGAGCGCCTTGAGCACGGCCGGGGCCTGGTTCTGGGCGCCCCGGGGGTCGAGGGCGTATCCGGCGGGGACGACGGCGATCAGGATCAGCATGATCAGGCCGATGCCCTTCTGGCCGTCGTTCGAGCCGTGGGCCAGGCTGACGCCGGTGCAGGTGAAGATCAACGTCCCCCGGATCCACCACGGCGGGGCTTCCTTCCCGGTGGGCGGCTGGTACAGGGCCGGGTTGCGGACCAGGAGCATCAGCATCCGCAGCAGCAGGAAGGCCAGCGTGAACCCGACCAGCGGCGAGACCAGGAGCGACATCCCGACCTCGGACGCCTTGGTCCAGTTGACCCCCGAGCCGAACGTGTGGCCCGGCAGCAGCGAGTTCGCCAGGCCGACCCCCAGGATCGAGCCGATCAGCGTGTGCGAGCTGGAGGCCGGGATCGCCAGGTACCAGGTGCCGAAGTTCCAGGCGATGGCGGCGATCAGCAGCGCCAGGACCATCGCCAGGCCGTGCCCTGCGGAGGTCGTCAGGAGCAGCTCGGTCGGGAGCAGGTTCAGGATGCTGAAGGCGACGGCCGTGCCGCCGAGGCAGACGCCGGCGAAGTTGCAGAGGCCGGACCAGAGGACGGCGACGCGGGGCGGCAGCGAGTTGGTGTAGATGACGGTGGCCACGGCGTTGGCCGTGTCGTGGAACCCGTTGACAAACTCGAAACCAAGGGCGATGGCCAGCGAGACGAACAGGAGCAGTTGGGTGCCGAACGCCAGAGACCCATCGTACAGCGGTGCCAGGCTATCCATTATTAATCCAAACCGGTCCCGGCGGGCCGCCGCGGCGCCCGCCGCCGTAGCTCGATTGTCCCCCGCTCCGGGCCCAGCAACCGGCCCATCCGGATGCCCCCTTCGCCGAGGGGGTGGGATCGAGAGCCCACCTTGCCCCAAGTCTAGGCACTCCTCGTGAAGATCCGATGAACGGCGCGGCAGGTTTTCGAGAAGATCGGGCGGGGAGGACGGTTGGGGGATGCGTGATGGGTGATGAGACGACCGGGCTCTCACCACCCATCATCCGGGCGTCACACCTTGCCGTTGAACGTCAGGAGCTTGTCGGTCGCCCGGCTGCCGGGGGACTTCAGGACGTTCAGGGTCCGGCCGATGTGGTCGGCGAGGTAGCCGATGAGGTCCTG
Source organism: Isosphaeraceae bacterium (assembly GCA_965279195.1). GTDB lineage: Bacteria > Planctomycetota > Planctomycetia > Isosphaerales > Isosphaeraceae > CBDIHP01. The sequence goes on from CBDIHP010000047.1 coordinate 244,707, forward strand.
GCGGAGCTGGAGCCGCAGGTTCCGGCGCGCGGCCGGGGTGTTGTTGCCGGTCAGGTTGGCCGAGGTCACGTGCTGCCGCCATGTCGAGAGCAGGGCGGTCGAGGCGCCCGGGATGCTGCCGGCGAGCCGGACCAGGCCGGCGTCGAGCTGGCTGGTGCTGGCGTTCTGGCCGAACCGGTTCACGATCGCCTGGAGCCCCCGCTTGGTGCCGAGCGCCTCGGCGAACGAGGCCGAGGTGTAGTTCGAACCCGAGCCGGCGACCTTCGGGATGCTGGTGTCGACCCGGCCGCCGCCGAAGTTGCCGGCCGCGCTGGTGCTGGAGACGAACACGTTGCCGAAGGTCGGCACGGCCGCGCCGCCGGGCCCGCTGACGATCACCTTCGTCTCATACTGGCCCGGGTCCGCATAGCCGTGGGTGCTGACGACCCGGAACGTCTTGCTCGTGTCCGAGACGATCGTCCCCTCGGAGACCGTGCCGTCGCCGAACTGGATGGTCGCCTTGAAGTCGGAGATGTCGGCGTCGGTGTTGCTGGCGAACGTCGCGAAGGTCTTCGACCCCGCCGCGTCCTCGGCCGTGTCGATCACGCTCGGGCGGAGCGAGACGAACGGGTTGGCGACCGTGACCGAGATCGTCCGCAGGTCGCGCGGGTCGCTCGTGCTGCCCCGGGCCGTCGCCCCCTGCTGCTGCACGCCCACCTGGATCTTCACCGTGCCGAGGAAGTCGGTCTTGGGGGTGATCGTGAGGTTGTTGCCCGAGACGCTCACCGTGGCGTTGGCCGCGCCGTCGGTCACGGTGGCCGTGTACACCAGAGCGTCGTTCTCCAGGTCCGCGCCATTGATCGGGATCGTGATCGTCTTGTTGGCCGGGATGGTCTTGCTGGCGAGCGGCCCGAGGTAGGGGGGGTCGTTGGTGGTGTCGGCCTGGTAGGACGCGGTGAACGACTTCGTGGTGGTCGAGCCGTCGGCCGACTTCGCCGTGACCGTGATCACCGACGAGCCCGCGCCGGCGGGGGCGTCGATCTCCAGGACGGTGTCGTCGTTGTTCTGGATGATCGAGGCGCTGGTGATCGTGACCGCGGTGTTGGGCTTGCTGCTGCTGTTGGTCGGGACGTTGTTGATCGCCTTGAGGACGTCCTTGCCCTCGACGATCTGGCCGAACAGGTTGTAGTTGAAGTCGAGGAACCGCTGCTTGCCGACGGTGACGAAGAACTGCGAGCCGTTGGTGTTCACGCCCGAGTTGGCCATCGCGAGCTGGCCGTCGCCGGTGAAGATCGACTTCGCGCTGTACTCGTTGTCGAACTGGAACCCCGGCCCGCCGCTGCCGTCGCCCTTGGGGTCGCCCCCCTGGATCACGAAATCCTTGACGATCCGGTGGAACGTCAGGTTGTTGTAGAAGCCCTGGTTCACCAGCTTGGTGATCTGCTGGACCGTGTTGGGCGCGAGGTCGTCGAAGAGCTGGAAGACCATGTCGCCGTACCCGAAGACCGAGAGCTTCAGGTACGGGTGGCCGCTGCGGACCGCCGCCTTCACCGCCGAGTTGCTGCTGGAGACCGTGTAGCTGATCGCCTTGCCGCCCGAGTCCGTGCCGTCGACCGGCACGAAGATCGTCTTGGTCGCCGGCAGGCTGACGTCGGCGATCGGGGCCACCCCCACCGTGAGCATCTCGCGCCGTTCCATCCCGTCGACCGCGAGACGGATATTCCTGCTCACTTTGCCCTTCTTGCCACAACCGCTCAGCCAACCCAAGCTGCGTCGCATCGGTCCGTCCCCCTGATACTGGATGCTTGACTGCATGCATGTAGTATAGGATTGGAAGTCAAGGGTTGTGACGGAAAGACCGGCGAACGACCGCCAGATGTGAACATGGGCAGTTTGGGGTGCGGACGCGGCCCGGAGGCGCTGGGCGCGGGTCTGCGGAGGGATTTGCCTTTTTGACGTCACCTGCCTTCTGCCGCCCTGGAAGGGCGACCTGAGGTAGCCCAGGGTGGAACCCTGGGATCGGCGAGGGCCGATGCCCCCCAATCCTCAAGACGAAGCGGGCGCCCCGTCTCCAGTCCCAACGGCGCGACGGTCGATCGCCAGGGGCGTGAGCCCCTGGGTCGGATTCCAATCACACATGTCACTACAAAAATTTAACTTGGGTCGGATGTCTCCGGTCCAGGGGCTCACGCCCTGGCGATCGACGGACGCCCCTCCGGGGCTCGGGAGGGGGCGAACGCTTCGTCTCTTGGGAAAAGGAATCCCTCGGCCCGCGCCAATCCCAGGGTTCCACCCTGGGCTACCTCAGGTCGCCCTTCCAGGGCGGCAGAAGGCAGGTGACGTCACAGCGGTTCAGTCTCCCGCCTTCTTCGCTTCCGCGTCCTTGGCGTCTTTGCGGTTCAAATTCCCCTTCGCGTCCCGGAACATCTTGTGACAATTCGTACAACTCTTCATGGCCGCATTCATCGACTGGCTCGCCGCGTCCATGTCGCCGGCCCGGAGGGCGGCCTCGAGATTCGTGGCCTGGAGGGACGCCCCCCTGGCGGCGCGCCCGAAGGCGTCGTCCTGGCTCCGGGGCAGCCGCAGCAGTTCGGCGAACTGCTCGCGGAGGAGCGTGGCGTCGCGCGAGGCGTTCGAACCTCCCGGGAAACCGGCCTTCTGCGCCGCCTTGAGGCGGTCGAAGATCGCATCGACCTCGACCATGGCGTCGATGATCGCCGGGGGCTTGACCTTCTCCGGGAACGCCCCGGCGGCGACGGCCGCCTTCCAATCGGGGTCGGACTCCCTGGGGACCTGGAACTTCGAGATGCTTTCATACAGGCCGGGGTAATCGGGCGACGTCCCCGCGCGTTGCATCCAGTCGGTGCCCTGCTTGGGCGTCCACCCCTCCACGACCGCCGCGCACACCGCCACGGCCGCCGGCCCGCGATGCTTGCCGTGGTGGCAGTGGATGAAGATCGGGCCCGGCAGCGACTTCACCGCCAGAGCCATCCGAAGCGCCCTGTCGCGCGGGACGCCGTCGTAACCGATCGGAATATGAACGTACTTGAGCCCATATGCCCTGGCCGTCTCGACGTCCGGCTCGGCCCCGTCGACGGTGAGGAGGGTCTTGATCCCCAGGTCCTTGAGCGCCCGGAAGCTCTCGCGCGAGCTGGGCTGGCCGCCGCTGTAGATCCTCGGGCTGATCCGGAAGGCGTTCTCGATCCCGGGGAGCGGCAGCGGCACGCCCGAGGGCGCGGCCGGCTCCTCCGCCTTCGGCGCCACCTTGGCCTGGGCCTTGGCCTTGGGTTCTTCCTTCGTCTGGGCCCCGGGCGCCTCCGTCTTCCGAGGCTCCTGCCCGATCGCGCCGGCCACGGTAAGGAGCCCCAACCCGGCCGCCGCCGTCAGCCGCCCGAACCCCATCCGCCAGGACTTGCCCATGCGACGACCCCTCCCCCCTCGGAACCCCTTGCGATGCGCCGTCCTATCGTAAGGCCAGCGAAGCGGGCGGGAAAGGTGGATGAATTCCTTCGGGTTCGGGGCAATCGCAGACCTGGAGTGCGGAAGCGGGCTTCCGCTGGGTTGCTGCCGAGCTTGCTCCGCATGCCCGGGTGGGAGGGTGCCACCGGCGATTCGATGTGGTCCCTCGGGAGCAAGCTCCCACCGTCCGACAGCGGAAGCCAGCTTCCGCACTCCGGGCGGCCGGGATTGCGAAGGCGGCCCCTTACTCGATCCTCCCCATCGCCTCGACGGCGGCCTTGCGCATGTCGAGGGTTTCGTCCTCGGCGGCGTCGCGGAGGGCGGGGAGGGCGGCGCGGGCGGCCGGGCCGTAGAGGGACAGGGCCCGGGCGGCGCAGATCCGGACCCCGATCTCGTCGTCGAAGAGCGCCCGGGCCAGGCGGGGGACGGGGTCGGTGTCGACGTCCGGCGCGGCCTCGTCGTCGGCCGCCGAGGGGCCGGGTGCGGGCGGCGCGGGGACGCCGGCGGGCCTCGGGCCGATCATCCCGATGGCCCGGATGGCCGATGACCGGACGTTGCCGTTGCGGTCGCCGAGCGCCCCGAGGAGCGCCGGCAGGGCCGGCCGCGCGGCCGGGCCGATCTTGCCCAGGGTCCGCGCCGACGAGCTGCGGACGTCCAGGTTCGGGTCCGTCAGAGCGCCGGCGAGCGCGGGCACGGCCGCCGAGGCCTCCGGCCCGATGGTCCAGAGCGCCCCGATGGCCGAGGTCCGCACGTGGTCGTCCTCGTCCTTGAGCGCGACGATGAGCGCGGGGACCGCCTGCTTGCCGCTGCGCCCCAGGGCGTGCGTGGCCACGCCCCGCATGTCGCCGCTGTCTCGCCTCATCAGCTCGGCCAGGGCGGCCACGGCCTCCGGGCTCTCCCGGCCGATCGAGCCGAGGGCGTCGGCGGCGGCGTCGCGCACCGCGACGTTGGGGGACCGGACCGCTTTCGCGAGCGCGGGCACGGCCGGGCCCGCCGCCCCCCCGAGCTTCCCGATCGCCTCGGCCGAGGCGACCCGGGCGTCGTCCGACTCGGTCGCGTCGAGGACCGCCGCGAGCCTCGGCACCGCCGGGTCGGCGATCCCTCGCCCCAGGGCCCCGAGCGACCGCGCGGCCGAGGCCGACACCCGCTCGTCGTCGTCCTCCAGCGCCCTCGTCAGGGCCGGGACCGCCGTCCGGGCCCCCGCGCCGAAGTAGCCGAGGGCCCCGGCGGCGGCGAGCCTCGCCTCGCCCTCGCCCCCGCTCAGCGCCGCGATCAGCCCCGGCACCGCCTTCGGGCCGACGTCCAGCATCGCCTGGATGGCCGCGTACCGCACCCGGTCCTGCTCGTCGGAGAGCGCCCGCAGGAGCGAGGGCAGCGCCTTCTCGACGTCCTCCGCCCGCGACAGGCCCACCCGGGCGATGGCCACGATCGCGGTGTTGCGGATCGCCTCATCGGGGTCGTCGAGCGAGCCAATCAGCTCGGGCAGGATCGCGCGGGCCGGACCCGGGCCCAGTTCCGCCAGCGACCGGGCCGCCACCTCCTTCACTCGCCCCTGGTTGGCCCGGAACGCCTCCATCAACGGCGGCACCGCGAGCCCCGGGTCCCCCCGGCCGACCCGGCCCAAACCCCAGGCCGCCTGAATCTTGCGCTGCGGGTCGGGCGCGGCCAGGGCCTCCGCCAACGCCGGGATCGCGGCCTTCGCCGACGGGCCGATCCTGGCCAGGGTCTGCACCACCACCCCCCAGATCGGATTCCGGGGGTCGCGGTACCGGGCCACCAGCGCGGGCACCGCGTCCGCCGCGTCCGGGCCGAGGACCTCGATCGACTTCAGGGCGGAGTACTGCACCCTCACGCTCGGGTCATCCAGCGCCGCGACCAGCGCCGGCAGCGACCGCTTGCCGACCCGCCCCAGCGCCTGGGCGGCCACGTCGCGCATGTCGGGGTCGCCGTTCCGGAGCAGGTCGACGAGCGCGGGGAATGCCTCCACCGCCGACGGATAGGTCTCGCCCAGGCGCTCCGCCGCCACCCGGCGGGTCCGCCAGTCCGGCGCGGCCAACTCCGAGACGTACCGGCTCACCCCGGGCCCGGGCGACGAGTGGAACCACCAGGCGCAGGCGACCACGGCCGCCGCGAAGCCCGATTTGACGATCCCCTCCCTCGACCACCCCGCCTGACCCTGATCTCCATCCCGAACGGCGTCATCCACGGCCGTCGCCCCCGATCGATCGAAGTCCCGAGCTGGCCCGCCCGCCCCAATCGCCCCTCATCCTACAACATCCGCCCCCACTTTGGAGTGCGGCAGTCCGGCTGCCGCTTTCCCGCTCATCGCGAGGGGGAGCGGGGTTACACCGATCCGAGGGATTGCAACGCCCTCCGCCGCATTTTGCCCCGAGTTTCTGTGAAGCCCCTCGGCCTCCCTTGCGTCCAATCGAGGAGGCCCGCTCTTTGGCAATCCGGAGAAGCGAACGGTCCGGCACCGACCGGATCGCAACGCGGAGATTGGCTTTGTTCCCGCGTTTTCGAAATCGCGCCAGACCGACGTGTCGTGGGCTCTCGACGTCCGCCGGCCGCACGAAAGGCATCAGATCGGCACGAAAGGCGGAGATTGGCTTTGTTCCCGCGATTTTGCATCTGGGCGTCTTCTCTTCACCGGTCCGCGGATGTGACCTATGCTGGAGTCGGGGACCGAAGGGCGCGGGCGTTACGGAGGAAAGGTCATGAGTTCCGTCAAGGACGCCATGCTCGGGCTGGTGCGGTCGTTGAAGGACGACTGCACGTGGGATGAGGTGGCCGAACGGTTCGACCTGGTCCGGCGGATCGACCTGGGCCTGGCCGACGCCGACGCGGGGCGGGTGACGCCCCACGAGGAATTCTTCCGGAGGCTGGATGAAGAGGACGCGGATCTTCTGGACGGATCAGGCGAAGGCGGACCTTCTCGCGATCCGCGCGACGATCGCGCGTGATTCCCGGTTCCAGGCCAGACGCGTCCTGCAGCGGATCCGGGTCGAAGTCGAACGCTTGCAAGAGTTTCCGGAGTCCGTGGCCCTTGTGCCGCAGTGGGAAACGGCTCGGCTGCGGGAGATCCTTGTGTGGAAATATCGCGTCATTGATCGGTATGAACCCAGTTCGGAACGCCTCGACATCCTGATGATTCAACACGGTCGGAGGTTGCTCGGTCCGGAGCCGGACCAGAACTGAGTACAACGCCGCAGAAAAAGGGTAACGAATTGACAGGCCTCGCCGGTTCTGTCGATCATGTCGGCCGGTGGGCCTTTTTTCGTCGTCACACACCCAGAAGCTTCGGGATCGCCATGCGGGGCCGCAAATCCTCCCTGACCATCGCCCTGACCCCGGAAGACCGAACTGAGATCGAGCACTGGCAGCGCGCGACGACTTGCCAGGCTGGGTTAGCACGCCGGGGCCGTGTCCTGCTCCTGCTCGAACGGGGCGAGACCTTGAAGGAGGCCGGTCGACTCTGCGGCATGAACGTGCGGCACGTCCGCAAGTGGGCCGAACGGTTCCGGAACGACGGGCTCGCCGGACTTCACGATAAGCCCCGCCCCGGCCGCAAGCCGGTCTTTTCCCCCCGAGGTCGCGCTGCACCTGGTCAAGATGGCCTGCGAGCGGCCCGATGACCGCGGCCGCTCCCTGTCCTCCTGGGACTGCCGGGAGATGGCCCGCCAACTGGTCGCCGAGGGCGTCGTATCGAGCATCTCCTCGGACACCGTCCGGCGGGTCCTGGAACACCACCACCTCAAGCCCTGGCGGCATCACCTCTGGCTCTCCCCCAAGGTCCCCAGGGACGAGGCGTTCGCGACCGCCGTCCAGGAGATCTCCGACCTCTACACCCGGCCACTGGGCGACGACGAGGTCGTGTTCTGCGCCGATGAGAAGACCAGCTTGCAACCGCGGCCCCGCAAGTCACCGACCCTGGCCGCCCAGCCCAAGCGGCCGGTCCGCGTCGAGCACGAGTACGGGCGGTGCGGCGCCTTGAACCTGTTCGCGGCGTTCGACACGCGGATCGGCAAGGTCTACGGGATGACCGCCGAGCGGAAGCGGCAGGCCGAGTTCATCGCGTTCCTGGAGCAACTGGACCGGGAGATCCCCGCGACAGTCAAGACGGTCCATGTCGTCCTGGACAACCTGCGGATGCACAAGGGGAAGCAGGTGCAGGCGTGGCTGGCGAAGCACCCGCGGTTCGTGTTCCATCACCCGCCGGTGCATTGCTCGTGGATGAATCAGATCGAGCAGTGGTTCAGCATCCTGCAAAGGAAGCGGCTGCGGATCGCCGATTTCGCCGACAAGGCGGCGTTGGCGGAGCGGTTGCAAGCGTTCATTACGGAATGGAATCAAGTCGCTCATCCGTTCAAGTGGAGCACCAAGTCGGTGGCGAAGGTCATGGCCAAGTGCGAGCGGACCGAGGCCCCTCAAGAGCGGAGCCGAACCGTGGCGGCATGATTTCGATACCCTTTCTCTGCGGCGTTGTACTGAGCATAGGGGACGGGGCGCACGCCGGCCCAGACCGATCAAGGAATTTGCCTTTGTCACATCACCCGCTTCTGCCGCCCTGGGCGACCTCAGGGCGTCCTCCCAGAGCGGCAGAAGCAGGCGACGTCACGGAGGCAATTTCCTCGGGAGATCCATGCCCGGCGCGGGGTGGTCCCCTTCGGCCTCGCGTGCGGAGCAAGACCCGCAGCAACAGAGCGGAAGCAGGCTTCCGTAGACCGGGCGGGCTCGCAAGACGTTACCTGAAAAGAGCTTGCGGCAACCCAACCGCATCCCGCATCGCTGCATCCTTGAGCGACCCCCCGGAAACGTGCTAGGATCGTGAAATTTTCCGGGCCGCGCGACTGTCCTGGGGATGCCGAACCAGGGGGTGGCGCGGCTCGATGCGCGCCGTGAGGGCCGCCATCGAAGCCGGGTCCGTGGGTCGTTGCCAGCGAGAGCATTGCCGTGCCCAAGCGTACCGACATCCAGAAGATCCTGATCCTCGGCGCCGGGCCGATCGTCATCGGCCAGGCGTGCGAGTTCGACTACTCGGGCACCCAGGCGTGCAAGGCCCTCCGGGAGGAGGGCTTCGAGGTCGTGCTGGTGAATTCCAACCCGGCCACGATCATGACCGACCCGGACATGGCCGACCGGACCTACATCGAGCCGATCGTCCCGTCCGTCGTCGAGCAGATCATCGCCAAGGAGCGCCCCGACGCCCTCCTGCCGACCCTCGGCGGCCAGACCGGGCTCAACGTCGGGCTGGCCCTGGCCGAGTCGGGCGTGCTGGAGAAGTACGGCTGCAAGCTCATCGGCGCCTCGGCCGAGGCCATCCGCAAGGCCGAGGACCGCGCCCTCTTCAAGATCGCCATGGAGAAGATCGGCCTGGAGTGCGCCCGCTCCGGCCTGGCCCACACGCTCGACGAGGCCCGCGCCTTCCGCGACGAGATCGGCCTGCCCTGCGTCCTCCGCCCCAGCTTCACCATGGGCGGCTCCGGCGGCGGCATCGCCTACAACCGCGACGAGTTCGACCGCATGGTCGCCTACGGGATCGAACTCTCCCCGGTCCACTCGATCCTCGTCGAGGAGAGCGTGATCGGCTGGAAAGAATATGAGATGGAGGTCATGCGTGACGGCGCCGACAACGCCGTCATCGTCTGCTCCATCGAGAACTTCGACCCCATGGGCGTCCACACCGGCGACTCCATCACCGTCGCACCCGCCCAGACGCTCACCGACAAGGAATACCAGCGGATGCGCGACGCGTCCCTGGCCATCCTCCGCGAGATCGGCGTCGAGACCGGCGGCTCGAACGTCCAGTTCGCCGTGAACCCCCGCGACGGCCGGATGATCGTCATCGAGATGAACCCGCGCGTGAGCCGGTCGTCGGCCCTGGCGAGCAAGGCGACCGGCTTCCCCATCGCCAAGATCGCCGCCAAGCTCGCCGTCGGATACCGCCTCGACGAGATCCGCAACGACATCACCAAGGAGACCCCCGCCTGCTTCGAGCCGACGATCGATTATGTGGTCACCAAGATCCCCCGGTGGGCGTTCGAGAAGTTCCCCGACGCCGACCCGGTCCTGACCACGCAGATGAAGTCCGTCGGCGAGGTCATGGCGATCGGCCGCACCTTCCGCGAGAGCTTCCAGAAGGCCCTGCGCGGCCTGGAGGTCGGGCGGTTCGGGTTCGGCTGCGACAAGAAGGACCTCTGGGGCACCCCGCAGCAGCCGGCCGAGGACGAGATCCGCTCCAAGCTCGCCACCCCCAACGCCGAGCGCGTCTGGTCGCTGCGGTACGCGATGCTCGCCGGATTCTCGATTGAAGAAATCTTCAAGCTCACAAACATTGACCCGTGGTTCCTGACCCACCTCCGGATCCTGGTGGAGATCGAGGGGCGGCTGCGGCAGGTCGACAGCCTCGAGGCGGCGTCCGACGAGCTGATCAGAGAGGCCAAGCGCAACGGCTTCTCCGACCGCCAGCTCGCCCACCTGTGGGAGACGGGCGAGATCGAGGTCCGGCGCGATCGGCACCGGCGGGGGATCGTGCCGGTCTACAAGCTCGTGGACACCTGCGCGGCCGAGTTCGAGGCGGTGACGCCGTATTATTACTCCACGTATGAATCCGAGGATGAGTCGCGCGTGGGCGAGAAACCCCGCGTGGTCGTCCTGGGCGGCGGGCCGAACCGGATCGGCCAGGGCATCGAGTTCGACTACTGCTGCTGCCAGGCCGCCTTCGCCCTCCGGGCCGACGGCTACGAGGTGGTGATGGTCAACTCCAACCCCGAGACCGTCAGCACCGACTACGACACATCCGATCATCTGTTCTTCGAGCCCCTCACCGCCGAGGACGTCCTCCACGTCATCGACCGGGTCAAGCCCGTCGGGGTGATCGTCCAGTTCGGCGGGCAGACGCCCCTGAACCTCGCGCGGGCCCTCGAAGCCGCGGGCGTGAACATCCTGGGCACCAGCCCCGAGAGCATCGACCTGGCCGAGGACCGCGAGCGGTTCCGGGTCATCATCGACCGCCTCGGCCTGAAGCAGACGCCCAACGGCTCGGCCACTCGCATCGAAGAGGCCCGGCACATCGCCGAGCGGATCGGCTATCCGGTTCTCGTGCGCCCGAGCTTCGTCCTGGGCGGGCGGGCGATGGAGATCGTCTACGACGACAACGGCCTGACCCGGTTCGTGGCCGAGGCCATCGACGCCAGCCCCGACCACCCCGTCCTCATCGACAAGTTCCTCGAAGACGCCCGCGAGGTCGACGTGGACGCGGTCTGCGACGGCCAGCGGACGATCGTCGGCGGCGTGATGGAGCACATCGAGGAGGCCGGGATCCACTCGGGCGACTCCGCCTGCGCCATCCCGCCGTTCAGCCTGTCGCCCGAGATCGTGGCCGAGCTGAAGCGCCAGACGTACCTGCTGGCCGACGCCCTGACCGTCCGCGGACTGATGAACATCCAGTTCGCCGTCAAGGGTGGCGACGTGTACGTGCTGGAGGTGAACCCCCGGGCGTCGCGGACGGTGCCGTTCGTGTCCAAGGCCACGGGCATGAACCTCGCCCGGGTGGCCGCCCGGGTGATGCTGGGCAAGGGCCTGGAAGAGCAGGGGATCACCGAGGAGGTCGAGCCGAAGTACGTCTCGGTCAAGGAGAGCGTCTTCCCGTTCGCGAAGTTCCCGGGCGTGGACATCGTGCTGGGCCCGGAGATGCGGTCGACGGGCGAGGTCATGGGCATCGACATGGACTTCCCGGCGGCGTTCGCCAAGAGCCAGCTCGCGGCCAGCAACAAGCTGCCGGCCTCGGGCACCGTCTTCGTGAGCGTCGCCGCCCGCGACCGCGCGGCGGTCGTGCCCATCGCCCGCCAGCTCGCGGCGCTGGGGTTCGACCTGATGTGCACCGGCGGCACGGCCGGGGCGCTGGAGGCCGAAGGGATCGCGGTGTCGATCGTCCGGAAGATCCACGAGGGCCGGCCGAACCTGCTCGACCACCTGGCCAACGGCGCGATCGCCCTGATCGTGAACACCCCCAGCGGCAAGGGCGCCCGGACCGACGAGGGCCGCATCCGCGCGGCCGCCGTGAGCCACGGCATCCCCTGCATCACCACCATCCCCGGCGCCAAGGCCGCCGCCGCCGCCATCGATCGCCTCCGCGCCGGCAACCTCGACGTCTACGCGTTGCAGGATTTGTTGAAGCGTTGATCCTCCTCTGGAGTGCGGACGCGGAGCTTCCGCACTCCGGAGATCACCCGAGACCACACCCATGCGCCTGCTCACCCTCGTCCTGCTCGTCGCCCCATTGGCCCAGGCCCAGGACGCCAAGCCGAAGCCCCAGCCGCTGGTGCTCAAGGCGGCGCGGCTGTTCGACGGCAAGGCCGATGCGCTGGTCGAGGACGGCGTGGTCGTGATCGAGGGCAAGGTCATCAAGGCCGTCGGCGCGGCCGGGTCGGTGGCGATCCCGGAGGGGGCGAAGGTCGTCGACTACGGCGACGCCACCCTCTCGCCCGGCTTCATCGACGCGCACACACACCTGACCCATGAACGCTCGCCCGACTTCAACCAGGGCTTCGTCGACTCCATGCGCAAGGAGGTCACCGAGGAGGCCATCCAGTCGACCGTGTACGCCAGGCGCACGGTGGAGGCGGGGTTCACGACCGTCCGCGACATCGGCTCGTCGGACTTCCTCGACGTCGGCCTCCGCAACGCGATCAACAAGGGCCTGGTGCCCGGCCCCAGGATGCTCGTCTGCGTCCACACCCTCGGCGCCACCGGCGGCCACGCCGACCGCAACGGCCTGCGGCACGACCTGTTCCCCCCGCGCGACGAGGCCACCGGCATCGCCAACGGCCCCGACCGCCTCCGCGCCGCCGTGAGATACCAGGTCAAGGCGGGTGCCGATGTGATCAAGTTCTGCGCCTCCGGCGGCGTCCTCTCCCTGGCCGACGAGGTCGACACCCCGCAGCTCACCCTGGACGAGATGAAGGCCCTCGTGGACGAGGCCCATCGCCTGCGGAAGAAGGTCGCCTGCCACAGCCACGGCGACCGCGCGGCGCACGACGCCATCGAGGCCGGCGTCGACTCGATCGAGCACGGATCCTTCCTGACGACCGAGACTCTTGAGTTCATGAAAGAGCGCGGGACCTATCTCGTCCCCACGCTGATGGCCCCCGACTCGCTCATGCCCAACCTCGACCGGATGCCGAAGGAGATCGCCGACAAGGCGGTCGCCGCGAACAATTCGCTGCACAAGACGTTCAGCCGGGCGCTCAAGCTGGGCGTGAAGATCGGGTTCGGGACCGACTCGGGCGTCTCGCGGCACGGCGACAACGCCCGCGAGTTCCGCCTGATGGTCCAGCACGGCATGGCCCCGATCGACGCCCTCAAGGCCGCCACCAGCGTCGACGCCGAGCTGCTCGGCCTCTCGAAGAAGATCGGCACCCTCGAACCCGGCAAGCTCGCCGACGTCATCGCCGTCCCCGGCAACCCGCTGGCGGACATCACGGTGACCGAGAAGGTCAAGGGCGTCGTGAAGGAAGGGCAGATCGTGAAGTAAATCTCCTTGGACCGACAGCACGCAGACAGTCCACAAGATATGACGACGTGAAGTTTCAAGCCGCGACAGGCGAGAATTGAATGCGCTGCGCGTCGGGCGCGGGCCGCGAGCGCGGAATCAAAGGCAAGGCATCCGGGTGTCTTCCAACACGGGTCTGGAGACCCGGATTGGTGGTACGTCGCGGCAGAGCTAGGGGCGGGGTCTGGAGACCCGCGCCCAGCGCAGAGGTTCAATTGTCTTCGATCCCCGGCGGCGGCGGCGCGGGGGCAACCGGCAGGGTGTTGGGATCGTCGTCGATGCGGAACTCGACGATCTTCTTGTGCAACGTATTCCGATTGATGCCCAGCTTGGCGGCGGCCTTGATCTGGACGCGCTCGCAGGAGGCGAGGACCTGCTCGATCAGCTCGCGCTCGACCTGGCCGACGATCCGGTCGTAGAGGTCCGTGGCGTTGGGGCCGGCGGCGCGGATCCCCTGGCGGACGAGTTCGGAGGCGAGCAGGGCGGGGTCGCCGTTGTTCGACCTCGGGCGGATCGACTTGGTGGGGGCCACGCCCCGCAGGCGCGGCGGAAGGTGCTGCACGGTCAGCTCGGGCCCCTCGCCCAGGACGACGGCCCGCTCGACGTAGTTCTGAAGCTCGCGGACGTTCCCCGGCCAGTCGTGCTCGGTCAGGAGCCGCATGGCCTCGGGGTGCACCTTCTTGGTCTCGCGGCGGTTCTGCTCACAGTAGCGTTTGAGGAAGAAATCCACGAGCATGGGGATGTCCTCGCGACGATCCCGCAAGGCCGGCAGCTCGATGGGGACGACGTTCAAACGATAGTACAAGTCTTCGCGGAATCGGTTCCCCTCGATCTCGTCGAGCAGGTCGCGGTTGGTGGCGGCGATGATCCGGGTGTCGACCTTCTTGGTGTTGGTGTCGCCGACGCGTTCGAATTCGCCTTCCTGCAGCACGCGCAGGAGCTTCACCTGGAGCTTGGGCGAGGTGCTGTTGATCTCATCGAGGAAGATGCTGCCGGTGTGCGCCGCCTCGAACCGGCCGGTGCGGTTGTCGACCGCGCTGGTGAACGAGCCCTTGACGTGCCCGAAGAGTTCGGACTCCAGCAGGCTCTCGGTGAGCGCGCCGCAGTTGACCCGGATGTAGGGGCCGGAGGCGCGGAGGCTGAGGTCGTGGATGGCGCGGGCGAAGAGTTCCTTGCCCGTGCCCGTCTCGCCGACGATCAGGACGCAGGCCCGCGCAGGCGCGACCTGCCGGGTGACCCGTGCCACCTCGCGGATCGCCGCGCTCGCGCCGATCACACCGGGCAGGGGCATCTCATCCGCCCCCCCGCGTCCGCCGGTCGACCGCTCGTAACTCATCGCCATCGCCGCGGGTCCTTCTCCGTCGTCCGGAACCAATGGCGCGGAGGGACACGGGGTGGCCTGAGGATGTCATGCTCGTCGCCGAGCGTTCCCATCCCGCGACCCCGATCACCCCGCGATTGCCAGCCAGAAACAACACGCCGCGCCTGGAGAGTGGGCGATGAAAAGGTATGAACAGATGGATCCGTAGGGTCCGCCATTGCGGACCAATTGGCATTTGTGGATCAAATTGGTCCGCAATGGCGGACCCTACGGGGGTAAGATTGGTCCGCGATAGCGGACCTTACTCGGCGCCCGGGATGGTCTGGAGCCGCTTGCCGGCGGCCTCGGGCCGGGGCTTGAGGGCGCCGATGACGGCGCCGACGGCGTCCTTGAGGGCGGGGTCGGGCTCGGATTCGAGCGCCTGCAACAGCCGCTTCTCCTGGTCGTTGATCAGGAGCGGGCCGAAGCGGCGGATGTGCTTGGCGAGCTGCTGCGCCGCCGAGAGCCGCAGCGGGGCGGGCTTGCTCGGGTCGAGGAAGGTCGCCGCCAGGCCGCGCTGGACGTCCGCGCCGGGGACGTCGCCCATCGCCGGCGACACGTCGGCCGCGCGGTTGGGGTCGCCCAGGGCCATGGTCAGTGCGGGGGCAGCGGCCGCCAGGTCGGACTCGAACGGGTTGCCCGGCCGGTTGGCGATCTTGCCCAGCAGGGCCGACGCCTTCTTCGCCAGCGCGGTGCGTTCCTCCGCGCCCAGGGCCCGGACGCCCCGCTTCTTCAGGCCATCCGCGAGTTCGCTCTTGAGCACATCGGCATTCGCCGGCGTGACGATGAATCGGGTCCCAGGGAAATTCGCCAGCCGCGACGACAGCCTGGATTGCAGGGCCAGCTCGCCGATCACGAACACCGGCAGGCCGGCCGTGCGGGCGTCGGCCTTGAGGTTCGAGAGCGTGTCGTCGAGGTTCCAGGGCCCCTGCACGAAGTGCGGGTCCACCACGATCAGCTCGACGTCGGCCGTGTCCGACGCCCACTGGAAGCCCTTGGCGCCGGTGGGGGCGACGAGGGCGTCATAGCCGATCTCCTTGAGCAGGGCCGCCGTCTGGTTGCCGCGCGCCACGTTGCCGTCGATCAGGACGGCGCGGGGCCGGGACTGGTTGCGGACGAACCACGACAGGACGGGCACGAGCCGGCTGGATCCGGGGAAGACGGTGCGGGGGTCGAGGTTGAGGATGGCCTCGGCCGCGGCGAGCTGGACGCGGCGGTCGGGGGCCGAGAGGGCCTCGACGAGCGGCTGGGGCCCGCCGCTGGAGTAGAGCGAGTCGCGGCTGGTGACCTGGCCGAGCAGCTCGACGGCGTTCACGGCGAGGTCGGATCGGCCGTCGGCGATCGAAGTGCGGACGAGCTGGGTCAGCACGGCCGGGCCGGCGGCGAGGGCGCCGGCCTTGGCGGAGGCGGGGTCGGCCTCGATGGCCAGCGCGAGGAACGACGCCTGCGCGCCCTGGTCGGCCGGGGCGAGGGCCAGCGCCTTGCGGGCGGCCCGCAGGCCCAGGGCCGTCTCGGCCTCCTGGCGAGGCACGGTCTTCGACACCGGGGTCTTGGACGCATCGTCCCACGCCCAGATGAGCACGGACTCGCCCGGGAATCGGTAGCCGTGCGTGTGGTAGCGCCTGGCCTCCTCGGACAGCACCTTCACGGCCGACTTCGGCTGGGTCTCATAGGTCGATCCGGTGATCTGTTCGATGGCCTTGAGCACGCGGGGCCTGGCGGCCGCGCCGGGGGCGCTATCGGGCAGGGCGGCGAGGTAGAGCAGGTCGGGCAGGGCCCGCGCGTCGCCGATCTCGCCGAGCGCCTTGGCCGCGTCGGAGACGAGCGTGGCGTCGGTGCTGTCGAGGGTGGCGATCAGCGGCGGCCCGGCGCCCTTCTCGAGCTTGCCCAGGCCGGTCACGAGCGCGGTGCGGGTGGTCAGGTCGGTGCTGGGTTCGACGAGCGCCTTGATGATCGGCGGCACGGCGTAGGGGCCGGCCTCGCGGAGCCGGTCGATGGCGTACTTGCGCTCCTCGGTGCTGGCCTTGAGCGCGGCGATGAACCGCTGGACCCGCTCGGGCCGGGTGGCGGCGCGGCGGCTGGCCTCGGAGAGCTTGGATGTGATCGTCTGGGCGAGCGGCCGGGTGGCCGCGTCGTCGATGAGCCGGAGGACCGAACCGGTGCCGTACTTGTCCCGGACGGCGAGGAGGGTGTCGTCGTCGGGGTTGGCGGCGAGGAACGCCTTGAGGTAGGGGACCGCCTGCTCGGGCTGGCCGGCCCGGATCAGGTAATCGGCGACCTCCCAGTTCTCAAGCGGCGTGGTCGGCTTGCGGGCGAAGCTCTCCAGCCCGGGCGCCTGGGCCGGGGCGGGGGAGGGGGCGGCGAGGGCGAAGAACCCTCCCAGCCCCAGGACGACCGCCAGCGTCGGCACGGTTCGGCTCAACGGCATCGTTTAGGCTCCAAGTCCTGCGCCGGCCGCCTCGAGCGCGGCCCGTTCCTGTTGGATCAAGTCTTCATACGTCTCGCGACGCCGGGCGAGCGTCACCTTGCCGCCGTCGACCAGCAGCTCGGCGGCGCGGGGCCGGGTGTTGTAGTTCGAGGCCATCACCATGCCGTAGGCCCCGGCCGAGAACACGGCCAGGAGCGAGCCCGGCTCCATCTTCGGCAGGGCGCGGTCCTTGGCGAGGAAGTCGCCGCTCTCGCAGACCGGGCCGACGACGTCCCAGGGCTCGGTGCCGGGGATCTCCGCCTCGAAGTCGGCCGGGGGCGCGGGCAGGCCGGCGGGGACCTCGACGGGCCAGATCCGGTGGAAGCTCTCGTAGAGCGCGGGGCGGATCAGGTCGTTCATCGCCGCGTCCTGGATCACGAACCGCTTGTCGCCCGACTGCTTGGTGTAGAGCACCCGGCTGACCAGGAGGCCCGAATTCCCCGCGATCACGCGGCCGGGTTCCATCGCCAGGCGGACATTCGCCGACTTGATGATGGGGACGACCACCTTCGCGAACTCGGCCACCTGCTTCGCCTCATGGCCGCGATAGGCGATGCCGAAGCCGCCGCCCATGTTGAACCACTCGATCGGGTGGCCCATGCCGCGGAGCTGCGCGATGATGTCCACCGCCTTGGTCGCCGCGCCGGCGTACGGATCGGTGGTCGTGATCTGCGAGCCGATGTGCATGTGCATGCCGATCATCGACACGCTCGACAGCCCGACGATCTGCTCCGCCAGGCGGAGCGACCGGTCGATGTCCATGCCGAACTTCGACTCCTTCTTGCCCGTCGAGATGTAACGATGCGTCTTGGGGTCGACGTCCGGGTTGACCCGCAGCGCGATGGGCGCGACCTTGCCGAGCGATTTGGCGACGCGGGCGATGGCGTCGAGCTCGGCCTCGCTCTCGACGTTGAACATGAGCACGCCGGCGTTGATCCCGGCGGCGATCTCCTCATCCGTCTTGCCGACGCCCGCGAACACCGTCTTGCCCGGGTCGCCCCCGGCCGTCTGCACGCGGAACAGCTCGCCGCCGGAGACCACGTCGAACCCGCTGGCGCTGTCCGCCATGACCTTGAGGATCGACAGGTTCGAGTTGGCCTTGACGGAGTAGCAGACCAGGGGCTTCAGCTCCGCGAACGCATCCTGGAGCGCCTTGAGCTGCCCGAGGATCGCCCCCTGGCTGTAGATATAAAGGGGCGTCCCGTATTTAGCGGCGAGGTCCGCCACGGGGATCTCTTCGCAGTACAGCTTGCCCGACTCGTAGTGGAACAGTTCCATCGTTCTTCGCCAGTAGGGTGTGGTGCCACGCGGCCAACCGGGCCGCGTCCACCGCACCGACAGTTGCCCGGGACGTAATGTTCGTTCTGGATGCGAGAAATGTCTTCGGGAGGGGGGAGGGGGCCCGCTACGCCTTGAGCTTGTCCTTCCAGCGCTTGAGCTGGGCCTCGACCTGGGCCGGGGCCGTCGAGCCGTACGACTGGAAGGCCTTGACCGCGTTGGCGACGCCGAGCGTGGATTTCACGCCGGCGTCGAGCCCGGGGTGGGCCTTCGCGTAGGCGTCGTCGGGGAGGTCGGCGAGGCGGACGCCGGCCTGCTCGGCCTGGCGGACGAGGTGGCCGACGATCTCGTGGCCGGTGCGCTGGGGGATCCCCTTCTTGATCAGGACTTCCATCAAGGTGGTCGCGTCGAGGAACCCCTCGTCGAGCCGGGCGGCGATCTTCTCGGCCCGGAGCTTCGCCCCGTCGACCACGAGCGCGGCCAGTTCGAGGCAGGCTTCCACGGTGTCGAAGGCGTCGAAGAGCGGCTCCTTGTCCTCCTGGAGGTCGCGGTGGTCCGACTCAGCGGCAGGCCTTTCACAAGGACCAACAGCGTCGTCAAGGAGCCCACCACGCGCGCCACCCGGCCGCGGATCAGTTCGAGGACGTCCGGGTTCTTCTTCTGCGGCATGATGCTGCTGCCGGTGCAGAGCCGGTCGGGCAGGGCCAGGAAGGAGAACTCCTGGGTCGACCAGATGACCCACTCCTCCGCCCAGCCGGCCAGGTGCTCGGCGATCATCGTCAGCGTGAACACCGACTCCAGCGCGAAGTCGCGGTCGCTGGAGACGTCCATGCTGTTGGCGGCCACCCCGTCGAACCCGAGGGCCTTGGCGACCTGGTCGCGGTCGATGGGCAGCGAGGTCCCCGCCATGGCTGCCGCGCCGAGAGGCAGCACGTTGAGGCGCTTTCGGGCATCGGCCACGCGGCTCCGGTCGCGTTCGAGCTTCTCGACGTAGGCGAGGAAGTAGTGGGCGGCGAGGACCGGCTGGGCGCGCTGGAGGTGCGTGTAGCCGGGGATGATCAGGTCCTTGTGCCGCTCGGCGGCGTGCACGAAGGCGACCTGGAGCGTCGCCAGGTTCTTGTCGACCCGGTCGAGCGCATCCCGTGTCCAGAGCTTGACATCGGTCGCGACCTGGTCGTTGCGGCTGCGAGCCGTGTGGAGCTTCCGGCCGACGTCGCCGAGCCGCCTCGATGAGGGCGGCCTCGACGTGCATGTGGATGTCCTCGCGTTCGAGGACGAACGCGAACTTGCCCGACTCGATCTCGGCCTTGATTTCCAACAGGCCTCGCACAATTTTCTGGCACTCATCGGGGGTGATGAGTCCGACGTGCGAGAGCATCTCGGCGTGCGCGATCGATCCCCGGATGTCGTGCTCGAAGAGACGACGGTCAAAGGAGATAGATTCGGTGAAAATCTCGACTCGGCGGTCGGTCCCCTGCCCGAAACGTCCGCCCCAGGGCTTCTCGGCCAAGGCTCCCCCTCCCGGCGACCCTCTTCGCACGTGCGCAACCTTGCGGCACGACGCCCCCAAGTTTAGGCAACCGGTGGGGGTGTGTCAATTCGCCGCCACGGGCGGGCCCAGGGGAGGCCCGATCCGGACCCTCGGGCGCGTTCCCGGCGGCCCGTTGCACGACGGGCGGACCGTTGCGGATGGGATCAACGGGACGATCCTTGAAATCCGAGGAAGGAAGGTGCGGCCATGAAACGCATTGTGCTCTGCTTCGACGGGACCTGGAACCACCCCGACGCCGACGGGATCCCCGAGGACAGGCGGGTCGAGACGAATGTCCGGCGGTTCTACCGGTCGGTCGCGCCGATCGGCAACGACGGCGTGCCTCAGGCCCCCTGGTACAATGAGGGCATCGGCGTCAACATCTGGGACAAGCTCCCCGCGGCCTTCGGCGCCGGCCTGGATAAGCACATCATCGACGGCTACACCCACCTGGTCGAGACCTACGAGGACGGCGACGAGGTCTACATCCTCGGGTTCAGCCGGGGCGCCTACACCGCGAGGAGCCTCGTGGGCCTGATCCGCAACTGCGGCCTGGTCCGGCCGGGCGCGTTCCAGCTGGCCTGGATCGGCATGGCGTACGGCATCTACCGGACGCGAGACGACAAGGTCGATTCCGTCACCGCGGTGTCGTTCCGCTCGAAGTTCGCGAGGCAGATCCCGATCCACTTCCTGGGCATCTGGGATACCGTCGGCGCGCTCGGCATCCCCCTGGGACAGCTCCAGGAGATCAACCGGCGGTACTACCAGTTCCACGACGCCAAGTTGAGCAAGATCGTCAAGAACGCCTACCATGCCATCGCGATCGATGAGCACCGGGTGGACTACGACGTCACCCTCTGGTCGCCCAACACGCCGGAGCCCGGCCAGGTCCTCGAACAGCGGTGGTTCGTCGGTGCCCACTGCGACGTCGGCGGCGGCTATCCCGACCGGCAGCTCTCCGACATCGCCCTGCGCTGGATGCAGGACAAGGCCACCGAGGCCGGCCTGGCCGTCGCGCCGGTGGGGGTATCCCCCGCCAACGCCCTGGGCCCAACGACCGACTCCTTCGCGGCGTTCCTCAACGGCCTGTACGCCGAGAGGCACACGCGGGAATTTCCGCAACATGCTCCAGACGACGTTCGGGAACGAGGTACACGACGACAGCGTCGACGTCCGCCGCCGAGACGCCACCCTCGGCTACGCCCCCACGAACCGCATCCTCCCGCCGCTGATCTGATCCGCCCCCTCTGGAGTGCGGCAGTCCGGCTGCCGCACTCCAGAGGGTTTCCATCAAGAGCCGCGCAAGGCGTCGTCCCAGGTGCGGGCGTCGCGGAGCCGCTCGGCGATGGCCTCCAGCGCCTCGCGGTCGCCCAGACCCCGGATGTAATCCAGCGTCGCCCCATCCGGGTCGCCCAGCCACTTCCCGCCCAGCCGCAGGACAAGCTGGCGGGCCTCCTCGACCAGCCCTTCCTCAAGGCCTTCTTGACGGCCTTCCTCAAGGCCTTCTTGACGGCCTTCTTGACGGCCTTGTTGACGGCCCTCCTTGCGGCCTTCCCTCAGGCCGGCCTTGAGGCCCTCTCTGACCGCCGCCTGATAGGTGCTCGACTCCTTCATCGCGCTCACCCCCTCGAGCAGTTGGTCAACCAGCCCGGACGGATACTTCAGGCCCATCAGGACCCAGCTCGCCGCCCACAGACGTTCGACTTCCGCGGGCGGGGCCTCGGCCCGGAACCGCCGGTCCATCGCATACACCACCTCGGCCGGGTCCGTGCCGTCCAGGTCGCACAGCGGGGCCAGAGGCAGGACACCCAGGCCGCAGGCCAGGATCCGCTCGACCGGCAACAGCCACGGCCGCACCACAGTATACTCGAAATCGAACGCCCCACGCACCGTCAGCCGGCCCGTCAACCTCGGCGAGTCGGCCTTGGGGCGCAGCAGCACCAGGACCGAGCGGATCGGCACCTTGTGCCGTTCATAAAGCATGCCGTGGTAGCCCATCAGGCGAAAGAGCAGGTCGGGGTCGGGGCCCGACTGGAACTCGACGTCGACGATGCGGGGATGGCGGCCCGGAAGCCACAGCACCTTGTCGGCCATCTTGGTCACGGTCGACAGGTCGGCGTTGATCAGTTGCGACGCGTCGCCCCCGCCGCCAGCCGAGCAGGTCGAGCCAGTCGGCGGGCGCGATCTCGATCAGCGCCTTGGTCGTCGCGTCGTAGGGCTTGCTCAAGGTCGGGCTCCCCGGGTTCGGGCCAACCGGGCCCTATCCCAAGGAGTAGGTCACGTTCCGCCTCGCGCCAAATCGGGATGTTGCCTCAAGACCACACGTAGGGTCCGCCATTGCGCACCAATCTTTCACACATCAACACCCATCGGCCCGCAATAGCGGTCCCTACGCGAAGCCCTCGACCTCGATCGACGGGTGCACGGTCTTCAGGAGGATCAGGAGGGCAGGGAAGTCGTGGAATTTATTGATACACTCGACCCGGCCCGTTCGATACGCGATCGTGAAATACTTCCGCTGCCTGTGCAGCCAGTAGCTCGTGGCGATCGAGCGGATCGAGCGGATCGGGATCGACCGGTTCGGGGAGGAGCCGGGCCAGGGGTGGAGGGTCAGCGTGCGGTCGGAATGCACGCGGATCTCGGCCGGGTACCGGCGGTTCCCCCAGAACAGGAAGAGGCCCACCGCGCAGGGCAACAGGCCGACGAGGTTGCCGGTGAGCAGGAGCCCCAGGCCGATCACGAAGAAGAGTCCGGACAACGCCTCCATCACCCATTTCGTGAACATCGCGGGCCTCTGGAGCGTGTGGATGGCCACGGTCTCCGGGACGGTCTCCTCATCGACCACGGCGTCGGCGAGGATCGAGCCGATTGCGGCGGGGGAGGCCGGGGACGTCTCGGGGGCGCGGTCGGCGAGGCGACGGACCAGCCCGGCGACCGCGCGGACGTCGCCGATATCCAGGAATCCCAGGCGGTCGTCGAGGTCGGTGAGCGGGGGAATCCAGAACGGCCGACGCCCGAAGATCAGGCTGCCCGAGCCCCCGCCCGACTCGCGGGACTCCGCCAGCGCCAGGCGGTCGACCGGATACGAATCCGTCCGGGGATTCCCGAAGAAATCCGGCCGCACGACGATCGCGCGGCGCTCGGTGAGGAGGTAACGCGTCCGTCGGGCCCGCCTCCACGCCAGGAACGGCTCGGCCAATGCGCGGCCCATCACCAGGGCGAGGAGCAGTGCGAAAACCGTCGCCCCGGGATCGACGCCAAGGCGGCCCCGGCCCGGACCGGCGCCCGCCTTCCCCCCCAGCAGCCCGAGCAGTAGGATGCAGCCCATCGAGGCGACGACGAACGCCGGCAGCACCCGCCGCAGAGCCAGATCCCAAGGGCCCGGCCGCCCCGTCCAGAGGACCTTCTCCTTCGCCTTGAGGAGATCGGCCTCGATCGCCCCGACGCCGAGCGGGTCGCCATCGAATTCGGGATCCATGACGTCCTCAGATCGAAGTGTGCCGGCACGATTTCCTGAGAATGGCAAGGCGGGCCGCCGGACGCGCCGACGGCCCCGCATGCGTCACGGATGACGGTTCATCCCTCGTCCTCGTCCGCCAGGTCGCGGATGTAGGCGAGGGCCTCTTCGAGTTCGCAGACGATGGCGCCGGGCTGCCGGCCGCGAGAGTCGAACTCGCGGAGGAGCATGAGGTCCTCGAACTCCTCCGACTGCACCAGCCGCTGCCGGGCGCGGGCACCCAGCGTGCCCTGCTGATACGCGAGCGCGTCCATGTGCAGGGCGATGAGGGTCTCGGTGCGCCCGGTGATGGTGCCTTCGAGCGCCATCAGGCCGGCGGCGACGTGGTCGTGGGGGTCGATGGCCTTGCCGACGTCGTGCAGGAGGGCGGCGAGGAGGAATTCCTCGTCGTAGCCCCGCTCGTCGCGGGCCAGTTCGAAGACCTGGAGGCTGTGGTAGAGGGCGTCCCCCTCGGGGTGGTACTTCGGGCTCTGCTTCACCCCTTCGAGGGGGCGCAAGAGCATGCGATAGAGTTCGAATCGGTCGATGTGTTCCTCGACCCGCCCGACCTCGAGGTCGAGGTCGATGCCGGGGTATTCGGCCCGGAGGGCCTGCTCCAGCTCGGCGATGGAGGCCTTCTCGATGGCCTTGCCGGTGATGGAACTCTTGAAGTTGTAGGAGAGCTTGTCCTCGGGGCAGAGGGTCAATTCGTAGTTATAGCGGTCATGCACGTGGATGTGTGTGAAGACGCGTTCTTCCCCGTGCTTGATGATCCGTTTATGCTCGACGTCGTGGTCGAGCCCGGCCTCGTCGAGCGCGTCGGTGACGAGCGCGAGGCTGTCGGAGAAGACGTGGATGTCGATGTCGGACCCCTGCCGGACGTGGCCGGTCCAGACGCTGCCGATCAGGCGCGGGCGGAACCGGGCGATCCTCCGCATGAGCCGGAGGGCCTCGATCCGCATGTCCTTCAAGTTCTCCAGCCGCTTCGGCCCCTCGTGCATGCGGGCCATCGCCTGGATCTGGTCGCGGATCTCGGCATTCGAGGGCAAATCCCCCGGCCGGAACCGATACTCCAGGCCCAGTTGTTTCGCGGCCTTCCGCTTCGCGGTGAAGTACTCCGTCTCCGCCCGCGAATACATCATCTGCGCCGCCAGGAACGCAATCTGGCGCCGGATGCGTTCATCCGCCATGTTCAATCATGTGCCGATTTAACGCCCATCGCAGCGGCACCGGGCGATCTTATCCGCCCCGGACATCGGGGAGGCTCTGCTGTCCTCGGGAGACCATCCGGCTCCCGTCACAAGGTTATGCCCCGGGAACTCGATCCGTCAAGTCGAACCCGGTTCGGCTTCCTGTGCTCCTTTCTCCGGGTTGCAACCTCGACACCGCCGCCTGCCATGCTGGATCAGCCAGGGCCTTCGCGATCCGCTGAGTCATACCGCTGCCCCAACGGTATCCTCTTGCTTTGGTCGCTCGCAGGTGATCGTGCCAACGCTGTGGGTCGAGACCGAGGTCGGATCCCGTGATCTGAACGAGCAAGGCATGCCCTTCGGCGACCTTCTGTTCGACGGTCTGCCCTGGCCGGATCGGCAATCGCTCCCCGAGGAGGAGCGTCATCGCGATCTGAGGAAGTGTCAGCCGCATGAATCCGATCCTCCTCCATCCTCAAGCCCAATAGGATGCAGCTCGGTGGGATAAGGCGATGTTCTACGATTTGGATGCGAGGATTTGCGAATCCCTGATCCGTCAAGCCAAGCCCAATCTCAAACTCTCTTCGGCCTCCTCAACGCCAGCCAAAGGAGAAGGATTGCGGATTTGGCCCTCTATCCTCTTATGGGATCTCGCGTTCACTTTTTCATCTCGCATCAGTTCTCAAATCCTTGAAATCGGCTCGATTCCTCAAGATTCACGCTGGCCCCACCGCTGGTCGGAAAACGAAGCGGGGCGAAGGATGGCCGTCCTTCGCCCCGGGGTTGCATCGAATGTTGGCCGAGCGGTCGGCTCAAACCTCCAGCGCATCCGGCGCCGGGACGACGCGGCCGATGCCCTGGTAGAGGAAGCCGAGCTCGGCCATGGCGGCGGGGTCGTAGAGGTTGCGGCCGTCGAAGATGACGGGGTGGCGGAGCAGGCGGAGCATCACCTGGAAGTCGGGGTTCCGGAACTCGTTCCACTCGGTCACGATCGCCAGGGCGTCGGCCTGCTCCAGGGCGCCGTAGGGGCGGTCGCAGTAGGCGATGCGGTCGCCGTAGATCTCCTTGACGTTCGGGATGGCCTCGGGGTCATGCACCCGGACGTGCACGCCGGCGGCCAGGAGCTGGTCGATCAGGACCAGGGCAGGGGCCTCGCGGATGTCGTCGGTCCTCGGCTTGAAGGCCAGGCCCCAGAGGGCGACCGTCTTGCCCTCGGCCGCGCCGTCGAAGTGGGCGAGGATCTTCGAGGCCAGGACGTTCTTCTGGGCCTCGTTCACTGCGTCGACCGCGTCCATCATCCGCGACGGCAGGCCCTTCTGCTTCGCCATGTGGATCACCGCGCGGATGTCCTTGGGGAAGCACGAGCCGCCGTAGCCGGCGCCCGGGAACAGGAAGCTGAACCCGATCCGCTGGTCGTGGCCGATGCCGCGCCGGACGTCGTTGATGTCCGCGTCGTACCCCTCGCAGAGGTTCGCCATCTCGTTGATGAAGCTGATCTTGGTCGCCAGCAAGCAGTTGGCGACGTACTTGGTCATCTCCGCGCTCTCGGGCGTCATGACCAAAAACGGCCGCTCGGTCCGCAGGAACGGGGCGTACAGCTCGCGGAGCTGCTCGCCGACCTCCTCCCGACGCACGCCCACGACCACGCGGTCGGGCTTATTAAAGTCGTCGATCGCGGCGCCTTCCTTGAGGAACTCGGGGTTCGAGGCGACGTCGAAGGGGACGTCGGTGAGTTCGCTCATCAGGGCGCCGAGGCGGGCGTTGGTGCCGACGGGGACGGTGCTCTTGATGATGATCGTCTTGGGCCCGTTGAGGTTCCGGGCGATCTCGCGGCCGACGGCCCAGATCCCGGAGAGGTCGGCCCCGCCGTCGTTGCCCTGGGGCGTGCCCACGGCGATGAACACCAGCTCGGCCTCGGAGATGCCCTCGGCGAGGTCGGTGGTGAACGACAGCCGGCCGTCACGGGTGTTGCGCCGGACGAGTTCGGCCAGGCCGGGCTCGTAGATCGGGATGCCCCCCTCGCGGAGCATCTTGACCTTGGCCTCCAGCTTGTCGATGCAGACGACGTCGTTGCCGCTCTCGGCCAGGCACGTCCCGGTGACCAGGCCCACGTAACCGGTTCCCACCACGGCGATCTTCAAGGGTGCGTCCTCCTGCTTGCTCGCTCGGGGGCCGATCACGCGACCGTTCGCGTCCGGCCCGACAACTCCATCCTACGCCCCGGGGGAAGCGACGACCTCGGTCGACAACCGGCCGGCGTCGCCCGGGGGAGACGCCGGAGGTTGCCAATGTTCAACATGGTGCGGCGCGGCAACAAACGCCCCTTTTTTGCTTCGCAAATTGAGGCGAAACCGCGACGAAACCGCCGGGAAATCGTCGATCGTTCCCGACGGCCCGGGGCGGGTGTCAGCCGGCGGCGGCGCGGAAGCGGCGGTCGACTTCTTCCCAGTTGACCGTGTTCCACCAGGCGGCGATGTAGTCCGGCCGGCGGTTCTGGTACTTGAGGTAGTAGGCGTGCTCCCACACGTCCAGGCCCAGCAGGGGGACGCCCGAGCCGTCCATCACCGGGTTGTCCTGGTTCGGGGTCGAGACCACGCCGAGCTGGCCGTTGGGCTTGCGGATCAGCCAGGCCCAGCCCGAGCCGAACCGGGTGGCGCCGGCCTTCGAGAAGGCGTCCTTGAACGCCGCGAAGCCCTTCAGATCCTTTTCAATGGCCGCGCCGATGTCGCCCTTGGGCATCCCGCCGCCCTTGGGGCCCATCACCTGCCAGAAAAGGGTGTGGTTGTAGTGACCGCCGCCGTTGTTGCGGACGGCCGGCCGGATCGCCTCGGGCAGGCTCGCCAGGTCCTTGATGAGGTCCTCGATCGACTTGCCCGCCGCCGCCTGGCCCTTCAGCGCCGTGTTCAGGTTGTTGACGTAGGCGGCGTGGTGCTTGTCGTGGTGGATCTCCATGGTCTTCGCGTCGATGTGGGGCTCGAGCGCGTCGAACGCATAGGGCAGGGCCGGCAGGGTGAACGCCCCGCCCTGGGGCGCCGCCATGGCCGACGCCCCGCGGCCCAGCAAGAGCCCCGAACCCCCGGCCAACGCCAGGCCATAAGCCATCGCCTCGCGACGCGTCATCTGGCTGCTCATCGTTGCGATTCTCCCAGTCGAAGCAATCCGGCCGCGGGTCACGCCTTGAACCCGCCCTGTCCGTACTACTTTCCCGACCGCCCCCGCCCCTCGCAACCCCTCAACGCCTTGCCTGCCCCGGAAATCCGCCTCCCGACGCCAATCAACAACCGCTGATACCTAGCTCTTCCTTTACCCCGACACCCGTCTCTACCCAATCTCCGCATTTACCCTCAATGATCCGGGAAGCCGTTCCCCTGCTCCTCCCACGACCCCAGCCGCCGGACGACCCCGACGAGCCAGTCGCCGAGGTCGAAGATCCGGAACCCGACCCAGACCAGCCCGAGCATGGCGACGAACCCGACCACGGTGAGCCCGAACGCCCCGACCGCCGTCCAGAGCATGGGCCCCACCCCGGGATCCACCAACATCACCAGCCACACCCCGGCCACGATCAGCCCCAGGGTCATCACCCGGATCCGATACCCCAGCACCCTCTGCCGCCTCGCCTCCACCGCCTCCGCCCACTCCCGATCGACGTCCATGCGACCTCCCTCCCCCTCGACCCGCCAATCCCCACCCCATTATCGCCCCTCACCTCCCCCCGACCACCCCCCATGTGATGGTGCCCCTGAAACCAAAATCGAGGGAACAAACCCAATTCCCGGTCTCCCGAGAGCCCTCTTCTCGCCGATCTTTGGCCCAATCTCGATTTTCGAAACGAACCCATTTCGCCGCAATTCCTTGCCTTCATGGGCTTTAACCATCAACACTCCCAATCCAAACCTAGACATCCCAAATTGCCAAAGAACCTCAAGTCCTACAAGCCGCCAGAACCTTCACCGACAAGACGTTCGTCACCCTGCCGTTATTCCCCACAAAACGTCCTAGTCCCGGAGGGGCGTCCGTCCGTAGCCAGGGGCGTGAGCCCCTGGGACAGTGAGCCCGTGGGAGGGCCAATGCCCCTTTAAACGTCCGATTTGGTCGGGTTTACGGCGTTTGCTCGGGGCCCAGGGGCTCAACCCCCTGGCTACTCTCGGACGGTCCTGCGGGGCTCGGGAATGACGGGTTTGCAGCGGGCGCTCCGATCCCAGGGGCTCACGCCCCTGGCTAATGACGGGCGCCCCTTCGGGGCTCGGGAATGATGGGCCCGATCAGTCCCAGAGGTAGGCTTCATCGAAGGCGACCTCGTGTCGTTCGAGGAAGCGTCGATATTCCTCGCGGAAGGTCACGGTCCGGTGATGTTCCTCCTGCCGGGCGAGGTAGTCGCGGACCCCGGGGATCTGGGAGCGGCTCACGGCGAACGCCGCGTAGCCGGTTTGCCAGGCGAAGCCGCGATGGGTGTCGGGGAAGGTGGTCCGGAGCCAGCGGGAGGAGTTGGATTTGATGTCACGCACGGCATCGGCCACGGACGTCACGCGACCGAGCGAGATCAGGAGATGCACATGATCCTCCACGCCCCCGGCCGCGATCAGAGGGCTCGACAGCGTCCTCAGGGTCCCCCCGATGTACGCGAACAGCCTCGGGCGGATGGGGCCAATGAGCATCGGGGCCCGGCGTTGGGTCGAGAAGACCAGATGAACATCGAGCGCGGCCAGCGACTGCGGCATCGGAGGGCCCGATGTGTTGCGGAGGGCGTCCGATCCCAACGTACGACGTCACCCTCCCGGATGAGAACACGCCGCCAGAAATGGCCTCGAAGAAGCCAGATCCCGAGCCCCGAAGGGGCGCCCGTCAGTCGCCAGGGGCGTGAGCCCCTGGGAACCTTGACCAGGCGAGCCAGGTGCGGATCTACCGTCGAGGGCAGACGCATTCGTGCGTTATGATCGGCTGGTCTGGTAACCGCCATCGTCTCGGGCCGGGTCGGCCATTGTCTAGTGGGCGCTCAATTCGTTGGGTGATTTCGATGTCGCGATACGTGGCCAACTATGTCGGAGTCTGTGCCGACACCAACCACGGTGAAGGTTGGGTCGTCTTCCGATGGCCTCACGAACGCCATGACTACGAGGAACTCACGATCGATCTCGATGGACATTGTCGTCGCCGGATGCCCGTCTACTCAGGGATCGGACCGCCTGAATTCGTGGAGTTGCGACGGGACGGCATCAGGATTCGTTTCGACCCCATCCTGGCCCAGAAACTGGGCCTTGAGGAGGAAATCGAGATATTCTTTCACCTCCCTGATGCCGAATTCATCGAGCTACGTCGCGTGATCGACTACCTGGACGGGGAGGAGACCTGAGCGGGATGCCGATCACCGCAACACGTCGATCCCAAGTCCCAAGTCAGGGGTGGATTGGACAAACCGCGAGGCTCGGGAGCCGTGGCCTCATAGCCTGGCTGTGGGGCGAAGACATCGATAAAGTTGCGGTAAGTGCGGCTCGGAAGGTACCAACCACACCGACGAAAGCCCATCGCCCGCAGACTATCGCGCTCGACCAGTTCGGGGAACTCCTGGCCGGGCGGGGCGTGACCAGCGTCGCCCATTTCGAGAGGATCGCCCGTCATGCCCCTGGAACGGGAAGAATCTGAAGTGGGCCCATCCCACCTGGTCGCTCCTCCCACGGGTGGGTAGAATACCGAATGGAGCGAGAGGAGGCCCGGATGCAGACCGAGACGCGGACGACGGATTCCAAGGCCAGGTTGGTGTTGCCCAGGTCGTTCGCCAATTCGACGGTGATCGTCGAGGTGGTGAGCGACACTGAGGTCCGGGTGCGACGGGCGAAGGTGGTGGCGGAGGACGATCTGCCGTTCGCCGAGGAACGCTCGACGCCGCTCTCGGACGGCGATCGGGATCGATTCCTGGAAATGCTCGCGAATCCTCCGGCGCCGACGCCGGCTCTCAAGGGGGCGGCGGCGAAGCACAGGGCCCGCCGTGGCTGACTGGCAAGTCGAGGTCTTCGGGCCGAGGCATGAGCGGGCGGCCTTTTCCTGCGGGCGGCCGCCGCTCGATGATTTCCTCCGCGCCCGCGTCGGCCAGTATGAGCGACGCCGGCTGGGGAGGACGTTCGTGGCGGTGCGTCCTGGCGGATCTCGGGTGATCGGTTACTACACGCTGGCGGCGGGAGCGGTCTCGTTCGAACGACTCCCCGTAGAGGCGGCCCGGAAGCTGCCCCGGCATCCGGTGCCGGTCGTCCTCCTGGCCAGGCTCGCGGTCGACGTGACCGCCCGGGGCGAGGGATTGGGGGAGGCCCTGCTGCTCGACGCCCTCGACCGGGCGCTGCGACTCTCGGCAAGCCTTGGGATTCACGCCGTGGAGGTGGACGCCCTCGACGACGCGGCGGCGGGGTTCTACCGGAAGTACGGGTTTATCTCGCTGGCGGATGACCCGCTCCACCTCTATCTGCCGATGGCCACGATCGAACAGATCCTGGGTTGAAAAACCGAGAACAGGCTGGGATCGGCTGTCGATCCGGGCCCGGGCCGATCGACTAGGGGACGAGGTCGTCCTTCTTTTTTCGATGGACGGCCGTTTCCTTCACGGAGGATGGATCCGATGGCGACGACGATCACGGCGTATGTGTTCCTGAAGGGGCGTTGCGAGGAGGCGCTGGGGTTTTACAAGGAGAAGCTCGGGGCGGAGGTGGAGATGGTGATGCGGTTCGATCAGAGCCCGCATCCGGCGCCGGAGGGGATGCTGCAGGCGGGGTTCGAGACGAAGGTGATGCACGCGTCGTTCACCGTCGGCGGGGCGAGGGTGATGGCGTCGGACGGGTGCAACGACCAGGGGACGCTCTCGGGGTTCCGGCTGGCCCTGAGCGTGGCGACGCAGGAGGAGGCGCGCAAGGCGTTCGACGGGCTGGCGGACGGCGGCACGGTCGACATGCCGCTGACGGAGACGTTCTGGTCGCCGCTGTACGGGATGGTGACCGACCGGTTCGGGGTCGAGTGGATGGTCTCGGTGCCGGGCCCGATGGGGTGAGCCCCGAGGGCGTCGCGCGGGGCCCGGGAGGCCGGGGCCCCGCGCGACGGCGGGTGCGGGTCGGCGTCGGGCGAGCGAATCAAGATGGCATCGCCGGATCAGTGCGCTTGTTTCGCCATATGGGCTGTGCTGTGATGGCGGCAGCCGAGGGGCCCGCGGCGCGTTTTGGCGACGTAGAGGGCCACCTCGCCGAAAAAGAAAGGCGTCGGAACATGGCGAAGGCGAAGAGGGCGGAGGCGGCCGAGGGTCCGGCGGAGGCGCGTTACATCCTGCTACCGCCGAGCGGTATCCAGGCGGTGGGGGCGGCGGGCGGGGACGTCGGCACGGTCCTGCGCGCGATGTCTTCGTCGATGTCGGCGGGCGGCAGCCGGGCGATGGCGTTCTCGGCCGCGCCCCGGGCCAAGTCGAGGCTCAAGATCCTCGACTCGGTGAGCGAGAATGGCGCGAAGCTCGTCGAGATGAGCCTGGAGGCCCTGCACGAGCTGAGGGCCGCGGAGCCGGGCCTGCGGATCGTGCCCGAGGTGTTCTACAAGTCGGCGCTCTACCGGCCGGAGGTGGAGTCGCGGTTCCGGGCGAAGGCGGGGGGCGTCTCGGTCAAGATCACGCTGACGGTGAAGGCCAGGGGGGGCGGGCCGATCAAGGGCGTGAACGTGGTGGCGTTCACGGATTTCGCCGCACGCGAGGGGGCGCAGGGGACCACCAACGCCTCGGGCAAGGTGTCGCTATCGCTCGGCGCGGCCTCGAAGAAGGTCGAGCGGCTGTACGCGTTCCCCTCCAGCCCGGGCCTGTGGGGCTCGATGCAGAAGAACATCACGATCAAGTCGGGAACAACCATCGAGCTGGAGCCCATCAACTTCGGCTTCGTCGACTGCGTCCGGAATTTCTACGGCGGCGCGGCCTTGACCGTCGGCAAGGGGGTGACGGTCGGCGTGATCGACACGGGGATCGACACGGCCCACCCCGACCTGGTCGTGGCCGGCGGCCAGAACACGGTCACGGGGGAGTCGCCCGGCGCCTTCGGCGACAACGGCGCCCACCACGGCACGCACGTCGGGGGGATCATCGCGGCGCGGGGAACGGCCCCGACGGGCATGCGTGGCGTGGCGCCCGGCGCGAGCCTGCGGAGCTATCGCGTGTTCGGTCAGGACGCGGAAGGGGCCTCGAACTTCGCGATCATCAAAGCGATCGACGCGGCGGTGGCCGACGGCTGCGACCTGATCAACATGAGCCTCGGCGGCGGCACCCCCGACGCGGCGACCAGCTCGGCGATCGCGCACGCCCGGGCCAGCGGGGCGCTGGTGATCGTGGCGGCGGGCAACGACGACCGCAGCCCGGTCAGCTTCCCGGCGTCGGACCCGCGATCGATCGCGGTCTCGGCGATGGGCCGGAAGGGGGCGTTCCCCGCGCATTCGGAGCCCGAGGGGGACGTGGCGGCGCCGTTCGGCACCGACCCGAAGAACTTCATCGCGGCGTTCTCGAACATCGGCCCCGAGATCGACGTGACGGGCCCGGGCGTGGGCGTCATATCGACGATTCCCGGTGGGTATGGTATCATGAGCGGGACGTCGATGGCCTGCCCCGCGGTGACGGGGGCGGCCGCCCGGCTGCTCGCCGCCAACCCGGCGGTCCTGTCCATGCCCCGCGACCAGAGCCGATCGGACGAGATCGCCAAGCTGCTCCTCAAGGCGGCGAAGTCCCTGGGATTCGGGGTGACCTTCGAGGGGAGCGGCCTGCCCAGCTAGGAGGTCCGCATGGGCCGGTTCATCCTGCGATATGAGGGCAGCGGCCCGAAGCCGGACGAGGACGTCGCGCAGGTCCGAGACCTGCGCGACACGACCGTCCTCGACGATTCGCCGCGCATGCTGCTGGTCGAGGCGCCTGAAGAGGTTCTGCGGGCGCACCTCGACGGCAAGTCGGATTGGGTGATGTCGCGGGAGCAATCCTACGAGGTCCCGCCCAGGCACCCGAGCCTCGGCAAGGCCGGCAAGGGCCTGAAGAAGCCGAAGTAGGCCGCCCCGCGGCCGGGCGCGAAGTCGGCGGGGTGACGCCTCTCCTTCGGGGCGGCGTCACCCCGCCCGACATCCTACTGTCCCCGGGAAGGTGGGGGCGGGTAACCTGGAACCCTGTTGTTGGAGATCGGTTGCGCGGACGGACGGCCCGGGGTCGCCGGGCGGATGAGGGGTTCCCGATGAAGGTTCTCGCGAAGTGGGCGTGCCTGGCCCTGGTGATGGGGCCGGCGTGGGCGTCGGGGCAGGAGTTCAAGAAGCAGGCCGTGAAGCCCGAGCCGGCCCAGGCCCAGGGCAAGGTCGAGCCGGAGGCGGAGAAGCTCCTGGACGAGTCCAAGGCGGCGATGCGGAAGGTCCGCGACGCGTCCATGGAGATCGACCAGACCGACCAGACGGGGGCCAAGAAGGGGACCGTCTCGCTGATCCTGGAGGCCAACGCGCAGTCGCCGTTCCCGGTCGGGGCGTATCGCGTGGCGGTCCTCGACGCCAAGGGGGGCAAGGGCAAGGAGTGGGCGTCGGACGGCAAGACCCTCTGGCTGGTCGACCACGCGGCGAAGAAGGTCTCGGCGCTGGAGCTGATGCCGGGGACCATGCCGCCGCCGGAGGTCATCTCGCTGATGCCGATCGGGTTCTTCCTGTCCGAGCCCTTCGGCGCCAAGGTGGTGTCGCTGGTGTTGAAGGGGGACTCGGAGATCGGCGGTGTGAAGTGCCGGGTCGTGGAGCAGACGCAGGAGATCGCGCTGCCGGGCGGCGACGGCCCTCCGGGCAAGGTGACCCTGACGTTCCGCCGCCACGTCGGCCCCGACCTGCTGGTCCGGAAGCTCGACGCGAAGATCAAGATTCAGGGCCCGGAGACCAAGGAGGAGACGCTCGTCTCGGAGTACCGCAACCTCAAGACGAACGCCGGCCTCAAGCCCGCCGACATGGCCGTGAAGGCGCCCGAGGGCTACGCGCAGGTGAAGGGTTCCTACGACGCCCTGGGCCTGCGCGACCCCGAGGAGCGGATGCCGAAGCTGAAGGCGGAGGTCGGCAAGCCCGCGCTGGCGTTCGACCTGAAGACCCCGGCCGGCAAGGCGGTGTCGCTGGAGTCGCTCAAGGGCCGGGTGGTCCTGCTGGACTTCTGGGCCACCTGGTGCGGCCCCTGCAAGATGGCGATGCCCGGGATCCAGAAGCTGCACGAGAAGTACAAGGACAAGCCGGTCACCATCATCGGCGTGAACTGCATGGAGGAGGACGAGAAGGCCGCGCTGAAGTACATGGAGGAGAAGAAGTTCACCTACACCCTGCTGCTCAAGGGCGACGACCTGGTGAAGGGCTACGGCATCTCCGGCATCCCGACGCTGATCCTGATCGGCAAGGATGGCAACATCCTCAGCTCGATGGTCGGCTTCGACCCCTCGCTGGAGGAGAGCCTCTCCAAGGCCATCGACCAGGGCCTGGCCGAGGGCGGCAAGTGAGGCGGTGATCTCGCCCCGCGGCCGGGCGGATGGACCGGGGTCTCGAAGCCGAACCCCGGCCTCGCATGCTGACTTCTTCGGAGTGGGAATGCCGGCCTCGGGGTCGGCCGTGAACTCGTCGGCGGTCATGGACTCGACGTCTTGCCGTCAGCCATGAGGATGAGGCCGCTCTCCTCATGGCCGCATCGTTTCGATCGTGGATGCGATCGGTTTCGGGTCCGCCCGCCGCGCGGGGGCTGCGCGTCCCGGCGGGCCTGCGTCCCCCGGGGCGCGACGCGTGGGCGCGTTCTTAAGATCGCCGCGAAAGATGTTGGAATTGGATGGCCGTGCCATTAAAGTGCCATCGGCCCGCCTGCGCCCGCGGCGCAGGGGGCGGTCGGGGTCCGGCTTCGATCCGATGGGGGACCGATGGGGATCGGCGAACTGTTCCGCGTGCTGCTCGGGCTGTTCGGGTACGACGGCGCGAAGTCGGGCGCGTCGAAGGCGCTGATCGTTTGCGTCGCGGGCGCGTTCGCGTTCGTCTGCTGGTGGTCGGGCCTGCTCGGCTGGGTGGTGGGGTTGCGGCCCGGCGACCTGTCGGAGGGGGCGATCCTGATCGGCGGGGTGACCTTCTTCGGGGTCGTGGTCGTGGTCGGTGTGGCGGCCTGGGGCGGCGGGGCGGGCGCGAAGGCCGCCGAGCTGGACCTGCTCCGGGACGGGATCCTCCGGCTCGGGCGGATCCGAACGGCCTGCGACATCCTCTGCCGCGGCCAGCGACTGGCCTACGCGCAGGTCAGCAATCTGGAGGAGGACCTGGATCGACTGGGGCAGGCGCTCGAGGAACTCAAGAAGTCATTCTGAGCCGCGAGAGGCCGCCCCGTGGCATAGACTTGGCCTGGATCCGCAACGCCGCCCCGGCGGCGGGCCCCTCAGCGGGTCCGGGCACGCCGGGCACGCGGCCCAGGGCGTCGAGGTGTCAATTGGACCCACTCCGGGCGTTCATCGACGACGGCGGCCTCGACCGGGTCCTGCGCCCGCTGCATCGCCCCTGCCGCTGGGTGGTCGATTACGCCGACTTCCGCCAGGAGGTCCTGCTCCGGGCGATGGACCGGATCGCGAGCCTCCGCGGCCGGACGCCCCAGGAGGTGGGGGCCTGGATCAAGACCATCGGCCGGCGCCGGATGGTCGACTACCTCAGGCAATCCAGCCGGGAAGGGCCCGGCGGGGCGGGGTTCCTGCCCGACCGGGAGCCGGCCGCCGACGGCGACGGCGAGGCCGAGGTGCTCCGGCGCGAGGCGGAACTGCGGTGGCTCGCCGGCGTCGTGGAGGCTCTGCCCCCCGAGGAGCGCGAATTGCTCGACCGTCGCTATCGGCTCGGGCAGTCCTGGGAGGAGATCTCAATCGCACTCAACATCAGCCCTAACACACTTTCCCAAAGGCATTTGCGACTCATCAAGAGGATCCGAGGCGCCCGCGAACGGGAGGACCCCGCCTGAAGTTTCCTTGAATTTCGGGGAAGGTCCGCGGAAATTCCTGTCAGATTTCGGTATCCCGTGCGTCTCGCCTATTGACCGTGCGGCGCCGGGATCTTTCGGGTATTTCCCGGGGGACCCGATAACCGCCGGCCCCGCCGATCGCGTCGCGTCCCGGAGAGGAAGCCGGAATCACGCTCGGATTTCGGGCGTGGGGCCGGCGTTTCTGCGTTGCGAGCAATCGGGGGGGCGTGTCCCGTGGTGGGGCCGCCCGGTGCGGTTCTTTCGGCGAGATGGGGGGCGGACCCGTGGAATCTGACGCGTCTCGGTATGGATGCCCCGCCGAGGAGCCGACGGGAGGTGTCGCGGAGGGGATCGCCGACGAGTATCGGACGGCCGATGCGCTCGTCGGGCTCTCCCACCTGATCGACGCGCACGGCACGACGAGCCCGCAGGTCGAGGCGTTCGTCGCCGAGAATGCGGGCCTGCCGGAGTTCCCCGCGATGGCGGCCGAGTGCCTCCGCCTGGCGAGCCTGTACGGCCCGATCCGCCGGGACCTGGGCGCGCCCCTGGAACGGCTCAAGAAGGCCCGCAAGGCGGACCGCGCCAGGAGGATGGCCGCCGCGGTGCTGCTGGCCGTCGGCGCGATCGGCCTGGCCGCCACCGGCTCCGGGTTGTACACCCACGCCCGGTCGCAAGAGAAGGAACTGGCGGACGTGCGCCGGCAGCTCGACGAGTCGGAGAGGAGCCGGTTCGCGTCCCTGTGGGCGCCCCGAGACGGCCTGCGGATCACCGGCCCGGCCATCCGGGACCTCGGGAAGCTGGTCCGGTCGGACCCTCGCGGGCTGGAGTCGCTGGCGATGGCCGGACTGCCGGATCTCGGCAAGGCGGGCACGATCGACGTCGGCATGCTGGAGAACTGGTCGCGTCGGGGGCGGGCGATCTCGGTCTCGGTGACCCTGGTGCGGCAGGCGAGCGGGCTGATGATCGACCGCCTGTCGCTGCTCGGCTGCGCGGGGATCGGGGGGAGGAAAGAGGCGGCCGCGATCGCGGCGAACGCCGGGCAACTGGCCGTCGACACGCTCATCCGCGTCCGCGAACTCTCGCCCCCGGCCCCCATCGAAGGGCTCGAGGAGCGGATCCGGGCGGCCCAGTCGCTGCACGCCGCCGTCGATGCGACGCCGGCGACGACCCGCGCGGCCGGGCATGCCGCCTCCCCCGAGGCCGAGGGCCGCTCGGCGGCCGGGATCCTCACGGTCTTCGCCGCACGCTGCAATCATCGGGCGGAGCGGCTGCGTTCCGAGGACCGCGCCACGACCTCTCAGGAGGAGCGAGAGGAACTCGAACTCTTCCGCCGACAACTGCTGGATCTGGCCTCGGCGTCGACCCGGGCGGCCGAATCGCTGGCGGATTCGAAGCAGCTCGCCGCCCTGGCCGCCGACGCCGCCCGGCTCCTCCAGGAACCCCGGACGGCGCCCAAGTCAGCGCCGTCGCAGGGCGAGAGGCCACCCCTCGGGCCCTCGGACCCGACCGGCGATGGTGGCGCCGGGTCGCAACCGAAGCCGGGGCCCCGGAACCTCGCCGAGGTCCCCGGCGAGCGCCCCAAGCTCGAGGTCTTCGCGAAGCCGGACGCCCCCCGGTCGGAGATCGAATTGATGACCCCGACCGGAGGCTTCCCCAGGGCCGTCGCACCGGCGCCCGCCTCGGCCGCCCCCAAATGATGCTTCCCGGTCGCCCTTGCGGCCGGGAGGTTGACTTCCCGGCCGGCCCGGCGGATGCTCTCTGCGCCGGCGGCCGAGGAGGCCGATGGGCGGGGCAGAGGGGGGCGGTGCGATGGGCGATGACCTGGCGTCGGGGTTCCGGAGTGTGGACAGGGCGTCGGACTTCGGCGTCTTCTCGTCGTGCCTGACGCTCGTGGCGTCGCTGCCGTTCTTCGCGGAGATCAAGCACGAGTGCGATCACGTCCTCGGCGCCGGGCCGGGCAGGCGGATCCTCGATGTTGGGTGCGGGCTGGGGGATGACTCGGCCTCGATGGCGAAGCGCGGGGCGACCGTCGTCGGGGTCGATTCGAGCGCGTCGATGGTCGAGGCCGCGCGGGCGAGGCACGGGCAGGTCGAGGGCTTGAGCTTCGAGGTCGCCGACGGCGCGGCCTTGCCGTTCGACGGCGGGTCGTTCGACGCTGGCCGGATCGATCGGGTGTTGCAGCACATCGCGGATCCCGCGCCGGTGATCCGCGAGATGGCCCGGGTGCTCAAGCCGGGCGGGGCGCTCGTCGCCTACGACAACGACTGGGAGACCCTCACCGTCGACCACCCCGACCGGGCGCTGACGCGCACGATCCTCAACGCCTGGTGCGACCGCTTCCCCCGCGGCTGGATCGGCCGGCAGATGGTGCCGATGTTCCTGGACGCCGGGCTCGTGGAGGTCGAGGCGTCGCCGCGCACGCTGATCCTGCGCGACCTGGAGACGGCGGATCGCCTCTACTGCTTCTTCGCCACGGCCGAGGGCGCCCTCCCCCCCGACGACGCCGCCCGCTGGTCCGACGCCCTCCGCCAGTCCGCCGCCCGCGGCCGATTCTTCAGCTCCTACACCGGCTTCCTCGTCCGGGGCGTCAAGGCGGATTGAGGTCCGGGAGGAAGCCCCTGGATCGGGCTCGCCGTAACCCCCTCGCCCGGCGCCGGGCGAGGGCGGGATCCGCGGCGCGGCCGGGCGTTCCCGTCAGTTCCCGGCGCTCCTCAGCCTGTTGACGAGGAAGCGATGCACGAGATGAGAGACGGCCGGCGCGATGCCCATGGCCAGGATGACGGTGCCGGTTGCGTACAGCACGGCCATACCGACGCCGATCCCCACGAGTATGCCCGTGCCGACGGCGATGGCTTCCGAACGTGTCGATGCCTGAATTCTTGATTGCTGGCCCACGCGTCATTCCTTTCAAAAGGGATGCCGCCGTAGCGGCCTGCATGCGAGAGTCGGTCCGCACAATCCAGCCATTCGCTGCGCTGGCCGCTTTATTGGAGGGCGATCCAGACCCCGCCCTTGCCCTTAGGTGCGGTTCAACAGGGGCGGGCCTCCAGACCCGAGAATCCCATGACCCGACGCGTCAAGCGTTTCGAAGAAGGGTCGGGAGACCCCGGTCGTGTGGCACGGTGCGGCGATCGTTGGGGCGGGGTCGGGAGCCCCTCGCCCAGCACCGGAGCGTCAAAGCCAGGGGCCTCCGGTCCCTGAACGCGGGGATGCATCGGGATGGGTACAGGGGCGATCTGTCCGAATTCCTTAGAGATTCGGATAAGGGAATTTCTTGGATTCTTCTTGCAATTCGAAATGGCGATCGAGAAAATCGGCCCGATGTCGGTGGATTTGACGCTAAATGCTCGCGCTTGCGTCAGATTTCCCCGCCACCTCTCCCCAACACGACGTTCGTCCGGGCCGATTCCGCGGCTCGGGGCCCCGCCGATCGGCGGGCGTCCCATCTCGCGTTGACCTCCGCTCCCGCTAGTCCGATCTCCGGGCGATCCTCCCTCGCCGATCGGCGTGCCCGCCGCCCGCAACCTTCGGGCCGGTCGCGCGACCGCCGGGGTGCATGGCGCCCGGACGGGAACGCAGTTCCGCGCATTCACATCTTGATTGCCATCCCGATCCCGTCGAGAGTCACCCACATGCACACGCCTCGCATCCCGACGTCCTCGGCCGCGCGCTCGTTCCGGGCCGGCCTGCTCGCCCTGGCCGGCGCCGGGTTCCTCATCGGCTGCGAACCCTCGACGGGCAACCCGCCGACCGGCTCGATCTCGATCCCCCGCAAGGGCGGCACGACGACGACCTCGGCCGAGAAGGCCGAGAAGGGGGCGGAGAAGCCCGCCGAGAAGCCCGCCGCGAAGTGATCCGACGCCCTCGGGGGTCAATCCGGGGCATCCCGCCGCCGCGCGATCGGGCCGATCGCCGGGCGCGGGCGGATCGTCCCTCGCGTCGCCCTGTCCCGTCCATCCTCGGCGAGGCCCGAGGATCCCCACGCGATGTCAAGCCGCGCGGGGCCCTCGCCGCCCGCCGCATTCGGTCTGCCGGAGATCCGTCATCCCTCATCGTCCGACCTCGTTCCGCAGGAGTCTGTCCATGCACGCTCGTCGCCCGTCGTCCCGCCGGGGGTTCACGCTGATCGAACTCCTGGTCGTGATCGCCATCATCGCGGTCCTGATCGCCCTGCTGCTGCCGGCCGTGCAGTCGGCCCGCGAGGCCGCCCGCCGCGCCCAGTGCCTCAACAACCTCAAGCAGCTCGGCCTGGGCATGGCCAACTATGAGAGCTCCAACGGGTCTTACCCGATGGCGTTCTTCTTCCAGGCGTATCCGGCGGGCGCGCCCAACGGCGTGGCCGGCTCCGCCGCCGACGGCTTCGGCCCGATGGTGGCGCTCTTGCCCTACGTCGAGCAGGCCCAGATCTACGCCGCGCTCAACACCAGCCTCGGCATGTTCTGCGACCACAACGCGACCGTCAGCTCCGTGGGCGTCGCCACCCTGTGGTGCCCCTCCGACGGCGTGACCCAGGGCGCGATCTACTCCTACAACGCCAGCGACATCTACAACAACCTGCCGTACAAGATGCGCTACTCCAACTACAAGGCGAGCATGGGCTCGCTGATGGGACGCGTCACCGGCAGCGACGGCCTGGGCAACAGCACCGCCCAGCGCGCGGCGGCCATCCAGCAGCAGAACGGCGCGGTCATCTCCAACGGCTACGGCTCGCTCGGCGGCACCCTGTTCAACCGCCCCGGCGTCACCCAGTCCCCCGTCCGGATCGCGCAGGTCACCGACGGCACGTCGAACACCATCGCCTTCGGCGAGCACGCCCACGGCCTGCTCTCCAAGAACGACGGCCCCCCGGGCTCGTTCTACGACTGGGGCTGGTGGACCTCCGGCAACTTCGGCGACACCCTCTTCACCGAGTACTACCCGGTCAACCCCCAGCGCAAGGCCAACATCCCGACCCCGGCCTTCGACCAGGGCGGCCCGATCATCAACGGCGCCTCGAGCTTCCACCCCGGCGGCGTGAACATCGCCATGTGCGACGGCTCCGTCCGGTTCATCAAGGACACGGTCGACACCTGGACCCTCCAGCCCAGCGGCCTGCCCAACGGTGTGACCATCAACGGCGGCGTCTTCAGCTTCGCCGCCGGCATCAAGGTCGGCGTCTGGCAGGCCCTCGGCTCCCGCGCCGGCGGCGAGGTCGTCAGCGCCGACTCGTTCTGATCGATTGATGAGAGAGATCGGCTTCCCACGACGCCCCGGCCAAACAAGCCGGGGCGTCGGTCGTTTCGAAGCTCGTCGATGGGTGCTGAGTCGGAATCGCTGGGTGCGGGTCTTTGGCGCTGGGCGCGGGCCCGGAGGCCGCGTCGCAGCGCGCCCTACCAATCGCCCGGATTTGCGGTAGACTCCGGCGAATCCCTCTTCCCGACGAGAACTCGACTCACGGTGGATTCGCCATGCTGCGCTCGCGTTGCATTGTCTGGCTGGCCGGGCTGGTCGTCGTCGCGTCGCCCATCGCCGGGGCGGCCGACGGCAAGAAGGTGTCGGAGGCCGTCCGGGCGGCGCTCCGGCCTTATATCGAGTCGCACTCCGTCGCGGGCGTGGTGACGCTCGTGGCCGATCGCGACGGCGTCATCGCCGCCGACGCGCTGGGGTATGCCGACGTCGCGGACAAGACGCCCATGAAGGCCGACGCCGTCTTCTGGATCGCCTCGCAGTCCAAGCCCATCACGTCCGCCGCGCTCATGATCCTGGTCGACGAGAAGAAGGTCGCGCTCGACGATCCGATCAGCAAGTATCTGCCCGAATTCCGCGAGATGTGGGTGCTCGCCGAGAAGGACTCGGATCATCAACTGCTCAAGCGCCCCGCGCGGGCGGTCACGGTCCGCGACATCCTCCGCCACACCAGCGGCATGCCCTTCCGGTCGGAGATGGAGGTCCCCACGCTCGACGGCCTCCCCCTGCGCGACGCCGTGCGGTCGTACGCCCTCACGCCCTTGCAGTTCCAGCCGGGCACGAAATACCAGTACTCCAACGCCGGCATCAACACCGCCGGGCGGATCATCGAGGTGGTCAGCGGGATGCCGTATGAAACATTCCTCGATGAACGTCTCTTCAAGCCCCTGGGCATGGCCGAGACCACCTTCTGGCCGAACGAGGCGCTGACGGCCCGACTGGCGAAGGCGTACAAGCCCAACGCGAAGAAGGACGACCTCGTCGCCACGAAGATCGAACAGCTCCGCTACCCGCTCTCCGACCGATCGCGACACCCCATGCCCGCCGGCGGCCTGTTCTCGACGGCGGATGATCTGAGCAAGTTCTGCCGGATGCTCCTCAGCAAGGGCACGCTCGACGGCAAGCGGGTCCTCTCCGAGTCGGCCGTCGAGCAGCTCTCGACGCGACAGACGGATCCAGGCTTGAAAGAATCCTACGGCCTCGGCTTCTCGACCGGCGGCGGCACCTTCGGCCACGGCGGTGCGCTCGCGACCAACATGACGATCGACCCCGGTCGCGGGCTCGTCACCATCTACCTCGTCCAGCACGCCGGCTTCCCGAAGGACGGCGACCGGGCCCAGGCCGCCTTCCGCAAGGCCGCCGCCCGATAGGGCGAGCGGCCACGATCGATCATCCGTTCACGTCGCGGCCGCCTTGCGCTTGGCGGGCTTGCTGCGTGCGTTCACGAACGGCTCCTCGACGCCTTCGAGCGCCTGGCCCGGCTCGATGGCGTCGAGGCGGCTGCGGGTCTGGGCGGCGTAGTCGGCCGAGAGTTCGATCCCGAGGTACGGCCGCCCGAGCTTCTTCGCCACGGCCAGCGTCGTGCCGCTGCCCGAGAACGGGTCGAGCACGATGTCGCCGGGGTTCGAGCACGCCCGGATGATCCGGCCGAGGATCTGCTCCGGCATCTGGCACCCGTGCCAGCCCGCGCGTTCCTTGAACGTGCCGCAGACCCGGGGGACGTACCACGTGTCGCTCTCGGCCGCGAACCCCTCGGGCACGTCCTGCGGCCGGAGGATCCAGGTGTCGTCCGGCACCCGGCCCTGGGGATTGGCCCGGATGTCGTCGTAGATGAGCTGACGCGCCGACGGCACGCGGATCTGATCGGAATTGAAGGTGAATTCCTTCGCATCCTTGGTGAAGTAAAACAGGTGCGCATGACTGCGCGTGAACTTCTTCTTGCAGTTGACCCCGAACGTGTAGTACCACACCACCCAGTTGCGGAGGTTCAGCCCGACCTCCCGGTGCGCGGTGACCTTCAGCTCGGCCGCGAACTCGTCGCCGATCGCCAGCCAGAACGTGCCGTCGGGCCGCAGCACGCGGGCGACCTCGGAGATCCACTTTTTGGACCAGTCGAGGTAGCTGCGGTCGTCCTTGCGGTCGTGGTAGACGTCGTATTCGTATCCGATGTTGAACGGCGGGTCGGCGAAGGCGAGGTGGACCGAATTGTCGGGGATGCCCGCGAGGACGTCCAGGCAGTCCCCCTGGATCAATTGATTGAGCGCCGGCAAGCGTTGTTCGCGTGGAAGCATGTTCGTCGGTGCCCGGCCAGCAAGGGTGCGCGTCTCGGCGGAAGCCCGGGGGTTCGTCCCCCGCGCGCAGGGCCGCCGTCCGGCGGCCTGCGTCACACCCTCCACTCTAGCACACGGCCGGGCCGGGCGCGAGCCGACTTCCCCGGCCGAGATGGCCGTCGACGCAAACCTTCCCGGTCAGGCCGGCTCGAACGCCTGCGGCTCGGCCGGCAGGACAACCCGGAACGTCGAACCGCGGCCCGCGCGGCTCTCCACGCTCACGGTCCCGCAGTTGGCCTCGGCGAGTCGCTTGACGATCGCCAGGCCGATCCCGTCGGCCACGTCGAGGTGGTGGTGCGCCCGGGTGAACAGGCGAGAAATGGCGTCGTGTCGGTCCTCGGGGATCCCCGGGCCGTTGTCGCCCACCTCCAGGACCACGCCCCCGAGCGCATTGCGCGTGGCGACCCGGATCTCCAGCGTCGGCCGGGCGGGGTCGCGATGCAGGAACGCATTGGTGATCAGATGATCGACGATCTGACGCAGGTGGCCGGGGTCCGCCCAGGCGACGCCCGCGTCGATCTGCAAATCGACATGATGGGGGATGCCTTCGTGTCGCGCGGCCACGCGCCGGGCGAGCGGGCCGATCAGCGCCGTCAAGTCGACCCGCTCGGGCCGCAGCGGCTCGTGCGCGACGCTGGCCATCGCCACGAAGCCCCGGAGCAGGTTGGACATCTGGGTGCAGAACCCCTGGATATCCCCGCCGGCGCGGCGGACCGCCTCGCGGTCGAGGTCGTCGCGGTCGGCCAGCAGCGAGGCGATCAGCGAGATCGAGTTGAGCGAGGCCGTCAGGTCGTTGTTGACCAGGTTCCCGAGCGCGGCGAGGTCGGCGTTCTGCCGGGCCAGCCGCTGGTTCATCTCCCGCGAGCGGGCCAGCCGGGCCTCGCGCTCGCGCTTGAGGCCGATCATCTCTTCGAGCAAGGCCATGGTCATCTGCCGATCCGAGCCCAG
Organism: Isosphaeraceae bacterium; assembly: GCA_965279195.1. Classification (GTDB taxonomy): domain Bacteria; phylum Planctomycetota; class Planctomycetia; order Isosphaerales; family Isosphaeraceae; genus CBDIHP01. The sequence continues at coordinate 289,495 of CBDIHP010000047.1, forward strand.
CAGCACCATCTCGGTCTGCGGCGCCCCGAGCATGCCCGGCCCGAACACGTGATAGCGCCCCAGCAGGTGCCGGCCGTCGACCGAGCGGTGGCCCAGCTCGACCACCAGCGGCCCCTCGGGCGCGGCCGCCAGCCGCCGGGGCAGGGCCTCCAGCTTGGACCGGCTGGCCTGCTCAAGCGTGTCGGCCAGCGCGCGCCCTTGCAGGTCCTCGGGCCCGTCGTGCCCGAGCCAGCGGGCGAAGTTGCCGTTGGCCCGCACCACGCGGAGGCCATCGTCCAGCACGATGCTGAAGTCGACCTCGCCGAACACGCCGGTGCTCCTCGGGTTCAGCGTGTCCGCGTCCCGCTCGCGAGGCACCGGGCCGAGGCCGTCGGCCTGCGGGGCGCGTTCCCTCGGGCGGGACGCCTGCCCGGAATCCATGCTCGATGGGCCGCTCATGGTCTCCTCCTCGAGCCCATCAGGCTCGGGATCAGACGCCTCAGCTCGCCCAGGTCGGCCGCGAAATGGTCGGCACCGAGCGACACAGCCGCCTCCGACCGCCCCCGGAACGCCGCGCCGCCGAGCACGACCCGGATCCCCGGCACCTCATCGCGCACTCGCGCGATCACATCAGGAATTTCCAGCAAATGTTCCCCCAGTGCGCAGGAGAGGCAGAGCAGGCCGGCCCTCGAATCTCGGGCGAAGGTCGCGATCGCCCCGGCCGGCGCGCCCTCGCCGAGCATGTGCACCTGGAAGCCCGACGCGTGCAGCACGTCCGACACCATCAACAGCCCCAGCGCATGACGCTCGCCCGGTACGCAGCAGCAGACCGCCGTCAGCCCTTCCGCCCCCGACGCGCCGTCGATCCGCCAGGCCCGGCGCCTCCGCCCGTGGCCGTACTGGTGGATCAGGTCGCGCGTGACCTCGCTGATGTAATGCTCGTGCGCCACCGAGATCCGGTCGTGCTCCCACTCCTCCCCCGTATGCACCATCGCCGGCATGAACACGTCGGAGTATAAACGCTCGACATCCCCCACCTCGCTGAGGTAGTGTTCCACCAGCGAGATCGCCCCCTGGCGATCCAGCCGGCGCAGCCTCTCGAAGTATTCGAGGTAGGGCGGCGTTCCGGGATTGGCCTGGGTCAGCACCGATTCGTCCAAAGGCTCCCCCCCTCGACGGGACGGCCGTGCATGTCGCGGCCCTTCGGCCCCGGCGCACGGCCCGATCGGGCACCGGATCATCGACCGGCCGCCGACGCGCCGACGCCCCATCTCAACACGCCACGGCCTCGGATCCCGGCCCCTTCCGCCCGTCATCCCTGACGAGGATGGACCGGCCACATCTCCGATCATAGCCCCATCCGGCACGGCCCGGCAAGGAATTCCGAAGCGTCTCGCGCCCTCCCATCGGGAAACCCGTGCCCCTGGCATTTGCCTTCCTATGCCGTCCAAACATTTATGGAAAAACCTGGACGAGCCGCCCTACGACACAATGTAGTAGAACCGGCTTGACACCTCCTACGCGGCGTCGTAGGATCGCGACGACGGATGGACGAGGATCGATGACCGGGCCCGGAGGATCGGGGAGCATGGCCAGAGATGCGGCGGGACAGGGACAGGGGCAGGGACCGGCCGGGGAGGGGGGGCGGCCGTCGCTGAGCGAGGCCGAACTCGCCGCGCTGCGGGTCCTCTGGGAACGCGGGCCGTCGACCGTGCGCGAGGTCAACGACACGCTCGCCGGGCAGGGCCGCACCTGGGCCTACACCACCGTGCAGACGCTCCTCCAGCGCCTGCGGGGCAAGGGCTGCGTCGACGTCGAGCCCGAGGCCGCCGGCCTGGCCCACCGATACCGGGCCGTCGCCTCGCGCGAGGACCTCGTGCGAGACGGCCTCCGCGACCTCGCCGACCGCTATTGCGACGGCACCCCGGCCCCCCTCGTGCTCACCCTCGTCGAGGGCCACCGCTTCACCCCCGACGAGCTCGCACGCCTCCGCGCCCTGCTCGACCAGCAGGCGAAGAAGCGCCCGGATGGCTGATGGGACGTGAAGCATGGGCGATGGATCATGGGTGATGGGTCAACGGACTCGATCCTCATGACCCACCGACCCGCCGCCCCCTTCCCCCTCACCCATCTCCCATCACCCATCCCCCATTCTTCAAAGGTCATCTCATGTCCACATGGCTTGTGCAGACGCTGGCGGTGGCGGCGGGCCTGGCGATCCTGGCGGCGCTGGCGGGATGCTGGCGGCGGATCGGCCCGCGCACCCGGCACGCCCTCTGGCTGCTCGTGCTCCTGAAGCTGATGATGCCGCCGCTCGTCGTCGTCACCTGGCCCGAGGCCACGCCGGCCGAGGCCAGCCTCGCCCTCGAACCGACGCCACCCGCCACGCCCGCACCGGAACCCGTCGCCGAACCCGGGCCGCTACCCCCGCCCGAACCGATCGCCCCGCCCGCCGTCGTGGCCGCATTGCCTGCCCCGGCGCCCGAGCCGATCCCGCTCACGCTCCCGCCGGAGCCCGTGCAGTCACGGCTCGAACCCATCGCGCCGCCCCTGGAACCCGAACCCATCGCCGAACCCGCATCCATCCCGGCGGCGGCGCAATGGCTTCCCTCCCCGGCCGCCGGGCCGTTTCGCTGGCTCGACTGGCTCGTGCCCGCATCGCTCGCCGCCTGGCTCGTCGGCTCGATCGCCGTCGCCGCGAGGCAGGCGTACCGGCTGCTGCGGTTCCGACGGCAACTGGCGAGGGAGGCTCGCGAGAACATCTTCGCAGATCTGCCGCAGTGGATCCTCGACGAGTTCGCCGACGCCGCGCGGGGGCTCGGCGTGAAGCCCCCGCGAGTGGTCCGCACGGCGCTGGTCGACACGCCGCTGGTGTGGTGCCTGGGGCGGCCGTTGCTGCTGCTGCCCGACGCCCTCATCGAGGACCTGAGCCGCGACGCCTGGCGGGGGATCCTCCGGCATGAGCTGGCGCACCTGAGGCGCCGGGACCACTGGGTCGCGCGGCTGGAGCTGCTGGGCGAGGTCGCCTGGTGGTGGAACCCGCTCTTCTGGCTGGCACGCGTGCAGATCCACAAGTATGCCGAACTCTGCTGCGACGCCTGGGTGATCGCGCTCGGCTCCGACACGCCCGGCCGGCACGCCTACGCCTCGGCCCTGCTGTCGGTCTGCGAGCACCTCTCCAAGCCCCGCCCGACCCCCACGCTCGGCCTGGCGCTGGGCATGGGCGTGGGCGAGTCCGAACTCCCCGGTTCCCGATCGGCCCGAACGCTCGAAAGGAGGTTGCGGATGATCCTGGAAGAGCCCCCCGCCGGCCGCTCCTCGCGGCTCGCCCTGCTGCTCGTGCTGGCCCTCGGCCTGGTCGCCGTTCCCATCTGGCTGCACGAACGCGATCGCGCGTTGATCCGAGAACTCGCCGTCCTGACCGCCTCGCTGCGGCCCTCGTCCCCGGCCGTGCCCGAGGCCACGCCGGTCCTCCCGCCCGCGACCACCCCGGGGCTCGTCCCGTTCGAGGAGGCTCGCCCGCCCGAACCGGTCGCGATCCCGGCGGCGATGGTCACCAACGCCGTCCTCCCGGTTCCCGGCTCGTTCGCGATCCCGCCGATGGATAACCCGCCGGCCGCGCTCCCGCTGCCCGACACGACGCCTCCGCTTGCATCGTCCGAAGACGGCGCCGCCCGCGCCCGGGCCGCCCTGGAGAAGCCGACCACGATCGTCCTCCGCCAGCAGCCCTTGCGGCAGATGCTGAGCACGCTCGGCAAGGAGACGGGGCTGATGTTCGCCCTCGCCCCCCGCTTCAAAGACGACTACGAGAGCCTGGTCCAGTTCCCGGGCTTCGGCAACTCCCTCAACGTGAGCCTCGCCCACGTCCTCAAGCCCCTCGGCCTCGTGGCCGTCCTGGACGACTCCGGCATCGTGATGATCACGGGCGACACCGGCCCGCAGACGCCCCGAGTCGCCACCTCGACGACCCCCGTACCGGCCAACACGGATGACGACCGGACCGACTACACCAGGCGCGGCGACGCGATCCGCAACAAGGTCATCCCCAGGTCGGTCGTCTTCGAGAATCAGCCGCTCGGGGATGTGCTGCACGAACTCTCGAAGTCGATCCATGACGTCCGGCTCTACTCGGCGGTGAAGGGCGAGATCGCCACGCGGGTCACCTTCCGATCCTCGGGCGGGAAGCTCCGCGACGAACTCGCCGCGATGCTCTCGCCCCTCGGGCTCTCCTATGTTGTCGGCTCGGAGGGTACCATCTGGGTCACGGACAAGGATCGGCGATTCGTCCACATGCCCTCCGGCCCGGCCGCGTATCCCCCGGGCACGCCGTTGAACCAGAGACTTTCCGATCGAATCGACATGATCATGGTCGATCAACCCTTCACCGATGCGATCGGTTGGCTAAGGGTCGAGACCGGGCTGAACTTCATCGTCGACCGCAGGACGGTCGCAACCGCGATCAAAAACGCATCCGTCGAAGCGATGAACGTCAAGCTTTCGACGGCCCTGAAGCTCCTACTGCAACCACTGAACCTGACCTACAAAGTGGAGGATGACCGAGTCATCATCACCACTCCCCCCGAAGCCCAATTGGCGGCCCGGCGCCCTCCCGTGCCGACTCCCGCGGCCCCGCCGCCCGCACTTCCCGAAGCGACGAACGTGTCGGCCTCCATCCCGCCGCCTGCTGTGGCGCCCCCGGCGGTCTCGGCTCCGCTCCCCGAGATCCCGCCGCCCGGCGAGTTGGCGAGGCCCGCCCCCCCCGCCGCCCCGCCCGTGCCAGCCGAGCCCGATCCGTCGTTCTCACCCAGCGTCCTCCCGGCGCCGAGGCCCCCGGCGCCTGCGGAAGATCCGGCGCCGGCCCCCACGCCGTCGCCCGCCAAACCCGCCGCGCCGCCTGAAGTCCAACGCTCACCCTTCGAACTGGATTCGCAGGCCCCACCACCGACCACGGCGCGCGCTAAACCCGCCTCGCCGCCGGTCGCCCGTCCCCTCCGGCCGAGCCCCTCGGCACCCGTCCGGAGGGATGACCTTCCGCCAGCGACGAGGGCCCGCGATCCTTTCGATCGGGGGGAAGCCGCCATCCCCCGGTCCGAGACCGAGTCGCGCGAGGTGCTCGTGATCCAGATCCGCAAGGCGAATGCCGTGCTCGCCAGAGCGACGGCCCAGAAGGAATTCGCGACGGCCATCCTCGCCAAATGTATTCGCTTGGTTCAGAAGGATAAGAATCTGGTAAGCGCTGAAGAAATGAACAAGGCCGAGGCTGAAATGAAGTTCGCTCTAGCCTCCGTCGAATTGAGCGAGGGCGACGTGGCCGAGGCGGAGGCTCGCCTCAAGGAGTTCGACCGCAGGCGGGCCCGCGACCTGGCGAAGCTGAAACTCTCGCTCAACTACGCGAAGAAGGCCCTCGAAATCACCCAGGCCCAGCGTAATCAGGGGATGATCTCCTATGCCGAGGTCCGCAAGTCGGAGCAGGCCGTCGAGGAGCTTGAGCTTCAGCTCCGGTACGACTTCCCCGAGGTGGTTCCGTCGCCCAAGGCCGCCCCGAGACATTCGGACGAGCCGGAACTCGAACCCGTCCCCCAACCGAAGTGAAAGAAACGGCCCCCCGAATCCTTCCGGGGGGCCGCGAATGTGATCCCTCTCGCCGCCCATTGCGCGACGGGCGGGATCACCGGTCTCGCCCGCGACGAGGCGGGACGAGTTGGGGCCGGGCCCCCGGCTCACGGGGGCCGCAGCCTATGGGAACGCCCGATCGAATCAGGCGGTTGGCAGGTGAGCATTCCGCGATGGGGCGGGAGGCGCGGCGGCCGGCTCCCTCGGGTCGCGCAGCGGGGACCAGTCGGCCCGCTCGATCAGGAGGTTCAGCTCGCCCCGGTCGAGCCAGATCCCCCAGCACGACGGGCAGTAGTCGATCTCGACCCCGGTCCGCTCGGCGGTCGCCAGCATGACGTTGCAGCTCGGGCATTTCATGGTCATTTCTCCTGGGTTCCAGACAAGTTCATCCGTCCAAATCACCGCATGAGAGAATCGCGACCGACCCGGCTCAGGTCGGAAGGCCGCTGGCGCTCACGGCGCGGCGGTGATGGTCGCGGCGGCGGTCGAGCTCGCGGGCGACGGCCATCGCCGCCCGCTCGGCCGCCCGGTCGGACGCGGCGGTCGACCGCTCGTCGCTGACCTCGATGGTCACCAGTCCCGTCGGCGCGATCTGCACGCTCGCCAGGCAGCGGATGTCCCGCCCCCCGCGCGGGCCGTTCACGTCGGTCAGCGAGACCGAGACCCGGTGGATCCGGGTCGAGAACCGCCCCAGCGCGAACAGGAACCGCCGCTCGATGTAGGCCCGCGTCGGGCTGTCGATCGCCAGCCCGAACCCCCGGATGTCCACCCGCATGGCATCGCCCCTCCGATCGGTGTCGAGATCCCATTCCGTACCGATTTTGACATCATCATGAGACCAGGGCATCGAGCTTCTCCGCCCGGGCGAGCCTCCGCAGCTTCGCCTGCGCCGCGATCTCGATCTGCCGCACCCGCTCCTTCGTGACGCCGAGCTGCGCCCCGAGCTGCGCGAGCGTCTGCAGATCCGCCCCGCCCAGGCCGAACCGCGCCGCCAGGACCCGCTGCTCGCGGGCGTCCAGCCGGTCGATCAGCCCCCGGAGCGACGTCCTCGCCCGCCGCATCAGCCCCTCGTCGAACTCCTCCGAGCGGTGGTCGGCCACGACCTCCACCGCCTCGTCCCGGCCGGTCTGGAACCGGTCGCTCCGCTGCCGCTCGCGCTGGAGGTAGCGCGTCAGGTGCTTCGTGACCGCCCAGCTCGCGTACGTGCTGAACCGGAACCCTCGCGAGACGTCGAACAGCTCGACGGCGCGGAGCAGAGGCAGGTGCCCCTCGGCGATCAGCTCCTGATGATCATGTGCAGGAGTGACGAATTTCCTGGAGATCGACTTCACCAGCCGGCGGTTCGCCCGGGTGATCCAGGAGCGGATCTCATCCGCCTCGCCGAGCAGGGCCTCGATCTCGCCGAGCGTCTCGGGGCAGGGGGCCTGTGGGTCCAGCCCGTCGCGGAGACATTCGGCCTTCCACTTCAGGGCGTTCATCTGGCGGAACAGGGCCACCTCGGTCTCGCGGCCGAGCAGGGGGGCGTCATCCTCGGCGGGCCGGGCATACGCCACGTCCACCAGGCCCAGGTCAAGCTCGGACGGATTGCCGACGTACTCGATGGGCGTGGAGGCCCGCCTCGCCCCTCGCCGGTAAGCCTGGAGATCCGGCAGCATCCGTCCGATCGTCGCGGTGGCCATGGTCTCTCGCCTCCTCAAGGGGGTCGCACGGTCCGGTCCTCGCCGCACCTCGCCCCGACACGTGAATGGTAGGCTCCGGGCCATCGTTCGACTACAATCAAGTTTCGACGCATACCGTTAGGCGAGGGCTAACGATGAACCTCAGCGCGGATTGGCTCAACTACAACCACCTGCACTACTTCTGGATCGTGGCCAGGGAGGGCTCGATCTCCCGGGCGAGCGAGGTCCTGATGGTGGCCCCCCCGACCATCAGCGTCCAGCTCCGCTCGCTGGAGGGATCGCTGGGCGAGAAGCTGTTCGCGAAGTCGGGGAGGAACATCGTCCTGACCGATGTCGGCCGCCTGGTTTATCGATATGCCGATGACATGTTCACCACCGGACGCGACCTGGTCGACACACTCAATGGTCGCCCGACGGGCCGCCCGCTCAAGCTGATGGTCGGGGTGATCGACAACCTTCCGAAGCTGGTGGCCTACCGGCTCATCAAGCCCGCGCTCGAGCTGCCCGAGCCGGTCCAGTTCGTCTGCCAGGAAGGCCGGCCCGAGGCGCTCCTGGCCGAGCTGGCCGTGCACCGGCTCGACGTGGTGCTCTCCGACTCGCCGCTGGGCAGCGAGATCCGGGTCAAGGCGTTCAGCCACCAGCTGGGTGAGTGCGGCGTGACGATCTTCGGCTCGGCCTCGCAGGCGAGGGGACGCCGCAAGACCTTCCCCGCGTCGCTCGAAGGCGCCCCCTTCCTCCTCCCCACCGCCACGACGGCCCTCCGGCGGTCGCTCGACCAGTGGTTCGACGACAACGGCATCCGCCCCCAGGTGCGCGGGGAACTCGACGACGGGGCGCTCATGAAGGTCTTCGGCCAGTCGGGCGAGGGCCTCTTCCCCGCGCCGACGGTCATCGAGGCCGAGATCCGCCGCCAGTACCGCGTCCACGTGGTCGGACGCATCAGGGAGGTCCGCGAGCGGTTCTACGCCATCTCGGTCGAGCGCAAGCTCAAGCACCCCGCCGTCGTCGCGATCTCCGAGGCCGCCCGCTTGCGCATGTTCGCCGAAGACGAGAGCAAGGATTGATGGGAAACGTTCCTCGGAGATCCGATCGACACCCCTTGCCCTCGCCGGGATTCCCCGTAGAATGCCCTCGTGAAAGATTTCACGAAGTCCGAAAGCGAGGGCCGCGATGGCTGGCGTGGGGGGTTCGTCGTCCGGGAAGAGGGTGGTGATCGCGACGTTCGGGTCGCTGGGGGATTTGCATCCCTACCTGGCGATCGGCCTGGAATTGAGGGCCCGCGGGCATGAGCCGGTGATCGCCACGAGCGAGTTCTACCGGGGGCCGATCGAGCAGCTCGGGCTGGGGTTCCGCCCGGTGCGGCCGGACCTGTCCGAAAACATCGACGACTCGGAACTCTTCAAGCGCGTCATGGACGGCAGGACGGGGCCGGAGACGGTGATCCGCGACCTGGTCGCCCCGCGCGTCCGCGAGAGCTACGAGGACACGCTCGCCGCCGTCGAGGGGGCCGACCTCTTGCTCTCTCACATGCTCACGTTCGCGGCCCCCACGGTCGCGGAGGTCGAGGGGATCCCCTGGCTTTCGACGTTCCTCGCCCCGATCGGATTCCTCTCCGCCTGGGACGGGCCGGTCCCCATGCCGACCCTCGCGGGCAGGAACCTCCGCCGGCTCCCCCCCTGGATCCTCAGGCCTTTATTCCATCACATCAAGGGGCGTCTCGGGCGCTGGGCCGAGCCCGTGAATGCCCTGAGGGCCGACCTGGGCCTGCCCCGGCACCGCGACCCGATCTTCGCCGGCCAGACCTCGCCCCACGGCACGCTGGCCCTGTTCTCACGCGCCTTCGCCGGGCCCCAGCCCGACTGGCCCGGGGGCACGGTCCAGACCGGCTTCCCCTTCTTCGACCGCTTCGAGGGCCGCACCTTGCCGCCGGAACTCGCCGAGTTCCTCGACGCCGGCCCGCCCCCGGTCGTCTTCACCCTGGGCTCGTCCGCCGTCCGCGACGCCGGCAACTTCTACGACGAGGGCCGCGGGGCCGCCTCGCAACTGGGCGTCCGGGCCGTCTTCCTCACCGGCAAGGACCCGAGGAATGTGCCGCGGTCGCCCCTGCCCGAAACCATGATCGCCTGCGAATATGCCCCGTACTCGGAGCTATTCCCGCTCGCCTCGGCCGTGGTCCACCAGGGGGGCGTGGGCACCACCGCCCAGGGCCTCCGCTCGGGCCGGCCGACCGTGATCGTCCCCTGGAGCCACGACCAGCCCGACAACGCCGAGCGCGCCGGCCGGCTCGGCTTGTCGATCACCCTGCCGAGGCGATCCTATCGGGCCGGGACCGTCGCCAAGGCCCTGAAACGCCTGCTCCACGGGCCCGGCTTCGCCGACCGGGCCGCCGAGATCGGCCGGCGAATCCGGGCCGAGGACGGCGCCGGCGCGGCCGCGGATGCGATCGAACGGATGCTGGGGCGATCGCATCCTTAATGCTTCACGGATGGATCATTCGGCCCCGCGCGGCGGGCCTCGTCGCGCCAGGCGTCGGCCAGGGCATCGAGCCCGAGCTGGCGGCAGAGATCGGAGAGGTCGTAGAGGGCACGAGGGTCGTCGATGCGGTCGAGGTCGGCGGCGAGCCGGGCCCCCAGGCGGGCCGGGTCGAGCCGCTCGCGGAGGCTGGCCACGGCGTCCGCCTGGCGCCTCGACTCCTCCTCGCGGCCCAGGGCCTTGAGCGCCCGGGCCAGGCGGTAGCGGGCCTTCCAGTCGTGCGGCCAGTCGGCCAGGGCCCGGCCGAGCGACTCGACGGCCCTCGCCGGGGACCGGTCGAAGTCCAGCTCCCAGCGCCCAAGGAGCCGCCAGTAGCGGGCGTCCCGGCCCGATTCGGGCCAGGCGTCCAGCACCTTGCGGCCCAGCTCGGGCTCGCCCGAGTCGGCATAGGCGGTCGCCAGGGCCTCACGCGCGAAGATATGATCGGGATGGGGCCTGAGCATCTCTTCGAGCTTGGCGACCCGCGACGCCCGGTCGAGGTCGCCGTCGAGCCCGTCGTCGGCCATGCGGTTCCAGAGGGCGACCGTCGCGTCCAGGTCGCCCGGGTCTGCATCCGCCCAGCGCACCAGCGACGCCCGCGCGCGGTCGGCCGGCGGCTCGGCCAGGACGGCCAGCGTCCACGCCCTGAGCAACTCCTTCCGCCCCGTCGCCGGCACCGACCTCCACGCCCGCGCCCCCTCGGCCATCGCCTCCAGCGTCCGCCCCTCGACCCGCAGCAGTTCCAAACGGAGGATCCACGGGCCTGCATCCGTCGGATCCAGGTCGATCGCCCGCCCGAGCACCCGGTCCGCCTCGGCCGCGCGATTCATCGCGAACCCGGCCCTGGCCTCGGAGAGCAGCGTCCGGCCGCTGGCGCGGGGCGTTGCATTGAACCTCGCCCACGCGTCGCGCGCCCCCCGGAAATCCTTCCGCTCCCCCGCCGCCTCGGCCCGGTCCCGCCAGTAGTACGGGTCCGTCGCCGCCTTGTAGCGGTCCCAGCCCAGGTACCCCAGCAGCCCCGCCACGACCAATCCAGCCATACCCATGCCAACGCGCAACCACCTCTTCCCGCCCCCCTGCGGGGCCCTGCGGCGGCTCGGCGGTTTCGCGGGTCGGCGTGCCATGGGTGGAGAGGAGGGGAGAAGAAATTGAACCGCAACGACGCAAAGGGGAGGGGAGGAACTGAACCACAGAGACCCAGAGAGCACAGAGACTTAAAATATTTTTGAATTGAATCTAGACTAATGATTTCATGGATTCCCCTCTGTGCCCTCCGTGTCTCTGTGGTTCAATTCCCTCTTCGTCTTCCTCTGCATCTTTGCGGTTCAATGTCCCCTCCCATTCAGACATCCGCCAATCCGAACAGGTGCCGCACGGCGTTGAGCAGCGGGTGGGGGTGCTCGGTCGGCTCCTCGGCGGCGGATCGCAGGGCGGCGCGGGGCTGGTGGAGGACCTGGTTCTGGAACCGATGCATGGCGTGGGCGATCGCCTCGCGCTGGGAGTCGGTCAGGTCGGGGCAGCGGGCGTAGAGGCTGTCGAGCTCGCGCCGGCGGACGCCGTCGAACGAGTCGCCGAGCTTGCGCAGCAGGGCCCCCGCGTGGCGGTTGTGCCGCAGGGCGGCCAGGCACGCGGCGGTCTCCCGCTCGATGATCGCCAGGGCCGGCTCGATCCCCTTCCTCCGCTTCGCCAGGTTCTGCTCCGCCTGGGCCCGCAGGTCGTCGACGTTGTAGAGCAGCACCTGTTCCAGGTCGCCGATCTTGCCCTCGAAGTCGCGCGGGATGGCGATGTCGAGGATCAGGGCCAGGCGATTCCGGCGCGCCCTCTGGACGCGTGCATAGGTCTCATAGCTGACGATCGGTTGCTCGGCCGCCGTCGTGCTCACCACCACGTCGGCCTCGATGAGCGCCTGGCCCAGGCGGTCGAAGGGCACGGCCCTGCCGCCGAACCGCCGCGCCGCGTCCTCGGCCCGGGGGAGGCTGCGGTTCGTGACCAGGATCGTCCCCGGCTTCAGGGTCGCCAGGTGCTGGAGGGTCAGGTCCCCCATCTTGCCCGCGCCGATCACCAGCACCGTCTTATCTTCGAATGTGTCGAACACGTCCCGGGCGACGTCCACGGCCACGCTGGCGACCGAGAGCTTACCCTGATCCATGCCCGTCTGTTCGCGCACTTTCTTGCCGACGTGTAACGCCTGATCGAATATGCGGTGGAGGATCTTGCCGACGGCCCCGGCCTTCCTGGCGGCGAGGAACGCGTCGCGCACCTGGCCGATGATCTGCCCCTCGCCCAGGACCAGGCTCTCCAGGCTGGCGGAGACCTTGAACAGATGAGCAACCATCTCCTCGTCGCGGCGGTCGATCAGGTGGGCGGCGAAGGCCTCGGCGTGGGTGTCGTGGAACCGGGCCAGGGCGTCGATCAGGGCCCCGACGCCGGGCGCGGCCCCTTCGTCGGCGGTCGCCGCGTACAGCTCCACCCGGTTGCAGGTCGAGACGAGGACGAACTCCGAGTCGGGGAACTCGCGCCGGAGCCTCCCCAGCAGGGCGTCGCGCCTGTCCCCCTCGCAGGCGAGCAGCTCCCGGACCGAGGCGGGGGCGTTGCGGTGGTCCACGCCGAGAACCAGCAGAGTCACGGCGCCGGCCTCCCCGCCGCCAGTCCGGGTCGGGCGTCGGAGGTCGCGGAGATCGGGTTCGAGGTGGGGGGCGGCGTCGCCTCCCTCGGCCGGCCGTGCGCGGTGATCCGCAGCAGGTCGACCCCGACGAGCGTAAAGGCCAGGCATCCGAACGCCACCATCGTCAGGAGCATCACCCGCCGCCCTCGCATCTCGGGCCGGTACCGGGCGTGCAGGAGCCACGCGAACACGAACCACATCAACAGGCCGCTGACCACCTTGGGGTCGGTCCAGCCGATCTGGGCCTCCCCCGACCGCTTGAGCTGGGCGTCGATCAGGATCCCGATCAGCAGGCCCGCCGACAGCAACGGGAACGCCACGGTGATCGCCGCCAGGTTCAGCCGGTCGGACTGCTCCAGGCTCGGCAGGGCGAACCCGAACCTGTTGGCCTTCTTGGCCTTGAGTCGTTTCGCCTGGACCAGATACATGAGCCCGGCGACGAACGCCACGCACGCGCCGAGGGCCCCGCCCAGGAGCAGGATCCCGTGGGCCGTCCCCCAGAAGGCGGTCGCCCCGCCCCAGGAGGCCCAGTCGGCACTGGGCGCGCCCATGCCGGCGGCGATCAGCCCGAGCACCACCGGCAGCACAAACATCGCCACGGCCGCGGGTTGCGGCGACCGCACGATCAAGTACAGAGACACCGCGCCGAGGATCCAGGACAGGACCATCAGCGACTCGAACACCGTCCCGACCGGCAGCTTCCCCTCGTGATACCCCCGGTTCCCCAGGTACGCCGCCTGGACCAGCCAGGCCAGGGCCGTGAGCCCTAACGTCAAGTACCACCGGAACTTGCCGCGCACCACGAACCGGGCCAGGTCGCTCAAAAGCGCCAGGGCATAGGTCCCGCCGAAGCAAACCACGGTCAGCCGATCGAGCATCGTCCCCCCAGCCACTCAGTCGAGCCGCCCCATCGCCGCCCGGCTATTGTATCCTCCCCGACCCCCCGAGACGACCCTGACACCTTCCCCGAACGCAAATCGCGGGAACAAAGCCAATGTGCAACTTACGTCCGCTTACGTCCTCTTACGCAATGCAGGTGGGCACTTCTCACCACAACCTCTGCCTACCTGGCGTTGGGCGCGTGGCGTTGGGCGAGGGTCGAAGGCGCTGGGCGAGGGCCTCTCGACCCCGCCCCAACCCCGAGACGCCGTACCACAGGAGCGGGTCTCCAGACCCAAAAATCCAATGCTCCGGACAGCCGGGGTCTTCGAACAGGGGTCGGGAGACCCCGGTCCTGTGGTACAGCGAGTCCAAGGTAAGGGCGGGGTCTGGAGACCCGCGTCCAGCGCATTCGACCCCAGCGCTGCGCGGGCAACCCGGCGGCATTTTTGAGGGAACAGAGCCAAATCCCCGCCTCCCCGATTTTCCGAAACGAACCCAATTCGCCCCAACTCCTTGCCTCCCCATGGCTTAACCCCCAACACTCCGGACCGCATCGAATCCGCACATTTGACGATCCCTCACCCGTCAACCCCTCCCCAACAACAATACGCCGTCACACTCGCGAATATTCGGACTATTCCCCCCGCCGCCCCAGGCCGCGCCGTCACAACCGGACCGCCCCCGTGGAAGGTTCGCCTGCGCCCCTTTATGATGTGATGACCAACGACCTCCGGCCCCTTCGCGGACGCCGTCCCATGCCCGACCACGACCCGCAGCACGCCGCCCACCTCGTCCTGCTCGCCTACCAGTCGGGCCTGATCGACCGACCCGCGTTCGACGCCATCCTCGACGCCTGGCACACCGACCGATCGCGTCCCGTCCCCGAACTCCTGGCCGAACTCGGCAAGGTCTCCGCCGAGTCCCTCCCCTTCCTCGACGCCCTCGCCCGCCGCCACGCCCAGGACCTCGGCGGGACCACCCAGGCCCTCTCGGCGCTGGCGGCCAACGCGGGGAGCTCGACCGTCGAGGAACTCGCCACCCGCGTCCCCGAGTTCACCGAGACGTTCATCGTCCGGACGCCCAGCCTGACGCAAATCGGCCCCGACATGGCCCACTCGACGACGTCCGACCACATGCGGCCCGGCGGCGTCCGCTACAAGGCCATCCGGTTCCACGCCCGGGGGGGGCTGGGGGCCGTGTTCGTGGCGCAGGATGAGGAGCTGAATCGCAAGGTCGCCCTCAAGGAGATCCAGGAACGCTACGCCGACCGCCCCGCAGACCGCGACCGCTTTCTCGTCGAGGCCGAGATCACCGGCCGGCTCGAACACCCCGGCATCGTCCCCGTCTACGGACTCGGCACCTACGCCGACGGCCGCCCGTTCTACGCCATGCGGTTCATCTACGGCGAGAGCCTCGAGACCGCCTGCCGCGCCTTCCACTCCAACCCCGATCCGGACTCCTCCGCCCGATCCGTCGCCCTTCGCGGCCTGCTGCGCCGGTTCCTCGACGTCTGCAACGCCGTCGAATACGCCCACAGCCGCGGCGTGCTGCACCGCGACCTGAAGCCCGGCAACATCATGGTCGGCAAATATGGCGAGACGTTGGTCGTCGACTGGGGCCTCGCCCGGGTCATGGGCGAGTCCACCTCGCCCCCCTCCGACGACCACGACGCCCCCATCGACCGCAGCAGCCTGAGCGGATCGGCCCAGACGATCCGCGGCCACGCCATCGGCACCCCCGGCTACATGAGCCCCGAGCAGGCCGACGGCCGCCACGACGAACTCGGCCCGGAGAGCGACGTGTATTCGCTGGGGGCCACCCTCTACTTCGTCCTCACCGGCCGCGGCCCCTACTCGGGCGTCACGTCCCTCACCGAACTCTACGCCCGCCTCCGCCACGGCGACCACCCGCCCGCGCGCTCGATCAACCCCGAGATCCCCGTCGCCCTCGACGCCATCTGCCGCAAGGCCATGTCCGTCTCGCCCACGGATCGCTACCCCACCCCGCGCGCCCTCGCCGACGACCTCGAACATTACCTCGCCGACGAGTCCGTGGACGCCTCCCCCGACACCCCCCTCGACCGCCTCATGCGCTGGACCCGCAAGCACAAGCAGGCGACGATTACGGCGGCAGCGGCACTGCTGATCATCGCGACCGTAGCGACCTTCGCCTCGTTCGTTGTTGACTCAGCCCGTCGCTCGGCAGAAATAGAGAAGGGCAACGCTCGGCTTGCATTACGTGCTACCCAGGCAGCCAACGCCAGGGCTGAAGAAGCTCTATCCGAAGCCAATAGGGCCCAGGCACAGGCATATGAGAACTTCAAGAAAGCCCAGCAGACGGTAGATGACCTCCTTACTGCCGTGAGTGAAAGCAAGGAACTCCAACTACTACCTGACACACAAAACTTTCGAAGAAGATTGCTGGAAAAGGCTCGCGACTACTATCAAGAATTTCTAAAGATCAGAGCGGGCAATAATTCTCTTAGGTTTGAAACCGGTATGTCTGCGTTGAGGTTGGCGAGGGTTGTCAAGCAGATCGACACGAACGTGGAAGCCACGAGAATCTGCCTTGAAGCACTTCGACTCGTGGAACCGATCGCTTCATCGAACGAGAGCAGCGTTGAACAAAGGGTTGGGCTTGCACGAATCCTAGCAAACCTAAGCGGACTGATGAGTACAAATGGTAAATTCAAGGAGGCAGAGGAGTACTGTCACCGCGCATTGATGGTCCGAGAGAGGATAGCTCACGAGCATCCCTCATCCGAAGAATATCAGATAAGCCTAGCTCGCTCATTGAATGACATCGGTGCGATCCAAACTTCCACGGGGAGACTGACTGAGGGTGAGCGGTCCTATTTGCGGAGTGAGGAAATATTCTCGAACCTTGCGAGGATGAATCCCAAGGCAGCCGAGTATTCGGAGGGAGCAGCACTTGCGCTCACGAACCTCGCACTTGTGCAGAGAAACACAGGTCGGCAAGAAGCTGCGAAGCGATCGCTGGCACGGGCAGTAAAGGTCCGGGAGAAACTCGTCGATGACGCGCCGAACGTCGCCGATTACCGATCAGGTCTCGCCCGTTCACTGAACGACCTCAGTGCCATACAGTTTACTACTGGCGATGTCACTGAGGCAGAGGTTTCGATCGCTCGAAGCATAGCGATCAGGGAGACGCTAGCGAGCGAGAATCCGAAAGTTATTCCCTATCGGATCCATCTAGCCCATTCATTCAGCGACATGGGTGCGATCAGGCAAGCTCTGGGCCAACCAACTGAGGCCGAAGCAGCAATTAAGCGCGCCTACAGAACCTTCAAGGACGTAACACAAGAACAACCTGACGTCGCTGAGTATCAGCACGCATTGGGCTTGATTCTCAATGACTTGGCTACCTTGCGAAGGCTGACGGGGAGACTAGAGGAGGCGAGGGATGCATACGAAGAGGCAACATCGATACTCGAAAGGTGAGCTGAGCCCCGAAATTTGGTCCACCCGTTATGGGAGTCTCCCGGTAGATTAGCCCCGGGAGGGCACCATGCGGAAGCGGCATTCGGCGGAGGACGTGGCGAGGCTGATCAAGGAATTCGACCGCGAGCTGGCCAGGGGGCTCACGGTCGCCGACGTCTGCCGCAAGGCGGGCATCGCCGAGACGACTTACTACCGCTGGAGGCAGCGCGACGCCCCCGAGAAGGACCGCGCCGAGCGACGCTGTCGCGAGCTCGAGGCCGAGGTCGAGCGGCTGAAGCGGATCGTAGCCGACCTGATGGTCGACCGACAGATCCTCCAGGACGTCGCCAAAAAAAAGTGGTGACCCCGGCCCAGCAGCGCGCCGTCGCCGGCTACCTCGTCGAGGAGCGAGGGCTGTCCCAGAGGCACGCCGCGAGGCTCATGGGGCGGTCGCGTTCGACCCTGCGCTACCGGCCCCGGCCCCGCCCCGACGAGCCGCCCCTGATCCGCGAGATCCGCCGCCTGGCCCGGCGGCACCCGCGCTTCGGCTACCGACGGGTCCACCGCATGCTCTCGCGCGGGGGCTGGTCGGCGAACCTCAAGCGGGTCCGCAGGCTCTGGCGTGACCTCGGCCTGACGCGGCCGATCCGGCGGAAATCCCCCAGGAAACTCGGCCCCAAGCCGGGCTCGGCGGCCAATGCCTGCGCGGCCAGGCCGGCACAGTCGCGCAACGACGTGTGGACCTGCGACTTCATCCTGGACCGCACCGCCGACGGACGCCCGCTCAAGTGGCTGACCCTGGTGGACGAATACACCAGGGAGCTGTTGCTGCTGCACGCCGCCGCGGCGATGACCGGCGGCGACGTCCGCCGGGCGATCGCGCGGGTGGCGGGCCGGCGGGGATTGCCCCGCTCGATCCGCAGCGACAACGGCTCGGAGTTCGTCTGCGAGGCGCTGACGGGCTGGCTCAAGAAGGCGGGGACGGAGCCGATCCCGGTGTCGCCGCGGAGCCCGTGGCAGAACGGCTACATCGAGTCGTTCCACAGCCGGCTGCGGGACGAGTTCCTGGAGCGTCACGAGTTCGAGGACGTGGCCGACGCCCGCGCCAGGGCCTCGTGGTTCGTGCGCGAGTACAACACGGTCCGGCCACACAGCTCGCTGGGCTACCGGACCCCGAGGGAATTCGCGGAGTCGTGCGGACGCCCCTCGGATGACGAGGCGTGAGTGGATTCAGTCCGATTCACATGAACATGGTCCGGTGAGAACTCCCATAACTGCTGGACCAAAAATCGGGGCTCAGCCCAAGGGTAGCAAATTCAGATCCTCGCGTTCTGCACTATAGGAAAGGTCTCAGCCGTTCCCTCAATGATCTGGGAGCGATCTTACATCAGCAAGGTAGGCACGAAGCGGCAGAATCTAGATATCGCAATTCTATTAGGATTCGACAAGATCTTCTGCGTGAGAACCCTGAAGACATAGAGACTAAGAACGACTTGGCAACTACTTACTCCAAGCTAAGCCGACTACAGTTCGAGCTCAAACGGCCAGACGAAGCAGAGCGTTCATGCAATGAAGCGATCGTATTCCGTGAAGCCGCTCTCGCAGCCTCACCCGAAAGTCTTCGCTATCGAGCGGAATTGGCCGGATCACTTCTTGACCTGGCAAGAATTCATCTGAACGGAGATAGGCCAAAGTCAGAGGGAATTCTCAATCGATCGATCAGTATTATAGAACACCTCGTGCAAGGACGGGGTCGAAGTTCCAGCAATCTTGAGCTACTTCTTCAATGCCTAACCGATCTAGCGAACCTGCACCTGACTCAAAACCGCTTGGGAGAGGCACAACTAACGCTTTTGCGGTCGGTCGAAGTGATCGATTCTTGGATTCAGCACGAACCGCTAAGCCAGTCCAAGAGAGTTCTATTGGGCGAAACACTCGACAAGTTGAACTCAGCATTGAGCCGCACTCGGACGATTGAAGGCACTGAAAAACACTTCTTGCGCAGCATCCAAACCTGGAAAGGTCTGGTCGAGGACCATCCTGGTTCTGCCTTGTATATCGAAAAAACAGCCAGGGCATACGACGGCTATGGCAGACAGTTGCTCCTGAGCAACAAACGACGCGAGGCTGAATCGGCATTTCTAGAATCTGTTCGTGCATGGGAAAGGCTCTTTAAGATCGAGCCTTCCTCAAGTTTGCAAGATCACATGTTTGCAATGTCTCTAGTTGGTCTCGCGGATCTTCTCGCGAGCGACGGCCGAGATAACTTGGCAGTACCGCTGTACTTTCGAGCAATATCCAGTGAGCAGACATTTATTCGAAAGAAAACAAGGATTGAATTCCACTTACAATTCATCAAACTTACATATCACTCTCTGTCTTGTTCGCTATTGAAGCTAAACAGATCAAAGGATGCCATCTCAGTAATTTTCGAACGGCAGAAGTACTGCTTCGGCGATCCACTCGATCGGTTCAACCTCGCATGCGAATTGTCCCTTTGCGTGAAGGCACTTGATTTTGAGGATGCGAAGATCATCTCGAAAAATGCCGTCGATACACTCCGTCTAGCTGTAGAAGAGGGGTGGTGGGATGCCTACCAAACGGCCCGCGACCCCGACCTCGCCCCGATCCGCCATCGCAAGGATTTCCAGGCCATCCTCCAGGGGCTCCAGGATCGGGCGTTCCCGGCGGATCCGTTCGCGAAGTAGGCCCCCCGGAGTGCGGAGGCTGGCCTCCGCTCGGTTGTCGCGGGGCTTGCCACGCGTGATCCATTCGGAGGTGGTGCCTTCAACGGAGGTGGTCTCTCGGGAACAAGCTCCCACAGGCGAGAGCGTCAGCAAGCGGACGCAACTCCAGATCCGCCAATTCTGGATTGCGTCCACTTGCTGACGCTCGGTTGTCGCTGGGCTTGTCACGCGTGCGGGGTCGAAGGGGACCGCTGACGATTCGAGGTCCTTTCTCGTGAGCAAGCTCCCGCCGGGGTAGAGCGTCAGCGAGCGGACGCACTCCAGATTGGGTTGTTGTGGAGTGCGAAGGCTGGCGGGTGGGTGGGCGAGTCGACGGCCTGCGTCGGTACGGTGGACGCTGCACGGAGCGGCGCACCCTACGGGTTGACGTCGTCGCGCCACCAGGAGTCGTCGTCGGGGGGGGTGTTGATGAGGGGGTTGGGGGTCGAGGGGGTGGAGGGGGCGAGGTCGGGGTCGCCGGCGAGGGTGTAGGTGGCGGGGGTGGGGGTGGTGGTGTCGGGGACGATGGGAGGGGGCGTGGGGGAGATCGGGATGGTGGGGATCAGGGTGCGCGCGTTGGAGGTGCGGCAGAAGGGGTCGAGGGCCAGCGCGACGTCCTCGGCGGTGGGGGGGCGCCGGGAGGGGTTGCGGTCGATCATGCGGAGGACGATCGCGGCGAGGTCCTTCGGCAAGGCGGGTCGGAGGTAGGCGGGGTCGGGGCGGTGCGGGGACTGGTGCTTGAGCAGCTTCTGGGTCAGGCTGCCGCCGGGGAACGGGGGCTGGCCGGTGAGGAGGTGAAAGAGTGTGCAGCCGAGGCTATAAATGTCCGAGCGTCCGTCGGCGGCGTGGGGGTCGTCGGCCTGCTCGGGGGCGAGGTAGTCGGGCGTGCCGAGGACGATGCCGGACGCGGTGAGCGGCTCGCCGTCGGGTCCGAGGGTCGGGCGCTCGTCGGGGTCGTGGATCCTCGCCAGGCCGAGGTCGACGACCTTGATCAGGCCCTTGCCGGTGAGGATCAGGTTCGAGGGCTTGATGTCGCGATGCACCAACCCCTGTTCATGCGCGTGGCCGAGCCCGAGGGCGGCCTGGCGGGCCCAGTCGCAGGCGTGTCGGATGGGGGGCAGGCCTTCCGACCTGAGCACATCGGCGAGTGTGCGACCTTCGACGTATTCCATCACGAGCGCCAGGCCGGGCTCGCCGAGGGGGTCGGCGGCCAGGGGCGCGGCGTCGAGCGCGGCGACGAGGTTGGGGTGCCAGACCCGCGCGGCGGCCTCGATCTCGCGGAGGAACCGGGCCCGGACGTCGGGCCTGGCGAGCAGGTCGCCCCGGATGAGTTTCAGGGCGACCACGCGGTTCATCAGGCGGTGGCGGGCCTTGAAGACCAGGCCCATGCCCCCCTCGCCGAGGGGCTCCAGGAGGACGTATTGCCCGAGGTTCAGCTCGCCCGCGCGGTCGGCCAGGAGCCGCTCGGCCTGGAAGGCGGTGATCCAGCCCCGGGCGAGCATGTCGTCGGCGAGGGCCCTGGGCGCCGCGCCGTCGGCCGCCCTGGTGCGCACGAGGACCGTCTCCTCGGGCCGGATCGCGCCCGAGTCCTCGGCCCGCTTCAGGAACTGCTCCGCGGCCTCGCCCGGCATGGCCATGCCCCGTCCGATCGGGTCGGATGCCCGCATCCCTCCCCATCAAGATAGGGGAATTCTTCGCGCGTGGGTACGGCCTACCGGGAAGTTTCTCGGGGGATTCCCGGACGGCCGGGCGTGGGGAATAATAGCGGGCCGTGCGGCGAAAGGTTGAGAAATCGTTCACGAAATGGAATCGAGGAGCGCCCGATGCGATCGCCCGTCCCCCGCAGACTCCGCCCGATCCGGATCTTTGCCCTCGGCCTGCTCGCCCTCGGCCTGGCGGGCTGCGTGTCGAGGACGCAGGACGGCGACGCGACGCTGTTCCGGTTCGAGGCGTGGGTGCCGGTCTCGGCGGGGGTCGGGGCGGTGGTGGGGACGGCGGCCGGCGTGCTCCTGCGACGGGGCGTCCCGCGCCTGGGCTGGCCGCTCCTGCTCCTCGGCCCGCTGGCCCTGGTGTGCCTGGTGCCCGGCCTGGCGATGGACAACGTGCGCGTGACCCCGAAGGACTTCCGCCTGGAGGTCGGCTTCTGGTTCTCCCGGAACATCCACGAGGTGAAATTCGAGAACGTGTCGGCGATGCAGATCGTGGTCGAGGAGAAGTGGTCGGGCCGGCGGAGGTCGAAGTCGACGTACCTGGTCTGCCAGCTCAAGTCCGGCGGGGCCGACAAGGTCCCCGTGGGCGACATCATGAAGAACGGCGGCCTCGCCGCGATCCTCGACCAGGCCCAGTCGCGTGGTATCCCCGTCGACGCGCCCCAGGGGCCCTGAGCGGCACAGGTCCGAGGGCCGGGCCGAGCGTGCGATCTGTGCAGGGTCGGATGCGGACGCGGCCCCAATGGCCCGCGTCACCCCCACCAACCTGGGCGTTCGATGCGCCGGGTCTGACTGGGTGCCCGCGGGTTTCGTCCCCGAAACCACGGTGGGATTGCATCGTCGGGCACCCCGGTCCGAACGGCGGGCGAAATCTCGGTGGGGTGACGCTCACTTCATGGCCAGGGCTTGCACCCCGCCCGAAAAAATGCCCTTCGGCCCGGGATTTCGCTTGACGCCGCCCTCCGAACCAGTACCCTGCATTGCGTAGTACCCAGCAAGAAGGGCAGCGTGATATGAGTGCGTGGGAGACGCAGTTGCGCAAGGGGGTGGCGGAGCTGGCGGTGCTGGCGATCCTGTCGCGGGAGGAGCTCTACGGCTATGGGATCGTGGAGCGGCTCCAGGGGCGGGAGGGGCTGGCGCTGTCGGAGAGCACGGTGTACCCGATCCTCACCCGGCTGGCGAGGGAGGGGGCGCTCGGGATACGCTCGGAGCCCTCGCCCAGCGGGCCACCCCGGCGCTATTACTCGCTGACGGCGGACGGACGCCGTCGGCTCACGGAGCTGGCGGAGAGCTGGCGGACGATCTCGGTCTCACTGACCGGCCTACTCGATGGAGCGCGCGGATGAGCACGACGATGGCCATGCAGACGCTGACGGATGAGCAACAGATGCTGATCGACGCCCGGCTCGACACGATCGACCGGATGCTCCTCGGCCGGATGTCCCGGGCCGACCGGCTCGCGATCGTGCAGGAGGTGGAGTCGCAGATCCACGACATGCTCGGCGGATTCCATGACGATTCGATCGCGAGGGAGCAGGTCATCGACGTCCTCCGCCGGCTGGACCCGCCCGAGGCGTATCTGCCCGAGGGGGATGAGGACATGAGCATGGCGCGGCCGATGCCGAGGCGGCCACCTTCGCAACCGCCGGCCCGCCCGATGGCCTCCAGCCCCCGGCGCGAGGGGCTGATCGGCGGGATCCTGGGCCTGGTGTCGTTCGGGATGCTCCTCATCGTGCCGGCCGTGATCTACGGGATCGCGATCCTCTTCGAGTCCGATGTCTTCCTGATCGTCTCGTTGCCGCTGGCCACGCTCGCCGGGCTGGCTGGCTCCATCTTCGCGCTGGTGCTCTCGATCCGGGGGCGCAAGGAGGGGATCTGGCCGCTCGCGGGGATGATCCTCGCGCCGATTGCGCTGTTCTTCTGGGGCGTGGGGTTCCTATACGCGTGCCTGATCGTGGCGTCGAGCCTGTGAACCGCAGGGCGGGGTGCCACGCGGGTCGGGCGGCCCCGCCTGGCACCCCACCGATGGGGGCGGACGGTGCGGCGAGGGACGTCGCGTCGGATGCGGTCGTCGGTGCGGAGCCGGCCGGTTTGCGGGGCAATCCCGGTCGGCACCACACCCGACGGCTCGGTTCCATCCGGCCTGGTTTCGGGAGCGAGCGTCCGCACGCCGGGCGTTGCGTCAGGCCGCGAAGCCGGGGAACTCGGGGGTCGGCTCGGCGGGCCTTGCCGGGGCGGGGGCCGGTTGCTTGCCGGTCAGGGCGTCGATCTTGCGACGCAGTCGGGCGCTCACGCCCGCGTGGGCGGCCTGGCTCTGGAGGGCGTGGTAGAGCTTCGGGCCGGCCTCGGTTCCATATTTCCTGATGTAAGAATCAAGGCGTCTCATCGGGTCAATCCCTCGTCCGCTATCCGCCTCGCGGCGGGCCCATTTTGATCACGTCATTCGCATCCTTTATTACGTCGCGGACGGGGGTTGCGTTCGTTCTTACCGTCGCATTTCGGCGATCGGAATTGTGGTTCCTCCGGCCTCAGTTCTGGACGACGACGCGGGGGGTCCAGGTGGGGATCTCCCGGAGGCCGAGGGCGTATTGCATCCAGCGGGTCCAGCCGTGGAGGTCCGCCTTCGGGCCGCTGGGGGTCCGGGGGAAGCCCGGGGTCTGAATCCGCTGGAGGACCACCGAGACGGGGCACATCAGGACGATCGCCGTCAGGCCGACGGCCGAGAGCCGCACGAGCCGCCGGCGGAATCGGCGCCGGAGGGCCTCGGGGCAGTCGCCGGCAAGGAGGGAACCGTCGGCCCTGCGGAACAGCCTGGGGCGGCTGCGGCCCTCCTTGCGGCCCAGGAGTTCGGCCGCCTCGGCGACGGTGAGGTCCTGGAGGCGATAGACGTTGCGCGAGCAGGCGTGGCACACGCGCACGAGATCGTCGCCGGCCATGTCGTCCCACGCGGCCCGGCAGGGGGAGGCGGGGGCCAGATCATCGGAATCCATCGGAGCCCCCTTTGGGGTGCGGGAGCGGAGCGGCCGCTTTCCGGGAGGACGGACGAGGCCTCACGCCCCGGGAGGGTCGGACCTGCCCGGCGTTGGCCGATCTCCACGCACGGAAGCGGCCGCTCCGCTCCCGCACGCCAGAGGTGGTACTTCGCCCGGATCGAACGCGAACCGTAGGGTGTGGTGCCCTCGCGGACCGAAGGGACGCGAGGCTCCGCACCGACCGGGGCGGAGGATCGAGCAGAAGCCCCCGTTCGGCCGTGCGCGTACGCTGCGCGGAGGCCGCGAGGACGCGACCACCACACCCTACTCGGACAAGTGTCGCAGGTCAAGATCCGTGGAACAGGGCCTGGGCGAATTCGGGGAGGTAGTGCTCGCGCCAGACGATCCAGGTGTGTCCGCCGTCGGTCTGCTTGCTGACGACCGAGAACCCGTGGGATTCGAGCATCTTGACGGTGGCCTTGGTGGTATTCAGGAGGAAGTCGTCCTTGCCGGTGGCGAACCAGAGGAGCTTCAGGCCCTTCTTCGCGTCGGCGTCGTCGAGGGCCGCCGGGGTGTAGATGTGCATGCGCCGGAATTTCTTGAGCGACTTCGAGTGATACGGCACCGCCGCCACCGCCGTGGGGGACCTCCTTGAGGTCGGAGGCCGGCGAGCCGGGGACGTGAGCCGCCCACGATATCGGGCGAGACCTCGCGACGCCAGTTGCACGGAAACCCGAGACGCGACGAGAGGCCTTCCGGTCGGCGGAATCGGGAGGGCGTCCGCTCGCCGACGCCCTCGCCCGGGGGGGAGCTTGCCCCCGAGAAACCGCGCAGGGACGCGTCGCGGCGCACCCTACACCGGGCCATCGCCTTCGCGTAAGATGGAGAAAGCCCGCCGGGGTTTCGGGCGGGGGGACTCGTTGAGGAGGCACCTTCGCTTGCGCAACCGCTGGAATACCCTCCGCATGGGCTGGAGCGCCGGGGTCGGGCTGATCGTGGCCGCCGCGCTCATGGCCGCCGCGCCCCAGGAGCCGGCGACGCAGCCGATCCCGAGCGCCGCCGCGCGCGGCGTCGGCAAGGCGTATCGCGTGCCCTACCGGCTCACCGACACCAACCACTTCCTCGTCCGGACCCGCCTCAACGGCAAGGGGCCGTTCAACTTCCTGGTCGACACGGGCGCGCCGCTGCTCTATGTGAGCACCGACACCGCGAAGAAGATCGGGCTGGCGCCGGCAGAGGGCGAATACTTCGCCAACGTCGACCGGATCGACTTCGAAGGCGGGCCGTTCCTGACGAATTTCAAGGGGCGCGTCGAGGACCCGTTCCAGCTCATCGGCATGAACGCCCTGGGCCTGCCGGGGGCGTCGATCGACGGCATCCTCGGGTTCAGCGTGCTCTCCCGCTTCAAGCTGGAGATCGACCCCAGCCGCGACCGCATGACCTGGACCCGGCTCGACTTCGAACCCAAGGACCCGTTCGTCCCCAGGAACGCCGTGCGCAAGGCGCCGGCGGAGGTCCAGGCGATGAACGCGCTCGGGCCCCTGGCGAAGGGGATGGCGATGATCGTCGGCAAGCAGCCCGAGGAGAAGCGATTCGTCCGGGGCATGCTGGGGCTGACCGTCAGGAGCATGGGCGGGGCGGTGCTCGTCACGTCGGTGTTGCCGAGGTCGGCGGCGGAGAGGGGGGGGATCCGGGTCGGCGACCAGATCGGCAAGGTCGACGGCCAGGCGGTCGGCAACCTCGAACAGGTCCGCGAGGCGCTGGCGAAGGTCAAGGCAGGAACATCCGTCCCCATGTACATCTACCGCGACGGCGACAAGTTCGAACTCAAGGTCCAGACGGCGGAGGGTTTCTGACGTGTCGATCCGCTTGCGAAACAAGGCCGTCGTCGTTGCGCTCGCCTCGGGCCTGTCCGTGATCGCCCTGGCCGCCGCCTCGGGCCGCCTCGCCGTCGCCGCGCCCCCTCCCGACGACAAGGGCAAGGTCGCGAAGGTGCCGTTCATCCTCCTGCCGTCGAATCACATGGTCGTGCAGGCGAAATTGAACGGGAAGGGGCCCTACCGCCTGATCTTCGACGTCGGCGCGCCCATCACCCTGCTGAGCAACAAGGCGGCCGAGGAATCGGGCGCGGTCGACAAGAAGCAGAAGGCGTCGTTCCTGTTCTCGATGCGCGGCGAGGGGAAGGTCAAGGATCTTCAGGTCGGCGACCTCGACGACAAGGACCTGCCGGTGATGGTCTTCGACCACCCCGCGCTCAAGGCCCTGTCGGGCTTCTTCTCGGGACGGATCGACGGCATCATCGGCTTCACCTTCTTCGCCCGCTACAGGACCACGATCGACTACCAGGCCAAGGTGATGACCCTGGAGAAGGTCGATTACAGCGTCCGGAACCTGATCGAGGACCTGCCCAACAAGCTCTCCGGGCCCAAGGTCGCGCGGGAACGCGTTTTTGCATCGAAATATCTGTTCGGACTGGAATTCGGCGACCCGACCGACGAGGGCGTGAAAATCTCCTCGGTGCGTCGCGACTCCCCGGCGGCGGCCGGCGGCCTGCGGTCGGGCGACATCCTGGTGAGCCTCGACGGCCGCTGGACCACCAATGCCGCCGACGCCGCCTTCGCCGCCTCGAAGCTCGAATCCCCCCCCGGCAAGGCCGTCGACGTCGTCGTCCTCCGCGACGGCGAGGAGCTGCACCTGGCGGTGAAGCCCGTCGAGGGGCTGTGAGTCGTCACATTTGCCTCCGAGCGTGCGCATGCAGGAGGCGGTGGGCGGAAGCGCTGGGCGCGGGTCTCCCGACCCCGCCCCCAGCTTGATCAACGGGGACCAGTGAACCGGGTCTCCAGACCCGCTTTCGAGATCCGACATGCAACCGGTCTGGAGACCGGGTTCGGTGGTACGGCGCGGCGGTGGCCAGGGCGGGGTCGGGAGACCCGCGCCCAGCGCCCAAGGCCAGCGCCGATGCTTCGCGAATCGACCCATAACAAATGTCAATATTTCAAATCCTACGGCGGCCCGATCAGGTCCTCGACGGCCTCGATGAGGAGGCGGACGGACAGGGGTTTCCTGAGGAACGCCTGCCACAGGATGGGCTGCGAATCCGGCGGGGGGACGCTGTTCATCAGGACCACGGGCAGGTCGGCCAGGCCGCACTCGTGCCGCACGCGGTCGAGCACCTCGTAGCCGTTGCCCAGGGGGATCATCACGTCCAGGAGGAGCAGGTCGGGCTTGATCTCGCGGATGCAGTCGAGCGCCTCGCGGCCGGTGGAGCAGGTCTCGGCCTCGTAGCCGTGGTGCTCCAGGATCGCCCGGATCGTCCGCGTCAGGTCGAACTCGTCGTCGACGATGAGGACCCCCTTCATGGCGAGTCCTCCCCGTCCCGGGTCGAGCGGGCCAGGCCGGTCAGGATCGCCTCGGCGCTATCGAACGACGCCGCGACGTCCAGGCCGTCGTCGGTGATCTTGAACTCCCGGATCGAGGTGTCATATCGACTCTCTCGCATCTTCATGATCGAGATCAGCCGGTAGAGCTGGCTCCGGAGCTCGACGTATCGCAGCAGGATCACCGTCTCCACCACATTCCCCAGCTCCGGGTTGGGCATGTCGATCTGGGGCCGGAACAGCGCCAGCTCGTCGCTGATCAGGGCCGTCACGTCCGACGCCCGGAGCTGGTTGCAGAAGGCCGAGAGGAACCGCGGCATCCGCTCGGGGTAGACGCTCGCCGCGCGGAAGCCCTCGATCCCGTCCACGAACAGGCGTCGGCGCGACTCGGGCGTGTCGCGGATCTTCTCCAGGAGCTGCTCGGCGAGCGAATCGAGCATATGTTCGAGCGGCGGCTGCCAGATCAGCTCGATCATGCCCGCCCGGACATATTTCTCCAGGTCGATCTTCACCTGCCCCGCCTTCTCGATCAGGCGGGGGGGCGGCTCGTAGAACCCGAAGTACGTCCCCTTCTGGCCCTGCTTCGCCCCCTCGACCAGGAACGACAGGCCGAGCATCGTCTTGCCCGCGCCGGGCGCGCCGAGGAGCGCGGTCGCCGAGCCGCTGGGCAATCCGCCGTACAGCATGCGGTCGAATTGCTCGACGCCGAACGCCATGCGCACCCGGGCCTCCTCGGCCGAACCGGGGGGCTTGTCGAACTGGATCTCGGTGCGTGGGTGAATGACCATGCCCTGATCGGTGATCTCGACCTCGTGCCGGCCGCGGAGGTAGTCGCCGCCCCGGAACTTGTGCACGGTCAGCTCGCGGACCGCGCGGGGCCCGACGAGGGTGTCGGCCAGCTCGATCACGCCGTCGACCACCGCGTTCTCGGTGTAGGCGTGGGAGGGGTCCTTGAACGACATCAAGAGCGTGGTGCAGGCCAGCATCGAGGTGAAGGCCTGGAGCTCGTGCACGAACTCCTTGACCTCCTGCTCGCCCTCGGCGGCGAACTGCCGCAGGCTCTCCATGCCGTCGACCACGAGCATGGACGCCCTGTGGTCCTGCACGGCCCTGCGGATCAGGTCGAGCAGGGCCGCGGGGCCCTCCTTCCGCAGGGTGGGGTAGCCGCTGAGGTAGACGATCCGCTCCGACACATGCTCGGCCTTGAAGAAGGCCAGGGTCTCCATGTGCTTGAGCATCTTGTCGTACGACTCGACCAGCAGCGTCAGGTACACGCAGCGGCCATCGCCGAGGGACGCGTGGTTGAAGCACAGGTGGTTGCCGAAGATCGTCTTGCCGCTGCCGGGCGGCCCCATCAGCGTGTAGGTCCCGCCGGGGAAGAACCCCCCTTTGAGAATGTGGTCGAGCCTGCGGATCCCGCTCTGCACCCGCCCCGGGGCCGCATCGCCGAGGTAGCTTGCGCCCGAGCCCGAACCCGAGCCCGACTCGCCGGCCGCGCCGGTACCGCCGAACAATCCGAACACCATGCTGCCCTCTCCGTCCTCGGTGCGTCGGCCCTGAACTTGCGTTGGCCGTGTTGGGTGTGGTCGAGAAGCAATCGTGGTGCCGGGGAAGATAGTTGATGGTTGATGGTGGATCGGTGGTGAATGATCGGTGAATCCCAGGCGGGCGGCGACCCGCCCGACACCGCGGGCCCCCCCTCCGCCCGCATCACCCAACACCCATCACCCATCCTTCATCAGGTCCTGTTGGGGGAGACGGGCTCGTGGACGGACAGCCGACGGATGACCCACCCGACGCCAGCGAGGTGGTCGAACTCCAGCGCCTCCTGATCGAGGGCGTCGACGACTACGCGATCTTCGTGCTCGACCGCTCGCGCCGGGTGCTCTCGTGGAACCGGGGGGCCATTCGCCTGTTCGGCTACCAGCCGGCCGAGATCCTCGGCACGCCCGCCGATCGCATCTTCACCCCCGAGGACGTCGAGGCCGGCGTGCCCGAGGGCGAGGCCTGGCAGGCGTTCCACCAGGGCAGGGCGGCCGATAACCGCTGGCACCGGCGCAAGGACGGCACCCGGTTCTGGGCCAACGGCCTGATGGTGCGGCTCGACGGCCCCGGCGGTGAGGTCCGCGGCCTGGCCAAGATCCTCCGCGACGAGACCCCGCTCAAGCTCGCCGAGGACCAGCGCGACCAGGCCGCCACCGCCCTCCGCGCCAGCGAGCAGAAGTTCCGACGCCTGATCGAGGCCAACATCGTCGGCGTCGGCATCGCCTCGGCCTCGGGCGCCTGGGTCGACGCCAACGACGCCCTGCTGGCGCTCCTCGGCAAGAGCCGGGCGCAGCTCCGCGCGGGCTACGTCCGTTGGGACCGCATGACCCCCGACGAGGACCGCGACCGCGACCGCCTCGCCATCGCCGAGGCCGACCGCCTCGGCGCCTGCGCACCGTATGAAAAAGACTACATACGCGAGGACGGCACGCGCGTCCCCGTCCTGCTCGGCTTCGCCAGCGTCTCGGGCGTGCAGGGCTATTACATCTGCTTCGTCCTCGACCTGACCCCCCAGAAGCGCGTCGAGCTGGCCCTGCGCGACGCCGACCGCCGCAAGGACGAGTTCCTCGCCATGCTCGCGCACGAGCTGCGCAACCCGCTCTCGGCCATCGGCAACGCCATCCAGGTCATCCGCCGCAGCCCCGACGACACGGCCCTCGACTGGGCCAAGACGATCATCGACAAGCACGTCCGGTCGCTCTCGCGGATGATCGACGACCTGCTCGACGTCTCGCGGATCACCCGGGGCAAGATCGAGCTCCAGACCCGCCCCGTCGAGCTGGCCCCCATCCTCTCGCACGCCGTCGAGACCGTCCGACCGCTGATGGAGCACCGCCGCCACTCGCTCGAACTCCGCCAGTCCCTCACCCCCATCTGGGTCGAGGCCGACCCGCACCGGCTGGAGCAGGTGGTCGTCAACCTTCTGAACAACGCCGCCAAATATACCGATCCGGGCGGGCAGATCACGATCGCCTCGGCGAAGGAGGGGCAGGACACCGTCGCCATCCAGGTCGTCGACGACGGCACCGGCATCCCCCCCGAGCGGATCCCCGAGATGTTCGAACTCTTCGCCCAGGGCGACCGCTCCATCGCCCGGTCCGAGGGGGGACTCGGCATCGGCCTGACCCTGGTCCGGAACATCGTCGAACTCCACGGCGGCAGCGTCGTCGCCCACAGCGACGGCAAGGGGCAGGGGAGCACGTTCACCGTCCGCCTCCCCTCCGCGCAGGCCCCGATGCATCCGACAACGCCCCCCCACGCGAGGCCCGAACCGAAGCGGACCGACAAGCGCGGCCGGGTTCTGGTGGTCGACGACAACGTCGACACCCTGCGCGGCATGGCGATGCTCCTGAAGCTCGCTGGCTACGAGGTGACCGTCGCCTCCGACGGCCTGACCGCGCTGGAGGCCGTGCACCGGATCCGGCCCGATTCGATCCTGCTCGACATCGGCCTGCCGGGCATGGACGGCTACACCCTCGCCCGACGGCTGCGCTCCGAAGGGTTTGACCGCGCCACCCTCATCGCCATCTCCGGCTACGGCGAGGCCCACGCCCGCCAGGAATCCCGGGCCGCCGGCTTCGACCACCACCTCGTCAAGCCCATCGACCCCGATGAACTCCTCGGACTCCTGCCATCGGATCCATCGTCATAAACGGCCCAGATCCCTCATCGACCAAGATTTTCCGGTTTCTCACCAACGTCCGGGACCGACCGCTTCGTACATTGCATAACGCCAGGCGCGGCGTCGAAGGTCTTGGCGCGGGTCTCCCGTGCGCCGGGCGCGGGTCTCCCGTGCGCTGGGCGCGGGTCTCCAGACCCCGCCCCAACCCTGAGATGCGGTACCACCAGAGCCGGCCTCCAGACCCAAGATCCCATGCCCCGACGCGCGGGGGCTTCTCGGAATGGGTCTGGAGACCCGATTTCGTTGTACTGCGCGTCCAAGGCAAGGGCGGGGTCGGGAGACCCGCGCCCAGCGCCTCCGTTCCCACCTCCCGAGCCAGTGGACGCCGGAATGTTTGCCGTTAACCCCAAACCCGGCAAGAGCTTCCGACCAATTGGCTTCGTTTCGCAAAATCGTTTCCCAAGACAACGTCGTTTCAAACGTCTCCCTACGTAGCGACCTGTTCACAACGCCGTGGCGAGGGATCCGGCCGATGACGACGCGTTTGAAAGTCCTCATAGGCACCCTCCTGGCCATCGCCGCGATCGGCGGCGCGGGGAACTGGCTGGTCCAGTCGGGCCTGGTTGAAAAGTGGTCGAGGCGGACGCCCTGGATCCCGAAGTCGAACGAAACCGTCGAGGTCGAGGTCACCGACTACACCCCGCCGCCCCCCGACCCGCTCGACGCCCTCCTGACCGACGACCGCCTGGAGGACAAGCCGGCCGATTTCGATCCGAAGCGGGTCCATCCCGTCGTCGAATCCGGCTGGAAGGTCAACCTCTCGGACGCCGTCATCCGGCTCGACGTGCCGATGATCCGGCCCGACGTCGAGCCCCACCTGACCGGCCTCTACCCCTCCTACGCCGACGCCCTCAAGGCCATCGGGCCGAATGCGAACGTGCTCCCCTCCGTCAACATGATCGACGGCAAGGCCAAGCAGTTCGACGACGGCCTCTACGCCGCGATCGACCTGGCCTACTACCAGGGCCTCGCCGGCAAGCTCCAGGGCCACATCGACCTGATCAAGATGATGGCCGACAGGCTCGGCCCCGACAGCCCCGGCACCGCCTTCCTCGCCGGCGGCCTGGAACTCGCGGGGATCAAGATCCCCGTCTCCGACGAAAAAGCAAAGCAGTTGCACATCAACAAGTTCAAGATCAACCCGATCGCCGGCAAGCCCATCGGGTTCTACACCTGGAACGCGAGACTCACCGAGTTGTTCATCGTCTTGCGATACTTCCAGCAGCCCCAGCCGGCCGACGTGGCCTGGTCCATCAGCGGATTCTTGCAGGACGACGCCAAACTCCGCGACGAGTACACCAGGGCTGCGCATCTCTTCGCCGGCCTCACGAACCCGTTCAAGAACCTCAGCAACGCCGACCTCGCGAAGCTCCCCCGGGGCACGCCCCCTCCCGACGGGAAGACCGTCTCGCTCTTCCCGGCCTCGACCTCGAAGGAGACCGAGCTCTTCGACAAGGTCTTCGAACGCGGCCTGCCGCCCGACGCCGACCTGATGCGCGAGCTGATCACCGCGATCCGGTCGGGCAAGGTCGACCTCGCCCCCCGCAAGGACGCCGGATGGTACGAGTATCAGGTATACGCGCTGGAAACCATGCTCCTGCCCGAGAAGGGCCCCGAGAATGCCAGGTTATTGCTCACAAAGTCATACAAGAAGCGGATGCTCGAAGCCTTCAAGGCGATGGTGACCAAGCGTCGCGAGACGCACGCGCGACAGATGGGCATGGGCGCGCCAACCGCCGCCGTCCGGCCGCCGTCGAGGCTCAAGCCCAGGTTGCGGGTCGAGCCCAACCCCACCTATTATCTCCGCACCGCGCGCTCATATGCGTTCCTGTCCAACCTCCTCGACTCCACCCTCGGCCCCGACGTCCTCAAGTCCATCAAGGGCCTGACCCAGCGGGGCGAGCGGCCCTCGTCGCTGGACGAAGAACTGGCGGGCATGTCTCGTCTCTTTTATGGGTTGTACCTCCTGAGCGCGGAGGACATCGGCCTGAAGGTCGCCCTCAAGGACGGCGAACTCGACGCGGAATCCCGGGACGCCGCGAAATCCGCCGCCATGGAATGGATCAAGGCATGCAAGACCGACCCCGACCTCGCGGTCGACACGCGGGTCTCGATCCCCGTGATGATCGACCCGAAGCGGAACGTGACGCGCCTGTGGGCCACCCTCGGCGTGCGCTGGGCGAAGCTCGACGCCGGCTACGCCCGAGGCCCCCAGGTCCAGCCGGAGAAGGACAACACCCCCTGGAAACGCGCCGAGCCCCGCACCCTCGAACACGAGTCCTACCTCATCGCTGTCGACGAGTTCGCCGAGATCGAACTCCAAGGGCTGCGCGCCCTCTCACGCGAAGAGTTCCGCAACATCTTGAATGAACACAAGACCAAGGAATCCGCCCTCAAGGCGTTCCACTGACATGAACCCGGAGTGCGGAAGCCCGCTTCCGCCCTGTTGTCGCGGAGCTTGCTCCGCGTGCGGGTCTGGAACGAACTGCGCTGGACGCGGGTCTCCAGACCCCGCCCCTCCATCCGCCGCGCCGTACCACCAAACCGGGTCTCCCGTCCCATCCTTCCCAGGCCCAACCCCAACGGGTCTGGAGACCGATCCGGTGGGCCCCTTCGATCGCGGCAAGGGCGGGGTCGGGGGACCCGCGCCCAGCGCCCCCGAGATCGCGACTCATCCATCACCCATGCTCATAGAACGCCCCGAGCGCCTTGAGCCGCTCGACCTGACGGGCGACCACGTACCCCGTCACCGCCAGCATCGCGAAGACGATGTTCGGGTGCCCGTTGCTCTTCGAGACCGTGGCGCCGAGGAGCAGCATCGCATAGCCGAACATGGATAGGCCGGTCGTCAGCCAGACCAGCCTCGGCCGCGACCACAGGCCCGAGGCGGCGATGAGGAGCGGGTAGCCGAGGACCTCCGTGTTGGGCGCGGCCTTGAGCGCGTGCAGGATCATCGTCAGCAGCGCGATGTCCGACGCGATCCAGAGCGCCCGCGCCCGGTCGACCCACTCCGGCCGCTTCGACAGCCGGTGGAAGCACCACGCCGCGATGGCCCAGATCAGCTCCAGCAGCGTCACCCGCACGTGCAGCGGCGTGTCGGGTTCGGGGCTATTGATATAATTGACCTGCGTGAAGAACCCCACCAGCCCCAGGCCGATCCACCGCGACGACAGCTCCGACTCGCGCCTCACCCACCGCCTCAACCGTCCCAGCCGCCCCAGCCGCCGGGCCTCGACGTCCTCGTCGCGGAGGAACCGTTCGAGGTCGTCCGCCAGCGCGGCGGCCGTCGGATATCGGCTCTCCGGGTTCTTCTCCAGGCAGCGGAGGCAGATGAGTTCCAGGTCCGGCGGCACGTCCGGCACCAGCTGGCCCGGCGGCGTCGGCTCGTGTTCGAGCACCTGCACCACCGTCTCCATGAGCGTGTCGGCCCGGAACGGCGGGCGGCCGGTGAGCAACTCATAAAGGATCGCCCCCAGGCTGTAGATGTCCGCCCGGACGTCGACCCTCGACGACTGCCCCGCCGCCTGCTCGGGCGCCATGTAGCTCGGCGTGCCCAGCCGCGCGCCGGACTGCGTCAGCCCGCCGGGGTCGTCGGCCCGCTTGGCCAGGCCGAAGTCGGTCACGTGCGGCTGGCCCCGGTCGTCGAGCAGGATGTTCGCCGGCTTGAGATCCCGGTGGATCAGGCCGCGATCATGCGCGTGCGCGATGGCCCTCGCGATGGTCGCGACCATCCGCGCGGCCGTCTCGGGCTCGCCGACGAAGTCCCCCCGGCGCGCCGCCAGGCTGCCGCCGAGCATCAATTTCATGCTGAAATACGCATAGCCCTGGCACTCGCCGACCTCGTGGATCGGCACGATCCGGGGGTGATCCAGCCGCGCGGCGGCCTCGGCCTCGTTGCGGAATCGCTTCCGCTCGACCTCGGACGCGAACGCCCCCGAGACGATCATCTTGAGCGCCACCAGGCGGTTCAGACGCAACTGCTTCGCCCGGTACACCACCCCCATCCCGCCGCGCGCGATCTCATCCACGAGTTCGAAATCGCCGAACCGCAGGGGAGTCCCCGGGTGCAAGGGCGTCGTGGCCGAGACGAACGGCGTCGACGTGTCCACCGTCTCGCCCGCCGAAGGCGAGGGCGCGGACGGCCTCGATCGCGACGCCGACTGCGAATGGGACCGGAACAGGTCCAGGCATTCGACCAGCACCGCGTCGAGCCGGCCGTCGGCCGCGTGCTCCGGGAACCGGCCCGCGTAATCGCTCCGCGTCGGCCGCTCGCCCGACCCCAGCCGCAGCTCGATCTCCAGGGCCAGCAGCTCGCGCCACAGCGCCTCGCGCGAGGCGTCGCCCGGGCCGGCGAGTTCCGACGCGGCGGCCTCGACCGCCCCCTCGAT
This sequence comes from Isosphaeraceae bacterium, assembly GCA_965279195.1. Lineage (GTDB taxonomy): Bacteria > Planctomycetota > Planctomycetia > Isosphaerales > Isosphaeraceae > CBDIHP01. The sequence continues at coordinate 325,163 of CBDIHP010000047.1, forward strand.
CCCCGGCCGCCGGCCCGACCGCCAGGCATCCTCGAACCGGTCGCAGGCGTCGTTGATCGCGCGGGCCTGCGAGAGGCTGAGCCTCGCGTCCGAGGGGTCGAGGCTGGAGCGCTGATTCATCGCGACGGACATCCCCTGTCCCATCCTGATCCGTTGAACCGTCCCCGCGTCCGGCGTCCCGCCCCGGCACGGCCCGGCTCCCCCCTAGTCGGAGGAGTCCTCCCCGCCGGGGGCCGCATCGTCCCAGATCCGTCGGATCAGGTCCAGCCGCCTGGCGACGGTCCGCCGCGCGCATCCGAGCTGCTCGGCGATCTCGTCGTTGTTGTACCCTTCCATCCGCCAGAGGGCCACACTGCGCAGGGTGTCGTCCCCCAGGCGGTCGAGCAGCAGGCGGTACTCCTCGGCCACCATCGCGGCGAACTCCGGGGTCGGCTCGTGCCCGACCACCTGGTCGATGGTCATGGCCCGGCCGGGCTGGAACGCGTCGGGCCCGTCGGGGTCGGCGAACTCGATCGCCACCCGGTCCCCCCCGCGCTTGAGGGCCCGGCGGCGGTCGGCCTGCCCGGCGGCCTTGCGCGCGGTGATGACCACCAGCAGCTTCCAGAGGTCGTCGCGATCGGCCAGGAGCGGGAACTTGCCGGCCGCGGCCCCCTCGCAGAAACTCTCGAAGGCGCTGACGGCGGCGTCCTCCTCGTCGGCGTCGGCCCCCTGTCGCCTGGCGGCGATGAGCTTCCGTCGCGCGAGCTGGACCAGCCGGGCGAAGTAGCGATCCCAGAGCGGGCTGGCCGCGTTCGGGTCGCCCGCCTTCAGGTCCGCGAGCCAGTGCGTCACCGACCCTTCGTCGCCGCCACCGCCGCCGGGGGACATCCCGTTCGCACCTCCGCGCCTGATTTCCCGGGGTCGCTACCAGTCCGAACCGTGCCCTCCCCGCGTTGGGCCGATTCTAGCCGATCCGACCGCCCCGACCAAGGAATCCGCGAAAGTCGCCGCCTCCTGAAAGAATTCTGGCACACGTCCGGCACTTTTTCCCAGAGTACCCCAGAATCAACGCGGTCGCGTCGCTTTCGGGGCCCATTTCTGCCAATTCGTCGTAGAAAAAGTGAACATCCGCCCCCTGCAGGGTAGAAGGGCGGAATTCCGATTTGACTTCCGGACCTTCGAAACCACCAATATTCCTACAGGGAACGCTCGTCCACGATCCCGCCGCGATCTGATGCCGACCATTCAGACGTGTGCCGGATCCTGGGAGGGGATTCTCGATCGACACCAGAGAGGAGGAGGGCCCCGTGGAGAACAACGTTGCACCCGTGGCCGTCTCGCGATGGCTCGTCTGGCTGATCTGGCCCGTCCACCAGATCATCCGCCTGGTCTTCTTCCGGGTCGAGGTCGTCGGACACCACCGGATCCCCGCCTCCGGGCCGGTCATCCTGACCCCCACACACCGCTCGCGCTGGGACCCCGTCCTGCTGCCCATGGCCACGCGGCGGACGCTCCGATTCATGGCCAGCCACGACGAATTCGTCGGCCTCCAGGGCTGGTTCATGAGGCGCCTGGGCGCGTTCCCGGTGAACACGACGAAGGTCGGCCCGAGCGTGCTCAAGGCGTCGGCGAAGATCCTCCAGTCGGGCGACGCCCTGGTGATCTTCCCCGAAGGCACCATCTACTACTACCGGCCCGGCGAGGTCCACCCGATCAAGCCCGGCTCGGCCTGGATCGCGCTCGACGCCCAGACCCGGCTCGGCGACGCGAGCGTCCACGTCATCCCCGTGCGGATGGTCTACTCCGACCGGTTCCCGAGGTTCCGGACCCGCGTCCGCATCGAGGTCGGCGAGCCCATCCCGGTCGAGCGCTACCTCGACCTCCCCCGCAAGCAGAGCACACCGGCCCTCACCGAGGACCTCCGGCGCGCCCTGGGCGACCGCGTCAACCACTCGACCGTCGAGCGCACGCCCACCCGCGACAGCGGCCTCCCCGTGGACAGGTCGGCCATCCTCCGCGCACAATTCCAGGCCGAGCCGAATCCCGCGCCCGATGAGACGGTGCCGAACGCGTGACGATCGATCGTCGTGCCCCCTCCCCGTTGCGAGCGAGTGTGCCGAGTGGGTCTCGTACGGAAGCGGTGCCCTGTGTGCGAGACCCCGATCTTCCGGGGGCGGTTCCGCGACCATTTCCTGTCGCACGACCACGCCCCCGAGGATCCGGGCCCGGATTCGACCCGGGAGTACATCCACGACGACTGCGGCCTGTCGACGCCGATGCCCGAGCCCGTGCGCCGGCTGTTCCGCGAGGCCCCGACGGAGGCGACCGAGTACCTGATCTGCGAGCACTGCCACGAGTCGGTCCACCTGAGCCGGCTCCGCTGGGCCGACACCGGCGAGCCGTTGCATGTGCACCTCCTGCGGCTCCGCTCGCGGGTCCCCGTCTCCGAACGCCTGGCCGCGATGGCGACCTCCTCGCTCGGCGGCGCCACGATCGGCGGCCTGGCGCTGTTCGCCTACACCGGCCGGATCGAAGGGCTCGCCCTCGGCCTCCTCGTCGGCGCCGGCTTCGGCCTCTGGCTCCGCCCGGCCATCCGCCAGGCGTTGCGGATGCAGGAATCCGACTGAGGCGTCACCCCTCACCCATCAACCAACTTTCATTTCCTAGCGCCGGGTCCTCGGCGATCCGTCCCTCCGCCGCGCGGCAGGCGTGGCGGACGGTGGCGGGGTCTCGCTTGCCGAAGTAAACGCCGATCGATCGGAAGCTGAGGGTCGTGCGCCGCCTCGCCAGGTACATTGCCAGGTGCCGGGGCTCGACCACGGTGGCCCGCCGGGTGTGGCCGCGGAGGTCGCGCAAGGAGACGCCGAACCGATCGGCGACCGCCCGCGCGATCTGCTCCAGCGTCGGTGCGGGGGGCAGGTCGGCCTCGACCGCCTCGCCCAGGCGCTCGGCGGTGATCGGCCGGCGCGAGACCTTCGCTTCCAGCCCCAGGCGCGCGAGCCAGCCGTCGAGGGTCCGGAAGCCGTCGGCCGACTCGGCCAGCTTGTCGAGCGCCTCGGGGTCGAGGGTCGGGGCAAGCTCGCGGGCCCTGGCCTGTTCGAGCAGGTAGCGTCTCAGGGTCGCCGGCCCCGGCGGGTCGATCCGCACGGACAGCCCGGCCGAGAGCCGCCCGAGCAGCCTGGGCGGCCAGCCGTCCCACTGGCCGGGCCCCGCCTTGGCCCCGACCGCCACCGCCGCCCCTTTCGCATCGAGGGCATCCAACGTGTGCGACAGTTCATCCATCGCCCGCCGCGACTTCTCGAGCGCGGCCACGTCGTCGATCACCAGGAGGTCGAGGTTCCGGAGCCGGGCCCGCAGGTCCGCCCAGCCGCCGCGCTCGGCCTCGCCCGCCTCCTCAACCGCCGCGATGAATCCAGGCCCGTCCACATGAGCGATCGCCGAATCCGGCCTGCGCAACAGCCGCTCGGCCACCAGGCCCGAGAGCAGCCGCGACTTGCCGACGCCCGACGGCCCGTGGACGACCAGGGGCGAGAGGCCCTCGACCTCCCCGCGCGCCAGGGCACTCGCCGCCGCATGGGCCAGGCCGTTCTCCGGCCCGACGAGGAACCCGTCCCAGGGGTGGGCCCTCGCCGCCGGTCGCGGTTCGTGCTCGGCTTCGGCCATCCCGAGGGTCCTCCATCGCCCCGAAAGGGATACCACGCACGCCCCCGCGCGGGAAGGCCAACTCGCCTTGCCGGGATCTCCCCCCCCTGATACCTTGCGGCCGGGAGCGATTGCACGTCGGGCCGCCAGGAGGGCGAGCATGGAAGAGTCCGCGACCTTGCGAACCAGGGGAGCCGCAACGGGCCGGATCGCCCTGTGGTGGGCGGGCCTCGGCCTGTTCTCGGGCACCCTGGAACTCGCCGCCTTCCTGCTGAAGTGCCGCTGGCTCGACCCCCGCAACTACAACGTCAGCGACCAGTTCCCCTGGATGTTCCCCGTCGCGGGCCTGATCGTCGTCGGCCTGCCCGCCCTGGCCTTGATCGGGCTCGCGCTGGCGAATCCACGATGGGTGCCCGATCGGACCATCGCCACCGCCTTGTCCTTCCCGCTCGCCCTCGGCCTCCTCTTCCGGGCCCCGATCCTCACCGCCGTCTGCCTGCTGCTCGCGGCGGGCCTGTCGTATCGGCTCGGCACGTACCTCTGTGCCCCATCGCGGATCCCGGCATTTGAACGCATGCTCAAGGGCTGGACGGCCTGCGCCGGCCTCGCACTGATCGGGACGTTCTCCCTCTGCCACTGGGGCCTCCCCGGCGGCCGGACACAACCCACCCCCTCACCCGGCGAACGCCCGCGCGACGTCCTCCTGATCGTGCTCGACACCGTGCGGGCCAGGAGCCTGAGCCTGTATGGATATGATCGCCCGACCACGCCCAACCTCGCCCGCCTGGCGAGGCGCGGGGTGACCTTCGACCGCGCCTTCTCCACCGCCCCCTGGACGGCCCCGTCGCACGCGAGCATGTTCACGGGCCGGTGGCCGAACGAGATCTCGATCGGCTGGGACACCCCGCTGGAACGCGGGCCCCGGACGCTCGCCGAGGAGTTCGCCTCGCGCGGCTACTCCACCGCCGGGTTCGTCGCCAACAGCACCTATTGCAGCTACGAGACCGGCCTGTCGCGCGGGTTCGCCCACTACGAGGACTACGACGTCACCCCGCGCTCGATCCTCCTCTGCTCGTCGATCGCCCAGCGCGGGCTGGACTTCATCCTCAAGCGGCCGAGGCTCGCCGAGTCGCTGGGGCAGGGGGCCACCGCCAACCGGCACCGCAAGTCGGCCGAGCGGATCTGTCGAGACTTCCTCACATGGCTCGATGAGCACTCGCCCGCGCCCGAGGATCGCCCCTGCTTCGCCTTCCTCAACTTCTTCGACGCGCACCACCCGTATTTCCCCCCCGAAATCGTGCCCGGGGCCGACTTCGGCGAGGCGGCCGACGACCTCGACGAGCAGCATCTCATCCGCACGTGGTGGGATGCCGACAAGAGCAAGCTTTCCCCCGATCAGGTCGCGCTCGGCCGCGACGCCTACGACCGCTGCCTCGCCTACCTCGATCGCGAAGTCGGCCGGCTGCTCGACGACCTCGACCGGCGGGGCCGCCTGCAATCGACCCTGATCGTCGTCACCGCCGACCACGGCGAGCACCTCGGCGAACGCTCGCTCTACGGCCACGGCACCAGCCTCTATGCCGAGGAGTTACATGTTCCCCTCCTGATGATCGCCCCCGGGCTCATCCCCGAGGGCACGCGAATCGCGACGCCGGTCAGCCTGCGTGACCTGGCGGCCACCATGCTCGACCGGGTCGCGCCGGGCCGGGCGCATCCGTTCCCGGGGCGGTCGCTGGCCGCGACCTGGGAAGGCTCGGGGCGGGAGATCTCGCCCGTGCTGGCCATGATCGACGGCCCCCCCGAGGGCGACCCCAACCACGGCCGATCCCCCGCCGCGCATGGCCCCCTGCACTCGGAAGTGGTCTGGCCTTTCCACGAGATCCGCGACCGGCGCGGACGCCGCGAACTTTACCGCCTGGATCGCGACCCGCGCGGCCTGACGAATCTTGCCGATCACCCGGAATCTCTGGCCGCGGTCGAGGATCTCAAAAGTCGACGCAGATAGCGGTGGTTGATGGATCGCGATCCCCCAACCGGCCCCATCACCCATCAATCTCATTCCTCAGGCTGGAGTTGTTCATGCGAGTCCTCGTCACCGGCGTCTCCGGTTTCGTCGGCGGCCATCTGGTCGAGCACCTCGCGGCCGAGGGCGACCTCACGGTCGGGCTGTCTCTCTCGGGCAAGTGGCCGAAGGGGCTGGAGCAGCTCCAGCGCCTGGCCCGGATCGAGCCGTTCGACCTCGCCGACGGCGACGAGTCCGGCCTCGTCGACCTGCTCAGGCGCAAGCAGCCCGAGGCCATCTATCACCTCGCCGCGCAGGCGAACCCGCAGGCCAGCGTGGCCGACCCGCGGGGCACCTGGGCCCTGAACCTCGGCGGCACGCTCAACCTGCTCGAAGCCGTGAAGGCGTCGGGCCTGACGCCACGCGTCGTGATCGTCAGCTCGGGCGTGGCTTATGGGAACCCGGCCCCGGAGCACATGCCCGTGGGCGAGAGTTGCCCGCTCCGGCCCAATAATCCGTACTCCGCCAGCAAGGGGGCGGCCGACCTCCTGGGCGTGCAGCACTACCTGGGGCACGGCACCCACGTCGTCGTCGCCCGGCCGTTCAACCACTCGGGCCCCAGGCAATCCTCGACATATGTTCTCAGCGGCCTGGCGCGTCAGGTCGCCGAGGTCGAGGCGGGCAAGTCGGCGCGGGTGGAGGTCGGCAACCTGGAGGTGGTCCGCGACTTCACCGACGTCCGCGACGTGGTTCGGGGCTACCGGCTCCTGGTCGAGAAGGGGCAGCCGGGCGAGATCTACAACCTGGGCTACGGCAAGGGGACGAAACTGGCCGATGCCCTCGAGACCCTGCGGTCGCTGGCGAGGGTGCCGATCGAGGTCCACATCGACCCCGCCCGGGTGCGGCCGGTGGACCAGCCCTTGCTCGTGGCCGACCCGACGAAGCTCCGCGAGGCCACGGGCTGGGCCCCGCAATTCGCCATCGAGCGGACTCTCGCCGACATGCTCGACTACTGGCGCGAACAGCTCGGGCAGGCCGCCTGAACGGGCCTACGATTCATCGAATCGATTCATCCCTTGGGATCTATCTTCGGGCGCAATCCGCGTTTAGAATGATCCGCTCGGGGCCGGACGAGGGGGTCCGGCCGGGAGAATTGTCGCACGCGGTCGATCGGCCCGATCATGACGCCGACCCCCATCAGCCTGCTGGACCGGCTCCGCGACCACCCCGACGAGGTGTCGTGGCGGCGGCTGTTCGACCTGTACACCCCGCTCATCCGGCACTGGCTGCGCCGACAGGGGCTCGCGGAGTCGGATGTCGATGATCTGATGCAAGATGTGTGCGCGACGATCGCTCGCGAGATCGCGAAGTTCGACCACGTGGGGCGGATCGGGGCGTTCCGGAGCTGGATCCGCAACATCGTGGTGAACCGGGCGAGGGGGTTCTGGCGGTCGCGGAAGAACGCCCCGGGGCGGCTGCGCGGCGGGGCGGCGGACGACTCGTTCGGCGACGGCCTCGACCAGCTCGCCGACCCGGACAGCGGCCTCAGCCGGCTGTGGGACCGGGAACATGATGAATTCATCGCGCGTCGATTGCTGGAACTGACCCGGCCCGAGTTCTCCGAGCCGATCTGGCGGGCCTTCGAGCGTCAGGTGATCGGCGGCCTCTCCGCCGCCCAGGCGGCCGAGGAGCTGGGCACCACCGTGAACGCCGTGCTCATCGCCAAGTCGCGGGTCCTCCGCCGGCTCAGGCAGGAGAGCCACGGGCTGATCGACGCGGTGTTTTGAGAGTGGGTGAAATGCGATGGCGACTCAGGGGCCTTCGACGCTGAACGAGTTCCCGCCGGAGGGCGAACATCCGGCGCCGGAGGTGCTGCGGGCGTTCCTGGAGGGGAAGCTCGACGAGGCGGGATCGATCGCGGTCGAGGATCATCTGTGCACATGTGTCCCTTGCGGCGCGTTGCTGGAGAAGTCGGCGACGGTGGCCGACCCGCTCCAGGCCCTCTTCCGGTTGGCGGCGAGGGACTCGGGCGCGGGGGATGCCGCGCCGCCTCCGGATGCGGCGGCGTCGTCGAGCGTGTCGGGGTATGACCTGCTGGAGGTGATCGGTCGGGGCGGGATGGGGGTGGTGTACAAGGCCCGCCAGCGGTCGCTCGGACGCGTCGTCGCGTTCAAGCAGGTGCGCGCGTATCTGGATGGCGACCCGCAGGAGCTGGCGCGGTTCCGGATCGAGGCGGAGGCGATCGCGAAGCTGAAGCATCCGGGGATCGTTCAGGTCTTCGACGTCGGCTGGCGGGACGGGGCGCCGTTCCTGGCGATGGAGTTCATCGACGGCGGCACGCTCGACGACCGCCTGCGGCCGGGCCCGCTGCCGCCGAAGGTGGCGGCGCAGCTCGTCGAGACGATCGCCCGGGCGATCGAGCACGCGCACGCCGAGGGGGTGATCCACCGGGATCTGAAGCCCGGGAACATCCTGATGACGCGGGCGGGCGAGCCGAAGGTGGCCGACTTCGGCCTGGCCAAGCGGCTCGACATCGAGGCCACGCCCGGCCCGACGCGCACGGGGGCCCTCATAGGAACACCGAGCTACATGTCGCCGGAGCAGGCCGACGGGCGGCCGGCGGACCGGGCGGTGGATGTGTATGCGTTGGGGGCGATCCTCTACGAGTGCATCACCGGACGGCCGCCGTTCCAGGCCGCGACCCCGCTTGAGACGCTGGAGCAGGTGAGGCGCGAGGAGCCGCCGAGGCCGAGCCGGCTCCAGCCGAAGATCCCGCGCGAGCTGCAGACGATCTGCCTGAAATGCCTGGAAAAGGACCCGCGACGGCGGTACGCCTCGGCGGGCGAGCTGGCGGAGGACCTCGGGCGATTCCTGCGCGGGGAGTCGATCCTGGCACGGCCCGTGGGGGCCGTGGGGCGGGCGTGGAAGTGGTCGAAGCGCGAGCCTTGGAAGGCCGCGCTCGTGGCGTTCGGGCTGATCGCGGTGGCGGGGGGGTTCGTGGGGCTGATCGCGCACCAGAGGCGGCTTCGGGTCGAGATCGATCGGGCGAACGAGGCAGCCAAGCTGGCGGATTCGCAGCGCAAGCTGGCGGACGCCAATTACCGCGAGGCCCGTTCGACGATTCAAAGCATGCTCGCACGATTCGGCGATGCGAGGCGGCCGCGCGACCCGAGGATCGAGCCCTACCGGATCAAGATGACGGAGGACGCGGTCAAGTTCTTCGACGGGGTGCTCGCCGCGGCCGAATCGCCGGACCCGCTGGTGCGATTCGACACGGCCCTGGCGGCGCGCGAGGCGGGGAACCTCCAGGCGAGCATCGGCAGGGTTGATGATACGATCAAGAGTATGACGCGTTCGTTGAAGATCCTCGAGGAACTCTCCGACGCGAAGCCGGACGACACGGCCTTGCTCCGCGAGCGGATGGTCGCGCTGCTGAAGCTGGGGGTGGTCACGCAATACACAGGGCACGGCAAGGGTCTGGCGTCCAAGGAGAAGGCCCTGGCGCTCGCCCAGCGGCTGTACGACATGGACCCGAGGCCGACGCTCAACCGCAGCGACCTGGCGTGGTGCCTGGACAACCTCGGCGGTGAGCTGCTGGTGGTCGCCCGATACCCCGGGGCGGAGGCGGCCCTCAAGCGGGCCGTCGAGCTGCGCAGGACAGTCGTGGCCGATATTCCGAAGGACCCGGGCGGCATCATCGAACTCGCCGGCTCGCTGATCAACCTGGGCCTGATCTGGGGCGATCGCCCCGACGAGGCGGATGCCGCGTTCCGCGAGGCGTCGGGGCTGTTGCGGAAGCTGCTCGACGCCGACCCCACGGACGTCTCGGCGACCATTATCTATGCGAATTTGCTGAACAACTGGTCGATCAACCCGAAGATCGACATCTCGGCCGAGGTCCGGCGCGAGCGGCTGGACGACGGGATCCGTCGGATCGAGGCCGTCGTGAAGGACTATCCGCTCGACGCCGCCGCGCGGGCGGGCGCCAAGAACCTGCACGGGTCGCGCGGGAACCTCCTGACCTCGCAGGGGAAATATGCCGAGGCGATCCGGGATTGGGACAGGGGCAACGAGCTGGCCGAGACGAAGGAGGCGGGGCTGGTATTCCGGATGAACTCGGTGCTCTGCCGGCTCAAGGCGGGCGACTACCGGACGTGGCGGGCGATCCTCAGGGAGGACATCGACGGTATCGCCAGGAAGGTGCCGCCCCCGGGGGACGACTTCTACAACGTCGCCTGCCTGGCGTCGCTGTCGCTCAAGGCCGTGCGCGAAGACAAAGGCTTGAACGCATCGGAGCGCGAGCGATTGAGCAAGCAGGAGCGCGACGAGGCGTTCCGCTGGCTGCGGATGTCGCGGGAGGCGGGGTACTTGAAGGACAAGGCCGCGCGCGAGCACGCCCGGACGGACTCGGATCTGGAGGCCATCCGGGCGGACGGGGAGTTCGCGGAGATCCTCAGAGAGGATTGAACAGGCGCATGGTCGGGTGTACCGGACGCGGCCCGCCTGGCCGCGTCCACCGCACCCTACGCCGGTCATTCGTCCGCGTCGATGTGGTCGCTGGCCTCGGCGGGGCCGACGCCGTCGTCGAGGATGTGGGGGGGGTGGTCGGCGATGGGGCCGTCGGCGATGGCCTCGGCGGGGGGCAGGCCGGCGGCGTCGGTGATGTCGAGGTCGACGTCGCCGTTGCCGTTCGTGAGTTCCTCCTCGGGCAGCTTGGCGAGCGAGCCGACGGTGTCGTCCTCCTCGACGCGGATCAGGCGGACGCCCTGGGTGTTGCGGCCGATCGGGCGGGTGTCGGCGACCTTGGTGCGGATCAGGATGCCGCCGGTGGTGGTGAGCATCACCTCGTCGGCGTCCACGACCTTGGCGATGGCCACGACCGCGCCGTTGCGGTCGCTCGTCTTGATGTCGATGAGGCCCTTGCCGCCTCGGTCCTGCGAGCGGTACTCGGTCAGGAGCGTCCGCTTGCCGAAGCCCTTGGCGCAGACGGTCAGCAGGCTCGCGGGGTCCTCGGGGCCGTTGGCCACGACCATGCCGATGACCTCGTCCCCCTCGGCCAGGTCGATGCCCCGCACGCCGTAGGCCGGGCGGCCCATGGCGCGGACGCGGGACTCGTCGAAGCGGATCGCCATACCGTCACGCGTGGACAGGATCACATGATCGCCCGTCTTGGTGCGTGCGACGCCGATGAGCTGGTCGCCCTCGTCGAGCCCCAGGGCGATGATCCCGCGCTCCAGGGGCCGCTTGAAGGCCGAGAGTTCGGTCTTCTTGACGGTGCCGCGGCGTGTGACCATGAACAGGCACTCGTCCTCCTTGAACTCGCGGACGGGGACCATGCCGGTGATCTTCTCGCCCTCGGAGAGCTGGAGGAGGTTGACGACGGCCCGGCCGCCGGCGGTGCGGGTGCCCTCGGGGATGTCGTAGACCTTGAGCCAGTAGACCTTCCCCTTGTCGGTGAAGAAGAGGATGTAGTCGTGGGTCAGGGCCACGAACATGTGTTCGAGGAAGTCATTGTCGCGGGTGTTGGTGGCGGAGATGCCGCGCCCGCCGCGGTTCTGGGCCCGGTAGGTGCTGGGCGGGAGCCGCTTGATGTAGCCGTCGTGGGTGACGGTCACGATCATGTACTCCTCGCGGATCAGGGCCTCCTTGTCGTAATCGCCGAGTTCCTCGTGGTCGATCAGGCTGCGGCGGGGGTCGGCGTACTTCTGCTTCATCTCGCGGAGGTCGACGCGGATGAGGTCGAGGATCAGCCGCTCGTCGCCGAGGATGCGCTCGTAGTATTCGATATCCTTGCGCAACTGGTTGTACTCGCCGATCAGCTTGTCGGCCTCCAGGCCGGTGAGCTGCTGGAGCCGCATGGCGAGGATGGCGTCGGCCTGCATGCGGGTGAGGCCGCCGGTGGGGCGGGCGTCGGGATTGTTGAGGGCGCGCCTGAGGATCTCGGGCGAGACCTCCATGCCCATCAGGCGGGCGCGGGCCTCGACCGGGTTGGCCGAGGAGCGGATCACGCGGATGACCTCATCGATATACGCCAGCGCGATCAAGAGGCCTTCGAGGATGTGGGCGCGGGCCCGGGCCTGTCGGAGCTGGAACTGGGTCCGGCGGCGGATGACGTTGACGCGATGCTCGACGTAGAGCCGGAGCAGGTCCTTGATCGGCAGCGTCTTGGGCCGGCCGTCGACGAGCGCCAGCATGATGACGCTGAAGGTGTCCTGCAGGGGCGAGAACTTGAACAATTGAGCAAGGACCACGTTGGGATCCTCGCCCTTCTTGACCTTGACGACGATCCGGACGGGCTGCTTGCGGTCGGACTCGTCCTGGATGTCGGTCACGCCGGTGACGCGTCCGTCGTTGACGAGCTCGGCGAGCTTCTTGAGCAGCGGCTCCTTGGTGAGCTGGTAGGGGATCTCGGTGAAGATGATCAGGGAGCGACCATCCTTGAGTTCCTCGATGGCATACTTGGCGCGGAGGATCACGCGGCCGCGGCCGGTGCGGTAGGCCTCGCGGACGCCGTGGCGGCCGCAGATGGTGGCCCCGGTCGGGAAGTCCGGCCCGGGGATGTACCTCATGATCTCGTCGAGTTCGAGGTGGGGGTCGTCGATGAGAGCGACGAGGGCGTCGCAGACCTCGCCGAGGTTGTGCGGCGGGATGCTGGTGGCCATGCCGACGGCGATGCCGCCGGAGCCGTTGACGAGGAGGTTGGGGAACTTGCCCGGCAGGACGCGGGGCTCCTGGTGCTTCTCGTCGTAGCTCGGCTGGAAGTCGACGGTGTCGAGGCGGATGTCCTCGAGCATCTCGGCGGCGACGGGGGAGAGCTTGGCCTCGGTGTACCGCATGGCCGCCGGCGGCAGGCCGTGGATCGAGCCGAAGTTCCCCTGGCCGGTGATCAGGAGGTGCCGCATGTTCCACCACTGCGCCATGCGGGCGAGGGTGGGATAGATCGAGTTGTCGCCGTGGGGGTGGTAGCGTTTCATCGTCTCGCCGACGATGCCCGCGCACTTGGAGGTGGAGCTGCCGGGGCTGAGGCCGAGGTCGAGCATCGCGGTGAGGATGCGTCGCTGCGAGGGCTTGAGGCCGTCCCGGACGTCCGGCAGGGCGCGGCTGATGATGACCGACATCGCGTAGTTGAGGTAGCTCTCCTTGAGCTCATCCTCGATGTTCAAGGGCGGTGTCGGGAGGTGGTCCGAGGTCGGCGGGACGGCGGTGCTCACGATCGCTCCCTCTGGCAAGCGGAAGGCACCCGGGGCGATGAGAGGGCATGCCCCGTTGTGCGCAGAATCAAGGCACCTATTGTATCCGAAACGCCCCCCCGAGGCAACGCGAACGGTCCCGCACGGCCGCGCCGTAAGTGCTCGCCTTTTAACGGTTTGGTCGCAGACGGGGCGGTTCCTCGGGGGCGGCCGGTTTGGGCCGGACGTTTGTCATCGCGGACACCCCTTCCGGCGCGAACCCTGGGGGCTTAGGATGGTCCGGTCGTGCCCGGCCCGCCACCCCCGACCCGCAGCCTGCCGGGCCCCCGCCAGCGTCCGCAAGCCCGTTCCCGAAAGGCCCCCGTTCGCCATGTCGACGACGACCGATTACCTGGCCATCGACCTCGGAGCCGAGAGCGGCCGGGGGCTCCTCGGGCGATTCGACGGCGACAAGCTCACGCTCGACGAACTCCACCGCTTCCCCAACGGCCCGACCCGGTTCTACGACACCCTGCACTGGGACGTCCTCCGCCTGGCCGAGGAGATCAAGGCCTCGATCAAGAAGGCCGACGCCGCCTCGCCCGGGCTCGACGGACTGGGCATCGACACCTGGGGCGTCGACTTCGGCCTGCTCGGCAAGCACGACACCCTCCTCGGCAACCCCGTCCACTACCGCGACGCCCGCACCGACGGCATGATGGACGCCGCCCTCGCCAGGGTCCCCCGCGAGCGGATCTACGAGATCACCGGGCTCCAGTTCCTGCCGTTCAACACGATCTATCAGCTCCTGGCCATGCGCCTGCAGGGGTCGCCGATCCTCGACGCGGCCGAGACCTTCCTGATGATGCCCGACCTCCTCGGGTGGCTCCTCACCGGCCGCAAGGCCTGCGAGCGGACCGATTCGTCGACCACCCAGCTCCTCGACCCCCGCACCGGGGCCTGGTCGGACGAACTCTGCTCGAAGCTGGACATCCCCCGCGCGATCTTCCCCGAGATCGTCGAGCCCGGCAGCGTCCTCGGCACGCTGAGGCGTCCGCTGATGGATGAGCTGGGCCTCTCCCGCGCCCTGACCGTGATCGCCCCGGGCACGCACGACACCGCCAGCGCCGTCGCCGCCGTGCCGGCCGCCAGCACCGCCGACGGCGGCCCGCCCGACTGGTGCTACCTCAGCTCGGGGACGTGGTCGCTGCTGGGCGCGGAAGTCCCCGCGCCGATCATCAATGCCGAGACATCGCGGTATAACTTCACCAACGAGGGCGGGGTCTTCGGCACGACCCGGCTGCTCAAGAACATCATGGGCCTGTGGCTGGTGCAGGAGTGCCGGCGGACCTGGGCGAAGAAGGGCAAGGAATTCAGCTATGACGAGCTGATCGCCATGGCCAAGGGGGCCCCGGCCTTCCGGAGCCTGGTCGACGCCGACGACCCGAGCTTCCTCGCGCCCGGCGACATGCCCGCCCGCATCGCCGCCGCCTGCCGCGCCAGCGGCCAGCCGGAGCCAGCGAGCGAAGGGGCCCATGTCCGCTGCGCCCTGGAGAGCCTGGCGCTCAAGTACCGCTGGGTGATCGAGCGGATCGAGGCGATCCTCGGCACCCAGATCAAGACCATTCACATCGTCGGCGGCGGCAGCAAGAACGCGCTCTTGAACCAGTTCACCGCCGATTGCACCGGCCGCCCGGTCGTCGCCGGCCCCGTCGAGGCCACGGCCATCGGCAACATCCTGCTCCAGGCGCTGGCCCAGGGCAAGATCGCCACCCTCCGCGACGCCCGCGCCATCGTCGCCCGCTCCTTCGGCGTCACCCTCTTCGACCCCAACCGCCAGGCCAAGGCCGACTGGGACGCCGCCGCGGCCAGACTTATGCAGAAGTGAGGAAATGAACCGCAAAGACGCAGAGGGCGCGAAGGGAAGGCGAGAGATTGACCGGAAAAATCGAGTTCAAAATGAGGCGCCGGGCGCGGGTCTCCCGACCCCGCCCTTGCCCTGATCGAAGGAGATCGGCGAATCGGGTCTCCAGACCCGTTCATTCTTGTTGAAATGAACGGATCTGGAGACCCGGTTTCGTGGTGCCGCGCGGCGGATGTTGGGGCGGGGTCGGGCGACCCTCGCCCAGCGCACTCAATGATCTCTAAACATCAAATCTTGTCTTCCCTTTGCGCCCTCTGCGTCTTTGCGGTTCAATCCCTCACCTCTTCGGCACCGCCGTCCCGCAGGCACGGCACACATCCGAGCCCATGTGGACGGGCTTGCCGCAGCCGGGGCAGACGCGCAAACCGGCCTCGGCCCGGAAGGTGGGGACGACGGGGTGGTCCGAGCCCGTGCCCGCGCCGGGGTCGGAGAGGGCGGGGGGGGCGGGCTGGCGGACCTTCGCGCGGTGCGATTCCACCCAGCGCTGGAGGGCCGAGGCGTCCTCGGGGCCCAGCTCGGCGGTGGGGGTCTCGGCGGCCGGCTTGCGCTTGACGCTCGTCCTCGGCACGGGCACCACCCGGCCGCAGTCGGGGCACTTGCCGTGCGTCGGGCGGGGGTTGCTCAGCACCTTGAGCCTGCGCCCGCAGGGGCAGGGGAAGCGCAGGAACCCGTCCTCATCCCCGCCGTCGCCCGCCCCGGCCACGCCGCCGACGCCCGCCGTCTCCCGCTCGCGCACCACCACCCGGACCTTCGCCCCGCACTGCGGGCAGACGATCCGCTCCGTCCCGTCCTTCGGGACCTTCAGCGACTGTCCGCATCGACACTTCGCCCGGGGCATCTTGGTCCTTCTCGCGACAAGGGTTCAGATCAAGGTCGGAATGGATGAAAACGTGCCTGGTTTCCCAAGCCTCGGAGCGGCGATTTTCATCAAATAATCAAGATTTAACCACAGCTTCCGCGGCCTTTCCGTTCCCGGTCCCATTCGCGTGGGCGACGCCGCCCATCTGGATCTGGGTCAGGGGGATCAGCGTATTCAGGCTGCCGGAGCGGAAGCCTTCGAGGTCGAGCGTGACGAACTTGAAGCCGAGGGACTTGAAGTGGGCGACCATCTCGGCCGAAAGCCCGCGCTCGGCCAGGCGGGGGATCTCCTCCAGGGGGACCTCCACGCGGGCGAGGTCGCCCTTGTGGTAGCGGACCCGCAGGAGTTTGAGGCCCTGGCGCCTCAGCCAGTCCTCGGCGTCGTCGATCATCTTGACGCGCTCGGCCGTGACCTCGACGCCGTAGGCGATCCGGCTGGAGAGGCAGGGGGTCGCGGGCTTGTCCCAGGTGGGGAGGTCCCACGCCTTGGCGAGCGCCCGGACGTCGGCCTTGGTCAGCTCGGCCTCCTGGAGCGGGTGCCGGACGCCGTTCTCGCCGGCGGCCTTCATGCCCGGCCGGTGGTCGCCGGCGTCGTCGAGGTTGGCGCCCGAGGCGATCGTGTCGCCTTCGAAGTGCCCGAGCAGGCCGGAGAGCCGCCCGTAGAGTTCGCTCTTGCAGAAGTAGCAGCGGTCAGGGTTGTTGCGGAGGTAGTTCGGGTCGGCGAACTCCTCGGTGCGGATGACCCGGTGCCGGATGCCGATCTGCTGGGCGAGTTCGGTGGCCTCCTCGAGTTCCCCCTTGGCGAGCGAGTCGGACGCGGCGGTGACGGCCACGGCCTTCTCGCCCACGGCCACCTGCGCCGCCTTGGCGACGACCGCGCTGTCGACCCCGCCCGAGTACGCGACGACGATCCGCCCGTACCCCTTGAGGATCCCCACCAGCCGATCGCGCCGGGCGATCAGGTTCGGATCGGTCCAGTCGCCCACGCAACACCTCCCGCCGACACCACCTCGAACCACCCCCGGCCGCCCCCCACGCGAGCCCACGGCCTCCCGGAGTTGTCAAACATCCATTGTATCCCCCTTCCCGCGCCGCCTCAAGCCGATCGAAGCAAGACGGGAATCCGCACCGTAACGAAGAGGAAGGCGGATCTGGAGTGCGTCCGCTTGCTGACGCACCGGTCGAAGCGACACGGAAATCTGGAGTGCGTCCGCTTGCTGACGCTCTGTTGTCGCGAAGCTTGCTTCGCGTGCGAAAACGAAGCGATCGGCTTCGATCAGTTGTGGTTTGTCGGGAGCAAGCTCCCACAGGCAAGAGCGTCAGCAAGCGGACGCACTCCAGATCCGCCGGCCGCTTCGATTTCAGTAATCATCCGCGACCCGTACACGGTCAATCTTGAAGTTCGCCAGGGTCTGCACCTGCGCCGGCGTGGCCGTGCGTTCGAACCAGGCGGCCGATCCGTAGTCATAAAGATTCGCCGCCGAAACGAAGCCATGTCGGACCGGGTTCTGGTGGACATATTGCAACCGCGCGAGATACGACGGCTCGTCCGTCAACTGGGTCTCCCAATAGTTGCGCCAGACCTTGCGGCCCGGCTGGCCATCGTATCGATTCAGGGCGATCGCCGTCCGCGAGTGGAGTTCCTTCACGAGCGGCCCGACCGCCCCGATCCCCGGCGCGACGCCGACGAAGTGATAGTGGTTCGGGAACGCCGCCCACGCCTCCAGCCGCCAACCCCAGGCCTCGGCCAGGCCCAGGAGGGCCTCGTGGAGCATGCGGAGTCGGGGGCCCATCGAGAACAACGGTTCCTTGCGATACGTTCCCGACGTGACCATGAACACCCCCGAGTCCTCAATCCGGTGCAAAGGTGCACGCGGCCAGGGCACCCGACCTCGGCGGACATTCTCCTGCTCGGGCGACATGTCTCCTCCCCTCTCTGAAGATCCCCCTCCACCATAGGTCACAGATCGAGCGAATCTGGAGTGCGTCTGCTTGCTGACGCTCTGGCCCCCCGGGGGCTTGCCCCCGAGAGACCACATCTGATCGAAGCCGATCGCTTCGTTTTCGCACGCGAAGCAAGCTTCGCGACAACAGAGCGTCAGCAAGCGGACGCACTCCAGATTTCCGTGTCGCTTCGACTCGCCGTTTCGCTTTTTTGCGAAACGAACCCAATTCGCCATAACCTCCCTCGCCACAAAGCCCTAAATATCAACACTCCGTTTCCACACAAAAACCAACGAATCCGAATTCCAAAGATTCCCGCAAGCCTCAACCCATCATCCTACGCCTCTGCCCGCCCCGCGGCCGGCGAAAACCCCGAAAACCCCGATCATCCCGCCCCTACAACCCCACCCGCAACGCAAGCGGCGGACGCACCCGCGAGGGGAGGCGTCCGCCGGTTGGGTTCACGTTCGTTGATGGATCGTTCACCTCGCCGGCAGGGCGTCCAGGGCGGAGAGCGCGTCGGGCCCCCACGCGACGAGCTTTCCATCGGGGCCGATCAGAATGGGGTTGGGGAACAATTCCTGATCGATGGGCGCGATTGCGACCAACGGATGGAGAGCGGGGGTGGATTGGGTCCCCAGGATCGCCTGCGGCCAGGTTTGCCCCTTCTCCGCGATGTAGCGCCGGGTTGATGGAGAGTCGTCCGCCAGGATCAGGCTCACGCACTCGACCCGGGGGTTCGCGCGCGATTTGCGTGCGGCGATGCCGATCGTCGAGAGGTGCAGGAGCGAGATCACGCGATCCGGATCCTCGAAGTTCGCGAACACATACTTGCCCCGGAGGTCCTCCGACCGGATGACCCGGCCGTCCGACACCTTCAACTCGAACGGGGGTACAGGGTCGCCCTTCTTCCGCTCGGCCTGCCGATGCAAGGGCACGGCGCCCAGGTCAATCACTCCTCCAGGATCCCCACCGGCCAGGGCGCCGACCCGGAACGCGCGGACGTCCCACAGGCCCGGCCCCTGTTTCCGTAATCGCTCCGCATCGTGTTCGTACCAGGCGAGGAGCCGGTAATCATCGGGAAGGACGTCGGGGATTTCAAACGAACCGTCCTCGGCAAGAGGAAGATCGTACCGTTGGAAGGCGTCCTGATAGGCGATGCCCTCCTGGGTCGATTTCCATGCTTCGTGCCAGACGCTGGCCTCCTGAACTGAGTCCCGCGAAGAGTTGAGGTAGAATTTGGTCGGATAGGGGACTTCCAGGCGGTTGGACTGGATCGAGATGCGGCCGGATAGCGCGACCTTTGTGCCCGACGGCTTATCGCCGGGGAACGTCACGCGCCCCCGGATCGTCCGCCCCTTGCCGCCGAAGACGACCTGCGTGGTCTGCCCCGATCGGGCCTCGACCCGCTGCCGACGGTAAGTGACCGGGGTCCCGGGCACGAAAGGCTGCTCCGTGCTGCTGAGTTCCATCTCCCTCGATGGCACGATTTTCTCGAACACGAATCGGCCGCTCTCGTCGGTCTTGACATACGTGTTGATCTGTAACAAGTCCTCGGGCGCGTCCGCGACGAGTCTCCCGTAAAGCGAGACGCTGCGGTTGGCCAGGGGCACACGCTCGATCCACGCACGGCCCTCGATCCTGGCGTAGGGCTTCAAGGTGACCCGGCGGGCGGCTTCGAGATCGGCGCGGGGCAGGAAGGCATAGCCGGAGTCGCCCATCACGGCGATCCAGGAGCCGCCTCGCGGGATGGTGAACTCCCCTTTGGCATCCGCCCGATAGGCCCGCACCGGCACCTGGCCGGCAAGCGTGATCCGGCTCCCGTCGAGCAAATAGCGATTGTCGGACATGAGCCCGAACGCCACCGCTTTTCTCGCCGGTCGGCCATCGGGATCGACCGCGACCGCTTTGACCGGCTCGCCTGCGATGGGTTCGAGCTTCACCTCGTAGCCGGCGATGACCTTCTCGCTGGTGCGGAAGACCCGGGAGAGGAACGGCTCGTAGCCGTCGGCCTTGATGCGGAGGCGGTAGGCTTCGGCATCGGCGGGGATGTCGAGGCCGATGAAGGGGAGGTTCCGTGGAATGGCGGCGTCCGCGGCGACCCATTTGGCCACCGCGCCGGTTTCGGGGTCGGCGACGCCGTATTCGAGTCTGGCGATTTTGATGAACGCATTCGTTCGCGCGTCGTAGATCGTCCCCTGGATGCTCAGCGAGCGGGACAGGTGGAAGGGCTCCTCGTCGCCGTCGGCGGCGATGTTGCGGCGCCCGAGCGGGGAGAAGCCGGGGGCGTCGATCCGGAGGCCGATGCCGCCCTTCGGGGCGCCATCCCAGCGGAATCGGCCCTCGTCGTCCGTGTAGAACTCGACCTTGTGGTAGGGGATGTCGCCCAGGCTCAAATAGTGAACATGGGCCCCAGCGACGGGCTTGCCGGACGGGTCGACGACCCGCCCCTTGAGGACGTGGCCGGGGGCGAGGTGGACCTGGAGGTCGGGGGTCGCGCGGTCGACCGAGATCGACTTGGTGAACGGCGTGAAACCCTTGGCGATGATCCAGACGTGCCAGGTGCCGGGCTGGACCTGGCCGAGCCGGAATCGGCCGTCGACGTCGGTCTTGACGCGGTCGACGTCGAACTGGGTGTAGTGCATGCCGGGCATGGGCGAGCCGAAGACGTCGGCCCCGGCGACGGGTCGGCCCTGGTCGTCGGTGACGCGGCCCTCGATGGGCGTGCCCTTCTGCAGGGTGACCACGCAGCGGCCCGCGCGGAGGTCGGCGAGTGGGGCGTTGACCCGGGGCCGGCCGGAGGTGCCGACCCTCGCGAAATCGGGGTGGATCACCCGGAGCTTCAGCGTTTCTTGCTCGGGCTCGGGTGCGCTCGTGGTCTGCCAGCGGCCGTCGGGCCCGGTGACGGCGCGGAGGTCCCAGAAAAACTCATGTGTGTCTTTCCGTTTGTAGTCATAAGCACCCACAAGGACAGTCGCCCCCGGGATCGGCCGGCCGGATTCGTCCTGCACCAGGCCGCCGAGGGTCTCGCCGGGGTGCAGCTTGACGGTGAGGTCGTCGGGGACATCCGTGCCGAAGAGGTCGTGGCGCTGCAAGGCGTGGCCGGGGGCGGAGACGTCGAGGAAGGTCAGACGATCGGCGGAGTTGGGGGAATGCGGGATCCGGAGGAGGCCCCGGTCATCGCCGGTGCGCCAGTCGCCGTCGGTGCCGATCCAGACGCGGGCCTCGGGGCGGGCGAGGGGCTGACCGGTCTCGGCCGAGACGACGCGGACGGTGAGGGTCCGGGCGCCGGACTTCGGATCGACGGATTTTTGCGCGGGCGGATCGTCCAGCGTCGGTCGGGCCTCGACTCGGGCGAGTTGCAGGGGGCCGAGGAGGGCGGCGAGGGGGAGGGCGAGGAGGAGGACCGACAGCCGCGCGGGGAGGGACGGGGCGGCGGAGGGGGTGCCGGGGGTGCGGGCGATGCGGACGAGTCGCGAGCGGAGCCGCGAGGGGCGGGCCATCGCCAGGCCGAGGCTGGGGGTGGGGATCCGCGAGTTCAGGCGGGCGGCGACGACGGCGAGCAGGGCGTCAGCGTAGGGGGCCGGGCCGCCGAGGGCGTGGACGCAGTAGGCGTCGCAGGCCCGCTCGCGGGACTCGGACAGCGACCGGGCGAGCAGCCAGGCCAGGGGGTGCGGCCAGCAGGCGGCGAGCGTGAGACGCAGGAACAGGTTCCAGGGGTAGTCATGTCGTCGGATGTGCGCCAGTTCGTGCAAGAGCACCGCGCGGGCGGTCGCAGCATCGGCATCGACCAGGTGCGGCGGCAGCAAAATCGCCGGGCGGAGCCAGCCGATGACCACCGGGATGCCGATGCGTTCGGACCACAGCAGTTGAACATCGCTGCGATTGCAGTTGAGTTCACCGAGGGAGTCGGACCAGGTCGAGTTGAGCACCGGGGTTGCGCGCCGGACCAGCCGGGAGACGGCCAGGAGCGAGACCGCCAGGCGGATGAGGAGCAGGGCGGAGACGGCGCCGTACGCCAACGCGGCAAGAACGAAGGGATCCCACGGCTCGGCGGGCGGGGACGGTTCGGGCTCGGCGACGGGGAAGGGAGGTGGTTCGACTGGCAGGGTCGGCATCAAGGCGGGCAGGGCCGCCGGCGAGTTGAAGGCTGGGAGCGCCGCGACGGGTTCCGGCTCGACATCGACGATGGCCGGCGCCTGGATGGGTTCTAACCGTTCCGCGGGGAGGCAGCGGACGGTGAGCGTGGGCACGCCGACGAGCGCCAGGGGCAAGAGCCAGAGGCCGACGAGCGTGGCGTAGCCGGCCGATGCGGCGAGCGCGGGCCGGCGCCGCGAGAGCAGCGAGACGGCCAGCAGGCCGAGGGCGAGCAGGAGGGTGAGCTTGAGGGCGAGGTCGGCGAGCAGGTCCGGACGGGGGGTGGTCATCGGGCGCCTCCCTTCTTGTTCCGAGATGTCTTCACATGGTTGGCATTCGCTTGCTTGAGTTCTTCGAGCTGGTCGGGGGTGAGGTATTCCTCCTCGAGCAGCCGGAGCACGAGGTCCTCGGCCGAGCCGGCGAAGAGGCGGCCGAGGAGCCCCTGCAACGCCTGCTTCTGGGCCTTCCGCCGCTCGACGGCGGCCCGGTAAACATAGGCCTTCCCGCGCGTCTCGTGCTGCAAGTATCCCTTGGTCACCAGCACGCGCAGGAGGGTCCGCACGGAGGAGTCGTGGGGGTCGTCGGGCAACCCCTCGCGGACCTGCTCGGCCGTCGCCTCGCCGAGCCGCCAGACCACGTCCATGATCTGCGCCTCGCGCTCGGTGAGCCCTTCGGAGGGGGGTCGGGCCATCGGGGGGATCTCCTGTCCTGTGAATTGATTAACGGACAGGGGCAGCGTAGCACGCGGGACCGCGGGGCGGCAAGGGTCTGTTAGGAAATTCACGGGAACGCCCCGGAATGCGGGAGCTTGCTCCCGAGAGGGGCGTCGCGTCGAGGGCGTGCGCTGCGAGACTCGGACGCGGAGCAAGCCCCGCGAGAACAGGGCGGAAGCGAGCTTCCGCGCTCCGGGTTACTTGTTCACTCTCGACGGTGTCTGCTTCGGAGCCGATGCTGTGTGAGCCGTATGATATCGATACTTCTTCGTGGGAATCGGGGTGACGATCGGCCTCGGCGCGGGGTGGAGGTAGACGTCGCGGAAGAAGTCGCCCAGGGTCACGCGGTGGAGGGATTCGGCCGATTCGCGGGCCGAAAGCTCGGCGCGGAAGGCGGGGAGCTGGTACCAGTGCAGGCCGGGCCGGATGTGGTGTTCGAGGTGGTGGTCGTAGTGCAGGACCCAGCGGCTGAGCCAGGCGGGCAGGACGAGCTGCCAGGTGTCGTGGCCGCGTCCCGCGGGGAGGTCGAGGTGCTCGGAGACGATCCGGACGTTCTGGAGCAGGATCACAACAAGAAGGGGGTATGCGATCACCCGTTCGCGGATGGCGTGCGGCACGAACAGGAAGAACCCGGCCAGGGCGAGCGTCATGCCGGCCATTTCGAGGAGGTAGCGGGCCAGGGCCCGGCCGCGGAGGTGGGTCCAGGCGTAATGGTGGATCAGGCCCACATAGACAATCGATCCAAATACGAGCATTTTTCTCTGATTCAACGGCGTATTCGGATCGTCGGCCCGGTTGGTGGACTGGTGGTGCTTGAGGTGGAAGGCGCGATAGGCCGAGAGGGGCGTGGCGAGGATCCAGCCGGCGAGGTTGCCGAGGAGTTCGTTGATCCAGGCCCGGCGGGCGAGGAGCCCGTGGGCGGCCTCGTGGACCAGGCCGGTGAGCACGAACAGGCTGAGGCCGCTGAGGGCGATCAGGGCGGGCCAGAGGGGCTTCATGACCCGCATGGGGAGGAACAGGAACGCCAGGCCGGCGATGGTGACGTGGGCGACCATCGCGCGTCGGGACCGGACGAGGGCGGGGTCGTCGCCCGGCCAGGCGAGCCCGGCGGTGCAGGCGGCCAGGAGGCCGCAGAGGCCGCCCCAGTAGGGCCGGGCCTCGATCGCCGCAAGCTCCAGCGCCGCCAGGGCCAGCGTCGCGGCCCCGGCCATCGCGGCGAGGGCGGGGAAGGTCCAGCGGATGCGGTTGCAGTCGGCCTCGTGCCTCACGGTGCGCCTCGCTTCCTGCGGGTCGTGGGGGACCATTCCCAGGAGATCGGCAGCAGGACCGGAAAAATCCAGGGAATCGGGCCGACCGGGCGACGAGGAGGCACGGGACGGCATCAACGGGCTTTCATGCCTTGGGTTCGAGGAACCCCAGGTGGAGCGCGGCGTGGATGCACTGGAGGCGGGTGAGGTCGGCGCCGGAGATGCGGTCGAAGAAGGGGTGGTCGATCTCGCCGGGGACGTCGCGCAGGAATTTGTTCACGGCGTCGCGGTAGGCGGCGACCTCGGCGCGGTCGTCGAGGGGGTCGTCGGGGGCGGGCATGAAGTCCCTGGGGCCTTTCATGCCGCTGGGCATGGCGCCTTTCTTGATGATGCGTTTGAGCATGGGCCCGGCGAGGATCTTGCGGAGGATCCAGGGGGCCTTCTTCTGGGGCTGGAGGGTTTTGTCCAGGGCGATCGACATGTGGCGGCACGCCTGGCCGAGCGACCACTTGCCCCGGGGTGTGTAGCCCGAGGCGAGCAGGCGCTCGGCCTCGTCCGCCGACTGGCCGAGCGTGTCGAAAGAGAGGGTGCGGGGCGCGGGCATCGTCGCCGACTTTCAAAAAAGTGCAGGGATGAAATGATCAACGCCGCTTGCGGGTGAGGGACAGCAGGCCGGCGCCGGCCCTGGAGATGGTGGCGACGGCGTCGCCGCCGGGCTTGCCGTCGCGGTTGCCGTCGAGGGCCTGCTTGAAGGGGTCCAGGACGCCGGACGACTTGACGACGAGCTGCAGGGGCGTCGTCAGTTTGGTCGATTGCACGCCGAGGGTGACGGTCCGGGCGGTGGGGTTGTAGCTGGCGGAGCTGATGGTGACGCCGGAGTCGTCGGCGGTGCCGAGGACCTTGTCGCGGCCGGGCCCGCGGAGGGCGTAGTTGGCGATCGTGCTGGCGGCGTCGCCCTGGAGCGGCGCGGAGAAGGCCAGCTCGATGCCGGTGAGATTCTGGCCGGTGAACTTCGGCGTGACGCGGATGAGTTGCGGGGGCGGGGGGAGCTTGTCGTCATTCCTGATGACGATCGTCTGGGCCTTCTGGGCCCCGAGGGTGGCCCCTCCGCCGGGCTTGCCGAGGTCGAGCACGAAGGCCTCGTCGGGCTCGACGGCCGTGTCGTTGATGATCCTGATGCGGACGACGGCGCGGGTCTGGCCGTCGGCGAAGGTGACGGTGCCGGAGGCGGCGTTGTAGTCCTGGCCGGCGAGGGCGGTGCCGTTGGCGGTGGCGTAGGGGACGGCGACCGCGCCCACGTCGCCGCCGGCGCGGATCAGGGTCACATTCACATATCCGCCGGCGACGTTCTCGGCCACGGCCTGCCGGGTCGCGTCGACCTGGATGACTCCGGAGAGGTCGTTGTCGACGATGTAGCCGATGGCCGCGCCCTGGCCGGCCGCGATGACGGCGTTGGTGGGGGCGCTCAGGGTGACGGCGAACGCCTCCAGGGGCTCGATCCGGCGGTCGCCGACCACGGGCACGGCGAACGTCGCGGCCCTCTGGCCGGGGGCGAAGGTGACGGTGGTCGACCTGGCGACGTAATCCTCGCCCGCCAGGGCGGAGCCGTTGGAGGTGGCGACCTTGACGGTGACCGGCAGCTCGCTCGGCGAGGAGAGTGTGAGCGTGAAGACTTCATCACTCGTGCCCGAGTTCCCCTCGGTCACGCGGTTCCCGGCGATGGCGACCTTGATCTCGGGGTCGTTGTCGACGATGGTCGCGGCCCCCTGCGACTGCGCGGCCAGGGTGGCGTTGACGGGGGAGGAGAGGGCGACGGTGAAGGCCTCGTTCCCCTCGTGGACCCGGTCGCCGATGACGGCCACGTCGAAGAACCTGGTCGTCTCGCCGGGCTGGAAGACGAGGTCGGCGGAGGCCGCGAGGTAGTCGCTGCCGGCGGCGGCGGTGCCGTCGGCGGTGGCGACGTGGACGGTGATCGGGAACGCGCTCTGGGCCGAGAGGGCGACCATGAACCGCGCGGGGGCGTTGGTGCCGGTGTCGGGCTCGACGACCTGGGCCGCGTTCAGGATGGAGATCGAGGGGGAGGGGTCGTCGTCGGCGATGGCCCCCGATCCGACAGCTTTATCGATGGATGCGTTGATCGGATCAACCAGGACCACGGCGAACGCCTCGTTAAGCTCCTGGATGTTGTCGCCGAGGACGGCGACCGTGACGGTGCGGGTGAGTGAGCCCGGGGCGAAGGTGAGGGTACCGCTGGCGAAGTCGTAGTCGAGGCCCGAGGCGGCGGAGCGGTCGAGGGTGGCGTAGCCGACGGAGACCTCGCGCCCGCTGGGGGCGGAGAGGGTGACGGTGAAGGTGGCGAGGACCTTCGAGCCGGTCCCCTCGCGGACGGTGACGTCGTCGATCGACAGGGTCGGCGTGGGGTCGTCGTCGGCGATGATGAGGGTCGGGGCGGAGGCCGGCAGGGCGAGGCCGACGGCCCCCGAGAGGTTGAGCTTGACGGTCTCGTCGGCCTCGTCGAGCGTGTCGGGCAGCAGGGTGACGGCGACGGTCTTCGAGGTCTCGCCGGGTGCGAAGGTGACGGTGCCGGAGGCGGCGAGGTAGTCGGCGCCCGCGGTGGCGTTGCCGCCGCCGGTGGCGTACTGGAAGGAGGTGGTCCGGCCGCTGGCGGCGGAGAGGTTGAAGGTGAAGAGGGCGGTGGCGGTGCCGGAATCCCCCTCGGTGACGCGGACGTCGGCGACGCTGACGCTGGGGGCGGGGTCGTTGTCGACGATGGTCAGGGTGCCGGAGCTGCCCGCGCCCAGGGAGGTCCCCCCGGTGGGGTTGGATAGGGCGATCGAGATGGTTTCATCCCCCTCGCTGACGTCGTCGGGGAGGATCTCGATGAGGACGCTGGCGAAGGTGTCGCCGTCGCCGAAGGTGAGGGTGCCGGTGGTGGCGGAGGCGTTGTAGTCGGCCCCCGGGGTGGCGGTGCCGGGGGTGATGGCGTAGGTGACGGTGGCCGGCCCCTTGGATCCCCCCACGCGCTGGACGCCCACGGCGACGAAGCCGGCGGCCTCGACGGTGGTCAAGGCGGGGTTGACGAGCGAGAACGCGCCCGGGCGGTCGTCGACCTGGGTGGAGAAGGTGGCCGTGTTGTTGGAGTTGTCGGAGTCGAGGAACGAGCCGGTGACGGCGGCGGTGGCGGTGTTGACGCCGAGGTTCCCGGGGGTCACCCTGATGACGGCGAGGGAGGAGAGGAGTGCGTTGATGGTGGCGAAATTGAATGTGAGGACGTTGTTGCTGAGGGTGTAATTCGCGGGCGAGGCGGAGACGAGCGTGGCGCCGGCGGGGATGGCGAAGGTGAGGGCGACGTCCTTCGCCTGGCCGGGGCCGTTGTTGCGGACGGTGGCGCTGTAGGTGACCGAGCCGCCGATGGTGATCGTCTGGTCGCCGGCGATGGCGACGGAGACGTCGGTGGTGGGTGCGGGGGTGCTGACGAAATTCCTGGCGAACTCGGAGGTCATGCCGCCCCCGGCGAACCCGGTGGGGGCGGTGGCGGTGGCGGTGATCTTGTCGCCGGCGTTGACGGCGGCGGCGAAGGTCCTGGTGAAGGTCGCGTTGCCGGCCGAGTCGGTGGTGAGGGAGAAGGTCCCGATGAAGACCTGGCCCTCGCCGTAGCCGGTGGGGTCGGCGATCGAGCTGGCGAAGAGCTGGATGGTGTAGGTGGTCGAGGGCGCGCTGTTGAGCGATCCCGAGACGGTGACCGAGGTGCCGCCGGCGGTGGCGGCGGTGATGACGGGGAAGTTCTGGAGGCCGTTGGCGCCGGCGTCGGCGTCGCCGGCGTCGTTGGGGTTGACGGCGCGGTCCCAATTGAGGTCGATGCCGAGGGAGTTGTTGTTATAAATCGAGTTGGATAGGATCAGGACGCCCCTGGCGGAGGAGCCAACGGCGATGCCGGGGGGGGAGAAGGCGTTGCCGTTGTTGGCGATGATGTTCCCCTCGCCGGGGTTGAGGCCGCCGATCCGGACGTCGTTGAAGTCGCCGCCGACCTTGCCGATGTCGATCCCCTCGCCGCCGTTGCCCATGGGGAGCTGGCCGGTGATGTCGACGCCAATCTTGTTGCCGGTGATCCGGATGAAGTCGCCGCCGGCGAGCGTGATGCCCGACTCGCCGTTGCCGGAGAGGATGTTGTCCTTGACGACCATCCGGTCGGAGCCGAAGCTGTCGATCCCGCCCCGGGTGTTGCCGACGGCGATGGTCCCGGCGGCGTTGGTGCCGATCCGGTTGCCGACGATCGTGAGGTCGGTCGAGTCGCCCCCGAAGACCCCCACCCCGACGCCGACGTTGCCGGAGATCACGTTGTCCTTGATGACGTTGAAGGTCGCGGGGGCGAAGAACTGGACCCCGGCGGCGCCATTGGGGATCTTGAACGAGCCGGTGGCGTCGAGCCCGATGTAGTTGTTCTGGACGAGGTTGTTGTCGGAACGGTTGCCGAAGATGAACCGGACGCCCTCGCCGCCGTTGCCGGAGAGGATGTTTCGGTCGGCCTCGGCCGAGCCGCCGATGGTGCAGCTCGACCCGCCCTCGAAGCTGACCCCCACGCCGGAGTTGGCCGCGGCGAGGTTGCCCGCGAGGTTCGTGCCGATGTAGCAATTCTTGACCGTCGAGCCCGAGCCGCCCGAGATGAGCACGCCGTTGCCGCTGAATCGGTTGATCACCAGCCCCTTGACCGTCGCCGGGGCCTTGAGGGTCAGCCCGCTGAAGTTCGACCCCGCCCCAGCGCCGCTGATCTCGATGATCGGCTTGCCCGCGTAGCCCGGCTGGGTGGAGCCGTCGATGGTGAGCAGGTCGGTGATGTCCGGCAGCGCGGAGGCCAGGGCGATGCTCCTGGAACCCGTGCCGATGGCGAAGGTGATCGTGTCTGCCCCGCCCGACGCGTTGGACTGGGCGATGGCATCCCGCAGGGTGCCGGCCCCCGAGTCGGCCGCGCTCGTGACCTGGAACGTCGCCAGCAACCGCCGCGGCTCCAGGGCGCGGACCTCGGGGCGGACGGACGAGACGCGAACATGACGACGACGGCGGCGCACGCTCGACATGACCCGAAAACCTCCGAGGGGCAGGCTCGCGTTACAAAGGCGGCTCGGACGAGATCCGCGGGGTTCCGCTCGGCCGAATTGTGTGGAATGGCCGGGGACGCATCATTTATGCATGCAAGTACCGGAAAAGTCGAGGGAAATCTTGCCCGACCCGACGGGGTGGCGCAGGGATCGGCAACATCGGCCGGGGAGCGGGTCGGGGCTTGCCGGGGGCCGGGCTTTGCCACAAGATAGGCCGCCCGCAGGGACACGGCCAATCCACACCCCTCGACCCCACCGAACGGAGTCTTCCCGTGCTGCTGAGCCTCCGCCAGTTCTTCATCAAGGAACGCGTCGCGTTCATGAAATTGACCGACACTTATGATATCTTCGACCCCGAGTCCGGCGCGCAGGTCGGGGTGGCGAAGGAGGAGCCGCCGGGCTGGGCCGCGTTCGCCCGGCTCCTGATCAACAAGGCCCTGCTGCCGACGGCGGTCAACATCTACGAGGGGTCGGCCGAGGGGGGCCGGCCGGTCTTCTCGCTCCGCAAGGCGTTCGCCCTCCTGCGGTCGAAGGTCACGGTGGTCAACGGCGACGGCGTGCCGCTCGGCCGGTTCGACAGCAAGATCTTCTCCTTCGGCGGCGGCTTCTACGTCGTCAACCCCCAGGAGGAGCGGGTGGCCGAGGTCAAGGGGGACTGGAGGGGCTGGAACTTCCGGATCCTCGACGCCCACGAGAACGAGATCGGCCTCATCACCAAGAAGTGGGCCGGGCTGGGCAAGGAACTGTTCACGAGCGCGGATAACTACATCATTTCCCTCTCCGACGCCGCCCCCGACGGCCCCGAGATCGCCGCCCTGATGCTCGCCGCCGGGCTCGCCATCGACATCGTCTTCAAGGAGGCCAAGGGCTGAGCCCGACCGCCCCCTTGGGGGCGCGGCAGCCGGTCGGCCGCGCCCCCAAGGGGGCGGACCCTACGACGCCCACACCCAACGCAATAGCCGCCGCAGCCCCTCCGCGAGCCGGCCCAGCCAGCCCGGCGGCTCCACGTCGACATCCGCATCCACATCCCCATCGACGCCCCCATCCACAACGACCGCCGCGAGCCGAACCGCCGCGTCCCGGTCGCCCGCCGACGCCTCCTCGTGCCCCTCGCCCTCCGGCGTCGCGGGGCCCGGCTCCAGGCGAGGCTCCAGCTCGGGCTCCAGATCCGGTTCGAGCCGGGGCTCCAGGGGCAGGGGCCCCTCGACGGCGGCAGGCCTCGCCTCGACCTCGATATCCAGATCCTCAGATACTTCCATCTCCCGGCGCCCGTGGTATCCCGCGGTCGAGAGCATCCCCGGGGCGGACATCGCCTGCGGCACGTGCCCGGCCATCCCCGGCGGCATCTCGCCGCTCGCGTCCCGACCCCCCGCGTCGTGCGACGCCCCGCCGGCCGAATGCCCCCGGGCCCCCCGCAACAGGCTGAAGACCGAATCATCTCTTAATATGAGCAACAACGCCGCGTCATGCGCGTGGGCCGATGACGCGGCCGTCGCGGACGAAGCCGACGGCGGACTCTCATCTGCCGACGTACTCACGCGAACACGTACTCGCGTCGTCGCGTCCACCGACGCCGCCCGCACCTTCGCCCGCGACGAGGACGCCCCGGCCGCCTCCGCGACAGCCGCCGCGTCCGACGCCGGGGTGGCCGCCACGGCCTCCGCCGCGAACGCCGCCGACTCGGCCGCGGGCGGCGTCCCCGACTCGTCGTGGATGTGGACGGCGATCGTCGCCACCCGCGCCCGGCAGCGCCTCGGCTCCAGGTCGTCGAAGGACCAGCGCGGGCCCCGCCTCATCCCCGAGGCCCCCTCGCCAGGTCGACCGACACCCGAGAATTCAAACGCAGGCGGAAGCCTTCATTCCTGACCTCCACCAGCACCGGGACCCGGCCGGTCTCGCGGTCGGCCTCCTGCGAGATCGCCAGGATGTTGCCCGCGAACGTGCGCGATCCCTGGGTCAGCCGGGCAGGGGCCCCCGCCCGCAACGCGTCGGCCTGATCGCCCTCGACGAATGCACGGATCTGCACCACACTGTCGTCCACCACCTCGATCCAGACGTCGCGCGAGCCCGTCTCGTTCGCGATGGCCCCGCGCGTGGCGTGGACCTTCGTCACCACCACGTTCTCCAGGTTGCCGACGGTCACGGGGATCCGCCCCCAGGAGAACTCGCGTTTGTAGTCGGCCAGGTCGTGCTCGGCCTGCGCCCTTCGGAATTCGTGCTCGCTCCGCTCGATCGCGAGGTCGGCCAGCCGGGCCTTGACCTTCAAGGCCTGCTGGAGTTCGTCGAGCTGCGACTGCGCCAGCGCGGCGAGGTTCCCCGCGCGGCGGACCTCCTGCTCGGTCCCCGCGCTCTTCTGATAGAGCGCCCGCAGGCGATCGAGTTCCTTGTTGGCGTTGTCCACCCGGGTCTTCGCCTGGTCGATCTGCCGCGCGGATTCGACCAGGAGCAGCTCCTTGCGGGCCTCCTCCTGCCGCCTGGCGATCGCGGCGATCTCGACCTGCTCGTGGACGAGGTCGATCTCCGCCGGCGTCTCGCGCTGGGTGACCAGGATGTTCCCCCCCTCGAACCGCCCGCCCTTGCGCTGGAAGGAGATCCGCTGCCCCTCGTGCACGTGGATCTGGAGGATCGGCCAGCGATTGAGCGCCACCAGCCGGAACGTCCGATCCGGCATCGCCTCGACCACCCCGGCGACCCGCGCGAGGTCGACCGCCGGCGTCGCGACCGGCTCGTCCCGGATCACCGGCAAGGCCGTCGGAGTCGTCGCCCCCGAGGACCGCGCCTGCCAGTCGTCGCGTTCCTGCCGGGCGAGCCACCCGAGCGACGCCGCCAGCAGCGCCCCCGAGACCTGAATCCCGAACTCGCGGCGACCCCGCCCCCCGCGCCGTTGACCACCCGTCGCATCCATGCCGACCATCTCCCGGGACCGACCATCCCCGAATCTCATCGTCGGCCGCCCCTCCCTCCACGCGCCCCTTCCTGGCCTTTCTCCGATGCCCCGGCCGGCTATGCCAGTCGTGCGGGTTACGCCCCCCGTTGGCATACGGGAACGAAGCGGCCGCCCCCGCAGAGGCTGCGCGAATCCAGAAACGCGGGAACATAGCCAATCGTCCGGCCCCATGGCAAAAACTCGGGAACAAAGCCAATCGTCCGCATCCCCCCGTCCCAACGCCTCAGCCGGACGGCCGCATTCCATAAAACGCGGGAACAAAGCCAATTGGCTCGACTTCCGAAACGAACCCAATTCGCCGCAAACCCTTCGACGACAGTCTCTTAACCATCAACACTCCGAAACCACCCCAAAGCCCCCGAATTTTCAAAGAACGGAAGGTGTCCCGGAGTTGCAAATCTCCATTCTATCCATTTACCCCAAATCCCCCAAAGTCAAGCTCGATGCAAATTCTCAACATTAGAACGAAGGCCCGCCCGGAGTGCGGAAGCTTGCTTCCGCTGGGTTGCTGCGGAGCTTGCTCCGCATGCCGTAACGAAGCGGACTCCTAACGACCCTCCGCTTCATCTTGGGACAAGCCCCCGCAGGGGCGAGGGCGTCAGCAAGCGGACGCACTCCGGATTGCGGTGAGGCGAAGAGCGTCCGCCGGACCAGGTTGGCGGCCCCCTCCCGTACGCCAGAAGGCAGCCCGACGCGCCCGGGACGACCGGCCGGGTTCAGTCCCCGGCCGGGTCGGAGGGGTTCGGAGTCGGAGTCACGTCCCCTTCGGGAGGCGACGTCCCACCCGAACCCGTCTTCTTCCGCGACGCCCTCGGCTTCTTCGTCCGCCAACCTTTCTTCGGTGGGTCCCCGTCCGGCATGATGGCGGGCTCGCCCACGGTGGGGAGGAGTTGCTCAGGGGTGATCCCGGCATTCCGAAGATTAGCACGCTCGATGTTCGCGCTAAGGAGTCTCGCGCCGACGAGTCTCGCGCCATCGAGGCTCGCGTCGACGAGGCTGACGCCTTCGAGTCTCGCGTCGACGAGGCTCGCGCCATCGAGTCTCGCGAAGTCGAGTCTCGCGCCGACGAGTCTCGCGCCGTCGAGGCTCGCGCCGACGAGGCTCGCGCCGACGAGGATCGCGTCGACGAGGATCGCACGGTCGAGTCTCGCGCCATCGAGTCTCGCGCCATCGAGTCTCGCGAAGTAGAGGATCGCGCCGTCGAGTCTCGCGCCGACGAGTCTCGCGCCGACGAGGAACGCACGGTCGAGGCTCGCGCCGACGAGGCTCGCGCCGTCGAGGATCGCGAAGTCGAGGATCGCGAAGTCGAGGATCGCGCCGAAAAAGTTGGCTTCTGGGAGAATTGCCTTCTCGAAGAGACTTCGTCTCAAATCCGCACGATGGAAGTTTGCCGCCTTCACATGGGCGCCCTCAAAGCCGATCCCTTGACAATGATAGTCAATCATATTTTGGAGGATCAGCGTCGATTTCTCTCGCGAACTCTTGCCGGCCTCCCACGATATTTCGAAGACAGGCTGTTCGGTCCGGAAGAGTTCCGAATGGACCGCGAATAGATTCCGGTTCGCCGCTCGCTCCTGCCGCTCCATCTCCCGGAAGGAGGCGAGTCCGAGCGACTCCATGGGAAAGCCGTCCGTGAGGACCCGGTTGAACATGTCGATGAGCGCCTTGCGCCAGGCGTTGCGGACCTCATGCGACTCCAGGTCGGCCAGGTCGCGGATGAAGGAGAGCACATCGTCGTCGAGTAGGGCAGGTCCGCAAAGTTCGACCCAGTGGCGCTGGGCATCCTTCAAGGTCCAGTGTCGGCCCTCGATCTTCTCGCGGAGGGACCGGAGCATCGCCACGATCCGGCGCGCCAGCAAGTATTCGCCGAACGACTTGTGACTGAATTCGATCGCCGGTTCCTGCCCCAGCCGGCCTCCCGTCTCCTGGAAGTAGAACGAGACGAACAACTGGCTGATGCTGCCGCGGCCCTGGATGACCCGATCCAGGAGATCAGTCCGTTCCGCCTTGCGGCAGCGTTCCTCGACTTTCGACTTCGTGGTCGCCCGCATGTCGCCTTCATGCCAGGCGGTGACGGCCACTTCTTCGAGCAACTCCGCGATATCCTTGCACTCAACACCCTGAAGGTGCCGTTTCCCGGCGCTGTCGTGGACGCGATTCAGAACGTCTTCCACGAGCCAACCATAAATCGACGCTCGATTCGTCTCAGGCTCGATCTGATGGGTCTTCCTGCATTGTGCGATCAGGCAGTTGAGGATGGGCTCGGTCGTCAACGGTTCGAGCTTTTTGGTAGCGACATCCTCCGGCAGGCCGGTGATCGAGGGGTCGCCTATCGCGATACCGTAGTTGCTCCACCAGATCTGACGCTGGTCTGCTTTGAGGATTGCGTTCTGTCCCTCCCAGGAGTGGTTCTGCCGCTCTCGCTCGGGCAAATAGTAGGGGAGCGCATGCCGGACGCGTTCGGCCTTTCGCGTCTCTGCCCTGGTGTTGGAAACGGCGACGTCGCGACCGCAGAGCATCACGCAGACCGGGAAGGGCTGGATTTCCCGATTCTTCTGGTGGACCAGGTCATCCATCTGCCGGAAGAAGTCGGCCGCGAGTTCCTCGCCGACGGTGCCCTGCTGGGACAGTTCGTCGAGTCCGTCGAAGATGAGGAGAGATCGCGTGTCGTCCCTGCGGTCGAACAGCCGTATCTCGTGCCCGATCTCGCCTCGCGCGAATTCTTCGAGCGACTCCGATAGGTCCTTTCCGAGTGTGAACCGGTGCAACGGCACATAGAGGACACGCCAGGGAGTCGGGCCGGCCCAGGCCCGCCAGGCGGCGAAACGACGGGCGAAGGCCGACTTGCCCGCGCCGGGCCCGCCGCTGAGGACGAAGATGGGGTCGGTCCCGGATTCCAGCCAGTGCTGGGCCATCTCGGTGAGCATGCCGACGATGCGGTCCTTCTGCCCTTGCTCCTCCCGCAGGAGGGTGGGTGCGGCGTCTCTCGGCTTGGCCTTTTCGGTGTAGGCGCGGAGTTCGACGTAGACGGAATCCAGCGACACGCCGAGGTCGAGCACGGGCGGGTTGGCCCGGGTCTGGAGCTGGATGTCGTACTGGAGCCAGGCGGCCTCGGCCTCGGCAATGGGGCCGAACTTGGGCTGGAACGCCTTCTGGAAACGATCGTACTTCGGGGCATGATCCAGGAGTTCCTGGGTCAATCCCTCGACGAAGAAGGCGGGGAGTGTGAGGACGGACCTGTCCGCGTCCTTGGGATCCATCCCCGCCGAGCGGAGCCAGGCGGCGAGGAGCCGGGCGACCGTGCCCACAATGGGCGTCTGGCCTGGGTAGGTGAGGAACCGTGAGGTGAGTTCGACGGGCTGCTTCGCCAGTTCGACATCCAGCCGGTCGGCGTCGCTCGCGCGCACTTCCACCAGCGTGGTGAATTGCCCCTCGGGGATGCTCTTCAGCACCTGCTTGATCGCGTACGCCAGCGCCTGGCGGACCAGGAGGTGGGCCTCCTCGCCGGCGTTCTTCGGCTTGAGGTTGAACAGCCCCGCGAGGGTCTCGAAGACCGCCAGCGGCCACTTGAAGGGCTTCGTCGGGTCCGCTTCGCCCAGACCCTTGAAAAGCCGGGGCCAGTCGGGCTTGACCTCGCGGAAGACGAGCGGCGTGGGGACCTGGGTGGTCGGCAAGGGGGGCGGGCCTCGGGGGGCGATGAGAACATCGGGGGCGCTGGATATCAGCTAAGTTAACGGCGCAGTGTGACGGGTTCCAGGGGCGGGTTTCCCGGTTCGGGGGTGTTTGGGAGGGGCGGGGAAAGGGGTCGGGAGACCCCGGTTTCGTGGTGCGGCGCTGCGAGGGTGGGGGCGGGGTCGGGAGACCCGCGCCCAGCGCAAGGGGGCGGCAGGCGATGGCGGAGAGGGGGCGGGCGAGCGTCCTATCCCCGGAGCGAGGCCCACGCCAGGGCCGCGCCCAGGAGGGCGGCGGCGAGGCCGGCGAGTCGGAAGCGACGGATGTCGGCGGCGAGGCGGTCGGGGCGGGGCAGGTGGCGGTTGGCGAGGGCGGGGAAGAGCAGGTAGAGGGCGGATTTGAGGGTCATCGCCCAGCCGAGCAGGGTGACCAGGACGGGCCAGTCGCGGGCCCAGATGTTGTGGCCGACGACCAGGGCCAGGCCCAGGGGCAGGGTCAGCGTGCCGATGACGAACGGAGCGAAGCCCGTCCGGCCCAGCGCGTGGAAGGCCCTCGCCCACAGGCCCGGGTGCGCGGCGTGCGACAGGCCCACGATCGCCAGCGAAACGCCCATCCACAAGTCAATCGTCGCGGCGGTCACGGGCTCGCTCCTGCGGGGACGGAGATATCGGACACCAGAACATTTTCTTTAGGATAACCAAAACTGTCAAGCGGGGTGCGGGGTTTCCCCTCCCATCAACGGCACAAAAATTGCTCGGATGAACAGAGACCCCCGGGTGGATTGCGACAGCCGAGGAGGCCTCAAGGATGCCGATGGCGAGGATACTGCTCTGGGCCGCCGTGGCGGTGGCCGTGCCGGCGTCGGCGCTTCTGATGCGCCTGGTGACGGAGTACCAGAGGAAGCGGCGACACGAGCGCCGCCGGCTCGAACGCGACGCGTTCCTGAGCCGGATGAACCGCACGCTCTACTGGCAGCCGCAAGAGCCGACGTGACGGGGGGGATGCGGCTCGACGGCCGTTCAGGACTCCCATTTGACAGGCCCCCGGTCGCGACCTAGGGTTCCCGGGGGCCGCGTCGACCGCGTCGGGACGCCGGCGGCCCTCCCAGCGGGAGGCCGCCGTCATGGCCAGATTCGATGACTATCACCGCACGGTGATCGGCTATCACGGCACGGGCTTGACGGCCGCGCTCCGGATCGTCAATCGCGTCGAGGGCTTCCGCCAGAGCCGGAGGGACTACGACTGGCTCGGCCGCGGGATCTACTTCTGGGAGCACGCCCCGAAGCAGGCCCTGGCCTGGGCCAGGCTGCGCCAGCGGCAGTACGAGCGGAAGTCGACGAAGGACGTCGAGGACGAGCGCCGGGCGACGGAGCCCCTGGCCGTCGTCGCCTGCATGATCCGGCTGGGTTTCTGCCTGGACCTGACCGAGCCCGAGAACATAGACTATCTTTCGGGGATCTTCGATGACTTCCGGGCCAATCTCGACATGGCCGGGGTCCCCTTGCCGAAGAATGATCGTCAGTACCGCCGCCTCGATTGCGCGGTCTTCGAGTACGCCTACCGCTCGATCGAGGAGACGGGATCCGGCCTGACCGTGGAGACGGCCCGGGGCGTGTTCGTGCCGCGTGATGGGGGCAAGAGGATCTGGGAAGGGAGCTGGATCTCCCGGGACTCGCACATCCAGCTCTGCGTCCGCAACCCGTCGAATCTGCTCGGCGCGTGGCTCCACCATCCGACGGGCCTGGGGGTGACCGATGTCTGTCAAGCGATCCAGGCTGGCACTGCCCTGGTCGACCCTGCAAATCCGCCGCGCCCGCAAGAGATTCCAGGCGCTGACCCGGCTGGAGCGGATTGACCTGATGGTCAGGGCCGGGGCGATGACCGAGGCCCAGGCCGAGGTCGCCAGGAAGACCCTCGCCCAGCTCCCCGAGCCTCCCCCCACGGTCCATCCGTAAGATCCCGGGAGACAACCCCTTCCATCGGGCCATTGCCTCCCACGCCCGTTCCTCCTACACTTGTCCCATGCGGACCGAATCCATTCGGGGACGTCTCGTGGGGGGAGGTGGGGCGATGCGGCTTCCGAGGTGGCGATTCGGGTTCCGGGTGCGGCCGAGGCTGGGGATGCGGGGCATGATGGGGCTGGTGGCGTTGGCGGCGCTGGGGGTCTGGGGGGGATTGTGGATCTATAGCCCCGCGAGGCGGCTGGAGGGGATGCTGGACCGCAGCCAGCCGGCGTACCTCAGGCGCGAGGCGGCGGCGTCGCTGGGGTATGCGATCCCCTCGTGGGAGACCGACCGGGCGGTGGGGCTGCTGATCCGTTCGCTCGACGACGCCGAGCCGAGGGTCCGGGAAGCGGCGGGCGCCGGCCTGTACGGGCTGGGGCCCAGGGCCGAGGCCGCGACCGACGCGCTCCTGGCCCGGTTCAAGGATGTCGACCGGGGCGTGCGGCAGATGGCGGCCATGACCCTGCCCGTGATCCTCGCGCCCGACTCCCCGCGGAAGGCCGGGGCGATCGAGGCCCTCAAGCCCCTGCTCGACGACCCCGACGGGTTCGTGCGCCTGCGCGCGGGGATGGCCCTGATCGAGCTGGGCCTGCCCGACCTCGGCGCGCCCGCGATCGCGGAGGCGATCGCCGCGGGCGACTCGCTCCAGGCGGCCACGGCGCGGCATTTCCTCCGCCAGGCCGGCGACACCCGGCCGTTCCAGGGCGAGCTGTTCCGCCGCCTGGGCGACCCCGACCCGATGGCCCGCGAGCGTGCCTTTGCGCTGCTCGTCCAGATCGCGCCCCCCGATCGCCTGCGGGCGGCGGTGAAGGCCCTGACGAAGTCGGACGACGCCGGGGTCCGCGACTGGGCCGCCGGGGCGGTCGGGACGCTGGAACTCCCCTGAGGCCCCACCGGGAGGGGAGGGGGTCATTCGCGCGTCCGGGGGCCGTTCAGGAACCGGCCGAGCCAGCGGTAGCGGACGAGATGTTCATAGGTCCAAAGGAGGAACGCCGTGACGACGGCGATCATGCCCAGGAACTTGACGAGGGCGGGCACGGGCCAGTCCCTCACGAGGATCTGGGCGGCGATGATCAGGGGCAGGTGGGCGAGGTAGAGCCAGTACGCGGAGTCGGACACGTAGCGTATGGTTTTGTTCTCACATGCGCAAACTTTGCGGAAGACCCCCATCAGGCCGAAGGTCATGAGCCAGGGGTAGGCCGATTGCAGGGAAATCACGAGCCATCGGGTCGAGGAGGGGGAGAGGCCCGGGCCCTCCCAGCCGCCCATGAGGGCCAGGCCCAGGGGGAGGACGCCGAGCAGGCCGACGGCGAGGGGGATGGCCCAGTGCTCGCCGATGTGATCGGCCCTCGCGTCCCGGCCGTGGTAGAGCACGCCGAAGCCGAAGAACACGGCGTAGTAGCCAAGGACGTGCGGCATCGGGATGATGGCCGACGAGGTGTCGGGCCCGAAGATGGGGGACTCGCCGCCTCCCATGAACATCTGAAAGACCATGGTCAGCGGGACCAGCCAGAGGTATCGCACGGGCGAGAGCACCAGCCAGTCGGGCAGCCGCGCGGCGGGCAGGAGCGAGCCGATCGCCGAGAGCGCGGCGTATCCGACCACGAGCCACCAGAGGAACCACAGGAACCAGAGGTGGCTGAAGACGTCCCCCTGCATCAGGGTCTTGATCAGCCCCGGCTTGTTCGTGCCCGTCGCGCCGCCGGCCTTGCGGAGGATCTCGGCGATGGCGGGCTTGTCCCTGGCGAGGTTCTCGCTGACCTCCAGCCCGAGCATCGAGGCGAAGGTGCGGGTGGTGCCCTCGTCGAGCAGGGCGAGGTCCAGGGGCGTGTCGCCGCGGGCGTTCGAGGCGTTCACGTTCGCCTTGAGTTTGATGAGTGCCTCGGTCGCCTTGACGTGGCCCAAGAACGCCGAGCCGTGGAGCGCGGTGCCGCCGTCGCCGGTGGGCGCGTTCACGTCGGCACCCTTCTTCGCGAGCAGCTCGACCGCCGCCGCCTTGCCCGCCGCCGCCGCCCACTGGAGCGCGGTCCCCCTGGCAACGGGGTCGCGGGCGTCGACCTCGGTGCCTTCCTTCAGATAGGTCTCCACCTTCGCGAGGTCGCCGGCCGAGGCGGCGGTCCAGAGGTCCTTGGGGGCGGTCGCCTTCGGCGCGGCCTTCTCGGGGGCGGGCTTGGACAGGAAGGCATAGATCGACACGCCCATCGTCGCGGGGACGACGGTGACCATGCCCAGCAGCAGGGGCAAGAGCACGCGCCGGAACCTGTGCTTCACCAGCGACCACCGCCCGCGCGTCCGCAGCAACATCGCGCTGAAGAATCCGCACATGACGAAGAACAACGGCATGCGGAAGCCGTGGACGGCCGAGAAGAACACGCCGAATCCGGGGCCCTGGCGGGTGTCCAGCACCATCCAGTACGACGGGAAGAACGCCAGCGACGCGTGTAGCGCGATGCCCAGGATCATGGCGAAGGCGCGGAGGGCGTCGAGGTCATTGCGGCGCGCGGCGGGCGAGGGGGCGTCGTTTTTCATGGAGGGCATTCGCACGTGAGGGCGGGATATTTCCGAGCGGCCCAGGTCCTGGCGATCCCTCCTTGAGTGCCGAGCGCAGGCCTGAGGCGCTGGGCGCGGGTCTCCCGACCCCGCCCCCACCTTGAGAATCCGTACCGCAGGAGCGGGTCTCCCGACCCGAAAATCAAGGGCCCCGACGCGCGGGGGCTTCCGGAAAAGGGCCTGGAGACCCGATTTGGTAGTCCAGCGCGGCGGGGGTAGGGGCGGGGTCGGGAGACCCGCGCCCAGCGCACGAAGCAAGCTTCCGCACTCCAAGGGGGGCCTACCGCAACCGGGTCGGCAACACGGCCGTGTCGACCGGCGGGCGGGCGCGGGGGGTGAGTCGGTAGAGGTGGAAGGTGCGGTCGTCGACCTTCGACTTGCTGGCGCGCAACGTCGGGCCCTGGGCCAGGGTGTCCAGGCGGCCGAGGCGCTCCAGGGTGGGGAGGTCGCGCGGGCGGGCGATCAAGGTCTGGGGTTTCGACGAGGACAGGGCCGTCGGCGAGGGAATCCAGGTGGCCGGGCGATTCAGGTAGAAGAGGCGGACGGCGAGGTCGTGAGGGAAAGGACCGAACGGGGTCGGATAGGGCTGACGGTCCCAGTCGTCGTAGACCAGGGTGAGGGGGAGTTCTGGCGAGGCCGCGCGGCCGGCGGTCTCGTAGAAGGCCCATTCCTGGCCCCGACGGTCGAAGTGAGGCCCGAGCACGCCCAGGCCCACGCCCCAGGTCAGGCCGAGCAGGGCGAAGGCCAGGCCCAGGCGCGGCCGCAAACGTTTGAGACAGTGCCCCTTGCGTTCGAGATGTTCGCCCACCCGGCACAACCCCATCGCGGCCCAGATCGACCAGGGGGACAGGGCGGACAGGGCGTAATGGCTGTTCTTCACGGTCGCCAGCGACA
The DNA here is from genome assembly GCA_965279195.1 of Isosphaeraceae bacterium. GTDB lineage: Bacteria > Planctomycetota > Planctomycetia > Isosphaerales > Isosphaeraceae > CBDIHP01. Next base: position 365,940 of record CBDIHP010000047.1, read on the forward strand.
GCAACGCCAGCGGCGCCAGCGCCCAGGCCAGTAACAAACGGTCGGACCCGCGACGCCCAGCGCGGTGACAGGCGCGTCGCAGGCAGGTGGCCAGCCCGAGCAGGCCGAGGGGGGTCCAGGGCAGGATCAGGCCGAGCACGGCGGGGCCGTAGAACCACCAGGGCTGCGCGCCGGCGAAGTGCTCGGGGGACTCGGCCAGGCGGTCGGTGATGTGGAGGGTCCAGAGCGACCAGGCCTTCGGGAACCGCCAGAGGATCCAGGCGGGCCAGGCCAGCGAGATCGCACCGACCAGGATCGCCGACCGCCGGTTCAGGAACGGGCGGGCGAGTCGCCAGTCGAGGTCCCAGAGCAGCGTGACGAGCGTCGCCGCGCCGATCAGGGCGGCCCCGAACCCGATCCCTTTCACCAGCGACGTCAGGCCGACGAGGGTCAGGAACAGGCCCCGGAGCGCGGCCAGTTTCCAGGGTTTTTGCGCGTCCATCCCCTGGCGCAGGCGGTCGAGCGCGGCCATCGCGGCGGCGACGAGGAAGGCGAGCACGATGTCGGGCTCGGCCAGCCGGCCCCGGATGACGGCCCAGGAGGTCGTGGCCTGGATCAGGCCGGCGAGGAGGCCGAGGTTGGGCCCGTACCGCCGCGCGGCGAGGCCGGCGACGACCAGGGCGAGGCCCGAGGCGGCCAGCGCGGCCGGCACGCGCGCGGCGGATTCGTCGACGGCGCGGTTGAGCCGGCCGAGGCCGGCGACGGCCCAGATCAGGAGCGGGGGCTTCTCGAGCCAGGGGCGGCCGTCGACGTGGGGCGCGGCCCAGTCGCCGTCGGCGAGCATCTCGCGCGCGGACTGGGCGACGAACGCCTCGTGGTAGGTCAGCCGCGAGCCCGGGCCCAGGCCGATGCCGAGCGAGGCCGCGAGCGCGGCCAGGATCGCCAGCACCCCCGGTATTGACAAGTGTCCGATTGATGGTCGGTCGGGCGCGGACGCGTCCGGTGCCCCGTCTTCGCGCATGCGCGGCCCTCCCTGGCCCGGGTGTTGCGGGGAGGATAGCGGAAAATGCCGGGGAGGGGGAGGCGGATTTCCCCGGGGAAATGTCGCCGCGCGGCCGTCCATTTCGAACCGAATGGTGTGACCGATGTCCGGGACCGCGTCGCGCGACCCGCGGGGTACTGGCCTTGACACATGCACGGGCGAACCGATTTGAATTTGCTCTTGCCATGCGTGGGGGCCCGGGGTTAGGGTTGGGCCTCCGCACGAAGGCGGCACGCAGGGAGGATCCCGGGGGGATGATGGAGCAGGCGTCTCCCCGGCTCAGGTCATCGCCGACGGTCGACTCGACGGTCCGAGTGCCCTCTCACATCTCGCCGTTCACCCGCCGGGACGTCGGGGGGCGGACAGACCGGTCACGCGGAACAGCAACAGAGGAGGCGGTTCGGATGAACTTGAGGATTAGGATGATTTCGCGTATGGATGCTCGTCAACCGATGCTGATGCCGATGCGTTCGCATCTGCGCGGCGCGACCCTGGTCGCGGCGGCGGCCCTGGCGCTGGCCCTGGCGATCCCCGCCGGATCCGCCCGCGCCGCCATCCTGCCGCTCGACCCCACGGTCAGCGACGCGGGCAACGGCACGTTCATCTGGAGTTACTCGGCGAAGCTCTCCGTGGGCTCCCAGATCCAGACGGGCGACTCGTTCACCATCAACGACTTCGCCGGGCTGGTCTCCGGCGGCCTGACGCTGCCCTCCGGCTGGAGCGTCGCCGTCGAGAACACCTCGACCCTGCCACCGGGCGTCTCGCTGATCGTGCCCGATGATCCGAACATCGGGAACCTCCGGTTCGTCTACACCGGGCCGACCACGATCGTCAACAGCAGCCCCGACGCCAGCCTCGCCCTGGGGATCTTCAGCGCGACCTCGACGGTCAACGACAACCTCGTCCACTTCAGCTCGTCCGTCTACCAGAACCACGACAACAGCAACCCCACCGGCCCCGTCGCCACCGGCCAGGGGCCCGTCCGCACGCCCACCCTCGGCTCTCCGCCACCCCCGGTCCCCGAGCCCTCCGCCTACCTGCTCATGGGCATCGGCGCCGTCCTGCTCAGCTCGCCCTTCCTGAGGCGCCAGGCTCGGCTGTCGGCCGAGTGATCTGTTGATTTTTCAGGCATGAACATCGAAACGGGCGTCGCATCGCTGCGACGCCCGTTTCGCGTTTGGGGTCGGAGCCCCCCCAAGGCGAGCGCCTCCAGCTCGGAAGCGCTGGGCGCGGGTCTCCAGAGGAAATTGCATTTGTGACGTAACCTGATTCTGCCGCCCTGGAAGGGCGCCCTGAGGTAGCCCAGGGTGGAACCCTGGGATCGGCGAAGGCCGATGCGTTCCCATCCTCAAGGCGAAGCGCTCGCCCCTGTCTCCAGCCCGGACGGAACCGCGGTCGATCGCCAGGGGCATGAGCCCCTGGGGAGGACCGCCAATGACACAAGTCACTGCATCAATTTGACTTGCGCCGGCCGCCTACGGTCCAGGGTCTCACGCCCCGTACGATCGACGGACGCCCCTCCGCGGCTCGGGAGGGGGTCAACGCGTCGTCTCTCGGGAGGAAGAAAACCTCGACCCTCGCCGATCCCAGGGTGCCACCCTGGGCTACCTCAGGGCGCCCTTCCAGGGCGGGCATCGATCGGGTCCTGTCGCGAGGCAGAAACTCTGGTGAGGTCGAGACTTTCGTCCCAGATGCAATTTCCTCTCCAGATCCATGGTCTCTGGGCCCCGAACAACGGGTCTGGAGACCCGGTTTTGCTGGACCGCGCGGCGGAGGTTGGGGCGGGGTCTGGAGACCCGCGCCCAGCGCTTCGGACACCGGCGGGCGGGCCGGGTCAGGACAGCAGGAACTCCAGGTCGTCCTTGGTGAGGTTAGCGATCAGGCGGTTGTCGGCGTTGAGGATCGCGTCGGCCAGGTCGCGCTTCTTCTGCTGGAGTTCCAGGATCTTCTGCTCGACCGTGTCGCGGCAGATGAGCCGGTAGGCGAACACCTGCTGGGTCTGGCCGATGCGGTGCGAGCGGTCGATCGCCTGCGCCTCGACGGCCGGGTTCCACCAGGGGTCGAGCAGGTAAACATACTCGGCCGCGGTGAGGTTCAGGCCCAGGCCGCCGGCCTTGAGGCTGATGAGGAACACCGGGATCGCCGGGTCGTTCTGGAACCGCTCCACGCGCTCGGCGCGGTTGCGGGTGCGGCCGTCGAGGTACTCGTAGGTGATCCCCTCGGCGTCGAGCCGCTCCTTCACCAGGCCCAGGAAGCTCGTGAACTGCGAGAACACCAGGACCTTGTGCCCCTCCTCGGCCACTTCCACGAGCGTTGGGATGAGCATATCGAGCTTCGCGCTGGGGTCGCCCGAGCGTTCGGCGTCGATCAGGCCCGGGTGGCAGGCCGCCTGGCGGAGCCGCAGGAGCGCCTCCAGGACCTCGATCCGCGACTTCGCGATGTCCTTCGATTCCTTGCGCAACAGGGCGTTGCGGTAGTGGGCCCGCAGGTCCTCGTAGATCTGCCGCTGCGCCGGCTCCATGTCGCAGATCAGGGTCTGCTCGACCTTGTCCGGCAGGTCCTTCACCACCTGCTGCTTGGTGCGACGCAGGATGAACGGCCGCAGCGCCCGGCCCAGCAGGGCCCTGGCGCCGTCGTCGGCCGCCGTGGCGCCCGTGGCGTACTTCTTGAAGACGCCGGCGGTGCCGAGCATGCCCGGGTTCAGGAACTCGAAGATCGACCAGAGCTCGCCCATGTGGTTCTCGATGGGCGTGCCGGTCATGGCCAGGCGGTGTCGGCCCCGCAGGAGCCGCGCGGCCTTGGCCGCCTGGCTGTCGGAGTTCTTGATCGCCTGCGCCTCGTCGAGGATCACGTAGTCGAACAGCCAGCCGGTCAGCTCGACGATGTCGGTGCGGAGCACGCCGTAGGTCGTGACGATGAGGTCGTAGTGCTGGAACTCCTCGCGCAGGGGCTGCCGGTTGGGGCCGGTGTAGTCGAGCACGCGGAGCCGGGGGGTGAACCGCTCGGCCTCGGCGATCCAGTTGAAGACCAGCGACCGGGGCACGACGATCAGCGACGGCCCCTTCGAGAGCCGACGGGCCCGGCGGTTCTGGAGCATCGCCAGCACCTGCACGGTCTTGCCGAGGCCCATGTCGTCGGCCAGGATCCCGCCGAACTCGAACTTCTGGAGGTAATCCAGCCAGCCGAGCCCTTCCTTCTGGTAGGGCCGCAGCTCGCCGTGGAACCCCGCCGGGGCCTCCTTGGGGACGACGCCCTCGAACTTGGGCAGGGCCTGGCGGATCTTGCCGAACCCGATGTCGACCTTGGTCTCGGGCTGCGAGGCCAGCAGCGAGTCGAGCAGGGCGGCCTGCGCCTTGCCGAACCGGATCTGGCCGTCGTCGGACGTGGTGGCGAGGTCGACGAGCATGCCGTAGCGCTTGAGCCACTCCTCGGGGAGCATGCCCATGGAGCCGTCGCCGAGCGCGACCATGGTCTCGCCGCGGCGGGCGGCGGCGAGCAGGTCGGGCAGGGGGACTTCCTGGTCGCCGAACGCGACCTGGCCGCCGAGTTCGAACCAGTCGATGCCGGTGGTGACCGAGAGCTTGAACTCGGCCGCCGGGCGGATGACCTTGCCCTCGGCCTCGACCTTCCAGCCGGCCAGGACCAGCTCGCGGCTGATCTGGGGGACCCGCTTGGCGGGGATCTCCAGGCTGCCGGGGTCGAGCAGGTGGTCCTTGGACTCGCGGAATCCCAGCTCGAACAGCTGGATGGCCGCCGCCTGCTCGTGGGCGATGTCGCGGTGGGCGACGAGGCTCAGGTCGGTGCGCACGGCGATCGTGCCGGGGCGTGCGATGGGGACATAGGCCCCGCCGTAGTCGAACCCGAGTTCGCCGATGAGTTTGTCGGTGCCCCAGTTCTGCCGGGGCGTGCGGAGGATCAGGCAGGGCTGCGGGGGCTCCTGGATGACCTTGAACTCGTTGGCGTCGAGGAGTTCCTGCAAGGGCACGGTGGCCTGGGGCAGGAGCTTCTCGAGCAGCGTGTCCTGCGACGCGGTGTCGGTGAAGGCGATTTCCTTGTCGCGGCGGATCTCGGTCAGCCAGGACCCGAGGCCGACGTCGTCGAACTTGGCGATCTTGCCCACGCCCTGGATCACCAGGCCGGGGAGGATCGCCAGGGGCTCGGCGAGGTCCATGCGGTCGGCGTTCTCCTGGCCGACGTTGCGCCGGAGGACCCCGCGCCAGGTCCAGCGCTTGCCGGAGGGATCCGAGCGGACGTCGATGCCGAGCTTCCAGGCGTCGCCGTCGTCCCAGCGGGCGAGGGGGGGATCGTCCTCGCCGTCGGCGCGCCGGAGCCGGAGGCGGCCGGATTTGGCCAGCTTCTCGACGATCTCGCCTTGCTTCTCGGCGTGGAGGAAGAACCTCCGGGTGCCGGCGACCTCGGACTGGTGGCCGGACTTCTCGTTGGGGGGCGACTGGGCCTGGACGAGCTCGGCGAGGAAATCGCGGTCGTCGGGGTCGTAGCGGACGGTGGGCAGCGAGGGGGTGTGCCACCAGGGCTTGAGCGGCCCCCAGTCGCCGTTGGGCCGCCGGGCGCGCCGGGCGAGGTCGACGACCGCCTGCTGGGTCGACAGGGTGGCGGGCACGTCGAGCACGTAGGCCAGGAGCCGCTTGGCGTTGCGCGCCGCGGCGGCGGCCGCCTTGGCGGCCTTGGCCTGGCGTGCGGCGAGGGCCTGGGCCTTGGCGGCGGCGCGGGCCTGCGCGGCGGAGTAGCCGTTGTAGCCGGCGTTGGGGCCGGGCAGGGCACCCGGGACGCCGGCGACGCCGGGCCCGCCGTTGTTCGGCCCGTACCCCTGGCCGTAGCCCGGCCCGCCGTTGTTCGGGCCGTAGCCGGGCCCGCCGTTGTTCGGCCCGTACCCCTGGCCGTAACCCCGGGGGCCGTTGGCGTTGTCTAAACCGTTGACGCCGCGGTTCTTGCGCCTGTCGTTGTTCTTGTTGTTGGCATTGTTGATGTTGTTGTTGCGGCCCCGGTCGCGGTCGCGATCCCTGGGGCCCGGGCCCCCCGGTCCGGGTCCTGGGCCGGGGCCGTAGCCTGGCCCGTAGCCGCCCGGGCCGGGGCCTGGTCCTGGTCCGGGACCGGAGCCGTAGCCGCCGCCCGGGCCATAGCCGCCATTGCCGGGGCCGTAGCCCCCCTGGCCATACCCGCCATAGCCGGGGCCCGGTCCGGGGCCTGGACCGTTGCCGGGTCCGGGGCCGTAGCCGCCGCCCTGGCCGTAGCCGCCGTTGCCGGGGCCCGGTCCGGGTCCGGGACCGGGGCCGTAGCCCGAGTTCGGCCCGTAGCCGCCGAACCCGCCGGTGTTGGGCCCGTAGCCGCCGTTGCCGGGGCCGTAGCCCCCCTGGCCATAGTTGTTGGCCGGCCGGGGCGGCCCTTGCTGGCCGGGACCCCGGGCATAGGCGTCGCGGTCACGCGGCCGGTCGCGGGGGGGGCCCTGGTCGCGGGCCGGGCGGTCGCGGCGGTCGCGGTCGCCCGGCGGCCGGTCGCGCGGGGGGCCGCCGGGGACCTGGCTGGGGTACTGGCGCGCGGCCGGCCCCGCGGGGCGCTGGGGGTACGGCGGGGGGATCAGCTCGTTGCCGGGCGCGGGCGGGGGCAGGTGGGGGAAGTCGTCCGGCGGCGGCATATCCATGTCGGGGGGGATGTAGGGCTGGCCCATCGCCTGCGCCTGGGCGGCGGCCTTGGCCTGGCGCGCGGCGGCGTCGGTGATCAGCCGCAGGGGCTTCACCGGGCTCACCGGCAGGAGCGACCGGGCGTCGACCGCCATCACGGTCGCCCACAGGTGCTTGCAGGGGATCCCCGTGGGGGCGAAGTACGGGCAGGTGCACGAGGCCAGGAGCTTCGTCCCGCGCAGGCGGAGGCGGACCCGGTACTTCACGGTGCCCTTCACCTTCGCGACGACCTCGGTCGGCGACGCCGCCGTGATCGCCACGCGGTTCTTGGCGAAGTACGAGTGCCCGCGCGAGCGGACGGCGTCGCTGAACTCTCGGGCCAGTTTCTGGGCGATCCCCATTCCAAACCATCCCAACGGGTGGCGATCCCGGCGGACGGGCGACAACGCGGGCCTCGGCCCACGCCCGTCCCAAGATCCTTGCGCCTTTGTGCGGTCAATCGATACCGTCGAATCGCCGGGCGGGGCCACGCCCGCCCGGCCGGATGCGGACACATGCGAACGCGATCAAGCCGTCAACCGACGCCGGCGGCGGGCCACGCCCACCCGGCAACGTATGCGGATCTCAACACGATCAAACGTCGAGATTCTTGACCTCCAACGCGTGCTTCTCGATGAAGTGGCGGCGGGGTTCGACGTCGTCCCCCATGAGGGTCGTGAACAGGTCGTTGGCGGCGGCCGCGTCATCGAGCTTGACCTGGAGGAGCGTCCGGCGCGTGGGATCCATCGTGGTCTCCCAGAGCTGCTCGGCGTCCATCTCGCCCAGCCCCTTGAACCGGGTGATCTTGATCCCCTTCTCGCCCAGCCGGCGGACGGTGGAGAGCAGCTCCCGGAGGTCGAACAGCGGGTGGGCGTCGTCGTCGCGGTGGAACTGGAAGCGGGGCGGCGGCTCGTCGCCGGTGACCTCGATCGGCAGGAGCACCCCGGCCCGCAGGCCGTACTCGTCGCGGAGCCGGGCGAGCCACTTGTTCAAGGAACGGATCTCGTGCAGTTCGGTGACGCGCGGGGCGTCCGCCGCCGGCGCCTGTTCACCGGACGAGACACCGTCGGCGTCGGCCTCGGCCTCGGGCACCGCCGCCGGCGCGTCCGACGCCTCGTGCGCGGCGAGTTCCTCGGCCGCGTAGAGCCAGTGCGAGCCGTTGGCGTCCTCGACGTGGAACAGGGGCAGCATGCCCGCGCGGGCGTCATCCTTGGGGTCGGTCGCAGGGTGGATGCGAGAGAGGAACTCGCGCACCGGCAGGTTCCGCCGCCCGAAGGCCCGCAGCGCGTTGTCGAGGCCGGCGACGATCTCCAGGAGGGCCCGCAGCCGGTCCCCTTCGATCCACTGCGACTCGTCGTCGACGCCGCTGGGCTGGAGCCGGGCGCCCGAGAGCCCCGACTCGACCAGGATGGCGTGCATCTCGGCCTCGGTCTGGACGTAGCGGCGCTGCTTCTTGCTCGTGATCATGTAAAGCGGCGGCTGCGCGACGTACAGGTGCCCCTCCGCCACGAGCCGGGGCATCTGGCGGTAGAAGAAGGTCATCAGGAGCGTGCGGATGTGCGAGCCGTCGACGTCGGCGTCGCTCATCATCACGACCTTGCCGTAGCGCCGCTTGGTCGGGTCCTCTTCATCCCCGATGCCGTTGCCGACGGCGGTGATGATGTTCCGGACCTCCTCGTTGCCGAGGACCCGGTCGAGCCGGGCGCGCTCGACGTTGAGGATCTTGCCGCGGAGCGGCAGGATCGCCTGGTACATCCGGTCGCGTCCGCCCTCGGCCGTGCCGCCGGCCGAGTCGCCCTCGACGAGGAACAGCTCGGACGAGTCCTGGTCGTGGGTGGTGCAGTCCATCAGCTTGCCGGGCAGGCCCCCGCCGGAGAGCACCCCCTTGCGGTTGCGGACCAGCTCGCGCGCCTTGCGTGCGGCCTCGCGCGCCTCGGCCGCGAGCTGCGCCTTGGCGATGACCTTCTTGGCGGCCTGCGGGTTCTGTTCGAGGTACTCGGCCAGCTTGTCGTTGACGACCTTGGCGACGATCCCCTCGACGTCGCTGTTGCCCAGCTTGTTCTTGGTCTGCCCCTCGAACTGCGGGTCCGGCACCCGGACGCTGACGATGGCGGTGAGGCCCTCCTTGAAGTCCTCGCCGGTGATCGCCAGGTCCTTGTTCTTGGCGGGCGCGGTCGCCTTGGCGTAGTTGTTGAGGGTGCGGGTCAGCGCGGTGCGGAACCCGGTGAGGTGGGTGCCGCCGCCGCCGGTGTTGATGTTGTTGCAGAACGACACGACGTTGTCGCTGATCGACTCGTTGTACTGGAAGGCGATGTCGACCTCGACGTTCCGCTCCTCGTCCCGCCCGGAGAACAGCACCGGCGGGTGGATGACCGTCTGCGCCCGGTTGAGGTAGGCGACGTACTCGCTGAGGCCCTCGCCCGAGAAGAAGTCGTCGACCTTCGGCTCGTCGCCGCGCTCGTCGGTGAGCTTGATCCGCACCCCCCTGTTGAGGAACGACAGCTCGCGGAGTCGCTTCTCCAGGATGTCGTAGCTGAACTGGGTGCGCGGGAAGATCTCGGGGTCGGGCTGGAACTTGATGGTGGTGCCGTTGGCCCGGGCGGGCCCGAGGGCCTTGATCGGCCCGAGCGCCAGCCCCTGGCGGAACTCCTGCCGCCAGACCTGCCCCTCGCGATGGACCTCGGCCTCGAGCCACTCGGAGAGGGCGTTGACGGCGGTGATCCCGACGCCGTGGAGGCCGCCGGAGACCTTGTAGGTGTCGTGGTTGAACTTGCCGCCCGCGTGGGTCTTGGTGAGGACGACCTCGAGCGTGCTCTTGTCGGGGAACTGGTGGTGCGGGCCGGTGGGGATGCCCCGGCCGTCGTCGGCGATCGAGATGCTCTCGTCCGCGTGGATGGTCACGAAGATGTTCTTGCAGAACCCGGCCATCGCCTCGTCGATCGAGTTGTCGACGACCTCGTAGACGAGGTGGTGGAGCCCCCCCATCGAGGTGTCGCCGATGTACATGCCGGGGCGGAGCCGGATGGCCTCGATCCCCTCCAGCACCTTGATGTTCGACTCGCCGTAGGCCGAGCCGTTGCCGCTGGCCGCGTCGGCGGAGGTCCCGTCTTCGAGCTCGGTCTTGGTCGTCAACGCCATCGGGGAATCACCTCGGTCGTGCGTGCCCGCCGGCCCCGGTCGGGGGGCCGCCTCGCCGTCGATTCGATCCCCGTCCCGATCCCAGCGCCGGGGCGCGAGGGCCGAAAATGCGGGAACAAACCCAATTCCGGGCGGGGCGGTCGCGGCCGGCGGCGAGGGGCAGGGACCCACGACGGGCCCGCGTCCCCTCCGTCAGCACCATTCAGGTTCGCTCGGTCTGGTTCCGTGTCGGTTGGATCGGAAAGGACTCGGTTCGGTATCGGATCAAATCGGATCGGTCCGGGCTGGATCGGGCCGCCTCGGCAACGTCGCGCAGTGGGCCCGGAAACGGATCGACTCGTCGCAAAGGGGGGAGGAAAGAACGCCGACATCGAGGGTAGCCGGACGGGGCGATCCGGCCGGACAGCGCGGCCAGTCCCCGGTCCCTCTTCTGTTCCGCCTCAATCTTCATCCGGTCGTCTAGACGTCGATCCCGGCCCAAACTGGTGCAAACAGTGCGCCAGGAGATGCCGAATCCGGAGGCCGTCCGGGAGGATCAACGGGCCCCGTCGCCCTTGCGGCCGGGATCCTGTGGCTTGGGCCTGGTGCTGGATGGGGAGGGTGGAGTCTGGGTCCGTGCCTGGGGTTCCGGGGTCGTCGATGGCGTTGTCGAGGCGATGGGCCCGACGCGGAACCGGATGTCGTGGATCACCGTGCCGGTCAGATTCTGACGCAAGCTGGTCAGCAGGGCGGCCTTGCGGAACGCCGACAGCTCCTCCAGCAGGGCCGGATGCGCGACCGTGACGTTCAACACCCCGCGCCGGACGTCCCCCACCTCGGTCTGCCGGCAGAGCGGCTCGCCCACCGCGAGATTCCAGGCCGCGTGCAACTCGGTGGCCGCACGGAGTTGACCCAAACCCTTGGAGGCGAAGAGGTTGTTGAGGACATCCCCCAGCGACTTCGGCCCCCGGCGGCCGGACGAGAAATTCCCGCCCGACGACCCGGACGGCGACGAGGCATTCGGACGTGGACGAGGCCCGGGGCTCGGCATGTTCGGTCCCAAGATCCCCAGGAACTGGGCGTCTGGCGCGACAGGTCGTCACCTCGTCGCAAGCCTACCCATCCCAGCGCGGTCCAATCAGGAGCCACGCAGAGTCGGCACGATCCGATCGTCGCGATGAATTCGATGTCTTAACCTATCGAGCATTGTACGCAATGCCGCCCTGTTGAACAACCGCGATTTCCCCCCCGGCGGCCATTTTCTTCATACCCCGCGCATCCCCCTCTGGGGTGCGGGAGCGGAGCGGCCGCCTTTACGACGGGGGCATCCGCCGGGTGCGGGCAGGGCGGAAGGCCCCGGGGCGTCGGGAATGTGTCCCTTGCCTCCGGAGGGGGCCGGACCCGCGAGACGCATCAACGGTCGCGCGTCAGCGGCATGACCACATAGGTGTATCCGTCCTCGGTCCGGAAGAGGGCGGCGGACTTGTGGTCGATGAGCTCGGCGGTGATGGTCGAGGTCTCGTCCAGGGTCTTGAGCGCGTCGATGAGGTAGCGGGGGTCGAAGGTGATCTCGACGTTCTTCCCCTCGTAGCCGATCGGCATCTGGACCCGGGCGCTGCCGACGTCGGCGGCGTTGGTGGAGAGGGTGAGCATGCCCCCGCCGAACTGGAAGTCCACGCCCCGGCTCTCGTCGCTCGTCAGGATCGCCGCCTGCTCGACGTTCCGCTGCAACGTCCCGACCTCCATCGGGATCTTCGCCTCGGCCGTCGGCGGGAACACGTCCTGGTAGCGCGGGAAGCGGCCCTCGACCAGGCGGGTGTAGATCACCGCGCGTTCGGTCCGGATCAGGGCGGAGGTCCCCGACTGGATCACGACGTGGACCGGCGGGTCGTCGTCGGACAGGTTCCGCTCGATGAGCTTGAGTGCCTTAACGGGGATGACCGGGCTGCCCGTCGGGGGCGCGGCGTCGGCCTCGGCCTCGGCGGCCGTGATCATCCGGGCCAGGCGTCGGCCGTCGGTGCCGACCATGGTCAGGCTCTCGCCGGTGAGCTCGACCAGCACGCCGCCGAGGGCGTAGCGGGTGCTCTCGACGTCGGTCGAGAACATCGTGCGGCGGATGGCCTTGCGCAGCTCGGCCGCGGCGATGACGTGGTAGCTCGTCGCGCCGAAGTCGGGGACCTCGGGGAAGAGGTCCGGATCCTCGCTGGGGAGCTTGAACTTGGAGTAGAGCCCCTGCACGAGCAGGTGGTCGGACTCGGTCTCGATGAGCAGCTCGGCGTCGTTCGAGGTGGCGAGGATCGACTGCATCTTGTTGGTCGGCAGGATCACCGAGCCGGGCTGGTCGACCTTGACCCCGAGCACCCGGTGGCGGATGCCCACCTCCATGTCGGTGGCCATCAGGATCGAGCCGTGGTCGGGGTCGGCCACGAGCTTGACGTTCTGGAGGATCGGCTTGGGACTCCGCGCGGGGGCCACGCCGCCGACCATGCCGAACGCGGCGAGCAACCCCTTGCGGTCGCACAGGGCTTTCATGGACGCGCACCCCGCAATGGTCCGGCTGGAGAGTAAGAGGGGACAGGGAAGGGGCCGCATCCGGCCGCCCATCTCACCCCCGAGACCCGCCGGACCGGTGGACCTCGAATTCCGTCACGCCACCGTCATTCCAACGAATACGTCGCGAACGGCGACCGCCCCCGGACGGGGACAATCCGACCTCTTGGTATCGGACGGACGCCCCCCACTCCTGCAATATCCCGAGGAGGGGACACCTCCCGGACTCTCAAGGATTGCATCCCGAATGCGGGATCCGCATAGGCAATCGGATCTTGCGAGGTCGGGAACGGTCTCCTTCTCCTATCTTTCTCAAGGTTCTACAAAAACTCCGTAATCGAAGAGGGACGCCTCGCGCGGTGGATAACCTCGCGGAGGGTCGCCTCAAGGTGATTGTAGGTCACGGTTTGATCGGTGTCCAGAATCAAATGTTCACCGGGGGGAAACCCGTTCACGGGGATGTCGCGCCCCTGTTGACGGCCCGGCAGTCGGACGGGGCACGTGGAATGCGACTCAGGGGGTGGCTCCCCGATGCGCAACAATCGCGAACCGGTGCGCGACAGGTTGTCGACAGGTTTTCCCCCGGCCTCTGTCATTTGCGCAAACGACGCAAGCCGTTGTCATCAGGAGGTTAGCGGGATTCCCCTTCGCGGCGGAACTTCGCCGCAGGGGCGGGGTTCAATGCCCGTCGAGACCGTCCTCAAGGCCCCTTGGAAAAGGACTCCCCCATGCACGAAGCCAGGCCATTCGCCCTGTTCGCCGGTTGGATCCTCGCCTCCGTGTTCGCCACGGCGTCTGTCGCCGACGACAAGCCGGCGGCCCCCGCCAAGCCCGAGGCCAAGGCGGAGGCCAAGCCCGCCGAGAAGGACAAGCCCAAGGCCAAGGCCTCCGACAAGGCCAAGCGCACGCCGGAGCAGATCCTGGCGAAGAAGGACAAGAACAAGGACGGGGCCCTGGACGAGAAGGAGTTCCTGGGCAAGAAGAAGGCGGAGGACGCGGCGGCCGTCGCGAAGTTCGCCAAGCGCGACAGGAATGGCGACGGCAAGATTACCAAGGCCGAGCTGACCTCCGGCGGCAAGAAGGCCAAGAAGGCGAAGAAGGCCGGCAAGGCCGCCAAGCGGGCGAAGAAGGCCGAGAAGAAGCCCGCCTGAGCGAAGGCGTGGAGTGCGGAAGCGAGCGTCCGCCCTGTTGCTGCGGAGCTTGCTTGCTCCGCACGCGCCGGGCGCGGGTCTCCCGACCCCGCCCCGGCCCTCGCTGCGCGGTACCACCGGATCGGGGTCTCCAGACCCATTCGGAAAGGCCTGGCGCGTCTGGGCGTTGGATTTCCGGGTCTGGAGACCTGCCCCTGTGGTACGGCAGGTCAAGGTAGGGGCGGGGTCTGGAGACCCTCGCCCAGCGCAGCACGGCCAGTGCCCGCGCCCAGCGTTGTCACCCCGACCGACCGAAGAACCACCAGCCGATGGCGACCACCTGCAGGGCGACGACCCCGGCGAAGGGGATGAGGAACCCGGCCTTGCGGGTCTTGTGGCGGAAGGCATACATCGCGGCGAGGGCGCCCGGGGTGGCGCCGACGAGGGCGAGGCCGAGGAGCACCGCCTCGGGGACGCGACGGGCCCCCTCGATGCCCGCCCGGCGCTTGTCCCAGCCGTAGACGGCGAAGGTCACGAGGTTCAGGCCCGCGAGCGTCGCGCCGATCCAGCCCAGGCCGAGCCGGTGCAGGCCGTAGGCGATCGCGCCCAGGAGCAGGCCGAGCCCCAGGGCGGCGGCCGTCCCCGGCGCCAGCCCCTTCCGGCCCGGCTGGACGTGCCGCGCCCGCCAGCCGCGGTCGGTCTGCTCGACCTCGAAGCTCACCCGCTGGCCGGCGCTCAGGGCTTGCCGACCGGGGATGTCGCCGACGTGGACGAATATGTCGTCCGTCCAGCCCTTGCCGTCGGCCCGGACGAACCCGAAGCCCCGGCTCGCGTCGAAGGTCACCACCACGCCCGATTCCATCCGCCACGCTCCTCGCTCGCCGGTCCAGGGATCCGAAACCGCCCCATTGGACCCGCAAAGCCGGCGCGGGGCCAGCCCAGGTTGGGGGACGCGCGTCGTCGCCCCGAGTCGTTGCAGGGGGACAACTTGCGTGGTAGCTTCGATCGCCCCGGGTGCTCGAGGCGACCGGGGAACACCTTCCGCTAGTGCGAAGCCCACCACCACGAACCGCAACGAGCGAGCCCGATATGTCCTCGCCGAACCCGTATGAATCCCCGCGCGCGACGGACGATGCCGCCTTCGTCGACGCCTCCTCGCCGCTGAACCGGGCGCGCCGCAAGGCGTACCTGCGGCTGATCCCGCTGCTGTTCGCCTGCTACGTCGTCGCCTATGTCGATCGGACGAACGTGTCGATCGCCAAGCTGACGATGCAGAAGGACATGCCCGCGTTCACCAACACCGTCATCGGGTTCGGCGGCGGCATCTTCTTCATCGGGTACTTCCTGCTGGAGATCCCCGGCACCCTGATCGTCGAGCGCTGGAGCGCCCGGAAGTGGATCAGCCGGATCATGATCTCGTGGGGGATCGTGGCGGCGTTGACGGCGTACGTCACCCAGCCCTGGCACTTCTACACCGCCCGGTTCTTCCTGGGGCTGGCGGAGGCGGGGTTCTTCCCGGGCATTATTGTCTACCTGACGCACTGGTTCCCCAAACGCGACCGGGCGCGGGCCCTGGCGTCGTTCCTGATCGCGACGCCGGTGGCGCAGATGATCTCGCCCAAGATCTGCAACCTGATGCTCAAGATCGGGTCGACCGAGATCGAGAACGGGGTGACGACCACGCACCCGCTGGTGCTGGGCCTGAAGGGCTGGCAGTGGATCTACATCGCCTGGGGCGTGCCGGCGGTGGTCCTGGGGATCATGGTCCTGTTCTGGATGACCGACCGCCCCCGCTCGGCCAAGTGGCTCGACGACGACGAGCGCGAGGCGCTCGAGAACGAGCTGGCCCGCGAGAAGGCCGAGCACAAGGCGACCAGCGGGCACATGACGGTGCTGGAGGCGTTGTCGCACCCGAAGGTCCTCCTGCTGGCGGCCGCGTACTTCTTCATCGTGACGGGGAACTACGGCGTCGAGATCTTCCTGCCGAGCATCCTCAAGAGCTGGTACACGCTCAGCGACGACCTCCTGACGTGGATCCTGATCATCCCTCCGCTCGGCTCGCTGTTCGGCCAGTTCTTCGTCGGCCGCAGCTCCGACCGCCACCAGGAGCGCCGGCTGCACGCGTCGATCCCGATCTACCTCGGCGCGCTGGCGTTGGGCCTGACGCTGTTCCGGGGCAACCCGCTCTGGATCATGGTGATCCTGTTCACCGTCGCGGCGACGGGCCTGAAGGCGTACCTGCCGGCCTTCTGGTCCTTGCCGAGCCTGTTCCTCACCGAGGCGGCGGCGGCCGGCAGCATCGGGCTGATCAACTCGGTGGGCAACCTCGGCGGCTTCGTCGGCCCGTTCTTCCTCGGCTACGTCGAGGACCGGACCGGCTCGTTCCTGCCCGGCATCCTGTTCCTGACCGTCTCGATGATGATCTCGGCCACCATCATCATCACCCTGGGCCTCGGCCACCGGCCGGAGAACAAGGCCGTCGCCGAGGTGTGACCGGGGCGGAGGCGGACGCACTACCATCGTGTGGATCGGCGCTGGGCGCGGGTCTCCCGACCCCGCCCTTGCCCGGAGATGCGGTACCGCAGGGGTGGGTCTCCCGACCCGAAAATCAAACGCCCTGCGAATCGGGGCGTTTCCGATACGGGTCTGGAGACCCGGTTTCGTTGTCCGGCGCGGCCGATGTTGGGGCGGGGTCGGGAGACCCGCGCCCAGCGCACGGCGCCGTCTAGCCATTCGTTCGCTACGGCCGTTTTACGCCAGCGGGATCACCCATTCGCGGACGTGAAAGGCTTTTCCGTCGCGGAAGCGGAACTGGACCAGGAACTGGACGTGGTATTCCACGCGGTTTTCGCGGTAGACGCCCCGGTCGCGGGCGACCATGATCACGGCGTCGCCCTGGGCGAGGAGGGATTCGATCGTGGTCTCGGTCGACTCGATCGAGCCGAAGTTGCGCCTGAGGTCGGCGAGCACCTGCTCCAGGCCGGTGGCCGAGAGCGAGGGCATGGGGACGGGCCCGAGGATCTCGAAGTGGACGTCCTCGGTGAACCACGCGCCGACCGCTTCGAACTCGCCGAGCGCGATCAGGCGATAGATCTCCTCGACGCAGCGGACGTTCTGGAACTCCGCCCGCTTGGCGTCCGCGTCCCGGTCGCCGTCGTGGAACGCCTTCGGGATCGCCGAGACGAAGCTCATCACCGGCGGCTTATCGCCCAGGCTCATCGGGGAGGTCCAACCGAGGGGGGAGAGGTCAAGCAAGACGTCATTCTGGACCAAAACCGCTGGCGGCCGCAAGAGGTCGAAATCTGATGAAGGAGAGGGGGGGATTGAATCGCCAGGACGCCGATCCAAATATACAGAACATAGATTTTCCTATTTAGAAGTGTATTGTATAAGTCGCGCCGCGCCGTACCATCGGGCCGCGGTCGAATGCGCTGGGCGCGGGTCACCCCGCGAAGCGCTGGGCGTGGGTCTCCCGACCCCGCCCCTAGCTCTGCCGCGCCGTACCACCAATCCGGGTCTCCAGACCCGTGTTCGAAGACCGATGCGCGCCGGGGCCTTTAATCGATGGGTCTGGAGACCCGCCCCTGTGGTACCGCATCTCAGGGCAAGGGCGGGGTCGGGAGACCCGCGCCCAGCGCTTCGCGGGGTGACCCGCGCCCGGCGCTTCGCGGGGAGACCCGCGCCCAGCGCGCCTGGCCCTCGTCCGGCGCCTTGCCCTGGCGGTTCAATCCCGCTTCTCCTTCACCCCGCACACGAACACCTGGTTGAACCCGGCCACGTGGCGCACGTAGGCGATGCGGCGGCCGTCGGGGCTGACGACGACGGCCTCGGGGCGGAGGTCGTCGTGGGGCGGGGTCAGGGGGGTGGTCCGGCCGGTGGAGGCGTCGGTCAGGCAGACCTGATGGTTGAGCGCGTGGGCGATCGAGCGGCCGTCGGGGGTCCAGGTGAAGGCGGACGAGACGCCGGGGCCCTCGGCGATGCGGGTGACCTGGCGGATCGGGCCGCCGTTCGGGGAGACGACCGCGAGCTGGACGATCCCGGCGTCGTCGCGCAGGAGGAAGGCGATCTGACTGCCGTCGGGCGCGCTGCGGGGCCAGAATCTCGGCACGACGGGGAGGCCCGGATGCCGGCGGTCGGCCGTGACGGTCAGCCGGCGCTGGGAGGTGCCACGCGGGGGCAGGGGGCGGGTCGTGGCCGTGCCTTCGAGCGGCCCGTCGCCGGGCGTGCGAGGGTCGGCCGGCAGGTCGAGCGCGAACAGCTCGGTGATGGATCGGTCGTCCGGCCCTCGCACGTTGCCCAGGAAGGCCAGCGCCTTCTCGACCCGCGTGCCGTCGGGCCGGGTGTATCCGTCGGCGCCGATCCAGGCGTCCTCGAAGGCGCGGTCGATCTCCTCGGAGTTGATCTTCGGTTTATTCACGGTCCGGGCGACCACGGCGGTGAAGTGGGTGCCGTCGTGGTTCCTCGGGTGGTCGGGCCCGACCCTCACCGGGCCGAACGGGGCGCTCACGCCGATGGTCCGCTGGTTGCGGTCGTGGGGGCCGTCGGGCCCGAGTTGATTCACGATGTAATCTTCATACGTGAAACTGATCCATTTTCCGTCGCCGCTGAAGACGTGGACGTGCGACCCGCCGCGCAACGCGCCGGGGGTGAACGGCGGGGCGAGGTCGCGGGCGTCGAGCGGCTCGGCGGGGCCGGGCCTGGAGGCGCGGACGATCACGCCCTGGCGCCGGTCCATGCCGTAGGTCCAGTCGGGCGTCGGGTTCTCGGGGCCGAGGATGAACGCCACGCGGTCGTCGACCGGGCTGCACGTCGCCACGCCGCAGCGGGCGCCGTTCTTCGAGGTGTAGAGCACCTCGACCTTGCCCGTGTCGACCTCCACGCGCTCGATGCGGTCGCCGTCGAACACCGACCCAGCGGGGTCGCTGCGGACGTCGTAGGCGAGCCAGCGGCCGTCGTGCGACCACACGCCGACGTTGGTGAGGATGTGACCATGCGGTGCGTTGGTGATCTGGCGTTCGGCGCCGTCGGCGGGCATGGCGAAAATCCCGAGCAGGGCGATGACGGGAAGGAGGTCGCGGGCGTGATGCGGCATCGTCATGCGCCGTGGCGTTCGATGAGGGCGTTCCAGAGGAGCGTGGCGTAGTAGATCGGGGCGTGGTCGGCGATGCCGGCGAGCCTGAAGGGGAGGGTGTCGGGCTGGATCAGGGGCTCGCCGCGCATGGCCTTGATGGCCTCGAAGAACTCCTGGGCGCCCGTGGTGATCTCGGCCAGGAAGTCGCGCTTGCCGGCGGAAATCTCCACGAGTTCGCCGGCGTGCTTGTAGCCCAGGATCGGCTCGGGGGGGACGGTGGTCACCCAGTCGTCGCGGTGCACGAACCGGGCGTAGTTGCGCGTGGGCAGGGCCTTCGTGAACGCGGCGTCGCCGACGCGGGGGCATCCGTAAGTGAACAGGCCTTCAATGTTCTCGGCACCGATGTGGGCCGCCGCGAGGGTCGCGATCGCCCCGCCGAGGCTGTGGCCGGTGATCCAGAGCGCCTGGCCGGGTGTCCGACGCGACAGGATCAGATCCATCGCCCCGCAGGAGGATTTGAACGCATCAAGGAACCCCCTGTGCACATGGCCGCCGGCCTCGCAGACGCGCGGCAGGAAGGTGGCGTCGATCTTCAGGTCGTCGGCGTTGATCGTGGTGAATTCGAGCTTGTCGAGGGCGCTGTTGACCTCCAGGCGGGTGCCCCGGAACACCAGGATCATCGCCTGTTCGTTCAGCAGGAACATCCCCTGGTTGTTGTCGCGCTCGCCGATCCAGCCGAGTTCGAACCGGATGCCGTTGAGGTGGGTCTCGATGAACCTCGCCGGCCCATAGACGAGGAAGCAGGCGTCGGCCAGCCACGAGGCGTTCACCAGGAGGCTCGACCCCGGCCCCAGCCTGGGCTGGAAGGCGAACTCGGGGACGTCGTTTTGGGCGAAGTAGTCGAACTCCGTCGCGGGCGGGCGGAGCCCGAGGATGGTCTCGACCGGCATCTTGCGGCGCGGGAGGGGCATGGGGTGGCCTATGTTCGGGGCATGTGCCCGGAGTGCGGAAGTTTGCTTCCGCTCGGTTGCCGCGAAGCTCGCTTCGCGTGCCCGGACGAAGGGAAGGCGGTCGAGACCCGGCGGATTGTCCGTCGCGCCGGGCGTCAATACGCGCCGGCCCCCAGCATCATGCTTCGGCCGGGCGCGCGGAGCAAGCTCCGCGAGAACCGAGCGGACGCTCGCTGCCGCACTCCGAAGGGGCCGTTACTTGTCGTCCTTGGTCGCCGGCTGGTCCTTGGTCGCCGGCTGGTCCTTGGTCGCCGGCTGGTCCTTGGTCGCGGCGTTGTTGCCGGCGTTCGGCGTGGGGTTGCGGACGACGCGGATGTTCTCGAACAGGACGGGGTTGAGGTTGTAGCGGCCTTCCCACTCGGTGGCGCGGGACTTGATGGTGCCGTCGAGGAAGCTGGTGAGGGTCTCGGTGAACTTGGGTTCGAGGCGGAGCAGCTTGTAGCCGTGGAGCGACGACGGGAAGAGCTGGACCTTGTTGCTGCGGACCCGGGTGACGATCGGCTGGGCGACCTTGACCAGCTCGATCGAGGCGGCGTCGCGCTCGCCGGCCATGAGGCACAAGGGCACGCGGGCGGCCAGGTTGCGCATCTTCGTCAGCGCGGGCAGCCCCTGCGCCTGGGCGTCGATCATGGGGGAGATGGCGACCAGGGCGTTGAGGTCGGACGGCATCCCCTCGTTCGGCACGCCCCCGCCGAGCGACGCCCAGTGGAGCGCGACGTTCGCCCCCTCGCCGACGGCCACGACGGCCAGCCGCGAGACGTTGAACTCGCCATAATTGTGACGGCCGATCAGGAAGCGGTAGGCGGTCTGGAGGTCGTCGGCCATCTTGGCCCATTCCGAGGCCGGCAGGCTCCGGCGCGGGTTGGCGCCGTGGCCCCGGAGGTCGATGAGCAAGACGGCGTAGCCCTGGGCCTGGAGGTACTCGGCGACCCCGCGGTTCTTGAGGTCGCCGATGGGGTCCTGGAAATCCTTGCTGGACCGCTCGCGCTCGTGGACCATCAGCACGACGGGGGCGCCGGTGCCGAGCTTGGAGGGGTAGTAGGTGGCGGCCAGGGCGTTGCCGGGGACGGTGGTGTCGCCGGAGGCCGAGACGAGCTTCATGGTGTAGTGGAAGGTGCCGGGCGCGAGGTTGCCGGTGTCGGGGGCGGCCTGGTGGTCCTCGGCCGCCTTGGCGAGCGGGTCGTGGCCGATCTTCGCCCTGGCCTTGCCCGCCCCGCCGGGGGCCCGGAGCCCGCCCCGACGCCCGGGCTTCGTCGCCTTCTGCGCCGCACCCTTCGGCGCCGCAGGATCTTGCGCCTGCGCGAGCGTCACCCCGAGCGTCGCCGCCGCCCCGAGCAGGACCGCCCCGAGCGCCCGCCAACCCGCCGTCGATTCCCGACCCATGATGCGGTCCCCCTGGACGTGGCCCCGACTGCCCGTTTGCGCCATCCGATCGCCCCAATCTCCTATTCTATCTCATGGTAGGGCGCGTGGGGGGCCCGGACAAGCGTCGGAGTTGAGAAGGGCGTTGACCCGGGGCGAACCGGGAGCGCGGACGCGCTGGGCGCGGGTCTCCAGACCCCGCCCTTGCCCTGAGATGCGGTACCACAGGGGCGGGTCTCCAGACCCATCGATCAAAGGCCCCGGCGCGCATCGGTCTTCGAACACGGGTCTGGAGACCCGGATTGGTGGGACGGCGCAGCAGAGCCAGGGGCGGGGTCTGGAGACCCGCGCCCAGCGCTCTGCTCGCCGGCCGCTCTCCGCGCCCGATGCGTCCGTCCTCGAAGGCTTCGCTCGATGGGGGGCGTAAGGGGACGTAAGAGGATCGGCGATCACCAGCCCAGCATCCGGCCGCGGTTCTGGGCCTGGAGCCATTCGAGGAGCGGCTCGAAGTAGCGGAGCATGGGCTTGGCGGACAGGCCCTCGCCGGTCGCTTCCTTGAGGACGGCGTTCCAGTCGCGGGTGGCGCCCAGTTCGAGGATGGAGCGGAGGAAGGCCCCGACCTTGGCGTTGCCGTAGTAGTTGCACTCCCTGGGGTCCTGCTTGAGGATGACCCGGGCGATGTGGTCGTGGAGCTGGAACTTGATGGCCGTGCCGATGGCGTAGTCGTAGTACTGGGCGGGGTCGTCGTTGATGTGGGTCTTGGTCGCGGCGTCGCAGAGGGTCTCCGGCCGGTCGCCGGGCGCGGCGATCCCCTGGTACTTCCGGACGAGGTCCCACCACGCGGCGTTGAGCTGGCCGTCGGGGATCGTCCCGGCGTAGAAGTCGCGCTCGAAGTGGGTCATGGTCCCCGCCGAGAAGGGCAGGAAGATCACCGACGACTTGTCGAGGGCGGTTTCGAGCAGGAACTGGATCCGGTCCGCCTTCGCCGCCTCGGCCGGGAACAGGCCGACCTGCTTCAAATACGGCGTCTGGCCCGCCGCCAGGCCGATGAGGTCGCCGATCCCCTCGTGGAACGCGCGGTTGGCCCCCTCGCGGAGCAGGTAGGGGACCTTCGGGGTCGAGTAGCTGATGTAGTAATAGATGTGCCCCAGCTCGTGGTGCGCGGTGGTGAACCAGCGCGAGTCGGGCTCGATGCTCATCAGGCTGCGGACGTCGTCCTTCAGGTCGATGTGCCAGGCGCTGGCGTGCGAGTTCTTCTTCCGGCCCGACTTGGGGTCGGCCGGGTACAGGTCGCTCTTCTCGTAGAAGCTCTTCGGCAGCCTGGGGAACCCGAGGGAGACATAAAACCGCTCGGCCTGCTCGGTGACGTACTCGCGCGATTTGGACTGGAAGGGCGCGTCCATGTCCACGCCCTCGACCAGCCCCGGCCAGTTCTGGCCCCAGCGGTTCGGGAGCCAGTGCGCGGGGATCGGCCCTTCGGGAACATCCGCCTTGTAACGCTTGGCCAGCGTATGTTTGGCCCAGACGTGGAGCTGCTGGTGCAGCGGCCGGATCTCCTCGATCAGGTTGTCGCAGAGGGTCACCATCTGGTCGACCGTCAGGCCATAGTCGGCGACCTGGAGGGCGAAGAAGGAGTCGAAGCCGACGGCCTTCGCGACCTGGTTCCTTAAGTTTCGGAGGTTCAGGATCCCCTCGCGGAGCGGCCCGCCGATCGTCTTGGAGACCTCCCAGTACGCCTGGCGCTGGGCGAGGTCGCGGGAGGTGACGAGCACCTTGTCGATCTCGTTCGGCGAGGGGCTCGTGTCGGGCTTGCCGGGGGACTTGAGGGTGTAGGCGAACCCGTCCTGCGCGGCCGATTGCCTGGCCTCGGCCTCGGTGCGGGCCTTGACGACCTCGGGGACCGTGCCCGGCGACTCGGCCGATCGGAGCCGGACTTTCTCCAGCTGGCGGACGGTCAGCTCGGACAGTTTGTCCTTCTGCGCCAGGAACTTGCGGACGTTGTTGATGACCTCGGGCGAGCCGACGAACTCGTTGAACGCCTGCTCTCGGGCGATCTTGTCGGAAGTGTGCTGCTCCGACACGTCCGTGGACGACGACCACGCGGCCTCGCTCGCCCCCTTGTAGAGGGGCAGCCAGCCGTCGACGAACGATTGCAAGAACGCCCGGGCTTCCTCCTCGACCGTCGGTGCGATCAACCCCGCCGCCGCCGAGGCCATCTGCGGCAAGCCCGACGCCCCCAGGCCCGCGGCCAGGCCCGCCTGGAGGAACGCGCGACGATTCGGCCGATCGGCGCTGTGGTCGTGCAGCATCGGTGGAACTCCATCGTGTTGTGCGTATCGGACGGCGATCGATCTTGCGATGCGAACCTGCGGGAGAGGGGCGATGGCAGAGAGTTTACCGGGAAAGCGTCGCCGACGGAACCTACCGCCGTCGCGCCGCACCTCCGGGCGCGAAAGCGCCGGGCGCGGGCCGGGAGCGCTGGGCGCGGGTCTCCAGACCCCGCCCCCACTGGGATCGAAGGAGACCAGCGAACCGGGTCTCCAGACCCGTTGATAAGTTGGAGAAGATCGAGACCAGAATACCGGTCTGGAGACCGAGTTTTGCGGTAAAGCGCGGCGGATGTTGGGGCGGGGTCTGGAGACCCGCGCCCAGCGCTTGGCGGGGTCGGGAGACCCGCGCCGAGAGCTTCCGCACTCCAGGGCGATCGTTGACAGAATTTCCGCCCGTCGCGAAGATCAAGGCGTGAAGGAGAGTCGTGCCACGGGCGTCCGCCCCGCCTCCTGCGCACATCACACGTCCCGCACCCATGAGAATGCACACGATGTCGAGGCCCCGAGCCTTCTTCGCGACCGCCTGCGCGGCCCTCGCGCTGAGCACCGCCGCCCATCCGGCCCAGGCCGCACCCGACCAGGCACCCGTCAAGGTGCTGATGATCGTCGGCAGCAACCCGAACCACCACGGGCCGCAGTATCCCCGGAGCGCGGTCGACAGGCTCGCGAAGCTCGGCGTCGAGGTCGTCGTCACCGAGGACCAGGAGCAGCTCAACCCCAAAACCCTCGCCGGCTACGACGTCCTCGCCATCTACAAGGACCACGGCGACCTCACCCCCTCGCAGGAGGCGGCGCTCCTCGGCTTCGTCGAGGGGGGCAAGGGGTTCGTGCCGATCCACTGCGCCTCGCACGCGTTCCGCAACAGCGACGCTTACACCAAGCTCGTCGGCGGCCGGTTCCAGAAGCATGCCGCGATGACCACCTTCAACACTCGGGTCATCGACGCCCAGCATCCGTCGATGCAAGGCGTGAAGGGCTTCCCGGTCTTCGACGAGCCGTACGTCTCGGACCAGATGAACCCCGACCACTGGGTCGTGATGACCCGGCCCGAATCGGGCGGGTATGAGCCCTCGGCCTGGGTCCGCAAGCAGGGGAAGGGCCGGGTCTTCTACACCGCGCTCGGGCACGACGAGCGCGCCTGGGACCTCGCCCCGTATCACCACCTGCTCGCCCAGGGCATCAAGTGGGCCGCCGGGCGGATCCCGGACGAGACGCCGAAGGCCGCGACCGTCGACGGCAAGCCCGCGCCGCTGTCGCCGGCCGAGTCGATGAAGCACATGCACCTGCCCGAAGGCATGAAGGTCGAGCTCTACGCCGCCGAGCCGCAGGTCATCAAGCCCATCGCGATCGCGTTCGACCCGAGGGGCCGCGTCTGGGCCATCGAATCCATCGACTACCCCAATGATGTCAACCCGAACAAGAAGGGCCGCGACCGCATCCGGATCCTCGAGGACACCAACGGCGACGGCACGCCCGACAAGTTCACCACCTTCGCCGAAGGGTTGAACATCCCCACGAGCCTCCTCTGGACCACGAAGGGCCTGATCGTCGCGAGGGCGCCGGACATCCTCCTGCTGACGGACACGAACGGCGACGACGTGGCCGACAAGACCGCAGTTCTGTTCACGGGCTTCGGCCGGTTCGACACCCACGCGGTCCACTCGAACCTGCACTACGGCTTCGACAACTGGATCTACGGCAGCGTCGGATACAGCGGCGGCCGGGTGATGACCGGCGGCAAGCTCCACACCTTCGGGCAGGGGTACTTCCGGTTCAAGCCGGACGGCAAGTCGTTCGAGTTCCTCACCAGCACCAGCAACAACACCTGGGGCCTGGGCTTCGGCGAGCGGGGGCAGATCCTCGGCTCGACCGCGAACGACAACCACAGCGTCCACCTGGCGATCCCGAATCGGTACGTCGAGAAGCTCCGCGGCGGCACGGGGACGGGCAGCGCGCGGATCGAAGACCACAAGCCGTTCCACGCGCTGGGGGCGATCCGGCAGGTCGACTGGTTCGGGGGCTACACCGCCGCCGCCGGGGCCGACCTGATCACCGCCGACACCTTCGGCGACGAGTACCGGGGCGCGGTGATGGTCAACGAGCCCACCGGCCACCTGCTGCACCTCGACTTCCTCGCCCCCAACGGCGTCACCGGGCTCAAGACCCGCGACGGCTACAACCTGCTCGTGAGCGACGACGAGTGGACCGCCCCGATCATCGCGACCGTTGGGCCCGACGGCGCCGTCTGGATGGTCGACTGGTACAACTACATCGTCCGCCACAACCCCACGCCGCCGGGCTTCCAGACCGGCGCGGGCAACGCCTACGTGACCCCCGACCGCGACAAGACCCACGGACGCATCTACAGGATTTTCCCCGAGAACGCGAAGCTCGCCAAGCTGCCGAAGCTCGACGTCGCCGGCCCCGACGAACTCGTCGCCGCGCTCGGCTCGGGCAACCTCTGGTGGCGGCTCATGGCCCAGCAGCTCATCGTCGAGAAGGACCTGAAGGCCGCCATCCCCGCCCTGGTGAAGGTCGCCGGCGATCCCAGGGGGGGCGTCGCCTCGCGGCACGCCCTGCACGCGCTGGAGGGCCTGGGTGCGAACAACGAATCCGCAATCGGGGCCGCGTTGAAGTCGTCCGACGCCGGCACCCGCGAGGCGGCGCTGCGGTCGCTGCCGCACACCAGGGAATCGGCGAAGGCGATCGTCGACGCCGGCCTGGTGACCGACAAGGATCCGCTCGTGCGACTGGCGGCCTTGCTCGCCCTGGCCGATGCGCCGGGCGTGCCCGAGTCGGGCCCGGCGATCGTGGCGCTCCTGCTCGACCGCAGCAACGCGACCGACCCCTGGCTGCCGAAGGCCGCCGCCTACGCCGCCGCCAAGGACGCCCCGTCGTTCCTCAAGGCGGCGTCCGGGCCCATCAACGTCCGCTCGAAGGATGACGTGCTGGCGCTGGCGAATGTCGCGAAGGCGGTCGCCGAGCACCACGCCCGGGGCGGCGTCGCGGGCGGCGCACCGGCGACGATCGTCGGGGTGCTCGACGAGGCGTCGAAGGCCAACGCGGCGGTCGGCGAGTCGATCATGGTCGGCCTCGCCGCCGGCTGGCCCGCGTCGGCCGACGCGGCGCCCAAGGCCGATCCAAAGCTCATCGACGCGCTCGCGGCGCTGCTCAAGCGGCTGGGGGGCGAGGGTTCGTCGAAGACCCTGGTGCTCGCCGGCCGCTGGGGCCTGGGCGAGCGGTTTGCGGGGGAGGTCGGGCGGATCCGCAATGACCTGATCGCGGTCATCGGCGACGCCGGCAAGCCCGAGCCGAGCCGGGTCGATGCCGCCCGCCAGTGGGTCTCGCTCGACGACGCCGGCTCGGTCGCCCCGCTGGTCGCGCTCCTCACCCCGCAGACCGGTCCGACGCTGGCCGCCGGCCTGCTGGACGTGCTGGGCAACTCGCGCAGCAAACTCGTCGGGCCCGACCTGATCGCCTCATGGGGCCGCTACACGCCCAACACCCGCAAACTCGCGCTGGAGACCCTGCTCAAGCGTCCCGAGTGGACCAAATCCCTGCTCGACGCCATCGAGGCCGGCACGCTCAGTGCCACCGACCTGACGCTCGACCAGGAGAACCGCCTGGCGCGTCACCCGGACAAGTCCATCGCGGAACATGCCGGCAAGCTCCTCGCCAAGAAGGGCCGGATGCCGAGCAAGAACCGCGAGGCGGTCGTGCATGCCGCCTTACCGCTGGCCCAGAAGCGCGGCGACGCCGCGAAGGGCCGGGCGGTGTTCGAGGCCCAGTGCGCCAAGTGCCACCGCCACGGGTCCGCCGGCGCCGACATCGGGCCCGACCTCTCGGGCGTGGCCACTCAGACCAGGACCGAATTGATCGAACATATCCTCGACCCCAACCGTTCGGTCGAGGCGAACTACCGCCAGTACACCGTCGCCACCGCCGACGGCCGCGTCCTCTCGGGCCTGCTCGCGGCCGAGACGGGCACGTCGATCGAGCTGCTCGACACCGAGGCCAAGCGGCAGACGGTCCTGCGCCAGGGCATCGAGGAACTCAAGGCGACCACCCAGTCGCTCATGCCCGAGGGCTTCGAGAAGCTGCCGCCGGAGCAACTGGTGGACCTGCTGGAATTCCTCACCACGCGCGGCAAATTCTTCCCGCTGCCGCTGGCCAAGGCGGCCACGACGATCAGCAGCAAGGGCATGTTCTTCAGCACCGAGACCGACATGGAGCGGCTGATCTTCCCCAAGTGGGGCGCGGTGTCGGCCTTCGGCGTGCCGTTCCAGGTGATCGACCCCAAGAACGGCACGGTGCCGAACATCATCCTGCTGCACAGCATCAACGGGCCGCTGACCAGCAAGCTCCCCCGGACCGCCACCATCCCCTGCGGCTCGCCGGCGAAGGCGATTCACATGCTCAGCGGCGTGAGCGGCTGGGGCCACCCGTACGGCCGCGTGGGCAGCACCTCCCTGATCGTCCGCCTGCACTACGCCGACGGCCAGACGGAGGACCACCCCCTGAAGAACGGCATCCAGTTCGCGGACTACATCCGCGTGGTGGACGTCCCCGGCTCGAAGCTCGCCTTCAAGCTCGGCGGCCAGCAGATCCGCTACCTCAGCATCGGCCCCAGGCGGGATGAAAAGATCGACACCATCGAATTCCTCAAAGGCCCCGATTCCAGCGCCCCCGTCGTCATGGCCGTGACGGTGGAGTCCAAGTAGGGTGTGGTGCCACGCGGACTACAGGTCCGCGTCCACCGCACCCTCGGACCGCCCACGCCCATCCATAATCCCCCCCCAATCCCCTCATTCAAACCCGCGATCCGGCGACAGGCCCATCTTGGGCTCATCGCGTCCCCACCCCTCCTGATAAAGCCCGGCCCGGACGTACCGCCCGAAGCTGGAGGCGGGCCAATCCCCGGGACGTTCGACATAGCCATGCCGGACAGGGTTGTAATGGATGTAGTCGAGGATGTTCGCAAAATCATCCTCATCGCGGATGAAGTGCTCCCAGAATCTCCTCTGCCAGACGCATCGCTCCTGGCGGCGGAGCCGGGATTCGCTCCGGGCCGCTTCCCGGCAACCGGCACCCCCGCGATGCCACGCGCGGGTGAAGTGTCGCTTGATCTCATTCCAGCGCATCGAGAACTGGGCATCCCCGAGCGGCATTGTCCAGATGCAATGCATGTGGTCGGGCAGCAGCACGATCGCCGGGATCTGGAAGGGATGCCGGGCCCTGACCTTTCGGAAGCTGTCGCCCAGCAATCGCCGCGCGACGGGATCCCAAAAGATCGGCATCCGTTCCCAGGTCACGAGCGTGAAGAAGTATTGACCGCCGGCGACATACCAGCGTCGATAATTCGGCATCGATGGGCCGCCCCAGGGTTCAAAACGAAGGCGAATGCCGCCGTCCGCTTCAACCCTAGGTCAGGTTCTCAGGCCGGTCAAATTCGATGGGGTGATCGATGGACTATTGATGTGAGAACGCATCGTCGGCCGCGCGGGGCAATCGTGCGGGCTGTCGCGGTCGTGGGTGCGGTGGACGCGGACCTTGGGTCCGCGTGGCACCACACCCTACAGGGTGGCGAGGGTAGTACCATGGGTGCGGTGGACGCGGACCTTGGGTCCGCGTGGCACCACACCCTACGGGATTACGCCATCGGGTCGACCGGCGCCTTGCGCTGGCGGCCGCCGTTGACGAGGCCGGCGACGGCGATGCCGGTGAGGAGGGCGACGACGAGGCGGGCGAGGGAGCGCGCGGCGAGGGTGGCGGGGATGGGGTTGCCGGTCTCGGAGAGGGGCAGGACCACCGCGCCCAGGGTCAGGTAGAGCACGGTCCCGAGCGCCGCGCCGGCGAGGCCGCCGAGGGCGGCGCGGGGGAGGATCGCGGCCTCGATCGGCCACATCCCCAGCGCGAAGGCCAGGCCCGCCACCAGGCCCAGCGGCGCCCACATGCCGCCGAGCACCCACAACGGCAGGATCATATCATCGACCATCGCCCCGCGATTGGAGTCGGCCACCGGCATCAGGAACTTCGTCGTGACCGCCCCGGCGCTCACCCCCAGGGCGAAGCCGATCAGCCCGGGGAGGATCATCTGCCTGACCGACTTGCGACGGGCCATCGCCCCGGCCACGCCGAAGGCCAGGCCCAGAAAGCCCCCGAACGCCTCGAACGTCGTGATCGCTTCCTTGCTCTGCGCCGCCAGCTTGAGCTTGTCGTTGGCGTTCGAGAACGGATCCGTGAGCGCGGGCAGGACCTTCGGCAGGAAGTACCCCCGGAGCGACTCGCCCACCCCCAGCGCCGCCAGGCCGGCCAGGAACGCCGCCGCGAGCGCGTGCACGTACACCCGGCGCCAGTCGGGGAGCATCGGGGCGGGCAGGGTGACCAGGGAGGCGGGTTCGGTTGACATGGGACGGTCCTCGCCGTGGGGAGCAACAAGGGTGCGATGATCGATCCGACGAGTCTATCAGGCGGGCGGCCCCGGGGAAATGATCGGCCCGGCGGGCCTTGAGTCCCATCCAGCCGTGAGCATCCAACGAACGAGGCCCGCCGATGGGGCGGGCCTCGTCGCGATCAGGTTGTCAGGATCGACCGTTGCCGATCTCAGTACTTCTTGCCCCGCAGGGGCGGCCCGACGCCGGTGAGCGGCAGGTAGAAGGTGTCCGGCGGGATGCGGTCGGCGGGGCGGTAGTAGCCCAGCTCGTACTGCGACTCCCAGGGCGGATCCACGATCATGTTGTAGGGCAACGCCACGATCTGGGCGGCGAACAGCCCGACGGAGAAGAATGGCTGGATGATCTGGTTCCGCTGCTTCGACTGCTTGGGGTCATCCAGCGGGTAGGTCAGGAACCGCCCGGTCGGCCCGAAGAGCTGCTCGGCCGACTGGCCGTAGCGTTCGAGGACGGCGTCCTGGAAGTAGAGCGGCGTGTGGCAGACGGCGGCCGCGGCCCACATCTTCCGGGTCGGGTCCCACTGGCGGGCCTCCAGGGGCACGAAGTCCTCGGGGACCGGGATGCTCCGGAGCGGCCGGGCCTCGGTCGGGCTCGGGGCCCGGGGCAGCTCGAACCGGGTCGAGCCCTGGCCCGGCTGGTTGGTCAGGGCCGAGGTGTCACCCAGGCCCATCGCTGGCGGAGTTGTCGGGCCGCCCGCCGGGGCCTGGCCGGGCTGCTGGGCGATCCGACGGGCCTCTTCTTCCTGGCGCTGGGCGATCCGCATGACCTCCTCGCGGGTCTTGGGCGAGAGGAGGCTCTTGTAGTCCGAGC
This sequence comes from Isosphaeraceae bacterium, assembly GCA_965279195.1. Taxonomy (GTDB): domain Bacteria; phylum Planctomycetota; class Planctomycetia; order Isosphaerales; family Isosphaeraceae; genus CBDIHP01. The sequence continues at coordinate 396,471 of CBDIHP010000047.1, forward strand.
GGTCGGGCGTGAACAGCTCCGAGGCCCCTCGCCGGGGCTCCTCGGCGGAAGCGGCGGCGCGGTCGCCGGGCAGGGGCGGCAGCGAGCTGGCCTCGGCCGCGGGGGGCGGCTCGGACGCCACCGGCGGGGTCTCCGGCAACGGCCTCGAGGGCTCCGGACGGCTCGAAGGCGGGGCCTCGGCCGTCAAGGGCGCGGGGGCCGGTGCGGGAGCGGCAGAGGGGGCCGGCTCTGCGGCCGGGACCGGCGTCGGGGCCGGCCCCTGCGGCAGTTCGGGCTCGGGCGTCGGGGCCGGCTTCGGCGCCTCGGCGGCGACCGGTGCGGCAGCGGGAGCGGGGGCCGGGATCAGTTCGGGACGCTCGGGCGCACCCAGCGCGGGGGGCTCGGCGGGCAGCGGGGCCGGGGCGACCGGCTTCGGCTCGGGGGCCGGCGCGGCGGCCGGAACCGCGATCGGGGCCGATTCGGCCTTCGGCTCCATGGCCGGCAGCGGCGTCGGGGCGGGCTCGGGCAGCGAGGTCGGGGCCAGCCCGGCGGGATCGGGGATCGGGGCCGGGGCGACCGGCGTCGGGGCCTCACCGGCCGGGATCGGCACCGGCGGCTTCGGGCCTTCCGGCTTCGGGGCCGGCAGCTCGGGGGCGGTCGCGACCGTCTCCAGCGTCAGCACGTCCTTCGACGGCTCCGGCCGGGGCTCGGCCTTCGGGGCCTCGGCCACCGGGGCGGCGGCGACCTCGGCCAGATCCAGAGGCGCGGGCGCGGCGGCGGTCGCCGGGGCAGGGGCCGCAGCGGGCCTGGGCTCCTCCAGCCGGGCCTCCTCGACCTTCGCCGCGGCGGCCTTCGGGGTATCGGCACCGATGGGCGGGATGTCGGGCAGCGGCGGCAGGGGCGAGCCGTCGGGCAGGGTGGTCGCGCCGGCCGAGGCCACCCGCGTGGCCGGGTCGCGCAAGGGGTCGCCGGTCGGGGCGTTGCGGTCTCCGGCGGGGGTCGCCAGGGCCAGGCCGCCGGCCCGGTTTGCCGCGCGGGCGGGGGAGGCGGCCAGCCGCGACCTCGACGAGTTCACCGGCTCACGCAGGCCCGCCTGGGCCCTCGCGATCCCCTTGCGGAGGAGCTGCCGATCGTTGTCGGTCAGCTCGTCGCGGGCCTTCTTGTTCTTCTGCCGCTCCTCGACCGCGCGCAAGTAGGTGAGGGCGCGAGCATATTCGCCGTAGTTGAGGTAATCCAGGCCGTTGCGGAGCAGGTAGCGGGCGTCGCGGCCGGCGAAGGCCGACTCCACCCCGGGGCCCCCCAGCGGCATCTCCGACAGCTCCCGGGGCGAGTCCGAGGCCGCGAGGCCCGCTGGGCCGTTGTCCGCGAATTGCTGGGCCAGGGCGACCGAGGCCGTCAGGCCGACCACGACCGCGCCCGCAGTCCAGACCGAGGTTGAGCGACGCAAGACACGCCTCCTTGCCGGCTTCCTGACCCCCGCGGCCCACTCGCCGACGACGCGGCGGGCGGGCTGGAGGGTCGCGACCGCCCGAGTCCGTTCGGGCCGATCCTTCCGCTGTTCCTATCCCACTCTGGGATCGAGCTTGTCCGATTGGCGGTGGTCACGGACGCCCCCCCTCGGGATCTCCGCCCGGGGCGGGGGCATCGTAACGGGACACGATCCCGCCGAGGTTTCCCTCGGTTCAGGGATTGTTGATATTACATCGTCGAGCGGCTCGAATCCGTCTCGTTCGAGAAGGTCGAGTAGTTCGGCGCCTCCTGGGTGATCACGATGTCGTGAGGGTGGCTCTCCTGGACGGACGCCCCCGTGACCTGGATGAACCGCGCCTTCGTGCGGAGCTCGTCGATGGTCCGGGTGCCGCAGTAGCCCATGCCGGCCCGGATCCCCCCCACGAGCTGGAAGACGAAGTCCGCCAGGTGACCCTTGTACGGCACGCGGCCCTCGACCCCCTCCGGCACCATCTTCTGCGACGCCGGCGCCTTGCCCTCCGACTTCGACACGTCCTGCCGGTACCGCTCGTGCGAGCCCTTGGCCATCGCGGCCAGCGAGCCCATCCCGCGATACGCCTTGAAGCTCCGGCCGCGGAAGATGATCGTGTCCCCCGGGCTCTCGTCGAGGCCCGCGAACAGGCCGCCGATCATCACGCAGCTCGCCCCGGCGGCGATCGCCTTGGCGATGTCCCCCGAGTACCGGATGCCGCCGTCGGCGATGATCGGGATCTTCCCCTCGACCGCCTTCGACGCGTTGTAGATCGCCGTGATCTGCGGCACGCCCACGCCCGAGACCACCCGCGTGGTGCAGATCGACCCGGGGCCGATGCCCACCTTGATCGCGTCCGCCCCCGCGGCCATCAGGTCGCGCGCACCCTCGGCCGTCGCGACGTTCCCCGCCACGACCTCGATGCTGAAGTCCTTCTTGATCCGACGGACGGTCTCGATCACGTTCTTGCTGTGCCCGTGGGCCGAATCCACGATCACCACGTCGACATCCGCCTCCAACAGGGAGGCGATCCGCTCGTAGTCGTGCACACCGACCGCCGCGCCCACCCTCAGCCGCCCGCGAGCATCCTTGCAGGCGTGGGGGTAACTGTGCAGCTTGTCGATGTCCTTGATCGTGATCAATCCCTTCAATCGGTATTCATCGTCCACCAGGAGCAGTTTCTCGACCTTATTCCTGGTCAAGATCCGGTCCGCCTCCTCCAGGCTGGTGTCCGCGGAGGCCGTGACCAGGTTGTCCTTGGTCATCACCTCCTCGATCCGGAGGTCGTTGGACTCCAGGAACCGCAGGTCGCGCCGGGTCAGGATCCCCCGCAGCTTCCCCTCGACCGTGATCGGCACGCCCGAGATGTTATGCCCCCGCATGATCTCGCGGGCCTGCCCCACCGTCGCCGTCGGCGGCAGCGTGATCGGGTCGACGATGATGCCGTTCTCGGAGCGCTTGACCTTGTCGACCTCGCGGGTCTGCTCTTCGATCGACATATTCTTATGAATGACCCCGAGCCCCCCCTCCTGGGCCAGGGCGATGGCCAGGTTGGCCTCGGTCACCGTGTCCATGGGGGCCGAGAGGATCGGGATGTTCAGCGAGATCTTCGCGGTGAGATGCGTCTTCGTCTCGGCCTGACCGGGCAGGAGCTCGGAGTAGGCGGGCTCGAGCAAGACATCGTCGAACGTGATGCCCTGGTAGGCGATGCGATCCTGCACGGGAAAAGCCTCCGGTCCCGACGTCACGGAAAGGGCCGGCGATCCAGTCAACGTCGGGGCGAATCAAGTGCCTTTCCCGACATAGTAGATCCGAAACCCCGATCCCCCGCAAGGTCAACCGTACACCCCCACCCGCGCCACACCTCCGTTTCCCAAAACGCCGGAACGAACCCATTTCGTCGCAAGCTGTTGATCTATCAAGCCTTAACTATCAACACTCCCAAACCACCCCGTTCTCACCATTCGCAAATCCCCCTCCCATCGTCCGATTCCAGAAATGCCGAAACGAACCCAATTCGCCGCAACCCCTTCTGGTTTCCAGGCTTAGCCCTCAACACTCCCAAGCCACCCTCAACTACCCCAAACCTCCAGCCTGCGAAATCTCCCAATCTCAACTCTTTCCACCCAGATTCCAAAGTCAAGCAAATATTTTCTCTATTTTACCCGCCTCGTAGGGTCCACCAGTTCGGACCAATCCCGACCCCGTGCCCGCCCTGGAAGGGCGACCTGGGGTAGCCCAGGGTGGAAACCCTGGGATCGGCTCGACCCGCGCCTGCTTCCCCTTCCGAACCGTGGAAAGGCAAACCTGGACGACGGGATCCCGAGCGATCTCGCCTCAGGACCTCAACCGACCCGCATCCGGTCGACGCCCCATGGGGCCCCGGCCTGAGGATCCCTCTCCGCCGCCGCCAGGCGACGGTCCAGCTCGCGGACCTGCTCCTCAGTCAGCCCGACATCGGGCCGCTCCCCCTCGGGCAGGCCCTCCCAGATCCGGTCGATCCATTCGAGCCGCTCCCTGGGCGACCACGACTCCACCGCCGTCAAGATGGCCTGAAGATCCATGCGACCTCCTCGGGACATGCCCTTCCTCTCCCATCATACGCCATCCCGCAGCCAGCGTCGTCCCGCGTTTCCGGATCTCCCCGCAGCCCGTGGCGTCGCGTCAACGGCCCGTCATCGCCCACCGCACCGACATTCCCGACTCATTTCCTCCCCTTCGCGCTCTTTGCGTCTTTGCGGTTTCCTTCCCTGCCCGATACGCTGGAATCCCGCTCGCATCCAGACCTCTCGAAACGCGGAGCCCCCCTGCCATGCCCGGACGCGACCCCCGCGTGGCCGAACGCAACCTCCTCTTCGCCGGCCTCGGCCTCACCCTCGGCCTCCTCTCCCGCGACCGCGTCATCCGCGCCTTCACCGAGTGGCTCCTCGACAAGAACCGCCCCCTCGGCGACATCCTCCTCGAACAGAAGGCCCTCACCCCCGACCAGCGCGCCGCCATCGACGCTCGGTCGCGGTCCCTTACTGCGTCGGCCAATCCGGCGGCATGACGACCCGGCGGTCGCGATATGGGCGGAATTTTTCGTGCTCGATCAGCACCCAGGGGTTATCGCCAGGCTTCCACGCCACACCCAATTCTTCGGCCAGGTTTTTGAGTGCTGCCTCCTTCACCTTCGCTTGACAAGTGGGATATTTCAAAAAATTCGCCAGATACCCTAGATTCACGTGCGAAGGTAGAGCTTCGAACGACTCCGCAAGGGTTGCAATTGAGGCAGGATTTCTATATAAATAAACACGATTATAAACTTCAGTATTCATAGCATTAACAATATGATTCTTATATGAATCGAAAATAAATTTTATTGAATCACATAAGTGTTTGAGCCGAGGCGGGTCGCTCTCGCCCTTGATCGCCTCGGCGAGCCTGATGACGACCCACATTCTCTGGTCAGCGGTGGCGTCACTGGCCAGCGGACCGAACGCGCTGTAGAGGCTGCTGAGCCGAGACACGTCGCTCTCGCCCTTGATCGCCTCGGCGAGCTTGGTGGCGACCGACATCCTCTGGTCAGCGGTGGCGTCCCTGGCCAGCGGACCGAACGCGCCGGAGAGGCTGCTGAGCCGATACGGGTCGCTCTCGCCCTTGATCGCCTCGGCGAGCTTGGTGGCGAGCGAGGAGGCCGCGGCTGAATCGAGCCCCTTGGCCAGCGGACCGAACGCGAAGGAGAGTAAGCTGAGCCGAGACACGTCGCTCTCGCCCTTGATCGCCTCGGCGAGCTTGGTGGCGACCGACATCCTCTGGTCAGCGGTGGCGTCACTGGCCAGCGGACCGAACGCGCCGGAGAGGCTGCTGAGCCGATACGGGTTGCTCTCGCCCTTGATCGCCTCGGCGAGCTTGGTGGCGACCGACATCCTCTGGTCAGCGGTGGCGTCCCTGGCCAGCGGACCGAACGCGCTGGAGAGGCTTCTGAGCCGAGACACGTCGCTCTCGCCCTTGATCGCCTCGGCGAGCTTGGTGGCGAGCGAGGAGGCCGCGGCTGAATCGAGCCCCTTGGCCAGCGGACCGAACGCGCCGGAGAGTAAGCTGAGCCGCGACGGGTTGCTCTCGCCCTTGATCGCCTCGGCGAGCTTGGTGGCGAGCGAGGAGGCCGCGGCTGAATCGAGCCCCTTGGCCAGCTGACCGAACGCGAAGGAGAGAAAGCTGAGCCGAGACACGTCGCTCTCGCCCTTGATCGCCTCGGCGAGCTTGGTGGCGACCGACATCCTCTGGTCAGCGGTGGCGTCACTGGCCAGCGGACCGAACGCGCCGGAGAGGCTGCTGAGCCGATACGGGTCGCTCTCGCCCTTGATCGCCTCGGCGAGCTTGGTGGCGAGCGAGGAGGCCGCGGCTGAATCGAGCCCCTTGGCCAGCTGACCGAACGCGCCGGAGAGGCTGCTGAGCCGAGACACGTCGCTCTCGCCCTTGATCGCCTCGGCGAGCTTGGTGGCGAGCGAGGAGGCCGCGGCTGAATCGAGCCCCTTGGCCAGCGGACCGAACGCGCCGGAGAGTAAGCTGAGCCGAGACGGGTTGCTCTCGCCCTTGATCGCCTCGGCGAGCTTGGTGGCGGCTGCCTTCTTGGTTTCCGAAAGCGGCCCGTCGAGGTTGAGGGCCGCCGCAAGTGAAGCACAGGCCAGAGTCGTGTCGCTATCCAGACTGGATTCGGACAGGACTGGATGGAGGATCTCCTGGATGACTCGAATCCTCATGTGAGGATTCCATCCGACGGTGGATTGAACCACGATCTCGTTCCGAAGTTGCAAACGCCTTGCATTCTCCGGAGACTCGAGAGCGATTTGAAGGAAGTGCAAGCGGACGTTCTCGCTCAAGTCCGCGGCCAGGGGCCAGAAGCATTCCTTCATTTCATACGGAGAGATTGTGTCCTGCCTACCAATAATGGCAAAAAGCCTTCGGGCGAGCTCTTTGTCCTGCTGGTCCCGGTAGACGTTGAAGAGCATCCAGGCGATGACAAGAACGAGCAGAGTCGGGAGCCAACGGGATGTGCTTCGCCACCAGTAGCCGCGGGCCTCACCGAAGCGGCACTTGCCCCGAAGTCGCTGGAAGAGAAATGTCAACTGGCTCCAGGGGGGGAGTAACGATCGCCAGCGACGGAGGAGATTTCCTTTGGCCTCGAGGAATTGCTGGTGGGCGTTGCGGAGCGCGGTGTTCCAGTAGTCCTGGCGGGCCTCAATGTCGAGGACGGCCTGGCATTGGTAGTCGTGGTCGAGTCGCCAACTTTCTTTACCAGTAAGTGGATCGACAACCTTTCGCACCACATCATGGGACGCAAGAGAATCCAGCGCGTGCTGAACCGGATCCTCAGACAATCCGGACAATTCGGCCAGCCTGGAAATTGGGCTCGGGACGGTCTTCTTCGCTTTCTCGTCGACCATGGCCTTGAGAAACTGGATGATCTGTTTTGAATCGAGGCCGGAATGCCGACTGGCCCCAGCGATGCGGATTTCGATCGATTTCGCCTCAAGCCCGGCGATGCTCCCGGCACGCTCGTAGGCGGTGACCGTCAGGGAAGGCAATCCCCCGATCCCCATCAGGACGGACCGAAGACGGATCGGTAGGACCTGGCCATCCTGTTCGAGATCGCGGGCGATCCGGCCCTTGAGCTGTTCCCAACCGCTCTCGGGAGCATCGACCACCGGTCCCAGTTCGGGATGCGGCCTGGAGAGTTGATCGAGCAACGGCCTGACCACGTCAGCCGAGGGGCGATCGAGCGGAAATGTTGGCGGCTCATCCACAAACTGGACAGTTCCGAGGCCGTCGGCCGTGTCCTTGCGAGTGACGATCAGGACATGCGAATGCCCGTCGCGGACGAGCGTCGCGATTCTTTTCCAGAAGGGGTTGGCCTTCAGAATCGCGGACGTGTCCTTCCAGACCCCCTTGGAGGTGAGGAAGAACTTGGCGCGGTGCCTCGCCTGGTAGTCGTCGAATTGATCGAAGATCAGGAGTGGCGTACGGTTCAACTGGTTCTTGATCTCCTTGAGCGTCGCGACCGTTTCTTCCGCGGTGGCGGCCGGCTTGTATCCGACGTGTTGCCGTTGGTCGTCCGTGAGGGATGGCGTGCTCTGCAACGCCTCATTCAGTCGTCGCGACGGTCCTTCGACCCAGTCGTCGCCCCAGCCATCGAGCCGGATCGGCACGAGGTTGTTCGGGAGTGCTCCCGGCCGGCAGAGGCCGGACATCACCAGGGCCGATTTTCCCGCTCCTGACTCTCCGACGAGGAAGACCAGCCGATTCTCGCGACAAACTTCGACCAGCTTGAGCAAATCCTCCTCGCGTCCTTTCAGGTGTTCCGGGTCATCGGCCTTGAGGCGAAGGGCGTCGGGACGGAGGAGCCTGGATTTCTTTTGTCTGCCGAGGGTGATGAGCCAGCAGCCGACAAAAAACAGGAGGATCGCGAGCACAATGATTACGGTTGCTGGTACCCCGATCAGTACGGAGAGGGCTTTCCCCTTCTGGATCGGGCCCGGAATCGCTTCGAGCGTCGTGCTAATGAGGCCGATGAGGGTGACCAGGGCACCCAGGCCGACCTGCGCCTTCTGAACCCACGACTGACCTGGAGGCGAGGTCGAAGCGTTTTCTTGCTGGCTCATCGGGTCTACCTGCGGCACTACGGACCAGAACGGGATCGTGTCGGGCACGGACTGAAGACTTTCCAGGCTAAATCAGGACAGGTTGAGCGGCAACAGGGAGGAATCCAACCGAGGCAAGAATCGGACTTCTCCCAGGGGGGCAACGCCCGTCTTGATTGCCAGGGCGAGAATGCCGCGTTTCCGTCAGTAGGGTGTGGTGCTTCGCGGGCCGGAGGTCTGCGACCACCGCACCGACGGTGGCGGACGACTCGCCCGGTTGCTCCATGGGTTGGTGGGGGGTGGTGTCAAGGGTAGGGTGACCGCGGCCGTGGTACCCATGGCGGCGGGGGATGCATTGGATTGACTGCGCGGCGGGGCGTGTTGTGGGTGCGGTGGTCGCGGACGTGCGTCCGCGAGGCACCACACCCTACAGGGTTCGGACGATTCTTGCGCGGCGGGATACCTCAACTTCTCGCGGAAACTTCAAGAATTGCTCGCGGGGGGCGGGTAGACTGGGCGGCTTGGATTCCTTCCAGGTCGCCCGGGAATGACTTTCATGAACGATCTTTCGCGCATTCATGACGACGCACGTCAATATGGGATCAGCCGGAGGCACCTGCTGGCGCAGGCGGCGGTGCTGGCGAGCTTGCCGGTGATCGGCGGGCGGGTGGAGGGGAGGGTGGTCCGGGCGGCCAGCTTCAAGGATGACCCGTTCACGATGGGGGTGAACTCGGGGGATCCCGATCCGCTGGGGTTCGTGATCTGGACCCGGCTGGCTCCGAAGCCGCTGGAGCCCTCGGGGGGGATGCCGGCGGAGAAGGTGGCGGTGCGTTGGGAGGTGGCGAAGGATGAGGGGATGTCGCAGGTGGTGCGGAAGGGCACGGCGGTGGCCACGCCGCAGCTGGGGCATTCGGTGCATGTGGAGCTGAACGGGCTGGAGCCGGGGCGGTGGTACTGGTATCGGTTCCATGCGGGGGATGCGACGAGCCCCGTGGGCAGGGCGAGGACGACGCCGGCGGCTTCGGGCGAGCCGGAGCGGTTGAAATTCGCGTTCGCGTCGTGCCAGCACTACGAGGCGGGGCTGTTTACGGCGTACGAGCACATGATCAAGGATGACCTCGATCTGGTCGTCCATCTGGGGGATTACATTTACGAGGGGCCGGGGCGGGAGAAGGGGGTCCGGAAGCATCACGGGGCGGAGATCAAGTCGCTCGACGACTACCGGGCCCGGTACGCCCAGTACAAGTCGGATGAACATCTGAAGAAGATGCACGCCCATTGCCCCTGGGTGGTGACGTGGGACGACCACGAGGTCGACAACAACTACGCCGGGGCCATCTCGGAGGAGAAGAACGTCACGCCGGCCGAGCTGCTGGAGCGGCGGGCGAACGCCTATCAGGCGTATTACGAGATGATGCCGCTGCGTGCCCGGACCTTGCCGCGCGGGCCGAATATGGATCTCTACCGATCCGTCAACTTCGGCCGGCTGGCGTCGTTCCAGGTGCTCGACACCCGGCAGTACCGCACCGACCAGCCGAACAACGACAAGCGTTCACCCCTGAATGCCGACGCCCTCAAGCCGTCGAATTCGCTGCTCGGTACGATGCAGGCGAACTGGCTGAAGTCGCGGCTGCTGGCGTCGCCGGCGACGTGGAACATCCTGGCGCAGCAGGTCATGATGGGCATGGTGGGCTTCCGCGACATGGACGGGGCCGACCCGGTCTACTCGATGGACCAGTGGCCGGGCGCGGCCCACGAGCGGATGGCGATCGTGCGGTTCCTCCAGGAGCGGAAGGTCCTGAACCCGGTCGTGATCACCGGCGACATCCATTCGAACTGGGTCAACGACTTGCGCGTGGATGACCGCAAGCCGGACACGCCGGTGGTGGCGACCGAGTTCGTCGGAACGTCGATCTCCAGCGGAGGCAACGGCGCGGCGGTCCTGCCGAACCAGGAGAAGCGGCTGGCGGGCAACCCGTTCGTCAAGTTCTTCAACGCCCAGCGCGGCTACGTCCGCTGCACCGTGACCCCCAAGACCTGGCGGAGCGACTACCAGGTCGTCGAGGAGGTCACCAAGCCCGGCGCGCCGGCGGTCACGAGGGCGTCGTTCGTGGTCGAGGCCGGCCAGCCCGGTGCGAAGAAGGCGTGAACATGCGTGCGAATCCGTCCCCCCGGATCATTGCGGGGGGACGGCCGCGCGGATGCGATCGAGGGCGTCGGCGGCGGCCGTGCGGAGATCGGGGTCGCGGTCCTTCGCCATGGCCTCGAGCGCGGGGATGGCGGGGGTCGCCGCCTGGCCGAACTTGCTCAGTGCCCTGGCGGCGTTCTTCCGGACAGCCCAGAAATTAGCGCTGAGCGCCTTCGTGAGGGCGGGCACCGCCGGGGTGGCCTGCGGGCCCAGGGCCTCCAGCGCGATGACCGCCTGGTTGCGGTCGAGATCGAGTGCGCCCTCCACGATGTCGATGAGGATCGGCACGTCGAACCTGGTGGTGGGCGAGACGTCGAGCACCGCGGTGGCCGCCGCGCTCCGGACTTGAGGGTCGGGGTCCTTGAGCAGCCGGGCGAGCGGGTCGCGTGCGGCTTCGGCCCCGCGGCCCAGCTGCCCGAGGATCCTGGCCGCCGACTCGCGCATCGCCCAGTCCGGGTCGGAGAGGGCGGCGATCAGCCGGGGCACTCCGGCCTCGCCGATGCCCAGCAGCTTCCTCTGCGCGGCCTCCGATCGCGGCGTGATGCGGTTCTCCTTCGCCGTTTGCTCCGCCATCGCCCGCAAGAGCGACGGCACCGCCGCCGGGCCGAGGAAATCCCCGCCGAACGACAGGTCATATCCATACTGATACAGTTGTCGCAGCGCGGCCGGCACGATCATCAGGAGCACGATCGCCAGGACCTGCCGAGGCACGCGGAGCGTCTTCACCCACGGGACCACGTTCAGGAGCAGGCCGAGCAGCAGCCCGATCGCCGACGGCGGCCAGACGTAGAACAGGGCGAACATCGACCGGTAGCGGACATCCATCTCCGGCTCGAACAGCGGCGCGACCGTCGGGAGGATCAATGCCCACCCCACGGCCAATAGCATGACGAGCGACCCGGGGCGGAGCCTGGGCAGGTGGCGGCAACGTGACGCGAGGCGGCGGATCATCGGGCCGAGTTGCGACATCGGGAGCACCCTCCACCGGGATGCGCCCAGGCTAACCGGGCGCTCGTCGGCCGACTAGGGGGCGGTTCTCTGGCGACCCGTCCGGCCGGATTACGACTGGATTTCCGGGAATCGTATCGGAGAAGAGTGGACAGATGAACAAGGGCCAGATGAATCTTGGTCGTCTGCTCGTCTACACCGGCCTGATCGGCCTGACGCTGGGCTCGGTCCGCTACCTCCTGATGCCGCAGGGCGGGACCATCGGGGTACTTCTCGCGTCGGTCACCGTCGGCCTCTCGGGCCTGGCGTGCGCCCGGCGGTGGGGCAGGGGGGTCTGGTGCGGCTACTTGCTGGGCCTCGGGGTGTACATCCTGTTCGGAACCGCGGCCGAGGTGCACCCCCGGTCGGCCGCCGGCGCGATCATGAGCCGGCAGACCCAGGGCATCTACTACCTGCTCGATGGGTATCTGTCCGATTGGGCAACTAACTATGTCGAAGAGAACGAACAGGCCTATGACGCCGTCTTCGTCGGCCTGCCGCTGCTGTGCTGGGGCGGGGCGGTGGGGGGGATCGTGGCGTGCTGTTCCGCCGCCGGGAACGCCGGGCTCAGGGGAAGGTTGAGGGGCGTAGCCGGCCGGTCGCCTTGTCCTTGACCATCGGCGGCTTGTAGTCGCGGAACTTCCTCTGGGGCTCCTCATTGGTTTGCGCGGAGCAGGCGGGGATCAGGAGGCTGATCCCGACGAGGGCGATCAAACCGAGGCGTCGCATCGGGGGTGACCTTTCGCAGTGGCCGATGGTTGCATGATAGGGACTGGTCCATTAAAGCCAGGGACCGCCCGGTTCGACAAGTTGACACTCCCGGGCGTCGCCCGGCGCGTCGCGTGTCTTGGACGGGAGGCGCTCGCACTCATGGCCGGTCGACTGTTAAGGTACCGGCTGCGGGGCCGGCTGTCGACCGGCCATGAGTGCGAGCGCCGCGATGCTCTCCCGGAGGCGCTAACCCATGTTCACGTTTGTTGATCACGATGTTCGCGGCACGCGGCGGTCGTTCCTCCGGATCCTCGGGGCGTCGGCCCTCGGCGGCCTGATGCCCGGCGGCGACGCCCGCGCGGCGGGGCTGTCGCACCTGGCGACCGGCAAGTCGGTCATCTTCCTGTTCCTCCACGGCGGGCCGGGCCAGACCGAGACGTTCGACCCCCGCATGGACCGGCCCGAGGGGATCCGAAGCGCCATCGGCGAGATCCCCACGAGGGCCCCCGGGATCACTTTCGGCTCGGCCTTCCCCGGCCTGGCATCCAGGTCCGATCGCTTCAATATCGTTCGATCCTTCGTCCCCGGCGACGCCGACCACAACATCAAGCCGGTCGTCGGCCGCGACAGCTTCGGCACCAACCCGGGGGCCATCCTCGCGAGGGTCGCCGGCACGAACCACCCGGCGACGGGCCTGCCGACCAACGTCCTCCTGTTCCCCCGCGCGGTCGACCCGAGCACCCAGCCGGGCACCACGTCGTTCGGCCGGCTGAACGCGACCGGGCCGCTGTCGACCGCTTATGCGTCCTATGAGCCGGTGATGGGCGCGAGCGAGGCCGACGGCCTGACCCTGCGTCTGCCGCGCGAGCGGCTCGACGACCGCCGGAGGCTGCACCGCACGCTCGACGCCGCCGCGCGGTATCTCGACGCCACCCGGGCCGTCGAGGGCAACTCGCGGGTCCGCGAGCAGGCGTATCGGCTGCTCGAAGGCGGGCTGGCGCGGGCGTTCGACCTGTCGCAGGAGGACCCCCGGCTCGTCGCCCGATACGACACCGGGCCCCTCGTGCGGCCCGAGGCCATCGACCGCAAGTGGAAGAACTACAACAACTATGTCGATAACAGCAAGTCGCTCGGCAAGCTCCTCCTCCTGGCGCGGCGGCTCTGCGAGCGGGGCTGCGGGTTCGTGACGGTGACGACGAACTTCGTCTGGGACATGCACGCCGACGAGAACAACGCCCCGATGGCCGAGGGCATGCGCTACATGGCCCCGCCGCTCGACCACGCGCTCTCCGCCTTCCTCGACGACCTCCACGCCCGGGGGTTGCAGGAGAAGATCCTCCTGGTCGCCTGCGGCGAGATGGGCCGCACCCCTCGGATCAACGCCCGGGGCGGCCGGGACCACTGGGGCGGGCTGGGGCCGCTGCTGCTCGCCGGCGGCGGCCTGCCGTCGGGGCAGGTCATCGGCCGGTCCGACCGCGACGGGTCGGCGCCGCAGTCCGAACCCATCACCGGCAAGCACCTGCTCGGGACCATCTTCCGCACGCTGTTCGACGTCCCCCAGCTCCGCCTGGCCACCGAGCTGCCGCGCGAGTTCACGCAGATCATGGCCGGCTACGAGCCCATCCCGGGGCTGGGCTGATCGGGACGCTCGTGCACAATAACGTGGCGAATACAAATATGCTCAACAATGTCCGAGTCGCCGCCGTCGCCGTCGACACGAAGCCCGGCGAGGTCGCCGGGAACCTGGAGAAGATCGAATCGTGGGTCGCCCGGGCGGCGGGGCAGGGGGCGCAGCTCGTCCTGTTCCAGGAGCTTTCGCTCACGGGGTTCATCCCAAACCATCCGGAGGCGAACCACGATGCCTGGCTCCGCGAGGCGCTGCGGTTCGCGAGGCGCTCGGCGGAGCGGCTGGACGGGCACGCGGTGCGTGGCCTGTCGGCGATCGCGGTGCGGCACAAGGTGATGGTGGCCGCGGGGATGCTGGAGGATGCGGGGAACCTGCTGCATAACACCCAGGTTCTCGTGGATGGGTCGGGCCTGGTCGGGCGTTGGCGGAAGATGCACGTGCCCATGTATGAGATGCCGTTCTACAACGGAGGCGGGGCGCCCGACGTGGTCGAGACGCCGCTCGGCCGGAGCGGCGTGAATATCTGCTTCGATGCCCTGATGCCCGAGTCGACGCGGCTCCTTGCGGTCCAGAACGCCGAGATCGTGCTGTTCCCCTTCGCCGCCGACCCGCCCCCCGTCTCGCCCCGGGGCTGGGCCGACTGGGCCTCGAATGCGCTCCGGGCCCGCTGCGTCGAGAACGGGGTGTATGGGGTCGCCTGCAATTATGTCGGCACGGTGACGTGTGCGTCGGTGAGCCAGATGTTCCCCGGCGGCGGCCTGGCGGTTGACCCTCGCGGGAAGGTCTTCGGCGAGTGGGACGCCCCGTCCGGCGAGCCCGGGATGCTGGTGGTCGACCTCTCCGCCGACCTCCTGCGCGACGCCCGATCCGAGCCCGAATCCCTCTTCCGCTTCCGCCGCCCGGAGCTTTATGGTTCGCTGGCGAGGTAGGGTCCGCTATTGCGGACGAAACCTTTGAACAATGGAACTGACGTTTGCCGCGTACATGCATCATTCGCATCGGATCGCTCAACCGCGGATCTGGAGTGCGTCCGCTTGCTGACGCTCTCGCCCGGCGGGGGCTTGCCCCCGAGAAACGGCGTCCGGTCGGAGGTGAGGCCTCCCGGCCGTGCACGCGTGGCAAGCCCCGCGAGAACCGAGCGGTAGCAAGCGACCGCCCTCCAGATTTCGCCTCCAGGTTCGGCACCGGCCGTGGTTTGATCCATGGGTAGATTCGTCAACGCTCCGCAGCGACATGCTTCCGAATTCCGCGAAACTTCCTCGCTGACAGGGGGCCCAGGCGTGGTAGAACGGGGTTTCCTGTACGAACGGATAGGTCTGGCATGTGAACAGGAGGCCTCGATGTCGGCCACGCTCACGATCCGAGATGAGACCCTCACGGGGGGCGTCACCGGCGAGTGGTCGCTGGACTTCCTCGACGAGCGGATCACCGTCCGCGACCTGATCCGCGAGCGGGTCTATCAGGAGGTGCAGGACCACAATCGGCGGAGGCAGTCCCGGGGGGCGTTCCGGGGGCTGGTGCAGCCGGAGGCGGAGGAGCGGGAACCCAACGGGCCGGTCGCGGGGGAGGCCCGCGAGGTCGACTGGACGCCGCAGTTCGATCGGGCGACCGAAGCGTTCGAGGCCAATCAGATCCTCATCCTGATCGACGACCGCCAGGCCGGGTCGCTCGACGAGACGTTCGCGATCGGCCAGAAGACCGTCGTCACGTTCGTCCGCCTCGCCCTGCTGGTGGGGGGCTGACCGATGGCCGAGGGGTCGCCGACGGCGGAGGAGCTTCTGGAGGGGGTGGTCAAGGATCGCGTGCTCAAGGATGGGCATGTTCACGGGGTGAAGCTCGGCGACATCCCCACGGGCAAGGTCATCCTGGCGCTCGGGCCCGATGCGCAGGCGGGGGTGGTCGCGGCGGCGATCCGGGGCGTCCGCGAGTTCTCGCAGCAGGGGAAGTGGGACTATTTCAAGCAGTCCAACGAGCGGCGGTACGAGTACCACGTGCTCGTCCTCAAGGGGCTTCTCAGGCGCAAGCCGCCTCTCCTGGAATCCACGGTGATTGACCTGCTCATGTGGGTGGGCGAGACCCTGACGCAGCCATGGACGATCGGGGACTACCCGCTGGGCGACATCGCGGCGGCCGTGGAGCAACTGGCGGGCCCGGAGAAGTCGGTCAGCCGCGGGCTGGAGGCCGCGATCCGCAAGGCGGCGGCCGCGCTGCGGAACCTGCCGACCTCGCCCGAGGCGCGCAAGGCGGCGGTGCGGCTGGCCGGCGTCCTCATCGAGGCCCCCCGGGCCCGCATCGAGCCCGGCGAGGCCTGGGCCGACGCCGCGCGGGCCGACCTGGCGGCGATGTCCGGATCGCGGCTCGACGCCTGGCACGCGCTTTTGGTCCACTGCCAGACCGCGAGCGGCACGACGCCGTCGGCGAAGTGGCTGAAGGAGGCCGGCGCGCTCGTCGAGAAGGTCGGCCGCGACGACCTCCGCTCGGCCCTCCTGCGCTGGTTCCCGCTGGTCGACCGCCCGGCCGATCGCCCGCCGACGACATTGAATGAGGACGGCGACGAGGAGGTCGAGCCCGACTTCGATAGCCCGTATCCCTACGGTTTGCATCCGGACATGCTGATTCCGATGCACGTGGATCTCCTGAAAGGATTGGCCTGGTGCGCGTCGATCCAGGAGGACCGCGAGCTGGCCCGGGCCCTGGCGTCTCTGGCATTGAGCGCCTTCCGCAAGATCTCCGGAGTGGGGCCGAGGCTGATCACGCTGGGCCACGGCGCGGTGGGGGCGCTGGGGATGATGCCCGGGCGCGATGCCGTGGGGCAGCTCGCCCGGCTCAAGGTGAAGCTCAAGTTCATCCCCGCGCAGAAGGGGGTCGAGAAGGCCCTGGCCGCGGCCGCCAAGAGGGAGGGCCTCGCCCCCGAGGAGATGGACGAGCTGGCCGTGCCGGCGTACGGCATGGAGGAGGTCGGCCGGCGCCGCGAGGAGTTCGGCGAATATGTGGGCGAGTTGATCGTCGAAGGCCCCGACGTGGAACTGCGGTGGTCGAGGCTCGCCGACGGCAAGCCGCTCAAGTCGGTGCCCGCGGGGGCTAAGGCGTCGCACCCGGCGGAGGTCAAGGAACTCCAGGCGACGGTCAAGGACGTCTCCGCGATGCTGGCGGCCCAGCGCGAGCGGATCGACAACCTCTTCCTGGCCCGGAAGGCCTGGCCGCTGGCCGCCTGGCGCGAGCGATATCTCGACCACCCGCTCGTGGGCTCGATCGCCCGGCGCCTGATCTGGACGTTCGCCGACGGCGACTCCCGCCGCGACGGCATCTGGCTCGACGGCGCGATCGTCGACGTCGAGGACCGGCCGATCGGGGGGCTGGGCGAGTCGACCGAGGTGACGCTCTGGCACCCGATCGGCCGGCCGGTGGCGGAGGTCACCGCCTGGCGCGACTGGACCCACCGGCACGAGGTCCGCCAGCCGTTCAAGCAGGCGTATCGGGAAATGTACATGTTGACGGATGCGGAGCGGAACACGCGAGTCTATTCCAATCGGTTCGCCGCGCACGTGCTGAAGCAGCACCAGTTCCACGCCCTGTGCGCGGCCCGGGGCTGGCGGAACCGGCTGCGGCTGATGGTCGACGACCGCTTCCCGCCCGCCAGCAAGGAGCTGCCCGGCTGGGGCCTGCGGGCCGAGTTCTGGGTCGAGGGGGCCGGCGACGAGTACGGCCGCGACACGACCGAATCGGGGGCATATCTGTACGTGAGCACGGATCAGGTCCGGTTCTACGAGTCCGGGGCACCCCAGCGGCAGGCGCATGCCGGCGGCGGATACGGGCCGGCCTGGGGCAGGGGGGACGCCGAGCCGGTGCCGCTGGAGCGGGTGCCTCCCCTGGTGCTCAGCGAGGTCCTCCGCGACGTCGACCTGTTCGTGGGCGTGGCGAGCCTGGGCAACGACCCCAACTGGACCGACGGCGGCGAGGGGCCCCGGCCGTATCAGGCGTACTGGCACACCTACGGGTTCGGCGACCTCTCGGCCAACGGCCAGACCCGCAAGGCGGCGCTGGAGCGGATCATCCCGCGCCTGAAGATCGCGGCCCGCTGCTCGTTCGTCGACCGCTTTTTGGTGGTGAAGGGGGACCTCCGGACGTACAAGATCCACCTGGGCAGCGGCAACATCCTGATGGAGCCGAACGATCAATATCTGTGCATCGTGCCTAAGCAGGCCGTCGGCCCGGCGGTGGGGCCGGTGTTCCTGCCGTTCGAGGGGGACTCCACGCTGTCGATCATCCTCAGCAAGGCCCTGATGCTGGCCGAGGACGCGAAGATCAAGGACACGTCGATTACCCGGCAGATCCAATAGGTATGGACTCTCCGACGGGCCTCGCGTGCCCAGGTTGCATCGTCGCCCGGGAAAGTTCTTGAACTGGCCGGACTTTCCTGACAGTATCGTGCATGCTGGCCATGCAAGGCCATCACGTCTGAATGACAGCGAATGCCAGGCCGGCGTCCCTCCGCCCGGGCCGGTCGCTGTCGCGCCCGGTTGGCTCCCGCGCAGGGATCTCGCCATCCGCCCGCTTCGGCCCTCTCCCGGTCGAAGACCTCCGCCCGCCGAACCGCCCGCACCCATTCGCTTCCGACACCCGGAGAGGTTGTCCCGTGCCGACACCCCATCGCTCGCGAGCCGCCCGGAAGGCCGGCTCGGGCCCGCGTTTCCACAGCAAGTCCCCCAGGCGTGCGCGCCGGTGCTCGCCCGGAGTCGAGGAGATGGAGGGCCGGCTGCTGCTGGCCGCGAGGCTCGCCCTGCCGGTCGCCGCGGCGGCGCCGGTGGTGATCTCGTCCGACGAGGCGATCGAGGCCATCGACCGCTCGTTCCCGGGTGACGCCGATCGGGTGTCGAGCTACCTGCTCTCGGCCTACTTCCGCGGGCCGGGGGCGCCGCAGCTCTCGGGCGTGGCGCGGGCGGCGATGGACGACCTCTCGGGCAGCGACGACATCCCGTTCCTGACCGACCCCGCCGGCCGCGTCGGCGTGGTGATCACGGCGACCGACCCCGAGGCCCTCGCGCCGGCCCTGCGGTCGATCGGGATGCAGGTGGCGGCGGCGTTGCCGTCATACCATCGAATTGAAGGATTCTTGCCACTGGATATGTTGCCCGCCGCATCGACGCTGGGCGACTCGGGCCTGCTGGGGATCGAGGGGGTCGCCCGGCCGAAGACCAGCGCGGGGACGGTCACGAGCCAGGCGGACAACGTGCTGGAGGGGGACCGCGTGCGGGCCCTCCCCGGCGGCTACAACGGCGCCGGCGTGAAGATCGGCGTGCTCAGCGACAGCTACGACAAGTCGAGCCTGGTCACGCGCGCCTCGGCCAGCATCAGCAGCGGCAACCTGCCGTCGGGCGGGGTGCAGGTCCTGCAGGATTACAATTCGTCCGGCACGAGCAGCGCGGTGGCCGACGAGGGCCGGGCGATGCTGGAGCTGATCTACGACATCGCGCCGGGGGCGTCGCTGGGCTTCGCCACGGCGTTCATCAGCGAGTCGGGCTTCGCCACGAACATCCAGGCTCTGGCCAGCGCCGGCTACACCATCATCAGCGACGACGTGTTCTACTTCGACGAGCCGTACTTCCAGGACGGCATCGTCTCGCAGGCGGTGAACAACGTCTACAACAGCGGGGTGGCCTACTACACCTCGGCCGGCAACCAGGGGAACTTCGGCTACGACTCGGGGGCCTCGGCGGCCTACGCTTCGAACCCGCTGGCGTTCGCCTCGCAGACGATCACGCCGATCACCGCGTCGGCGTCGTCGTACTACGACTGGGATCCGGGCAGCAACACCGACACCTTGATGTCGATCACGATCCCGAGGAACCAGTCGGTCCAGCTGGATTTCCAGTGGGACCAGCCGTTCTACACCACGAACGGGGTCACGACGAACCTCGACTTCTACCTCCTGAGCGTCAACACCAGCACCGGGGCCATGACCACCCGGGCGCAGGTGACGACCAACAACGTCACCAACCAGACGCCGTACTCGCTGCTGAGCTACACCAACACCCTCTCGGGCACCAGCGCCACCACGACGTTCAACCTGGTCGTCCGCAACACCAACGGCGGGCTGGTGCCGGGCCGGATCAAGTTCATCGACATGTTCGGATCGGCGACGGTCGTCTACAACGAGTACTTCACTCGCACCGGCACGATCGGCGGCCACGCCTCGGCGCTGGGGGCCCAGGCGGTGGCGGCGGCGGCCTTCTACGAGCAGAACACGCCCGAGGACTTCAGCTCCATCGGCCCGGTCACGATGCTGTTCAACGCCGACGGCACCCGCAAGGCCGCGCCCGAGTTCCGCGCCAAGCCCGACATCCTCGCGACCGACGGGGCCGACACCAGCTTCTTCTACCCCGGCGATGACGTCGACGGCAACGGCTTCAACAACTTCTTCGGGACCTCCGCCGCCGCGCCCGACGCCGCCGCCGTGGCCGCGCTCGTGAAGCAGGCCAACCCGACCTGGACCAACGCCCAGATCGTCGCCCGGCTCAAGGCTACCGCCGACCCCACCGCCGGCGGGGGCGACGTCAACGCCGTCGGCGCCGGCCTGATCTCGGCCTACCGCGCCATCTTCGGCGACCCCGTCGTCGCCAACGTCGCCAGCACCACCCCGGTCTTCGACGGGTTCGAGTTCGGCGCCCTCGGCGCGGCGTGGGAGACCTACAAGTCGGGCTCCGGTGTGGCCCTGGTCGGCACCGCCAATGGCCCGTCGAACAGCACCTACCACCTGGTCCTCGGCTCCAACCTCGGCTACGGCACCACCGGCTTCACGGGCATCCCGCAGCTGAACGAGGCCATCCTCCACCTGAACCTCGCCGGCAAGCGGGACCCGTCCATCCGGTTCTCGGCCAAGCGGTTCTCCGGCGAGGCGGACAACGCGATGCCGGGCAGCTTCACGGGCCACGGCAATTACGACGGCGTCTCACTCAGCGTGGACGGGGTGAACTGGTATCGCATCGTCAGCCTCACGAGCCCGGTCATCGGCACGTCCTACTCGGACTACGTCGCCGACCTCGCCGCCGTCGCCCGGGCCAACGGCCTGACCTTGACCGCCGACACCCGGATCAAGTTCCAGCAATACGGCGCCAACGCGTTCGCCCCCGGTGTCACCGGCATCGCCTTCGACAACATCCTGGCCAGCGAGCAGTCGTACCTCACGGCGAACGTCATCGACAGCGGCGCGGCCCAGCGCTCTAGCGTGCGGTCGATCACGGTCGACTTCGCCGGCAACATCACCGGCACGGCCGCATCGGCCTTCACCCTGACCCGGTCGGACGGCCTGGTCGTGCCCGTGTCGTTCGCCCTGTCCCCCATCGCGGGCGGCACGCGGGCCACGCTCACCTTCTCCGGGCCCGGCCTCGACGGCAGCTCGCTGGCCGACGGCCGCTACACCCTCCAGATCAGCGGCATCGCCCTCGTCGACGACGGCCTCCGCCTCATCGACGTCGACGGCGACGGCGTGGACGGCGGCACCAAGACCATCAGCTTCTATCGGTTCTTCGGCGACTCCAACGGCGACGGCCTGGTCGACGCCACCGACTACCTCGCCTTCCTCGCCGCCTACCGTACCGGCGTCGCCAGCGGGACGGGCGCCATCTTCGACTCCAACAACGACGGCGTCTTCACCGCCGCCGACCTCAACGCCTTCCTCCTCCGGTTCAACAAGCGACGGCTGCCGTGATGGAATGCCGATAGGCTGACCTGTCAAGGATGATGGGATCTCACGGGCGTTGCCGCGGTCCCGCCCCGTCGCGGCGACGCCCGTCGCTTATCGATTGTTCATGTTTCGATATTTTCGCGATTCTCCCGAGAGGCTCCCATGTCCCCGACCCGCACGCTCCTCGCGGCCGCCGCCGCGCTCCTGTCCTTCTCCATCGCCGCCCCCGCCCGGGCCGACCTCCAGTACACCTTCGACAGCGACACCTACGGCGCCAACGTCGGATCCAACGTCCTCGTCTCCGTCTATCTGAAGCAGGGGGCCGTCGGCACCCAGGTCGGGGCCGGCAACGAGCTGCTCACCGCGGGCTTCTCGCTGTCGTACCTCACCGCCTCGGCCCCGATCACCGCGACCGGCAGCGCGGCCTCGTACGGGCCCGCCTGGGACACCGGCACCACCTCGAACGCCGACACCAGCACCCTCACCGTCCTCGACGTCAGCCTCCTCTCGGTGTTCGGCGTCGCCGACTTCTCGTCCCCCGTGCTCCTGGCCACCTTCAGCTTCCAGGCCACCAGCGCGGGCGTCCTCGGCATCACCCTCGGCGACCTCGACCCCGGGTCCCCCGACTTCATTACCATCAACGGCGACATCCTCGACCCCACCAACACCCCCTCCGCCACCATCACCGTCACCGCCGCCGTCGTCCCCGAGCCCGACGCCTTCGCCCTGATCCTCTGCGCCGCCCCCTTCCTCGCGGGCGCGGCCACCCGGCGGAAGCGCCCCTCCCGGACCGACGCCTGAACCCCCCGGAGTGCGGAGGTTTGCCTTTGCCCCGTCGTCGCGGGGCTTGCCCCGCGTCCGATATCGGAGCGCTCGCCTTCGACCCATTGTGGACATTCGGGAGAAAGCTCCCCCTGGGACAGGGCGGCAGCAAGCTCCCGCACTCCGAGGTCAGAAATAGACCTGGCACCGCAGCCAGAAGAGGTCGGCGGCGCGGCCGTAGACGTCCTTGGCCTCGTTGACGCGGACGGGCGACCCGAAGGCGGCGTGCTGCCAGTCGAGGTAGAACTTCACCCAGCGGTTGGGGTACCAGTTCAGGCCGAGGTCGATCATCGAGACGTCGTTGGTCCAGTCGCGGCGGTCGGCCAACTCCTCGCGGAAGACGACGTCGCCGAGGCTCAGCCGGCTGAACCGCACGAACGGCTCGAACGCACCCAGGCCGCGGTCGGGGCCGGTGAGCCGCAGGGGATGCCGGGGGATCACGGTCGTCCGGCGCTCGATCTGCTCGCCGGTCAGGAAGTAGCTCAACGCGACGTGGAACCCGCTGACGGGCACCATCGGCTTCTCCGCCAGGCCCGCGCGGGCCATCTGGAACGAGCCGATGTTCCACTCCGACTCGATCGACAGACTCTTGTAATAATACGCCAGGTGGGCGGCGCCGAAGTAGCGGGGGCCCTGGTAGAAGACGCCGGGGTTGAAGTCGAGGAAGACCGACGACGCATCGGTGGCCGCCTCGTCGTTCTCGGCCGCCTGGACCGAGGTGCGGAGGGGCAG
This sequence comes from Isosphaeraceae bacterium, assembly GCA_965279195.1. Taxonomy (GTDB): domain Bacteria; phylum Planctomycetota; class Planctomycetia; order Isosphaerales; family Isosphaeraceae; genus CBDIHP01. The sequence continues at coordinate 419,301 of CBDIHP010000047.1, forward strand.
GGGTGCCTCATTGCGGGCGACGGTCCCCGCGCTGCCGGAAATGCCGACATTCAGATTCTTGAAGGCCTTGTACTGTTCGGAGTTGAAGAACGGGCGGACATTCACATATCCGACGGCCTCCTGATTCGGGTTGTTGTCGGCCAGGCCGGTGAGGTGGCCGTTGAAGCCGCCGAGGGCCCAGTCGAGCCGGCCGTCGCCGACCTTGCCCCAGGCCATGACCCCCGCCTGCCGCGACAGCCCGAAGTTGAGCGGGAAGAGGGCCCGCTCGGGCGCGATGAAGTACTGCTCCAGGTGATCGAACCAATCATAGCTGTACGGCACGAGCATCCGGCCGAACTTGACCTGGAACGCCTCGCTGGGGCGATAATTCAGGTTGCCGTCGAGCAGGTCCCACGCCCCTTCCAGGCTGCGCTGGAGGGAGACCTCGTACTCGAACAGCTTCGTCAGCCGCCCCTCCAGGTAGACCCGCACCCTGGGGATATACAGCCCGCTCTTGCCGAACGTGCGATCATTGGGCACGAATGTCTTCGCATCCGTCTGATCGAGCACATGAAAGCGCAAATCAAACTCATCGTCTTCGGTGGCGAGCTGGAACCCGTCCGCGAACGTCGCCTTGAGCGGCAGCTCGCGGATATTCGCCCTCCGCCCGACCTCCCCCGGCCGACCCAGATGCGAGCCCCGACTGGTGCTCTCTTCTCGACTGTTGGATGGTTCTCTCGCGTCCCCTGCTTCCGCCGCCCACGCCGGGATCGCGTCCTTCTTCGTCCCGCCTTCGTCGACCTGACGCCTCAAATCGTCATACCGCCCCTGCAACTCTCCATACCGGCGATCCGACTCCTCTCGGTCCTTCTTCAACTGATCCAGCAAGCGAGCGTTCATCTCCTCGACCTTCCGGAGCCGCTCCTCGACCGCCGGATCCTTCCCCGCCTCCTGCCCGCGCGCAACCCCGCCGAGGCCGATCGTCAGGCCGATCAGCCAGAGGAGCCGGGACCATCCTCGCATGCGGGCCATCCGGACCGTCCTGGTCGGGGGAGTGCGGGTTCTCCCGGTTGTATCGGCCATCGCCGGCCGCGACTTGAGCCGTAGGGTTCGTTCTTGAGGACCAATGCATGCGAATATCATTCGCGATGGCGATCGAGAATCGTCCGCAAGTGCGGACCCTACGGGAACAGGAAGCGCTGGATGCGTTGATAGAGCGAGTGGTCGCGCGACAGCCGCCAGAGCCGCGAGCGGAGCAAGTGGTCGGCGAGGGGGCCGAAGAGGGAGTGCTGATTGAGCAGCCGGGGGGAATTGAGGAAACCCTCGGGCAGGCACGCGAGGAGGGCGTGGGCGACCTCGACCTCGAAGGTCTCGAACGGCCCGACCGCGCCCGGCATCCGGATCCGCCAGGGGAGCATGTGGATCATCTGCGATTTGGACTCCAGTAGGACCTCCTCACCTTCGCCGCCGGCCAACCCCAGACGGATGCGCATCTTCGGGTGGTCGTCGGTCCACCCGCCCCGAAAATACGCCTCGAGCTCGGCCTGGAGTTCCTGGGGCTCGGTTAGCATCTCGACGATCTGCTCGTCCGACAGCCCCGCCCGCCGCACACGCCCCAAGTCTCCCGCGTTATGCCCCGGGCTCGCCAGGAGTCGCCGGGCCTCCTCGCGGATCGTTCCGCCGTCGAGCCCGAGGTTCCCCAGCGTGGGCCACTCCAGCGGCGGCCGTTCGAGCGCCGACATCAATCGCTCGACCGCCTCCCGCGACGGCGGCACCGGGAACGGCTCCGCTGGATGCCGCTCCGACGGCCCATCGACGTTGTTGCGCCTCTCCAGCGACTCCAGCTCGAACCGATCCCCGCGCCGGACGATCTCCGCATCCTCGGCCCAGAAGCAGGGGTTTGCAAATCCCACCCATTCCGAATGGGCGGAGATCCGCACGATGTCGCGGTGGGTCGGCATGGTCGTCCTCAAGCAGAAACGTCGCGTCAAACCGAAATCGTTTATCAAACGGGCCAAGGTTGGACCCTTCGAGGAACCTCAGGACGTTGAGGGCCTGTTGAGTCGGGATACGGACCGCGCGGCACACTGCCTGGCCTTGCTTGGAGTACCGCCCTCCGAACCTTCAGATATTGTATCATTACCATTGCCGATGGGGTGGGTACGGGATGGCGGCGCCCCCCTGTGGAAGGTTCTCCATCTGCCAGGGATGCGTGGGTTCCGATTTCCGGGCGAGCCCGGGCGAGTAAGCTCTCTTGTACGACTCGGTTCTGAATTCATGAATACCACATTGAGTGAACTTGATCGCTGGATGGGGTCCCCTCGCGAGAACGAGCACCTCGAATTCAAGGAGGCGAAGACCAGGTACGACGCCGAGAAGGCGATGAAATACTGCGTGGCGATCGCCAACGAGGGCGGCGGGAAGCTTATCCTCGGGATCAGTGACAAGCCGCCAAGAGAAGTGGTCGGCTCACGTGCCTTCCCGGACCCCGGCGAGTTGCAATCCCAGATACTCGACAAGCTGCGCTTCAGGGTCGATATTGAGGAACTCGCCCACCCCAGGGGCCGGGTCGTGATCTTCCACATACCCGCCCGCACCGCAGGGACTGCGTATCATTTCGACGGCGCGTACCTCATGAGGTCGGGCGAGAACCTCGTGCCGATGTCCGAGGACCAGCTCCGTAAGGTGTTCGCCGAAGGTAAGCCGGATTTCCTCGCGGGGATGGCGCTCGACGACATCACGCCCGACGATATCGTCCGCCTGCTTGACACGCAGTCCTACTTCGACCTCCTCAAATTGCCATACCCGCCCCAGCGTGAAGGGGTGCTCGACCGATTCGAGCGAGAGCGTCTCATCACGAAGCATGATGGCCTGTATGGGATCACCAACATCGGCGCGATCCTGTTCGCGAAGAATCTCCTGAATTTTCCGACGGTCTGGAGGAAGGCACCGAGGGTTGTCGTCTACGAGGGGAGCGGGAAACTCCTGACGAGACTCGACCAGACCGGTTCGAAGGGATACGCCGTGGGTTTCGAGGGACTCCTGGATTTCATCAATGGACAGATTCAAAAGAATGAAGTGATAGGTAGGGCTCTTCGCGCGGAAGTCAAGATGTTCCCCGAGATCGCGATCCGGGAACTTATGGCGAACGCCCTGATTCACCAGGACTTCGAAGAGGGCGGCTCATCGGTCATGGTGGAGGTCTACGATGATCGTCTGGAGATCTCGAATCCGGGTAAGCCGGCCATCCCACCAACCCGATTCATCGACGAATACCAGTCGCGCAATGAACGTCTTGCGGATATGATGCGGCGATTCGGGATCTGCGAAGAGAAAGGCAGTGGCATCGACAAGGTTGTTTACAGTGCCGAGGTGTATCAGCTCAAGGCCCCTGATTTCCGCGTCGGAGAGGTACGGACGACGGTCGTGCTGTTCGCCCATCAGGAATTCGAGGATATGGAGGCCGAGGACAGGGTTCGAGCCTGTTATCAGCATTGTTGCCTGAGGTATGTCATGAACAAAAAAATGAGTAATCAGAGCCTTCGCGATCGCTTCAAGCTGCCTGCCAGCAAGGCCGAGAATGTCTCGCGGATCATCCAGGCGACCCTCTCCAGAGACCTCATCAAATTAGACGACCTCAGCAACACCTCCAAACGCTATGCAAGATACATCCCATTCTGGGCCTGAGGTGCCTCCGGTGGGCATCGCGCGAGTTCATTTCGGTTCTAGCCTTCGATTTTCCTGGGTTTGCCCTAAGTTCTTTACTGGAATTGGTTTCCAATTTTGGTGCAAATTGCTGCAGTCGAAGCTAGCCTCGAACAGGCCAATCGTTCACTTCGGCACTCATCCAATGAAAAGTTCTCAGGCTCAATCGCGGACCCTACTCGTCGACCAGTTCGGTGAGGGCCCAGGTGGGGCCGAGGCGGTTGGCGATGTTTCGGTTGAGGGCGAGGGCGTGGGAGTAGGCCTTGAGGGCGCGGGCGGGGTCGGTGGGGGCGAAGGCCTTGGCGTAGAGGAGCCAGGCCTCGTCGGGGGCGGGGGTGCTGCCGAGGACGGCGCGGTCGAGGGCGAGGGCCTGGTCGATCTCGTCGCGAGCCCGGTCGAGGAAGCCCATCTCGGAGAACGTCAGGCCCGAGCGCAGGTGGGCGAGCGCGGGGTCGTCCACCACCTTCACGCCCGCGAGTTGCGCGCAGCCCTTGCGGTCCCAGGGGAGCCCGTAGGCCCGCATCGTCGAGCTGTTGTTGCCGATCGACCAGAGGTCGTCGGTGTCGACCATCCGCAGCAGGACGGTGCGCTGGAGGTCGTCGAGCTGCCTGACCGGCTCCGTGCCCGGCTCGAACGCGGCCGAGAGGAGCGACTCGACCAGCGACATCGTGGCGAACCCCCGGGCCTTTCCGAGGCGATCGCAAAGCGAGGGGATGGCCCTCTGCCGCGCGGCCCGCGAGAGCTGCGAGATCGCCCAGGCGGCGTCGCCCGTGGACGTGCCGCCGGCCCCCGGGATCGCCTGGTAGCCCTCGATCGGCTCGTCGACGAAGTGCACGAGGATGTCATAAAGATCATCCGACGGCTCCACCCGAGCCAGGCGGCAGGCGGCCATGCAGCGGACGACGTCGGACTCGTCCGCCAGGGCCCCTTTCAGGACCGCCCGCTCGTCGATTTCCCCGAGCGCGAACGCGATGGCGGCGCGCACGCTCGGATCCTCCTCCTCCCGGAACCGGGCCCGGAGCCACGGCCCCGATTCGTCGGCCTTGGTGGGCAGGCAGGCGAGGACGTACGCGGCCTGGGCCCTCACGACCGGCTCGTCGTCGTGCAGGAGGAGTTCGCCGAGCAGGTCGAATCCTTCGAGCGACGCCTTGTAGATGTCGTGGAGGGTCTCGGCATCTTCGCCGAGTTCGCCGTATTCCTCGGGCCAGCCGTGGACGGCCTCGCCGTCGCCCCAGAGCGGGCGTTCCTTGACGGAGTAGAACCCGGTGATCAGGCTGCCCCAGAACCCCAGGATCGGCCCGCGCTCGGGGGTCTCGGGGTCGCGGCAGAGTTCGATCAGGAAGGGCACTACGAAGGGCGTCGCCGGGTAGCGGCTCCCCTGGTGGAAGACGTTGCCGTAGAGCGACCACAGGGCGTTGGACCGGACCTTGAGGTCCTCCGAAACGAGGGCCCGGAGCTGATCCGGAACATCTTCGGCCGACCCGTACGCATGATCCAACTCCGCCCAGGGGATGCGGTCGAGGCCGTCGAGCATGCGGGGGCTCCGAAGGTGGTCGAAGGGGGCACGTCGCCGGACGCGGATGCCGGTGCGGTGGTCGGAGGCGTTCGGCCCACGAGGCACCACGCGCTACGAATGCGGCCGCCGAGGGAGCAGGGTCTGTCGGGTCCAGCGGACGATGGCGCGGTGGAAGGCGATGTCGTCGGGGTGGGGGATGAGGATCTGTTCGAGGACCTCGTCGGCGAGGAGGTCGGGCAGGGCGAGGCTGCGAGGGTGGGAGGCGTAGGTGCCGTCGGGGGAGGGGTGATAAAAGGTCAGGCGCTTCCGGGGGACATTGAGGATCCAGAGTTCGGGGATGCGGAGGGCGGCGGCCGCGAGGAGGGCCTTGCGCTCGGGGTGGGAGACGACGACCTCGATGGCCAGGTCGGGGGGCGGGGGCGGGTTGTCGTCGCGGCCGAGGCTCTGGATCCGGTAGGCGGCGTCGGGCTCGTAAGCGGTCTCGCCGAGGGGGCCGCGGAGGTCGGTGGGCAGCACCTGGGTCGTCGAGCCCAGTGAGGCGATGCGGATGTCGAGTTCCAGGCAGACCGCCAGGATCAGGCCGGCGAGCCTCTGCGCGTGGGCCTCGTGGGGGAGTCCGGGCGACACCAGCGTCACGCTCCCTTCGTAGCAGAGCAGCCTCGGCCCGCCGTCGTCGCGGGCGTCGAGGAACGATCGCAGCGCACCGGGGCGGAGGTCGAAGGTGACGCAGCGGTCGTCCAGCAGGGCGGTGCTGGGGGCGGTGGTGTCCGTCGCCATCGCGTCTCCTCGGGGAGCGCCCCGGGTCAGGCGTTGGTGGGGCCGCCGAGCTTGGCGATGGCGTCGTTGAGGTCGGTGGCGATGGTGAAGAACTGGTCCAGGCGCATGGTCTTCAAGGTGTCGAAGATGAACGAGTTCACCTGGAAGATGACGAAACGGCCTTTCTTGGCGTCGATCCGGCGCTTGAGGCTGATGAGGAAGCCGAAGTCGGCGCTGGCGAGGTAGCCGACGGGGCCGAGGTCGACGGCGAAGCGGAGGTCGTCGCGGGACTCGACGGCCTTGTAGAGCATCTCGCGGAACGACATCCCCTCGCGCGGTTCGGCCGCGTCCTCGCAGGTGATCACGAGGACTCCGTTGACGTCGTGAGTCATGCAGTCGAGCATGGCCCGATTCCTTGCCGGTCTGGTCGCGAAGGTTGGCGAGGGACGGAGGGGCTTCCGGACCCGGGAACGCGCGTGCAAGGGCCATCCCGGTCGGTCCAGGATCATGATACGGCATCCGTCCGACGTTTTCGACCCTGGGGGCGGGAAGTCGCCGGGACGCTGGGGGGAGATGCGGCCCCGTTACATACGCTGGGGGGAGCGCGGCCCGTTGCGCTGGGCCCGGGTCTCCTGACCCGAGAATCCAACGCTCCGTTGCGCGGGGCTTCTGGCAACGGGTCTGGAGATCCGGTTCTGTGGTACGGCACAGCGGGGTAGGGGCGGGGTCGGGAGACCCACGCCCAGCGCTTGCGACCCGCGCCCAGCGTCACAGCCGGGGCCGGGGTTTCCGAGGACGGAAACCCGCGGGCACCCGGGGATGGGCGGGGGCCTCGGGGCTCAGGGGCCCTTGGGGCCTTCCTTGATGGGTTCGAGGGTGACGTCGTCGATCCAGGCCTCGCCGAAGTCGCCGGTGATCCGGAAGTCGAGGCCGAGGGTCGTCGCCTCAGGCTCGGTGCGGAAGACCTTCTCGTACTTGACCCAGCGGCCGGCCACGGTGAGCGGCTGCTCGAAGCAGCCCTCGCTCAGGATGCTCCAGGGGACGCTCTCGCGGTACTGGCCCAGGTGGATCCGGACCTCGCCCTCGGAGTGGGGGGAGATCAGGTACCAGAAGGTCAGTTTCACGGGCGTGTTGTACCGCATCCGGCGCTCGGGGAACCGGAAGTACTGGTGGCCGGGGACCATCGCGTCGAGGTGCAGGCTGTCGGGGCCGGACCGGAAGTGCGTGGTGTCGCGGCGGTCCTCCGGCAGCTCGCGCCAGGTGTCGCGGGAATGCACGACGTAGCGCTCGCGGTCGAGGACGAGCAGGTCCTTGATGGTCGTCTCGGCGAGGCGGATCTCCACCCGGCGGGTGCCGAGCAGGGGGTCGTAGTCGCCGTGGAGGAAGTGCTCGTGCTCCAGCCTCAAGCGGGCCCGGACGGTCCCGCCGGGGGGGACGCTCACGGTGGCCAGGGTCTCGTGCTCGATCTGGCGGGGGCGTTTGATCGGCAACGCCTTCTGGATCGCGTCGAGCGGGGCTGGGTCGTTCGCCAGGCGGAGGACGACCCGCTCCTTGCACTGCTTGATGTCGCCGCCCGTGGTCACCAGGTCCACGAGGGCCCAGGCGCCCGTGCTGGCCGAGATCGTGCCGGTGGACCGCCGCGGCCTGGCGTGCGAGGCGACCCGGGAGTTCGAAACCCAGCCGTCGACCTGCGCCGACACGTCCGAAGGCGCGAGGATGAGGCCCTCTGCACTTTCATTGCGCAACGTGTAGTCGGCCTGCCAGTCCCCCTGGTCCTGGATGATGTCCCGATGGACCAGTTTCAGGCGTGGGGAAGGGAACTTCTCAGGCTGGCTGCTCTTGACGATGGCAGTGCCTGCCGCAGAATTGGGCGGTGGCGGGTCGCTCGCGAGGGCCCCGGGACCGGGGCACAGGGCGGCCAGCGACAGCACCATGGAGAGTGTCGGGATCGCGAGCGGCCGTCTGGGGCCGGATCGCGGGCGCACGCGGGCAATGAGGGGCGTCATGGACATGGGCAACCTCGCCCTCCTTCCCTGGGCCAGCATCCCGGCGGCCGCCTCGTCCTGAGGATCGCCGCCGCCCCGCCCCCGCCGGCATGGCCTGGGACGCGGTCAGATCGATGAAGACCGTCACTCGGACGATCGACTAAGCGAACGGCGGGCCACGCCGCCGGGAACGGGATTTCCCACCCCCGGCGGTCGTCGGCGACGGGCGGGGGATCCATCCAGTGTGGAACATTTTCGAAGGCGAGTCAATATGGATGGGTTCTTCGGAGTGCGGCCGTCCGGATGCCGCCTTGCGGGGGCGCGGCCGCGCCCAACGCGGGTTTCCCGATCCCGCCCGACACCCGGCCGAAGGGGGCTACCCGTGCGCTGGGCGCGGATCTCCCGATCCCGCCCGACCGATGTCCGAAGGGGACCAGCGAACCGGATCTCCCGATCCGTCGACAAGGGCGACTGTCGACGGATCGGGAGATCCGATTTTGTGGTACGGCGCGGCATCCGGTGGGGCGGCATCAGGAGATGCTCGCCCGGCGCTCGGTGCGGCATCGGGAGATGCGTGCCCAGCGCGGTCGACGTTCCGGATCCCTGCCGATCGAAAGCGGCAGCCGGACGTCCGCACTCCAAAGTCAGTCGTCGGAGTCGGGCCTGTAGGTGGCGCAGCGGTCGAGGAAGCGGGGGAGGTAGCGGTCGAGGAAGAGGCTGACGGCGATCTGGGTGGAGGCGTTGTCCATGCCCCAGATGCTCACACGGGGGAGGGCCAGGTCGGGGTCCATCTGGATGCAGTATTGCTCGTCGACGGCCAGGGCGAAGGGGAGTTCCTCGAACCAGCGGTTCGCCAGGGCGTTCACGCCGGGCCCGCCGACGGAGATGGTCGGGTGGGCGTGCAGCGGGTCCTCGTTGATCCAGCGGAAGTCGGCCACCACCAGGACCTTCCAGTCGCCCGACTCGTCGTCGAACGAGACGGGCGGGGCCTTGGGCGGGTCGGCGGCGATCGCCTTCTCGACCTGCTGGCGGAGGTAATAGGCCAGCGGGCGGTCCATCTCCTCGGCCCGGAGCGTGCTGCCCGTGACGATCAGGAGCAGGCGCGGGGAGTCGGAAGCCATGCGAGGGGTCGTCCGCCGGGGAAGGGGTTCCGGGACGCCCCGGGGACGCATTCCCCGCGGTTCCGGACGGTTCGGGCCTTCGCGACATGCTACCCCCCAGGGGAAGACGTTGCCAGGGGTGACCTACCACGCCCCGGCCAACTCCGCTGCCTATCCGGTTGGACAGCGCAAAGGGGATGGACAGCGCACGTTAAGGCGGGTGGGCAGTCGAGGGTGTCGGACAGGAGGTGGTCGGACGGGGAGAGGTCGGGGTGATTCAGCGGCCGTTGGGGTTCGGCTCGGTCTCCTCGGCGGCGCGCCAGAGTTGCACGCGGCGGAGGGCGGCCTCGGCGGCGAGGAACTCGTCGTCGGCCTCGGCCTCGAATTGCTGGGAGACGGCGGTCAGCCCCTCGACGGGGATCTGGCAGCGGAAGACCGCGCGGCCGTCGGGGCGGGCCTCGATCGTGTAACGGGTCACTCCGGCCGCCTTCAGCCGGTTCCGCAGGGCCTTCCAGTCCTGGCCGGACGCGCCGGCGACGTCGGCACTGGCCTGGGAGCCCGGCGGGACCGGGGCGGGGACGACGGGCTCGACCTTCGGCAAGGCCTCCGGCTTGTTGAGCGCAAGGCTCCCGGCCGGGGGGGCGTCCTTCGCGGGCGTGGAAACCTGTTTCAACGTCGGATCTTGCGGCGCATCGGCGGCCGGGGCCTTCTTGCCCAAAAAGTTGAGGGTGAACGGCGGCCGGGGCAGGATGGGTTTGGGGGGCTCGTCGGCCGGGGCGGCCGAGGCCGTTGTTGCGGCGCCTGTCCCCGCGTCGGGGGATTTGGCCTTGGGATCGGGCGTAACGGCAGGTTTGGAAGCGACTTGCGGCGAGGAGCCGTCGACGGCCGGGGGGGCCGGCGGGGCGCCCGAGTCGTCGAGCGAGCGGGCGACGAACGCCTTGATCCAGGCCAGGGCGTGGCCGTTCACCGCCGCCCCGCCGAGGAAGGCGGCGAGCACCAGCGCGATCGCGAGCAACCCCTGTCGCAACGTCGGCCTCCTTGCCCTATCGTCCTGCCCTGCCTGGAGTTCCTCGGCCGCGTCCCTGGGCCGGGTTGTCCGGGCGTTTCGATTGCTGAACACCTGGACTGTGGCGTCCGGGCGTCGCGGTGCGGCTGGGTGGGGTTTTGCGTGTCCCCGCGCGGTTTCCCAGCCGTAAAATGGCTCGGGATTCGCAAGACTGGAACCGGACGGGCGAAGACCCTCCCGGAAATCAAGGGGCATTGGAACCCAGAACGCCGATGCAAGCAAGGCCAAGTCTCCGGCGGCGCCGGGGACATTGCGCCCAGGCGTTCCAGGCCAGGTCGGCCGGCCCGACCGGGCCCGGACATTCGAACGACGGGCCTCGACCGGACCGGATCTGCCCATGGCCACGCACGCCTCAACCCGCCACCTCCGCCCGACGCCCGGCGTCGGCCCGCGGATGTCGTCCGAGCGGACGCGGCGTCCCCAGCCCGAAGCCTCGCGGCCTATCCCTTATGGCCCCGATCGTCCCACGGAGGGCGAGGGCCTGGAGGCCAACTCACTCGGCTCCAACGCCTTGCGGATCCTCGGCCTGGCCTTCCGGGGGCTCTGGAGTCTGATCACCCTGCCGTTCCGGCTGATCGTCGGGGCGATCGTCCTGGTGAGCCGGGTGACGGGGCTGGTCCTGGGGTTCTCGCTCATGGTGGGGGGCGTGGCACTCTGCGCCGACCCGTTCCTGATCTTCGGCATCCCGATCTTCCTGCTCGGCCTCTGGATGACACTCCGGAACCTGAGCTGACGCTGGCGAGCCATACAACCCGAGGGGGTCCGCGTCGCGACCCCGCCGCAACGATCGTCCCCCATTGGTTTTAAACCGACACCCATGACGACGACGTCGACGTCCCGCCGCAAAGGGCTCCGCCTGGCCCTGCTGGCCCTGGTCCTGCTCACGGCCCCCGGTTGCGTCAAGCGCGACGTGCGCGAGGGGGTCTCCGACTACGGCTTCGAGCCGTTCACGATCTTCATGGCCGCCAGCGGCGGCGGCCTGCTGGTGCTGGTCGCCACCATGCTCGGGCCGCAGTTCCAGCGGCAGCGGTCGGGCATGTTCGTCGGCGGCCTGGTGCTGCTCTACACCGCGCCCTGCCTCTATTTCGACCACGTGCAGGTCGACAAGCGGGGGATGACGGGGGCGTCGGGCTACTGGCCGGTCTGGTCGAAGTTCGAGATCGCCTATTCCGACCTGTCGAGCCTGCGGGTCGAGACCGTCGAGCGCCGGACGAGGCACGGCCGGACCCGGGACCTCTACCTGAGCTGCCACTACAAGTCGGGCGACGTCCGCCGGCTCGAATCCGGCCACGTGCTCAAGAAGGCCCAGGACGAGATCATCCAGAACGCCCGCGCCTACGGCGTGCGGATTGACTACCAGGACCGGCCGTTGTGATCGGAATGGGGAATGGTTGATTGTCCGGGCTTCGCCTAGAATGAGGCGATCGCGTCGCTCCGCGCTGGGCGCGGGTCTCCAGACCCCGCCCCCGCGGTGATCGAAGGGGACCACACGACCGGGTCTCCAGACCCGCTCTCTCGGGCCCGCGGACGGGTCTGGAGGCCCGAAAGAGGCGGTCCGGCGCGGGTAGGGGCGGGGTCGGGAGACCCGCGCCCAGCGCCTCGGACACCCGTCCCGGGCGTTCGGCTCGATGCGCCGTTGAATCTCGAAAACCATGCCCCCCATCGACCTCGACCAGAACGCCACGACGCCGCTCGACCCCGCCGTGCTGGAGGCCATGAGGCCCTACTGGCTGGCGGGGGGGAACGCGGAGAGCCGGCACTCGTCGGGAAGAGCGGCGCGTCGGGGTTGGGATCGGGCCAAGGAGACGGTGGCCGGGATCCTCGGGGCCGAGCCGTCGGAGGTGGTCTTCACCTCGGGCGGCACCGAGTCGAACAACCTCGCGCTCTTCGGCCTGGCCGAACCCTGGGAACACGCGGGGGTGGCCGGCAACCGCGCGGTGACGTCTCCGTTCGAACACCCCGCCGTGGCCGAGCCGCTCGCCCGGCTGGAAGCTCGGGGCTGGATCGTCGATCGCCCGCCCGTCCGCAGGGATGGGGTGGCGGATCGGGATGCGTTGATCTCGGCACTCGTCCCCGGCGAGACGCGGCTGGCGACGTTGATCCTGGCGCACAACGAGACGGGCGCGATCCAGCCGGTGGGTGAACTCGCCCGCGCCGCCGCCGAGCGGGGCATCCCGGTCCACACCGACGCCGTGCAGGCGGTGGGGCGGATCCCGGTCCATTTCCACGAGCTGGGCGTCTCGACCCTCTCGGCCAGCGGGCACAAGTTCCACGGGCCTTGCGGCGCGGGACTCTTGCTCGTGCGAAAGGGCGTGGATCTGACCCCCCGACAGTTCGGCGGCGGCCAGCAAGGCGGCCTGCGCCCGGGCACGGCCCCGGTGGCCCTGGCCATCGGGCTCGCCACCGCCTTGCAACTCTGGCACGACCAGGCCGAGTCCCGCACGTCGCGCTGGATCGCCATGCGCGACCGCCTCGAATCCACCCTCATCGCCGCCCTCGGCCCCGACCGCGTGATCCGCAACGGCCCGTCCGACGACGCCTTACGCCTGCCGCAGACCATCAACCTCGGCTTCCCCGGCCTGGACGGCGATGCGCTCCTGATCCAGCTCGACCTCGCCGGCCTGTCCGCCTCGCTCGGCTCCGCCTGCGCCAGCGGCGCCACCCAGCCCTCGCCCACCCTGCTCGCCATGCGTACCCCGCCGAACCGCCTGCGGTCGTCCGTCCGGTTCAGCTTCGGGGCGTTCACCACCGACGAGGAGGTCGACGCGGCGGCGAAGAAGGTGATGGAGATCGTGGGGCGGATGATTGAGCATGGCTAACAGCTCAACCCCCGTAGGGTGTGATGCCACGAGGACCAACGGGACGCGTGGCTCCGCACCGACGATGACGCTTGCCGCGCCGGGATGTGTGGGCACAAATCGGTGCGGAGGCCGCGAGGACGCGGCCACCACACCCTACGCATGGTGAGGAACGCGTGATGTTACCCCTGCGTCTCTACCTGGTCCTTGCCGCGGCGATCCTGCTGACCGCGGGGGGATTCCTGATCCTGCTGGCCCTCTGGTGGACGTCGATGGTCTACCCGACGTCGCCGCTGTGGCCGTTCCTGGTCGAGAGCTGGCACCCCGCCCTGGGGCGGCCGTTCCACGTCGCGGGCGGGTTCTTCGGCGGGCTCGGGCTGGTGCTCCTGGTCCTCGCCAAACGCGCCCGGCCCCGGCCGGTCGAGCCGCCATTGCACCTCAAGCCGCCGCCGAGGGATCCGGATTTCTAGCGGCAAACTGCCCGCCGACTCGCCCGCACTCCACGAGGTGGAACGGCCTGCAACTGGTTTCCATATCAGGCATGCGGCATTCAGTTATCTTGGGTCGAAAGAAATTCTCAGGAGAATTCGGACAGGATTCGCGACCTCGCGCACTTCTCGGGGGAGTCGGCGGGGAATTTTCGTCCCGGGCCAACCCTGGGACACCCCGCGCGGCGGACTGCGTGGAGCGCAACGTCATGATGACAATGAGGATCGGCACCCTGTCCGGCCGGATGATGGCGACCCTGACCGTGCTGGTCGGTCTGATCTCGGCCCCGGCGCGGGCGGGGTACTTCCAGCCGGGCGATTTCACCTCGCTGGGGACCCTGGACCTGGTCAGCGGCAACTACACGATCGACACCACGGGGGCGCCCGTCCTGAAGGACGGTTCGAACAACGTCCTGTTCACGGGGATCAGTGCATCTCAGGGGAGCGGCTTCAACCCCAACGTCTCCATCTTCACCTTCGGCTCGATCAACATCGGCACGGGCGTGACCATCCGGGTCACGGGCACGAATCCGCTGGTCCTGCTGTCGCAGTCGGGCGTGACGCTGGGCGGGACGATCGACGCCAGCGGGTTCAGCGGCTCGGACAGCAGCCGGTTCGGCGGCAGCGGAGCGGGCGGGGCGGGGGGGCCGGGCGGTGCCGCGGGGGGGCACGGCGGCGGATTCCCGGGTTTCACGGGGGATGGCCCCGGCGGCGGGCCCGGCGGGCCCGGGGGGATCGGCGGGGTCCAGGCGGCCGGCGGTAGCTACGGCGGCAGGGGGGGCGAGAGCGCCCTGGGCCAAACCGGGGCGACCTACGGCGACCTCAACCTCCTGCTCCAGGCCGGCTCGGGCGGCGGCGGCACGGGGGCCTCGTTGTTCGAAGCCATCGGCGCGGGCGGTGGCGGAGGCGGCGGCGCCGTGGAACTCGGCGCGCTCAGCTCGATCTCCTTCGTCGGCGGCAACCTGATCGCCAACGGCGGCGGGGTCGGCGCGGCGTTCGCGGCCAACGCCGGCGGCGGCTCGGGTGGCGGGCTCCTGATCCACGCCCCCACGATCAACTTCGGGCCCGAGAGCGACATCGCCGCCAACGGGGGCGATTACTTCGGCGGCGGCGGGCGCGTCCTCTTCCTGACCAGCACCGCCACGATCCACCAGACCGGCGGCAACATCACCGCGTCCGCCGGCGGCGGGGCCAACAACCAGCAGAACGGCGTGATCGAGTACGGCTTCCTCCAGACCCCCGCCGTCCCCGAGCCCTCGTCGTTCCTCTCGCTGGGCGTCGGCGTGGTCGCCGCCCTGGCCTACCTCAGGCGCTCGCGCGCCGGGAAGTGACGCGGCGAGCCGCACCCGTCGGGTGAGGCTCGTCCGGCGCGGAAACGGCCGCCGGACGGTCTCACTCCGAAAGGATCACTTGTGGCCGGCGGGGTGTTCCTGGCCGTGGCTGGCGGCGGGTGCGACGATCTTGACGGTCGGGGCCTTGGGGGTCTTGCCCTTCTGCTTGTGGTTGTGGTTGTCCACGCCCGAGGTGTCGTTCGCGTTGTGATTGGCCGGGTCGTCCGCGCCGTGCTTGAGGGCGCGGACCTCGGCGGGCTTGCTGCCGCCGGCGTGGCGGTGGTCGTCGATGCCCGTCACGCTGGAGAGCGCCAGGCGGAATTCCAGGCCCTCGACCTCGAAGCGGCGGCGGTTGCGATCGCGGTGGTTCATGATCGGATCCTTTCTCGATTCCTCGTGGCCCTGTCCCTCGCCGGGGGCGTCTGCCGCGTCCCCGACACCCAGGAGGAGGGGGAAAGGGGGGCCCGATCCGCCAGGCGTCGCGGGTTTTTTCGCCACGCGTCCTCCCGCCTCGGCCGTTGACAGGGCCCGACCGCGCCGGAATGATCGCGGGCTCGTGATCGCCCAGCAACGCACCCGGAGCCCGCACCCCATGCGCAGGATGATCCCCCTGTCCCTCGCGATCCTGGCCCTCGGCCTCGCCACGCCCGCGATGGCGGCCCGTGAGTCGAAGAAACCGAATATCTTGATCTTCCTGTCCGACGACGTCGGCTGGGCCGAGTACGGCTTCCAGGGTGCGAAGGACATCCCCACGCCGAACATCGACTCGATCGCCAAGGGCGGCGTCCGGTTCCCCCAGGGCTACGTCTCCGGGCCCTATTGCAGCCCCACCCGCGCGGGGCTCATGACCGGCAAGTACCAGACCCGCTTCGGCCACGAGTTCAACAGCATCTCCGCGCCCGGCGGCCCGGGGCTCTCGGGCGATGAGAAGACGTTCGCCGATCGGTTCAAGGCGCTCGGCTATGCGACGTCGGCCATCGGCAAGTGGCACCTCGGCTTCCCCGAAGGCAAGCGGCCGACGGACCGGGGCTTCGACGAGTTCCTCGGGACCCTCGGCAACACCTCCTACTTCAACGCGACCAACTTCGTCGACAGCCGCAAGCCCGAGGCCCCCCGGAAGGTCGACGACGCCAGCTACTACACCACCGACGCCTACGCCGACCGCGCGGCCGAGTTCGTGAAGGCGAAGAAGGACCAGCCCTGGTTCCTCTATGTTCCTTTCAATGCGCAGCACGCGCCGCTCCAGGCGCCCCAGAAGTATCTCGACCGGTTCCCGGACATCGAGAACGCCAACCGCAAGATGTTCGCCGCGGTGATGTCGGCCATGGACGACGCCGTGGGCAAGGTGCTGGCGACCGTCCGCGAGACCGGCCAGGAGGAGAACACCCTGATCGTCTTCTTCTCCGACAACGGCGGCCCGACCGGCCAGACGACCTCGAACAACAAGCCCCTGCGCGGCTTCAAGGCGACCACCTGGGAAGGGGGCGTCCGCGTGCCGTTCTGCCTCCAGTGGAAGGGGACCATCCCCGCCGGCCAGACCTTCGACCGCCCGATCATCCAGCTCGACCTCCTGCCCACCGCGCTGGCCGCCGCCGGCGTCAGCCCCGACCCGTCGTGGAAGCTCGACGGCGTGAACCTGCTGCCGTATCTGACGGGCAAGAACGACGGCAAGCCGCACAGCTCGCTCTACTGGCGATTCGGCGACCAGTGGGCCGTCCGCCACGGCGACTTCAAGCTCGTCGTCGGCCGAGACGGATCCGGCAAGCCCGAGCTCTACAACCTCGCCGACGACATCGCCGAGTCGAAGGACCTCGCCGCCGCCCAGCCCGAGAAGCTGAAGGAGCTCCAGGACCTCTACAACACCTGGAACGCCGAACAGTCCGACCCGAAGCTCCCCAAGGAAGCCCCCGCCGCCAAGAAGAAGGCCAACAACAAGAAGAAGGCCGCCAAGAAGAAGTCGTGACCCCCTTCGGAGTGCGGCAGTCCGGCTGCCGCATTCCTGCTGTCCCGACCGCATCGATCCCTGCAACCCTCAGAAAGCGGCAGCCGGACGGCCGCACTCCGAAACTGCGAAACGAACCCAATGCACCGCAACCCCATGATATCCAGAGCCTTAACTATCAACATTCCGTAACTGAACGAATCCGAACCGAGATGTCAAAGAGCGGTCACGTCTTGCTCCGATGATCCTCCACGATGAAGGGTGGCACGGTTCTTCGCGAAGTCAAGCCGGTCGGCCTGGATCGCAGGAGATTCCTCGGATCGCGAATGGAAGCGTACAGCTTCGGTCGGCTGTGTCCTCTCGGGGGGTCAAGCCCCCGCCGGGCGAGAGCGTCAGCAAGCGGACGCTCGGTCCTCGCGAAGCTCGCTTCGCGCGCCTGATCGGAGCGTTCACCGACGCGATACCTCGGCGGGACCACAGGGGATACCATCGACCAGCCGGGGCTGGGGCCGGGGTTCCGAGGACGGAAACCCGCGGGCACCCGGAATCACCGGCGCGCGATGTCGACGGGCGGGACGCGACCGATATCAACGGATGCCGAAAAATCGCATCATCAACGCTTCGAACCAGGGGAACGGCAGCCATCTCTTGAGGAACGCGGCACCCTTCGCATCGAGGCCGATGAGGACGTGGGCGGGGGCCTTGCGGGCGTTCAGGGCGCGTTCGATGATCCGGGCGGCGTCGTCGGCGGGGATGGCGGACTTCGCGGTCTTCGCGGACAACCGCGCGACGCCGTCGATCTCGGGGCCGTAGAGGGCCCGGGCGGGGTGGTCGGGGCCGAAGGCGAGCGTGCCCCGGTCGGCCTTCCCCCAGATCGCCGTGTCGATCGCGCCGGGCTCGATCGACGTCACGCCGATCCCCTGGCGTCGCAGCTCGACGCGGAGGCTGTCGCTGAGCGCCGTCGTGGCGAACTTGCTCGCCGTGTATGACGCCACGATCGGCTGCGCCACCCGCCCGCCGATCGAGCTGAGGAACGCGATCCGGGGCACCCCCTTGCCGTGCGCGGCCACGCCCCGGCGGAGCAGGGGGAGGGCCGCCTGCGCCATCGCGATCATGCCGAACAGGTTCACCTCGAACACCGCGCGCCAGGAGTCGAGCGAGAGATGCTCGACCGGCCCGGGGATCACGATGCCCGCGTTGTTCACCAGGGCCCAGAGGCCGTCGGCCCCCGCGAGCTGCGTCGCCCGCTCGACCGCCGCGCGGATGGTTTCGGGCTTCGTGACGTCGAGGATCACGGGCTCCAATCGACCCATGCTGGCGCCTGAGAGCGTCGCGAAGTCGGCGGCGAGGCGTTCGGCGTCCTCCTGCCGGCGGACGCCCGCGACGACGCCGTGGCCGCCCGCCGCCAGTCGGAGCGCGGTCGCCCGGCCGATGCCCGTCGACGTCCCCGTGATCAAGACCCATCGCATCGCCATCGCGCGGCCCCCTGCGCCCCGTCGTCCTCATTTCGGCGGACAGAGTGTAGCCGGGAATTTCGGGCGAGGGCGAGAGATTTTTCTGGACAGGGCCGGGACAAAGGTTCATCATCTTCGCGTCCGAAGACGATTCATTTGTACAGTGAGACGTCGGACGACTCTTCTCTTCTACTCCGTTCCAGGGATGCGAGGTGGATGATGGGCCAGGATCTTTCGAGGATGGGCGCGGCGGCGTGGGTCTCGGTGGCGGCGATGGTCACGGCGATGCTGTGGTCGGGGATGGCGAAGGCGGCCGAGTCGCCGGCGCAGGAGGCCCCGCCGGTGCCGCGGCCGACGGCCGAGCACAAGGTCCTGGCGGAGGACGTCGGCACCTGGGACGCCGATGTGAAGACCTACATGGCCGGGCCCGACGCCCCGCCGAGCGAGGGCAAGGCCACCGAGACCAACCGCCTGCTCGCCGGCGGGCTCTGGCTGCTCTCCGACTTCACCATGAGTTCCGACCAGGGCTCCTTCGCCGGACACGGCCAGTTCGGCTACGACCCGTCGAAGAAGAAATATGTCGGTACGTGGATCGACAGCCTGAGTATGAGCCTCATGGTCATCGAGGGGAGCTACGACGCCAGGACGAAGACCATCACCTACACCGGCGAGGGCATCGACCCTCAGACCAAGTCCAAGTTCACCCAGAAGATGGTCACCGTCACCCGCCCCGACGGCACCCGGCACTTCACCCTCTTCATGAAGTTCGCGGGGGCCGATCGGGAGGTGAAGTTCATGGAAGTCACCTACAAGAAGAAGTAGGGCGGGGGGCACCCGTCGATGGGGTGAAGATGCGGCCTGTGGACCGCGTCTTCACCCTACCCTGCGGCGTTTCGGTCGGCCACGCGATGTCCGCGACCTACGACTCCCTCGGCTTCAGGCCGCCGTGGGTCTTGCCCCCGGAGGCGCGGAGGTCGGCGATGGCACCTCCGACGGCGCCGCCGGTGAGGCCGCCGTAGGAACTGGTGTCCTCGTGGTCGTCGTCGAGGTCCTGGTCGAACTTGCCGGACCCCATCGCCTGTTCGAGCGAGCCGTCGCCGTCGTCGGGGTCGCCCTCGCCGAGGTTGGTGCCGGCCAGGCCGCCGATGGCGGTGCCGCCGCCCGCGGTCCCGGCGGCGTGGGTATCGTCGTCCGGCCGGTGGCGATGCGACGAGCCGGCGTCGGTGTAGGGCTGGTCCAGGTCATCCAGGCCGGAGGCGTTGCGCTCGCCGTCGGACATATGACGACGCTCGAATCCTCCCAGGCCGCTCTCGGGCCGCCCGACGTTCATGTCCGCCGCCGCGCCGTCGGCCACCTCGGCCGAGCAGCTCGTGCAGTATCGGGTGTACGGCAGGACCTCCAGGCGTTCCTCGGGGATCTCGACCCCGCAGCGCCCGCATTCGCCGAACGTCCCGCTCTCGCATCGCCCGAGGGCGTCCCGCACCTCGACGCGGAGGAACTCCTCATTCTCCAGGAGCGTGGCGTTCAGCTCCTGGAAATACTGATCCGTGCCGAGGTCGGCGAGGTGCATGGGCGCGCCCGACGGGCTGCCGCCCGACTCGCCCCCCAGGCCCACGCGGGCCTGCTCTTCCAGGCTCTCGACGTCGCCCCGGAGCCTCGCGTCCATCCGGGCCAGGAGGCGACGGAATTTCTCGACCCGCTTGCTCTTGATGCTGGTGGCCATGGCTGCCTCAGGCTTCCCATCCACTCGACCCGACCAGACAGACCGGCATGCCGACGTGAAGGACCGTGAAGGGTGCCGATGGATGCCCGGCCCCCCGCCGCCATCGCGGCAGGTCCTGTCTCGGGGGTGAGGGGGTCTCCGGCCCGGGACAATCCGGCCGGGATCCGCCGCCTCGCCGGCGTGGTCGCCGCTCGTGAACACCTCGCCCGCACGATGATCCCCGTGCATTCGCCATGCCGAGGCCGGCACGCGGGCGGTTCGATCGGACCGGGATCCTTGCGAGTCGGTCGTCGCCGCTCGATCCGTCCGGGAGGGGCGTCGCGGGTTGCGGGGACGCTCCGGGTCGGGCAGGCCGCCCGGATGCCTCGGGCCTTGCAGGCCCGGCCGCCGCGACGCGGCTCGATTCGGGGTCGGGCGGCCCGTCTCGCCGGGCCGGCCCATCCCCCAAATTGTAACCAGATCCGACCGGAACGCGTAGGGGGATCCGGGGATCTGGATCGCACAATCCGAGTGCAGCCCCGGCCGACGCCCCGGGGCTTGACCCGACCCATCACCGCCTCCACCTGCTTGCTCTCGTGCGCCTGCCCGGCGGTCACGGTCAACGCCAGCGGCACGCCCCGGCCGTCGCAGACCAGGTGGACCTTCGGCCCGCACCCGCCCCGGTCGCGGCCCAGGGCGTGGTCCGCCGTCCTGCCGCTCATGAACTTTGCTTCGAGGCGGTGGCCGACACTCGCCGACGCTCCTTTCTCGGGAGCCCGCTCCCGCCGGGCGTTCGGGTGATTGATGCGTCCTGCGTGACCGAGGGCATGGAGTGCGGAAGCTCGCTTCCGCCGGGTTGCTGGGGAGCTCGCTCCGCATGCCTGAACGAGGCGTCAGGCTGCCGATTCGGGGCGATCTCGGGAGCACGCTCCCGCCGGGGACGAAGCGGAAGCCAACCTCCGCACTCCAGGGCGTTGCGGATCAAGGTAGGAGGAATTCGATGTCGTCCCTCGGGATGATGCTGCTGCCGCTCTCGCGGTCCCACTGCGGCACGAGGTCGGGGCCGACGCTGGAGACGAGATAGCGGACGGCATCGTCGGTCTGGGAGTGGCGGGTGAAGGTCTCGTCGATCCGGGTGAGGGGCCTCGTACGGCGGTCCCACGGGGCCGGGTAATAGCCGAGCGGGCCGCCGGTGTAGGGGTCGAGGGGGATCGCGTCGATCAGGCCCACGCTGAGGATGTCCTGGGCATACTCGGGCATCCGGCCGTGCTTGACCTTGTACGCCGCGACGGCCAGGACCATCGGCAAGGCCGCGCGGGTGACCTGGCACTCGGCGACGGCCATCGGGAAGGAGTTCAGCCGCTCCAGATATCTCTCGACGTGGGTGTTGGCCAGCATCTGATTGAGTTGATCGTAGGTGATCGTCAGCACGGCCGTCCGGCTCGACGCGAAGTACTGGTGCACCTTGCGTTGCCGCACGCGGGCGTAGAGCGAGATGGGGATCTGCACCTTGTTGAGATCCAGAAGGCCTTTCAGGAGGGTCAGCCGCCGCCTCCGCTCCGCCTCGCTGGGCAGCCGGTGGAACGTCTCGATGAGGAAATCGCCCGGCGCGCCGTACCAGGGGCCGTCGATCGATGACCCATCCGCGCGTCCACGGCGGGCCTCCTCGCTCCATCGCTTCCGATCGATCTCGGCGAGTTCCTCCTCCCGCAAAGCCAGCCGGACCGTCTCGGCGGGATCCGGCGGCGGCTTGAGGTTCCGATAGGATGCGAGGGCGCGCCTGAGGCTGTCGAGCGTCTGCGACGGGGCGAAGGCCCAGTCCATCATCAGGCGGGTCGCGAGCATCTCGCTGTTGAACCCGTGGAGCGTCGTGTCCAGCGGCTGGCGGTCCTGCAGCAGGCGACCGAGTCGGACCGCCGTTTCGAGCGAGTCCCACGCGCCTTGAAGATCCTTGCGATTCTCTCGCTCCCGGACGTCCACCAGGAGGGCCCACGTGGACGGGATGTCGCGATCCATGCCGGTGCTCCGGATCACGTTTCCCGTCGGGTCCCTTGATCGGCGAGAGGAAATCCTTCTTCGAGGCCTCCCTGAGCAGCGCGATCCGGGGGGCGTTCGCCTTCAGCCAGGGGCGCAGGAGTTCCGATTTGTCATTCCAACCGTGTTCGATCGTGGCGTCGCTCGCAAGCGGTTGGAAGGGAATCTGTGGGGGCAGCAGGGAGTCGAGGGGCTCGGCCCGGGCCCTCCAGCCTGAGCTTCTCCAGGATCGGCCGGGCGTCGCGATCGGCCGGGCCGTCCGGGAGCGTGGCCGGTTCGAGCTCGGCGGCATAGACGTCGAGCGAGGGGATGCTGATAGCCCGATGGATCATCAGGCTCGCGAGCAGGATCGCCGTGGCGATCGCCGTGTGCCGCGCCAGCCGGAGCCATCTCCCCGAGCCGGGGCGTTCGAGGAGCCAGTCGTGGCGCCAGGCCCAGCCCACGCCGAGCACAGCCAGCGGCACCACCACATATTGCCAAGGCTCGATGATCAGGCGTGAGGCGAGGAACGCCTGCGGATAGACGATCAGGATCGAGGAAACCGTCGAGAGCGCCAGCGCGGTGATCCCGCGTTCGCAGAGCATCCCCAGCAACGCCGAGACGGCGAACGCGTTTGCGAACGCCATGACGTTGCCGTGGAGCGTCGGCTCGTCGAGCCAGGGCCGATCCCCGGGATGGCGAAGGTTGAGCGCGATGGCGAGCGTCGGCACGAAGAGCAGCAGCGCCGGCAGGATCTTCGCGAGCCAGATCGCCGAGGGATTGGCCCCGTGGGCGGCCAGGAACCGCCGCCGGCCTCGACGGTTCTCCGAGCCGAAGAGGTTCACCCCCGCGCAGAGGCCGCTGCAGAAGGTCACCACGAAGGTCAATGGGCCGTTGATCTGGACGCTCAAGGGCGCGCTGCCCAGCCACCAGAATCCCAGGAGGCCAAGGAACGCGAACCCGGCGACCCAGGCCCACAGATTCTCGCGATACGTCGTCCAGAGCAGCCGTCGGAAGCCCATCGCCCAGCCCTTCACGATCGGCCGGGAGGCCTCCGGGGTATCGCCCCGCGTCTCGGGCTCGGCGCCCCGGTCCACATCCGCGATCGATCGATGGTGCGGGCCGCGCCTCATGATCCGATACGACCCGAACAGGGCGGCGAGGGCGAGCAACCCGTACGCGATATGCCACGTGCCGATCGGAGGTAGGAACGAATTGCTCGCTTCATAGATCTCATCCGCACGGTTGAGCTGGCCGACGAACAAAACCATGACCGAGACCGAGAGGATCGTGCCGACGGCGGCGGTGAGCGAACTCCTGGACATGGCCGACCAGAGCAGCCCCCAGGCCACGAGGCTCAGCACCAGCATCACGCCCATCGAGACGTGCCGCGTGACCGGCCGGATGTCGGCCCCCCACGGCGAGCCGGGGCTGACGACCCTCGCGAGGCCGAGGAGCGTCAGGGCCATCAGCAGCGTCGAGGCCATCGCGAACCCGGCCTTGGCCAGCCAGAGCGTCCCCCTCGGGAGGCCGAACGAATCCAGCAGGCCGAGCGTGTTCATCTCCCGCTCCGCCGCGAACGCCGCCGCGCCCGTCGCGCACGCATAGACCAACGCGAAGCAGAGGGCGATGAACGCATAGTCGGAGAAATAGCGGTACTCCCTCGACATGACCGTCGCGACGAACGCCTGGATCGCCGCACCCCCGAGCGCCACGCACAGCCAGATCGGCCAGAAGACCCGGAACTCTTTCCAGAGCAAGCGTGTGAACATGAGAACCGTCCTCCATCCTGGGTGTCAGGCGACGTAGAGGCCGAGGTTGTGGTTGGGGGCGGGGTGGTTGGAGGGCTTGCGGTTGCGCATGTAACCGATGTAGATTTCTTCCAGGTTCGGCGTGGCGATGTCGAGCGACTCCAGGTTGGGGAGGGTGCGGAGCGATTCGAGGGTCGAACGCTCGCGGGCGCGGACGAGCCAGCGCGACTGGCGCGGGGCGTTCTCGGCGTCGATCAGGGTGACGGGGATGGTGTCGGGCGGGGCGGCGGCGTGGTCGAGGCTGCTGAAGTTCAGGTGCAGGAGATACGTCGAGCCGCGGAGGTCGTCGAGGGGCTCGCAGGCGATGAGCTTGCCCTGGTGCACGAGCGCGACGTGGCTGGCGACCCGCTCGACCTCGCCGATCTGGTGTGACGACAGCAGCACCGTGCGGCCCTCGCCGGCGAGGTCGACCATGCTCTCCAGGAAGTCACGCCTCACGAGCAAATCCAGGCCCGAGGTGGGCTCGTCGAGGACCAGCAGCTTCGGCTGCGAGGCGAGCGCCAGGGAGAGCGACACCTTGGCACGCATCCCCTTGGATAACGTCTTGATCTTCTTCTTCGAGGGAAGCTCGAACCCGTGCGTCAGGGCGTGGAAGCGGTCGATGTAGGCCTTCGGGCCGGAGGCGGTGTCGGGGTGGAAGCCGGCGGCGAACCAGCCGATCTCGGAGACGGTCATCCAGTCGTAGAGGTTCGGCACCTCGGGGACGTAGCCGACCTGCCGGCGCAGCTCGATCCCGTTGCGCAACGGGTCGAGGCCCAGGACCTCCACCCGGCCGGAGTCGGGCGCGAGGAACCCGAGGATGGTCTGGATCGTCGTCGTCTTGCCCGCCCCGTTCTCGCCCAGGAGGCCGAACACGGCGCCCTCGGGGACGTCCAGGGTCAGGCCGTCCACGGCGACCTGCTTGCTGAACCTCTTGGTGAAGCCGTCCAGTCGGATCGCGGATCGAGTGGGATTCATGCTCGGACTCCCGGTTGCATCTCACCTGTAAAATCGGTGCATGTAATCGCGTGAAGAGGAATTGTGCCGAGATCATTTGGGGCCAGTTCGGGTGCCACTGGCACGGCCAGTGCCGGCAGAAGCCTGCGATACGGGGACGGCCCCCGGGGTTTCAGTTGACTCGGTCCCACCCGGTTCGGCCGATGCCCCGGGGCACTGTCGGAGCCATTGGCACCCGAACTGGCTCCCAATTGGATCGAGGGCTGCTCGATTCGCTGTATGTCGATGTTCACCCCGACTTCGCGGCGGGCTCCTTGCGGGCCCATTCCTCGCGGAGGATGGCGTCGATCTCGGGCTCGTCCATGCCGCTATCTCGGGCGTCGGCGATGGCGGCGCGGAGGCGAGAGCGGACATACTCGCGCCGGGCCTCGCGGCAGCGCTCGACCGCCCCGTTCGTGACCTGCAGGCCCATGCCGCGCACGGGCTCGACCAGGCCCTCGGTCTGGAGGTCGCGGTAGGCCCTCGCGACCGTGTTCGGGTTGACCAGCAGCTGCTTCGAGAGCTCGCGGACCGACGGGATCAGCTCCCCCGGCCGCAAGGCCCCCGACGCCACCACGAACTTGAGGCGATCCCCGATCTGCGCGTAGATCGGACGCTCGTCCCCCGGCTTCAACTCCCTGAGGATCATCGTCCCTCCATTGCTGTACTAGCGAGCTAGTGCAGTATTGGAGGGCGACGCGCGGGAGTCAAGCCCCTTGCTCGAATGCGCCGGTAGGAAGCGGCACGCGCGGGGCTTCCGCGACGCGCCGATCGCGGGTCGGATGCGAGGGGCGCGGGTCTCCAGACCCCGCCCTTGCCTTGAGACGCGGGACCGCAGGGGCGGGTCTTCAGGACCAGAAACCCAAGGCCCGGAAGCACGGGGCTTTCTCGAATGGGTCCGGAGACCCAGGCCGATGGTACGGCGCGGCGGATGTTGGGGTGGGGTCTGGAGACCCGCGCCCAGCGCTTGGGGCTCTCGCCCGGCGCCTGGGGCTCTCGCCCGGCGCCTGGGGGCCTCGCTCGGTGCCGCGATTCAGAAAGGTTCGCTGGGGAAGATCTGATCGCGCGTGAGATTGAGGAGGTTTTGAATCGAAGGCAGGCGTGGGGAGTCGTGGGGGAGGAGGGCTCGGGCGGCTTCGAGGGAGGCGATCGCGCGGGCGGGGGCGTGGCGGTGGAGGTGCTCGCGGGCGTCGAGGGCGAGGGCCTCGGCCTGGGCGTCGCGGAGTTCGGGCGAGCCCGGGGCGGCGGCGAGGAGGGCCTGGATGATCTTCCTGGCCGGTTCGAGGTAGGGGAGGCTGGCGTCAGCGAGGTCGTGGTCGAGGTATTTCGCGGCGAGGGCGAGCTGGGTGCGGGCCAGGGCCAGGCGGTCGCCGATGCCGTCGGGGTTGAGGTCGGCGGCGGCGGTGCGGGCCTGGAGGGCCTCGCCCATGATCTCGGAGACGTCCACCTCGGGGCTGAGCCGTTCGAGGTCGGCGGCCTTGCGCTCGCAGGCGATGGCCAGCTCGCGCCAGGCGTCGAGGTCGTCGGGGTGGGCCTGGACCAGCGGCTTGAGCGTGCCGACCGCGCGCTTGTCGGCGACGAACGCCAGCGGGTACTCGCCGAGGTCGGCCTCGATCCGCGCGATCTGGCGGTAGGCCCGGGCGATGTCCAGCACCAGCCTCGGCTCGCTGGCATACTCGGGGATGAGGAATTGATACGTGTTCAACGTGCTGCGCAAGAGTTGCTTGCGCAGGCCGGGGTCGTGCTTGAGCCTGGGATCGGCGGCCAAAGCGGCGAGGTCGCTACCGAGCGAGGTGCGGCCGTTGGCGATGCTGGCTTCGAAGCTGAGGAGCTGCAGCTCGGCCGAGCGGCGATACTGGTCGAGCACGACGGTCGAGGCCGAGACGCCGAGCGACAGCACGATGCCGGCGACCATCGCGACGCGGGCGGCGCTGCGGTGCCGGCGGATCCAGCGGAGCCAGCTCTCGTCCCAGCGCTCGACGAAGGCGGCGACGGGCTCGTCGGCGAGCCAGCGTTCGAGGTCCTCGGCGAGCGCCTGGGCGCTCTGGTAGCGGTCGTCGGGGCGTTCGGCGGAGGCCTTCTCGGCGATGGCCTGGAGCGACCTGGGGGCGCGGAACGGGGGCGTGGCGTTCTTGGACCGCCAGCGGCCCTTCTTCTTGCGGGCGTTTCCGCTGGGCCAGGGGGATTTCGGCTTCTTCCTGGGGTTGGCGTTGGTCTTCTCCTCGTCGCTGGGGCGCTTGCCGCTGAGCAGGCAGCGGAGCGTCATGCCGAGGCTGTAGATGTCGCTCAATGGCCCGACGCGGTCCACCGCCCCCTCGGCCTGCTCGGGGCTCATGTAGCCGGGCGTGCCGATGACGGCGCCGGGGTGCGTGCAGCTATCTTCGATCTTGAATTCGTTGGGGATCGGCGTCTCGCCCGAGTCGTCCTCGTCGGGCGGGCCTTCGAACAGCTTGGCGAGGCCCCAGTCGATGACGAGCGTCTCGCCGAACGCGCCCAGCATGATGTTGTCGGGCTTGAGGTCGCGGTGCACGACCCCCTTCGAATGGGCGAACGCCACGGCGTTGCAGACGCTCACGAACCGGGTGAGCAGCCTGCGGAGTTCCAGCGGCCGGTCGCGCAGCGGCAGCGGAGGGACGTGCCGCGAGAGCCCGTGGAACCGGATGATCGCCTCGCGGAGGCTCTCGCCCTGGATCAGCCGCATCACATAATAGGGGCGGCCGTCGTCGCGGAACCCCAGGCTGTGCACGGGGACGATGCCGGGGTGTTCGAGCGACCCGGTGACCTCGGCCTCGACGAGGAACCGCGCTCGGGCGTGGGAGTCGTCGGCCAGCGGGGAGCTGATCTCCTTGATCGCCACCTCGCGCTGGAGCTCGTGATCGAAGGCGACGGAGATGACCCCGAGGCCGCCGTGGGCGTGCTCGCGGAGGATCTCGTAGCGTTCGAAGCAGGTCAGGCCCATCCGCAGGCCGGTCTCGTCGATCGTCGACTCCATCCGGGGGAAGCCGAACGGGCCGACGACGGCGGGCTCGCCGCTGGACGACGGCCGGTGCAGCGACGGGCCGGTGATGGAGCCGGGCGATCCCGAGGAGAGATTCGGATCCAGGAGCGCGATCGACCAGGCGGCGGTGATCCGCGCCATGCGGTCGTTCCGGCCGCCGGGGGAGTGCGAGGGCGAGGCGAGCGAGCCGCCGGCGAGGCCGGTGGGCAGGAACAGCCCCTCGCGCGGGTCGGTCTCCTGCTTCTGGAGGTGCTCCTCCAGCATGCGGTCGACGATCTCGCGGTCCTCGGCGTCGAATCAGCTTGAGGTCGATGAGGATCTCGGGCAGGCCCCAGGGGGTGCCGACGGACTGGATCCGCAGCGCCTCCAGCAGCTCGAGGCGGTCGACGATGCCGAGCTGGACCGAGAGGAGGCCGAAGAGCAGGTCGCGTTCCTTCGACCGGGCCCCGGCCTTGCCCTTGCCTCCGGCGTTGGCGTTGGCGATCGGATTGACGCTGACGCTCGCCACAGGCCGCCTCCTCGACTCGACATCCTGTCCACGCCCGCCGCACCGCGCGCAGCGGGTTCGCCCCCCGTCCTGTCAGAGAAGCATACGAACTTCTCACCGTCTTTTCCGGACGAATCCGCGTGTCACCCCCCCGGACGCTCCCCAAGGGCAACGGGCCTGTTCGGGTGCATTGACAGCGTGTCGGGAGAATCGGCGTAGGGTGTGGTGCCACGCACGATGCGTGGCTCCGCACCGACGGGGGCGTATGATCGAATCCATGGCGCTGGGCGCGGATCTCCTGATCCCGCCCGACCCGATGATTGAAGGGGGCCAGCAGACCGGATCTCCCGATCCGTCGACGGGGGCAGACGTCGACGGATCGGGAGATCCATATTCGAGGTACGGCGCATCATCCGATGGGGCGGGATCGGGAGATCCGCGCCCAGCGCGAGGTGGCCGGGCGAGCCATCGGTGCGACGTCGGCGTCACGCCGCTCGTTCAGGCCGCCAGCGACGTCCCCGCCTCGCGCTCGGCGAGGTCCTTGAGCGTGCCCAGGAACCGCCGGAGCATCCGCTTCGCGAACAGGCTGCCGATGCCCATCATCAGCCGCATGGCCAGGCCGGCGCCGGGGGCGTCGAAGGTGCAGAGGTAGTCGAGGTGCGTCCCGCCGACCCGGGGGGTGAGGATGTAGTCGACGACCATCACGCCGTTGCCGAAGGCCTTGCCGCGCATCTCGACGGTCAGGTGCACCGGTTCGTCATAACGCGTGACGATGAGTGCATAATCCTGGATCCGGCCTCCTTCCTTGATCCGCATGGTCGACGCCCGGAGCGCACCCGGCGGGCCTTCGCTCGCGGGGACGTTCTCCACCAGCCCCTTCATCCAGAGCTTCTGCTTCTCGGTCTCGACCAGAAACGGCCACAGCACGCCCGGCTCGCACGCCACGTCCATCGCATACGGGATCCGCATCGGTCACCTCCCTTGTGTTCATCGGGGGAAATCCGCTCCGATGCGGAATCTATACATCCGTACAGAGACGGTTGCAAGCGAATTCTGCCACTTTGGAGTGCGGGAGCGGATCTGCCGCTCTCGTGCGGGGAGATCGGCCGGGGCGGTGGGAGGTGTCCGGCCTTTTCGGAATGCGGCAGTGGCGCTCCCGCATTCCGAGGTCAAGAGAGCTTCGATTCGAGCACGCTCAGGACGTCGCCGACGTTCTCGAAGCCGGGGAGCCAGGGCTGGCGCTGCTCGTCCTGGAGCCAGGATTTGACCTTCTTCTCGGCGGCGATGACGGTCGAGTGGTTGCGGCCGCCGAAGAACCGGCCGATCTCGGAATAGGCCGCGCCGGTGTGCTTGCGGGCCAGGTACATCGCGATCATCCGGGGGTAGGCGACCGCCCGGGCGCGGTTGTCGGCCTTGAGGGCGTCGGGCGTGATCTGGAACAGCTCGCAGATCGACGCTTCCACATCCTTGAGACCGACCGAACGCGCGGTGTGGCGGATGGTGTCGCGCAGGGCCGAGCGGGCCAGGGCCAGGTCGAGTTTCTTGCCGCTGAGGGTGGCGTGCGCGATCAGGCTGTGCAGGGCCCCTTCCAGCTCGCGGACGCTGGCCCGGAGGTGCTCGGCCACGTAGTTGATCACCGACTCCGGCACGTTCACGCCCCGGGCGTGGGCCTTGGCCTTGAGGATGGCCCGCCGGGTGGGGACGTCCGGCGCCTCCAGCGTCACGAGCATGCCGCCGAGGAACCGGGTCGCGAGTTCATCCGTGAGCTTCTGGATGCGTCTCGGATGCTGATCCGTCGTCAGGACGATCGGCGCCCCCTCGGCCGCCAGCGCGTTGAACGTGTGCAGGAACTCGTCCTGCGTCGCCCGCTTGGCCGCCAGGAAGTGCACGTCGTCGATGAGCAGGGCACCGGCCCCCCGGTAGCGGGCGCGGAAGGCCGCGAGCTTGTTCTGCCGCAACGCGTCGAGGAATCCATTGGTGAACTCCTCTCCCGTCATCCGGACGATCTTGAGCCCCGGGTTCCTCGCCCGGAGCGCCGACGCGATGCCGTCGAGCAGGTGGGTCTTGCCCAGCCCGACCCCGCCTTGAATCACGAGCGGGCTGAACGACCGCCCCGACGAGGCCACCAGTTCGACGGCCGCCGCGTGGGCCATCCGGTTCCCCGGCCCGACCACGAACTCGTCCAGCCGCCTGAGCGGGCGGCCCTGGGCGGGCAGGGGGGCGGGGGACGATGAAGGCGAGGCGATGCGTTCGGGGGCCGGCGAGAGGGTCAGGTGGGCGTTGAGGTCGTCGCGGAGCGGGGAGGGGGCGGCCTTGGGGATGGCGACGGTCTGAGAAGGCCGGCCGTCGGACCCGGTGCTGGGGGCGGGTGCGACGACGTGGCCGAGCCCGGGGGCCGCCTCGTCGTCGAGCACCACGTCGAGCCGGAGCGCCCGGCCGGTGACGTCGCGGGCCGCCTCGATCAGCGGGGCCGAGAAGTGGGCCCTGATCCGGTCGCGGAAGAAGGCGTTCGGGACCCCGACCTCGATCGCGTCGCCCCGGACCTCCAGGCGCACGCCGTCGCCGAACCAGAGCCCGAACCGCGAGGGGCCGAGGCGGTCGGCCACGGCGGCGCGGAGGTCCAGGTGGATCGGTGGGACGGCGGAGGTGGTCGTTTCGGGCAACGTCGGCATGGCAAACCGGGTCGGGGCTCTATGAGGAATCGGCGGGGCGGTCGCAACCGCCGGCAGCGGACGGGGTTCGGGGTGTCGTCGCATGGCCGTACGCTCCCCCGGGCAGGTCCGCGACCGCAAAGGGGGCGGGCCTGCCGGGCGCAGGGGTGGCTACTCGGTAGAGAACATCGGCTCGGGGCCGACCGGGACTGCTGGCCACCGGGGCGGCCGGCGCGGGAAAGGGCGCCGGTTCGCCGGATTCTCGGGGTGCGGCTCGAGGAACGATCAGGGCCAGCGAATGGGTTATGCGCCCGGGGGGCGGGGCTGTCAAACGACCCGGGGCCCCCGGCGCGGAATCTGGCGCGGACGTAACGCGCAACGTGGCGCGGGCTTGCGACTTGAGTCAAACCCCTCGGCGATCCCGCGGCCGGCGCGCCACAATCGCGCCAGGCGCCTTTGTGAGGAAACCATGAAATCTCCGTGGGATTTCGCCGTTTTGGTCCGGTTGCGCTTATCCCGCCGGTATCTTTATTGATAGAGTGCTACACCCTCTCGAAGAACCCCCCAGGGTCCCGCGGGCGAATCGACAGAGGCGAGCGGACGAGCGGAGCGTTGCGGACGGTTCGATTCCGTTCGGTTCGGCGGGCGATCGACGAGCGAGGCCAAGCGAGCGATGGGGATTCACGCCGGCGGGTATCACGACTGGGACGCCGACCGGGTCAGCCTCGGGCGGCACTTCGTCCGCGACATGGAGACCCTCTGGTCCCGGGTCCTCCGGATGGCGGCCGTGGTCGAGTCCGCGCTCAACAACTCGGTCACCGCCCTATGCGACGGCCGGGCCGACCTCGCGGCCGAGGTCAAGACCGAGGAGCAGGTCGTCGACCGCTGGGAGGTCGAGATCGAGGCCGAGTGCCTCAAGATTTTGGCCCTGCACCAGCCGGTGGCGTCCGACCTCCGCCGGGTCGCGGCCATCCTCCGGATCAACTACGACCTCGAACGCATGGGCGACCTCGCCCAGCACCTGGCCAAGCGGGCCAAGAAGCTCAGCTCCGCCCCGCAGGTCCAGGCCGTGCCCGTCGAGCTCGAATCCCTCGCGGCCGAGGCCCTGGCCCAGGTCCGCGACAGCCTCGACTCGCTCGCCAAGGGGGACGCCGGCCTGGCCCGGAACGTCATCTTCGGCGACCGCCAGGTCGACCGCCACAGGCGCAGCATCGTCAAGCAGATCAAGCAGTCGATCCGGGCCCAGCCCGACCGCCTCAACACCTGGCTCCACCTCATCAACGCCGCCAAGAACCTCGAACGCATCGCCGACCACGCCACCAACATCGCCGAGTCCGTCGTCTACATCCAGGAGGGCGAGATCATCCGCCACGCCCTCTCCCAGGCCGCCCGCGCCGCCAAGTCCAACGGCCATTCGTCTGACGATATATGATCTCACGTCCGGCGTGGTAGAGAAGGTGCCGGGCCGCCCGCGCCGGGCACGGCGGCCGTCCGCGCTGGGTGCGGGTCTCCCGACCCCGCCCCACATCCGCCGCGCCGTACCAGCGAGTCGGGTCTCCAGACCCTTTCGTTTCGCCCTGTCATGGGTCTGGAGACCCGGTCATGTTGTCTCCTTGGTCCACGGCAAGGGCGGGGTCGGGAGACCCGCGCCCAGCGCGGACGGCCCGCGGCCGGCTCGGATGAAAGGAACGCGACGAAGGCCGGCCGCGAGGTCACACCGGCCGCGACTCCACCACCGACATGTCGCCCATCACCGGCGTGACCTTCGTCAGCTCGAATCCGTGGGCCTTCAAAAGCGTCCGGAAGTCCGACTCGGTGCGCTCCAGGCCGCCGGGGAGGACGAGCATGTTCAGGTCCAGGAGCTTGCCGAACGACGGCGAGTCGTCCGGCGGCAGGACGTGCTCGACCAGGAGCAGCCGGGCCCCGGGCCGCATCGCCTTGCGGAGCTGGTCCAGGATCAGGCCCGCGCGATGGTCGTCCCAGTCATGAATGATATGGCGTAGGAAATACGCGTCCGCCTCGACCGGGATCGACGCGAAGAAGTCGCCGGCGACCGCCCGGAACCTCGACGACAGCCCCGCCGCCCCGATGGCACCCCGGGCCCGCTCGACCACGTGCGGCAGGTCGAACAGGATGCCATTCATGGCCGGGTATCGCCTGAGGATCTCGACCAGGTTCGAGCCGTTGCCGCCGCCGACGTCGGCCAGGGTGCCGATGCCGGAGAAGTCGAAGTGGTCGAGCGTGGCGAACGTCTCGCGCCCGTGGATCGACGTCATGGCCAGGTCGAAGACCCGGGCCGCCTCCGGGGTCCTGCCCAGATACTCGAAGATGGGCATGCCATAGATCGCGTCGAACGGCGGCAAGCCCGTGCGGATGCCCTCGTGCAGGTCGCCCCAGGCCTTGTAATGCTCCTCGCCCATCATGATCGCCAGGGCCCACTGCGAAAGCGGCTGGTCCGGCGCCCTCCGCAGGTAGCTCCCCAGCTCCGTCGGCCCGAACCGGTCGTCCGCCGTCCCCGAGAACAATCCCAATCCCGCGAGCGTCCGCAGCAGCCGCCGGAGCGCCCCGGCATTCATCCCCGTCTCCGCCGCCAGCTCCTCCGGCGACTTCGCCCCCCCATGCGTCCGGTCCGCCAGCTCCAGCTTCGCCGCGACATAAATGGCCTGCGAGACCCAGTACCCCATGATCATCCCGCCGAGCCGCTCCAGCGGGTGCACCTGCGCATCATTCGCCATGTCGTCCGAGTCCTTTCAACCTCCAATGTCATCCCAACGCCCCGAAAGCATACCGATCCACCTCCCCTTTTTGGAGTGCGGCCGTCCGGCTGTCGCGTTCCTCCACCCCCCATCACGAACCCCCCACGCCGAAATCTCGGGAACAAACCCAATTCCAAGACGCGGGAACCAACCCAATCCCGCTCCCACCCCAAAAACGCGGGAACAAAGCCAATTCCTCGCCCACACGCTCGTTCCCCATTCTGCGAAACGAACCCAATCCGACCGAACTCATTGTGTCGCAGTCACTTAATCACGAAAAATCCGTAAGGAGTCCAAAGCACCCAATTGCCAAAGAGCCGGTAAATCCCCCATTCTCCTTGTCTTAGACGCAACTCCTGCCCCTGTTGTTCACAGATAATCCGCGACGATCCGGCCCTTGGGGCAAACCCTGGCGCCCGGATGCGGCCCCTCGGGAGCAAGCTCCCCCGGGTGACAGCGTCGGCAAGCGG
The DNA here is from genome assembly GCA_965279195.1 of Isosphaeraceae bacterium. Lineage (GTDB taxonomy): Bacteria > Planctomycetota > Planctomycetia > Isosphaerales > Isosphaeraceae > CBDIHP01. The sequence continues at coordinate 453,284 of CBDIHP010000047.1, forward strand.
ACGCACTCCAGATTCCGCCCCTGGTCAAACATCCGCCCCCTGATCGAAGCAACCGGTGAATCTGGAGTGCGTCCGCTTGCCGACGCTGTGTTGTCCGAAGCTCGCTTCGCGTGCCCGACCGGAGCGATCGCCTTCGCCTCGCCTCGGTGAGAAGCCTCGTGCCTGGAATCGCCTGGCGTCAAGATCCGCGTTAGAATGGCATACGGAATTGCCCGATAGACCGTCACCGCATTCGAGGTCGAACAATGCCATCGCTCTCCGAATCCGAAGCGGCCGAGCGGCTCGCGGCCGAGGTCGAGAAGGCCAGGCCGTCCGAACTCCCCGAGATCTACACCGAACTCTTCCCCGAGAAGACGCCTCCACCCCAATTGATCGCGCACGAACTCGTGCATCACATCCGCAACGGCCTCGCGCCTGAGGAACTCGTGGACCTCTGGAACGTCATCTTCCCGTGCGACCGGAACGTCTGGCACGACGAGGAAGAGGGGATCATCCGCTACAACGAAGAGGTCGTCGGCTACGCGGACTGACCGGGCCGTCCGATCGGCGAGAGCGCCGGGAGATTGCCATGCCGAAGATCGTCCTCCAGCATTTCCGCGAGGATATTGCCGCGCGATTGTGGATCACGCAGATTCGCTGCCCAAAATAAGCGAGGCGGCGATCGATCAATTCGAGGAGTAATTCCGGACGATCTTCCAGCGCAGGCACGACTGCATCCACAACTGCGACCGGCCCCGAATGAAGTCTCAGGAGTTGGACAAGGGCGGCACGGTCCTGAAGGTCATCCTGGACGCCGATTTCCTCGTCAATCGGTGCGACGAGTACATCAACTCGGAATTCCGCGAGTTCCTGGCCGGGTCGGCTGCAACCCTGCCACCATCACACTGATCGATTACTAAAGGTAGCGACGGGCAGACAAAATCTGACGGCTCATGTTCCACAAGCGGTGTTCGGCGTTCTTCCGAGGAGGATGGCCAGGAAGTCGTCGGTGACCGACTTGAGGTTGTGGATCCACTCGAAGATCGCCACGTAGCCGTGCAGGTGGTGCTTGCTCACGCCCCGGAACGGGCGCAGGAAGGTCCTCAGCGCGGCCCAGGTCCCCTCCATCGAGTTGACGTGCACCTCGCGGATCCCGTCGCCGTCGTCGTCGCGGGCCCACTCCTTGATCGCGTGGTTCACCGTCACACGCGACCGCCCGAGCTCCGGGACTCGGTCGTAGCCCGACCATTCGTCGGTGTTCAGCCTCGCACCGGGGCCCGTCGTCGCCTGGATCATGCCATTCAAGGTCCGCTGGTCGGTGGTCGGCAGGACGTGCAGCCGGATCGCGCCGGAGGAGCGGCCGAAGGTGCCGGCGACCGGCGGGCGGTCGTTGGCGAAGGTGCCGTGGCCGCGACGCTTGTTCGCGCGGCGCCGCGGCGGGTCATCGGGCGAGTCGTGCGGGATGCCTTTTTTCCCCCGCGTTGACGAAGGTCTCGTCGGCCTCGCACACGGCGTCGTCGAGGGGCTCGGCCTCCTGGCCGTCCAGGGCCCGCCGCTGGATCCGGTGCCGCAGCTCCAGGAGCTTGACCCGGTCGCAGCCCAGCTCGCGGGCGAGCTTCGCGGTGGGGGTGCCCTGGGCGATGCCGCGGAGGATCAGCAGCAGGTGCGATGCGGGCCGCTGGGTCTTCTGCAGGGCCGAGCCGGTGTAGGCGTTGAAGACGCGTCGGCATCCGCGGCAGCGATAGTCCAGCGCCGGGGCGCGATGCCTGCGGTGCACGCCGTACTCGCGGCCTCCGCATCGCGGGCAGGCGAGGCCCTTGGGGTGGAGGATCTCGACGAGCTTGTCGTAGCAGGCCTGCTCGTCCATGTAGGTGTGGATCGGGAAGTCCATCGCCGGCCTCCGCCTCGGGTCGATCGGTCCAGGCCCAGATCAGACCACAGCGGACAGCCGGCCGGAATAAGGCTCCACCGGCGGAGGAACATGAGCCAATCTGACTTCGAAAGCCGTCGAGACTCTGCTTTATAGAATTGAACAGCTATTCAGTGTCGTAGGTTTTCATGCGATAGTGAAGGATTCCTCTGGACAAAAATTGATCTGTAAAAGAGTATAGAACATAAAGTGTAAGAAAAAATAGGTATGCATGAATTCCGATTGTTTTGAGGTCCTTCTGAAAAAAACCTGACGAGAGTTCGTGTAGCCAATGGCGGTAGAGAGTCCATGATGAAGGTGTTCGATTGCTCGGTTCAGTGCTCAGATCGGTGACAACAACGATCAAGCTAAGCCAGAGCATCAGAAAGTACCACGGTAGACCTGAGATTGAGAAGATACGAACGAATCCTCCTGTGAAAATTCCATTTATTGGAGGCTGGTCGTTTTCAATCTCTCTTTCATAACTGTAATCTGCAAGTCTGTGACGCACATAGTCGTAGGCCTGTTGCTCCGAATCGAACGTCCTCAGTTTGGCCCGCAGAATTTGATAGTTCGCGTACCACCATTCCTCCAAGCGACAGATCTGTAAAGTTGCACATTTGACACTGACCGCAATACAAAGGCACACTAGAAAACCAATCATGGCCACGGCGTACAATATCGCCGAAATCTCCCCTCTCGAATGCAAGCTGAAACCTGTGTTGGGAGATCCGCCTTCACGGAGAAAAAGTCCGAACGCTGCCAACAAGAAGCCATGGCTCCCCAGTAGCCAGGTCATTCTTTTGTCAATAAGGCTATTTTCATGTTCTATTGCAGACCGAATTCGTTTATAGTCTACAATCTTTGGAATTTTCCCTTCGTCCAATATGAACGAAGAAACTGTTAACTCATCGTTTGTCTTGGCACTGATGGAGCCAATCACAGGGGTATGAACTGTTCCACTCATAGTTTCGGCAGTTTTATCGATGTCCAAGATGAAAGGGACGCTCCGCATTGGTTTTTTTGCGAGATCACTGCGCCAAGGATTTGCCAGTGGAAGCGGGAATAGCTGCCATCCGAACGACACCACCAAAAGAATGTAGTAAGAATTTAAACATATGATGGTTGCGACGGAGTACGGGAGCGCGTTGGAGGTGGGCAAATGGTTTTTGGTCATGTAATTTAGGAAGAAGAATGAGCCTGCAGCTAAGAACACAAGGAAGCAAATTCGCCGACCCGTCGTTCTTGCTCGAAATTCCGTTCGTTTGGCAGGGCGAGTTTCCATTAATGGGCGTGTTTTGACTATTGTAATGGTGGTCAGGATTGTGGAAATAAAGCAGCCTAAGGAATACGCTGTCAGGGTCGAATAGTTGATGGGTATCATCTGTTAGTCTTATGGTTCAAGTTTTGGATGCGAAAAGGATCTGACTGAGGAAAATAACACCGAAATAGCGATATGCAATGGATTCCTGACGAGATGCTTCGGGTGATCTCGCCGAGGGAACTGTGTTGGTCGATCTGTCCCGTTCGGGTGCGAAAGCGGTAGCTGCGCTCCCGCACTCCAAAGGGGTTTAAGGAGGTGGTCGATGGGTGGCGTGGCGGCGGCGTTGGTGCTGGCGGTGCTGGGGCAGGGGGCGGAGGGGATCTTGCGGGAGTGGAAGGCACGCTCCGACGGGTGGGGGACGGTGGAGGTCCGGTTCGAGCGGGAGTCGCGTCGGCCGCGCTGGGGGGCGCTGGAGACGGGGGCAGGGAGGTTGTTCCTGGGCCCGGGGGATGGGTTTGCGATGGAGACGGTGCGGGCGGATGAGTCGGGGAGGTCGAGAGCGTCGCGGGTGCTGTGGGGCGAGGGGGCGGTGCATGTGTTCGACGAGGAGTCGGCGCGGCACGTCGTGTCTCCGGTCGCGGAGGGGGATCGGGGCAAACTCCCGGCGGAGGTCCGGCTGGCGTTCCTCTGGGGGATGGATCCGGCGAAGGTCCGCGAGCGGTATTCGGTGAAGGTCGTCGGGGAGCAGGGAGGCCAGGTCTGTCTGGAGTTCTCGCCCGGGGAGAAGGCCGAGCGGGGCTTCGACACGCTGTTCGTCATCCTGGATCGGGCGAGCTACTTGCCGAGGCGGATGGTCGTCGTCGGGGTGGAGGGGGATACCGAATCCTACAAGATCGTCTCCGCCCGGACCGGCGGCACGCCGCCCGCCTCGCTGTTCCTCGCCTCGACCCCCGCGGGCTGGAAGGACGCCTCGCCTCCCCGCGCCCTGTCGTGGCTGATGGGGCCGTCGTATCGCGGGGCCTTGCTGGCGAGGTGATGGCCCGCCCCGGGTCAAAAATAGCAGCAACTTGCGCCGTTGATCCCTCCCGGCCGTTCGCCTACCATTATGGATGGAGTCACGGATTCGCCCCCCGCCCGTAGGCCCCTCTAGCGAAATCCCCGCATGCTTGCATTGCACGATCGCGCCGACAGGGGGGCCGCCCGCATCGAGGCGGGGCCCTCCCGCCGTCTTCCTCGGGAGGGTTGGGCGTGTCGCAGATCCAGGCCGTTTCCACCAAGACCGCGAACGCGAACGTGACCGCCAGCCGGGCCACGGCCGCCGACGCGTCGCCGACCGGGCCCGCCCCCTCGTCATGGCGGAGGCGGCTCGACGAGCGATTCCCCGCGCTCTCGGAGTGGGTCGGGGGTCGTCTCGACCTGGAGTTGCCCGCGTTCACCGTGAGCGTGATCCTCCACGCCACGCTCCTGGTGATCCTGGGCATCATGACGATCGAGGCCAGCCGCGAGGCGCCCAAGGAGTTCGGGGCCGTCGCCCCGGGCGACACCCGCCTGCCCGAGTTCGCCCGCAACGAGATCGAGGACATCGACCAGGCCAGCAAGGAGCTGACGCTCAACCCCATCGGTTCGAGCGCGCCCAACCTCTCGGCGCTGCCGGTGCAGGCCTCCGGGCCCCTCGCGCCCCCGACCTCCAGCAACGCCGAGGGGGGCGGGTCGCTGGCGATCGCCAACGTCGCCGTCACCCGGCCCGGCGAGATCATGCTGCCGTCGGCCCCCAGCCTCAGCCAGTCGGTCTCGATCCGGGGCAATGGCGCGGAGCACGTCGGCGGGGTCGAGGGGGCGGTCGACCGCATCGCCGTCGAGATGCTCCGAAGGCTCGAACAGGGGCGGACGCTGGTGGTCTGGGCGTTCGACGCCTCCGGCAGCCTCCAGGCCGAGCGGGAACGCCTGTCCCGCCACATCGAGAAGATCTACCGGGACATCGCCGAGCTGGACAAGGAAGGCCTCTCCAAGGACGACGCCCTGATGACCGCCGTGGTGGCGTTCGGCCAGAACCGGCAGGTCCTGACCCCCACGCCGACGTCCGACCCCTCCACGATCGTCGAGGCGATCGGCCGGGTCCCGCTCGACGCGACGGGGGAGGAGTCGACCTTCGGCACGGTGGCGGAGGTCGTCCGCAAGTTCGGGCGTTACAAGGACAAGAAGCATTCGTACCAGACGATGGTGATCGTCGTCACCGACGAGGTGGGGGACGACGAGCCCCGGCTCGAAGAGGCGATCCAGACGGCCGTGCAGGCGAAGGTGCCGGTGTACGTCCTGGGCTCGCCGGCGGTGTTCGGCCGGCTCGAAGGGCGGATGAACTACACCGACCCGAAGACCAAGCAGACCTTCTACAACCTGCCGGTGCGCCAGGGGCCCGAGAGCGTCGCCCTGGAGCAGATCCGCCTGCCGTTCTGGTACGACGGCCCGCAGTTCGAGATGCTCGACGCCGGCTTCGGCCCCTACGCCCTGACCCGCCTGGCCAACGCCACCGGCGGCATCTACTTCATCACCCGGCTCGGGCCCAGCCGGCTCACGTTCGACCCGAACCTGATGCGCGAGTATCGGCCCGACTGGGGCAGCCGGATGCAGTACGAGAAGGCGGTGGAGAAGTCGCCGCTCCGACGCGCGGTCTATCAATCGGCCCTGATCACCCAGCAGAACCTCCCCGGCCAGCCCTCGCTCGTCTTCCCCCCGGCCGACGGGCCGGAGTTCAAGGAGGCGATGGCGCGGAACCAGGAGATCGTCGCCCGGGTGGAGTACACGGTCTCCGAGGCGTTGGGCCCGATCACCGAGGTGGTGAAGCTCCGCGACCGCGAGACCTCGCGCCGCTGGCAGGCGCACTACGACCTGGCCCGGGGCCGGCTCCTGGCGATGAAGGTCCGCTGCTACGAGTACAACTCGATCTGCGCCGGGATGAAGAAGGACGCGCTCAAGTTCAAGAACCCCAAGTCGAACGCCTGGCGGCTGGTCCCGACCGACCAGGTGGGCTCCAGCGACAAGGTCGCGACGGTGGCGAACGAGGCCCGGGCGCTCCTCAAGAAGGTGGTGGCCGACCACCCCAACACCCCCTGGGCCTTGCTCGCCCAGCGCGAGCTGAAGGACGCCTTCGGCTTCCGCTGGCAGGAGACCTACGTCCCGCCCCCCCCTCGCCGCGAGGAGATGGCCGAGGCCGCCCGCAAGAAGGCCCAGAACAAGCAGCAGCCCAGGCCCGCCGAGCCACCCAAGCTCTGATCGGCCCCCTTTGGAGTGAGGCCGCTCCGCTCGCGCACTCCAAAGTGGGATGGCATCATCCATCCACGATTGTCTCCCCGTTGCCCAGAGGCAACATCCTGATCGGATTCCGGACAGGAACTGGTGAAACAGGGCCTATCCTTGTCTGGGTAGGGGATGTTACCCTGGTCTCGGTCGACTCCGCGCCGAGGCGGGGGGGAGCGCCGACACATCCGCGAGCGTCACCCGCTCGAATTCGCATTCCGGCAGGCAAGCAAGCACTGACTGACGTCCCGACGGTCCGAGCGTCCCGTTTCGTCCCGTCCCGGAACAGGCTCGCGATGCCCGGCATGCGCCGGGAGGGGTGAGGGGTTTCGCCATGAACCATCCGGCTTCGGTGCCTTTGTCGAGCGACAGCGGCTACGACCTGGCGGAGATCCCCCTGGACGAGTCGTACGCGCCGCCGTCGAACGCGGCGATCACCCGGATCCTCTCGGTGCCGCCCGCCCCGGCCGACCCGGCGCTCGACCCCGAGCTGATCAAGACGGTCGAGACCGGCAACGGGCCCGCGCTCCAGGCGGCCGCCGCGGCCGCCGTCGCCGCCGCCGCGGCGATGGCCACCGAGCCCTCCGCCCCCACCATCTCGCAAACCCAGGCCCCCTCCGCCGCGGCCCCGTCCCCGGCCCAGCCTCCGCCCGAGACGCAACCCCAGGCGAAGGCCGAGGAGTCCAAGGGGCCGAAGCTCGTTCGCAAGCGCAAGCCGCCCAGGCGGAAGTGGGACCTGCCCGCCTGGCTCGTGTCGACGCTCGTGCACGCCGGCATCCTCCTCACCCTGGGCGCGATGACGATCTCGACCGATGTCGCGCCCGCCATCAAGCACCTCGACGGCACCACCGCCGGCAAGACCGGGCCGTCGGAGGATGAGCTGACCAAGATCCTCGACACCCCCTCCGACACCCCGCGCGACCTGGCGGTGGGGGATCCCGCCGCCAGTTCCCCGGACTTCGTCACGGCGACCGGCGGCGGCCCGCCCTCGGCCACCCCGGCCGTGGGGGGCTCGAAGGTCGGCCCCCGCGTCGGCGAGCGCAACTTGCCCGGGCTCAAGATCGACGCTCCCGTCTCGCCCATCCGGATCATGCCCGGGCGGGAGACCCTCGACCTCTACGGCGGCGGCATGATCGGCGGCGACCCGCTCCGGGGCGCGTCCGACCACGCGGTCGCCCTCGACCAGATCGCCCAGGAGATCCTCCGCCACCTGGAGCAGCACAAGGTCATCGTCGCCTGGATGTTCGACGAGTCCGAGAGCATGCGGGACGACCAGCGGACCATCCGGTCCAAGTTCGACCGCGTGACCAAGGAACTCAAGGAGCACGGCAACGCCGCGGCCGGCGAGAAGGGCAAGAAGGGGTCGATCCCGCCCCTCACCCACGCCGTCATCGGCTTCGGGGCCGACGTCCACCTCGAACTCGACAAGCCCACCGCCGACCTCGACCAGGTCACCCGCGCCATCGACCACCTCCGGGTCGAGCCCTCGGGCGTCGAGAACACCTTCCACGCCGTCTCGGCCGTCATCGACCACTACGCCGGCCTGATCAAGAAGGACCGCAAGCTCCTGATCGTGCTCGTGACCGACGAGTCGGGCGACGACGGGGCCGACATCGAGGAGGCCCGCCTGCGCGCGGCCTCGCACAAGGTGCCCATCTACGTCATGGGCCGCCAGTCGATGTTCGGATACCCGTTCACCCGCATCCGCTACGTCGACCCGGTCACCAAGGACGAGTATTACCCCACCATCCGCCGCGGGCCCGAGACCGCCGACGTCGAGACCCTCCAGTGGGACGGCCTGCACGACCGCTGGGAGGAGCAGCCTTCCGGCTTCGCCCCGTATGAACTCGCCCGGCTCACCAAGGAGACCGGCGGCATCTACTTCCTGCTGCCGACCAGCGAGAACATGCGGATCCACGCGCTCGAGAAGGCGTACTCGCTCGAGAGCATGAAGGAGTACGTCCCCGACTACGAGAGCCGGATCGAGTACGCCCAGCGGCGGGCGAATTCCGAGCTGCGGAAGACCCTGGCCGAGGTCATCGGCCTGACGAGGACCTTCCCCTACCGCCGCCACTTCCCCGTCGACCACGCCGCCCTCCGCGAGGCGGCCGAGGCGGAATACCCGATCGTCCGCGAGCGCCTGGCCGTCCTGTTCAAGATCGAGGAGCGGCTCAAGCAACTCGCGAAGCTCCGCGACCGCGAGCCCGAGAGGCGCTGGCAGGCCGCGTACGACCTGATGCTGGCGGAGATCGTCACCTACCAGATCAAGGCGTACGAATACATCGCCTGCCTCCAGGAGATGGTGGCCCGGCCCCCGGTCCCCTCGAAGCTCCCCACGCCCGAGCGGATCGTCGAGTGGGTGCTCGACCACTCCAAGGACCGCAAGTCCCCCAAGGCCGAGACCGAGAAGAAGTACGTCGAGGCCGAACGCCTGCTCAAGCAGGTCATGGAACGCCACCCGAAGACCCCCTGGGCCGACCTGGCGAGGATCGAGCTCGAACGCGGACTGGGCGTCCAGCGCGTCGAGTGGTCCGTCAACGCGCAATACAATGAACGCGCAAAGCTGATCCCGAAGTATTGATGCTGCGACGTGCCGGTCGCGCGTCGAATGCGCCCGGCGCTTGCGACCCGCACCCGGTGCCTTTCCGTTCGGGCTCCGTACGGTCGGGATGCCCGCGTGTCATCCGCCCTCGTCGGTGCATTGGACGCGGGCCGGAAGGGCCGCGTCGCGGCGCACCCTACCTCGCGGCCCTGAGGCACAAATCCTCGAACTGCTTCGCGACGATTTCGGAGCGGAATCGGTTGTTCACGAGATCATAGGCCGATTGGGCCAGTCTCTCGCGGCGGTCGCGGTCGTTCAGGAGCGAGATCAGGTCGGCGGCGAAGGATCCGGCGGTGTCGGCCAGGAGGATGTGCTCGCCGGGGGTGAGGGGCAAGCCCTCCGCGCCGATGGTGGTGCTGACGACGGCCTTGCGCATGGCCATGGCCTCGAAGATCTTGAGCCGGGTGCCGCCGCCGACGAGGATGGGCACGACCGACACGGCCGCGCCGGCGATGTAGGGGCGGGTGTCGGGCACCTTGCCGACGACCTCGATGCCGTCGGTGCCGCTGAGGGCCTCGATGTCCGGCGGCGGGGTCCGGCCGACGACCTGGAACGTCGCGTCCGGCCGGGCCTTGCGGACGATCGGCCAGACGTCCTTCGCGAAGTAGCGGATCGCCTGCTGGTTCGGGAACCAGTCCATCGAGCCGACGAACACCACCTTGCGCGGGTCCTCGGCCGCCTCGACCGCGTCGGGCCGGAAGTAGTCGGTGTCGACGGCCGTGTCGATGGCCGCGACGTGGTCCCAGCCGAAGTCCCGCTCGAAGATCGCCTTATCCGGCTCGCTGATGGCGATGACCGAGGTGAACTTCCGCCCGGTCTCGGATTCGAATTTGTGCATCTTCTTCCATTGCAGGCGCATGTAGGCCCGCATGGGGAGGCTGCCGCGCCCCGCCGCGCGCTGGAGGATCTGGGCCTCGACGTTGTGCTGGAACAGCACCGTGGCCGCCCCCGGCAGCCCCTCGGCGTGGCGGGCCATCTGGACGCAGTCGGCGATGACCAGGTCGAAGGGCGTCTCGGCGTGGAGTCTTCGCGCGACCTCGTGCAAGGCGGGGTCGTAGTTGCGGTCGACGGTGAACGGCCGGGGGGAGGCGAGGTTCTTCAGCAGATCGCCATAGAACGCGACGCTGCCGCGCTTCGACTCCCGGGCCGGGGTCGTCTCGACCTTGAGCCCGAGCGCCTCCATCTTCTTGACCCCCTCCTCCTCGCCCGGCCGGAGGTTGCAGAGGTAGGTCACGTCGTGCGACTTCGCCAGGTGCCGCAGGACGTTGAGCGCCCGGATCTTGCCGCCGGTGTCGTGGGGGAAGAGGACCTGCTTGTGGATGAACAGGATGCGCAAGGGAGTGTCCCGTCGGGAGGCGGAGCGGAGCGGGGGAGGGCGGCCGGCGGTCCGTATTGTACCCGCCACATTCCCCCCGCTTCAATCTCACCGGGTTTGCCCAGACGCCCCTGTTAACCGCAGGCGACATCGCCCCCCTCTGGAGTGCGGCCGTCCGCCTGCCGCTTCGGGACGCCCCCGTCCGGATCTGGCTCCGTGGATCGACCGAGGCGCGTTTCTTGTGAGAGTTGAGAGCGGCCGCCGAACTGTTGCACTCCAGGAGAGCTGGGCGCGATGGACGGCGGGGTGCCAAAATACCACGGCTGTGCATCGGTTTTTTACGAAAGCCTTGCGGAAAACCCCTGGAAACTGGCAATATATTATGTCACTTCGGCCCCGATCCGTCATTGGGCCATCCGTCCTACCTCGGTCGCTCTCCGACCTCCTTCCCTCTTTTATCAGGATGCGAGAATGAAACTGCGTCGCAGAGGTTTTACCCTCATCGAGCTCCTGGTCGTGATCGCGATCATCGCGGTCCTGATCGCCCTGCTGCTGCCCGCCGTGCAGTCGGCCCGCGAGGCTGCCCGCCGCTCCCAGTGCGTGAACAATCTGAAGCAGGTCGCCCTGGCCGCCCTGAACTTCGAGAGCACGTACAGCAACCTGCCCCCGGGCAACGGCCCTTGCGGCACCGCCGAGGCCCCGACCACCAGTACCTGTGGCGGCCGCGCCACCCCGCTGGCCCTGGTCCTGCAGTACGTGGAGAACTCCGCCGTCTACTCCGCATTCAACTTCCAGATCAACCTCAACGTCTTCGGGCCCACCGCGGAGAACTTCACCGCCCAGACCGCGATCGTCTCGTCTTTCGTGTGCCCGTCCGACCCGGTTGCCCAGAAGATGGATGGGATCATCGCCTACGCGAACTACGTCGCCAGCACCGGCAACACCGCCTCGTCGGAGTTCGGCAGCGCATTCGCATTCCAGGAGCCCCTCACGGAGCGCCTGGGCATCTTCAATTTCCAGATCGATCGGACATCTCCCCGGTTCCTGCCCGGCCAGACCACGGTCAACCCGAAGTACCGCGAGGCCATCGGGGCCGTCAAGCTCGCCCAGATCACCGACGGGACGAGCAACACCGCGATGTTCTCCGAGACCCGCCGCGGCAAGAGCGCCGCCTCGACCCTGGCCGCCTCCGGGGTCTCGACGGACGATCCGCTGAACGTCTACATCTCGAGCCAGGTGATCGACAACTTCGTCACCCCGCTGGCCGACTCCGGCGGGTGCAAGTACTTGATGACGAACTACAGCACGCGCATCTACTACCGCGGCCAGCAGTACTACCGGTCGCTCCCCCAGAACGGCTACTACAGCCACACCCTGACCCCCAACAGCAAGTTCTTCGACTGCGGGTCGTCCAACTTCGTCCAGTCCCACTCGGCCGCCCGTAGCTATCACCCCGGCGGCGTCAATTCGGCGAACTGCGACGGCTCCGTCCGGTTCGTCAAGGACTCGATCAACGCGAACGTCTGGCGTGCCATCGGTAGCCGTCAGGGGGGCGAGATCATCAGCGCCGACAGTCTCTGATCACCGCGCCGGCCCGACCCCGCCGGGCGGGGCCGGGCCGGCGGTCGGTCGTTGAGGCGGGTGGGCGAAGTCCCTTTCCCGAGGCGCCCACCCTAGTCGCTCCAGGAGCTCCAGCATGCTGATCCGGTCCGCCGCGGCCCGCGCCGCGACCTTCCTCCTCGTCGCCTCGTCCCTGCTCGCCGCCGGCTGCGGCGGCGGCAACGCCCCGGTGACCGAGGGACAGTTTCGAGACACCAACCTCCTCGACGTCGGCGAACTCCTGCGGGCCTATCAGATCCAGAAGGGTAAGCCGCCCAAGAGTTTCGCGGACATCCAGGCGCTGCCGTCTCTGGAGATGTCGGCCCCGATGGGCTTCGAGCGCGTCCGGTCCGGGGACGTCGTCGTCCTCTGGGACGCCGCCCTGCCCGACACCGGGGAGGAGATCGGGAAGACGCCCGACGAGCGAATTCTCGCCTATGTGAAAGAGGCACCCGAGAAGGGCGGCTCCGTGCTGCTTCTCAACCGGACCCTCAAGCAGCTGACGGCCGACGAGTTCAAGGCCGCGCCCAAGGCCGGCGGGAAGTAAGGCGGGATCCGGACCGCGCATCGCGAAAGGTGCCCGCGGGTTTCCGTCCTCGGAAACCCCGGATCCAGCGCGGCCGGTCCCTGTTCGCCGGGGTGGCCCCGCCGGGGTCTCTTGGACGAGACCCGCGGGCCCCCTCGCCGGCGCGTCATCCGCGTCCGTCGGTGGGGGGATCAGAGGCTGTCGGCGGAGACGACCTCGCCGCCCTGGACGGTGCCGATGGCGCGCCAGGTGGTGCCCTGGATGGTGCTCTTGACGAACCGGACGGATCCGTCGCCGAGCAGGGCGTTGACGCCGCCGGGGTGGTAGCTGCGGGCGGTGAGGGCGGCGTAGGTCGGGCCCCCCTGGACCGGCAGGCGGGTCATCAGGTCGAGGTCGGCCTTGTTGGTCGGGTTCAGGATGATCTTGTTGGGCGGCCAGGCGGTGGTCACGCCCGTCTCCTGGGTGTTGCCGTCCACCCACGCGGTGTGCCCCTGGCCGGGGGTGCCGCTGCACGTCGAGCCGAGGTACTCGGGCGCGATCGAGAACGGGTCGCCGTCGGGGGAGGGGATCATGGTCGGGTCGGGGATCTTCGAGAAGATCGCGCCCGTGCGGCAGATCGGCTGGTACACCTTCACGTCGGTGGCCATCATCGTGTTGCTGGTGCCGTCGGTGAACTCGGCGATCCGGCGGCTGAGGTTGGGGGCGAAGACGCCGCGGGTGTTGGGGGCGTTGAACCCGTTCCACACGAACCACTCGCCGGCGTTGAAGCCGTAGCTGGTGACGCTCGCCGTGCCGAACGGGAAGGTCGTGCGCGCCGCCGCGTTGGGGTCGCTGGGGCAGGTGAAGAAGGCGACCGCCGAGCCGACGACCGTGGCGTTCTGCGCCGACCGGTGGTCGTTGATGAAGTTGATGGCGTCGAACATGACGCCCTGCTCCATGAACGCCAGGATCCGCGCGTGGACGCCGAACCCGTTGCGCCAGACGACCGTGTTGCCCGTCCCCTGGAGGATGTTCGAGGGGGGGAACGCCCCGGCGACGCTCTCGTAGTTGTGCAGCCCCAGACCGATCTGCTTGAGGTTGTTGGTGCACTGGATCCGGCGGGCCGCCTCGCGCGCGCTCTGCACGGCGGGGAGCAGCAGCGCGATCAGCACGGCGATGATCGCGATCACGACGAGCAATTCGATGAGCGTGAATCCGGACCCGCGGCGCCGCGTACTCATGGATGGGGACCTCGATCATGGAGGCATGGAGATTTCCACGGATCCACTGTTCCATACGGAAACCCTACCGTCAAGGAAGGCTGCGCGGATTGGTGGGGCTGTGCGACCGGCGGGGAATGCAGTGATAAAGAAACCATTGCATATCAGGGGGTGGATTGCTTGAGGACGTTCGTATCCATCGCTCCGGTCGGGTCGGTGATGCGTCGCGGCAACGCCGCGGGGCGGGGGGCGGGAAATGAAGGGTTTTTGAGGTCGGCCCTTGCCATGCATCCAAAAGTCGGATATTCCGGAGGACCGCATCGAACGTACGCTCCTCCTCAGCGCCACGGTCGGGTTGCGACCCCGTCGCACCTTTCATCCCTGCCTGCCTCTCCTTCCCTCTCATCATCGAGTCGGTCCAGGGCCTCTTTTCCCTCCTCCTCCTCCTCTGCGCGCCCGGTCGCCTACCGGGGAAGGTCCAATCATGCGTTCTCGTCGCGGTTTTACCCTCATCGAGCTCCTGGTCGTGATCGCGATCATCGCGGTCCTGATCGCGCTGCTGCTCCCCGCCGTGCAGGCCGCCCGCGAGGCCGCCCGCCGCGCCCAGTGCACCAACAACCTCAAGCAGATGGGGTTGGCGATGCACAACTACGAGTCCACGAACAGCTCGTTCCCGCCGGCGAAGCTTTATTCGGCCGGCACCACGACCACCTCGAACGACCCGGCCGGCCAGGGCCTGGTCCTGAACACGACTGCGTTCACCATGATCCTGAGTTTCATGGAACAGCAGCCGATGTACAACGCCTACAACTTCTCGCTGCCGTCGTGCCCCTCGACGAACTCGGGCATCAACGTCAACGTCGTCGGCGGCCCGACCTCGTACCTGGCCAACACCACGGTCACCTCGTCGAACATCGCCAGCTTCCTCTGCCCGTCGGACGTCGTGCTGCCGCCGATGAACAACGGCACCGTGTCGACCACCGTCGGCGCGTACAACGGCGCCAACTCGGCCCGCTGCAGCTACCTGCTGCCCTGCACCCGGTACTACGAGACCTACAACTCGCGGTTCCTGTCCTCCCGCCCCTCCGACACCGCGATCTTCTCGGGCAGCGACTGGTCGAGCACCATCGCCGCCATCAAGGACGGCACCAGCAACACCATCCTGGTGCACGAGTCGCGCCTGGAGAAGACGGCCGTGCAGTACGGCGGCTACTGGGGCCAGGGCCTCTGGACCTCGACCCACGCCCTGACCTATGACCCGAATCCCGCCAGCGCGTCGTACTCGGTGAACTGGTCGTCCACCATGCCGAACAACCCGGCCACCATCGCCCAGGTCGCCAACAACCCCCGCCGGCTCGGCTACGCCTGGTCGATCTCCAGCCAGCACCCCGGCGGCGTCAACTGCGCCTTCGCCGACGGCACCGTCCGGTTCGTGAAGAACTCGATCAACCCCTCGATCTGGTTCGCCATCCAGACCATGGGCAACGGCGAGACCGTCAGCGCCGACTCCTACTGAGCCCACCCGGTCTCACGCCCGGCGCGCCCGAATTCGGGCCGCGCCGGGCGGCCCGATCCGACGACGCCGGCCATCGCCACTCCCCCGATCCCGACCCCTCGGACTTTGCATCCAGCCATGAAGATTCGTATCACCATCGCCGCCACCCTGGCCGTCGCCCTGGCCCCGCTGGCTTCCGGCTGCGGCGAGGGCGGGCCCGCCCTCGTCTCCGTCTCCGGCACCGTCACCATCAACGGCAAGCCCCTCGAAGGCGCGATCGTCCAGTTCGTCCCCGACCCCGCCGTGAACAAGGAGGGCCGGACCGCCGAGGACATCACCGGGCCCGAGGGCAACTACAAGCTCATGACCGGCGGCCGATCCGGCATCGTCCCGGGCAAGTACAACGTCAACGTCACCAAGGCCGCCGTCGCCGTCTCGTCCAAGGTCGCCGAGCAGTTCAAGGACGACCCGTTCATGGCGCAGATGTCGAGCAACCCCCCCACCGCCG
This sequence comes from Isosphaeraceae bacterium, assembly GCA_965279195.1. Classification (GTDB taxonomy): domain Bacteria; phylum Planctomycetota; class Planctomycetia; order Isosphaerales; family Isosphaeraceae; genus CBDIHP01. The sequence goes on from CBDIHP010000047.1 coordinate 468,974, forward strand.
GCAACGCCAAGCCCAAGAACGCCTCCGAGGCCATCGAGTTCAAGGTCGAGCGCGAGGTCCCCGCCGGCGGCGGCGTCCAGGACATCGACGTCAAGGCCACCTCCAAGGCCGCCGCCAAGGCCGAGGCCCCCAAGGCCCCCTGACCGCCCCTTCGGAGCGCGGCAGTCCGGCTGCCGCTTTTCTTCCCCCGTCGCTCGCCCCGCCCCAGCAAAGCGGCAGCCGGACTGCCGCACTCCGAAGGTCTCAGCCCGCCACCAGCCGACGGGCCAGATCGACCACCCCGGCCGCAAGCGCCGGATCCACCTCGCCCGGCATGAGCCCGCGGACGACCCGCGCCCGGACCGTCCCGGCCTCGCGGACGCGGTCGAACTCCTCGCGGGACAGGTCGCCGAGGCTGTAGAGCATCCGGACCCGCTCGACCGGGCCGGCCCCGGCCCAGCCCCGCGAGCCGGCCGGGGCGGGCAGCCGCCGCAGGGCCGCCTCGAACCCCGCCAGGGCCGCCACGCAGCCGAGCCCCGCCTCGCCGGCCGCCGCCAGCTCGCCCGCGCGGGCCAGCAGCCCCGAGAGTTCCTCCGCCGAGGGCTCGACGCCCCCGCGCGCCGCCCGGTCGAGGTCATCCCCCGCGCCCAGCAGGATCAAATCCAGCCGCCAGCCCGGCCGGGCCTCCAGGGCCTCCGCCAGCCGCGCCACGCCCGGGTCCCTCGCCAGCTCCCCCCGGTCCCGGAGCGCCTCGACGACCACCCCCTCCCGCCCCCGCGTCGCGATCAGGTCGGGCGCGAACCCCGCCAGGAACGGCGGCAGGTCCCCCCCTTGCGGGTGCACGACCACCTCATACCCCTCCTCCCGATACTGCCGGGCCACGCCGGAGATCGTCGATGTTTCGAGATCCATGTCCTCGCCCGGGGAGCTTAACCTGTGAGTTCAAACCAGGAACAGGTTATCGCCTCTATAGTGCTGGATGGTCCGTCGATGTTAATCTAGGTGACTTTTCTATGGACATCAAAGTTCTCAAGTGACTTTGGATGATCGAGTACAATGGCGATCAAGGGTTTCGGGATGTTCATGAGGCTCCTGCGGGCCGGGCACACCCCGGACCAGCTTGGACTCCAAGGGAGCACCGGGAATGTGACCCGATGGGAGGCCCGTCACAAACTCGCGAGGAACTTTCGAGGTCTTCAAGTCGACGAATTGTCCGACGAAACCCTCAAGGGATACAATGCATTTCTGCAGGTATTTCTGACGCATTCCGCGATGGAACTATACGTGCCCCTCGTCCGACTCGATGACAAGACTCTCGAAACTCATCTTGCCCCATTCGAACCTGAGAAAGCGTTGCGTGAGTTCTTCCAGCACGATCGCTCGGGTCAATTGTTCGACTTCCTCCATGAACGGTTGAATCCCAAACTCAAGGCTCGCCTGACGGCTTGCCGCGAGGGTCAATGCGCGAACATCTTCCACGTCTCCGCGTCGATCCGTCACATCTTCGCCCATGGCCATCTGACGGCCCATTCCAACAAACTGAAGCCGGCGCGGATCGCGAAGGCATGCCTCCCCGTTTCGACCTTGCTGCTCGACTTCATGGACGCCGATTTCACACGCAGGGTGACATCCTACTGGTTGTCTCTCAATCAATCGACTAAACAGGGTTCAGAGACCGGTTCGCCTCTCAAATCTGGTCCGCAATAGCGGACCCTACGGGCCTGAACGCACCGCCTTCGTGGATTGTCCCAGGGCCCGCGGAGGGATCCCCCGTGCCGAAGCCGAACACGCCGCCGCCGAATTCGGTCCACCCGCCGATGCGGCGGGCGTGGCTGGAGGAGAACCACGCGCGCGAGGAGGGGGTCTGGCTCGTCTTCTGGAAGAAGGGGACGGGCCGGGAACGGGTCGAGTACGACGAGGCCGTGGAGGAGGCGCTCTGCTTCGGCTGGGTGGACAGCAAGCCCGGGACGCTCGACGGCGAGCGGTCGATGCTCTATTTCTCCCCGCGCAAGGCGGGCTCGGGCTGGGCGGCGACGAACAAGGAGCGGGTGGGGCGCCTGATCGCCTCGGGCCTCATGGCCCCCGCCGGCCTGGCGAAGATCGAGGCCGCGAAGCAGGACGGCTCGTGGTCGAAGCTCGACGCCGTCGAGGCCCTGGAGATCCCCCCCGACCTCGCCGCCGCGCTCGCCGGGCTCCCCGACGCCGCGCGGCACTTCGACGCCTTCCCCCGCTCGGTCCGGCGGGGCATCCTCGAATGGATCGCGGGCGCCAAACGCCCCGACACCCGCGCCCGACGCGTCGACGAGACCGCCCGCCTCGCCGCCCAGAACCTCCGCGCCAACCAGTGGCCCAGGTAGGGTCCGCTATTGCAGACCAATGTCACGATGTCGAACATGCCTTTCGATCAATTTGAATTGGCATATCAAGATGGTCCGCAATAGCGGACCCCACGGTGCTTCGTCCGAGGCGGCGTCGGGCTTGAGGAACTGGCGGGCGTGCTGGAACTGGGCCTGGAGCATGGCCTCGACGTCGGGGCGCTGGGGCTGGAGTCGTTCGGCGAGGGATTCGGCCTCGCGGAAGGCGTCGCCGGCCTCGCGGGGGTGGCCGAGGTGGGCCAGGGCGATCGCGCGGCCGCAGAGCGACTGCGGGCGGAGCGTGGCGGACGTCCAGGGGGTGCCCGGGTGGTCGGCGAGCGCGTCGTCGAAGGCGTTGAGGGCCTCGTCCCAGCGAGACAGTTCCAGCAGCGCGATCCCGCGCAGGTTGCGGTTGAAGGTGATCCGGGCCGGCCAGAACGGCCGCCTGGCTTCGAGTTCCAGGGTCTCGGCCAGTTGGAACCAGCCGGCCGCGTCGTCGAGGTCGCCCGCCAGAATCTGGAGGCGGCCCATCGTCTGGGCCCGCAAGGGATTCGACGGCTCGGCATCCACCAGCGCCAGCAGATCGCGGCGGGCGCCGTCCGGGTCGCCCTGCATGGCGCGGGCGAAGCAGGCCCAGGCGGGCGGGTCGAACTCCCAGAACCGGACCCATTGCCTCCAGGCCAGGAACGCCGCCAGGAGCCCGAGCAGGTAGACGCCCAGCGCCGTCGCCAGCGAGCCGGGGGATCGGAGGTCGAGGGCGTTCATGCCGATGATCGGCGGCAGGCCCAAGCCGATCGGCAGGGCATAACTCCACCAGGGTGTGACCGCCTGTCGGCGCTTCAGGCGGTAGCCGCCGTCCTGCGAGTTCGCCCGACGGGAACGCTGCCCGAGCACGGCCGCCGCCATGAGGGCGAGCACGGCCGCCCCGAGGACATAGGGCATGAGGTAGACGGGCGGGTCGTTGCCGGGTTGCATGGGGGGCCTCGCGATGCGGGTGACCCGACTCCTGAGACCGGACTCCGACCCGGCCACTCAAGGGTACCCGAGGATTTCCGTCCCATGAACCCCCGGAACTCGACCCGCCCCGACTGCCTCGCCGCCGCGGTCACGCCGGGGTATCGGGGACGATACCCCGGGCACCCTCGGGGCCCTCGATTCTCCGAAGGGCGCGCGACGCGGGACGGGATGCGAGTCGCCCTCGCATCCCGTCCCGGTTTCGGACGCCTGGCTCGGATCCGGCCCGGCTCAGGCCTTGCGGCGGCGGGCGGCGAGGCCGAGGAGGCCGGCGGCGCCGAGGCCCATGAGGGCGAAGCTCGACGGCTCGGGCACGACCTGATAGGCCAGGAAGATGGGCACGCCCCGGATCCCGCCGAAGTTGAAGTTGGTGCGGCTGCCGTCGGGGGCGAACTTGAAGACCTGGTTCGTGTTGATGTTCGTCGCGTAGAGGTTGCCCGACGGGTCGAACGTGAGGCCCGACGGGTTGCTCAGGCCGGAGGCGAAGGTCGAACTCACGCCGCCGGGGGTGATCTTCAGGATCGAGTTCGACGAGCCCGAGTTGCTGGCGTACAGGTTGTCGAACCGGTCGATCGCCAGCCCCGAGGGGGCAACGAGCCCGCTGAAGAAGACCGAGGTGCTGCCCCCGGGAGTGATCTTGGTGATCGAGTTCGAGTTGCCGTTGACCACGAACAGGTTGCCGCCGGAGTCGAACGCCATGCCCAGCGGCGAGCTCAGGTTCGTGTTGGCGAAGATGCTCGAATTGCCGATCGGCGTGATCTTCTGGATGGTGTTGTCGTCGCGGTTGGCGACGAAGAGGTTCCCCGAGCCGTCGAACGCGATCCCCACCGGCGCACGGCCCGTGGTCGCGAACGTGCTGATGGCCCCCAGGGGGGTGACCTTCTGGATGATGTTATTCGTGTTATTGGCGACGTAGAGGTTCCCCGAGCCGTCGAACGCGATGCCGACGGGCACACCGCCGCCGAGGGTGACGAACGTCTCCTCGGGGATCAGGCCCGAGGCGTCCATCCGGCTGATGGTGCTGTCGGCCCGGCTGATGTAGACGAAATCGGCACGCGCTGTATGCAGCGAGGTTAAGCAGGCCGCGACCCCCAGGAGGAGGGCCGTCGCGAAGGGACGATTGCGAATCATAGGGGTCTCCGGTCAGGATGTGGGGGGACCGGTCGCGGCGGACGTTGCCGAACGGACGAGCGGGAAAACAACGAATTCGGATCGACATTACTACCAGCGATGCAAAACAATCGCAAGTCGAATATCCCCTCCCACCGGCCCCGTGACACCCCGCCTCCAAAAATCATCGCCCCGTACGCCAACCCCTGCGCCCCTCCATCGCCTATTTATTGCATCGGTGAGTGATTGCGTTCGCGGGCACCACGCCGCGCCCGGCCGTCGAGGAACACCCGCCGGACATCCCGGACGACGACGACCGGGATCGCCAGCAGGATCGCCCCGGAGGCGAGGTAGATCCCCAGCAGCATCGGGACGCAGAGGGCGATCCCGGCCAGCATGGTCGGCAGGCTCTCCAGCGCCATCCCCGCGAGGGCGATCGGCACCCCCGCGAAGAATGTCGGGGCCGAGACGACCCACCAGGCCCGGACCACCGTCCGCCCCCGCCGTTTCCACATCGCCCGCCCCCCCGGATGCCCGGACTGCCCGGCCGTCCCGCTGAAGACGTCCGGCGGGCCCCCGGAGGGCGCGAAAACTCGCACCCCAAGAGGTAGGGGATCGATCCGCAGCGGAATCGGGAGTGTGGCCGCTTGCTGCCGCTCTGTTCTCGCGGGGCTTGCCACGCGCCCGAGGTCGAAGGCCGCCGCTGACGACTCGACGTCTCTTCTCGGGGGCAAGCCACCGCCGGGCGAGGGCGGCAAGCGGCCGCACTCCAGATTGGCGTGCCAGCCGCGCCCGACGGCGTTCATTCGGTCGTCAGGATGCCCGTGGCCCCCAGGTTCCCCCGGAGGTTCCTATCCTCGTAGGGGACCGTGATCTCGAACAACTTGCCGGGCAGCAACTCCGGGCCGGGGTTGAGGATCCGGATGGTGCCCCTCGGAAGCCGGGGCCGCTCGGCGTCCGGGGTTGGATCTCCTTTCGGGGCCTCTCGGGGCTCGATCTTGTCGATCACCGCGTCGTAGACCACCTTCGGATTCGCGCGGAGGTGGAACTTCGCCTTCGTGCCCGGCGACAGGGCCTCGGCCATGCTCGCCACCTTGGAGAAATCCACCTCGACCTTCAACGGCGAAGCCGCCCGATCCCAGATCCAGAACAGCCTCTGCCCCCGCGGCACCGGCAGGCCGTTCATGGATTTGCGATTTCGCGGCATGGCGAGCATGTCGCCGAGCGAGGAAGTCTCCCCGCCTCCCATCATGCCCGGCATCCCCCCTCGACCCATCATCCCCTCCCCACCCGACATCCCTGGCATTCCCGCGCCCATCATCCCCTCTTCCTCCTGTTCGGACCTGGTCGCGTAGATCACCACCCCGTCGGCGGGGGCGACGATGCGGCAGGCGTCGATGTCCTTCTGGAACCCCTTGACGGCGTTCTCTTCCTGTTCCCGTCGCTTGAGCTGCGATGCCAGGTCGATCTGCGCCTTGTGGTACGCCTGCCTGAGCTGGTCCTTCTCGGCCCGCTGCGACCGCTGCAAGGTCCGGATCCGTGAGCCGGGCTCCAGCTTGGCGGCCTTGGCCCGCGCGATGGCGATCTCGGCCTCGCTCTCCTTCTCCGCCAGCATCACGGCCGTCTGGATGCCGGTGGCCGTCATCAGTTCTTTCCGTTTCTCGAAGTCCGCCCGGGCCTCCTGGATCCGTCGCAGGCGTTTCTCCGCCGATGCGATCATGCCGTCGGCCAGCACCTCCTCCCGGCTCACGGCCTGGGCCTCGATCTGCACCTCCTCGTCCAGCGCGGCGAGGTTGATCTCCACCTCCTTGAGCCGTTGCCTGGCCGCCTCGTACTGGGCATCCTCCTCCAGGGCCGACCGGGTTTGCGCCTGCAACTCTCGGAGCGCCTTGTCGTCCAGCGTGACGACAACCTGGCCTTTCTTGACCGCAGTCCCCTCGGGCAGGTAGTCGAGGAGTCGGGACTCGACGGGGCTCGTCACCACCTCCGGCGGCGTCTTCGGCTTCTCCGCGACGGGGGCCTTCGCCTCCGCCTTCTTCTGTTCCTCCTTCGGGTCCTCCCCCTCGGCCGCCGGACCGGCGATCAGGCCGGTGCCGACGACGGTCGCGGCGAAGATCGCGGCGACCGACACGCTCTTCAACCCCTGCCAAAGCATCATGGTCACGAGAACCTCCCTGGCGAGAATGGCGGCGCCGGCCGCGTTTCGGGTGGACTGGAGTGCGAGGCGGACGGTCGAGCCCAGGAGCGTCGCGGGGACGACGGCCTTCGAACGGGCTTCTCGCCCGTCGGGCGGCCCGAAACCGAGCCGCACCAGCCGCTCGCGGAGCATCGCACGGGCCCGTTCGAGCCGGCCCCGGATGGCGTCCGGGCTGGCGCGCAGGACCTCGGCCGCCTCGTCGTAGGAGAACCCTTCGAGGTGGCAGAGCCGCAACGGTTCGCGGAACTTCTCCGGCAGCCGGTCCACCTCGGCCCGGACGCGGTCGCGGACCGGGTCGTCCGCCGCCTCGACCGCCGCCAGGCCGAGCGCCCGCTCCGCCCTCGCCGTCGCCGGACCGCTCCCGCGAAACCCGACGCGCCGCGACGGCCCGGGCCTTCCGCGACAACCTTCCGCGAGACGCCATAAACCCAGGCGCCCACGCGGTCGTGGTCGCGGAGGCCCGATGCGCGCCTCGCCAGGATCAGGAACGTCGCCTGGAACGCATCCTCGACGTCGCGGCGGTCCCTCAGCTCGCGCCGGCAGACCCCGAGCACCATGGGCCCGAGCCTGGCGACGAGCGCCTCGAACGCCCGTTCATCGCGGTCGCGCCCGAACCTCCGGAGCAGCTCGCCGTCGGACAGCCCGACGAGCGTCCCCCCGAGGACGACCCCCTCGACCTCCGCCCAGACCCCTCGCATCGCCGACCTCCCCGGCCCCGATCGTCCCTCCTCACGACGATACCCTGCCCGCGAGCCGGGGAAAGCTCACAACTTTCTCCGAAGATCCCCGATCGAAGGCATGGAGTGCGGAAGCTCGCATCCGCCGGGTTCTCGCGGAGCTCGCTCCGCGTGCCTGGATCGCAGGAATTGCTGGCGCCCGGATGTGGCCTCTCGGGAGCAAGCGTCCGCACTCCGGGCGGTCGCGAGGTCGCGGCCGAGGTCGGGGGCGCTGCGAGGCGGCCTTCGTGGCCCGCGTCCACCGCACCGACGGAGGCCCCGCCGCGCCTACTTCCCCGACGTTCCGGCCCGATCCGGCCGGGGCCCTGCGGCCCCCGGGCCCTTCGCCACCCTCCACCCGAACGACGCGTACGGGTCGCGGACGAGGTCGGGGAGGTGGTCCCAGATGCGTTCGATCAGGCGGCCCGGGGGGCCTTCGGGGCGGGGGTAGAGGGCGTGCAGGAGGTAGGCGGGGTCGTCGTAATGGCCCCGGTGGAACCAGTTGAAGAACTGGGCGGGGAGGCGCTTCTTGAGGCGGGCGACCTCGCGGTCCCGCTCGCGAACGTCGGGGGCGTCGATGATCCGCAGGGCGGCGCCGAAGAGGCCGTTGGGGCGGGTGGGCGTCCGCTGCCGACGCGCCAGGCGCTTGGCGAGCATCCGCAGGATCGAGTCGGCCCCGAGGTAGAGGCACGCGGGGGTCATGCCCTCTGCGCAGCTGCGGCCGAAGAGCCGTGCCCGCTGGTAGTATGCCAGGAAATACCGGGTCGATAGGGCGACGAACTCCTCGTGGCGCTCGCCGGTCCGCAGCCAGTGCAGGTACGACAGGGCCAGGTAGCGCTTGCCCAGGTCATACGCGCCCTCACTGCGGGCGGGCTTCTCCTGGATGTCGTGCGCCAGCGTGAGCGACTTGTAGGCATACTCCACGATGGCATCGGCCTCGGGGCGGCAACCGAGCTTGTAGCCCTGGATCGCCAGACCGAGAGAGAAGGTCCCGCTGGCTGTGAGGGTCCGCTCCGCGCGGGCTTTCTCGATCTGATGGTCCTGGAAGAGGAACATCCCGGAGAGGAACGCCGGCCGACTTTCCGAGATATACTCCAGGAAGCAGGGCCGGCGCGCGATGAACTCGTCGTCGAAGCCGGTCTCGGGGAGGTACGCGAACTCCCGGTCGACGTCGGCCTGCGTCAGCGTGACCCGGCCGTCGTCGATGGCGGCGAAGTAGTCCTCGGCCGCCTGCCTGCCGGCCTCGCGCAGGAGCCGTTCGGCGTCGTCCGGCGCGATGCCGTCGGAGACCTCCAGCCGCACGACGTTGGCCCGGAAGCCGCCGGACCGAACCAGGCCGCCGGCCCTGATCCGCCAGATCCCCTCCTTCAACGCGTCGGTCACGGCATACCAGAGGAGGCTGCTCAGGTCGTTGCGCAACGGGAAGAGGACGTTGTTCACGTACCGCTGCGCATTGCTCGTCTCGCCGAGCCCGCAACCCCCGGTGCTACTGGGCAGGAACCGGATGCTCACCTCCGCCCAGTGCTCCCGCCCGTCGCGTTCGAGGGCCCTCCTGACCGTGAACGTCGGATCCATGACGGCCCCCACTGCCCGGGACATCGGCCTAACCGGCGGCATTGTAACGCCGACGCCCGATCCTGTCCCCCGGCGAAATCCGGAGCGAGTCCGCTTGCTGACGCTCTGTTGCCGCGAAGCTCGCTTCGCGTGCCCGGCTTTTTCAAAGGGGGGCGTCCGGTTAGAATCCCCGCCGCGCCGGCCGTGAGTGTGCCGGAGCGAGCAAGGAGTCTTCGATGAAATCCTTTGGATTATTCGCCGGGATCGTGTGGCCTGTGCTCGCGGGGGCGTGCCTGGCGGATGCCCCGGCCCGGACCGAATGGCCGCCGTTCGCGGTCGCCGACACGTCGAAGAAGGCCGGGGTCCAGGGGGGGCTGGAGTCGCTCACCGTCGGCAAGGCCAAAATGTCGCCGAAGTCGGTCATCTCCGCCTATCGGGGGCTCCATCGCCTCGCCGTCGAGGCCTACGGGCCCGACGCCTTCGAGCCCCACGCCATCCTCGACCGCATCGCCGGCTACCACGGCGACAACGCCGTCATGGCTGATTCCCGGTACATCCTCGCCGCCCACGATCCCAAGGCCGCCGAGGAGTCGCGCCAGGCCATGCTTGTGGCCTACCGAACGGCCATCGACTCCCTCACGCGGTCGAAGGTCGCCGACTGGTGGAAGCGCGGGATGATCGCCAAGCACGAGGGGGCCATCGCCCTCTCCGAGGGCAAGCTCGACGCCGCCCGGGCGTCCTTCGACGCGGCCGAGAAGGCCTTCTCGAAGGATACGTTCGTCACGTCCTATGAACTCGTCTTCGTGCTGACCTATCAGATTATCATCGCGGCGAAGCAGGCGCGATGGGACGACGCCGAGGCCGCCTGCGACCGCCTGTTCCGGGTCGCCCGCGAGAAGGACGCCCGGTCGTTCGAGTCGGTGTCGCTCGACGTCCTGGAGACGGCCGAGGCGCTCCGGGGCTACTACGTCGCCTACTGCATCGCCCGGCGGCGCGGCAAGCAGACGGGGAAGGTGTCGCGCTACGCCGAGTGGAACCTCAACGCCAAGGTCCACCGGCGCGAGGTCTTCGGCCGTCGGCTCGCCGACCTCAAGGACGCCCGATCGGGGCGCGAGGCCGACATCTGGAAGGAACTCCACAAGAGCTGGGACATGCTCGCCCTGCTGGGTGTCCAGCCCGCCATCCTCGACGGCCCCCCCGAGCGAGCGAAGGCCATGAAGAAGGGGCAGGCCGACGCGATCCGCAAGCATCTCTTCTCGGCGAAGTACCAGGCCCAGGAGGCCGGCCGGATCGCCGTCGACCGCGCCGGCGCCGCCGACGATTGGTTGACCATCGACAAGGTCCGCGCCGCCCTGTCGCCCGACTCCGTCCTGATCGACCAGGTCTCGGTCCTCGACTACGACTTCGACGGCCCGCCCAGCATCCACTGGAAGGGCGTCGTCCAGATCGCCTTCGTCATCCCCCCCGCCGGCAAGGGGGACGTCCGGCTCGTCGAGCTCGGCAACGACGATGACATCGTCCGGGCCGTCGACACCTACGTCCGCGTCGTCCGCCTGCCGCCGTCCGACGACGCGGGGACCCTCCGCGCCACCGGGGAGATCGCCGCGAGGGCCACCCGCGCTCTCAGCAAGGTCCTGCTCGACCCGCTCCTGCCGCACGTCAAGGACAGCCGGCGCTGGATCATCAGCCCGCAGAGCCTGACCTGGCTCGTCCCCTGGTCGACCCTGGTCGAGCCCGACGGCACGCCGGTGGTCGAGCGGCACGCGACGTCGTACGTCCAGGCCGGCCGGCACGTCGCCCGCCCGCCGAGGCCGAGGGCGCCCGCGACCAAGCCCGGCCCCCCCTTGATCATCGCCGCGCCCGACTACGGCCCGGACCTCCGGCGCAACCCGGATGTCCCCTTCGCCCCCTTGCCCGCGACGGCCGACGAGGCCCGTGCCATCGCGCCGCATTTGAAGGCGTACGCCGGGGCCGAGCCCCGCATCCTGCTCGGCGCGCAGGCGACCGAGGGGGCGCTCTACCAGTCGCCCCCGCCGAGCGTCCTGGTGGCCAGCACCCACGGCTACTACGGGAGATTGCCCGATGCGCCCGTGGCCATCAACTCCCCCATGCTGCGCTGCGGGTTGGCCTTTGCCGGCGGCAACCGCCGCCAGGGCCCGCCCGACGGCGTCGCGACCGGTTTGGAGATCCTCGCGTCCGACTTCCGGGGGACCGACCTTGTGGTCCTGAGCGCCTGCCAGACGTCCTACGGCGAGGTCCAGGCGACGCAGGGGATGATCGGCCTGAACCTGGCCTTCCACCTCGCCGGCGCGCGGACCGTCCTGGGGGCGCTCTGGCCCGTCCCCGTGGACGAGACCACCGAGCTCACCACCGGCTTCTTCGACGAGCTCGCCCGCGGCACCCCCAGCGACGAGGCCCTGCGCCGCTCGCAGGTCGCCCTCCTGAAACGCCTCCGCAACCAGCCCGGCGGCGCCCACCCCGCCTTCTGGGCCGGCTTCGTCCTCAGCGGCGAGACATTGACCAGGCCCCCACGCTGATCCCGGAGGGCCCTGCTCATGCTCGCAAGGCCTCGCATCGAAGTCGACGCGACCTTCCTCACGCGGGAGCAGGGGGGCCGCCCGTACGTCCCCTACCTCCAGGCCGGGTCGGGCGGTTACCCCGCGCACCTCGTGGCCCAGCCGCCCGACGTCCGCAAGGCGTCGCACATCGAAGACTACCTCGGCGTGTCCTTCCTCGACGGCCCCGACTGGATCATCGCCGGGGAATCCGCCCGGTTCCTGCTGGAACTGGTGTACCATCCCCGCGTGAATTACGACGCCTTGCAACCCGACGCCACGTTCACCATCCGCGAAGGCGGGCAGATCGTCGGCTTCGGGACCGTCGTCCGCTGGATCCCCGGCGATTCGTAGCCAGCCGCCCGATCGGTTGGCTTCGTTTCCACGCTCTCGGTGCGCGGACGCACTCCACGACAGGCGGGTCTGGAGTGGGTCCGCTGGCTGACGCCCTCGCCCGGGGGAGCTTGCTCCCGAGGGGGCACATTCGAACGAAGGCAATCCCTTCGATCGGACGCGCGAAGCGAGCTTCGCGAGAACCGAGCGGTAGCAAACGGCCGCACTCCAGATCCGCCGGTTGCTTCGGCCATAAGGTGTGGTGGACGCGTCCTTCGCACCGTCATCCCGGCCGGAGGGCGGCGATTGGCGTTGTTACCGCATTTTTCAAACGAAGGGGTGGAACATGGGGGCGGTCGGGGGTGGCCGGATCGGCGGGAGGGCGAGGCCATGGACCGCCGGGTGTACTTCGTCTGCCGACGCTGCCGCTGGTGGTTCCGGGCCGCCGGGAAGGTCCCGTGCCCGAACTGCGGCAGCCGGGACGTCCAGGCCAAAAAAGACGACACCGCTCGGCCGAAGCGAGAGGGCTGAGGGAACCGGAAACCCCGGAGTGCGGGAGCTTGCTGCCGCCCTGTCCCCGTGGGAGCTTGCTCCCGAGACGGCGCGATGGGTCGAAGGCGAGCGCTAACGGGGCGGAGGCAAGCCTCCGCACTCCACGACTCACGCGCCGAAGAGTTCGCGGAGGGGCTCGCCGCCGTTGTCGACGAGGTAGCGGGGGCGGCCGGTGCCGTCGGTGTAGGTGGCGTCGAGGGGGACGCCCATGTGCCGGTAGATGGTGGCGGCGAGGTCGCCGGGGGTGACGGGTCGGCTGGCGATGTGGCCGCCGTCGACCTCGGTCGAGCCGATCACCTGGCCGTGCCTCAGGCCGCCGCCGGCCACGAGCATCGACATCACGTGCGGCCAGTGGTTGCGGCCGTCGGTGCTGCCTTGCGTGCCTAAATTGGGCGTCCGGCCGAACTCGCCCATGGCGATGACCAGCACCTCGTCGAGCAGCCCGCGCTCGTCGAGGTCCGACACCAGGGTCGTGACCAGGTGGTCGAAGAGCGGCAGCAACGGCTTGAGCCCCTTGGAGATGCCGCCGTAGGGGGGGATATTGTCGCCGTGGTTGTCCCAGGTGCCGGAGGCCGCGTGGTAGCTCAGGTCGAGGGTGACGAATGCCGTCCCCGCCTCCACTAGCCGCCGCGCGAGCAGGGCCTGCTGGCACCAAAGGTGCTTACCATAGCGATCGCGCATCGCCTGGGGCTCCAGGCTCAGGTCGAACGCCTTGCGGGCGCGGTCGCCGGTGAGCAGTTCCACAGCCTGACGCTCGAACGGGTCGAGGCTGGCCAGGGCGGGGCTGTCGTCGGTCTGCTTGCGGAGGGTGTCGAGGTCGCGGAGCAACGCCCGGCGGTCATTCAGACGGCGGTGCGACAGGCCGGCGGGCAGCCGGAAGAAGTCGCCCCGGGTCATCCGGCCGGTGTCGACGCCGACGTTCGTGTAAATGGGCAGCCTGCTGGCGTCGTTGGCGATGAACGGGTCGTACGCCTTGCCCAGATAGCCGGAATAGGCGACGTGCGACCTGCCGGTCTGGAACGCCACGTAAGGCGGGATGCCGGGGGCGTTGGCCCCGTGGTGCTTGGCGACGACGGAGCCGAACGACGGGAACATGTCGCGGCTGGGGCTGATCCTCGGCTCGGCCTCGAGGTTGCCCGTCTGCATCACCTTGTTGGGCTCGTGGTTGCTGTGTCGACAGTCGACCGAGCGGATGACCGTGAACTTGTCGAGCATCGCCGCCTGCTTGGGCATGTGCTCGCAGACCAGCACCCCGGGCAGCTTCGTCTGGATGACGCCGAAGGGCCCCCGGTTTTCATAAGGGCGGTTCGGCTTCGGATCCCAGGTGTCGATCTGGCTCGGCCCGCCGGCCATCCATAGCAGGATGACGCTCTTGCGGTCGGCCGTGGATCGGCCCTCGGCCAGCGCCCGGGCGTCGTTCCGCAGGAGGTCGGCGACGCCCAGGCCGGCGAGCCCGGCGAGGCTTGCCTTGAGCATGTTCCGGCGCGAGGAGACGACCAGGCCTTCCGGGGTCCGGGGCAGGAACCCCCCGAACGCATGCCCGTGGTCGTGGTCGTGCTGATGGCCGCTCGCCGTCCGACGTCCCATGCTCACCCTCCGTCGCGCCTTCGCGTGCGCGCGTTACTGGCCTGGCTACCCAAAGGTGTACCCGCTCCCGGACCGTTCGTCCATCAAAAAACGCCGAGCGATGGAGGATTGTTGAACATTCCCGACGTTCGGGGATGTGGCCGCTGTCCCCGCGCCGGCCGCGGGGTCGAGGGCGATGGCCGCGGGTCTCCAGACCCCGCCCCAACATTCGCCGCGCCGTACCAGGAAACCGGGTCTCCAGACCCATTTTCCTCCCGCCCGGTGACGGGTCGGGAGACCCGGTTCGGCGGTCCCCTTCGGTCACGGTGAGGGCGGGGCTGGAGACTCACGCCCACCGCCCGGCGGTGAACTCTTGACAATGAAACTTTGTGCGGCAAAGCTAATGGCCGATGACGTCTTTGTGGTGCAAAGTGGGCGAAGGGAGCGTGGCCGATGGGGCGATGGTGGCGGGACCTGGACCGGATCTTGCGCGGGGAGGCGACGCGGTCGAGGGCGTTGGGGCGGGGCACGATCGAGGTGCAGGCGGGGGGCGTCTCGTTCGTGCTCCTGGTCCTGGCGATGGCCTATGGCGCCTGCATGGGGAGCTTCGCGCTCTTCCAGGGCAACGACGCCGCCGGCTGGCGGCTGCTCGCGGCCGTGGTGAAGGTGCCGCTCTTGTTCGCGTTGACCCTGGTCGTCACGTTCCCGTCGCTTTATGTGTTCAACGCCCTGGTGGGTTCGCGGCTGCGGATCACGGCCGTCCTGCGACTGCTGGTGGCCTCGCTGGCGGTCATCATCACCGTGCTGGCGTCGCTCGGGCCGATCGTCGCGTTCTTCTCGGCGAGCACGACGAGTTATCATTTCATGGTCTTATTGAACGTCGCCGTGTACGGCGTCGCGGGCCTGCTGGGGATGGGCTTCCTGCTCCAGACCCTCCACCGCCTGAGCCTCATCAAGCCCGAGCCGATCCCCCTGACGGCCGACGACGTGGGCGACGAGAAGCCCGACGGACTCGACGCCCCGGCCGACCCCGCGCAACCCGGCGGGCTGGAGCACGAGCCCGAGAACGACCGGGCGTTCCGCAAGAATGTCCGGACGGTCTTCCGCTGCTGGATCCTCCTGTTCGCGCTGGTGGGCTCGCAGATGGGGTGGGTGTTGCGGCCGTTCATCGGCTCGCCCGATCACCCCTTCTCGTGGTTCCGGCCGAGGGAGTCGAGCTTCTTCCAGGCGGTCTGGCAGGCGTTCTCGGGGCTCCTGTCGTGAGGACGCTCGCGCGGGCCATCGACGACATCTTGCGCGGGCAGGTGTCGATCCGTTCCGCCGGCGTGGCGGTCGCCTGCGGCCTGGCCTATGGGGCCGTGATGGGCTCGTTCGCCGGCCGACCCGCGCAGGCGGCGGTGTCGGCGATCAAGGTGCCGCTGCTCCTGGCCGCGACCCTGGTCCTCAGCCTGCCGAGCTTCTTCGTCCTGAACACGTTGCTGGGCGTCCGGGCCGATTTCCCGCACGCGTTGCGATCCCTGATCGCCTCGCAGGCGGGCCTGACGATCGTGCTGGTGTCGCTCGCGCCCGTGACCCTGTTCTGGTACGCATCCTCATCCGATTACCCATCGGCGATCCTGTTCAACGCCCTGATGTTCGCCCTCGCCAGCCTGGGCTCGCAATACCACCTGCGGCGGTCGTACCGCCCCTTGATCGCGAAGGCCCCCAAGCATCGCTGGCTCCTGCGGGTCTGGCTGGTCCTGTACGCCTTCAACGGCATCCAGGCCGGCTGGCTCCTCCGCCCGTTCATCGGCGCGGCCGACCGCCCCGTCGAGTTCCTCCGCCCCGACGCGTGGTCCAACGCCTACGTCGTCGTCGCGCGGATGGTGTGGGACATCCTCCGGTAGCCCCAGGCCCCGCAGGGTGTGGCGGCCGCGTCTTCGCGGCCTCCGCACCGGAATGGGTGTCGATTGGCGTGTTTGCGTTGATGTGATCGTTCGCCCTCGTCGGTGCGGAGCCACGCGTCGTGCGTGGCACCACACCCTACGAATGATTGATGGGTGACGATGGAATCGATGGCTCGGTCGGTGCGGAGCCACGCGTCGTGCGTGGCACCACACCCGAGGTCAGACGGGCTTTCCGTTGAGGACGACGTTGCCGAGGGCGGTCGGGGTGGCCGTGGCGGCGGCCTGGAAGCCGAAGGCGACGGAGGAACCGGCGGCGATGCTGCCGTTCCAGGCGGCGGCCTTGATGGTGTAGCGGCTGCCCACCTTCTTGACGATCTCGGCGTTCCAGACCTGCGTGATGTCGGCCGCGAGGTCGAATTCGAGGATCCAGCCGTTGATGGTGCCCGATGTGTTGTTGGCGATGGTCACGTCGGCGACGAGCCCGGTGCTCCACGAGTCGCGGACATTCAGCTTCACGGTGGAGCTGGTGCTCGGCGGGGTTCCGTCGTCGTCCACGATGGTCGCGGTGGCCGACGTCGATGCCAGGTTGGCGTTGGTCGCGTTCGACAGCAGGACGCGGAACGTCTCGTTGCCCTCGACCAGCGCGTCGCCCACGATCGGCACCGTGAACGTCTGGCTGGTCGAGCCCGGCGCGAAGGTGAGCGTGCCCGATGCGCTGTTGTAGTCGCTGCCGGCCTTCGCGGTGCCGTCGGCGGTGCCGTAATTCACGGTGATCGAACTGGCCGACGGCTGCGAGAGCCTCACGCTGAACGTGGCGAGCCTGGTGCCGCTGTTGCCCTCGACGATCGAGAGGTCATCCATCGTGATCGTGGGGGTGGTGGTCGAGGCCGCGCCCGGCGTCTGGCCGAAGATCAGGCCCTTGCCCGACTCATAGACGGGGATCGCCGTGCTGAGGATCTTCCTGTTCGGCCCCTGCACGAGCCCCTGGTACGACCAGTCGTTGGCGGGGTTCCAGGCCGAGGCGGGCACGCCGGCCTTGAGTCCGATCCGCAACTGGGCCTGCTTGGTGAACGTGCCGGCGCCGGGGCGGATGGGCACCCCCTGGAAGCTGACATCGACATAGTAGATCTTGTTCGCCGCGTCCCAGGGGAGCAGGGGGCCGATGGTCGCCCCTTGCGAGTAGTACGACTGCAACACGATGTCATTCGCGGTGTAGCCGGCGGCGTAGGTCTCGGAGAGGTTCACGAAGTAGCGGAACGACAGCCCGGTGCTCTCGCGCGCCGGCCAGGCCGAGCGGTTGTTGAGCAACGCATCGATTTCGGTGAACGTGGTCCCTTGATTATTGATCTCGGCCTGGACGAAATACTCGGGGTCGCGGGCGTCGGGGATCGGGAAGGTCTTGAGCGGCTCGCCGCCGTATTCCTGGTACATCCTGGCGAGCGCGCCGGTGAACCCGGCGTTGTAGTCGAGGGCGACCTCGTTGCCGACGTAATCGGTGCGGATGTCCTTGTAATTGGCGTCGTCGGCCGACTCGGGCCCGCCCACGAGGGCCCCGTAGAGGATGTGGCGATTGGGCGAAGCATTGGCCACGTTGCCGTCCCACACGCCGCTGGCCCCGCGATGATGTTCATTTTTGGGGGAGTTGGTGCCGAACCCGACCATGTAGGAGAAATTCTGGGGGTTCTCGCCGAGGATGTAGCGGATCTGCTTTGCGGCGAAGTCGTGGTAGCGGCCGGCGTAATCGTTCACCGTATCGCTATAGATGAACGCGAGCATGGACGTGGCCGCCGAGTATCGCAGCGAGCCCCAGCCGTTCAGGAACGCCAGGCCGCCGGGCGTGTAGGCGATCCGGTTGACGCCGCCGTTCAGGCCGACGGTCCAGTAGTCGAGCCAGCGCTCGACGTCCGCCTTGTAGGTCGCCTTGCCGGTGAGCTGGGCCAGGAGCACGGCCGAGCCGTACCGCACGTCGTCCCAGTTCTGGGTCCAGGTCATCGTCTGGCCGGCGAACTTCGGGGCGTAGATCGCCTCGGCCTTGTCGAGATACGCCTGCTTGCCCGTGGCCCTGTAGAGCCAGGTCGCGCCCCAGACCAGCTCATCGTCATATCCGCCGGAGTTGTAGTATCCGGCGGCGTCGGCGATGCTGTCGGAATACTTGCCGCGGTAGGTGTCGGCGAAGCTGAAGAGCTGCTCGGCGTGCTGGATCAGGGTCGCGGCATACGTCGGGTCGACCGACCGGAACGCCATCGCCGTGGACGCGAGCGCGGCGGCGGCCTCGGCGGCGAGGTCCGAACCCGGATGCGCGGCGTCGATCTTGTACGACGGCCGCACCATCGTCATCAGCTCGGGCGCGGCCCAGACCGCATGGTCCGCGCTGCCCTGTCCGACCTGGCCGTAGAACTCGTTCGGGCCGGTGTGGGCCTTCACGATGAAGTCGGCCCCCCACTTGATCGCATCCAGGATTGTGGTCAGTTGACCGGACTTCGCGTAGGCATCCTTGAACTGGACCGCCCCCCAGGCCAGCATCGACATCGAGTAGGCCATCGGCAGGCCGAACTTCACGTGGTCGCCGGCGTCGTAGTAGCCGCCCGTGAGGTCCTTGCCCACGTCGGCCCCGTCGGTCATGCCCGAGTCGCCCCGCCAGTCGACCGGGTAGTTGCTCGGCAGGTCGCCCGAACGCGCGGCCTGGTAGAAGAAGAGGGCTTTCTGCAACGCCTCTCCATACGCGAATGTCTTCGCCGGCGGCACCCCGTCGTCGTTGACGATCGTGCCCGTCGCCTGGTTCCTCGCCAGCGTCGCGCCCGAGACGGCCGACAGATTCAACAGGAACGACTCGTCCCCTTCCTGGACCGTGTCGCCGAACACGCCGACGGCGATCGTCTTCGTCGTCTCCCCGGCGGCGAAGGTGACGGTTCCATTGTTGCTCGCGTAGTCGGATCCGGCCTTCGCCGTGCCGTCGGCCGTGGCGAAGGTCACGCTCACGGGCGACGTCGGGGCGGAGGAGAGCGTCAAGGTGAACGCGGCCACGACGGTGCCGGCGTTCCCCTCGGTCACCCTGGCATCCGAGATCGAGAGCGACGGCGTCGTCGGGGTCGAGGGGGGCGTCGTGGTGGTCGATCCCCACTTGAGCACATAGTTTGACGGTTTGCCGGCCCCGACATTCCCCGGGCTCGCGGTGAAGCCGAAGCTGCCGTGCGCACCGGCTGCGAGGCTCGCATTCCAGCCGCCGTTCTTGATCACGTAGTGATTGTTCACATGGCTAATGATGCCCGCGTTCCAGATGGAGTCGATGTTGCGGTCGAGGTCGAATTCGAGGGTCCAGTCCTTGATGGCCTCGTTCTGGGAGCTGACGAAGTCGATGCCCCCCTGGAATCCGGTCTTCCAGTCGTTGACGACCGTGAAGGCGACGACGGGGCTGTTGTCGGGGCTGGCCATGAGGAGGCGCTCCTCCAGGCCGTCGATCCGGGGGCGGAGTCGGATTTTTCTGTGGATCCGGGAGGTTCGGGTTCGGTGGGCGCGGACGCTGAGGAGGTTGGGCATGTTGCGACTCCTGTTGGCGATGCCTCGGGGCGCGGAGCGGACGGGGCCCGATCGCCTGGGGGCGAGGGCCGGGGACGGGCCGGTTGACACAATCGGGGGACATGGACGCGTGAAGCGGGGCGAGAAGTGTTGACGGTTCGCCACACGTCATTGGCCTGGCTTGTCGCGGTCGGCGTGGGACCTAATACTTCCCCCACAGGGAGATGCGGAGGGCGATGGCGGCCCGGCCCTGGCCGTTAGATGCCCGCAGGTGTCTGCCAAGGATCAGACGTCCTCGAGTGAGGATGGATCCAGATGGCAGAATCCATGGAGACCCAGATGTTCGGAAAATTGAAGTCGTGGGGCCTCGCCGCCTTCTGCGTGTGTGCCGCGTTCGTCTCCCAGAATTCGCCCGCCCGCGCGGGCCTGCTCGGCGTCGCCGGCGGTTACAACGAGTTCGTCCTCGGCGACTCGACCCGGACCAACGTGGACGCCCAGGGGGCGGTCGCGGTCGGCGGGAACGCGATGTTCACGAATTTCAGCACCGGCAGCGGGTTCACGAATGCGAGCCTCCCCCCGGGGCTGACCACCCTCGGCAACGGCGGCTCGACCGGCCTGGTGGTCGGCGGCAACCTCACGAACACCAGCGGCACCATGACCGGGAATGCCTATGTCGGCGGGCTCGCCAACATCAGCAACCCGACGGTCCAGGGCTCGCTCAACGTCGTCGGCAACGTGACCCTGGGCAACGGCAGCGTGCAAGGGGGCGTGATCTACGGCGGCACCTACAGCGGGCCGAGCTACATCACCCACGCGGCCGGATCGACCACCCTGCCGGTGAAATTCGCGGCCGAGTCGACGTTCCTCAAGGGGCTGTCGGACAACCTCGCCGCGCTCTCGGGGACCAGCGTGACCGGGACGCAACTGACCTTCAACGCCGCGAGTTCCGGCCAGAACATCTTCAAGGTCACGGCGGCCGCGCTGTCGGCGGCGAACAGCATCACGGTGAACGTGGGGGCGGGATTCGCCGGCGCGACGATCCTGATCGACGTCATCGGCACCGGCAGCTCGGCCGCGAGCCTGTCGGGCGGGTTCACGCTCAACGGAACGGGGTCGGATCATGTGCTCATGAATTTTTCGGGGATCTCGACGCTGACGATCAACACGATCGGCGTCAAGTCGAGCATCCTGGCGCCCTACGTCGCGGTGAACTTCGCCGGCGGCCACATCGACGGCACCCTGGTCGCCGGGAGCCTGACCGGCAGCGGTGAGTCGCACTACTTCCCGGGCGGCGGGACGTCCGGCACGCCGACGACGTTCACGGGCAACATCACGATCCCCGCCGTGCCCGAGCCCTCCACGTACCTCGCCGGCCTGTCGGCGATCGGCCTGAGCCTGGCCGCCGGACGGTTGCGTCGGGGCCGCCCGCGCCCGATGATCTGAGCCACGACGGGGCGGCCGGCCCGTTTCGCGGGATCGACCCGCGCGGCCGCCCTTGATGGGCTCACGTCGGGCAGGGGAGGGGATCGTGCGGTTCGAAGGTCGATCAATCCGGGGCTGGTTCCGGTTCGCGTCCGCGTTTCTCCTGATCCTCCCGGCCTCCGCTCGCTCGCAGGCACCCGAGCCGGAGCTGGACCTGGGGCCCGTGCGAGAGCAGCACGTCATGGTCCCGATGCGCGATGGCGTGAGGCTGTCGACGTATCTCTATCTGCCCACCAATCAGGCCGGCGGACCCTGGCCGGTCCTCTACGAGCAGCGCTACGCCGACATCCGATCGGCCGGCACCCGCAAGGCCTATGCGAAGCTGGCCGCGCGGGGTTATGTGATCGCGTCCCAAAATTTCCGAGGGGCCCAGAAGTCCGAGGGGACCTGGGTCGGATACCGGGCGCTGGGCTGGGGCGAGCTCAAGGACGGGTATGACTCGGTCGAGTGGCTGGCGAAGCAGCCGTGGTCGACCGGCAAGATCGGCACGATGGGCAGCTCGCAGGCCGGGTTCGCGCAGAACTTCCTGGCCGTGACCCGACCGCCGCACCTCGTGGCGCAGTACATGGTCGACACCGGCCTGAGCCTCTTCCACGAGGGCTACCGGATCGGAGGCGCGACGCGTCCCCTGCGGTTCAAGGAGATGGACGCCGTCTGCCGCGTCCCCCAGCACAACCGCGACCTGCTCGCCGAGTGGTTCGCCCACCCGACCTACGACGACTACTGGAAGCAGGAGGACTGCACGCTCCACATCGACAAGATGGACGTCCCCTGCTTCACGGTCGGGAGCTGGTATGATTTCATGAACGTCGGTTCGATCGAAAGCTATATCGGCCGGCAGCACCGCGGCGGGCCCAACTCGCGCGGGAAGCAGCAGCTCATGATCGGCCCCTGGGCCCACGGCGGGGCCAAGGACAACAAGGTCGGCGAGCTGACCTATCCGAAAAACGCCACATTCGCACGCGACGATCACATGATCCGCTGGTTCGACCATTACCTGAAGGGCATCGACAACGGCGCGAATGACGATGCCCCCGTCAGCTACTACGTCATGGGCGCCGTCGGCGAGCCCGACGCGCCCGGCAACGACTGGCGCATCGCCGACGACTGGCCCATCCCCGTCACGCCGACGTCCTATTACCTCAAGCCCGGGGGCAAGCTCGACGGCGACAAACCCGCCGGCGACGCCCCGATCGCCACCTTCAAGGCCGACCCGGTCCACCCCAACACGATCCCCGTGCGGGCCTTCCCCGGCGCCCGCGACGCCCGGCCTTTCGAGGCCCAGGCCGAGGTCCGCACCTTCACCACCGACACCCTCGCCGAGCCCGTCGAGTGGACCGGCAAGGTCACGGCCGAGATCCTGCTGTCTTCCGACGCGAAGGACACCGACGTCATCGTCCGCGTCTGCGACGTCTACCCCGACGGCCGGTCGAACCTCCTGATCGACTACATCCGGCGCGTCCGCTACCGCGACGGCTACGACCGCGAGGTCTTCCTCGAACCCGGCAAGGTCGCCCGCGTGGCCTTCGACGTCGGCTGGATCTCGAATATCTTCAATAAAGGCCACAAGATCCGCGTGACCGTCGCCGGCACCGGCAGCTTCTTCTACGAGCCCAACCCCAACACCGGCGAACCCCTGACCCTCGAACCCCCCTCCAGGACCGTCACCGCCACCAATCACCTCCACCCCGGCTCCCGCATCCTCGCCCCGGTCCGCTAATTTGGAGTGCGGCCGTCCGGCAGCCTCTTTCAAGACATCGGGCCCGGCCGAATGTCGCGCCAAGGTCGGCTTGAATCAACATCCGGCCCCGGGTTTTCCTTGCATCTGGAAAGCGGCAGCCGGACGGCCGCACTCCAGAGCGATCAGCGGCCGGTGAGCTTGAACGAGTTGAGGAACGCGGTCACGGCGTCGGCCTCGGGGTTGGCCTTGGGCCGCGCGGCGGAGATCTCATAGACGCGTCGGCGGTTGAAGATGAGTCGCGCGGTGAGCACCAGCCCATCCGACGTCTCGACCTTCATCTCGCGAGCCGGCGACCGCAGCACCTGCGACTTCCGTTCGATCAGCACCTTCCCGCCGACCCGCGCGACCATCGCGTCGCGGGCCTCGTTGAGCGCCTCAGACGGGTCGGGGTTGCGGAACGTCGCGGGGATCTCGAACACCCCCGCGCGGAAGCCCCCAGGGGCGTCGCCCACCTCGGCCACCGCCTGGGGCAGCGTCTCGCCCTTGTATTTCAGACGCTCCGTCCGTTCCTCCGCTTTCCCCGGCATGGCCACCGAGTAACCGCCGGCCTTGGGCGTGAACGTCTCGGGCTGGCCGCGTCGCGAGGCACCGCGGTCCGCACTTCCCCCGCCCATCTCGCCGGCTGAGGGCTTTAGGTCCTTCTTCACAGCCAGTAGGATCGAGTCGAAGAACGCGACGTGGGCGGGAGAGTCCAAGGCCGACTCATCGCTCACAATCGAGAAGGTATGCAGGTTGGAATCAATGATGATAAAACGCTGCGTTGCCCATGTGCCGTCTTCGACCCGGAGCTTGGCATCGACCGCGGGCCAACCCTCGACCGCGTGCTCTCGCACACCCTGGGCCCTTGTTGCCGTGCGCAGCATCTCCGCCTTGATCTTGTCCAGAACGACCTTGGGATCTCGCATCGACAGGTTGTTCGGGGCCTTCCTCACCTCGACTTCGTAGGTTGTTTTCTTATCCGGCACTCGATACTGATAAGTGCGGATGACTGCATCCCCCACGCCGGTCCGTCTCGTCTCCTGGTTCATCAGCGGCTCGCCGGGAAATGTGACGAAGAAGAGTTCGTCGACCGGCCTGAGCGTCCGAGGGCTGGCTGCCTTGTTGCGAGGAGAGGCCGGGATAAGCTGGAATGAGTCGCGGAATCGCCGATAGTCCGTCTCATCGACGGCCGCCCCGGTGTAGCTGGCCAGGATCTGATAGCCGCGATTGTCGACGAAAATGAACCGAGCGAAAGCGGTGCCCGCCCCCGCCGCCGTCCTCGCCCCGTCGATGCGGACATCTCGGCACACGTACTGACCCTGGTGCATACCATCCGACTCGCTCACGACCCGCCCGCCGACCTCCGCCAGGAGTTTCTGCCGAAGATTGTCATATCGCTCCTTCGACGGCCGTCGCGCCGCGGGGAATTCGCTCACGAGGATGGCGTAACGGGCGGCGCCCGCCGTAGTCATGTAGGTATCCACCACGATGTCGCCGAGCGGCGAAGGCTCGGTCATGATCTCACGTTCCGCAGGCGTCGGGAAGTTGACGCGGAAGCCGCCTTCCTTCGAGGTGTAGACATCAGCCTGCGAGGTTGCGGCGACGGCCAACCAGATGAGCGGCGACAGGATCGATCGGCGTGACATGGCGGACCTCGGGGAGGAAGGGACGGGGCCACGCCATGTTAACAACCTGTCGCTTGCATTCAAGCATTTTGCAGTGCGCCCGTCCGGCTGCCGCTTTCCGACAACACCGCGCTGTGATTACCCCCGGCGCGACGCCCCGACGGGCTTGGGCATGGCGATTGCGTCTGGCGTGCGGGACGCCCAGATGTCCCCGGGGGAGGTGCGCGAGATGGGATCGACGCATGTCGCTGCGAGCCCTTCCAGGCAAAGCCTGGCGGGGCTGGCGGCGCTCAATGTATTCCTGGCGGATGTCCGCGACGGGCTCGGGCCCTATCTGGCGATCTACCTGTCGCTCAAGCACTGGGAGCCGTCGCGGATCGGCATGGCCATGTCGGCGATGGGGATCGCCACCGTGATCGCGCAGACGCCCGCCGGGGCCTTCGTCGACCGCACCCGCCACAAGCGCGGGGTGATCACTGTCGCCGCGATCTTGGTGGCCATCGGGGCCGTCGCGATGATCGCCCGGCCGACCTTCCCCGTGATCCTCGCCGCGCAGTCGGTCATCGGCGCGGCCGGGGCCATCTTCCCGCCGGCCATCGCCGCGATCTCGCTCGGGCTCGTCGGCCACAGGATGTTCGCGCACCAGACCGGCCGGAACGAGGCGTTCAACCACGCCGGAAACGTCGCCGCCGCCCTGCTCGCCGGGTTCATCGGCGACTACATCGCCTATGAAGGGATCTTCATCCTGGTCGCGATGATGTCCATCGGATCGATCGCCTCGGTGATGTTCATCCGACATGACGAGATCGACCACGAACTCGCCCGGGGCTGCGACCCGTCCGGGGCGAAAGAACCCGTGGGATGGCTCACGCTCTTCTCCGACAGGCGCATTCTCGTGTTCACGGCGGCGATCGTTTTGTTCCACTTCGCCAACGCCGCCATGCTGCCGCTGGTGGGCCAGAAGCTCACGCTTCACCACAAGGACGCGGCCGCCATGGCGATGTCGGCCTGCATCGTCGTCGCCCAGGTCGTCATGGTCCCCGTCGCCCTCCTGTCGAGCAAGCTGGCCGAGACCTGGGGCCGTCGCGCCGTCTTCCTCGCGGGCTTCGCCGTGCTGCCCGTACGCGGCCTGCTCTACACCCGCACCGAGAACCCCTACGCGCTCGTCGCCATCCAGGTCCTCGACGGCATCGGCGCGGGGATCTTCGGCGTCGTCGGCGTGCTGGTCGTGGCCGACCTCACGCGGGGCACCGGCCGGTTCAACCTGTTGCAAGGGGCCCTCGCGACCGCCACCGGCCTGGGCGCCGCGCTCAGCAACTCGGTCGCCGGGTTTGTGGTGGAGAAGGGGGGCATCGACCGCGGCTTCCTCTTCCTCGCCGCCACCGCCCTGGTCTCGCTGGTCTTCTTCGCGGTGTTGATGCCCGAGACCGCCTTTGGAGTGCGGGAGCGAAGCGGCCGCTTTCCGGAAGCCGCGATCGTCGAAGTCGGACGCGACGGAGGTTTCAACGGATGAAGAGCCTGGCATTTCTTTCGAGGAAGCGGCCGCTACGCTCCCGCACTCCAGATTAGCGGATTGAGGCGAGCTTCTTGGCGGCGTTGACGGCGCGGCGGCGGGCGTCCATCAGGGTGCCCAACTCGCGGACCAGCCGGGGGGAGCGGTCGAACCAGCGCTGGACAGCCTGGGCGTCGAGGACCATCACTTCGAGGTCCTCGACCGCGTCGACGGTGACCTCGCTCGACCGGCCGGAGACGGCGGAGAGTTCGCCGAAGAACTCGCCGGCCCCCGCGCGGGCGATCTCGTGCTCGTGCCCCGCGCGGTCGCGGACGAGCAGGGCGACCTGGCCGCTCTGGATCAGGTGCAGCCCTTCGAGCGGTTCGCCCTCGGCCACGATGCGCTCGCCGCGCGCGAATGTGCTGATGGAAACGCCCTGGCCGATCTGGCTGGCGGCGGCGGGGTCGGAGACGCCGAACCTCGGCACGCTCGCCAGCCACTGGGCCGGGTCGGGCCGCCCGGCCTGGATCGCCTCGGCCTCGAATCGGATCTGGTTCTGCGTCGGGAACGGGATCGTCAAGCCGTGTCGCCGGGTCGCGTACCAGACGCGCGTCATGAACGTGTCGCGGGCCTCGGGGATCTCCTCCTGCCTCGCCACCGTGAACATCACGCGGTAGACGATCGAGAAATCGTCATATCGGAGAGTTCTCACCGCCGGCTTCGGTTCGTCGAGGATGCCGGGCGTGGCCCTGACGATGCCCATGAGGATCCGCTTGACCTTGTTCGGCGGGTCGTCGTACGAGAACCCCAGCTCGATCATCTCGGTCCGCATCGTGTTCGGCCGGGATAAGTTGCTGAACGACCCCTTGTATAATGACGAGTTGGGGATGATCCGCAGCTCCCTCGTGCTGGTCTCGACCCGCACCGACCGCCAGTTGATCTCGACCACCTTGCCCGTCACGCCGTCGGCCGTCACCCAGTCATTCACGCGAATCGGGCGCTCGAACATGAGCATGAGACCCGAGATCACGTTGCCCAGCGGCTCCTGCAAGGCCAAACCGATGACGACGGAGCCGACCCCGAGCGCGGCGAACCATTTGGTGAGGTCGAACCCCCAGACGATCCCCAGCACGATCGCCCCGCCGATCAGGACGAGGATCAATCGGACGACGTCGATCATCAACCGGGGGACGTTCGCCTGCCAGCTCTCCTCGTCGGGGTCGGCGAAGATGACGTCGTTGACCAGCGACAGGGCACCGTGGATCATCGAGATCCAGAAGGCCGTCTGCGCGATCTTGACGAGCGTGCTCTCCATCGGCACGCCGCCGACCCTGGTGAGGAACATCAGGATCGCGAGCGTCGGCATGACCAGGTTGCGGACGACCCGCAAGGTGGCCGTGATCGCCTTGTTCCGCCGCCTCAGCCGCAGGATCAGCTCGTTCAGCCCGAGCATCACCGCCGGGAACCCCAGCGCCAGCGCGAGCGCCCACGACACCATCTCGCGCGAGAAGTTGCGGCCGTCCAGGGCGAAGAGCAGGGAGTCGATGTTCATGAAGTCGGGCGACTGAGTGTTGAGATGGTATTGCGTGTTATTGATCGCATGTTCCCGGGTTACATCACGCCCCCAGCGTCCAGACCTGGCCGTTGGCCTCGAAGGTGTAGGCGTCCTTCAGACGCGTGTACACATTCGCGGTCACGCGGATGACGTGCGACTTGGCGGTCTGGGCCTCCTGGGCGCGGCGGGCGAGCGTCACCGTGTCGCCCCAGAGGTCGTACACGAATTTGGAGCGGCCGACCACGCCGGCCACCACCGGGCCGGCGTTCACGCCGACGGCCAGGCTCAGTTCGGTCCCGCGCTCCTTGTTCAGGCGGTTCACGATCCGCAGCATCTCCTGCGCGAATTCGACGACGCGGCTCGTGTGGTCGGGCCTCTCGAACGACAGCCCGCAGACCGCCATGTAGCCGGATCCGAATGTTTTCACCTTCTCGACCCCGTGGCGGTCGGCCGCGTCGTCGAAGGCGATCACCAGGTCATTCAAGAGCGCAAGCCCGTCTTCGGCCGATTGGGACTCGATGAGTTCCGTGAAGCCGATGATGTCGGCGTAAAGGATCGTCACGTCGGCGAATGAGTCGCTGATCGGCCCTTCGCCCTCGCGCATCCGGGCGGCGACGGGGCCGGGGAGGATGTTCAGGAGCAGCTCCTCGTTCTCGTGCACCTGCTGGCCGAGCTGCTCGGTCTTCTCCTTGAGGCTCCGCACCATGCCGTTGAACGCCTCGGCCAGTTCGCCGAACTCGTCCCTCGCGCCGACCTTGATCTGGAAGTCCACGTCCCCGGCGCTCACGCGGCGGGCGCCCGACGACAGACCCCGGAGCGGCCGGACCAGCCAGTGCGACAGCCCGATCGAGAGCAAGGTCACGCCCAGGATGATCGCCACCGAGGTCCGCAACACGTCCCGCGCGTACGCCCCGATCGGCGACATCGCCTCGGCCCGCTCCATCTCCGACACGATCGCCCAGCGCACTCCCTCGACGTCCACCGGCGCGTAAGCGGAAATCACCTGAGCATTTCGATAGTTGATCGCCTCCATGATCCCTTCCTTGCCCCCCAGCGCCAGCTCGACCGGCTCGGATCGCACGGGCAGGTTCAGGATCAGCATGCCCGTTTGCTCGATTCGCCGGATCATGCTCGCGGGCTTGCCCAGGCGCCTCATCAGTTCGAGCGTCCCCTTGGGGTCCTCGAACATGAACCGCGACCGCGACCGCATGAAGTGGTCCGAGCCGACGAGGTAGGTCTCGCCCGTCTCGCCCAGGCCCTCGCGGCCCCACTGGTAGTCGCCCGTGAGCAGCCGGTCGACCTTCTCGACGGGGAAGTTCAAGACCAGCAGGCCGACCATCTGCGTCGAGTCGAACACCGGGCTGGCCACGAAGGCGGAAGGCTTGTTCAAATGAGGACGATAGCGCGCGAAGTCGGTGAACTGGTAGCTGTCGCGGTCCTTCTGGTGCCGCATCACCTGGTACAATTCGGCCAGATTCGTGTCGGCGAACGGGCCGTCGTTCAGGTTCGTGCCCAGGTCCACCGCCTTCTCGGACGAATAGATGACCTCGCCCGTGTCCGGGTCGATGATGTACGCATCATCAAAGCCGAACCGGTCGATGATCGTGTGCATCAGTTTATGATACTTCTTGTGGGCGACGCCGTAGGGCCCGGGGTCGGCGTAGTCGTAATCCCTGCCCTTCTCGCCGTACGGGGCGGGGTTCTTCGCGAGGTAGTGATACTGCAGAGACTTCGCCGCCGGCGTGCGTGGCAGGTAGATTTCCGCGACCGGCGAGCCCTCCACGGTCTTCGCCAGTTCTGGTATAAATTGTTTCTGGTAGAATGATTTGATCTCGGCGTCCCACTCGGGCGGGATCTCGGCCTTCTTGAGGTCCTGGAAGGCCGCGCGGAGGGCCTTGGTGCCGTTCACGAACCCCTCGGCGCTCGAGATGGTGATCACCTCGTCGCGGATGTTCGTGAGCCGGTTCATGAGCTGCGTCCGCTTCACGGACCGCACGCTCAACAGCTGCCTGCGGATCGACTCCTTGAGGGCCACCTCGCCGCTGGCGTAGCCGAGATACGCGATGACCGCGATCGACCCCAGGCTCACCAGGAGCAGGATCAGGATGATCTTCGTCTGGATCGTGAGCGAGAATAGCCCTGGCCGCATCGCCGTTGTGCCCGTCCCTGGTGTCGGAGGCGTCGAGGAAGCCGTTCGTCGCTCCCAGCGGCCGTCGATTTCAACCAACCATCCCCCCGGCGTCAACCCATCGCCGCGGGCTATCGACCCGATCACCGCCGGCGCGTTATCATGGAGGATCGTGCCTTGACCCAAAGACGATGACGTCTCCCACGCGGGAAGTTCCGCCATGCGCACCTCGAAATCTCGCCAGATCGCCTCCCTGATGCTCATCGCCTCGCTTGTTCAGGTCTTCACGCTCCCGTCGCTCGCCTGCACCCGGGCGGTCTACCTCGGCAAGGCCGGGCGGGTCGTCACCGGGCGTTCGATGGACTGGATGGAGGACATGAAGACCAACCTCTGGGCCTTCCCCCGGGGCATGGCGCGCGACGGCGCCGCCGGCCCCAACTCGCTGCGCTGGACCAGCCGCCACGGCAGCGTGGTCGCCTCCGTGTACGAGGGGGGCACGGCCGACGGCCTGAATGAGAAGGGCCTCGCGGCCAACCTGCTCTACCTGGCCGAATCCCAGTACCCGCCCGCCGCCGATGCCCGCCCCGGCCTGGTCATCACCGCCTGGGCGCAGTACGTCCTCGACTCGTTCGCCACCGTCGACGAGGCCGTCGCCGAATTGAAGAAGGAGGCCTTCCGCGTCGTCCCCGTGGTCGCCCCCAACGGCTCGGCCGGGACCGTCCACCTGGCGATCTCCGACGCCTCGGGCGACTCGGCCATCTTCGAATACGTCAAGGGGAAGCTCAACATCCACCACGGCCGTGACCATCAGGTGATGACCAACTCCCCCGTCTTCGACCAGCAACTCGCCCTGAACGCCTACTGGAAGCAGATCGGCGGCACCGTCATGCTCCCCGGCACCAACCGCGCGGCCGACCGGTTCGCCCGCGCCTCGTTCTACATCAACGCCTGCGAGCAGTCCGCCGACCCCCGCACCGCCGTTGCCGCCACCCTGAGCGTGATCCGCAGCGTCAGCGTCCCCCTGGGCATCGCCACCCCGGGCCAGCCCAACATCGCCAGCACCCTCTGGCGCACCGCCGCCGACCACAAGTCCCTGACCTACTACTACGAGACCGCCCTCAGCCCCGGCCTCCTCTGGATCAAGCTCAACGACCTCGACTTCTCCCCCGCCTCCGGCCCCCGCAAGCTCACCCTCATCGACCGCCCCGACCTCGCCGGCGACCAGACTAAGGGTTTCGAAAAGGCCGAGCCGTTCAAGTTCCTGGCGCCCTGAGCCGCCCCGGGCGGTCACTCGCCCTTCAACTCCGCCGCGATCGCCGCGAACTGCTCCAGCGCGGCCTGCAAGTCATCCGCGATCTCCTGCGCGATCACGTCCGGCTCGGGCAGGTTCTCGGCGTCTTCGAGGCTCTGGTCCTTGATCCAGAAGATGTCCAGGTTCAGCTTGTCGCGCCGGGCGATCTCGTCGAATGAGAACGGACGCCAGCGGCCGTCGGGGTTGGCCTCGCCCCAGGTCGCGTTGCGCTTGCGGCGGTCGTCGGCCGCGTAGCAGGCCACGAACTCGTCCAGGTCCGGCCGCTTCAACGGCCGGGTCTTGAGCGTGTGGTGGATGTTCGTCCGGTAGTCGTACACCCAGAGCGTGTCGGTCCACGCTTTCTCACGCGCGGGCTTCGCGTCGAAGAACAACACGTTCGCCTTGACCCCCTGCGCGTAGAAGATCCCCGTCGGGAGCCGCAGGAGCGTGTGGACGTCGCACTGCTCCAGCAGCTTCCGCCGCACCACCTCCCCCGCGCCCCCCTCGAACAGCACGTTGTCGGGCACCACGATCGCGCATCGACCGTTGATCTTCAGCAGGTTTTTCACGTGCTGGAGGAAGTTCAATTGTTTATTCTTCGTCGACGTCCAGAAGTCCGGGCGCTCGTAGGTCTCGTCGTCGCGCTGCGTCTCACCTTTCTCGTTGTTGCTGGCGAATGTGGACTTCTTCCCGAACGGTGGGTTTGTGAGAACCAAACTCACTCGGTCCTTCTCGCCGGGAGGGATGGCGAGGCTGTCCTTACCCGATGCGATCGGGCAAGGGTCGGCATCGATCCCGTGAAGCATCAAATTCATGATGCAGAGTCGTGCGGTGTTGGGAACGAGTTCCGTCCCTCGCACGAATCCTCGCTTCAGGTGACGCTTGTCATCAGGATCGAGTTCGCTCGCTTGCCGTTGCACGACATAGTTATATGCCGACACAAGGAACCCACCGGTTCCGCATGCAGGGTCAGACACTGTGTCTGTTGCGGTTGGCTGGACGCAATCGACGATCGCCCGGATGAGTTCGCGTGGCGTGAAGTATTGACCCGCCCCCTTCGGACTCTCGATCGCGCTTCGGTCCAGGAGTCCTTCGTAGATGTCGCCCTTCACGTCGGATTTCAGGGAAGACCAGTTTGTCTTATCGATGAACTCGACGATGAGACGACGGAGGGTGACGGCCTTCTGGATCTCGGGTCGAGCTTGCCTGAACACTTCACCCAGCATGCCCGGCTTGCCGGAAAGATCCTGTAGGATTTTGCGGTACTGGAGGATCACCGCCTCGCCGTCCTTCGAGAGCAGGCTTTGCCAGCCCAGTCCTTCCTCCACGATCGGGCGCTCGTGCGGTCTCAGCCTATGCCGCTCGTCGGCCATCTTCAGGAAGAGCAGGAACGTGATCTGCTCGACATACCCCATGTAGCTCAGCCCGTCGTCGCGGAGGACGTGGGCGAAGTTCCAGGCCTTGCTGACAACCTGCTGCGTGTCGGTGCTCATATCATCCTGTCGGAGTTCGAGTCGGGTGTGGTGCTTCGCGGGCCGGAGGTCCGCGACCACCGCACCGACGACCGCCCCGGCCGGTCCGCGTTGTCGTCCGCGGTCCCGAGGTGCGGTGGACGCGACCCTCCGGGATCGCGTGGCACCACACCCTACATAGATCCGGCCTCTGATTGGATCAGGTGTAGGGTGTGGTGCTTCGCGGGCTGGAGGTCCGCGACCACCGCACCTGGGACGGCCCGGGCCGGTCCGCGTTGTCGTCCGCGGTCCCGAGGTGCGGTGGACGCGACCCTCCGGGATCGCGTGGCACCACACCCTACGGGGCTCACCCATCAAACAACGGCGTCTCCTTCGGCTTCCGACCCCTCCGGGCCCGGGGGGCGGGGGCATCGGCGGGGGCGTCGCCCTCGCGGCGGAGGCGTTCGAGCAGCGCCGACGCCGGCTCGTCCCCCGGATCCTGCGGCACCAACCGCCCCTCGAACGCCCGCTTGAGGATCCCCTGCCGCAACCGCGCCGATCGCTTCAGGTTGGCTTTGACCTGGGATTCGAGTTTGTCGATGACCGAGAGTCGGCGGTCGACTTCGAATATGATCTGAGTTTGCTCATCCATGGGTGGCAATGGGAAGCCCATGTTGGCGAATCGGTCGGAACCCAGGTGGGCGATGTTGGTCGTCCATCGTGCGATTTTCTGGAACCTTTGATTTCTCAAGTAGGCTCGGAACACGATGAGCGCGTACGATTTTGAGACGACCGGGTTGGCCCGGAATCGTACCAGGGTGTTTTGGAAGCATGAACCAGGAACCTCACCCCGGTACATTGCAGCGCGGCCGACCAATTCGAGACTCTGTCCTTCGTTCAGCAGTATGTCCCCGTCCTTGAGCTGAAATGTCCGATATTCCTCGGGAGTGAAATTCATCTCCATAACATCAGAAAGATCGAGGCGATCTTCATACACATTGGCGACCCTCAGGTAAGGTCTCATGTGTATTCCTGAATGATTTTTTGGGGAACGCTGTCGTCCGAGCCGTACCTCTCCGACATCGCCGACTTTAACCCATTCCCATGAATCGGGGATGTGCAAGGGCTCGCTGTCCTCTGGAGGAAGTCGAGTTGTATGGTTCTGATCCGCGTTCGTCTCGCGCTTCTTGCCGGTGCGTTCGTACTTGACGAGTTGGTCGCGTTCCCACTGGCGGCGGCGTTCGGTGAGGATGCGGTCGAGGAGGGCGGAGGCGGGTTCGGTGTCGGGGTGCTGGGCGCGCCAGTCCTCGGTGAGCTTGCCCTCGACCGCCGCCTTGAGCACGGCGGCCCGATACCGCTTCAGGTTCGCCCGCACCCGCTCCAACGCCGCCACCCCGGCGTCGAGGTCGGAGAACAGTTCCTCGATCTTGGCGACGATCCGGCGCTGTTCGTTGAGCGGAGGGAGGGGTAGTCGGTACTCGGGAATTGTAGAATGGCTGATGTGGGGAAGCTGTGTGCCTGTCTGCCCCTTCATGAGTTGACGTATGAAATCTTGGGTTTGCAGATTGTAGTACAAGTAACTCTGTGTTGTTGGATCGCTACAACGAATCCTGGCGACGCGTTGTACCAATAGTGACGGCACATCGTCCGGCGTCGCGCGTGCGATCTTCAAGCCAGTTGAGATCAGCGGACGATCCATGGCGATGATGATGTCACCGCATTGATTGACCAGGTGTCGGTATGCGTCGAGCTTATGCGAGGGCCAATACCTGACATCTTTCCAACGCATCGCCCCAGGCTCGATGTTGTCTCCTCTGAGGAGCCGTATCCCTTCCGTTGCGAACTCTTCGCTCTTGAACGCGTGGCCAACGGCAATGTTTGCGATCGATGCGACAGTCGCATAACCCCAGTTCGCAGGTAACTTGATCGGTACCTCTGCATCAGCCGAAACGATCGAGGCTGACTTCTTGGAACGACCACTCACGCCGCCAGCCTCCGATTGAGCTCATCCAGGATCACCGGCAGGCGTTCGCCGAAGAGTTCGTGGACGCGGCCGAGGCCGCCGATGGTGATGAAGGGGGCGTAGTCGAAGTCGTCGACGTCGATCCGAAGGCTGCGGGCGATGTGGTCCTTGATGGCGTCGAGCCAGTGGCGCTGCTCGGCGGTGAAGGCCACGCCGGCGCGGGCCTGGTCGGCGAGCCAGCGGTCGTAGCGATCCTGCACGGTGAGGGCGTGGGGCACCAGCGGCTCGGCGGGGTCGAGGGCGTGGCGGACGAGGGCCACGAGGTCGACCAGGTCCTTGCCGCCCCGGGCCTTCACCGCCCCGGGCTCGGCCGTCTCGAACGCCTCCCAGACCTTCTCCGGCGTCGCCGCCACCGGCGGGTTCCTGAGCGCCGCCGCCAGCTCCTTCACGTGCCGGAACCGCAGGCCCTCGCGGTGCGGCCGGCTGTAGAGGATCTGGATCGCCTCGATCTCGTCCTTGTGCGCCTCCACGAATTCCCGGAAGTTCGTCACCAGCGCCCGCGCCTTCGTCTTCGCGTCGACCGAGAACCCGGCCGAGATCAGCTCGTCGGCGTTGATCTCATCGATGACGATCTCGTGGTTGCGCCTGAGGTTGAGCAGATGATCGCGGAGCTTCCGGTCGTGGAACGGCCGGAGGGCCTGCCGCATCAGGTCCTCCTCGGCGCGGTCGAGCTGCTCCTCCGACGGGGGCTGTTCGGGCGCGAGCCGGAACAGCTCGGCGGCCCGGCGGGCCTGGGCGTCGGGGTCGAGGCTCCCCAGGAGCGCGGCGTTGAGCGAGCCGAGGGGCGTGCCCCCGGCCTTCGCGGCGACCCCGTCCCGCTCGTCGTCGTCGAGCTGGCGGTCGAGCCGGGCCAGCCGCGCGGCCAGGGTCGAGACGAGGTCGGGGTGGGCCGCCCCCATCGCCACCGCGCCCAGCAGCTTGTCGAGCGGCACGGTGGGCTTGCGGTCGAGCGGCTTGGTGGTCGACTTCGGCTGGTCGCAGACCCCGACGGCGTCGACGATGACGAAGTGGGTCTTGGCGCCGGCGTCGGCCGAGACCTGGCGCATGCCGTCGGCGTCGAGCACGCGGACGCCCCGGCCCACCATCTGGTCGAAATAGCTCGCGCTCTTGACATTCCGCATGAACAGCAGGCATTCCAGCGGCTTGACGTCGGTGCCGGTGGCGATCATGTCCACGGTGACGGCGACGCGGGGATTGTAGCAGGTCCGGAACTCCTGGAGGAGGTCATCGGGCTTCTTGCCGGTGGTCCGGTAGGTGATCTTCTGGGCGAAGTCGTTGCCCTTGTCGAACACCTGCCGGAGCATCTCGGTGATCTCCTCGGCGTGGTTGTCGTCCTTGGCGAAGACGAGCGTCTTGGGGACCTCGGTGCGCCCGGGGAAGATCTCGGAGAAGAGCCGCTGCTTGAACGTGGTCAGGACCAGGCGGATCTGATCCTTGGCGACCACATCGCGGTCGAGTTGATTGGCGGCGTAAGTCAGGTCGTCGTCCAGCTCCGCATAGCGCTGGGCGCGGGTGCGTCGGTCTCGGCGGGGGACGAGCCGGCCGGGCTCGCGTTCGAGCATGGCCCCTTGCTCGGTGATCCGGGTGCGGATGGGGTAGACGTCGAAGCCGACGTTGACGCCGTCGGCCACGGCCTGCTCGTGGGTATAATCCATCACCATGTTGTTGTCGAAGAAGCCGACGGTCTGCCGGGTGGGCGTGGCGGTGAGGCCGATGAGGAAGGCGTCGAAGTATTCGAGCACCTGGCGCCAGAGGTTGTAGATCGAGCGGTGGCACTCGTCGACCAGGACGACGTCGAACGCCTCGATGGGGACGCGCTCGTTGTACGCGACGGGCACGGGCTCGCGCCCCAGGGCGGCGTCGAGTTCGAAGCTGGAGCGTTCCTCGGCCGACTCGTCGAACTGGTCGTCCCCCTTGAGGATCGAATAGAGGCGCTGGATGGTGGTAATGACGACCCGGCTGGTGACGGCGATGGAATTGCCGGCGAGGAGCTGGACGTGATACTCGTCGGTGAATTTGTAACCGTTGACGGGGCTGGTGAACTGCTGGAACTCGCGGTAGGTCTGGCGACCGAGGTTGGCGCGGTCGACGAGGAAGAGGATGCGTCGGGCTTCGCCGGACTTGATGAGGCGGTAGCAGGCGTTGACGGCGCTGAAGGTCTTGCCGGAGCCGGTGGCCATCTGGACGAGGGAGCGGGGCCTGTTGCGTGCGAGGGCGTCTTCGAGGTTGGCGATGGCCCGTTTCTGGACCGACCAGAGGGCGTCGGAGTCGAGCGGGGGGAGGTGCTGGAGGTTGTCGCGGAGCTGGCGGTCGAGGCCGGCGAGGCGGGCGAGTTCCTCGGGCCGGTGGAAGGTGAAGACCTCTCGGCTGCGGGGCTCGGGCTCCAGGAGGTTGGTGAACCGGGTGACCGCGCCGGTGCTTTCATAGACGAACGGGATCGGCCGGCGGTGGGCGGGGACGTGGTCGGGGAGGCCCCTGGCATATCGGGCGGACTGGGCCTCGACTCCGATGAGGGGGTGTCCCTGGGGCTTGGCCTCGACGACGGCGACGGCCTTGCCGTCGGCATAGAGCAGGTAATCGGCCTCGCCGTCGAGCATGGTGAACTCGCGGACGGCGATGCCGGGGGCGCCCGAGATGTTCATCTCGGCGCGGTCCTGCACGGCCCAGCCGCAGGCGGCGAGCTGGCGGTCGATCTCCCTGCGGGCGACTTCTTCGGGGGGCACTTCGCCACCTGCGCTCGGGATGGTTCGCGTTGGTTTCTTGATAAATGCAAGCATCCAGCCTAACGAGGTGGGATGGGCGTGGCAAGCGGCCGGATGTGCGGGGCTTGGGGGTGGCGCCCGGTGTGGTGTGTTTGCGGGGAGTGGGGATGATCCGGGGGCGGAGCCGGGGTGTGCTGGGGTTGCCTGGCGGTCGGATCGCCGTAGACTTCGGCGGGGTAGTCTGGGTCAAAGTAGGCGGTTTTGTTCAGTCCTGTGCGGAAATGACGATCATCGCGGTTAAGGTCTGATGTGGGAGGAAGATGGGGCGAAATGGGTTCGTTTTGTCAGGGAGGTGCGCGAGAGAGGCGATTCGGAGGCCGGTGGATTGGTTCGGTTTTGGGGTGAAAAAGTAATCATTGCAGTTAACGTCTGGCGAGAACATGAGATGGGACGAAATGGGTTCGTTTCGTCGAATGGGTTGGGGGCTGTGGGTCGGGGGGCTGGGAGGGCCGGGGTTGGGGGGCGGGCGGGAGGTAAGGGGTTGGCGAGATGGGGTTTGCGGCGCAATTGGGTTTGTTCCCGCGTTTTTCGCGTTGATTGACGCTGCGTGGGGGGTGGGGTACGATCGTCGGGGTCGGGCGGGTCGCGGGGCCGGGAAGGGTCTTGCGGGTCGCGGGGCGGGCGATGATTGGGCCGGGATTGTGGGGTGCAACGGACGTGCGGATCTTGCTCACGAACGACGACGGGGTGTTCGCTCCGGGGCTCCGCGCGCTCCGCAAGGAGCTGCAGCGCCTCGGGGATGTGACGGTGATCGCCCCGGCCCAGGAGCAGAGCGGGGTGGGGCACTCGATCACGCTGCTGCACCCGCTGGTGGTCAAGCCGGTGGACGACGAGGAGGGGGCGGTGCTGGGCTACTCCGTGGAGGGGAGCCCGGCCGACTGCGTCAAGCTCGCCGTCCTGGAGCTGCTCGACCGCCCGCCGGACCTGATCGTCTCGGGCATCAACGCCGGCAGCAACGCGGGGATCAACGTGCTGTACTCGGGGACCGTCGCGGCGGCCATCGAGGGGGCGTTCTTCAAGATCACCAGCGTGGCCGTCTCGCTCGAACTGGCCGAACACTTCGACTACCCCCACGCCGCCAAGAACGCCGTGCGGGTCATCGAGAAGATCCTGGCGAACTCGCCCGAGCAGGGCTCGCTGTTCAACATCAACCTGCCCGCGCACTCGCGCGGGGAGCCGAAGGGCGTGCGGGTGGTGCCGATGGGCGTGGGCCGCTACGGCGAGGGCTTCGAGCGACGGAAGGACCCGCGCGGGCGCACTTATTACTGGATGACCTACGCCCCGCCGTATCACCTCGACGGCCCCGAGACCGACGTCACCAGCCTGACCGAGGGCTACATCACCGTGACCCCGCTCCACTTCGACATGACCAAATACGACATGCTCGACGGCGTGGGCGGGTGGGACTGGAAATAAAGACGAAGATCATTGAACCACAGAGACGCAGAGGGCACGGAGATTTAGAGATTTGAAAATCCTTGGAAATTCTCCGTGATCTCTGCGTCTCTGTGGTTCAATTCTTCTTATCAGGACATTTTTCATGCGATGGTTGATGGCGTTGGCGGCGTTGCTGGTGGTGGCGGGGTGCGATGAGCCGAGGCCGAGTGCCAAGGCGAAGGTGCAGCCCCGAGAGATCCTGAACAAGCGGACCCAGGACGTGCGCGACGCGTCCAAGGAGATCGGTGCCGGCCAGGCGGTCGAGATCAAGCCCAAGATCGTCGCCAAGGACCCGATCACGCTGGCGGGCAACGCCTACGTCACGGCCATCGGCAAGACGTCGATCGGGCTCATCGAGCACGCGCTGAACCTGTACCAGGCCGAGCACGGCGAGTATCCCAAGACGTATGAAGAATTCATGACCAACATCATCAAGGCGAACAACATCGCCCTGCCGACCCTGCCGGCGTACCAGGAATACGGCTACGACGCCAAGGAGCATCGGTTGATCCTCCTGGAATACCCCGATAAGAAGGCCGCGATGGGCAGGTGAGCCGGTCGAATCCGCTGTTGCAGACCATCCCACCGTTCGG
Source organism: Isosphaeraceae bacterium (assembly GCA_965279195.1). GTDB lineage: Bacteria > Planctomycetota > Planctomycetia > Isosphaerales > Isosphaeraceae > CBDIHP01. The sequence continues at coordinate 507,865 of CBDIHP010000047.1, forward strand.
GAAGAGGTCCGCGATAGCGGACCCTACTTGGAAGAGTCGGCATGAGTGAACTTGACCCCTCGGCGCTGGCGAAGTTCGGTCGGCTCGAATTGCTGGCCAGGCTGGTGGTCGAGGGGGTGATGTCGGGGTTGCACAGGAGCCCGTTCAAGGGGTTCTCGGTCGAGTTCGCCGAGCATCGCGAGTACGAGCCGGGGGACGAGATCCGCCACATCGACTGGCGGGTCTATGCCAAGTCCGATCGCTACTACATCAAGGAATATGAAGAAGAGACGAATTTAAAAGCGTACCTGGTCGTGGATTCGTCGGGCAGCATGGGCTACGCGGGGGAGTTCCAAGCGAAGCTGGAGCATGCCAGGCGGCTGGCGGCGGCCCTGGCATATCTGATGGTCCGCCAGCGCGATGCCGTCGGGCTGGTGGCGGGGGGGAAGGACCTGCGGGGGATGCTGCCGCCGAAGTCGACGCCGGGGCACTTCTCGCTCGTCTGCAAGACGCTGGAGGAGACGCCCGCCCGGGGGCCGTCGGCCCTGGCGGAGACCTTGAACGCCCTGGCGGGTCGGATCCAGAGGCGAGGGCTCATCGTGGTGCTCTCCGATGGATTCGAGCCGCTCGACCGGCTGGTGTCGGCCCTGCGGCACCTGAGGCACAGGCACCATGAAGTCCTGTTCTTTCATGTGCTGGCGCCAGAGGAAGAGCACTTCAAGTTCCGGACGCCCGCGCGGTTCCGCGACCTGGAGCGGCCGGGGCACGAGCTGCGGGTGAACCCGTCGGGCCTGCGTGCGGCCTATCTGGAGCGGTTCGAGGCCCACCGCAAGGGGCTCAAGGATGCCCTCCGGTCGATGGACGCGGATTACCAGCGGGCCTCGACGGCCGTCTCGCCCGAGGCGATCCTGCTCGAGTACCTGGCCGCGCGGACGGGTCGCGGGGGCGGCCGCTCGGATGTTCAGGCCGGGGGATCTCGATGAGTGGGCTGGCCTTCGGCCTGGGCAACGCGGCGATGCTCCTGGGGCTGCTGGGCGTGGCGATCCCGGTGGTCATCCACTGGCTGAACCGCCGCAGGGACCCGGTGATCGAGTGGGGGGCGATGCAGTTCCTCGAACTCGACCCCTGGTCGCGACGGCGCCTGAACCTCGCGGACCTGGCCCTGCTGCTGGCCCGCATGGCCGTGCTGGCGGCGGTGGCGTTCGCGATGGCACGGCCGTTCTTGATGCCTTCATCCGACGCCATGAGCATGTCAACGCCCCTGGGGATGTCGGGCGGCGGGTCGGGGCCGAGGGACGTGGTGATCGTGGTCGACGGCTCGGCGAGCATGGGCCGGCGACTGCCCGGCGGCAGGACGCCGCACGGCGAGGCGAAGGCGTGGGCGACCGCGTTCGTCGCGCGGCTCGGGGCGGCGGATGCGGTGGCGGTGATCGACGCCAGGGACCGCAGCCGCGCGGCGGTCGAGCCGGCGAGCATGGATCGGTCCAGGGTCATTGATGCGATCAAATCCTTGCCCGAGCCCTCGGGCGCGGGGGATTTGCCGGGGGCGATCGGCGAGGCGTTCCGGCTGCTGGAGGGGGCGAGGAATCCCGGGGAGATCGTGGTCCTGGGCGACGGCCAGCGGTTCGCGTGGAAGCCCGGCGATGCGTCGCGCTGGGGGTTGCTGAGGGAACTCTGGGCGAGGCCGTGGGCGTCGGGCGTGCGGCCGAGGCTGTGGGTGCTCGACCTCGGCGGCGGGGCGCCCAAGGGGGCGAACGGGTCGGTCGGGCCGATCGAGCTGTCGCGGTCGGTGCTGGCGCCCGGGGTGCCGGTGGAGGTGTCGGCCACGGTGTCCAACGGCGGGCCGGGGACGCTATCGAGGGCCGTCGAATTGTATGTCGATGGGTCGCCGGGGCCGGCCGGGCCGCAGGCGGTCGGGCCCATCGCGCCCGGGGGCAGGGCGAGGGTGTCGTTCCGGGCGAGGCTGGAACGGCCGGGCGGGCATGTGCTGTCGTTGCGGCTGTCGGAGTCGGACGACCCATTGGCGGCCGATGATCGGTCGGACCGGGCGGTGGAGGTCGGCGAGCCGTGGCCGGTGCTGCTGGTGGACGGCGAGCCGGGGGATCCGTCGAAGCCTTTGTCGGGCGAGGTCGATTTCCTGCGGGCCGCGCTCGCACCTCGGGGGGATGAGGCGCCGGCGTTGAAGGTGGGCGTGTCGACGTCGCCGACCGTCGAGGAGGTCAAGGCCGCCCGGGTGGTCGTGCTGGCGAATGCGGACAGGCTCAAGCCAGAGATCGTGAACGCGTTGATCGATCGGGTGGAGTCGGGCGGGGGGCTCCTGATCGCGCCGGGGGACAGGTCGCGGCCGGAGGGATTGTGGGCGTCGTTCGAGGCGGCCCGGCCGGGCTGGTTGCCGGCGACGGCGGGGGAGCTGAAGGGGGATTTCGCGGCGAGCAAGGCGGCGGCGAGGCCGGCGCCCGGGACGTTCTCGGGGCCGTTGTTCGGGCCGCTGGGGCAGGGGGACCGGCCGCCGCTGGGCGAGGCGGAGCTGTTCGGCTACCGGGTGCTCGTGCCGGCGTCATCGGGCCGGGCCGAGGTGCCCGCGCGGCTGGACAGCGGCGATCCGTGGCTGGTCGAGCGGGTCGCGGGTCGGGGCCGGGTGGCGTTGCTGGCGGGCCCGCTGGATGCCGAGGGCGGCACCCTGGCGGTGAATCCCGACTTCGTGCCTTGGGTTCATGAATTGATCCTTCACGTCGGGTCGGGCGTGGATGCGTCGGTGGCGAGCGCGGCCCGGCCCGGCGAGCCGCTGACGTTCCGGTTGCCCTCGGCGCCGGCGGCGGGCGTGGAGATGCTGGACGTGGTCACGCCCTCGGGCCGTCGCGTGCCGGCCCCGGTGGTCCGCAACGAGGCGGGCGGGGCGGTGACGCTGGACGGGGCGGAGGTCCGCGAGCCGGGGACGTATCGCGTCGACGTGAGGCGCGGGTCGTCGGCCTATGCGACGGTGGCGTCGGACCCGGGCGAGTCGGACCTGGAGCCGCTGGCGGCGGCCGAGGCGTCGAAGCTGGCCGAGGGCTGGGCCCTGGAGTTCGAGGAGTCGCCGGATGGGTTGGCGGCGAGCGTGCTCAGGCGCGGGGGCTCGGGCCGGCGGGACCTGTGGCGGTTCCTGGTGCTGGCGGCGCTCGGGGGCTTATGTGTGGAAATCTGGCTCACCAGGCGGGCGGCGAGGGCGTGAGATGCGGGAAGGGATGGAACCGCAGGGACGCGGAGAGGAGAGGGAGGGGCTGAGGGATGTTGGGGTAGGGCAGGCCGTCCTGCTTTCCGTGGTACGGGCGAAAACAAAGACGTGTTGATGTCATTGGGGGCCAGTTCGGGTGCCACTGGCTCGGCCAGTGCTGGTACCGCCCCTGGACAGCACTTCGACCCGAGAAAACATCAACACGTTGACCGGGACAGCCAAGGCTCCCGTCGCAATGGCCGGGCCAGTGGCACCCGAACGGACTCCCAATGGGTGCCGATGCTGGCCCTGTCGTGTCCTGGAGATTGGTCCGCAATAGCGGACCCTACGGGATCGGATCGACGGATGGGCGTGAGAGAACGTCTTATTTCTTGAATTCGGCGGCGGTGATGGTCTTGATGGTGCCGTTCTTGAGGAGGACGGGTCCGCCGGCGGTGGGGACGTCGGACTTGTAGGCGAGGATCTCGTCGGTGGCGGTCTCGCCGGGGACGGGTGTGACGCCCCAGTTGACTACGATCTCGCCCTTGTCGACGGCGTTGTAGCCGCTGAGGAAGAGGTCCTTGTTGCGGGCGAGATCCTTGATGGACTTGGGGGCGGCCTTGCCGCCGCCGGCGACGCTGCGGTAGAGGTCGCCGACCTCTTCGAGGGTGCCCAGGTTGTAGTTCACCGCGGCGGTCTTGGCGGGGTCCGAGCCGCAGCCGGGGAGGATGGCGGCGAGGGAGAGGGCGAGGAGGGAGGCGATTGCGCGTCGCGGGCTCATGTTGCGGTCTCGGTCGGGATGCGTGGGATGGTGCCGGCGGCCCGGGGCCCCGCGATGGGGGCCCCGGGCGGCGCAGCGGGACGGTTCGAAGGATGCGGATGCGAGCGGGTCAGGATCGCTCAATAGCTGTCGGCGCTGACGACCTCGCCGCCGGCGCGGGTGCCGAGTGCGCGCCAGGTGGCGATGTTCACGCTCTCCTTGATGAACTTGACGGAGCCGTCGCAGAAGGCGGTGTTGACGCCGCCGGGGTGGTAGCTGCGGGCGCCGATGTGGGAGGAGCTGAAGTAGGCGACGTCGCCGCAGTCGAGCTGCCGGGTGTTCGGCGTCATGGTGTGGTTGTAATAGGCGAGTTCGGGGATGTTGCCGCGATAATATTGCTGGCCGCGGTAGGTGATGCGGGTGTTGTAGGGGATGCCGGAGCAGGCGGGCTGGGGGATGTAGTTGTCATTGGGGGCGCTCCAGGACGACGGCAGGTAGACCGTGCTGGGGTCGCCGGGGACGTTGGCGGGGACGGGGAACGGCAGCATCGAGATGCGGATCTCGGAGAAGAGTGCGGTGTTGGACGTGCCGTCGGTGATGTTGGCCAGCCGGGTGGAGCTGGTGACCGAGCGGTACTTGCTGGTGTCGGTGACGGGGGCGGTGGAGTCGATGGAGACGTTGAAGATGCCGAGGGTGGCGGTGTTGCTCTCGGAGTAGGGGTACAGGGTTGTGGATGTGTTGAAGACCTGCGCGGCGGTGGCGCCGTTGTTGCCGTAGTAATTGCTCTGGCCGAGGTTGCCGATGCTATTGGCGTAGACGCGGTTGCCGGGGGAGCGTCCGCCGCGGGCGTCGGACGGGCAGAGGAAGGCGGAGATCTGCTGGGTGCGTGCGGTGTCGTTCTCGGCCGACGAGTTCATGTCGATGCTGAGGTTGAACGTGCCGTAGAGGTTGGACTGCTCGAGGAAGCCGAGGATGAGGCCCTGGACGCTGAGCCGGGTGCCGCCGCCGCTGGTGGGGTAGGGTCCGATGCCGTCGGGGAACTTGCTGTTGGTGCTCTCGAAGTTGTGGACGGCGAGGCCGATCTGCTTGAGGTTGTTGGTGCACTGGATGCGTCGGGCGGCCTCGCGGGCGCTCTGGACGGCCGGCAGGAGCAGGGCGATCAGTACGGCGATGATGGCGATGACGACCAGCAATTCGATGAGGGTGAACCCGCGTCGGTTCGTGCGCATTGCGTTCACGGATGAAGGCCTTTCGAAATGAAGGGAGGATGGAGGGGACGCGCCGGTCGTGTGGCGCGCGGCGACGTTGCCGGCGTGGGGCGCGGCCGGCCCCGGGATCCGGGGCGGTGGGGAGGGACCATCGGACGAGGACGGACGGTGGCAAGGTCGGCCCAGAGGGTGGGCCTTCGGCGTGGGAGCGCCGGGAGGTCTGGGGGGGACCGGGCGGGGCAGGCTGGGAGCCTGCACGCCGGGACTCCATCGGAGAATCCTATCGAATTCCGGCCCGGGACGCCACGGGATTACCCGCCGGGCGTGGGGCAATTTGGGATGTGTTGAAATCCGGCCTCAATATTCCGAATGCATGCAGTCAGATTTCCGGAGCCCGCCAGATGAGGGCGTCCTTGAGGCCGTCGGTGCTTTTGTCGACGAGGGGCCAGTGGAGGGGGACGGGGATGTCGGCCCGGGACGGGTAGCGCTGGGCGTCGTCGAGGACGAGGAGTCCGCCGGGGGCGAACTTGGGGACGACGGCGCGGAGGCAGTTGGTGCGGTAGTGGCCGTCGATGAGGGCGAAGCCGAGGCTGCGGTCGGGGAACTCGGAGGCGACGGCGACGTAGGCGGGGGGGCTGGGGTAGTCGAGTCGTTCGGGCTGATCGGGGGGGTGGTCGAGGGGGACGAGGCGGAGGTCGACGTTGGTCAGGCCGGATCCGGCGAGCATGTCGCGGACCTGGGCGTGCCATCCGGGGTCGTGCTCGACGGTGGTGAGCCGGGCGAGCCTGGGGGCGAGCCATCGGGTGCTGCGTCCGCCGCCGAATTCGAGCCCGACCATGCCGGTCGAGATGTGGGCCTCGCAGTAGGCGACGGTGCCGGGGCAGAGCCAGGGCTTGTCGGGGTGGCGGCGTTCCCGGATTGCGGATCGGATCCGGGCGAGGAGTCGTCCGGGGTGCTTGAGCCAGTAGGCGACGGCCATGGGGCCTCCCGGTGCGGGCGGGGTTGCGGCCGGGGATTCGCGCAAGGCATTCGCATGGGGGCCCTTGCGGCCCGGCGAGTGGGGCGTCGGGGACCGATAAGGCGATGATCCGTCGGCCCTGGCGGGTTTGTCAAGGCGGGCGGCGGGGCGGAGATTGCGGGTTGCGGGGGATTTGTGCTTTTTTGCGCGGAACGCTCTTTTCAGGGATCATAAAAAAGGCTATAGCTTATCGCTGAGATCGTTATAAGTTTGCCGCGAATATATCTGACGATCCGGCGGGCGGCCGCTCCTCTCGGGCCGCCCCGGTTTGCGATCCTTCCGTCCTCTCACGCGTCAAAGACGACCGAGCCGGGCGATGCCGCCCGCTACGTTCTCGCCGACGTTCACACGCCGGCGATGCGTTCCCCCCCTTGCAGGCAGAGGTCCAGGTGATGTCAGGGGAATTCGACAGAGTCGGGCAGAATCCGTCCGCGCCATTCTCACTTAAAGTCCATCGTGGCGACGGGATGGCGCTTCTGGGCATGAACTGGCGGTCGGGCCGTCCGCCCCGGGATTTCGTCGGCTTCTTCCTATCGTACCGGGAGCCGGGGTCGTCGCGCTTCGTGCCGATCCGGAACCGCCTGGCGTTCCCCGACGGCCGCGGCACGGTGCCGCCGAGGAACCCCGACCTGGAGCTGGCGCCGAGCAGCGAGGCGCCGATTCAGCGGTTCTGGTGGGTGCACATGCCCCCGACCCCGCAGCAATCTGGCGAGATCACCTATCAGGCCAAAGCTGTCTACATGAATCGCTGGGGCGAGCTTAATTATGGGGAAAAACAAGAGGTCTCGATCGAGATCATGGGGGAAACCCATTCTGGCCAGCTTAACGTGACGTTCACGAGGGGATTCGTGGCGTCGCACGCGTTCGCGTGGCGTTATGCGGGGGCGGAGTCGTCGTCCCCGCTGCTGGCGTCGGAGGGGCTGGCGGAGCCGTCGCATCCGGAGTCGGCCGAGGCGAGGGAGTGGCTGGGGGGCCGGGCGCGGGCGGCGATCCTCGATGCGCTCGACGCGGCGATCGACGACCCGACGGCGGAGGTCCGCCTGATCGCGCACGACCTGGATGCGCCCGAGATCCTCAGCCGGCTGGAGCGCCTGGGCCGGCGGCTCTGGGCGATCGTCGACGACTCGGGCGTGCACGGACGCCCCGGATCGCCGGAGTCCACCGCGGCCGAGCGCCTGTCGAAGTCGGCCGGCGGCGACCATGTCCGCCGCCAGCACCTGGGGCACACCCAGCACAACAAGACGATCGTGATCCAGGGCCGGGGCCGGAACCTGGTGATCTGCGGCTCGGCCGACTTCTCCTGGCGGGGGCTCTACGTCCGGGCGGGGAGCGTCCTGGTGCTCAGGGGGGAGGGGCCGGCGCAGGTGTTCCGCTCGGCGTTCGAAGACTACTGGTCGCTGGACGACGCCGGGGCGTTCGGCGACTCCCCCTCGGCGCGGCTGAACGACCTGGGGCTGTCGGGGATCGACGCGAGGGTCGGGTTCGCGCCCTTCGCGCCCCGGAATGCGATGGTGGGCCGGATGGCGGACGACCTGCGGTCGCGGACGATGTCGAGCCTGCTGTATTCCCTCGGCGCGCTGCAGAATTCGCGGGGCCCGGTGCGCGATGCGATCGAGGCGGTCCGGGGTCGGGAGGACCTGTTCGTCTCGGGGATCGTCGAGAAGAAGGCGGGGGGCCTGGAGATCCAGCCGGCGGTCGGGGACCCCCTGATCGCGACCCCGTCGGCGCTCTCGAAGGCCGTGCCCGAGCCGTTCCGGTCCGAGCCGACGAGGACGGCCCCGCTGCGGATGCACCACAAGTTCCTGGTCCTCGACTTCGACCGCCCGACGGCCCGGGTCTACGTCGGGTCCAGCAACTTCGACGGCAACACCGACTTCCAGAACGGCGAGCACGTCCTGGTGATCCGCGACCGCCGCGTCGCCGTGTCGTACGCGGTCGAGGCGCTGCGGCTCATCGACCACTACCGGTTCCTGGTCGCCTCACAGGAGGCCCGGGCGAGCAAGCAGCCGCTCGCCCTGCGGATGCCCCCGCGCAGCGACAGCGAGTCCCCCTGGTGGGAGCCCTATTTCAGCAACCCGCGCAAGGTCCGCGAGCGGTTGCTGTTCGGTTGAGACGGGCCCCGGGGGCCCAATGGGCCCCCGAGACCTCGCCGGATCGGGATGGGTTCAATCGATCTCGGGGTAGGCGGGGCCCTTGCCGCAGAACCCGGGGGTGACGCCCTTGAGCCAGATGTTGCCGTCGCGGATCTTGTTGACCTGGAGCACCAGGCCCGCGTTGTTGCCGTAGATCAAGGCGACCACGATGGCGACGATCCCCGGGATGACCGCCGCCGCGGGTTCCGGGACGAAGAAGCCGAGCACGAACAGCCCGATGCCCCCGAACGCGATGAGCCAGGCCGTCAGGATGGCCCTCGAACGCTTCGCCCGGTGCTCCTCGCAGAGCGAGAAATTCACCTCGCCCTTGCTCCGGACGAGCAGCGCGACGAGGGCATAGATGAGGACATTGAACAGCAGGACCAGGTAGTAGCCCGGGGGGTGCCAGGAGTAGGTCTTGTGGAGGCGGTGCCCGGCGGGCTCCGCGCCGCACTTGACGCAGCGGTCGGGGAGCTGGCTCTTGTTGCGGGCGACCAGGAACTTGCCGTCCTGCCAGTATCCGCCCTCGTCGCCGGGTTCCTGGAAATCCCGGCTCGGTTGGAACGTCGCCTCGGGGGCAGAGTAGGGGTTGAACTGCGACATGGGGGGATGCCTTCTCTTCTCCTGGATGGAATGGGCGTCGCCGGAGAGGTGGCCCCGGGCCGGGCACCGGATGGCCGCGCCCCGGGGTTGCGCGAGAGCATATCCGAATGGGATCGCAGCGGCCAGAGAGAGGATGCCCCTGGCATTCAGTAGCAGCACGCGCCGTCGAGTTTCGAACGCGCGGGGCTCTCTCGGAATCGCTGGACGCGGGCCTCCCGTTCCTCGGGAGGCCCGCGTCCAGCGCCCTCGAACCGCCCCTGTTGGACGACATCTCACGCCTGGGGCGGGGGCGGGAGGCCCGCGCCCGTCGCTCTGTCCACACCTCACGATGCTCTCCGCGTCCTTGGCGTCCTGGCGGTTCCACGGTCGGATTGATCGGATCCGGCCGTTTGTCCCGGGCGTGGGATCGGGGTATGATGCCGCTCCCCTCGATGGCAGCGGATGACGACACGACCCCTCGCCGACCGACGGACGGACGACCGCCATGCAACTCCACTGGATCGACTGGATCATCGTGGCCGCGACGATCGCGGTCTGCTTCCTGCCGGCGCTGCTGTTCGCGAAGCGGTCGAGCCAGAGCACGTCGGAATACTTCGCCTCGGGCCGCTCGGTCCCCTGGTGGCTCGCCGGGCTGTCGATGGTCGCCACCACCTTCTCCAGCGACACCCCCAACCTCGTCACCGACTTCGTCCGCCGCCAGGGCGTCGCAGGCAACTGGCAGTGGTGGGCGTTCACGCTCACCGGCGTCGCCACGGTGTTCTTCTATGCCAGGCTCTGGCGCCGCTCGGGCGTGCTGACTGACCTGGAATTCTACGAGCTGCGGTATTCCGGCGGCCCCGCCCGCGTGCTGCGGGGGTTCCGCTCGGTCTACCTCGGCTTGTTCTTCAATTGCATGATCATGGCCACGGTGAACCTGGCGGCCTGCAAGATCGCGGCCATCCTGTTCGGGCTCGACCGCTGGCAGACGCTCCTGGTGGTCGGCGTGCTGAACGTCGGGTTCGCCGCGCACGCGGGTTTATGGGGCGTCCTGGTCATTGATATGATTCAGTTCTTCATCAAGATGACCGCCGTGGTCGCCGCCGCGTATTTCGCCGTGAGCCTGCCGCAGGTCGGCGGTCTGACCGGACTGGTGGAGAAGCTCTCGGCGAGGCCCGGCCCGGACGGCATCAACTACCTGAACATGCTACCGGACTTCAGCAACCACTGGGACCTCGCGATCGCCGTCTTCGTCATCCCCATCACCGTGCAGTGGTGGGCCGTGTGGTACCCCGGGGCCGAGCCCGGCGGCGGCAGCTACATCGCGCAACGGATGCTCGCCTCCCGGACCGAGAAGGATGCGCTCGGCGGCGTCCTGTTCTTCAACGTCGCCCACTATGTGCTGCGCCCGTGGCCGTGGATCCTCGTGGGCCTGGCGTCGCTGATCGTCTATCCGGAGCTGTCGGACATCGCGAAGGCGTTCCCGCACCTGAAGCCCGACCTGATCGGCCACGACATCGCCTACCCGGCGATGCTGCGGTTCCTGCCGATCGGCTGGATGGGCCTGATGGTCGGCGGCCTGATCGCGGCGAACTCCTCGACGATCCTCACCCACCTCAACTGGGGGGCATCGTACCTCGTCCACGACTTCTACCGCCGCTTCCTCCACACCGACGCGACCGAGGCCCACTACGTCGGCGCGGGCCGGCTCGTCACCGTGGGCCTGTTCTTCTGCTCGGCCGCGCTCGTGTTTCGTGCTCGACACGGCGAAGGATTCGTTCGACCTGATCCTCCAGGTTGGCGCGGGGACGGGCCTCCTGTACCTCGTGCGGTGGTTCTGGTGGCGGGTGAACGCCTGGTGCGAGATCGTGGCGATGGTCAGCTCGTTTGCGATCTCGGTGGGGTTCTGGTACCTCAAGAAGCAAGGGACGACGTTCGGGACGCATCAGTCCTTGCTAATTACCATCGGCGTGACGACATTGTGCTGGGTGGCGGCGGCCTACCTGGCGCCGGCGACCGATCGGAAGGTGCTCATCAACTTCTATAGGAAGGTCCGCCCCTTCGGGCCCGGCTGGGGGCCGATCCGCCAGGCCGCCCTCGCCGAAGGACCCTTGCCGGACGTCCACGACCGCGAGAACGTCCCCCTGGCGCTTTTAGGCTGGGTCCTCGGCTGCACGATGATCTGGTCGAGCCTGTTCACCGTCGGCAACTTCCTCTACGGCCGGACCGGCTACGCCTATTCGCTCCTCGTCGTCTTCGCCGTCAGCGCGACCGCCCTGGTCGCCCTCGTGCGTCGGCTCTGGAAGTGACGGATGCGGATGCCCGAACCGGGTAGGGTGGGGGGCGGACGCGGCCAGAATGGCCCGCGTCAACCCCGCCGACGGATGCCGACGATGCGCCCGATCCACCGCTTCGAGTGGCCGGGAGATTTCCCACGTCGTAGGATGAACTGGGGATCGATCCTGAGGGCGGAGGATGGAGGAGGGGCCCATGCCCGAGTCGAGCGTGAAGCAGGACGCGCGTCGCCTCGTGGAGCGGCTGGGCGACGACGCGACCTGGGAAGACCTGCAATACGAGATCGACCTCTGCCAGGCGGTCGAGGCCGGGCTCAAGGACGTCCGCGAGGGGCGGACCGTGCCGCTGGAAGAGGCCCGGAATTTGAATATGACAATTAAAGATGTATACGGTTTCGCAAGAACTGGGGACGTTGTTTCCCTTCGTGAGTTTGCTACTCAAGGTGGCGACCTTAATGCAAAGGACTCGTCCGGACTTTCAGCACTTCACTATGCGATCGCTCATAAGCAAGTCGAGACTATCGACGAGCTACTGAGGCTTGGAGTCGCCGTCGCCATTCAGGACTCCAACGGATTGACCGCGTTGCACTATGCAATCGAACATGGACTACCCAACGTACTTGAGGCACTTTTGCGCAAGTGCCCTGAGGCAATCTCAATCAGCGATAGACACGGGAATCAACCACTTTGGACGGCTGCATTCAATGCGAGAGGAGATTACAAGATGGTCACTGTGTTATTGGAGCATGGAGCCGATCCAGAACATCCTAACAAGGTCTCTCTCACGCCGATTGATATAGCAAAGCGAAAAGGTGAAACTGCTCTGCTGGAACTACTGAATGCAAAGGTGGTTCGGAAACCAGAATGAGAATGGGGGGCCACCTCACCTTGTCCTGGCGGTCTGGCTGTCTGACCACGGAACTGAGTCGATCTACGCCCCGCCGACCAACGGGGGGGGATGTCCGCGCCACGTTCAAGCTGCTCATCGAGGCGGATGCCGAAGAAGCGAGGATCGGCTCCGAGATGATCGCCCTCTGGACCCGTTGCCTCACCAACCGCCTCCAACTCGAGCGCGACCTCGGCGTGCTCGACGCCGACACCTGGCCCGCCTTCCTCGCCCGCTTCCAGGCCCGGCCCGCCCCGACCCCCTGACGATCGCCGCACCCCCTGGAGAGCGGAAGCGAGCGTCCGCGCTGTCCCCGGGGAGCTTGCTCCTGACAGATCACCCCCTGTCGAAGGCCGACGCCTCGATCCGGCCCGCGAAGCGAGCTTTGCGAGAGCAGGGCGGTAGCAAGCTCCCGCACTCCGGATGCATAATTCGACGGAGAGAGCGGCATCAATCGGCCCGACCTGACCTGAGGATGAGCCATGGACTGGACCGAGGTCTGCCAGGACCGGTCGCTGCAGGACTTGCCATTCAAGATCGAGCTGAACGAGTGGGGGCAGGTCGTCATGAGCCCGGCGTCGAACCGGCACGGCCGCAACCAGATGGCGATCGGCCTGAGGCTCTCGGCACTCGTTGCCGGGGCGAGATCATCGCCGAGTGTGCGATCGACACCCCGCGCGGGGTGAAGGTCGCCGACGTCGCCTGGGGCTCCGACGCGTTCATCGGGGCCCACGGCTTCGCCACGCCCTATCCCGCCGCGCCCGAACTCTGCATCGAGATCGTCTCCCCGTCGAACTCGGCCGAGGAGATCCGCGAGAAGGTCGCCCTCTACCTCCTGCGCGGGGCCGTCGAGGTCTGGCTCTGCAGCGACGACGGCGCGATGACCTTCCACGACGCATCCGGCAAGCTCGCCCGCTCGGGGCTCGTCCCCGGGTTCCCGGCCCGGATTTGACGGAGCGGGGCGAACATCGAAGGCGCTGGGCGCGGGTCTCCCGACCCCCCCCTGGACTCGCCGCTCGCTACCGCCCGATCGGGTCTCCGGACCCGTTCGAGGAAGGCCCCTCGCGTCGGAGCATTGGATTTTCGGGTCGGTAGACCCGCTCCCAGCGCTTCGCGAGAGCAGGGCGGTAGCAAGCTCCCGCACTCCGGGTCCGCCGGCGCTCGTCCGCCCCTACGCAAATGCGGCGAATCTGGTAAAATCCGTCGCATGAACGTCATCGTCATCGTCTGCAACGGCTGGCATCTCGGATACCTCGGCGCCTACGGCAATAGCTGGATCGAGACCCCGCATCTCGACCGCCTGGCCACCGAGGGGATCGTGTTCGACCACCACTTCCCCGAAAATCTCACCACCATCCCCACGCGCCGGAGCTGGTGGACGGGCAAGTACGGGTTCCCCTCGGCCGACTCGGGCTGGACGGCCCTGCGCCCGGACGAGGAGATCCTCCCCGACCTGCTCTGGCAGTCCGGCGTCCGCTCGGCGTTGATCTCCGACGTCCCCTTTTTAAGGGAAGCCGGCCAGGGCTTCGGGCGCGGGTTCGACGAGGTCCGCTGGATCCGCGGATCCGGATACGACCCCTACATCCGCGCCGACGACCCCCGCGCCAAGGGCGTCACGCTCTCCGACGAGCCCCGCCTGAGGCTGCCCGACCTCGGCGACGACGACGACCCGGAGTATGTCGAACTCTGGACCAAACGCTGGGAGCAGTTCCTCCGCAACCGCAAGGTCCTGAAGTCGGACCGCGAGGAGAACACCGGCGCCGCCCGGACGGTGAGCGCGTCGATCGAGTGGCTCGAAAAGCGCGGCGACGAGAAGGATCCGTTCGTCCTCTGGGTCGACATCTTCAGCCCCCACGGGCCGTGGGACGTCCCCGAGCCGTACAAGGATATGTACGCGGCCGTGGATCCCGATGAGTTCGAGGCCGGCGAGGAGGGCGACCTCGTCGAGGAGGACGACGAGACGCCCGACGACCTGGAGGAAGTGACACCCCTGATCGACGTCCCCGCCGGCGCGGTGGGCGACGTGCTGGACGAGGCGGAGCTTTTGAGGCTGCGACGCACCTACGCCTCGGCCGCGACGATGGTCGACGCCCAGCTCGGCCGCCTGTTCGAGGCGATCCGGGCGACCGGGCGTTCCGAGGATACGCTGGTCGTCTTCACGTCCGACCAGGGCGAGCCCCTCGGCGAGCACGGCTTCGTCCGGCGCTTCCGGCCCTGGCTCTACGAGGAACTCATCCACACACCGCTCATCATTCGACTGCCGAAGGCCGAGTTCGGAGGGTCCCGCAAGCAGCAGCTCGTGCAGACGGTGGACCTCCTGCCGACGATCCTCGCGGCCGTCGGCGTGAAGGCCCCCGAGGGCGTCCACGGCCACGACCTGCTGCCCCTGATCCGCGGCAAGAAGACCAAGGTGCGCGATTATGCGTGCCTGGGGATGGACGTCGAGGAGTTCGCCATCCGGACCCACCTCTGGCACATGGTCCTCCCCATCGAGGTCGACCCCGACGACCCCGACCGCGGCGCCGAACTCTACCGCAAGCCCGAGGACCGCTGGGACCAGAACAACGTCGCCGACCTCCACGCCGACGTCGCCGACCACCTCGAACTGATCCTCAGGCGCTTCGTGCAGGCGGTGGAGCGTGACGACCTGTCGAACCTCACCGCATTGAAGGATGTGGCCAGGTTCACCCAAAGCCTCTGAAAAATATGCCCGGCAGCCTCGTGCCTTGTCCGTGCCGGGCCAGGGCGCAAGCGCTGGGCGAGGGTCTCCAGACCCCGCCCCTGGCCTGATCGAAGAGGACCACCCGCCCGGGTCTCCAGACCCGTGAAATCTGGCTCGTTCGAAAGGGTCTGGAGACCCGGGTATGCTGGAAGGCGTGTCATGAGTGGGGGCGGGGTCTGGAGCCCCTCACCCAGCGCTTGCGCCCTCGCCAGACGTGCGGCCTCGCCAGATGCACAACCCAAGGGGCACCGCCTTGAAGCCCGACACCATCACCGTCCGCATCCGGCGCGAGGAGGAACTCGACGCCGACTCCGCCGACCTCACGCTGACGATCGAGGGCAGCTCGGTCTTCTCGGGCTCCGAGGCCTTCAAGAAGGCCAAGGAGCTGCGGGCCCTGATCGAGGAGCTGAAGAAGGTCGGCATTGAGGAGAGCCGGTTCAAGCTCCGGAGCGTGGAGGTCAACTCCCAGAGCTTCGCCGGCCTGAAGTCGTCGTCCGCGAAATACGTGCTGTCGGTGAAGGACGTGAAGATCGAGCAACTCTCCACCGCCCTCGGCACGATCTCCGCCCAGAAGGGCGCCAAGCTGACGCACCTGGAGTGGAACTACGACCGCCTCAACGACACCCGCCGCACCCTCCGCGCCCTCGCCCTCTCCGACGCCCTCACCCAGGCCCGCCTCGACGCCGAACGCCTGGGCGTGCCCTTGCTCGGCATCTACTCGCTCGAAGAAATCAACACGGGCATGGATTACCACTCCGAATACGTCACCGGCCGCAGCATGCTCGCCCCGATGAGCGCCCGGGCCCGCGTCGAGGACATCGGCTTCGAACTCGGCAACGCCACCACCGTCTCCATCGACCTCAAGGCCGAATTCCGCGTCGGCCCCTGGTCCTGACCTTTGGAGTGCGGCCGTTCGGCCGCCGCTTTCGTGTTTCAGGTGTCCCCGCCCTCGAAATGCACCCGCAGGAACTCGATCGCCCCCCGTGGGTCGCCGGTCCAGACCTCATCGGGATCGGGGGATGCCTCGACGCGCGGGGGGATGCGATCGGGCCGTTGCCGATGGTATTCAACCCGTACCGAAGGCGGTCGGATAACGGGCCGGATCACCGCATGGTCGTGCTGACATTCGCCGGCGAGGTCCAGCGGGAAGGATGTCCGGAAGACCCGCATCGCCAGGATCGACGGGCACACCCATCGCCACTTCAGGAACGGCTCCTCCGACGCGAGGATGACAAACTCGCGGACCAACGCGAGGCCTTCCGGGTCGTCCTGGAAATACCAGATCATCCCCTTCCATCGATCGATCCCCTTCGCACAGGTCTGCCAGTGCACCCACTCGTCCCAGTCGGCCTCGGTCCGCAGCAGCTTGCCGAAACTCTGGGCCATGGATCGTCCTTCCGGTGGAGATCAGTGGGAACCGTACCCCGTCGGATGACTTGAGTTGTCCTCTGCCGGCAGATCCGATTCCAGCCTGACGATCACCAGCGCGAGGATCTCCTGAAACGTATGCGGCGGCCCGAAGATCCTGGCATCCAGCCGTTCGAGCCAGAGTCGGAAACTCTCGACCCATGTCGGGGACGACCGGGGGACGAACCCGGGTTCGGATAACGCGTGACCGGCGAGGTTCGCCGCATCGGGCGCGGTCGGCTCGGCCATCGGCTCACCTCACCAGGGCTTCGCACCTTCGGGGATTCGCCCGACGACGACGGCGAAGAACGTGTTCTTGAGGATCTCGGCCAGCTTCCGGGGATCGTCCGCGCGGTCGATGAGGATCCCGAGCATCCGCAAGCCGATGTTGTGCTTCCGCGAATGGATGGCGAATCGGAACGGGATCAGCAACAGGACCTGGAACAGCGACCCGCCGACGATGCTCGACACGCGGTAGGACGCATCCGTCCCGGCGAAAACCCCCGCGCCGACCAGTCCGGCTCCCATGACGAACAGGAGCACGGCCATCGCATACGCGAGCCACTCGAAGATCCGATTCTCCCTCAGGCTCAGCGACACGATCGCCTGTGCATCGAGCACATCCGGGCCGCCCGGCCGACTCAGAAGGTCCTTGTACGCCAGTTCGAGGTCGTCGACTCCGATCGGATTGCTGGTCGCGGTCTGCCTTGCTTTCGCAACAAGGAGTTCCTTGAACTGGCCGAGCATCTGCAAGAGGGTCTGCTCGGTCTCGAAATCAAGAGGCTCGTTGATCTTCCTCGTCGTCCGTCTCTTCATCAACGGTTTCCTCAAGTTGCGAGATGACCGCTTCGAGGACAGAAGGAGTCAGCACCGTCTTGACGTCCTGCTCGGTGATAAGGAGGGGCGTCTCAAGACGTCCGCGATTCGTCTGGATCGCACGCTCCAGGAGCAGATGCGTGGTCAATTGACCCACGTTGAAGGCGAAGTCGAAGGCGCCTTGGGTCATGTAGGTCTTCGAGTTGGTTTCCGCGGTGGACATGGCGCAGCTCCGTCCGGGATGGGCATCCTGCATCGAGCGGGGGAGACCGACGGGGCGACTATAACCCGACGGGGAGGCCGCACAAGGGAGATGCCAGCCAGTCTGGGTCTCGGTCTGTATCAAATGTATAGGTCGGGTTCGGCAGCAAGGAAGCACCAAAGGCCCGGGTCGTTGCCCCGGCTCAACGCTCCGTTGATCTGCCGCCTCAGTAGAGACGGCTCGCTGGGTAGTACCGCCGGATCACGGTCTGGCGCAAACCGAACAGCAGCAACAGGTTCGCAAGTTTGGCCCAGATCAACCACGATTGCAGGGCGAAGGCTTCTCGGAGGTCGGTGAGGGCGAAGGTGAGGAAGGCGAGGGCGTAGAGCAGTTCCAGGCGCGAGCGGCGGTTGCGGAGGTGTCGGGTCAGGACGAGCAGGGCCAGCACTAGCCAGGCGGCGGCTTCGAAGAGGTTGAACGCCTGGTAGGAGCGGTCCACCCAGGCGATCTCGCCGGCGCCGGGCGTCCACCAGGTGTGGGTGATCAGGAGATCCAGGAGCTGACGGCGGTTCATGGGGGATCCGGGGATGGGGCGAACCGGGGAGATGGCGGCGTCGTAAGATGGGGGAGGGGTGGTGGACCGTTGCCCGGGATCAACACGCGTTGGTGCGGCGGCAAACGGGCGCGGAATATCCTGTCCAACCCGGACGCTCGTCGGGAAATCCCCGGGGATTGTTGCGAATTTCGCGGCTCAAGGGTCGATTTCGTATTAAAGAGGGGATGGAGACCGTGGCGAAGGGGGAGGTTGCGAAAATTCTTCCGCGATTGACCCCTGGGGCTGGAGTATCGACAATACTCCTGGCACAATCGGCCCCCGGCGCGCCTTGCGCGGCGTCGGGGCGACTCGCCGGCGCCGCCGATCTGAGGGGAGATTTTGCCGCAAGTCCTGCCCGATTCCCAACTTGATCGGGATTTGCGGAGTGTCAACCCCCGGCGAGAGGTCGCCTCACCTCAACTCGTCGCGAAACGTGAGCCGAACGCGAGCCAACGATCGGCGCTGCCGATCGCCCTTCCGGAACCGGAACTGGCACTGATGAAGCGAACCTTCGCCGTCGTCGCGCTCCTGGCCGCCCTCGGCGTGCTCCTCAAACTCACCGTCAAGGACGATGGGGCCCCGCGCGGGCAGCAGGCGGTCGCCGCCGATCCGGCCCAGGCCGCCGATCGCGAGGCCGAACTCGTCGCGAAATATCCCGAGCAGGCCGACCTCGTCCGCCGCGTCGTCCAGAACTACCGCCAGAATGCCCTCGCCGTCGAGGGCACCGATGGCCTTCGTGGCCTCCAGATGCTCGACACCCTCGGGCTCGAGGCGATCTATCTCTACGAGAATCACCCCAACGACTTCCGGCGCCTGCGGGATACCCTGTCCGACAACGCGGCGGCCGAGGTCCTGCTGCACTGGCGGACCTACTTCGGCCTCAAGCAGAATAACGACACCGATCGCAAGATCCTCATCGCCGAGGTCGGCCGGCTCTCCCCGTCCCAACGCAAGGCGGCGGCGAAGTACCCCAACGCCCTGCCGCTGCTGCTCACCGACCCGACCGGCGTCACGGAACTCATCCAGCGGTGGTCGGGCGACGAGTCGGAACTCGTGGACGCCCTCGCGGTTCTGGCGTTCGTGAGCCTCGAATCGGGCTCGGCCGACCTCCGCTCGGCCCTGCAGACGCTCGACGCTCACGGCCGGCTCGCCGTCGAGGCGTTCCGGCTCCAGGGCATGGACGGGTTCGCCATGGTCCGGCTCTACGGGCCCGTGCTCGCGGCGCTGGGGAACGGCTCGTCGAGCCTGCCGCTCGACCAGGCGCTCATCGTCCTCCGGGTCAACGCCGGGTATGTCGAGGATCTGCTCCATACCCAGTCGCCGGAAGTGGTTGCGCGTTACCTGCGGCACGTGGCGGCGGTCGGATTGGTGGACGCGGTCGGCGGCGGGCCCAATGCCCTGCGACTGGCCGTGGAATTCGGTTCGAAGGGCGAGCAGGCGCTGCGCAAGGCCGGGCCCGATGCGGCCGACGTGGTGTTCGACGACTATTCCGACGCCACCCTCCGCAACCAGGCGGTCGATGCCCTCGCCGAGCACGGCACGATGGCCCTGGCCATGCTCGAGAAGTACAGCAGCGATCCGGACTTCCGTCAAATCCTCGGGTCGTACGGCCCCGCCGTGATCGGGCCGGTCGCCCGCGCCGACGTCGGCCCCGAGACCCTGGCGATCCTCAAGGCCAAGCCCCAGACCAACTGGTCGGAGTGGATGGCCAAGCAGGTGCTCTCGCTCTCCGGCGACAGCGGCCAGGCGACGATCGGGATCATAAAGAAGGATGGGATTGAGCGGGTCGCGGAACTCGACTCGTCGGATGTCTCGTTCCAGCAATTCCTTCCGCTTTATGACCTGCTCCACCTGGGCTCGGTGCTGAGCCGCGGGCATACCCCGACGTCGGGCGAGATGACCTGGGCGGTGATCGACGGGGCCTTCGTCGTAGCCGACATCCTGAGCCTGTCGGCCCTCCAGCCTGAGGGCGTGGCGGCGTCCGAGGCGGCGCGGGCGGAGGTCAAGGCGGCGGTGAAGGCCGGGGTCAAATCGGCGGCGAAGGAGGCGGTCGAGGAGGCCGGCTCGAACGCGGCCCGGACCATCGGCCGACGCGCAACCACCGAACTGGCCGAGGATTCGGTCGAGGCAACGGCCCGCGTGGCTCGCTGGTGGGCGGTCCGGGCGGTGGGGGGGACGTACCAGGTCCTGAAGAAGGTCCCCCAGGCCCTCCAGAAGATGACCGTCACCGAGATCGCCGACCTGGGCCGGGCCCTCTGCACCCGGTCGGGCCTGCGGCTGGCGACCTGGCGTCCGCTCACGTTCCTGAAGTCGGCGGGCGAGGTGGTCTACAAGATCCCGGCCGATCGCGGGTTGAAGTACGTCGGGGCCCAGATGGCCCAGGCGGGCGTCGGCGTCCTGGCCTTCCACAAGATGGAGGAGCATCTGGCGTCCCGGCGCCCCCGGTCGTCGCAGTGACCGTCCCAACTCAGACGCCTCGTTGTCCGGACGCGCCGGAAATGACGCCCTCCGCCTCAGAAAATCGGGCGAGGGGCGAAGACTTCTGGGGGATCGCGTCCGATGCTCTTAGAATGAGGGGGCGATCGTTGCCTCTCCCCCTCCGGCTCCGCGATTCAGCCACGTCCCTTTCCGACCCGACTGACGTCTCAGAACCTCCGACGACGCCCGGCGCCCCGTCCGACCCGACGGGCCCGCTGATCGCCTCGGATGACCGAAGGACCCGTTGCGATGCGTCACCCTCGGAATGACCGCCCCCGGTTCGCGAAGCCCATGGCCTGGATGGCCCTGGCGCTCGCCGGCCTGCTGGCCTTGCCTCTCCAGGCGAGGGCGGGCAAGCTCTCGTGGCTGGACGACGTGGTGCAGGAGGTGATCGTCGAGGCCCGCGCCTCGGGCAAGGCCGCCGCCGGCCAGGCCGACTCCGCCGCCCGCTCGGGCGTCCGCTCGACCACCCGCCTCTTCGCCGGCGAAGGGGACGACGCCCTCGAAGCCCTGGCGAAGCGGCACGAGTCGCTCGCCCGGCTCGGCGGCAAGGTCGACGACGTCTCCGAGGCGGTCCTCGAATCCCGGTTCAGCCGGATGGTGAAGCCCGACCCCGACATGGCCCGGACCTTCCGCTCGCTGGCCCCGGCCGAGAAGAAGCTGGTGGTCGAGATGGGCGAGGCCGCCGGCCGGCTCGCCTCACGCTACCCCGGCCAGGCCGAGACCCTCGTCCGCAAGCTCGGCACCGAGGGCCTCTCCGCCGTCCGGGTCTACGGCGACGACGTGGCCGAGGTGCTCGCCGAGGAAGGCCCGCAGGCGATCGGGATCCTCAAGAAGACCGGGCGCAACGGTTGGGACTTCTTCACCTCCAAGGTCCTTCCCAACAAGAAGAAGCTGGCCGCCGCCGGCGTGCTGACGCTTTTCCTGGCCGACCCCGACAAGTTCGTGGACACCGCCGGGCAGTTCACCCAGTACGCCGCCGAACAGTTCGCGAAGGCGGGGATCCAGCTCGTCTCCTCCGTCGGCTCGGGCGCGATGAAGGGCCTGGAATCGTCGATCGGCACGGTGCTCGAAGGCTACGGCCTGAACTTCGGCCTGGTCCGCTACGCCGGCATGGCGGGCGCGATGGCGGTCATCGCCGCGGCGTTGCTCGTGATCCTCGGCCTGCCCGTCCGCCTGATGTTCTCCCCCTTCCGGCTGGCGTTGAAGGTGTTCCGCCGGTAACGCCCGCGATCGCGGGCCGAACATTCGACGAACAGGCGATGACAATGGTTCGTATCACGGGCCATTGTCATGTTCATGTCGGGAACCTGGTCCGCGATGGCGGACCCTACGGGGCGGAGCCCCGGGTTTGCGGTAAGGAGGGGCGGGCCGCATGTCGCAACGCCGGATGACTCCGCTGGATGCCCTCGAACGCCGGCTCACCGGTCCCCGGCGGATCGCGCTCTTCGGCCATCGCAACGTCGGCAAGACGACGCTCCTGGCGATGTTCTACCGCCAGGCGTCCACCGGCATGGTCCCCGGCGTCCGGCTCGCCGCGGTCGACCCGCCCAGCGCGGAATACCTCGCCGAGAAGATCGCCCAGATCGAGTCGGGCCAGCCGCCGGCGGGCACCCTGGCCGAGACCGAACTCAAGCTCCGGCTCTATCACGGGCCGGCCCGGCTCGATCTGATCGTCAAGGACTACCAGGGCGAGCACGTCGCCCTGGGGGCCGACGAGCAGCCGATCCACGCCTTCTTCGCCGACTGCGACGCCGTGCTGCTCTGCCTCGACCCCGAGGGCTCGGCCCAGCCTGCCGACCGACGCAGGCGCCAGCAGGAGATCGAATATCTCCTCGAACGTTACATCGAGGCATCCGACGATGGCACGGCCGGCCGCCCGGTCGCGCTCGTGCTCACCAAGTTCGACCGCCTGCTGGCGAAGGCGTCGGGCCTGGGGCTGGATCAGGTCGAGCGGCTGGTCGAGGCCCGGTACGGGATGACGGCCCACGCCCTCGCCAAGCACGTGCCCAATGGCGCGATGTTCGCCGTGAGCGCCTACGGCCGCTCGGCGGTGGACAGCCGGCCGCCGGCCGAGCTGGAGCCGATGGGCCTCGAAGGCCCGCTCGTCTGGCTGGCCGAGCAGCTCGAGGTCGGCGACCGCGACCGGCTCGACTGGATCTGGGAACTCGCGCCGGGCGACCTCGGCCGCCTCGCTCGCTGCGTCGACGCCTACGAGAAGCGCTACCCCAAGTCGGAGCACGCCGCCGCGTACCGGCGCAAGCTCGCCGTCGCGAAGTCCAAACGCCGACGCTCGCGGCTGGTGCGGGGGGCGGTGGGGCTCGCGCTCCTGGCGGGGGGACTGGCGTTCTACGACGCGTATTCTTATCGACAGGCACTCGCATTCGAACGCGACACCGAGAACGCCGCGCCGGCGATCGCCGCGCGCTGGGAGTCGGTCCTCGCCTGGCACCCGTCGCTCCCCTACTTCTGGCCCGAGGCCGCCCGCCAGGCCCAGAAGAAGCACCGCGAATGGGCGGTGAAGGACGCCGAGACCCAGGTCGCCCTCGGCACCGATCGGGCCGACCTCGGCGGCAAGCTGACCGCGCTCAAGTCGGAGGCGCCAACGCTCGCGCCGGCCATCCGCAAGGTCGAGGCCGCCCGCGACATGGCCCGGCACGACGAGCGTTGGAGGGCCGTGAACGCCGAGGTCGCCGCGTCGCCCGACCAGCCCGAGGCCGTGCTCAAGCTTGTCCGCGGCTTCCTCCGCGAGTTCCCCGACTCGCCCAGACGCGACGAGGCCGGCCGGCTCCTGACCCGGATGCAGACCCTCATCGACGACCGCGTCGCCGACCAGGACCGCCGCTCGCTGAACGAGATCGTCCGGGCCTCCACGCTCCCGAACCCCGACCTCAAGCAACTGATCGAGGATATCCAGAAATTCAAGCGCGAGCGCCCGCAGAGCCGTCACCTGGCCGACGCCGACATCGAGCTGGAACGCCTGGTGAAGCTCATCGACGACCTCGACATCCAGCGCGCCCGGGACTACTCCCGCCAGAACCCGACCTACTTCTCCACCCGCATCGAACGCTATCAGACGTACTTGAAAGAGCACGTCAATGGCGGGCGATACATCAGCGAGGCGCTGGAGGCGAAAGACCGGATCCTCAAGGAGTGGGATAACTACACCTACAGGCTCGCGTATGATCACTACCTCGCGCACCCGGACGACATCGCCGAGGTGGCCCGCCGCCTGACCGACTACCGCCGCGACCACAAGGACGGCCGGTACGCGAAGGAGGCGAAGGAGTTCGCCGACTGGTGGGCGAAGATCAGCGTGCCGGGCACCTACAAGGTCACCCTGCGCCGGGGCGAGTTCGACCCGGCCATCGTCAAGTACCTCTCCGGCGGCGGCCCGGACCTGAGCGTCGAGGTCGAGGTCGCCGGCACGGTCTACGGCCCTTCGCCGGTGATCGCCAACAACATCAAGCCGATCTGGGACTTCACCTTCCCGAAGCCGATCACCTGGAAGGTCGGCGACCCGATCACCATCCGCGTGGTCGACCACGACTGGTCCGACTCGCCGGTGTACACCCTCAACAGCCGCAAGGGCGACCCCCTGACCCTGCGGCTCCTCAGCGGCGCGGTCAAGCCCAGCAAGGGCGGGCCGACGCAACTGGTGTTCTCGTCCGACTTCGAGGTGCCCAGCCTGCCGAAGCCGGAAGAGAAATGAGATGCGGGAGGATGGAACCGCAGGGACGCAAACGAATCCCCTGGTAGGGTATCGTGCCTCGCGGACCAACGGGAGTGGCCGGGTGCTGAGCCGGAAGTCGCGGGTGCGTGGGGGAAGCGCTGGGGGTGAGTCTCGTGAGCGCTGGGCGCGGGTCTCCAGACCCCGCCCCTGGCGTGATCGAGGGGGACCGCCGAACCGGGTCTCCAGACCCCTTCACGGAAGGCAATTGCATTGGGGGGAACTGGATCTCCGGGTCTGGAGACCCGATTCTGCAGGACGGCGCGGCGACGGTAAGGGCGGGGTCTGGAGACCCACGCCCAGCGCTTGTGACTGCCGTGGCACACTCGATCATTCCAGAAATATTTTGAATCTATGAACATGCGTTTCCTCTTCCCGAACCTCGCCCGTGGGCCGATCGACCTGGAGCAGGCGGTCTACGGCAGCTTCGCGTTCTGGGACAGGGGGTATGCGTTCCTGGCGCACTCGCCGGGGTGCCGGGCGGAGTGGCTGAAGGACCTTTCGGCGGCCTGCCAGCGGTTCGGCGAGCGGCCGCCGGGGGCGGTCGAGGTGACGTCGACGCTGGCGCTCCGGCTGCCGAGCGGGCCCTGGGCGATCGTGCAGGCCCAGCCGCAGGGGGCCGACGACCGGGGCCGGCCGGGGGCGATGGCATTCCACGCGATCCTCGTCCCCCACCGCGACTACGCCCGGGCCGGCGGCGATCCCTTCGCCTATGAGGGCTTGTTCCGATCCAGCTGGACCGCCGCGTCGGAGTCGGAGCCGCTGGGCACGATCCGCTGGTGGCCGCCCGACCCGCCGGGCCCGCACGCAACCGAGCCCCATGACCCCCGGGCCGAGGCCATCGCGCAGGCGATCCGCAAAGGCAAGCGTGTCGCCGTCGAGTCGGCCGATCCCATCGAAGGATTGGCCCGCGAGGTCTGGATGCGGCTGCCCCCGCGTGCGAGGCGCAGGGCGTCGCTGGCGACGTGGGCGTTCGGCAACGGCAACCGGTTCGACATGCTGGCCGTCCCCCGGCTCGCCGCCGCCGTGCTCGACCGCTCGTATCTCGACCCCGCCGACCCCCGCCTGGCCGCGCCCGAGGCCCCCGCCGAGGCGGAGGCCGGACCGGCGACGGAGGTCGAGGTGCCGTTGCATGTTCATGAGCCGACATCGGACGAGATGAATGTCATTCCTGTCCCGCCCGTTCCGGCTCGCCGGCCCTACGGCCTGCAGCTGGCGGCCGGGGCGGCGGTGATCCTGGGGGCGCTGGCCTGGACGATCCGGCCCCGGGTCGAGCAGGAACCGGCCTCGGCCCCGGCGTCGTCGGGGGCGGGGGCGGTCTCGCGAGACGTCGCGCCCGGGCCCGCATCCGGATCCGACGCGCCGCCGATCGCCGGGGCCCACCGCCGGCCGCTCTCCGACCGCGACCTCGCCGCCGCGCACGAGGCCCTCACCGACCTCGCCGACCGCCTGCGGCTGCTCCGGCCGGACGACCCGGAGTCGCGCGAGCCCGGCCCGCTGCTCGAACGGATCGTCGCATCCACGAAGTATCGGGGCGAGATCCTCGACGCCTCGTCTCTGGATGACCTCCGCGCCCGGCCCGACGACCCCGACGCCGCCCGGTTGCTCGAATGGCATCGGATGATCACGTCGCGATTCCTCGACGACCGGCCGCTGCCCCCCGACTTCGCCTCGGGCCCGCTGCCGTGGCAGATCGACGTGGCCCTGTGGTCGTTCCACGGGGCCGCGACGGTCTCCGAACGAACCCCCGCCGAACGCGCGACCGCCCTGGCCGACCTCCTCCGCCTGGACCGCGGCCCGACCCTCACCCCGGGGCTCGTCAGCAACCCCATCGCGGTGTCCTATGCGGCCTTCCTGGAGCGGCTGCCGAGGCGGTAGGGATGCGGGGGGATGGAACCGCCAAGATGAAAATTATATGTCGGCATGTGTGCAAGTGTTTGCTTGGTGGCTTCGGTGGGACGCCGGCCCGCGCTGGGCGAGGGGCTCCAGACCCATTCGAGGGGCCCTCGCGAGTCGGGCATTGGAAATGGGTCTGGAGACTCGCCCCTGTTGTACCGCATCTCAGGGTAAGGGCGGGGTCTGGAGACCTGCGCCCAGCGCCGCGTCCTGCGGGTCCTCGCGGTTACCCTTCTCTGCCTCCGCATCCCTGGCGTCCTGGCGGTTCCATTGTCTCGTATCCACATGCAACTGTCTCGTATCCACATGCAACTCGCCACCCAGGCCGGGGAGCGCATTGAGGTAGCCCGCGAGCCAGCAGCAGAACCAGGCGAGGCCGAAGGTCAGGGTCGAGGCGAGGAGGGCGACGAGGGAGAAACCGTGGGTCGCCGTCACGCGCGGGGGGCCTTTGAAGGGGGCGAGATGGGCGGGGACCACGAAGTCCCTGGTGATCGGGGTGGGGCCGAGTTTGAGGCGGTCGTAGGTCCAGAATGGCGTCCAGGGGCCACCGAGCCGGACGGCGATCGTCTCGGTCATCGTGAGGTTCTCGACCTTCGTCTCCATCCGGAAGTCCGGGCTGATGGCCGCGATGACGCCCAGCCCGCCGACCAGATAAAGCAGGCCGACGAGCCAGGATCGGAGAGAGAACCGCAGCGTCATCGGAGGTCCCCCGGGGAGGAGTTCGGACCGGATTCGACATCTATTCGGCGGCTGGTCGGAAATCTACAATGGTCCGATGCGAAATTTCCTGACCGCTCCCGTCGGCCTCGGACTGCTCCTCCTGACCGGCTGCGGCGGCGGCATGGAGCAGGTGAACCCCACCACCATCGCCGCGGCGAAGGCGAAGTGGGAGAAGGCCGGACTCAAGGACTACAACCTCGACTGGTCCACGTCCGGCGAGCGCAATGCCCGGTACCGCGTGTTCGTGCGAGGGGGGGAGGTCAAGGCGATCTACACCGTCCGGCCCGACGGGCGGGAGATCGTCTCGAAACCCGGCCAGCCGCGTTTCTACTCGGTGGAAGGGCTGTTCACGACCATCGAGGACGAGATCGCCCAGCTCGACCAGCCCCGGCCGTTCAACCAGCCGAAGGGCTCGGCCTACGTCCTCAAGTTCGACCCCGACCCCGAGCTGGGCTACCCCCGGGCCTACCAGCGTGACGTGCTCGGCAGCCCGCACGGAATCGCCATCCGCGTCGATCGACTCGACCGGTCGCCGCCGTCGGAGATCCCGCCTCCGTTGACCGAGGCCCCCGGTTCGTCGGGCGGTTGAGTCGGATTCCGATATCCTTGTGTTCCGGTCCAGGAATATAGTTTCCCCCAGGCGACCGACCAAGGAAAGGCTCCCCCATTGTCTGCCGAGACCAGCCACGATCGCCAGGACCGCCAGTGGTCGCGACACGCCGCGCGTTATGACGAACTCTTCCTCGACCCCTTCCGCCCGGAGGTCGAGAACCCGCTCCACGCCTGGATCGATGAGGCGGCCGGCGAGGTCCCCGGCAAGAAGGGCAAGGGGGGTAAGGCGAAGTCGATGACCGTGGCCGATCTCGGCTGCGGGACGGGGCCGCTGTTGCCCCGCCTGCTGAAGTCGTTCGGCAAGATCATCGCGCTGGATTTCGCGCCTGGGATGCTGGAGCAGGCGAAGGAGCGGCTCGGGCCGGACGCCGAGCGGGTCGAGTTTTATCAGCGCAAGATGTTCGAGCTGAATGACTTCCAGAATCAGTTCGACGTCGCGATCGCGGTGAACTCGCTGGTGATGCCCGACCGCCGCGAGCTGGACGCGAGCCTGCGGGCGATCTTCCGGGCGCTCAAGCCGGGGGGGCAGTTCCTGGGAATCCTGCCGTCGATGGACGCGATCCACTACCAGACGATCCTGCTGCTCGACCAGGCCCTCGACCGGGGCGATTCGCTCGAGGAGGCCGAGCGTTACGCCGCCTTCCACGCCGAGCATCATTACTACGACTTCGGCTGGAGCCGCTTCCTGTTCCAGGGTTTGCGTCAAACCTTCTGGCAGCCATTCGAGGTCGAGCACCGGTTCGGGAAGGTCGGGTTCGCCCCGGTGGAGCTGGCGAAGGTGCTCTACCCCTGGGACGACACCATCCCCGGCGGCGAATCGCTGTCGCACCTCCCGAAGAGCTGGGACTGGGCCTTCCGCGCCCGGCGTCCGGCGGACTAAAATACCAGGAGATCCGCCGAGGAGGGGCACCATGGCCGACAACGCGCACGCGATCACCGAAGAGCAGAAGATCAAGGCACGCAAGGCCTTGCTTTACGACGACGACCCCGTCCAGGCCGGCCCAACGGGCCCCTCGAAGCCGTTCACCGCCTACCTCCGCGAGACCCCCGCCGCCCCCCTGCCGGGCGCGGTCAAGGCCGGGCTCTGGGCGCTGGGGGTGCTCGTGATTCTGCTGCTGGTGGGTGCTGTGTTGAAGTTTTCCAACGCTCCCAGCCGCGGCAAACCCCCGGCGGCCAAGGCACCGGCCTGAGACTGCCGATTCGCCGATCTGGAGTGCGTCCGCTTGCTGACGCTCTGTTCTCGCGAAGCTTGCTTCGCGTGTCGGTCTCGCAGCTTCCAGTTTCGACTGGATGTGGCCTCTTGGGAGCAAGCTCCCACAGGGTGAGAGCGGCAGCAAGCGGCCGCACTCCAGATTCACGGGTTCGGGGGGCGATGGCCCCAGTTGCAATTGACCCTATGCGAGGCCTGTCCTAGCATGCGGCGGTGTGGACGGAGGGACCCCGCCCGGAGGCTCGGATGATGGCACAGGCCGGCTCAGGGAAGGCTCGGGCCGTGCGCTGGATCCTCTTGCTGGGGCTGGCCTTCGGGCTCCGCGTGGCCGCCGCGTTCGCCGTCCAATGGTATGCCGACCGCAATAAGACCCCCTGCGTCTTCGGCGACACCGCCATCTACCGCGACCTCGCCGCCGCCCTGGTCGAAGGGCGGCCGTATCGCGTCGACCAGTGGGACGTCCCCCACGTCGCCTTGCGCACCCCGGGCTACCCGGCCTTCCTCGCCCTCTGCCGCCTGCTATTTGGCCCAGGTTTGCTCCCCGCCCGGATCGTCCAGGCTTTGCTGGGCACCCTGTCCGTCGGGCTCGTCGGCCTGCTCGCGACCTGCTTCGCCAGCGAGGACAGGCGTGGCTCGACCGCCTGGTGGGCGGCCTGCCTGGCGGCGCTGGATCCGTATCTGATTGTTCTGTCGGCCCTTGCGCTCTCCGAGGCGCTCTTCCTGCCGCTCATGATGGGCTCGCTCTGGGCCATCACCGCGACCTGGCCCGCTCGACGGGAGGATTGGGGCAAGACGGAGGCCGCAGACAAACCGGTGAGGCTGGCGGCCCTGGCGGGTCTGCTGATGGGCCTGGCCGTGCTGACGCGTCCCTCCTGGCTGGCCTATGTCGCGGCGCTCCTGGTGATCCGGGTTGTCTGCGGGGGCAGGGGGGAGCTTCGGAGATCGTTACGAATCTCCGGCGTCATGGCCCTGGTGTTCGGGCTGGTGATGCTGCCGTGGTGGGTGCGGAATGGGAGCGAACTGGGTCGGTTCGTGCCGACGGCGCTCTGGGTCGGGGCGAGCCTGTATGACGGGATCAGCCCGACGGCGGACGGTTCGAGCGAGATGTCGTTCCTCGATGCGCCGGACGTCCGGGCCCTGTCGGAGGTCGAGCAGGACCGGGAATTGCGGTCCCGTTCGCTGGCGTTCGCGCGGTCGCATCCGGGCCGGGTCCTGGAGCTGGCCTGGATCAAGGCGGGTCGGTTCTGGAGCCCCTGGCCGAACGCGGCGAGTTTAACTTCGCCGCTGGTCGCCGTCGTCTCGATGGCCGCGACGCTCCCGGTGTTCGCCCTGGTGGGCTGGGGGGCGTGGCTCAGGCGGGGGGACCCCCGCACGTGGGCGGTCCTGCTGGGGACGCTCGTGGTCTTCTTCGGCCTGCACCTGGTGTTCGTCAGCTCGGTCCGCTACCGGGCCCCCGGCATGGCCCCGGCGGCGGTGCTGGCGGGCGTGTCGCTGGCCAGGATGAAATGGGTGACGGGCGATGGTTAATACGTGAAGATGTAAGGGTGTTGGGTCTTGTGGACGGGCTGATGCAAGGATGCGGAGGCTTCCGATGGCGGGACGCTTGAGGAAGGTCGGGAAGTGGATCGGCTGGGGGCTGCTCGTGCTCGTCGCGTTCCTGGGCGGCGCGGGGTGGTACCTCTACTCGTACGCGACCGACAGCGACACGATCGTCGAACTCGTGCGCGAGAACGCGCCGAGGTTCTTCCCCGGCGCGCGGGTGAACCTCCTCCGGGCGCGGCTGCGGCCGTTCGCGGGAGAGATCACGCTCCATCACATCAGCATGAGCCAGTCGGAAAAGGGCGAGGAGCACCCGCTGGCCAAGTGCTACTGGTCGTCGATCAAGTTCGACCCCTGGGAGTTCGCGCACGGCCGGTTCAAGCCGAGCGAGGTGCTGGTGACGCAGCCGGTGCTCGTGCTGCGGCAGCGGGCCGACGGCACGTGGAACCTCCAGGGGGTCCTGGCCGATCCCTTCCCCGCGCCGAAGGATGCGGTCCTGCCGCCGGTGGCCATCGAGCGGGGGCAGGTCGAGCTGGTGACGGGGACCGAACGCACCTCGACGGCCGTGCTCCGCGACGTCTCGATCCGGATCGCCCCCGGGGCCGACGGCCTGGCCCAGTTCGAAGGCTCGGCGCGCGGGGACCAGTTCGAACGCATCAAGCTGGAGGGGACCTTCGATCGGAAGTCCGGCCGCGTGACGCTCAAGGGGGACGTCGCCCGCCTGGCCCTGTCGGAGACCCTGCGCGACCGGATCCCCGCCGAGTATCGCGAGGCCATCCGCGCGGTCGGGCTGTCCGGCGGCGAGGCCGACGTGGGCATCGCCTCGATCGCCTTCGACCCGGCCGCCGAGCGGCCCCTCAAGTACGACATCTCCGCCCGGGTGCGGTCGGCCTCGTGGAAGTGCCCGAAGCTGCCGTTCGACCTCGACGACGTCTCCGCCTCGCTCCATTTGCGAGATGATGTGCTCACGGTCGAATCGGCCCGGGGGCGCAACGGCGCGACCGGGATCGACGCCTCGGGCTGGATGGCGCTCGGCGACCCCGAGCGGGCCCCGTTCAAGATGAACCTGGAGCTGATGGACCTGGAGCTGGACCAGAGGCTCTGCCGCTGGACGCCCGGCGACCTGCGCGGCCTCTGGGTGGACTTCGCCCCGCGCGTGCTCTCGGGCGAACTCGCCAGCGCGGGGCGGGTCAACGTCGCCGCCAGGGCCGAGCGCACCACGCCCGGCGGCAAGGTCGGGTTCGGCCTCGGCGTCAATTTTCTCGATGTGAGCCTCTATTACAAACATTTCCCCTACCAGCTTGAACATGTCACCGGGACGATGATCCGGGAGAACGACCTGGTCACCATCGACATGCAGACGCTGGTGGGCGGCAAGCCGCTGAGGGCGAAGGGGACGATCGAGAACCCCGGCCCCCGGTCGTCGGTCGTCAGGCTCGACTTCGAAGGGGATTCGCTGCCGGTCGACCGCAAGCTCTTCGACGCCCTGCCGCCGGACGTGCGGCCGGTGGTCGAGTCGTACCACCCCTCGGGCACGGTGCGGGGGCGTGCGAGGCTGGTGCGGCTGCCGCCCCTGACGGCGAAGGACGACCCCAAGGGGCGCGTGAGCATTGATGCGTACCTGGATCTGAACCCCGGCTGCGCGATCACCTGGGACGGGCTCAAGTATCCGATCTCGAACCTCACCGGACGGCTGGAGATCCACCCGGACCTCTGGGTGTTCAAGAATATGAAGGGATTCAACGGCCAGGCGACCGTCCGGGGCAACGGCGAGGTCGCCCGGCTGGGCCGCGACGCCTTCAAGGTGGACCTGAGCCTGGAGGCCGACAGCTTGCCGTTCGACCACCAGCTCCGCGACGCCCTGCCGCCGGCCTGGCAGAAGACCTGGGCCACGCTCAACCCGACCGGCTCCAGCGACGTCCGGGCCAGGATCCGGGGGCTGCCGCGGCAGGAGCCGCATCACCACATCGAGATCTATCCGGGCAGCCAGACGGGGGTCCGCCTGGCGTTCGAGCGGGTGGCCACCCCGGGGCTGGACCCCGGCGGCAAGTTCGAGATGCGGATGGAGGACGTCGGCGGGCGGTTCATCTTCGACGACGGCGCGGTCGCCATGTCGGACGTCGGCTTCTTCTTCCACGGCGCCCGGGTGAACTTCAAGGAGGGGACCGTCCGGGTCGCGGACAGCGGCCAGTTCAGCCTGGGCGTGACGCACCTGGAAGTCAAGCAACTGCACCTGGACGGCCGGGTCCGCGAGCTGATGCCGCCGGTGATGGCCGAGTTCGCCCGCCGGCTCGACGACGGCAAGGCGTTCCGGATGGAGGGGGACCTGGGCCTCGGCTGGTCGGGCAAGCCCGGCGAGCCCGCCTGGTGCCGCTGGCGCAACGGCAAGATCCTCTTCGGCGGGAACTCGATCCAGGCCGGGCTCCCCCTCGAACAGATCCAGGGCCAGTTGCAGGAGGTCGAGGGCTCGTTCGACGGCGTGGCGCTGGCCGTGAAGGGGAAAGTGAATCTGGATAGCGTCATGCTCCTGGACCAGCAGGTGACGCGGCTCACCGCCGACATCCTGGTCGACCAGGGCCGGGCGACGGTCACCGGCATCCAGGGGGCCCTGCTCGGCGGCAAGGTCCTCGGCGACGTCGCCGTCACGCTCGACAAGACGCCCGAGTACACCACCCACATCCAGGTGCAGGACGCCGACCTCCAGAGCTACGCCCGCACGCTCCCCGGCAAGCAGACCTTCAAGGGGCTGGTCTCCGGCGAGATCTCGCTGAGGGGGCAGGGCAACGACCTCCACCGGCTCAACGGCGGGGGCAACGCGCGGATCACCCAGGGGGACCTCGGGCGGCTGCCCACGCTCCTGAAATTCTTCAGCGCCATCAAGCTGTCCGGTGAGACGAAGACGGCGTTCGACTCGGCGTTCGTGACGTTCCAGATCCAGAACGGCCAGACCGAGCTCGACCCCATCGACTTCATCGGCGACGCCTTCAGCCTGCGGGGGCGGGGCACGCTCGACGTCCAGGGGGCGCTCGACGTGAAGCTCTGCGTGGTCTACGGGCGGGACAAGGTTCGGTTGCTGTTCCTCAGCGACCTGATCCGCGAGGCCAGCGGGCAGTTCGTGGTCGCCTACATCCGGGGCACCCCCGCCAACCCGCAGTTCGGACTCATCACCCTGCCCGCCGTCACCGACTTCCTCCGCTCCCTCGGCAGCCGCAAGGACCAGCGCGAGGAACGCCGACGCTGACCTGGGCGGCCGGCCCGATCCCGGAGCCCGATCCCGGGTGCCCTTGCATCACGCCGTGCGGGGTCCGGAAGCGCCGGGCGCGGGTCTCCTTTGCCTTCGAGTTCCCGGCGCAGGGAGACCGAAAATCGACGCATTGGCATGTCGGGGATAGTCGAGAATCACCGGTCTCGGGGGCGTTTCCCGGAAGCAACGAATTGTATGGGACTGTAGTGAATTGGAGACAGCGGGTTTGCGCGAGGCGGATCGGGGCACTAGCATGCGTTCGTGTCAGTTCTGATGAATGCGTCAAGGGATCGATGGGCGTGGAGCGGTCGCGAACCGTCCGGTTCGCGGTGCGCCGATCGGCCCAGGATCTCCCCATCCCGAGGTGCCCCGATGAAGCGTATGTTCCTTGCTGCCGCGTCGCTTGCGTGCCTGGCGCTGCCCTTAGCCTCGACCGCCCGGGCGGGCCAGACGATCACGTTCGACTCGCCGAGCGACGTGGTCATCAGCGCCACCCAGGCGCCCGGCGTGTGGTACACCGACCGCTATGCCCCGGCGAGCTTCGCGTCCGGCCAGAACGGCGGGTCCCGGACGGGTGTGCTGCTCCAGGGCATCAGCGCCAGCGACAACAACGCCGGCCGCCCCCCGGCGTTCTCGGCGAACTTCTACAACACCCAGGGCCGCAAGTTCGACCTGCCCAGCCCGACCACGACGCTCCAGATCGAGCTCTATGTCGATCGGGCGTGGGACTCGCTGAGCCAGAACATCTCGGGCGCCGAGGGCCGACTGGCCAGCTTCTGGGCCACGGGCGTCGACAACCTCAATGCGGTCTCGAACTTCCCGATCATCGAGTTCAACAATAACCGCGACGGCGCGTCCGGCAATGGATTCCGGGTGTTCGACAACAACCTGGGCTTCGTGGACGTCGGCGGGTTCACCGGCTACGACAAGTGGTACACCCTGACGATGAGCCTGGTCGGCAACCAGGTCCTGTACAACGTCAACGGCACCCTGGTCTACACCGACACCGACGCCGGGGGGAGCGTCACCCTGAGCAACGTCATCCTCCAGGGCTACAACGCGGGCAACAGCTACTCGATCGCCTGGGACAACCTCCAGATCAACGGCGGCGCCTCGAACGCCGTGCCCGAGCCCGCCACGATCGGCTCGCTCGCCGTCGCCGGCCTGTTCGGCCTCGCCGCCCACGCCCGCCGTCGCCGCCGCGCCTGAGCGGCCGGGCACAACGATGGCGGTGCCACCGGGTCCTGAGGAGGAAACCAGGGCGCTGGGCGCGGGTCTCCCGACCCCGCCCTTGCCCTGAGAATCCGTACCGCAGGGGCGGGTCTCCCGACCCGAGAATCAAACGCGCGGATGCGTTCTCGAATGGGTCGGGAGACCCGATTTCGTGGTTGGCGTGGCGGAGGTAGGGGCGGGGTCGGGAGACCCGCGCCCAGCGCTTCCGAGCCCGGTTTCGTCATACGGCGCGGCGGGCTCGGGAGACCCTCGCCCAGAGCAGCGAGGCCGCGAATGCGGATGGCATTCCGTCGAGATTGGTCCGCAATCGCGGACCCTACGGGGCTTCATACAGGCGCAGGTAGCGGTAGTAGACTTCCAGGGTGAGGGTGGCCAGCGCGGTGCAGTAGATCCGGCCGCCGTGGGTGCCGTACTGGCTGTCGTCGGGGGCCCAGCTTCCGGAGGCGTG
This sequence comes from Isosphaeraceae bacterium, assembly GCA_965279195.1. Lineage (GTDB taxonomy): Bacteria > Planctomycetota > Planctomycetia > Isosphaerales > Isosphaeraceae > CBDIHP01. The sequence goes on from CBDIHP010000047.1 coordinate 542,766, forward strand.
GCCGTCGACGACCTGGCGGCGGATGAGTTCGTCGCGGACGTCGCGGTTCCAGCGGGCCCAGCTCGGCCCGCCGTGCTGGTAGAGCGACAGGGTGCCGTAGTACCAGTAATAGAGGTTGTAGGCGTCGACCTTCGGCCCCTTCTGGATCAGGAACGCCGCCGCCTCGTCGCTCGCCCGGCCGGGGCCGCCGGTCCCGAGGAACTGGCGGCAGAGCCAGGCCTCGGCGGTCATCGTGGGGGTGACGTCCTGACCCGGCTGGTAGCGGGCCAGGCCGCCGGAATTGCCGGCCGAGACCCGCCTGAGCCACGCCTGCGCCCCGTCGAGCGTGTCCTGCGGCACGGGGATGCCGTTGAGCCTCGCCGACTTGAGGCACATCACCACCCAGCCGAGGATGCTCGTGTCGCCCGTCGGTGCGCCCGGGGCGTACCGCCACGCCATGCGGTCGGCCGCGCGGCCGGCGACGATGAACCGGATGCCACGGGTCGCGGCGTCCTTGATCGTCGGGTCGCCGGTGAGGGCGAACGCCTCGCAGAGTGCCAGCGTGGCCATCGCGTGGCAGTACATGCCGACCGCCTTGCTGTCGCCCCTGAGGTCGCCGTCGGGCTTCTGGCTGCGGACGAGGAACTCCAGCCCGCGCGTCACGACGGTGGCGTACTTGCCCTCGCTCGGCGTGTAGCCCGCCCCTAAAAAGGCGAGCAGGGCCAGGCCGGTCTGGGCGGTGTCGGCCTCCCAGTAGTAGCACTCGCCGAAGCAGGTCTCGCCGGCCGGGCAATGGATGGTGAAGGAGTCGTCGCCGCGGACGACCGTGCCGTCGGAGTACTTCGCGGTGGCGCCGTCCCATCGGCCGTCGGGGTCCTGGTGGCGGGCGAGCCAGTCGAGGGCCCGCTCGACCGCCTGCTCGCTCTCGGGACTGGCCCCCGCGCGCTGGGCGACGGCCGAGCGATTGGGGTCGAGCCGCGTGCGGTAGACCGACGGGATGTCCGCCAGGGCCCGGACGCCGCCGAGACCCAATCCCATGCCTTGACCCGGCCCGATCGGCAAGCCGGGCGTGCCCCTCGGGGTGACGCCGCCGAGGTCGAGGGCGTTGGTGTTCGGCTGGTTCCGGGGCGCCATCGCCAGGGTGTTGCGGTCGGGCTGCGGCTGGGTGCGGGCCTGGCGACGAGTGTCGGTGTCGGGCAGCTTGATCTTCGGCTCGGGGTTGGCGGCCGGTTTGGGGGCGGTGGCCTTGATGTTGGCGTCGCCGGCCCCGGTGTTGGGGGCGTTGAGAGCCGGCGCGGAAGGCTCGGGATTGGGCGTGGCCGCGGGCTTCGTCGAGGGCAGGGCGTTGAGATCCGGTTGATTCGCATTCGGCCTGGCGGCGTTGGCCATCAACCTGCGTTCGGCCTCGCGGGCGTCGGGCAGGGCGTTCGCGGGTGCGAACCCGACGGGGGGCCGGACGGCGTCGCCGACGGGGCGGCGGGTCGCGTTGCGGACGGCGTTCGACCGGTCGGTCAGGAGCGGGCTGGGCTTCGGCGCGTCGGGGGCCGGTTTGGGGGCGTTGACCGGCATCTCGCCCGGGTCGCCGGCGACGGGCTTCGAGGGCTCGGGCAGCGGAGTGTCGGGCTGGGCCTCGCGCCGGGGAGGCTCGGGCGCGGCGGGCGGAGGGGGCAAGTCCGGCGCGGTCGTGGGGGTCTGCTGGGCGAGGAGCGAGTTGGGGTCGGCGGCCTTCGCGTTGCCGGACGGTTCGAGCCGGGGGGGGGCCGCCGGCGCATCGGGCCGGAGCAGGTCGGGGATCGAGGCGGCCTCGGCGATGTTCGCATTCGAGGACGTGGGCGAGTCGATCGAGCCGCCCGCGCCCCCCTGGCCGTTCTTGCCCTTCGACGCCGCGTCGAGCCGCATGCGACCGGAGCCGTCGTCGAGGAGGTCCGACGGATCAACAGGCGTGATGCCGACGTTGGCGAGTTCTTTCGGATCCAACCCATCCGGCCGGCCGCCGCCGCCGGGGTTGAGGGTGCCGATCCCGAGCGTCCGCGCGAAGAAGTCGGACGAGTTGCCGTACGACACCAGGGCCACGTGGGCGAGGATCGACAGCACCAGGCATTTGCGGAGCGCCCTGCGCCGGCCGAAGCTCGTCCAGACGAGCGACGCGAGCACCAGGACCGCCAGCCCCAGGCTCGCCCAGGCGCCATAGTCCGCCCGGAGGAGCTGCAGGAAGGTTTCCAGGTCGAGGCCGGTCATCGGGTGCGATCCTCGGTGGGGAATGGTTCGGTCGTCGGGCCGGCCGTTACAGATTCCGCTGGCCTTGCTGTTGACGAGGGCGGGAGTCGGAGGCGCTGGGCGAGGGTCTCCAGACCCCGCCCCCACCCCCGCCGCGCCGTACCGGAAAACGGGGTCTCCAGACCCTTTTCGATTCCGCCACGTACGGGTCTGGAGACCCGATTCGGTGGTCTCCTTCGGTCACGCTGGGGGCGGGGTCTGGAGACCCGCGCCCAGCGCTTTGGAGCTGCGTCCAGCGGTTTCTGCCTGCTCGGCGCCTTCTCACCTCGAATCAATCATCGAACGGGTCATCATCCCGATCCAGCCCGCGGGCCAGGGCGTCGGGGATCTCGACGCGGATCTGGTGCGGGGCGCGGATGGGGCTGTGGCCCATGTGGTGCGCGGGGCCGTGCGGGGCGGAGGAGCGGCGGTGCTCGCGCTCGGTTTCGCGTTCGAGGTCGCGATCTCGATCCCGATCGCGTTCACGGGCCCGCTCGCGGGGGCGTTCCTGCACGGCCGGGGCGGACATGGCGATGGCGTCGACCGTCTCGGAGCCGAGCCGTTCGAGGGCGTTCGCCAGGGTCTCGACCTTGCCCATCAGGCCATCGTAGAGCAGCATCGCGACGATCGCCATGGCCACGCCGGCGGTCATGGGCATAAGCGAGGCCCCGACGATCGGGCCCCACGCCGCGCCCTGGGGCAGCGACGCCAGGGCCCGGCTGGCCGAGACCAGGCCGCCGAGCAGGCCGAGCAGGGGGGTCATCACGGCGATCCGCCGCAGGGTGCCGACGTGCCGCTTGAGGCGGTCGATCTCGATCTTCGAGGCCATCGCCACGGCCCGTTCGAGGTCCGGCACCGGGCGACCCCAGCGCTTCACGGCGGCGAGCGCCACCCGCGATGCCGGGCAGGGGTTCAGCTCGCAGAGGTCGAGGGCCTTGCCCCGGTCGAGCTTGCCCTCATTGAGCCGCTCGCGGAACCGCTTCATGAAGTCGGACGGGGTGACGGAGCGGGCGCGGAGCTTGAGCATCCGGCCGAGCACGACGACCACGCCGAGGAACCCGCAGGCGGCCAGGCCGCCCCAGGTGATCCGATCGAGCGGCGGGGTCTTCTGGTACCAGGCCAGGAATCTCTCGCCGGCGACCTTCGCCTGGGCGCTGGCCGTCTTCCAGGCCGCCTGCGCCGCCGCGGCAGTCTCCCCCTCGGCCCGCGCGGAGCCCCCCTGGAGCGTGATCACGAATCCCAGGGCGGCGACGGCGACGCCCCGGTACGATTTGCGTAAGTTGCGAACGGAATTCACTTTCCCGACCATTCGATGATGCAGCATCGGCCGCGATCCTTCCCTGGTTCCCCCAGTTTCGGGCGCATCGATCCCTCTTCCCAGAAGAATCGGCACGACCGGCCCCCCGGCTTGAACGCACCCCCGGACTCACGATCTGGAGTGCGTCCGCTTGCTGACGCTCTGTTGCCGCGAAGCTCGCTTCGCGTGCCGGGACGAAGGGTCAACCTCCGATTCGCCGCCTGCTCTCGGGAGCAAGCTCCCACGGGCGAGAGCGTCAGCAAGCGGACGCACTCCAGATTGGCAACGCCCCGACGGTTCAACTCCCGTCCGTCTTCCCCTCCGCCACGACCTTCTTCTTGAGGTCCGCCAGGCGGTCCTTCGCGGTCTTCGCCGGGGGCTCGTCGGGGTGCTTGGAGAGGAGTTCCTCGTAGGTCGCGACGGCCTCGGGCCACTGCTGGAGCTGCTCCTGCACCTTGCCGGCTTCGAGCAGGGCCAAAGCCTGCCACTTGGGCAACGCGTAGCCGTAGGCCACCTGGAAGAACTCGCGCCGGGCGTCGCGGTAGTTCTTCTGGTGGAAGAACGTCTCCCCCTTCATGAACTGCGCCTGGGCCGCCAGCTCCGACCCCTTGCGGGCGGCCACCACCTTGTCGAACTCCGCCCTCGCCTCGTCGAACCGCGCCTGGCCTTGCAAGGCCCGCCCGCGTGCATACTGCACCTCGGCCTTCTGCGCGTCCTCGGGGTGGGCCTTGAGGAAATCATCGGCGGCCGTCAATGCGTCCTTCCAGCGGTCGAGCTGGACCAGGCAGAGGACCTTGCGACGACGCGCGGTGGAGACCAGCTCCGGGGCCTCGTTCGCGGCGGGGGACGCGGCGATGAGCGAGGAGAAGGCGGCCTCGGCGTCCTTGGGCCTGTTCTGCTGGAACAAGGTCTCCGCCTTCCAGAACCCCGCCTCGCGGGCGAAGGGCGTCTTGGAGTCCGACGCCAGCGCGTCGAACAAGGCGGCGGCCCCGGCCCAGTCGCCGGCCTCGATCCGCGAGCGTCCCAGGCGGTACCGGGCCGACTGCTTCTGGCGGTCGTCGGCCTTGGAGGAGTCCGCCAGGACCGGCTCGATCAGCGCCTTGACCTCGTCGTGCTTGCCGGCGGCGAAGGCCGATTCGGCCAGATTGATCCGGGCGTCCACCGTCCGGGGGCCCTCGGGGAACTCCTTGAGCAGGCGGGCGAACGCCGCGTCGGCCTCTTTTTGCTGGCCGGAGTCGATGAGCGCCCAGCCCCAGTCGGCCAGGAGCACGTCCAGCGGCTCCGCCTTGGAAAACTCGGGCCCGAACCCGGCGTAGCCCTCGACGGCCTTGCCGTAGGCCTCGGCGGCCTCCTTTGGCTTCGTTCCCGCGGAAAGCAACCGGGCCTTGCCGACCAGCGCGCGGCCGGCGACCTCGGGGTAGGACGCGGCCCTGTCGTAGGCGTCGAGGGCGGCGGCGTCCTGCTTCGCCAGGGCGAGCGCGGCGGCCTTGCCCAGGGCGGACTCGGCCGCGCGGGGGTGCTTGGGGTCGAGCTTGAGGATGGCGTCGAACGACTCGACCGCCTTCGCCGGCTCCTTCTTGACCCGGAGCCAGGCCAGCGACCAGAGCGCCTCGACCTTCGCCGCCGGCGTGGCCCCCTCGGCGTTGCTCGCCGCCATGTAAAGGGCCTCGGCCTTGCCCGGGTCGGACTCGGCCTCCAGGCCCGCCCTGCGGATCCGCGCGGCGGCCAGCGCGGGGCTCTTCGGGTGCTCCTTTTCGAGCCGTTCGAGCGTGGCCTTCGCCTCGTCCTTCTTGCCCGTCTCGGCCTGGGCGTTGGCGAGGTACGCCAGCGCGTAGTCGGCCAGCTCGGGGGCCGATTTGTCGGGCCTCGGGGCGTTCAGATAGGCGTCGAGCGCGGGGATCGCCCTGTCGAATTGCTTGGCCTCGACGTACGCCTGCCCCAGCAGGAAATTCGCGTCGGCGATGGTCGTCGACGCCCCCGGGCCGGCCTTCGGGCCCGGCTGGATCTTCGCCAGCGATTCGAGCGTGGCGATGGCCTTGTCCTTCTGGCCGTCGGCGCGATAGGCCAGGCCGAGGTAATACCTGGCCGCCAGCTCGATCGACTCGTCGGGGTGGTCGTTGCCGAGCAGGGCGGTCAGGCTCGCGATGGCGTCCTTCGCCTGGTTCTCGCCGAGCGCCGCGCGGGCGTCGATGAGCCGGGCCTCGGCGACCCGACTGTGGTTCGGGAACCCCTTGAGCACCACGCCGGCCAGCTCCCGGGCCTGGGCGCGGTCCTGGGCGTCGAGCGCCAGGCCGGCGGCCCGCAAGGCGGCCTGGGGCACGTACGGGTCGTCGGGCGCCTCTTCTTTGGCCAGGGCCGCCAGCCGCTTGCGGGCCTCGGGCTCCTGCTTCTGGGCGAGGAGTGCCTCGGCGGCGCGGGAGCGCATCAGGCTGGAAAACGGCCGCGCGGGGAATTTCTTGACCCCTTCGTCGAGCGCCTCGACCGCCTTGCCCGGCTGGTCGGCGGCGGCCCAGGCCCGGCCGAGGGCATCGTACCCCTCGGCCGCCAGGTTGGGCGGGGCGGCGGGGTCGTTGATGAGCGAGGTCAGCACCTGCGCGGCCTGTTCGGCATCCTTGAGCCGCAACAGGGCCTCGGCCCGCTGGAGCCGGGCGTCGGGGATCATCCGGCTGCGGGGAGCGGCTTTTTCGAGCGAGGCATACGCGGCGGCGGCCTCGGCGTCGCGGCCATTCGCCGCTTCGATCAGGGCGATCTGGTAGTACGCCCGGTCCGCCCAGCCCTCGCCGCCCGTCCTGGCGAGGTCGGCGAGCACGGCCTTGGCGGCCTCGAACTGCTTCAGGTACGTCAGCGCCCGGCCCAGCCCGAGCTTCGACCGCGACGCGATGGCCGCCGTCGGGTTGAGCTTGAGCGCCTGCTCGTAGGACGATTTCGCCTGGTCCCAGAGCGGCTCCGCCTGCGCGGGGGTCTCGCGGGCGAGGCCGAGGCAGACGTCGCCGAGATAGGCGAGCGCCGTGTCGAGGTACCGGGCCTCTCGTTCGCCGGCGACCTTCGCGAACCGCTCCAGCGACGCCTTCGCCGGGCCCAGCTCGTTCAGGAAATACGACGCCTCGCCGTGTCGGAAGACGGCCGTGGCGAGGGCGTAATGGTTGACCGGGGCCATCTTGATGAACGCGTCGTACTCGGCCCGGGCGTCCTTGATCCGGTTCAGGAACAGCAGGGCCGTCGCCAGCCCGTACCGCCCGTCGGCCTGGTCGAGCTGGGAGCCGTCCTTCGACTTGAGGAACGCCTCATATTCCTCGACCGCCTCCTTGTAGCGGCGGTTCTGGAACAGGCGGTTGGCGAACTCCAGGCTCTCGGGCAGCGTCCTGGCCGTCGGCTGCGACCGGATCGTCTTCGGCTGCTCTTGCGCCCGGACATCCGATGCCGCGAGCCCCAACCCGAGCCCCACGAGCGACGCCGCCAGCGCCCTCGTCGCCCGATCCCGTTTCCCGACAGGCAGGTGCGGCACCACGCGTCCCCTCTCCCTGGGCCTTCGTCCTTCTGGATAACCGGTCCGTTATACCCCCAGGTTGGCCCCGGCCTCAAGGCGACCTGTCTGATGCTGTGGTCGGGATCGAACCCCCAGGACGCCAAGAACACGGAGAGAAGTTCAGGGGGCGTAGGTCGCGGCATGGAGTGCGGAAGCTCGCTTCCGCTCTGTTTTCGCGGAGCTTGCTCCGCGTGCCCAATCGAAGCGTCCACCTTCGAGATTGATGTGGTCCATCGGGAGCAAGCTTCATCGGGGACAGGGCGGAAGCGAGTTTTCGCACTCCAGGGGGGCATTTGACTCGCTGCTTTGACATTTGTAGTATGTAGAGGCGAAGCCGGCTTGAGGAGGGGGCATCCGATGGGAGTGCTGGGGCTGGTCCTGCTCGTGTCGCTGGGTGGCTTCGAGGACGCTCGGCGGGAGGAGGCGCGCGGGGTTGTCGCGCGGTATGAAGCGCAGTTCCAGGCCTATGCGAAGGCGTCGAAGGCGGCGAGGACGCCCCGAGAGCGCGAGGAGGCGGAGGTGGTGCGGCCGAAGCCGGTGGCGGATGCGGGTCGCTGGATCGAATGGGCCGCGCGGAACCCGATGGACCCGGTCGCGGCCGACCTGCTCGCCACGATCGTCCGGCACGGGCGGTTTGGGGCCGAGGCCCAGCAAGCGGCGACGAAGCTCTCGCGCGATCATCTAACACTGAAAGGCCAGTCGTTTGTCGAGACCTGGATCCGCGTGGCAAGATGGCCGATGCCGGTCGCCGAGAGGTGGCTGCGGGCGTATCTCGAACGCAGCCCGGATCGCTCCGTCCGGGCGATGGCCTGCCTGCAACTGGCCCACTACAAGCTCTGGCTCGCCGAGCATGCCCGCGACGAGATGGACGCCGGCTGGGTCGGCCAGCTCGAAGCGAATTTCGGCAATGGGGCGGTCGACTACCTCAAGACCCTCGACCCCGACCGGCTCCGGGCCGAGTCCGCCGGGCTCTTCGAACTTCTCATCCGCGACTACGGCGACGTCGAATCCGAAGGAACCCGGCTGGCCGACGGCGCCCGGCCGTTCCTGGCCGAGCTGACGAAGCTCGCCAACGGCCGGCCCGCGCCCGAGATCGACGCGGAGGACCTCGACGGCGTGCGGCTCCGGCTGTCCGACCAGCGGGGCAAGGTGGTGGTGCTCGCCTTCTGGGCCACCTGGTGCGCCCCCTGCATGGCGGCCATCCCCCGCGAGCGGGACCTGGTGAAGCAGTTCGAGGGCAAGCCGTTCGTCTTCCTCGGTATCAACGGCGACCCCGACCCCGCCGTCGCCCGGCGCGCTGTGGCGAAGAACCAGATCCCCTGGCGGTCGTTCCGGGACGGCGGCACCATCTCCCGGGCCTGGAACGTTCGGGCCTGGCCGACCGTCTACGTGATCGACGCCGAGGGGGTCCTCCGGCACAAGAACCCCCGGCCGGACGAGCTGGAGAGGGTGGTCGGGGGACTGCTGCCCGCCCGCTGACCTGGAGTGCGGCAGCAAGCCCCCGCGCTCCGGATCACGCCGATCTGGAGTGCGTCCGCTTGCTGACGCTCTGTTGTCGCGAAGCTCGCTTCGCGTGCCCGGACGAAGCCGAACGCTGGCGACTCGATGTGGTCTCTCGGGAGCAAGCTCCCGCCGGGCGAGGGCGGCATCAAGCGGACGCACTCCGGATTCACGGATCGCGCCGGGCGCTGCCGGGGGGAAACATTTTCGCCAGGGATCGGGCGAAAATTCATGGAACGTCCCCCCGCGCCCTTGACGCCGGGGGCCCGCCCGACGAAACTGGTCTTCATTGAGACTGAGTCTCAGGTTCAGCGCCCATACCGTTGGTCCCGGGATGGGCGAGGTCGCGGTCCGGTGGGGGGTTGCAGGATGATTCGCAACAGGATGTCGATGCGCCGTGGGTTCACGCTGATCGAGCTGCTGGTGGTGATCGCGATCATCGCGGTCCTGATCGCGCTGCTGCTGCCGGCGGTGCAGAGCGCCCGCGAGGCGGCGCGTCGGATCCAGTGCACCAACAACATGAAGCAGCTCGGGCTGGCGATGCACAATTACGAGTCGACCCACGGGGCGCTGCCGCCGCCGTTCGTGCTGGGGATCACCGCGGGGACGACGCTCAACGGCAACGGCTGGAGCGCGCACGCCCGGATCCTGCCGTTCCTGGAGCAGGGTTCGGTCTTCAACGCGATGAACCTGTCGCTCCGCTACAGCGTGGCGGACAACTCGACCATCGGCCGCCTGACGATCGCCGGGTTCCTCTGCCCGAGCGAGATCCGGCCCGAGCCCCGCACCGACGCCACCACCGGCGCGGTCACCTATGGCGTGAACAGCTACGGCTGGAACCGGGGCGACTGGCTGATCTGGGGCGGCCTGAACACCACCAATCGCGCGCCGTTCGACATCAACCAGGCCCGGCGGTTCGCCGCCATTACCGACGGCCTGAGCAACACCATGCTCGCGGCCGAGGTGAAAACCTACCAGCCGAACCTCAGCACCTGCGGCGCCCTGGCGAACGTCAACCCGAACAACATCCCGCCGGCCTCGTCCGACCCGGCCACGCTGGTCCCGCAGTACGCCGCCGGCTGCACGCTCGGCCAGACCGGCCACACCGAGTGGGTCGACGGCGCGGCGCATGAGACGGGCTTCACCACGGCCTGGACCCCGAACAGGAAGATCACCCGCCCGAACGACGCCGCGCCGTCGCTCGACCTGATGAACTGGCGGGAGAGCGGCGTGCTCACCAACGGCGGCCCCAGCCTGGGCGCGATCACCTCGCGGAGCTACCACCCCGGCGGCGTCAACGTCCTGCTCGGCGACGGGTCCGTCCGGTTCATCAAGGACACCGTCGACGGCAACGCCTGGCGCGCCCTCGGCAGCATCGGCGGCCGCGAGGTCCTCTCGGCCGACTCGTATTGAGCCGCGAGGCCCGATCTCCTCCTGCGATGAACCAGGCCCCCTCGGGGACGCGACCGGCCGGCTGCGTCCCCGAGGGGGTTCCGATTTTGACGCCGGGCCATCCGCGAGTCCGGGAGAAAGGTCGAATTTCCCGGGGGGCGGCGGCGTATGGTGATAGGTTGGGTCGCACGTTCTGTTGGGATCCAGATGCCTTGACGGTTCTGTGAGGTTACGGGTGGTTTCGCGATGTTGATAGTTAAGCTGTTGTGCGGCAAGGGGATGCGGCGGGTTGGGTTCGTTTCGTCAAATCGGAGGGAGGGCGAAGTTGGGTTTGTTCCCGCGTTTTTGGGGTTGGGAGGGGCGAACGGCGCGGCGGGGGTGGTCGTGGGTGCGGTGGACGCGACCCGATGGGCCGCGTGGCACCACACCCTACCGGGCGAATTGGGTTTGTTCCGGCGATTTCGTCGCCCCGTGTCCTCCGTGTCTCTGTGGTTCCACCCTTGTCCCCTCCGCGCCCTTATGCGTCCTGACGGTTCAATGTCTGTTCAACATCGGGCCCACCCTTGACCGGGGGGCCCGGAGATGAGTAGCTTGCGGGGGTCCGCGCGCGGGCGTGGGGGTGACCCCGCTGGGACAGTCGGCCCGCCGCGAGTGCAGAGGTTGCAAGGAGTTACGACGCGACGATGAGTACGCCATCCGCCTCGATTGCCGCGGTCCGCGGCCGGCAGATCCTGGACAGCCGTGGCAACCCGACGGTTGAGGTCGACGTCATCCTGGCCGACGGCACCCTCGGCCGGGCGGCGGTCCCCTCGGGGGCCAGCACCGGCGCGCATGAGGCGGTCGAGCTCCGCGACGGGGACAAGTCGAAGTACCTGGGCAAGGGGGTCCTCAAGGCCGTCGCCAACGTCAACGCCGACCTGGCGAAGGCGGCCGTCGGGCTCGACGCGACCGACCAGGCCGCGCTCGACGCCGCCCTGATCGCCGCCGACGGCACCGAGAACAAGGGCAAGCTGGGCGCCAACGCCATCCTCGGCGTCAGCCTCGCCGCCGCCAAGGCCGCCGCGATCCACTCCGGCCTGCCCCTCTATCGCTACCTCGGCGGCGCCAACGCCAAGGTCCTGCCCGTCCCGATGATGAACATCCTCAACGGCGGCGCGCACGCCGACAACAACGTGGATGTTCAAGAGTTCATGGTCATGCCGCTCGGCGTCAACTCGTTCGCCGACGCCCTCCGCTGCGGGGCCGAGATCTTCCACGCCCTCAAGGCCGTCCTCAAGGGGAAGGGCCTCAACACCGCCGTCGGCGACGAGGGCGGGTTCGCCCCCAACCTCAAGAGCAACGAGGAGGCCATCGAGGTCATCCTCCAGGCCATCGACAAGGCCGGATACAAGGCCGGATCCGACGTCTTCCTGGCGCTCGACGTCGCCTCCACCGAGTTCTTCAAGGACGGCGTCTACACCCTCGAGAACGACGCCCAGCCGAAGAAGACCCCCGAGCAGATGGTCGAGTTCCTCGCCGGCTGGAGCCGCCAGTTCCCGATCATCTCGATCGAGGACGGCTGCGCCGAGGACGACTGGAAGGGCTGGAACCTGCTCACCCAGACCATCGGCGACAAGGTGCAGCTCGTGGGCGACGACCTGTTCGTCACCAACACCAAGCGGCTCCAGAAGGGCATCGACGGCGGCACCGCCAACAGCATCCTCGTGAAGGTCAACCAGATCGGCACCCTCACCGAGACGCTCGACGCCGTGCAGCTCGCCCAGCGCAACCGCTACTCGGCCGTGCTGTCGCACCGCTCGGGCGAGACCGAGGACAACACGATCGCCGACATCGCCGTGGCGACCAACTGCGGCCAGATCAAGACCGGCTCCGCCAGCCGTTCCGACCGCATCGCCAAGTACAACCAGCTCCTCCGGATCGAGGAAGAGCTGGGCGCCTCCGCCGTCTACGGCGCGAGCCTCTGGCTGAAGAAGTAAGCCCCGCGAGCCGCCCGTAGGGTCCGCTATTGCGGGCCAATTTTGGTTTGTATGTCAATGTGAAAACATTTGGTCCGCAGTAGCGGACCTTACGGGGCGGCCCATGCAGGTGGAACAGGCGAAGAAGCTGATCGAGACCATCCCGGCCGACGCGATGGTGCTCGACGTCGGGGGCGGGGCGGCGCCCTTCCCGCGGGCGAACTGGGTGATCGACGCCCTGCCGTTCGACAAGCTCGGCGGGGGCAGCCACGGCAACATCGACAAGGTGCTGGCGGGCGTGCCCCGGCGGTTCTCGGCCGAGACCTGGGTGTCGTGGGACCTCTGCGACCGCAGGCCCTGGCCGTTCGCGGACAAGCAGTTTGATTTCGTCATCTGTTCGCATCTGCTCGAAGACATCCGCGACCCCATCTGGGTCTGCTCCGAGCTGAACCGGGTCGCGAAGGCCGGCTACATCGAGACCCCCTCGCGCTACCTGGAGCAGTGTCGCGGGGTGGAGAATCCCCGGCACTGCGGGTTCTACCATCACCGCTGGCTGGTCTCGGCGAGCGGGGACCGCCTGGAATTCCGGATGAAGCCGCACTGCGTCCACTCGTTCCGCGAGGCGTGGGTGAGGCAGCTCTCGGCGAGCCAGTGGATCGCGCCCGAGTACGAGGTCGTCGCGTTCCCCTGGACGGGCTCGTTCGAGGCGACCGAGGTCCTGGAATTCTCCGAGGAGGCGATGATTGACGAACTCTGCCGGTTCGCCGCCGCCACGCGGGCCATCCCCGGCCTGGTCGTGAAGCAGTCCATGCCCGCTGTCGGTCTGCTCAAGAAGAGGCTCTACTGGTCGCGGCTGGCGCTGGGGCTGCGCTAAACCGTTCCGGTTGCAATCACGACCACCCGGAGTGCGGAAGCTCGCTTCCGCTGTCGGTCGGCGGGAGCTTGCTCCCGAGAGATGGCAACCGGTCGAAGGCGGGCGCTTCGATCCCGCATGCGGAGCAAGCTCCGCAGCAACCCAGCGGAAGCGAGCTTCCGCACTCCACGCCTTCGGTCTCGCGTTGCCGTCAGCGGGTCACGCGGAAGGCGTCGATTTCCCGGCCGCGGAGGTCGAGCTGTCGGATTCTCACGTCCCGGCGCGTGACGTCCACGACCGTGAGCGAGTGCGTGTCGGAGACGTATTTGCACGTGAAGGGCTGCCAGAACGAGGGGCGTTCCTCCTCCTCGCTGCGGTAGAGCTTGGCCCCGCCGGCGCCCGTGGTGAGGTGGAGGATGCCTCTGGGCGTCGTGTTCGAGACGCCGTCGTACGACCTGTCGAGGGTCCAGTCGCCGGGGACGCGGCCGTCTGCGCCCATCGGGCCCGTGCGGGAAAACGTCAGAGGATAGGTGCGCTGGTAGTTGTGCACGTGTCCGGCGAAGACGATGGAGACCTTCCCGGCTTCGAGGAGGTCGCAGATCAGCCGCATGCGCTGCTCGGAGGCGTGGGCGATGGACGAGTGGAACGCCGGCTGGTGGTAGGCGACGAACCGCCAGGGCTTCTCCTTCGCGGCGGCCAGGTCGCGGGCGAGCCAGTCGCGCAAGGCGGGGTCGGTCCAGTCCATGTAGGGGTTGCCGTCGAGGACGGTCCAGTGGACGTCGCCGGCGTCGAACGAGAAGTTGGCCATGACCGGGAATCGGTCGCCGGCGCCCCGGAAGAAACGCTCCTTGCGGTCCTCGGGCCCCTCGGGGTGGGCGACGTTCCGGCCGGGCCTCGCCGGGTCGGGGGCCTTGACGGGTCCGTTGCGGGGCTGGTCCCAGTAGTAAAAATAGGCCAGGGCGTCGGGGTAGGCGTCGAGGTCGCGGATCCAGAGGTCGTGGTTGCCGGGGACGCCTACGAACGGCACCGAGCGGAGCAGGGGGGCGCCAGTCCAGCCGGAGAGGACGGGGGAGTTGTAGGCGGGGAAGAAGTTGGTGCGGTACTCGGCGACGCGGCCCCGCATGTAGACGAGGTCGCCGGTGATGACGGCGTAGTCGGGCCGGGCGAGCGCGGCCTGGTGGGCGATGGCCCGCTGCTCGGGGGAGCCCGAGGCGCAGTCGCCGAAGGCCACGAACCGGTGGGGCAGGCCCTCGTCGGGCCTGGCGTTGGCCGTGGCCTGGAAGACCGCGTGTTCGCCCAGCCGGACGCTGTAGGCGAACGGCCGGCCCGGCTCCAGCCCGGCGACCTCGGCCTTGTAGACCCGGTGGGGCGCGTGGCCGTCGGCGTCGATCCGGGAGTAGGTCACGGTCGCGGTGGGGAGGGGCGTCGCGGCGTCCTGGTCGCTCCGCTCGGGGATCACCCGGGCGTCGAGCCGCCAAGGGGCGTCGACGTCGTCCGCGTGCCAGAGCACGGCCATGCGGTCGGGCGCGGTCGATTCGCCGAGCTGGAGATACGGGTGGACGAGGAAATGCTCATCCGCCCGCGCCGGCACGGCGGTCGCCAGGGCCCAGATCGTCCATGCCCAGGCCGACCCCGCCAGGGCCATCGCCGTCAATCCCAGCCCGATCCGTCGACGTCGCGCGGTCATCCTTGACGTATCCCCTCAGGTTTGCCCAGTCCGAGTCTCTGCCCCTTGCTAGGGTGAGTCGCGGGCGGCCCGAGGTCAACCCCGCCGAAGGAGTGGAGTGCGGCAGCGAGCGTCCGCTTGGTTGCTGCGGAGCTTGCTCCGCATGCCGGGTCGCGGGGGATCGCCTTCGACCGTCTGTAGATCCTCGGGAGCAAGCTCCCGCCGGGCCAGGGCGGGAAGCAGGCTTCCGTACTCCGGGAGGTCGGGTGGTCGAAGCGACCTGCCCTCGGTCCGTGTGAACAGGCGTCGACAACCCCCGGATGTTCCCCGAAACCGTCACGCCTGGGGGCGAAAAAATCGCGGATCAGACAATCTGACTGAATTTCAACGGCGGTCTGCCGAAGAACTTGGGACGGATCGAAGAAATCGCGGCCGCCGATCCAAGGATCGGGGCCGGGGGGCGAATTCCTTGCGAACTCGCGAACCGGCGCGGCGTTTTTGACGTCTGTTGCGTAGAATGATTGGAGACATGATCGGTCCCATCCCTCGCCGTGGGGCGCGGGAAGCTGGGGGGCCGAGGAATTTCGAGTGGAATAGGATGTTGAACAATACCACGATGACCCGCGACGGCCAGAGTCTCGCCGACGAGGTCCGTTCGCTGGCCCATGACGCCCGCGAGTCGGTCCAGAACGCGGTGGGGTCCGAGCTCCGCGACGTCGTGCGGCGGATCGCCCTGCTCCAGCGAGAGCTGGCGGATTCGGGGCGGTCGTCGACCGAGCTGTCGCGATGGCTGACCAGCCTGAAGCGGACGGTCCGCGAGGCGCTCGACGCCGCGGTCGCCGCCGAGCCGCAGGAGCCCATCGACTGGGCCAGGCCCGCCGCCCCCCTGCGACGTCGCATGCAGACGGCCGGCTCCCGGGCCTGAGCGGGGCCCCGGTCGAACGCAGGGCCTGAGTTGAGACGAGACAACGCAACGCAACACGAGACCGCAAACGACGATGGGATGCAGTGGCCCGGGCGCGTCGAGCGGCCGGAGCCCGATCGTCGCGGACTCGCCCCTTCACGCGCCCCGTCCGGATTGACGGAGTCCCGCCACACCGCCCACCCCGGCCTGTCGGCCAGCCCTTCCGAAATCCCCGAGACATCGCAACGACCCGGCCAGCCTCGCCAACGCGAGGAGGACCGGGTCGATTGGTTTTGAACGGCCGGGCGTGGCGCCCGCCGACCCATCAATCGCCCGTGGGGTGTGGTGCCACGCACGACGCGTGACCCCGCACCGACGGATGCGGATGCCGGATTGAGGGCCGGGCACATTGACGTTGCGGAGGCCGCTCAGGCGCGGCGGGACTTGCGGTAGGCGAGGAGGCCGCCGGCGAGGCCGAGCAGGGCGGCGGCGAGGGTGGCGGGCTCGGGCACGGGGGCGCCGATGGGCGTGGGCAGGCTGCTGCCGAGGTCCATCGAGGTCGTGGCGAATGTGCCGAAGTCCGGCAGGAAGGGCAGGGCGTCGGGGTCGGTCAGGTCGGACACGCCCAGCGTGGCCGGGTCGGCGATCATCGTCAGGGTGCTGGTGACGGTGAAGCTGTCGCCGTTGCCGAAGGTCACCGAGTCGCCCCGCGCCGAGCCGGTGAAGCTGTATTTCGCCAAATTGTTCTGGTCGATGTTCACCTTCTTGTAGGTCGACGCCAGGGCCACGGGCGTCTGGCCCAGGAAGGAATCCTCGCCGACCGCGTAGAGGCCGTAGGCGAAGACGATCGGCGCGAGGGTCACGACGGTCGTGTTGCTTCCGATGCTGGTCGTGATCGTGGTCGCCAGCGAGGCGGCGACGAACGAGACGCCGTCGAGCATGTCGAGCGTGCCCGCCAGCGACATCGAGGTGCCGAGGTAGCCGGTGACCGACGAGCCGGAATTCTTGAAGGTCGCGCTGGCCGTGGTGACGCTCACCGACGCGATCCCCGGCTGGGCCCCGCTGGTGACGAAGGTCGACGCCCAGTTCACCCCGGCCTTGCTGGTGAGCCCGGAGGAGATCGTGCCGCTGGAGAAGGCCGACAGCGAGGTCGAGCCGGTGCCGAACGGGGCCAGGATGTTGCCGATCTGGCTCGGGTCGGCCTTGAAGGTCTGGGTCGAGCCCAGCGCGGAGCCGAGGGTCTGGGCTTTGAGGTCGCCGAAGATGAACGGCGAGTCGGAGAAGTAGCCGGGGATCGCGTCCAGCACCCCCTCGGAGAGGACCGGCGTCCCCACCGGCGACTGGCCCAGTTCCAGGGTCAGCGGCCGGACCGAGTAGGTCGTCGTCGAGCTGCCGCTCGTGAGCGAGAACCCGGCGCGGGCGTTCGGTGCCGACAGGGCGGCCAGGCCCAGGGCGGCGAGGGTGATCGTGAGCCCGGGGCGGCGTCGCGCCGGGCGGGGATGGCAATCGGACGGTTGCATTCCAGGTGCTCCGTGGGGCGTCGGCGATCGCGACCAGGGTCGTGCTCGCCGGCCCCCCTTTCCATTTCCGGGGGGGATCCATGCCTGCATTCGTGCGACAGACTCCAGCAAGACGGCTACGTCGGTTCAATGGCAACCGTGATCCGGGTTGATCGTTTTAGACGGGCCCCCGCCCGGCCGATGATATTGCGGGCGCTTAGCGCTCAGGGGGGTTCTCAGTGGGAATCCGCCAGCACAGATTGGGGGGGCTGGGAAATCCAACGCCCACACGGCCCGACCCCTCGTTGCGACGCCCGGCCGCCGGGTATCCTTTGACGGTCGCGGCGACCTTGCGGCCGCGGTCGCCCCCTGTCCCGGAGCCCGAACCCGATGCCCAAGCCGCCCGGAACGCCGTCGCGAAACCGGCTCGCCCCGCGCGGCGAGGCCCTCGAACCCCGCGCCCTCCTCGCCACCTTCACCGTCTTCAGCACCGACGACAGCGGCACCGGCACCCTCCGCGACGCCATCCTCGCGGCGAACGACGCCCCGGGCGCCGACCGCATCGAGTTCGCCATCCAGCAGGCCACCGGCCCGCTCGGCGCCGTCACCGTCCTGTCGCCCCTGCCCGCGATCACCGACCCGGTCGTCGTCGACGGCACCACCCAGCCGGGCTACGCCGGCACCCCGCTCGTCGGCATCGACGGCTCGGGCGCCGAGGATCCCGAGGGGCAGGGGCCGGTCGACGGCCTCGTGCTCCAGGCCGCCTCGGTCACCGTCCAGGGCCTGGCGATCTACGGCTTCAGCGGCTCGGGCATCCGGATCGACGCCCCCGGCTCCGACGTCGTCCAGGGCAATTACCTCGGCACCGACACGAGCAACGGCGGCCAGGGCAACGGCGGCTACGGCGTCCGGATCGTGGACTCCCCATCGAACCGGGTCGGCTCGACCAACGCCGCCTTCCGCAACGTGATCTCCAACAACGGCGTGGCCGGGGTCGGCATCCAGGGGGCCGCCGCCCGAAGCAACGTCGTCCTGGGCAATTACATCGGCCTCAACGCCTCCGGGACCGCCGCGCTGCCGAACGCGGCCGACGGCGTCGAGATCACCGACGCCCCGTCCAACACGGTCGGCGGCCTCAACGCCGCCAGCCGCAACATCATCTCGGGCAACAGCAGCAACGGCGTCCTGATCCAGGGGCAGGGGGCGACCGGCAACGCCGTCCGGGGCAACTACGTCGGCACCAACCCCGCCGGCACCGCCGCCATCGCGAACCAGTCGGCCGGGATCCAGGTCACAGGCGCACCGGGGAACACCCTGGGCGGCACGGTCGCCGGGGCCCGCAACCTGATCTCGGGCAACACCTCCGACGGCATCGTCCTCCAGGACGCCGGCGCGACCGGGAACCTGATCGCCGGCAACTACGTCGGGACCGACGTCACGTCCAAGCTCGCCGTCCCCAACGGCCAGGGGCTCGGCGACGGCATCCGGATCTCCGACGCCCCCGGCAACACCGTCGGCGGCACGACCAACGGCGCCCGCAACGTCATCAGCGGCAACGGCGGCTTCGGGATCCTGATCACCGGCGGCGGGGCGTCCGGCAACGTCGTCCGGGGGAACCTCGTCGGCATCTCCGACGGCACCACGTCCACGGTCGACAGCGGATTCACCCGCGTCCCGAACTCCGTGGACGGCCTCAAGATCGAGCTGGGGGCCTCGGGCAACACCGTCGGCGGGCCGTCGGCCGGGATGGGGAACGTCTTCGCGGCCAACCTCGGCAGCGGCATCTTCCTCGACACCGCCCCCGGCAACCTGATCCAGGGCAACGGCATCGGCACCACGCTGTTCGCCGGCACCAGCATCGGCCAGCCCGTGAACCTCGGCAACGCGGGCGATGGCGTCACGATCTTCCTCGCGCAGGGGAACACCGTCGGCGGGCCCGCCGGGTCGGGGAACGTCCTGGGCGCGGGGAACGTCATCGCCGCCAATGTCGGCGACGGGGTCGCGATCCAGGGCTCCACCGCGACCAGGAACCTCGTCCTGGGCAACCGGGTCGGGTCCGACGCCACCGGCCGCAACGCCCGGCCCAACCTCGGCGACGGCATCTCCGTCAGCGACGCCCCCGGCAACACCATCGGCGGCTTCGTCTCCGCGAGCAACCCGCTGGGCGGCAACCTGATCATCGCCAACGGCGGCAACGGGATCAACGTCTCCGGCCCCAATTCCAGCAACAACCTCGTGATCGGCAACCGGGTCGGGCTCGACATCGCGGGCGCGGCCCAGGGCAACACCGGCGACGGCGTCCGGATCATCGGGGCGAACAACACCGTCGGCGGGACCGCACAGGGGGCCGGCAACGTCATCTCCGGCAACCGCCTGCGTGGCGTCTACCTGTCCAACGTCGACGGCAAGACCACCGTCACCGCCGTCGCCAACGCCGTCCTTGGCAACTTCATCGGGACCAACCTGTCGGGCGCCGCCACCAACGTCGGCAACTCCCAGGACGGCCTGATGGTCGACGGCGCGACCCGGATCACGATCGGCGGGGCCTCGGCCGCCGCCCGCAACGTGATCTCGGGCAACCTCCGCAACGGCGTGGTGCTCACCGGGACCACGACCCAGGCCCTCATCGCCGGCAACTCCATCGGCCTCGACGCCTCGGGCAACGCCGGGCAGGCCTCCAACGCCCAGGCCGGCGTCGTCCTCCTCGGCGTCACCGGCAACAGCATCGGCGGCGACTCCGCCGGGCTCGGCAACGTCATCTCCGGCAACACCACCGACGGCATCATCCTCAGCGCGGCCAGTTCCAACCTGATCCAGGGCAACCGGATCGGCACCGACCCCGCCGGCCGGTCTCCGCTACCCAACGCGCAGGACGGCCTCGCCATCAACGGCGGATCCGGCAACACCCTCGGAGGGGCGTCCGACGCCGCCCGGAACCTGATCTCGGGCAACCTCGGCAACGGCCTGGTGGTCTCGGGCGACGTCGAGATCCCCGCGAGCGGCAACCGGATCCTCGGCAACCGGATCGGCACCGACGCCTCGGGCTCCGCCGCGATCCCGAACCGGGCCAGCGGCATCGTCCTGACCGACGCCGGGTCGAACGTCATCGGCGGCACGGGCACCGGCGAGGGCAACCTCGTCTCCGGCAACGGCCTCTTCGGGCTCAACCTCTCGGGCCAGCTCGCGGGCTCGAACGTCCTCCTGGGCAACATCTTCGGCGCGACGCTCGACGGCAACGCCGCCCTCGGGAACCGCCAGGCCGGGCTCTCGATCGACGCCCCCGACACCACGATCGGCGGGGCCGCCGCAGGCGCGGGCAACCTCGTCTCGGGCAACGGCGTCGCCGGGCTCACCCTGACCTCCGCCGCGCCCCGCACGCTCGTCCAGGGCAACACCTTCGGCCTCAACCGGGCCGGCACCGCCCCCTTGCCCAACGCCAACGAGGGCATCCTCGTCGGGTCGTCCGGCAACACGATCGGCGGGCCCGCCGCCGGCGCGGGCAACCTGATCTCCGGCAACCGCACCTACGGCATCAACCTGACCCCCGACGCCGATCGCAACCGCATCCTGGGCAACACCATCGGGACCGACCGGGCGGGCACGAGGGCCATCGGCAACGCCCTCTCGGGGATCTTCGTCAACGGCGCGTCGGGCAACGTCCTCGGCGGGCTCAGCTCGGCCGCCGCCAACCTGATCTCCGCCAACGCCCTGTACGGGATCCAGCTCAACGGCGCGGGGGCCTCGGGCAACGTCCTGCTGGGGAACGTCATCGGCTTGGCCCGGGGCGGGAACGCCGCGCTCGGGAACGCCCTCAGCGGGATCTACCTGAACGGGGCACCTGGCAACTCGATCGGCGGCTCGGCCATCGGCGCGGGCAACATCGTCTCGGCCAACGGCGGCGCGGGGCTCGAAATGCTGGGCGCGTCGGCCGGCGGCAACCTCGTCCAGGGCAACATCTTCGGCCTCAACGCCTCGGCCTCGGCCGCCGTCCCCAACGCCACCCACGGGGTCCTGGTGAACGGCTCGCCGAACAACACCATCGGCGCCCGGCCGGGCAACCCCGGCGGCAACATCATCTCGGGCAACGCCGGCAACGGCGTGCTCTTCCAGGACGGCGGCGCCACCGGCAACCTCCTCGCCGGCAACACCATCGGCACCGACGTCGGCGGCACCCGCGCGGTTCCGAACGCCCAGAATGGCGTGCTCTTCTCGGGCTCGCCCGGCAATCAGGTCGTCGGCAACCTGATCTCCGGAAACGCCCTCAACGCCGTCGGCCTCAACGCCACCTCCCCCGGCAACCGGGTCTCCTCGAACACCATCGGCACCGACCGCGACGGCAACCGGGCCATCCCCAACAATCAAGGCATCCTGGTCGACGCGGCCCCTGGATACGATGATCGACGCCAACCTGATCTCGGGCAATGCCAACAATGGCGTGCTCGTCCAGGGCGTCGGCGTCCTCCGCGTGCGGATCCAGGCCAATAAGATCGGCACCAATCGCGCCGCCACCTCGGCCATCGCCAACGGCATCGGGGTCCTCATCAATGGCGCGGCCGGCAACACCCTGGGCGGGGCCTCGGCCGGGCTCGGCAATGTGATCTCGGGCAACGCCGACATCGGCATCCAGCTCAACGGCACCACGGCGACCCGCAACGTGATCGCCGGCAACAAGGTCGGGACCAACGGCGCGGGCAACGCCCCGGTCTCCAACGCCACCGGGATCTTCCTCAACTCGGCCGCCGGCAACACCCTCGGCGGCCTGAGCCTGGCCGCCTCGAACCTGATCAGCGGCAACACCTCGGTGGGCGTCTACATCTTCGGGGCCGACGCCCGGGGCAATCGCGTCGTCGGCAACCTGATCGGCACGGTGGCCGACGGCACACGCCCGCTCCTGATCCCCGGCTCCCCCGCCGCCTCGCTCGACGCCCGCCAGGACGTCGGCGTGCTCATCAACGCCGCGCCCGGGAACATCGTCGGCGGGCTGGAGGCCGGGTCGGGCAACCTGATCTCGGGCAACTACGCCGGGGTGAACATCGCCGCGCTCGCGGCCAGCAACAACCTCGTGCTGGGCAACAAGATCGGCACCAACGCCGCCGGCACGGCCGCCGCCGGCAACATCGTCGGCGTCTACGTCAACGACTCCCCCGCCAACACCCTGGGCGGCGGCACCGGCAACGCCCGCAACGTCATCAGCGGCAACGCCAGCGTGGGCGTGGAGATCCGCGGCAGCCTGGCCACCGGCAACGTCGTGGCCGGCAACTACATCGGCACCACCGCCGACGGGACCGCCCCGGTCGCCAACGGCAACGGCGTCTTCCTCCAGGATTCGGCCACGGCCAACACCCTCGGCGGCACCACGGCCGCCCTGGCGAACGTCATCAGCGGCAACGCCTCGGTCGGGCTCTACTTCTTCAACGCCTCGATCAACAACGTCGCCATCAGCAACAAGATCGGCACCGACCCCGCCGGCACCCCGAGCACCCGCCTGGCCAACAAGCAGTACGGCATCCTGCTCTTCAACGCCGCGCGGAACACCATCTCCGACGGCTCCGGCGGCATCAATCAGAACCTCGGCGCGATCGCCAACGTCCGCGAATTCACCGGCCGCTTCACCACCCCCGCCGCCGCCGTCGCCCAGGCGTCGAAGTCGAAGCAGGGCAAGACCGTGAAGGTCAAGGCCGCATCGAAGACCCCCGCCGGCCCGAAGTCTTCCCGCTTAACTCGGCCACGTCCCACGACCTGACCCGGTCGAAGGCGCTGGGCGGAAGGCGCTGGGCGCGGGTCTCCAGACCCGTCCATTGCGATGGGAAACGGGTCTGGAGACCCGGTGCGGTCATCTCCTTCGATGACGCTTGGGGCGGGGTCTGGAGACCCACGCCCAGCGCATCGCTGGACACCCGCGCCCGGCGCCTCTGCGCCGCCGGACCCTCACCTGCATCGCGGTTCCCGGCTTGTGGCGAGGATTCTCGGCCCCTCGGGTTTTCCCGCGCGGCGAGTATCACCTATGATGGAAGGGGCCCGCCGCATGTCGCGGAGCAATGGGCCGACGGTCGCCGACTCGACAGATCAGGTTCGCCCCTTGGACGCCCCCGCCAAACGCCCGCTCCTCGATGCCCACCGTGACGAACTGGCCGCCTGGATCGTCGACGAGGGGTTCCCGAAATACCACGCGCAGCAGGTCTTGCGCTGGGTCTTCGCGCGCCGGGCCGCCTCGTTCGCCGGGATGTCCGACCTGCCGAAGGCCCTCCGCGACCGCCTCGATGCCGCCTGGACCGTCTTCCAGGCCGAGGAGACCCTCCACGACGTCTCCCCCGACGGCACCGACAAGCTCCTCCTCACCTGCCGCGACGGCCGCCGCATCGAATGCGTCCTCATGGCCGAGTCCGACCGCCGCACCGTCTGCGTCTCCACCCAGGTCGGCTGCGGCATGGGCTGCGTCTTCTGCGCCAGCGGTCTCAAGGGCGTCGAGCGTAACCTCACCACGGGCGAGATCTTGGAGCAAGTCCTCCGGCTCCGGAACATGCTCCCCGAGGGCGAATCCCTCACCAACATCGTCGTCATGGGGATGGGCGAGAGCTTGGCCAACCTCGACAACCTCATCGCCGCCCTCGACCGCCTCTGCTCCCCCGACGGCCTGGGCCTGTCGCAGCGCAGGATCACCATCTCGACCGTCGGCCTGCCGACAAGATGCGCAAGCTGGCCAGCCTGATCGGCAGTATCACCTGGCGGTGTCGTTGCATGCGCCGACGGAGGCGCTTCGCAACGAGCTGGTGCCGATCAACGAGAAGGTGGGCCTGGCGGACGTGATGGAGGCGGCCGATGCCTACTTCCAACAGACCGGTCGCCAGGTTACTTTCGAGTACGTCCTGCTCAGGGGGTTGAACGATCGGCCGTCCGAGTCCCGGGCGCTGGCCGATCTCCTGGCGCGTCGGAAGGCGCACGTCAATTTGATCCCGTATAATCCCGTGTCGGGCTTGCCCTTCGAGCGGCCGTCGCCGGATTCGATCCAGGCGTTCGTCGGCCACCTGAAGGGCAGGGGGATCAGCGTGACCGTCCGCAAGACAAGGCCGGCCGATCGACGCCGCCTGCGGCCAGCTCCGCCGCCGGCTCGAACCGATCCCCGCCCCCTCGCTCGTAAGTATTGCCGCCGCCTCGACTTCCCGCGACGACGACTGACGCGTTCCGCGACCGCTTCCGCCCCCGTCCGGACCGACCCTGCACAGAGCCCGAGGGGAGACCCGCCTTGGCCGATAGCCAGCTCCTCGAACAGCAGCTCGAGGCCCGCGACCCCGACGTCCGGCTCATGCTCCAGGTCCGCGACGACGCCCCGGGTGCGTTCGAGGTCCTGGTCGAGCGCTATCAGCACCGGCTGGTCGGCGTCCTGTCGCACCTCGTCGGCCGGATGGAGGAGGCGGAAGACCTTTCGCAGGAAGTCTTTCTGCGCATCTATCGGGCGCGCAAGGGCTACAAGCCCAAGGCCAAGTTCTCCACCTGGCTCTTCACCATCGCCAACAACCTCGCCCTCAACCACCTGAGGGCAAGGGCCGCAACCCCACCGCCGGCGCGGTCACCGGCGGCAACGGCTCCGGCGACGTCTCCGGCTCCCAGCCCCTCCGGCCGCTCGAAGAACGCGCCCTCGCCCGCGAAGGCACCCCCTCCGCCCAGATGCGCAAGGTCGAGCTGTCCGACGTCGTCCGCGAGGCCCTCGACGTCCTGGGCGAGGACCAGAAGCTGGCCGTCCTCTTAAATAAGTTCGAGGACATGAGTTACGCCGACATCGCCGAGGTCATGGGGCGGTCCGAGCCGGCGGTGAAGTCGCTGCTCGCCCGGGCCCGGAACCACCTCCGCGAGCACCTGGAGCCTTACCTCCGCACCGGCCAGAAGCCCCACGCCCCCATGCCCTCGCCGCCCACCGACCTCAAGTGACGGACGCTTGAAGTCCTGTTGAAATTGCATCTTACGACGAACCCGCCGGGTCCCAGCCCATGATCGCCACCCGCCTGAGACCCGACGCCTGGATCGGGCGGGCCTGGGGCCGGCTCGCCGGGGCCCTCGACGACATCGCCTTCCCCACCGCCTGCGCGCTCTGCGACGCCGAGCCCGACGCCGCAAGCCCCGCCCTCTGCACGACCTGCCTCGACGCCCGTCGCCTCCGAGCCCGACTCCGCCCGCTGCCCCCGCTGCGCCGACCGGGTCGGACCCTACGCCGACCTGACGAAAGGCTGCTCCGAGTGCCGGGGCGAGTCGCTCGGGTTCGACGCCGCCGTGACCCTGGGCCCCTACGACGGCCCCCTGCGCGAACTCTGCCTCCGGCTCAAGCATGGCCCCGGCTCGTGGCTCGCCCCCTGGCTCGCCGACGTCTTCCACGACGCCCGGCGCGCGGCCATCCTGAACGCAATCGGCCCCTTCGACCCCGACGACCGCCCGCCCCTGGTCGTGCCCGTGCCGTTGCACTGGTCGCGCGAGTTCCGGCGCGGCTACAACCAGGCCGAGCTAATCGCTGAGCGTCTCGCGGAGCGTCTGGGATTCCGCCTTACGCTGGCCCTCCGCCGCAGACGCTCGACATCCGTCCTGGCCGGGATGTCCCGCGCCGAGCGGCTGGCGACGCTCAAGGACGCCTTCACCCCCCGTCGCGACGTCCACGGCCGGACGATCCTGCTGATCGACGACATCCTGACCACCGGCGCCACCACCGCCACCGCCGCCCGCGCCCTCAAATCCGCCGGCGCCCGCCGCGTCGTCGCGTGCGTCCTGGCCAGGACGAGCCGGAATTGAACCGCAAAGACGCAGAGATCGCAAAGGGAGAAATCCAGAAATGATAAAGTGTTAAAATGAGAGTCTTCTTTCTTCCTCAGTTGGGTTTCTTTGCGTTCTCTGCGTCTTTGCGGTTCAATCCATGATAATCTCCTCCTCTCCCCTCCGGATCGGCACCCGCGGCAGTGCCCTGGCACGCTGGCAGTCGGAATGGGTCGCCGCGCGGCTCGCGGAGGCCCATCCGGGGCTCTCCGTCGAACTCGTCGAGATCAAGACCACGGCGACCGCGACCGCAACTCGCCCCTCTCCGCCATCGGCGGCGCGGGCCTGTTCACCAAGGAGATCCAGCGCGCCCTGCTGGACCGGACGGTCGAGGTCGCAGTACACAGCCTCAAGGACCTCCCCACCCAGGGCCCCGCCGAACTGATGCTCGGCGCCGTGCCCCGGCGCGAGGACGTCGCCGACGCCCTCATCGCACCGAAATATCAAACCCTGGACAAGCTTCCATCCGGCGCGACGGTGGGGACGGGATCCCTGAGGCGCAGGGCGATGCTCCTGCATGCACGCCCCGATCTGAACGTCGTCGGCCTGCGCGGCAACGTCGGCACCCGGCTCGAAAAGGCCCTGACCGGCGAGCTCGACGCCGTGGTCCTCGCCGCCGCCGGCCTCAACCGCCTGGGACTGGACGCGCACGTCACCGACCGCCTCGAACCCCCGGCCTTCCTGCCGGCCGTCGGACAGGGGGCCCTCGGGATCGAATGCCGGATCGATGACATGAGCACGCGAGAACTCCTCCTCGCCCTCGACCACGCGCCGACGCACCGCGCCGTCGTCGCCGAGCGCACCGCCCTGGCCGAGCTCGAAGGCGGCTGCCTCATCCCCCTGGGCGCCTGGGCCCGCGACACCGGCGACGGGGATTTGACCCTCGACGCCACCGTCTTCGACCGCGACGGCAAGTCCCGCGCGTTCGCGACCTTCACCACCCTTCGCGACCAGCCCGAACCCCTCGGCGCGAAGTCGCCCAGCTCCTCCGAGCCCAGGGCGCCGAGGCCCTCCTCCGGCCGTAGGGGCAATCGAAGCCATACGCGAATCTGGAGTGCGTCCGCTCGCTGACGCGCTGGGCGCGGGTCTCCCGACCCCGCCCCAAACCCTGAGAAGCCGTACCACAGAAGCGGGTCTCCAGACCCAGAAATCAAATGCCCGGACAAGGGGGGCTTTTCGAACGGGTCGGGAGACCCGCGCCCAGCGCGGGCGTGGCGTCCGTCGGTGCGGAGGCCGCGGGGACGCGGCCACCACACCCTACAGGAGCTCCCGCACGACGCGCCCGTGCACGTCGGTCAGCCGCTGGTCCCGACCGCCGTGGCGGAAGGTGAGGGCCTCGTGGTCGAGGCCGAGCAGGCCGAGGACGGTCGCGTGGATGTCGTGGATCGTGAGCGGATTCGACACGACGCCGTTGCCGAATGCGTCCGTCTCGCCGAACGCCGTGCCCCCCTTGAATCCGCCGCCGGCGAAGGCGATCGAATATCCGTTCACGTGATGATCCCGGCCCGCGTTGGGGCCGACCTTCGGCGTGTGCGGCGTCCGGCCCATCTCGCCGGCCCAGATCACGATGGTGGAATCCAGCAGGCCCCGTTGCCGGAGGTCGCGGATCAGGGCGGCCACCGGCTGGTCGGTGATCAGGGCGTTCTGGCCGTGATACTTCACCAGCTCGCCGTGCTGGTCCCAGGGCGAGTTATTGGGATGCGTCAGCGGGCAGGTGATCTCCACGAACCGCACCCCGCGCTCGATGAGTCGCCGCGCCCGCAGGCATTGAAGCGCGTAGAATTTCTGATAGTCGTCCGACCGGTCCAGCCCGTAGAGCGCGCGGGTGGCGGGCGACTCCCTGGAGACGTCGGCCACCTCGGGGATGGCCCCTTGCATCCGGAAGGCGGTCTCGTAGTTGGCGATGGCCGACTCGATGGCGGAGGATTCGGCGGTGGTGGCCCCGAACGCCCGGTCCTGCTCGGCGACGGCGTCGAGCTTGAGCCTCTGGATCGCCGGCGGGTCGCCCGGCACGATGTCGTCGACCGGCGTCCCCCTGGCCCGCAGCATCGTGGCGGCGTGCGAGGTCGGCAGGTAGGCGCTGGCGAAATTCTCCAGGCCGCCGTTGGGGATCCAGTCATTGTTCAGGAGAACATAGCTGGGCAAACTCGCATTCTCGGACGAGAGTCCGTACGACACCCACGACCCGATGCTGGGCGCCTGGCCGGTCACGCGGCCGGTGTGCAAGAGCAGGCTCTGCTGGCCGTGCAACGGCTGCTGGCCGACCATCGACCGCACCACGCAAAGCTCATCGGCCACCCCCGCCATGTGCGGCAAGAGGTCGCTGACCCAGAGCCCGCTCTGCCCGCGCCGGGAGAACTTCCAGGGGCTCCCCATCCACACCCGCTCGGCCGACGACTGCGACCGCTTCGACACCGCCCCCTGGCCGATCGGCTGCCCCTCGCGTTTCTTGAGTTCGGGCTTGGGGTCGAAGGTGTCGACATGGCTCGGCCCTCCGTCCATGAAGCAGAGGATGACGCTCGTGGCCCTCGGCGGCCGGATCGCATTGCCGGAAGACGATGTCTTCTCCTCGGCATGCAAGAGGTCGGCGAGGGCGAGCAGGCCGAACCCGCAGGACGTGCCCTGGAGGAATCGCCGCCGCGACGTGGAAATCGATGCTCCCGCACGCATATCGGCATCTCCCGTCGCGTGGTCAGCGGACGTAAAGGAATTCCTTGCTGTTGAAGATCGCATGGGCCACGTCGGCCCACACGGCCCCCGACCTCAACGCCTCGCCCGACGCCACCCCGCGCGCCGCCGCGAGCCGCTCGACCAGCCCGCACCAGCGCCTGGTCTCGGCCTCGCCGGGCTCCCGCCCGTAGGCCCGGAGGAACATGCTGCGGATCCGGGCTGCGGGCGAACTCGCCCCGTCCTTGCCCACCGCCTCGCCCCAGACCTTCGCCTGGCCGAGCACGAAGGGGTCGTTGAGCAGCGCCAATGCCTGCGCCGGCAGGTTCGAAACGTCGCGCCTCCCGGTGGGGATCTTGGGCGCGGGCTGGTTGAAGGTGGCGAGGAACTTCGGCGGCTCCATGATCGTCATCTTGATATAAATCGACCGCAAGCCGTCGCCGTCCAGCGGGCCCGAGAACAGTCGCTTCTGCGCGTCCTCCTGCGGCCGGTTCGGGTTCACCGGCGGCCCGAAGACCCGGGGCGACAGGCGGCCCGACGCCGCCAGGATCGAGTCGCGGACCTCCTCCGCTTCGAGGCGTCGGAGCGAGAAATGATGGAGCAGGCGATTGTTCGGATCGACCTCGCGGGCCGTCGCGGTCGCGTCGGAACCCTGGCGGAAGGTCGAGCTGAGCAGAAGCTCGCGGACGAGCGCGCGGGTGGACCACCCATGCTCGACGAACCAGATCGTCAAATGATCGAGCAACTCCGGGTGCGACGGCGGCGAGCCGATCTTGCCGAAGTCATCCGGCGAGGCCACGATCCCCTGGCCGAAGACCCACTGCCAGACGCGGTTCACGTACACACGGGCCGTGAGCGGATTGTCGGGCGAGGCGATCCGCTCGGCCAGTTCCAGCCGACCGCTGCGGCCGTCTCGCACGCCGAGGGGCTCGGGCGTCTCTCTCGCGACGAACACCCCGAGCGAGCCGCGCGCGACGACCTCGCCCGGTTGATCATATTCGCCCCGGATGTTGAGTCGCAGGTCGGTCCCGTCCTCGGCGTCGAGCATGCCGTTGACGGTCTGCGGTTCCTTCACCCTCGCCTCCGCCTCGCGATAGGCCGCGACCAGCGACTTCACGGCGGCGGGCGTCCGCTCGTTCAGCTCGTTCGGCAGCAACCCCAGGTCGAGCAGGCCGTCGAGCCTCCGGGCGTCGTCGTCGGTCGCGACGTTGCGTCCCCAACGGTCGATGGGACCTCGCAGCCATTCGAGGAACCGCGCCTCGGCCTCGTCCCAGGACTTCGGCGGGTCGCCCGCGAACAAATCGAGGCGGTCGGTCAGCTCGACGCGTGGCGAGCCGGGGCCCTTGGCGATCCAGACCCGGCCGAGGCCGAACCAGCTCTGCGGCTCGGCGACCTGCTGCTCGCTGCAGGCCCCGCCGAGCCCCACGCGAGGCGGGAAGTTCGGGTTGCTCGACTTCGTCGCCCACTCGATGAACACGCGACGGTTGGACAGGTCTGGATTCGTCGAGACGGCCGTCCAGGTCGGTGAAGGCTTCTTGATGTAAGCCTGCCGCTCCGCGATGAAGGCGTTGTCCACCACCACCCGCTCGGCCGCGAAGTCGCCGCCGGCCAGCTCGACGTGGAGGAACGACTCCTCAAATCGGTTGAGCAGGGGCGTGCGGATCGCCCCGTTCAGCCTCGGCGAGAGCGTATGCGTGTACAAGCCCGACGGCAGGACCGACCCCACCGCCTTCGGGCCGCTCAACGCGATGACGAAGTCGCCGGCCGGGCTCGGCCCGTCGCGGAACCCGACGCCGTCGACCGACCAGCCCGGGGGGACCTCGCGGCGGAAGTCGGCGACTCCCCGGTAATTCGCCCGATTGTACGCCTCGCGGGCCCTGTTTTCGGCCTCGAACGCCGCCGCGACCTTCGCCCAGGCGGCCGCGACCGGCTCGCCCGCCGCCCTCGCCTTGCCCAGGTCATTCCAGGGCCTCAGCAGATGTTCCCACGACGATCCGGCCGCCTTGAGCGGCTCCGCCCACGCCGACGGCGGCTTGCGGATCAGGGCGGGCCACGACCGGGCCGATTCGCGCCACCAGTTCGACAACTCGCCGCGCAAGGCGATCTTGATCGTTTTCAGGTCCGCCAGTTCGCCCGCATTCCGTCCGGGCGTGTCGATCGTGCGCGAGACCCAACGGGGGCTGAGGAAAATGCCGCCGAGGGCGTAATAGTCGCGCTGGGAGATCGCGTCGAGCTTGTGGTCGTGGCATCGGGCGCAGCCGACGGTCATCCCCAGGAACGCCTTGGAGAAGGCGTCGATCTTGTTGTTGACCATCTCCTGATGGATGCCGTCGAACATCGCCGAGTCGCCGTGCCGCTTCTCGCCGAGCTGGTAGAACATCGGCCCGATCAGCGATTCGTTGATCTGTTCCCGCGCATCGATCCTCGGGCCCGGCAGCAGATCGCCGGCGATCTGCTCGCGGACGAGCTGGTCGAAGGGGACGTCGTCGCGGAAGGCCCGGATCAGGTAGTCGCGATACCGCCAGGAGCCCTTGGCGGGGATGTCCCACTCGTATCCGTAGGTATCACCATATCGGACGACGTCCATCCAGTGGCGCGCCCACTTCTCGCCGAAATGGTCGGACCCGAGCATCCGGTCCACCAGCCTCTGGTAGGCGTCGGCCCGGTGATCGGCCAGGAACGCGTCGAGGTCCGCCTGCGGCATCGGCAGGCCCGTCAGCAGGAACGCCAATCGCCGGGCCAGGGTGACGCGGTCGGCCGGCCTCGCCGGCGTCAGGCCTGACGCGTCCAGGCGTGTCAGGATGAAATAGTCTACATTCGTGATCGGCCACGATGTGTCGCGCACGGCCGGCAACGCGGTGCGTCGGGGCGGTTGCAGGCTCCACCACGCCCTGCGGTCGTCGAACTTCGCGCTCCATTCGACCCGGGCCGATTCCTCGGCCGTGGGCATGGCCTCGCGAGGGTCGTAGGCCCCGTCGGCGATCCAGGTTTTGAGATGGGCAATCGCCTCGGCCTTGAGCTTCGGGGCATTCTTGGGCATGTCGAGCCCGGGCTCGGCGTGCTCGACGACTCGAAGCAGGAGGCTGTCGTCGGGATTCCCCGGCTCGACGGCGGGGCCGGAGTCGCCCCCCTTGCGCAGGCCGTCCCCGTAGTCGACCCGCAGGCCGCCGAGGTGCTTGGCCGCGCCGTGGCAGGCGTAGCAGTGGGCGGCGAGGACGGGGCGGACCCGGTTCTCGAAGAACTCCCGCCGCGCGGCGTCGTCGGCCGCGATCGCATGCGACGTGATGGCTCCGAGCGCGAGGAGTGCGACGGCGGTCGCGGGCGTTCTCGGCATGGCGGGGGCCGTTTCGGTGGGAGGGAGGCGCAGGCGGGTGCGGGATCGAACGATCTGCAATGGGGATTCACGCGAGTGTAGGGCCCGGCCCCGCGCCGGTCAAGCGCCGAGGCGAAGGGACTGCGGCCGTTTGGAGTGCGGGAGCGCGGCTGCCGCTGTCCAGTCGAATCCGACGAGTCGCCACGCTCCGGCCCGGGCCGATCTCCCCGCACGAAAAGAGGCAGCTGCGTTCCCGCCCTTCAAAAAGCTCGCCCGGGGGCGGCGTTTCGGGTATCCTGTGGCCTGGATTTCGGCGTGGAGACCGGGCCGCGCGGGGCATGAGGCGGGGGTTCGAGAGGTTTCATGGCGCTTCTGAGCTTGCGAGGGGTGGTGCTGGCGTTCGGCGGCCCGAGGCTGCTCGACGGGGTGGAACTCACGATCGAACGCGGGGAGCGGGTCTGCTTGCTGGGCCGCAACGGCGAGGGCAAGAGCACGCTCCTGAAGCTCGTCGAGGGCTCGCTCCGGCCCGACGAGGGCGAGGTCATCCGCCAGCAAGGGCTGCGGGTGGCGAGGCTGACCCAGGACGTGCCCGACGGCCGGGGCATGACCGTCGCCGGCGAGGTCGCCGAGGGGCTCAAGGCCATCGACCCCCACGCCGACGGCCACGACTACCGCGTCGAGGCGATCCTCTCGCGCATGGGGCTCGACCCCGAGCAGCAATTCGAGGCGCTGTCGTCGGGCATGAAGCGTCGCGTCCTGCTCGCGCAAGCACTCGTGGCCGATCCGGATATCTTGCTGCTCGACGAGCCGACGAACCACCTGGACATCGAGTCGATCACCTGGCTCGAAGACTTCCTGCCCCGGTTCGGTGGGACCCTGGTGTTCGTCACGCACGACCGCGTCTTCCTGTCGAAGCTGGCCACGCGGATCGTGGAACTCGACCGGGGGAAGATTTACGACTGGGCATGCGACTACCCGACCTTCCTGGTCCGCAAGGAGCAGGTGCTCGCGGCCGAGGAGCGGCAGAACTCGCTGTTTGATAAGAGGCTCGCGCAGGAGGAAGTCTGGATCCGCAAGGGGATCGAGGCCCGCCGGACCAGGAACGAAGGGCGCGTCCGGTCGCTCAAGGCGATGCGCGAGCAGAGGCAGACGCGGCGCGACCGCACGGGCAACGCCCGGATGCTGGTCCAGGAGGCCGACCGGTCCGGGGCGCTCGTGATCGAGGCCAAGGGGGTCGGGTTCGGCTACGGCGGACGGACGGTGATCGACGGCCTGACGACCACCATCATGCGGGGCGACAAGGTCGGCATCATCGGCCCGAACGGGGCGGGCAAGACGACGTTGCTGCGGCTCCTGCTCGGCCAGTCGGGGCCGCAGTCCGGCACGATCCGGCTGGGCACGAATCTGGAGGTCGCCTACTTCGACCAGTTGAAGGCGACGCTCGACGAGGAGAAGACGGTCCAGCAGAACGTCAGCGAGTACGAGATGATCCCGATCAACGGCCAGCACCGGCACGTGATCGGGTACTTGCAGGATTTCCTGTTCACGCCCGACCGCGCGCGTTCGCTGGTGAAGTTCCTCTCGGGCGGCGAGCGGAGCCGGCTCTTGCTGGCGAGGCTGTTCACCAAGCCCGCGAACGTGCTGGTGCTGGACGAGCCGACGAACGACCTGGACGTCGAGACCCTGGAGCTGCTGGAGAGCCTGATCGTCGATTTCCAGGGGACCGTCCTTCTGGTGAGCCACGACCGCGCGTTCCTCAACGACGTGGTCACGAGCACGCTGGTGATCGGCGCCGACGGGCAGGTGAAGGAGTACGACGGCGGCTACGATGACTACCTCCGCCAGCGCCCGAAGGAGGCGTCGGCTTCGATCGAATCCAGGGGAGCGGATGCCCCGTCCGCCCCCGTCGTCGCGAGGGCGAGGAAGCTGAGCTTCAAGGAGAAGAAGGAGCTGGAGACCCTGCCCGTCCGGATCGAGGAGCTGGAGGCGAAACGCCAGGAAATGCACGAGCGGATGGCGGACCCGAACTTTTACAAGGCGTCCGGCGTGACGTTCGCGGAGGTGAAGGCGCAGCTGGACGCCGTGGAGGCGGAGCTGGCGGTGGCGTACGAGCGTTGGGAGTCGCTGGAAGGGCTGGCGGGCTGAGGGGTTGGCGGGGGAGAAATCCGAAGAAATTGGGGATCGCGACGAATGACCTGGGGAGGGCGTGTTGCCGGGAAATTCCCGGGAAAGCGCCCGCAGTTTGGACGCGGATGTCGTATGAAGAGTAGCGACGGTGGGTTGGCAACGTCTTTCCCAACCGCGATCGCCGTGCTAGCCTGAGCACGCGAGCGTCCGAACCGCTGGGTTCGCTCGAATTCGACGACGAAAGGAAGAACACCAATGTCTCAGTCTTCGCTCCGTTCGTTCGCGCTGAAGGGCCTGCTCCTCGTCCCGTTCGCCCTTGCCGGCTGCGGCGAGGCCCCGGCCCCGGCCCCCGCCGGCGGCCCCGCCCCGGCCCCGGGCGCCTCGGACCCGGCGACCAAGATCGCCCCGAAGGCCGAAGAGAAGAAGCCCGAGGCCCCGAAGGCCGAAGAGAAGAAGGTCGAAGCCCCGAAGGCCGAGACCCCCAAGAAGTGATCACGCCCCGGCGCTGATTCTTCGGCCGACGTGCGAATGTGCTCGCATTCGCACGCCGGCTCTCGTTTGCGCTCGCAACAACCTCACCCATCTCACCCGAACAGGGCGTAGATCGGGTCGGCCTTCACCAGCTCGCGCGGCTGGTTCAGGTGGTTGTACATCAGGGTGCTCGGGTTGATCCCGAGCGCGTGGTAGATGGTCGCGAGCACCTCGGTCGGGTGGACGGGGTCGAGGACGGGGCTGGAGCCCTGGTCGTCGGACTTGCCGTGGACCCCGCCGCGGCGGATGCCCGCGCCCGCCATGACGGCGGTGTAGCAGTACGGCCAGTGGTCGCGGCCGTCGGGGGCGTTGGAGTTGCCCGAGGTCGACACGCCCATGCGCGGCGAGCGGCCGAACTCGCCGATGGCGACGACGAGCGTCTCATCGAGCAGGCCCCGGCCGTCGAGGTCGGCGATCAGGGACGACAGGGCCGAGTCGAGCTTGGGGCAGTGCAGCTCCTTGAGCGGCCGGAAGTTGGACGCGTGGGTGTCCCACGCCGTCGAGTTCGGGTCGCCGTTGGCCACGCTCGGCCAGTTGAGCTGCACGAACCGCGTGCCCGCCTCGATCAGCCGCCGGGCGAGCAGGGCCCCCTGGCCGAAGGCGTGCCGGCCGTACTTGTCGCGGAGCTTGTCGTCCTCCAGGCTGAGGTCGAACGCCTTCCTCGCCCGGCCGGACATGATCAGGTCGAATGCCTTGCGCTGGTACGAATCCAGGGCGAAGTTGGCCGTGGCCTTCTCCAGCTCGGGCATGCCGTCGGTGACGGTCGACAGCAAATCCCCGCGCCTCTTGAGGCGGACCTCGGGGATCTCCCTGCGGAGCGTGAGGTCGTCGAGGTTGAGCTTGCCCTTGGCCAGCTCGTTCTCCTGGTACATGTAGTAAGGATCATACGCCTTGCCGAGGAACCCGGCGGTCCCGGCCTTGCCGATGACGTTGGATTCCTGCAGCGGGCGCGGCAGCATCACGAACGGCAGCATGGCCTCGGCCGGGGGGCGGAGCTTGATGACGTTCGAGCCGACGTTGGGATAGTCGGCCGGGCTGGGCGGTTCGAGCTGGCCCGAGGGGCTGACCTTGTCGGGGGTGTACCCGGTCAGCATCTGGTACATCGCCGCCGTGTGATTGAACAGGCCGACGGGCGTGTAGCTCATCGACCGGATCATCGTCAGCTTGTCGGTGACCTGTGCGAGTTTCGGCATGTGTTCGCCGAATTGCAGCCCGGGGGTCTTCGTCTGGATCGGCTTGAACTGGCCGCGGATGTTGTCGGGTGCGCCGGGCTTGGGGTCCCAGATATCAATATGGCTGGGGCCGCCCTGGAGGAACAGGAGGATGACGTTCTTGGCCTTGCCGAAGCCGGCGAGCCCGGAGTTCGACCTCTTGGCCGAGGTCCCGCCGTCGGCGGGGGCCGAGAGGGCCTGGAGCTTGAGCAGGTCGGCCAGCCCGACGCCCATCAGGCCGGCTCCGCCGACCCTGAGCAGCTCGCGGCGGCTCGGGCTATCGCACAGTCGGTCGCCACCGCGTCCGGGGATCGAGAGCATCGGTCGGGCTCCTATGGGGGAGGGGAGTGAACCGCGAAGACGCAAAGATCGCAAAGGAAATCGACTCTCAAGGATTCCATTCTCTGCGCTCTTTGCGGCTTTGCGGTTCACCCTCTCGCTTCTCTCTTCTCAACGATTGAACAGAAACGCCGGGCTGTTGATGAGGGCCCAGAGGAGGTCCTGGGCCCCCTCGGACCTGGAGGCGGATTTGGACAGGTAGTCGCGGGCCTTGGCGCGTTCGGCGTCGGTCGGGAACCGCGACAGGGCGGCGAGGTACATCTCGTCGATGACGGTGGCGTCGTCGGGGTTGCGCTTCATGAGCTGCGCGATGCGGCCGTCGGGCGAGATCAACGCATCGGCGATCGTCGGGCCGTTCACGAGGTTGAGCGCCTGGCTCAGGCTGACCTCGCTCGAACGCTCGCACTCGCAGGGGGTCTCGCGGGCGGGGCGGCCGAAGAGGTCGAGGAACCCGCCCGAGCCGACCTGGCTGTCGGGGAGCTGGTTGGCGCGGAAGCCGACGGGCACGCCCGCGAATTGCGGCGTCTGGCCGGTGGCGACGTTGATCGCGTCGAGGAGCTGCTCCGCCGTCAGGCGGCGCGGGGCGGCGTGGGAGAAGTTGCTGGCGTCGTCATCGTTGAACGCGTTGGTGATGAACGACGCCTGATAGGTCCGCGACCGGGCGATGGTGCGGATCAGGTGCTTCACATCGAAGCCCGACTTGATGAAATCCTTCTCGAGGGCGTCGAGCAGCTCGGGGTTGCTGGGCGGGTTGCTGGACCGGATGTCGTCGACCGGGTCGATGATGCCCTTGCCCAGCAGGTAGCTCCACACGCGGTTGGCCAGCGAGCGGGCGAAGTACGGGTTCTCGGCCGAGGTGAGCCAGTCGGCAAGGGCCTCGCGTCGGCCGGGGGCGGCGACGGTCTTCGCCTTCTGACCGGGGTGCGAGTAGGGGAAATTGGGCGTGACGACCCGTCCGTCCTTGGGGTGGAGGACCTCGCCGTCGCCCTTGTCGTAGACGACCTGCTCGCCCTCGCGCATGCCGTTCTTGACGCCGACCTGGCCCCAGTAGGCGGCCATGCCGTAGTACTGGCCCTGGGTCCATTTTTCGAACGGATGGTCGTGGCACTTGTTGCAGGAGAACCGGATCCCGAGGAACAACTGCGTGGCGTTCTCGAGCGCGACGGCCGGCTCCTTGGAGGCGCGGAAATAATTGACGGGCGGGTTGTCATAAGAACTCCCCTGCGCCGTCACGACTTCACGCACCATCCTGTCATACGGCATGTTGGACGCCACGGCCTTCTCGATCCAGCGGAGGAAGGCCCAGGTGTTCTTGTCGCCGATGAGCTTGCGGTTGACCTGGAACAGGTCGGCCCACTTGTGCGTCCAGTTCGAGACGAACTCGGGGCTGTCGATCAGTTGATCGATCAGGGCGTTCCGCTTGGCGACGCCCTCGGTCCTGTCGGCGAGGAACGCGCGGACCTTCTCGGGCGTCGGGGGCAGGCCGGTGAGGTCGATCGACACGCGGCGGATGAAGTCGGCGTCCGAGCAGGTGTCGGACGGGAGGATCTTCACCTTCTGCAGCTTCTTATGAACCAGGTTGTCGATGTAATTGTTCTCGGGCCGATCCTTCCAGGCGTAGCCGGCCCGGTCGCCCATCACGGTGACGTTGTCGACGCCGAAGGCCCCCTCGTAGCGGACCAGGATCGAGGCCTCGCCGCGCCTGGCGGCGGTCACCCGGCCGGCGGCGTCCACGGTGGCGGTGTCGGGCACGCTGCTGGAGTAGATGGCGTCGAGCGTGACGTCGCGGGTGCTGCCGTCGGGATACCTCGCGAGCACCAGCATCTGCTGCGAGTCCCCCTCGCGGGCGAGGTCGATCACGGCCGGTTGGACCTCCAGCGAGGCGACGCGGTTCGTGGTGGCGGTGTCGGAATTCGCACCCTGCGCGATCCAGTCGCGGATCAACTGATACTGGGCGCTGTCGGCTTCGAGCACCTGGCCGCCCTCGTGGGGGACGGCCATGGTGGGCTTGAGGAGCATCAAGGATTCCTCGGGTGCCGATCGGTTGAAGCGTCGGCCGGCGAGGTCGTCGATGAGCTGGGCGTAGTCGTAGTCGAGGTCGTAGCCGCGGAGGCTGAGCTTGAAGCCCTTCTTCCCCTTCGCCGAGCCGTGGCAGGTGCCCTGGTTGCAGCCGACGCGGGAGAGGGCCGGCATCACGTCGCGGACGAAGCTGACGGGTGCCGGATTCTTCACGTTCTTGACCGTCACCGGCAACTCGGCGACGAGGCCATTGGCCGTGACCTTCACCGCGTGGACGCCGTCGGCCTTGCCGTGGGCGAAGCCGGCCTTGTCGAAGCTCACCCCGGCGGGCGTCTGGTAGGCGGCCTTGTCGGAGAGGTCGACCTTCTGGCCGTCGGCGGTCAGGCCCGTCACCAGCACGCGTCGGACGTCGCGCGGGCCGTCGAGGACCAGGGCCGGCGGGACGACCTGGATCGCCTTGAGGGCGGGCTGGGGCTTCGGGGTGGCGGGCCTGGTGTCGGCGGCGTGGGCGGGGAGGGCGAGGGCCGCCGTGAGGAGCGCGGCGAGTGCGGCCAGTTGCGCTCCGGTCGCGAAGCGCGGAGCGCTGGGCGCGGGCCTCCAGACCCCGCCCTTGCCCTGAGACGCGGCGGCATTTCCGGCACGGGTCTGGAGACCCGGTTTGGTGATGCTGCGAGGCGACGGTTGGTGCGGGGTCTGGAGACCCACGCCCAGCGCTTCGGCGTCGTTGGATATGGAATGGAATGTATGAAGGTTGAGGCTCGGCATGCGTCGTCCTCGTGGATGCGTGATCATCGGGCGGGTGCCCCCGTCGGGTTGGCGGCGGAGGAGAGTTTCTTCGGCGGGTCGGCGGGGGTGATCGTCACCTTGACGGGGACGATCGGGATCACATAGTCCTTGGTGTTCTTGCGACCATCCATCGCGGTCGAGCCCCGGACCTGGTAGTCGAAGGTGCCGGGGGCGGCCTGGGGGCCGGCGGCGATTTCGAGCGAGATCAGGGCGTCGCCGGGCGCGACGGTGGCGTCGCCGAAGGTGACGTGCGGCGGGGGCGTGCTCCCCTCGTGGGCGACGCCGACAGGCTTGTTGAACGGGGCGATGCGCCGGACGATCCCGACGATCCGGGCCTTGCCGCCGGGCTTGAGCGTGACGCTCGGCGTGAGGACCTCGATCGAGAACGGCCGGACGACCTCGGCGGCCAGGGGGGGGAGGTTGATGGTCTCGTCGCGGTCGCCGCTGCGGGTCTTGGCGACGACCTGGAGCCGGGCAGGTCCCAGCTTGGTGAGCGCGTCGGTGGTGTAGCTGAGCGTGGCCTCCGACTTGTCGCCGGCCATCACGCCGCCGCCCCCGGCCACCTGCGCCGGCTTGGCGTCGGTCGTGAAGCTGACGGCCCCCTTGAAGCCATCCAGGCGCGTGCCTTTGATCACAATTCGACTCGTCTCGCCGTGCACGAGCGTGACCGAGGGGGACGCGGCGGCCAGCACGATCGGCGGGCCGTTGCCGATGGCGGCCAGGAGTTCGCCCGGGCGGTTCGGGCCCTGCGGCGTGCCGTCGGCGGCGAGGCGTGCCCTGCGCCGGAGGGGCTGCGAGGCGGGGCCGGCGGAGCCCCAGATTTCCAGGCCGACGGGCGAACTCGCCGCGCCGGGGGTGGCCGAGAGCAGAATCGAGCCGTCGTTGGCCCCGGCGGGGATCTCGCCGCCGGTCGCGGTCACGCCGGGGGTGTCGCTGGGGATGCT
This sequence comes from Isosphaeraceae bacterium, assembly GCA_965279195.1. Lineage (GTDB taxonomy): Bacteria > Planctomycetota > Planctomycetia > Isosphaerales > Isosphaeraceae > CBDIHP01. Next base: position 582,326 of record CBDIHP010000047.1, read on the forward strand.
GAGCTGGATCGCGTCGTTGATCCCCTGGCGCACGACCTGCACGGGCACGACCACCGACGCCCCCTTGGGGATGGTGATCGCCGGCATGTTCACGAGTAACTGATAATCGGGCGAGACCGGTCTCGCGGTGAGCCGGTAGGGGAACGCCGGCCCGCCGCGGCCGAGGAGGTCGCGGACGCCGACGATGACCTCGGTCACCCCGGCGGGGATCCCCAGGGTGAGCTGCGGGTCGAACCCCGCGCCGTCGTCGGCCTCGCCCAGCACGGTGCCGTCGGCCTTCTTCACATGGATCACGCCGTCGAGCTTCGAACCCAGCCGCGCGGCGTTAACGTCGAACATCAGGGTTTGCCCGGGTGAAACCGCGAGCTTATATTCATCGACTTCCCCCTTCATGCCGAGCCGGCCGTTCATGACCGATCCGGGTATCCAGGGATGAGGCCCCTTGGCTTCGGGTTCGATGGCCTCGGGCCGGTCGCCGAGCACGAGCTTGAAGGGCGATGCACCGGCGGGGCCCGGGGCGGGGAGGTTGATCGAGGTGTAAGTGAGCGTCGGGTCGTTCGGCGTCGTCAGCGACGTGCGGAACTCGCCCGTGAGGCTGCCGCCGAGCCAGCGGGCGTCGAGCGGTTCGCCTCGCCTCCAGCCGAGCGGGAACATCGCGTCGGCCGAGGCGAAGTCGCCGATCTTGAGCCGGTAGAACGCGTTCCCCTGGCCGGCGTAGCGGACGTCCTGGATGGCCGCGAGGTACTCGCCGTCGGCGGGGGCGACGAACACCAGGCGCGGGTCGCCCTGCGAGGCGATCTCATCGGCGTCGGACGTGAGCGGCTTGCCCGCGAGGTCGAGGACGGTGACGACCGGCTCCAGCCCCGAGCCCAGCCGCCTCGCCTCGACTTCGATCGTGATCCGCTGACCCCTGGATGCCTGGAACCTGACGAAATCCCGATCCGAGCCGGGCGACGAGCCGGAGATGGTGACCGGCAGGGCGATGGCCTTCGCCTGCGAGGGCAGGTTATTCGGCTCGGCCTCGTTGCGCTCGGGCAGGTCCCCCAGCGCGACGGGCAACCGCGACGTCAGGCCGTCGGCGGTGCGGACCTGGATCGAATAAAATCCCACGGGTGCGTCGCCGGGGATCTTCGCCTCGACTTGGATCTGGTTGGGCCCGAGGACCTTGATGGGCCCGAGCGTGCCCGGCAGCGTGGCGCGGACCTCGGGGCCGTTCTGGCCGAGGCCGGTGCCCGAGAGGGTCAGGACCGTCGCCTGGCCACGCCGGAGGCCGCGCGGGGCGAGGTCGCCCAGCACCGGGGCGGCGGCCTGGGCTGCCGTCGCCGAGAGGAGGGCGGCGAACATCACGGCGAGGGCGGTCGTGCGTGTCCCATCGGCCATCGGGCGTCTCCCATCACTTCTGTGCGGTCTGCTTAGTTAGGGGCACGGGCACGAAGGTCGCGCGGGGCTTGCCGGTGGCGAGGTCGAAGAGGCGGACGTTGCCGTCGAACCCGCCGGCGGCGAGGGTCTTGCCGTCGGGGGAGAAGGCGAGGGCGTAGATGCCTCCCTTGAACCCGGTCAGGGTCTGGGCCTTCGCGCCGTCGGCCGTCTTGTAGACCCGGACGTCGCCCAGGCCGCCGGAGACCCCCAGGAGGGTGCCGTCGGGGCTGAAGGCGATGGCCGAGATCGGGCCGGGCTGGGCCTCGAAGGCCTTCAGGAGGTTGAAGTCGGTGTAGTTCATATCCCGGGCCTGCGTCCGGAAGATCTGGTACAGCCGGGGGATGCGCTCATCGCCGCCGATCGCCAGTTTGTTCTCTTTGGGGTGCCGGGCCAGGACCTTGAGCTCGCCGTAGTTCTTGCCGATGTCGTCGATGAACGACCCGGTGGCGGCCTCGGTCAGCTTGATCGACCCATCCCGGCCCAGGGTAATGAGATGCTTCCCGTCGAGCGAGAATGCCGTCGAGAACACCCAGTCGGAGTGGTGGTCGATCTTGAGGACTTCCTTGCCCGACTTGACCTCGATCACCCGCGCCGAATTGTCGGCGCAACCGAAGGCGAACTTCGCCCCGTCGGGCGTGAAGGCCCCGCCGTAGATCGTGTCGTAGGTGGACCTTACGGCGAGCTTGAGGGCGTAGGTCTTCGCGTCCCAGAACTGGACCTCGCCGAACCGGCCGGGGGAGCCGCCGACGGTGGCGAGCAGGCTGCCGTCGGGCGAGAAGGTCAGGCTCTCGATCCTCTGCGCCTGGCCGACGAGCCGCTTCACCAGCCCGGATCCGTCGGCCTTATGGACCAGGACCTCGCGGTAACCCGATACGGCGATAGTCTTTCCGTCGGGGGAGAAGGCCAGGGCGGTGGTCAGGGGCGGGGCGTTATAGACCGGCGGGTGGTCGGCGTCGATGGTGTCCCGGGCGCGGGGCGGCGTG
>CBDIHP010000048.1:0-607887 GCA_965279195.1 Isosphaeraceae bacterium
AATCGAAACTGGGCAGCCGCGAGCGTCACCGCCGTCGCCGCGGACGATGACCATCATGTCAAAAATGCCAAATGGCTTGATCGCAGGAGGGCCTCCCGCGCCGCCGTCGTCCCTCTCCGCAGCGGGCTGATCCATGACAGATAGGCTCCACCGGCACAGAAGTCGTCACGCGTTGACTTTTTATCGTGAGCGGTCAGTTCGCCCGGGGCGTGAGGCGGGCGGGGTTGGTGGCGAGGTCGGGGGAGGGGGTGCGGCGCCAGACTTCGATCTCGCCGAAGCGGGCGACGGGGGCGTAGTCGCGGCGGACGGCGGAGACGAGGTCGGGGTAGTGGGCGACGCCGTCCATGGTCCAGCTTTCCTCGGCGGGGGCCCAGATCACCACGGAGTCGGGCGAGCGTTCGAGGTAGGTCACGAAGTCGGACTCGGTGTGCAGGCGGTTGAGCCAGAGCCAGGCCACCGAGGGGGTCTCCACCGGGAAGACCGGCAGGCGGTCGGCCGGGCCGCAGAAGGAGGGCGACCCCCGGCGCAGGAGGTTCGCCAGCCGGGTCGCCGGGCCCGTCTCCTTGCGGACGTAGTCGAGGGCCTTGCGGTAATCGTCCCACTCGTAGTCGAGGTCGACGCCGATCGGGGCCTTCTCCAGGCTTTCTCCCCGCAGGGCGGCCTTGAGTGCGTAGACGCTGCTCCTGGGGTCGATGCTGGTGCGCGGCCCCTGCGACAAACTCCCCGCGCCGATCACGAGCAGCACCACCCAGAGCCGCTCGGGCGCCGCCAGCTTCGGCACGCGCAGCACCACGGCGAGGATCAACGCCACGTCCACCGCCAGCGCCAGCCGCAAGGGGTGCCGCAGGTAGAGGTGATCCATGGGCGCCAGTGACCGATAAACAAATGCCGCCGCCGTGGCCGCCAGCCAGGGGCGGAAGATCGCCCGGGTCTTCTCATCCGCGTGCCGCCAGGCGATCGCCAGGCCGACGAACAGGGCCAGGTCCCCCGGCCAGATCTGGCCGACGAGGTTCCGCACGAACAGCAAAGGTTGCCGCGCCCCGTAGGCATTCTTCCGGGCGGGGGTCGCCAGCGCCTCGATGAAGTCGCCCGTCAGCCCGTTCAACGCGATCGGCGCGAACCACAGGAGCGTGAACGCCCCGAACAGCACCAGCCACATCGCCCGCAACGTCCAGGCGTTCAGTTTTCGCCTTTGTTCGTCATTGTGGACGCCGTTCTGGAGCGAAAGCAGGATCGCAGGGGCGAACAGGATGGCGTAAGGGCGGAAGATCGTTGCGGTGGCGATGCAGAAGGCCCCGGTCACGAACCCCCGGCGCCCGGGCCAGGACTGGGTCGCGAACAGGGCCAAAACGACCAGCGCGATCGCCTGCCAGTCGCGCTGGGCGACGTTGGTGTAGTCCAGGCCGAGGTAGTAGAGCAGGAACGTGAGGCCCCCCGCCCACCCCGGCAAGGCCCGGCCGAGGACCCGCCGCGACCAGCCCACCATCGCCGCGAGCACGCCGACCAGGAGCGCACTGTCCACCAGATAGATCGGCCAGGTCTTCCCCCAGCCGAACGTATGCCCCAGGACCCAGAAGAGGTACGTCTGCCCCGGGAAGTTGAAGCCGACGATGTCGCGATAGGGCAGGATGCCCCGGTCCCACGCGCGGGCGACCATCGCGAAGGCGTCCAGGTCCGGCCACCACGGCCAGAGCAGATACTGCGGGATCCAGAACGCCAGCAGGACCGCCATCGTCAGGGCGATCAGCACCGAGCCCCACACCCCCAGGCAGGCGGAGGCGAACCGCTCCAGGCGGTCGGGGCGGCCGTTCGTTTCCAGGGGGGTGCCGGTATCCAAAGGTGCGTCCTCGCCGACGGTCCGACCGGGATCGGGCCCCGGTCCGCGAACCGGCGCGGGGCCTACGGAGGATCGTCGAAACCCGCGCCGACCGGCGACAAACCGATCTCCCCGCCCCGGGCTTGACTCGGAATTTCTATTTCTATAGAAGTAGCAATCGCGACGCATGAGCCTGGTCAACATGGAGGACGAACAGGGATGTCGAGGCGACCGAGCACGCAGCCGACGGACGGGGAGCTGGAGATCCTCAAGGTGTTGTGGGACATCGGGCCGACGGGCCTGGGGGTGATCGTGGCGCGGCTGCAGGAGAAGCGGCCGGTGGCGATGACCACGGTGGCCACGATGCTCAAGACGATGCGCGAGAAGGGCCTGGTCGAGCGGGCCGACGGGGCGAAGGGCTACGCCTGGGGTGCCGTCGTGAGCGAGAAGGCCGCCGCCTCGGGCCTGATCGGCAAGCTCCTGAACCACGTCTTCGACGGCTCCGCCCGCCGCCTGGTGGCGCACCTGATCGAGGACGGACAGATCGACGAAGGCGAGCGTGAGGCGATCCTCAGGCTGCTCCAGGCGAAGCCGGGAGGCAAGACATCATGATCGAGCCCACATGGATGGACGCCCCGATCTGGACGGCCGTCGGCCGCACCATGGCCCACATGCTCTGGCTGGGCCTGGCGGTGGGGCTGCTCGGGGCGATGCTCAGGAGAATGTTGCGGCGCCACTCGCCGGAACTGCGGCACAACGTCGCCCTGGTGCTCCTGGTCTCGCTCGGCCTGGCCCCGGCCGTCATCGGGCAATTGGTGTATGAGCCCGGTTTGACGAAGCCGACGGGGGCTCCCCCCGGACCGGCGGGAGAGCCGACGCCGAATCCGCGTCCTGCGGTCTCGCCGCCGAGGCCGGCCGTCCCGCTGCTGACCATGCCGCAAAACATGCAGGATGTCGCAAGTCGACACGTCTGGATGGATCGCCTCGTGCGGCTGCTGCCGATCGCCTGGGCCCTGGGAACGTCCGCGACGCTGTTGCTGCTGTCTGCCGGCTGGATCGGCGTCGAGCGGCTGAGGCGGTCGAGCGTGCCGATCGACTCGGGGCCGATCTCCGAGCTGTGCCGGCGGCTGTCCGCGACGATCGGCCTGTCCATTCACGTCGGCGTGGCGGTGTGCGACCGCCTGGCGTCGCCGGTCTTGATCGGCCTGGTGCGGCCGCTGATCCTGCTGCCGCCGGCGGCCCTGTCGGGCTGGACTTCGGAGGAACTGGAGCTGGTGCTCTGGCATGAACTGGCCCACCTGCGACGCCATGATCACGTCTGGATCGTCCTCCAGCGCGGCGTCGAGGCCTTCCTGTTCTTCCAGCCCGCCGTGTGGTGGCTGTCGTCGTGGGTGCGGCTGGAGCGAGAGCTGTGCTGCGACCGGATCGTCGTGGCCCGATCCGGCCGCCCGAGGGCCTACGCCGAGTTCCTCGCCCGCCTCGCGGGCATCCCCCGGCCGGCCCTCTCGCTGGCCTTCAACGACCGTTCCCTCTCCACCCGCATCGCCCGCATTTTGAACCTCGAACCCCCGTCAAGGAGGACCCCCCGCATGCGACCGACCCTGCCCGAAGGACTGGGCACCCTCGCCCTCGTGATCTCGCTCGCCGCGATCCCCTTCTACGCCACCGCCCGGGCCCAGACGCCCGCCGCGAAGGCGAAGCCCGATGCCGCCAGGATGCGAGAGTATTTGCGCAAGGTGGCGTCGGAGGTGAAACTGGATGGTCCTCCGACCGAGAGGGACGGTCAGATTCCGTCGAGCCTTGTGTGGATGGCCGAGAAACAGTTGCGGGCCGACGACCGCGCCGGTGCGCTGGAAACCCTCAGGCGAGCCGACGCATTCATTCGAAAGCGTGAGGCCAATCTTGAGGTTGTCGCCTCCATGCAGGAACTCGCTAACCACTACGCGGCGGCCGGCGACAAGGCCTCGGCCGCGGCCTGCCTCAAGTTCCAGGTCGAGGCCTGCCCGCCGCTGGTGATCGACCAGCTCCCGGGCGACCATCCCACGCCCGAGCAGATCGCGAAGCTCCCGCCGGCGGAACGCGCGAAGGCCGAGGCGAAGGCGAAGAATGATCTCATCGCGGCGCAGGCCTATGTCAAGATGTCCGCGATCGAATGGGCCTGGGGTTGGTGCGATCGCGAACTCCTGGGCCGCTGGCTCCGCGAGGGGTTCGAGGGGATCGGCAACGCCCCCGCCGAGATGCAGGCCGAGCTGCTGGCGGAGGCCGGGATTGGTTTTCAGATGCTGGGCGAGGTCGAGATGGTGCGGCGCTGCATCTCGCAACTGGACCAACTCGCGACGTCCGCCGCGGATGACAAGGTGCGCGGCGAGGCCCGGGTGGGCAGCATCCAGCTCTCCAGCAGGATCGGGGACGTCGCGGCACGCGATCGACAGTTCGCGTCGCTGACGGCCAGGGCTCAGGAAGGGTTGATCCAGTATCTGATGCGGTGCGTCGTCTTGGAATCGCCGCAAGCACGTATCTTCTTTGATCCGCCTCGCATCAAATTCGGCACGGGCGGGGAGGCGTGCAAGGTCGAGAAGCCCGCCGAGGCGAGGAAGGGCCTCGCGGAGGCGGTCCAGCTCGTCGCGAAATCGAAGCTCGACAGTCTCGCCCGGGCCAGTGTGCTCGCGAAGGCGGCCGAACTCCAGGCCAAGGCGGGCGACCTGGCGGGGGCGCTGGCGACCGTCCATGCGATCCCCGACGGCCTCACGCGCAAGGAGTTCCCCAAGGCCACGCGGGGCCATTGCGACGCCCTCAAGACGATCGCCCTGGCGGCCGTCGCGGCCCAGCAAGCGAAGGCCGGCGACATCAACGGGGCGCGGACGAGCCTGGCCGAGGCGAAGGGGATGGCGGCGGCGATCTTGACGGGCGATGAGAAGGTCGTCGGCACGCTCGCCGTGGCGCGCGGGATGATGAACTCCGGCCTGACGGAACAGGCCAAAACGTACCTCGGCGAGGTGACCGGCTTCCTCGAATCCCAGCCCGAGCCCCGGCGCTCGCGGGCGCTCCTGATGGTGGCCGAGCATCAGCTCACGCTCGGCAACCCCGCCGAGGCGGCGCGGTTGATCGAGACGACGCGGGCGGAGCGGAGCCTCCAGCGCCAGGTCGGCTACATGGCCCTGGCCCGCGACGCACGCGAACGCGGCGATCTCGCGGTGCATCGCATGTGGACGAAAAAATATGTCGAATACTGCAGTGCCCAGGCCAAGCTGCCGCCCCCGCCGGCCCCGAAGAAGCCGACGCCGGAGGAGCTTGCCCAGGGACTGTCCGATTTCGCGATTAGTGCGGAGACGTACTTCTCTCCCGATGCGAACGATATCCCCGCATTTCTCCCGGACTGGCCGGTGATCGCCCTGGTCGCGAGGTACGAGATCGACGACAGGGCCGAGGTCCTGAAGGCCGTGGACGCCTTGCCCCCCGCGAAGCGCACGGAGGCGCTCTCACGGATCAGCGGCCTCCTTTGGCAGTCCGGCGACACCGACGAGGCGTTCCGGATCCTCTCGCTGGCCCGCGACCCGAAGGCCCCGGTGTCCCACCTGACGCATCTATATTCGGGGATCGAGACGATGCTGCGATGAGGCCGATCTGGACCGTCGATTCGCCGGCCTGCCCACCGCTCATGGACCGCCCGGAGCGCGGACGCTTGCTTCCGCTTATTGGTAGGGGAGCTTGCTCCCCATGGCGGTTGCCGGTTGGAACACGAGCGGCAGCGCGTCCAGCCCAGTTGCTGACGAGACCGGCGCGGAGCAAGCTCCGTCGGGCGGGGTGAGCTGGCGGCCCTTCGTGGGCCCCTCGGCGGCGGCCTCGTGCCAGGTGGTGATGCCCAGCCGCGCGTTGTGCTTGCCCGTCATCAGGCTCGACCGCGTGGGCGAGCACACCGACGCCGCCTAGGCCCGGGTGAACCGCACGCCTTGTTTCGCCAGGGCATCGAGATGCGGCGTCTCCTGCAGGTCGGCCCCGTAGCAACCCAGGTCCGACCAGCCGAGGTCGTCGGCGAGGATGAACACGACGTTCAGGGGCCTGGGGGCGTCGGTCGGATTGGCGAGCACGAGCGCGGAGGCCAGCGCGAGGGTGGAGAAGAACATGGGCGATGGCTCATTGAGGGGGGCGCGTCGGTGGTTGTCGGGCGTCGCGTCGCGCTGGGCGTGGGTCTCCAGACCCCGCCCCAGGATCCGAGGAGCCGTACCGGCCAATCGGGTCTCCCGACCCGTACCTGGCCATCCGTTACGGGTCGGGAGACCCGGTTGGCTTGACTCCTTCGATGTCGGTGGGGGCGGGGTCTGGAGACCCACGCCCAGCGCAACGCAGGGAATCCGCGCGGGTTGCGGGTGGTCGGGCGCGTCATCCGTGGCCTTGGCCCGGCCATCATACCAGCGGACGGCGACAAGTTCAGCCTCCGCGGGCACCCTCGAATTTACGGTCCTCGGCGGTCCGACGCGGTTGTGGTATGATCAAGCGACGGATCCGACGCCCGGGGGGTCTGGGGGACGAGGCGCGATGAGCAAGGGACGGTTCGAGGCGTTCAGCGACGGCGTGCTGGCGATCATCATCACGATCATGGTGCTGGAGCTGAAGGTCCCCAGGGGGGAGTCGCTCGATGCGCTCTGGCCGCTCTGGCCGGTGTTCCTGAGCTACGCCCTCAGCTTCATCTACGTCGGGATCTACTGGAACAATCATCATCATATGCTCCAGGCGACGCGGAAGGTCACCGGGGCGATGCTCTGGGCGAACCTGCACCTGCTGTTCTGGCTGTCGCTCCTGCCGTTCGCCACCGGCTGGGTGGGGCAGAACGGCCTGGCGCCGGTGCCGACGGCGATCTATGGCGGGATCCTCCTGATGGCGGCGTTGGCCTACGTGATCCTGCAGCGGGCGATCATCGCGGCCGAGGGGGAGCGTTCGATCCTGGGCAAGGCGGTCGGGAGCGACCTCAAGGGGAAGATCTCGCTGGCGCTCTATCTCGTGGCCGTGGCGTGCGCCCCGTGGTTCCCGGGCGCGTCGCAGGGGTGCTACATCTCGGTGGCGGTGATCTGGCTGGTGCCCGACCGCCGGATCGAGCGGGTCCTGGCCGATCGGCAGCCGGGCCAGTGCTGATGCGGGGCCGGGTTGGGACGGGGGGCTTCCAGAATCGTCCGGATTTGCGAGAATGATCCGCCCCCGGGGCCGGCCGGAGCCGGGGAGGCACGACGACGTGTCCGGGGCCGTTCACATTCGCACGCGAGATGCGCCGATGCCGCAGAGCCCGGATGTGTCGAATACCGTCGTCCCCGCCACGCATCGCCAGGCCGCCCCCCGGTCGCGGAGCCGCCGCGTCGGGCTCGTCAGCGACGGCGCCGGGCCGAGCCTGGTCACCGAGAACGACGAGCTGCGCCGCAAGCGGATCCTGGGCGCCGCGCTGTTCCTGGCCTGCACGTTCGCCGTCTTCCTGCTCTGGTCGCTGGGGGGGAACTCGGTCAACTACAACACGCTCACGCGCGGCAGCCTGGTCGTGCGGGGGGGCATCGCGGCGGCGGTGGCGGCGTACGTCCGGCGCAAGGGGATCGCCAGGCGGAACCTCCTGGCGGCCGAGTACCTGCTGTTCGGCGGCTGCATCGCGCTGACGCTGTTGAATCAATATTTCTTGAACCTGCACGACCTCCGCGGCCACCAGCCGATCGCCGCCGTGGCGTCGATCAAGAACGGCGTGCTCGCGACCGTGATCCTGATGGTGATCTACGGGATCCTGATCCCCAACAACGCCCAGGCGACCACCCGCGTGGTGATCCCCGTCGCCCTGGCGCAGGCGGCCGTGCTGGCCCTGGTGGTGATCCACCCCGACGTGAAGGACGAGGTCGAGGTCATCCGGAAAAATGAACATTTCGGGATGAATGCGATCTTCCTGGCCGTCGGCGCGGGGCTGTCGATCTACGGGTCGTGGCTGCTGAACGGCCTGCGCACCCAGCTCCACGAGGCCAGGAAATACGGCCAGTACAAGCTCGGCCGCAAGCTCGGGTCGGGCGGCATGGGCGACATCTACCTCGCCGAGCACGCGCTGCTCAAGCGGCCCTGCGCCCTGAAGCTCATCAAGCCGGAGTCGAGCGCCAACCCCACGGCGCTGGCTCGGTTCGAACTCGAAGTGCAGTCGACCGCGAGGCTGGCGCACCACAACACGGTCGAGATCTACGACTACGGCCACACCGAGGACGGCACGTTCTATTATGTGATGGAATACCTGCGCGGGATGGGCCTGGGCGACCTCGTGCGGGTCTACGGGCCGATGCACCCCGGGCGGATGATCTACCTGATGCGGCAGGCCTGCGCGGGGCTCTATGAGGCGCATCTGCTGGGCCTGGTGCACCGCGACATCAAGCCGGCGAACATCTTCGTGGCGTGCGTGGGCGGCGAGACCGACGTGGCCAAGGTGCTCGACTTCGGGCTCGTCCGGCCGACTCGGGGCCCCGAGGCCGACTCGTTCACGGCCGAGCACACCGTCAGCGGCACCCCGCACTTCATGTCGCCCGAGCAGGCGCTGGGGTCGAAGGCGATCGATCCACGATCAGACATTTATGCACTCGGTTGCCTGATGTACCACGCCCTCACCGGCCGCCCGCCGTTCTCGGGCGACTCGGCCATGGCCGTGATGACCGCCCACGCCCGCGACGCCGCGCCGCCGCCGTCGACCCTCCGTCCCGACCTCGCGCCGGACCTGGAGGCGGTCGTCCTGCGCTGCCTGGCCAAGTCCCCCGCCGACCGGTTCCCCACCGCCCGGGCGCTGTCCGACGCCCTCGCCGAATGCCGTTGCGCCGCCACCTGGGGCCCCGACCTCGCCGACGCCTGGTGGAAGAGCTCGAGCCTGCTCGAATCCGTCGGGCCCGCGGTTGTGGACCAATCTTGATGGGACCGATTCCAAGCGATAGCCCGCGGGGCCCGCGATCGCGGGTCGATTCGTCACCTGGTGGATTGTTTTCTGGAGAAATGCGGGCCGGCGTACAGGGGCCGGCGGGAGAGCTCGTCGATCAGGGGGCCGTTCACGATGCGGTCGAGCGAGGCCAGGGCACGCGCGACGGTCGAGCCATCGAGGGTGCGGTGGTCGTAGACGAGCTTCACGGTCACGTCGCCCGCCGGGGAGATCGGGCCGAAGGTCAGGGTCGAGGTCAGGGGCGAGAGCGGGTGCAATGACTCGGCGCCCAGCGAGCCGTAGCTGCTCAGGCCGAAGGTGCCCATCCGCTTCGCCCGGTTCGGGCCCGAGACGTTCAGGGTCGACCACCACGCCAGGCGCCGCAGGGGCAGGGGCATCCGCGAGACCCGGATCGCCTGCCGGAACGCGCCGATCGACTCGACGGGCGCATATCTGTAGAGATTCAGGGCCGTCTGGAGTTCGGGGATCGTCTGGCGGTCGACGTTGCGGAACGGCCCGATGAAGACGTGCGGCTCGCCCAGGAAATTCCGCTCGATCGCCAGGGCGCACGAGGAATACGGGTGCTCGTGCAGCCTCGGCCTGGGGAACGGCAGGTACGCCCTGCGCAGGCAGGGGAACTCGGCCGCGACGGCCGCGAACGCCTTCATCATCAGGATCGACCACGACGGCCGCATCGGGTGGCCGGCGCGGGCGTCGCGGAGCGCGGCGACGTTCACGACGCGCGACACGGGCACCGTCGGCACCTTCGCGGCCGAGGCGAGCAGGTCGGTCATGAACCGACGCATGACGGGAACGTCCAGCGACCGACCCCCGGGCTCTTTCATGTCGACGACTCCATTCGTCCTGATTGTCGCGGACGGGCGCGTCGGGCCCCGGCCGGGCCCGGGGCGGGACGTCGCGAGACGCTACCGCCCTGGAATCCGGATATCGGACTGGGAATCGATGAACTGAAATATCAGCAGGAGTGGAGTCGTTTTCGCGATCCGTCCCACGACTCTGGTGGGATTCCCCTTCCCGGCCATGCAGGCCGTTGCCCGTCCGGGTTCAGTCGTTCCCCGTCCTGCCCACCGCGCGGTCGATCGACTGCGGCGCCTCGTCGCCCGCCTGCGCATCGGCGCCGTCGACGTCGATGCCGCCGGGCTTGCCCATCGAGTGGATCTCGTGGGCCTCGCCCGCATCGTCGCGCACGATCGTCGGCGCGGTCGTCGTGTCGATCCCCGGCTCCGGCCGGGCCGACCCGTAGGGCCCGGCCCCGGCGCGGGCGTTGGTGGGGGGCGTCTCGGGCCCGGAACCGTCGGGCGCGGGTCGATCGTCGTGGGTGGTCATCGTCGGGCTCCGTGGGCATTCGCGGGTCGGGTCGTGCGAACGTCCTGACGCAATCGCCGTACCGACGCCCCCACCGACTGCCGCGCGGTACCTCGAGACCGGATCGGATTGCGCTGGGCGAGCATCTCCCGATGCCGCCCCCACGGATGCCGCGCCGTACCGCGAAACCGGGTCTCCAGACCCGTCGACGAGTGCCCCCGTCGACGGATCGGGAGATCCGGTTCGGTGGTGCGCTTCGATCTTCGGTGGGGGCGGCATCGGGAGATGCTCGCCCAGCGCCGAAAAGTCCCGGGGCGGGGGCCCCGGGACGTCGGTTCGCACGCCACCATTCATCAAGGGCGCTTGATGATGACCGTGCCGCCGGGCGGGGGGACTGGCACGGGGATGGTCCCCGGGGCGGGCACGGTCGTGGTGGTCGGGGCGACCTCGGGCGGGGTGAGGTCGATGATCCGGGCGGGCTGGGTCTCGATGACCTTCACGTCCTTCATCACGGCGAGCTCGTCGACCACGCTCGTGACGCCGATGGTGTCGCCGACCAGGACGACGGCGTGACGCTTGATCTGCTCGTTGACGACCGAGCCCCGCAGGATGATCGCGCCGCCGGGCCGGGCCTCGATCTGCATCACCGAGCCGACCAGCGGCTTGTCCCACTCGATCCGCTTGATGACGCGCCGCAGGACGTCCCGCTCCTGCGCGTTGATCTGACCGCGTGCGATCTCGGTCTCGACCGTGCCGCGGATCGAACGCCCCGCGTTATCGAGCCCGCGGCCCACGCGCCCGAGGATGCCGTCCTGGGCCTGGGAATTCGCGGCCATCAGCGTGAAGGCGAATGTGAACGAAAGGGCAAGGCGTCGCGTGGACATCGTTCCGGCTCCGGACGAGATAGGGACGGCATGGTTCCGGCTGGCAAGCATGTGCAATCAGCATGCCGGACGTTCGCCGGGGCCCCCGGCCTGCGCAATCGTTGCGACCGTCAGACTCGTGTCGACGGCCCGGGAATCCGGGGGGAATTCGCCAACGCGGGGTTGCGGATTTCGCATAGTAAGGATCAAGGCGGAATTCCAGAGATTTGCAACCGTGACGGAGAAACACCCGTGGCCAAGGCTGATGCACGCACCATTGCCAACCGATTGAATGCGCAGAAGAGCACGGGGCCGAGGACGGAGGAAGGAAAAGCGCGTTCGCGTGCGAATGCGTTCCAACATGGATTGGCCGGGCAGGGGGTGGCGTGGCCGGCGGAGGAGCAGGCGGAGGTCGACGCCTTCGTGGCGCAGCAGGTCGAGATCGAGCGGCCGCAGGACGACCGCGAGATGTTCCTGGCCACCCGCGCGGCGATCCTCGCCTGGCAGATTCATCGGGCCGACCGGGTCGAGGCGGCGCGGGCGCGGATCCGCGCGGGGCGGGCCCGGTATGAGGAGATGGACCGCCGGGGGCGCGAGGTCGACGCGCTGGCCGAGCGGATCGAGGCCGAGCCCTATCGCGCGGCCAAGGCGCTCCTGAGCACGGCCGAGGGCTGCGAGTGGGTCCTCGACGCGCTCGGCGAGTTCGTCGAGGCCGTGAAGGTCGACCGGGTGATGCCCTCGCTCAACGACCGGCTCGACGCGCTCTGCGGCTCGCCCCGGCCGGGCCTGCGTCGCCCGTCGCGGGCGAGGCTGCTGGTCGAGGCCCTGTGCCGCAACCCCGACGGCATCTGGCCCGACGGCGTCCCCGGGCTCGAACCGGCGAGGGACCCGATGAACAAGGCCCAGTGCGACGCCGTGCACGCCCGCCGCGAGGCGATCATGATCCAGCACCGCCCGATCTGGCTGGCCGAGCTGCGTGGGATCCTCCTGCGCCGGATCGACGAGGTCGAGGCCATCCTCGCCGCCCACCGGGCCGAGCCCGACCCCGGCCTGGAACTCGCCGAGCTCGCCGCCGGCTTCGACCCCTCGCCCGCCGGCGAGTCCCTGCGGCGCTACCAGCGCTCGAACCTCCGCGAGCGCCGCGCCACCCTGCGCGAACTGGACGAATGGCGAGCGACCCGCGACGGGCGCGAGGCCCGCCCCGAGACCCCCATCGACCCCCAGGCCGCCCCCCCGGTCGAACCCGTCGCCGGGCCCGCGCCCGAGCCCGTGGAGGAGACGCCCGATGTGCCGACGGATCGAAAAATGGACAAGCCTTCTCGTGTTGAGTCGGCCGGAATCTCGCTGCAAGCCCATGGCAAGAAGGAACATGCGGCGCAATGGCTTCGTTCTGGGAAAGGCCAGAAGCCCAGGTAGGGTGCGCCGCGACGCGGCCTCCCGGGCCCGCGTCCACCGCACCTCAGCGCTGGGCGAGCCTCTCCTGATGCCGTCCCCACCGGATGCCGCGCCGTACCACGAGACCGGATCTCCCGATCCGGCGACGTTCGCCACGGTCGCCGGATCGGGAGATCCGGTTCCGTGGTTTCCTTCGATCCTCGGTGGGGCGGGATCGGGAGATCCGCGCCCAGCGCATTCGCTCCGGCCCGGGCGTGTTGTCGGTGAGGCGGACCCGAGGACGCGTCCACCACACCCTACGGTCAAATAATGTGATTGAGGGACTGGAGAAAGGACGACCCGGCTGATACGATTATTGCCCCTTTCCCGACGGCAGATCGATCGGGTCGAACCGCATGCCCGCCCGTGGTGTCCCCTCGCGTTGAAGCGGGGCGGATCGAGGTCGGGCCGCCCTTCGCAGGGTCCGGGTGAAATCCCCGGGCACATCAAAGAGAACCCAACACGCCAGCCCAAGCCCAGGCCACGCCCGGCCGCGAACCCGAGACGGAGGTGCCCGTTGACGCCGAGCCCATCGCCCAAGGCGACCATGCACCTGGTGGACCTGGCCTGCGAGGTGGCCTCGAAGATCGACGCCGAGGGCGTCCTGATCCTGCCCGAGGAGCCCATGGACTGGGACGCCCTCCGGGTCATGACCGACGGCTGCACCGTCTTCGTCGCCGTCGAGTCCCCCAAGCAGGCCGACGCCATCCGCGAGGCCGGGCTCAAGGCGATCGAGCTGGAACCGAGCGAGGCGGCGATCGCCGAGCGGATCTCCTCCGCCCTGATCGAGGCCGTCGCCAACGACCACCTCGCCGCCGGGGCCCGCGTCGTCGTGGCCTACTCGGCGTTCGAGGCCGAGGCCATCGACTCGATCAGCGTGATCCGCCTCGGCGAGCACCTCGAACGGCTCTCCGCCCGAGACCTCCGCGCGCTCGACACCCAGGTGCCGCTGGAGACCTTGAAGGCCGTCGTCGACGTCGCGGTCGAGATCGGCCGGGAGGGGCGCGAGGGCAAGGCGGTCGGCAGCCTGATCGTGATCGGCGACGTCCGGAACGTCATGGGCCGGACCCGGGCGATCGGGTTCGATCCCTTCAAAGGATACCGGCGCAAGGAGCGCAACATCCGCGACACCAAGGTCCGCGAGGCGATCAAGGAGATCGCCCAGATGGACGGCGGCTTCGTGGTGGCGCGCGACGGCACCGTCGAGGCCGCCTGCCGGATCATCGACGCCCCGACCACCGGCCTGACCCTCCCCAAGGGGCTCGGCACCCGACACTGGGCCGCCGCCGCGATCACCAACGTGACCAAGGCCGTCGCCGTCGTCGTCAGCCAGTCCACCGGCGCGGTCCGGCTCTTCCAGGGCGGCGAGATCCTCCTCCGGATCGCCCCCATGCGCCACGCCCGCGCCATGAAGTGGAACGACCACGACACCGAGCCCCTGCGGCCCGCGCGGTCGTCAGCGGATTGACCAGGATCGAGGACGCCTTATGGATCAGGATCCGCCCCGCGAGTCGCCGCCGTCGACGTTCTCGCCCGCCGGCTGCCTGGTGGCGGTGGGGCTGGTCCTGCTGTTCTTCGCGGTGGCGTTCGGGTTCTACTTCATCGTCCCCCGCTACCAGGCGCGCTGGGCCGACCTCGGCGGCCCGCCGACGGCCTCGGCCGGTGCGCTCGTGGCGGTGAGCACCTGGTTCGTCCGCTACTGGTGGTCCGCCCTGGGCGCGCTGATCGTCGGCCTCGCCTGGTGGCGCCCCTGGCGCCGCTGAGTCGGCCCGGAAAAGTGAGCACCCTCGCCCCATAGGGGTAGAGGCGCTGCGACGCGTCCTCGCGTCCGCCGCACCGACGGCAGGCGCGGATCGGAGCGACCGGCGAGATCTGGAGTGCGTCCGCTTGCTGACGCTCTGTTGTCGCGAAGCTCGCTTCGCGTGCCGGATCGAAGGTCGCCGCTGACGACTCGATGCCCCTTCTCGGGAGCAAGCTCCCGCCGGGCGAGGGCGTCAGCAAGCGGACGCACTCCAGATCTCGCATTTCGCTTCGATCGTCCGTCTCGGCGCAAGCGAACGCGGCGGCCTCCGTGGGGAGGCCGCCGCGTCGTGTCGATCAAGCGATCGGATCCAACGGACTCAGTACGAGTCGGCCGAGATGGTCTCGCCGCCGCTGAGGGAGATCAGGCTGCGGAGGACGACGACGGAGGTCGATTCCTTGAGGAACCGGACCGAGCCGTCGCCGAAGAGGACGTTGGCGCCGCCGGGGTGGTAGCTGAAGATCTCGTCATTGGCGCCGGCGTTGTTGCCGGCGGTGGTGCCGACGGCGTTCCAGCCGGTGGTCTCGCACATCGGGCGGAACTTGTTGTTGATGCCGCCGGAGACGCCGAAGGCGCCGTCGGCCTCGGCCCAGCGCCAGTAGCGGAGGGGCTGGCCGTTGTCGGCGGGGTTGTACACGCCGCCGAAGGTGGTGGGGGAGCCGAGGGTGTCGATGCCGGCGGGGAGGGTGCCGCGGGCGTAGGGGCTCTGGAACCGGGGGTCGCGGCCGGCGTCCTCGGCGATGGCGACGGTGTTGCTCGTGCCGTCGGTGATCTCGGCGATGGCGGTCTTGCCGGCCTTGAGGAGGCCGTTCACGCGGAAGTTCTTGCTGCGGTAGGGGACGACGGCGGTGCTGCCGAGCTGGCCGCTGCGACCCTGGGGGTCGATGTCGGTGTAGCAGGTCGCGCCGTAGTCGGCCACGCCGTAGCCGCCGAAGTTATTGGCTTCCTTGTCGGGGCCGCTGCTGGCCCCTTCCTTGCCGGGCGAGGCGGTCTGGCGGATCGCGCTGGGGCAGAGGAAGCTGTTGATCGAGGTGGAGTAGGCGGTCACGTTGCCGCCGTTCGCATTATTGTATTCGTACTGGAAGTTGATCGAGTTGTAGACCGTGCCGCCCTCGATGAAGTTCAGGAGGCGGGGGAACACGCCCACGCCGTCGATGAACTGGGTCGAGGCCGGGGAGGTGGTGAAGTTCGTCGACTCGCCGGCCGGCGGGAAGGCGCTGTTGGTGCTCTCGTAGTTGTGGAGCGCCAGGCCGATCTGCTTGAGGTTGTTGACGCACTGGGTCCGGCGGGCGGCCTCGCGGGCGCTCTGGACGGCGGGCAGCAGCAGGGCGATCAGGACGGCGATGATCGCGATGACGACGAGCAGCTCGATCAGGGTGAAGCCGCGGCGGCCTTTCGAGGCGGAGAGCATCGGGAAGGAATCCTGTGAATTGAGATCGGAGAGGGAGGCGGCCGGTCTCCGCCCGCCGCACCATCGGGCGCGGGACATCGGGCAGGGGCCGGCGTGGGGAGTGATCGTCCTGGAGACGCGTTGCGCAACGGCCATCGTCCGGCCGGCGCGGGTTGGGCCAGGTCCTCAGTCGGCGTTCTTGCTCGCCGGCTTGTTCTGGACCTTCTTGCCGGGCACCACGGCGACTTTCTCGGGCGCCGGGCCGGGGGTGACTTCGGGGGCCTTCTGGGTGCCGGATTCCGACCCGCCGCAGCCGGCGAAGGGGACGGCGAGGAGGGCGATCAAGGCGGCGATCAAGAGCGTCTTCATCGGGGCAATCGTTCCTATCGGGTTCGTCGGGCCCCTCGCCCCGGGGGCGGGCCGGGCCTTCGATCGAGGGGAACGATTGTCGCGATCGGTTGTGAAGCGGTGATGTGCAGTGCGTTGATATACAGTGAGGCTTGAATGAAGATCTCGCTAATCGCGTGAAGATGCCGCCGCGAGGTCGGGCGACGTCTTCCGGCCCCAGACCTCGAAACCCCCGGCCTTCGCCCGGAAGCTGAAGTGCTGACGCACGGCGTCGCGGATCGGCGCGAGCGAGGGGTCCAGGCCGGCCCCGTCCCACTCCGACGGGATCCAGGCCACCACGTCCCCCGGCCGCGCCGAGGCCAGCTCGGCCGACTGCTTCCGGACCAGCTCGTCGCGGTACGCCCCCCGGGTCAGCCGGGAGAAGTAGAAGCCCGACTCGTTGCGCAGGAGCGAACGCCGGCCGGTCGCCCCGTTGAGCGCGATCGGCCGGAACAGCAGGTTGGCCACCCGCGTGCCGGGCGGCGTCGCCTTGATCTCCGACCGCAGGGCCAGCACGTCGGGCCAGGGATAGTTGGCGAAGAACTGCCCGATCGACTGATAGCCCGAGGGCGTCTGGGCGGGATCCCCCCCCGCCGCGAGCGACCGAAGGCCGTCGACCGCGGGCCGGAACAGGCAGTGCGCCGGCCGGCCGTCGATCGCCACCGCCAGGGCCGCGAAGGTCAGGGCCAGGACCAGCCCCGGTGCGCGGTCCCGGTAGCGGACGTAAGCCAGGCAGAGCAGGGCGGTCAGGCCGACGGCGCTGACCAGCCGGAGCGGGATGGAGAGGTACTCATGGGGAGCTGGGCTGATGGGGCTGTACCACCAGACGCAGGCGAGGACGACGAGCCAGGTCCCGGCCGCGCGGCCGACGCGGTCGCCGCCGGCCCGGAGCGCCAGGATCCCGGCCGCCACGCCGAGGGTCCGGAATTCGAGGGCCTGGCCGGCCATGTTCGCCAGCCACTTCCAGGGCCCGGCGGATCCGCCGTAGGCCGACGGCGCGGCGAGCCGCCGGAGGTTGGCCGCGAGCGGCCCGAGCATGTCATTCAGGACCAGGGGCACCAGCAAGAGGCCCGCGAAGGCCGTCGCCGCCAGGGCCCAGAGGCCGGATCGGCCGAGCCACGCGAGGGCGTCGGGGCCGGCCTGGTCGGGTTCGCGGGGCTCCCGGAGCGCCGAGAGGATCCCCGGCAGCCAGAGCACGATGTGCGGCCGGATCGCGAGGCCCGCCGCGAACAGCCCGGCCGAGACGACCGTCGAGCGGACCCCCGGCCGGGCCTGGATCGCCAGCACCGCCAGCGAGCCCAGCACCGCCGCCTGCCAGTCGCGCTGGGCGACCATCGCGTACCCCAGACCCAGATAATAGGAAGCGAACGCCAGGAATCCGACCAGCCCCGGGACCGTCGACCCCGAGAGCGACCGGCTCCAGCGCGCCAGGGCGACCCCGAGCGCGACCAGGGTGGCGACGTCCACCGCGTAGATCGGCCAGGTCCGACCCCAGCCGAACACCCACCCGAGGACCGCGAAGAGGTAGATCTGCCCCGGGAACGAGTGCGCGGCGACCGCCTTGTAGGGGGGATCCCCCTCCGCCCAGCCCTGGGCCAGGTCGGCGAAGGTGTCGAGGTCGGGCCACCAGGGCCAGGAGAGCAGATTGGCCCCCCAGCCCGAGATCAGGACGGCGGCCAGCGCCGTGAGCGCCCAGGCCAGGATGCGTTCGACTCTCCGGGCAACGACGCCCGGCCCTTCGGCAGACTCCGAGATGGTTCCGGTCACGCTTCAACCTGCTCAGGATTGAGAAGGGGGGAGACCCTCCGGGGGCCAGGCACGGCATCGGGCCCAGGTTCGCTCATCCCAACCCTAGAACGCGTTTGCGGGGGCCGAACCCGACTCACAACCGAATCGCGAGAAAAAATGGAGAATTGGGAATGCTTGGACGGTTTAGACTGGACAAACCCCGCCAGTTACCTCAAAATACGCCCGTTTACGGCGGCCCGGATGGTGGAATTCCAGGCGGATTGCGCCCCGCGGGCCCATGATGTGCGGCAGGCATGATGTCTGGCGGAAACAAGCCGGCGGATCCGACTCTCGTCCAGAGGCATGGCATCCGTCGGGCCGGGTGAAGTCCGGTTCCCCCTTGATCTTTCCGGTTTTTGTCGCGAATCTGTCACAACCCCGAGCGATCGCCGTATGACCCAGGTCAACTCCGGCTGAGCTCTGCCCGTTGCGGCACGATGACTCTCGGCATCTACAGGGACGATCCGAGCCAGGAACGGCGGGACCCCGCGACTCCCCCGCGCATCACTAGGGAATTATCGAGGAGCATCCCGTGAAGTTAGTCAAGCTCGCTGCCGTCGCACTCGCCCTGGTCCTCCCGTCGCTGGCCGGTGCCGCGAATGCGGACTACATCGCCTACGACGTGACCAGCGGACTGCTGGGCAATCAGGCATTCACCGGCACGGTCGGCATGGACTTCGACGTCAACGACACCATCGTCATCACCAAGCTGGGGGTGTTCGATAGTGGCGGCGATGGGCTGACCACCTCGAAGATCGTCTCCCTCTACGACCGCGACACCCAGGCCCTGCTGTTCCAGACGACCATCGCCGCCGGCACGGGCGCCACGCTCGTCAACGGCAGCCGGTTCGTGGACATCGCCGCGCAGGTCTTCACCGCCGGCCGTCACCTCACGATCGTGGCCGAGGGCTTCTCGGGCAACGACCCCAACTACAACACCTTCAACACCAACCCGGCCCCGTCGGCCCTGGACACCGGCCTGGGCGCGATCACCTTCGTGGGCAGCGGCCGCTACGGCTCGCCCGGCAACTACCCCGGCACCGTGGACGCCCGTACGGTCGTCAACCCCTACGCCGCCGGCACCTTCGCCTTCGTCCCCGAGCCCAACTCGACCATCCTCCTCGGCATGGGCGTCTTCGGCCTCTTCGGCTACACCACCCGTCGCCGGATGCTCACCGCCAAGACCGACGCCGTCGAAGCCTGAGCCCGAGACTGAGCCTCCGGCCCACGACGACCTGTGGGCCATCGGATACGTCCCGGCGTCCCCACCGAATCGGGATGCCGGGATCCCACTCGCCGACGAGTCGCCTGTCAGTCCCTCGAGGATTGCCGGGCGATTTGCGTTTCGTCCCCCCCGCCCGCGTCCCTCCCCCCGAAATCGTCGGGAATTCCCGCCCCCAGGGCGATCCCGGCGCCTTATGTTCTGCATGAGATGAGCAGGCGGCCTCGCGCCGCCGTCGGGATCGGCCGGGCACGACGCCCGCCGAGGACCGGGATGGATCCCAACGCCTCTTGCGCCCGCCCCGGGCCGGAGGCCGCGAGCGGTCCGGGCCCCACGAGGGACCGGCCCCTGGAATCGTTGGGTGTGGGGACGGCCTCCATGATCGGCACCGCGGCGATGGCGAATGTCCGGCAGGGACTCTTCACCGAATCCGACGACGAGGTCCCAGAGATCTCCGTCGTCATGCCCTGCCTGAACGAGTCGGAAACCCTTGCCACCTGCATCGATAAGGCGTTCGCCACCTTCCGCGAGCACGGCATCCGCGGCGAGGTGATCGTGGCCGACAACGGCAGCACCGACGGCTCCCAGCGGCTCGCCTGCGAGCACGGCGCCCGGGTCGTCCCGATCGCCGCCAGGGGCTACGGCAACGCCCTCATGGGGGGCATCGCCGCCGCTCGAGGCCGCTACGTCGTCATGGGCGACTCCGACGACAGCTACGACTTCCGGCACGTCCCGCGCTTCCTCGAGAAGCTCCGCGAGGGCAACGACCTCGTCATGGGCAACCGGTTCCTCGGCGGGATCGAGCCGGGGGCCATGCCGCCCCTGCACCGGTACTTCGGCAACCCGCTCCTGACCAAGATCGCCCGCTGCTTCTTCCGCTGCCCGATCGGCGATATCTACTGCGGCCTCCGAGGGTTCCGGAAGGACTCCAACGAGGCCCTCCAGCTCCGGACCACCGGCATGGAGTACGCCTGCGAGATGGTCATCAAGGCCACGCTCCAGGGCCAGAAGATCGCCGAGATCCCCACCACCCTCTCCCCCGACGGCCGCAGCCGGGCCCCCCACCTCCGGAGCTGGCGAGACGGCTGGCGGACCCTCCGGTTCATGCTGCTCTACTCCCCCCGCTGGCTCTTCCTCTATCCCGGCCTGGCCCTGATGCTCCTGGGCGTCCTGCTCTTCGTCGGGCCCCTGCTCGCCAGCCGCAAGGCCCTGGACGTCGCAACCTTGCGGCAACTCCTGTTCGCCTCGGGCATGGTCCTGATGGGGTTCCAGTCGGCCAACTTCGCGATGTTCAGCAAGATCTTCGCCCTCTCCAGTGGCCTGCACCCCCCCCGGCGATTCTACGACCGGCTCTTCGAGATCTTCACCCTCGAGACCGGCCTGGCCGTCGGCGGGACCTTGCTGACACTCGGTTGCGCGGGGGCCGCCTACTCCACCTGGGCCTGGAACCCGACCGACGGGGCCCTGTCCGCCCTCCGCCTGGCCCTTCCGAGCGTCGTGGCGATCATCCTCGGGTTCGAGATGATCCTCTCCAGCTTCCTCCTGAGCCTCGCCGGCCTGAGCCGGACATGAGCATGAGCACCCTCGTCGACCGCATCCACGGCGGCTACGTCCACAACCGACGCGGCCGGATCCTCAGCCAGCTGTTCTCGGACCTGCTCCCCCACGGGGCCCGCGTCCTCGACGTCGGCTGCGGCGACGGCCTGTTCGCCAGGCTGCTGCTCGACCGCCGCCCCGACCTGTCGATCGAGGGCATCGACGTCCTCGTCCGCGACCAGACCGCCATCCCCGTCCGTCCCTTCGACGGCGCCGCAATCCCTTACGAGGATGAGGTTTTCGATGCCCTGCTGTTCGTCGACGTGCTCCACCACGCCGACGACCCGCTGGCCCTCCTGAGGGACGCCGCCCGCGTGACCCGGGGCTCGCTCCTGATCAAGGACCACCTCAAGGACCGCCCGCTCGCCGGCCCCATCCTCAGCTTCATGGACCGCGTCGGCAACGCCCGCCACGGCGTCGCCCTCCCCCACAACTACTTCCCACGCACCGCCTGGGACGCGTGCTTCGCCGAGATCGGCATGGCCCCCACGAGCTGGGACGAGGACCTCAAACTCTACCCCCCCTGGGCCGACTGGCTGTTCGGCGGCTCCCTCCACTTCCTCGCCCGCCTGGAAGCCGCCCCGCGTTGATCCGGGGCCACAAGGCGGGCGGAGATGTGGCGTTTGGTGTACGTCTGATCCGATCGGATTTGCCGAACCCGGCCCGGTCGAACTAGGATGAAGATGTCGATTCCGTCCTCTCCCGGGCGACCCTCCTCCCCCGGATCCGGGCGTGCGGGGGGTTGGCCAGATGTCGAGCCTGGTGTCTGCACTCTGGGGCCTGACGCTGCTGGGATCCTGGATCGGGTGGGGGGAGGTCGTCCGTCGGGCCTTCGGCGGGGAGTCCCGCGCCGATTTCGGGCTCCTGGGCGTCTGGGGGATGTCGCTCCTGATCGCGGTCGGGGGTGTCCTGAACCTGGGCGGCTGGATCTCCCCCGGGGTGGCGGTCGGGCTGGTGGTGCTCGGGCTCGTGCCGCTCGGTGCGGCGGTCGCGACGTCCTGGCGGGAGGATCGGGCCGGATTCCTCGAATGGTTCCGGGATTCGGGCTGGTTGACGCGTCTCGCCCTGGGGGGGATGGTCCTCTGGGCCGTCCTGGCCTATGGCGCCGACCTCAACCGGTTTGGCTGGGGGAACAATGCCAGGCGGCAATACAACTACCATGACGATGCCTACGCCTATTTCGCGTTCCCGGTCCGGATGCTGGAGCAGGGGGCGCTCGGGCCCGACCCGTTCAACGAGCGACGGCTGACGACCTCGCTGGGGGGCCAGCCGTTCCTCCAGGCCCTGACGCTGTCCGTGGCCTCGCCCGGCTCGCTCCACGTGCTCGACCCCGGCCTGGCGCTCGGCCTGCTGTTGCTTCTGCTGGCCGGCGGCGTGAGGCGGGCTGGATTGCCGCCGGCCGCCCTGATCCTGGCCTGGGGGCCCGCCATCGCGGTCCCGGTGCCGCTCGTCAACCTCTCCAGCACGCTCCTGCCGGGGACGCTCCTCGTCGGGCTGGTGCGGACCCTCGCCTGGCCCCCGATCGGCGACCGCCCCGGCGGCCGGTCGGCCTTGCTGATCGGCCTGACCGCCTCGGCCGCCTCGACCTTGAAGGCGACCACGATCCCGGCCGTCGGCCTGATCCTCGTCGTGGACCAGCTCGGCCGGATCCTCGAAGGGCCGGCCCGGATCCGACGGCTGGCCTGGTCCGCCGCCGCCGCGACGGCGACCCTCGCGTTCCTCGCCCCCTGGATGATCGACATGGAACGATCGGGCGGCACGCCCTTGTATCCGTTGCTGGGCAAGGGGTTCCACGGATCGGCCTACGGCTCCTACATCTCGCCCGACGCCGGCCTGGTCGGCGACACCCTTTGGGCCAACCTGATCGGATCCTTCTGCTCCATCCCGGTGGCCTCCGCGCTGGCGACCGCCCTGTTCGGGATGGCCGCCTCGCCCGCGAGGTCCCCCTCGCACCTGCCGTATTTCGCCCTGCGTCTGGCCGCGATCGTCACCCTCGCGACCCTGCCGTTCAAGTTCTACACGGGTGACTATACTCGATACGTGTATCCGATCGCACTCGCCGCGCTCTGCCTCGCACCCCTCTACGGCCTCCGGCCGGCGTTCGGCCGGCCCCGGGCCCGGATGCGGGTCGTCGGCCTGCTCGGGCTCCAGCTCGCGGTCGTCGCAATCGGGGGGATCGACGAGTTCCGGAGCGACGCGTTCCAGACGTTCGCCCGCAACGCCGTCGCCTGCTCCCGCATCCCCCGCGAGCCCGACTGGGACGAGCGCGAGCAGCGTCGCGCGTACCGCCGGATGCAGGCCGCCGTCCCACCTGGGGAGCCGCTCCTGGCGCGGCTGGGGCATTCGTATTTGCTCGACTTCGCCCGCAACCCCATCTCCATCGTCGACACCGCCGGCGGGGCCAGCCCGCCGCCCGGCCTGCCGCTGTATCAGGGGCCGGGGCCGGTCCGCGACTACCTCCGTGGCCTCGGCATCCGGTACGTGGCCTACTCCTACGCCGACGAGGCCGGGCTGGACGAGGCCTCGCATCGCGAGCGGGCCCGCAGCGACCCCAACCCCTGGTACCGCCTCTCGGCCGCCCACACCCTCGACTTCCAGGCCAACCTCAGCGCCCTGATGCGCACCGAACGCCGCCTCCACGACGACGGCCGGCTCGTCCTCCTCGACCTCGGCCCCGCCGGCGATTGAACCGTCGCGAACGATTCGACTCACGCGTCAGCACATTTCGGGACGTTCGAGAAATCGGGGCGCCGCGAGTTGCCCGGACGCCGATCGCGTTCTAGGCTCCGATCGAACGGCCGTGCGCGGGGACCGACGTCCGCTCCCCAGCCGGGCCGACCGGATCGAATCGGAGCCCCCCGTGTCCGGCTACCTCCTCGCCTGCCTCTGGGGCCTCGCCGCCCTCGCGTCGTTCGTCGGCTGGGGCCGGCTGCTCGGCCTGGCCCTGCTCGGATCCCCCCGGCCCGACCTCGGCCGCGACATCGCCCTGGGCCTCTCCGGCACCATCGCCCTGGGTGCCTGGCTCAACCTCGGCCGCATCATCTCATCGGAACTCCTGATCGGGTACGTCGTCGTCGGGGCGGTGCTCGCCGTCGCGCTGCTGACTCCGCGGTCGACCCTCGGGGCCCGCTGGTTCCACGACGAACCCGACGCCCCCATCGCCGCGCGGCCGGGGCCCGGCGGCCGTACCCTCCTCGCGCTGCCGTGGCTGGTGCTCGGCGGCCTGGCCCTGTTCCGCTACGCGGCGTCGGCCCAGGTCATCGAACTCTGCCCCAGCGACGACCCGGTCGCCTACCTCCTGTTCCCCGTGCGGATGCTCTCGGAGGGGTGCCTTGGAGACGACCCGTTCAATAATCGTCGGCTGATCAGTTCGCTGGGCGGCCTGGCCTTCCTGCAGGCGATCGTGCTCTCCGCCACCGGGACCGCCCGCGCGGCCCTGGCCGACTCGGGCCTCGGCCTGATCGCCGCCGTCGCCGCATGCGCCGGCCTCGCCGCCGCCCGCCGCCTGCCGCCGGCCCTGCGGATCGTCCCCGCCGCGCTCGTCGTCCTCGACCCGTTCCCGGCCTCGAACCTCTCCGGCTTCGTCCTGCCGGTCCCGCTCATCCTTTCGCTCTATCAATTGTTGATCGTTGAACCCGAAGGCCGCTCACGCCCGGGCCGCCTCATCGCCGTCGGCCTTGTCGCCTCGTCGCTGGCGACCCTCAAATCCTCGATGATCCCGCTCGTCGCCGCCTTCCTGGCCACCGACGCGCTGGCGCGTTCGAGGACGGATCGCCGACGCGCGTTCGCCGATCTGGCGGCGGTCGTCCTGGTGGGCCTGGTGCTCGTCGCCCCCTGGATGGCCTCGCTCAGGGCGTCGTCGGGGACCTATCTCTACCCGATCCTCGGGGCGGGCACGCACGGCAAGCAGTACGGCACGTTCCACGAGCCGAATTATGAGTTCACGCGATTGACCGTCCTCAAGAATGCCTACCAGATCGCCACCGACGGCCCCGCCGTCGCCGCGTTCCTGCTCGCGGCCGGCGGCCTGGCGGTCCTGGCGCGGACCCGCCGGGCCCGATCCGCCGACGTCGGCCTGGCCGTCGCCTGGGTCGCGACCATGGGGCTGATGGCGTCGCAGTTCGAGTTCAAGGACACGCTCCGCTACGCCCACCCCTTGCACGTCGCGGTCGCCCTCATCTTCAGCATCCGCTTGATCGAGTGCGCAGGCGAATGTCGATCGATTCACGCCGAGGGCCTGCCGGACCTGCTGATCGCGACGATCGTGGCCTCGCTCGGGGTCGGCCTGCTGGTGGGCAACGGCTGGGAGCAGTCGCGATCGACCTATCGCAAGGCCGCCGCCCGCGTCCGAGCGGGCCTCTCGGGCCTGAGCCTGGAGGCCGAATCCGACCGCCGCTCGTACGACTCGCTCCAGGATTCCATACCCCCGGGCGTCCCCATCCTGACCCGCCTGAGCCGGGGCGACCTGCTCGACTTCCGCCGCAACCCGATCCGCGTCGCCGACTGGCCCGGCGGCGCCAGCCCGTCGCCCGGCATGCCCTGCTTCCGGGGCCCCGAGCCGCTCGCCCGCTACCTCCTCAATCAGGGGATCCGCTACGTCGCCTACTCGTATGCCGATCAGTGCAATTTCCCCCGGCGCGACCACGACTACACCACCTTCACACTCTGGGACCGCGTCGCCTGCCTCCACGCCTACGACTTCCAGGACAACCTCGCCGAGCTGATGAAGACCCGCAGGCGTGCCTACGACGACGGGCGGCTGGTGATGATCGACCTGGGTGGTGCGGGGAATTGAACCGCAAAGACGCCGAAGACGCGGAGACGGAGGGGAAGAGGAGAGATTGAACCACGGAGACACAGAGGACACAGAGAGGAGTCTAGAATTTCAACAAGTTATTGAATTTATCTATCTTCATCTTCCTCTGCGATCTCTGTGTCTCTGTGGTCCAATGCTCCGGGTTCAATCCACGAACAGGAACTCATTCAAATTGAACAACAGCCGGCATGTTGCCGCGAGGCCGTGTTTCCTGCTGTGCGCGGCGAGGGCGTTGAGTTCGGAGGGCGAGGGGTGTCGGCCGAGGGCGAGGCGGAAGGCGGTGTCGGCCTGGGATTCGGCGGTGTCGGCCCGGGTGGAGACGCGTCTCGCGAAGGCCCCGGCCTGGTCGAGCATGAAGGGGTCGTTCCAGAGGGCCAGGGCCTGCAGGGCGGTGACGGTGGTCGTGCGGCCGGGGGTGGGGATGCTCGGGTCGACGGCGTCGAGGCAGTCGAGGAACGGGTTCGACACGCTCCGCACGATGAACCGGTAGATCGCCCGGCGGTGGCCGATCGGGGCGTTGATCGCGGCCGGGTCGAGGTGGTCGTAGATCGGCGAGTGATCATCCTTGAACCGGAACAGCGGGAACCCCGGCCCTCCCATCGTCAGGTCGAGCGTGCCGCTCACCGCCAGCACGCTGTCCCGCACCGCCTCGGCCTCCAGGCGACGGCCGTTCATCCGCCAGAGGAAACGGTTCTCGCCGTCGATCGCCGAGCACGCGGGGTTGTCGCCGGACGAGCGCCGATAGGTCGCACTCGTGACGATGAGCTTGTGTAACGACTTGAGCGACTGTCCCCGCTCCAGGAACTCGGCCGCCAGCCAGTCGAGCAGCTCGGGGTGGGTGGGCCGCGAGCCGTTGCGGCCGAAGTCGTTGGGCGTGTCGACGATCCCCCGGCCGAAGTGGTAGTGCCAGGCCCGGTTGACGATCGACCGCCACGTCAGGGGGTTCTTCGGGCTCGCCAGCCAGTCCGCCAGGGCCAGGCGCCGCCGGCCCTCGTCGGCCTCCTCGGGGACCGAGAACGGCACGCCGGGCAGGCAGGCGAGCGTCCCCGGGCCGACGGGATCCGACGGCTGCTCGACCTCGCCCCGCTTGAGGACCCGGATCGGCCTCGGGGCGTGGGTGAGGACCGTGTAAACCTTCTTGTGGATGTCGATGGTTTGACGTTCGCGGTCGAGCGCCCTCAGCTCGCGATCGAGTTCGTCCCGTCGGGTGCGTTCGGCGGCCGTGAGCTTCGAGTCGATCAGGGCGTCCCACTCGGCCTCCAGCCGGATCACCTCGCGCCTGAGGTTCTCGACCTCGACGGTGAGCGGGTCGTTGAGGTCGGGCAGGGCATCGCGGGAGTCGAACCCGTCCACCAGCCGGGCCTTGCCCCAGCGGCCGGGACTCGATCGAGTCGGCCGCCGAGACCTTGCCCTCGGCCGCGAGGTTCCGGCCCCGCGACAGGATTTGCATCTCCGCGAGCGCGAACACATAATCGCTCGTCCTCGGCCAGAGCTTCGTGGCGGTGACCCGGACGTACCGGGCCGACCGGCCGCTCGCCTCGATCACGACGGCCTGGTCGCGCGGGTTCGGCAGGTCGCCGGCCGGGTTGGTGTCGACCCGGGTCGCCGCCGCGAAGGTCGGTTCGTCGCCGATCTCGACCCGGTAGCGGACGGGGAATCCGAAGCCGGGGGTGTCGGGGAAGTCGGTCGGCCGGGCGGGGATCAGGCGGATGTCGTCGATCGGCATCGATGCGCCGAGGTCGACCTGGACCCACTTGGTGACGTCCTGCGTGACCGCGACCGACGAGTGATAGCCGTTGCTCGGGCTCGGCCCGGCCCCGGCGGGTCGCGCGCCGAGCCGCTTCGCCATCCGCTCGCGGCCGGCCGCGAGCCTCGCGGAGACCCGGTCGGCCTTGTCCGGACCGATGCGTCGGGCGGCGTCGAGCATCAGCCGCGATCGTGCCTCCTGGGCGGCCTTGATCCTGCGATCGAGCTCGGCCGTCCTGGCCTTCGCGGACGGATCGACATAGTTGCGATCGCCGCGATCGACGCCGGCGAACACGGCCTGGAGCTTGTAGTAATCCTTCTGGGGGATCGGGTCGAACTTGTGGTCGTGGCAGCGGGCGCAGTGGATCGTCAGGCTGTTGAAGGTGCCGATGGTGTTCATCACCATGTCGTCGCGGTCGATGAGCCGGGTCTTCTCCTTGTCGACCGTCCCCTCGCGCAGCTCGACGTGGCCGACGAAGTCCCACGGGCCGGCCGCGATGAACCCCGTCGCCATCACCCCGCGCGGGCTGTCGGGGGCCAGCACGTCGCCCGCCACCTGCTCGCGGACGAATTGTCCATACGGCATGTCTTCATTCAAGGCGGCGATCACGTAATCGCGATAGGGCCAGGCGTTGTCGCGGCGCTTGTCCTTGTCATAGCCGTGGGTGTCGCCGTAGTGGACGACATCCAGCCAGTGCCTCGCCCAGCGCTCGCCGTATCGGGGCGAGGCCAGCATGCGGTCGACCAGCTTCTCATACGCATCGGGCGACGCATCGGCCGCGAACGCCTCGACCTCCTCGGGCGACGGCGGCAGGCCGAGCAGGTCGAAGCCGAGGCGCCGGATGAGCGTGCGGCGGTCGGCCTCGGGGTTGGGCGTGAGCTTGCGGTCGGCCAGCGTCCTGCCGACGAACGCGTCGATCGGGTTGCGGCCCCACGCGGGCATCGCCGGCGGCGCGGGCTTCTTCAAGGGCGTGAAGGCCCACCAGGTCTCGCCTTCGAACGTCTTGTCCTTCAAGGCCAGCCCCGCCGGCCACTTCGCGCCCGAGTCGATCCACGACCGCAGCGCGGCGACCTCGGCCGCCGACAGGGGCGGGCCCGACTTGGGCATCTCGGGCTTGGCCCCGATGATCTTTTCTATCAGCAAACTTTCGCCCGAGTTCCCGGGCACCACCGACGCGCCGTTCTCGCCCCCCTTGAGCGTCGCCGCCTCGGTCTCGAGCGACAGGCCGCCCTTGGCGGTGCCCGCATTGTGGCACGACACGCAGCGCCGTTCGAGCACGGGGGCGACGGCCTTGCCGAAGTCGACGTCGGCCGCCAGCAGGATCAACGAGGTCAGGACCGCCGTGGTCGCCATGTTCGCACCGGGGGCAGGGCAGGGGGGATCGTCCGGGGAAGGGTGGGGATGTCGTTCAGGCTACCGCCCGGCCGGCGCCGGGGCAAGCGGGCGAACCGGGCCGAGGGCGTCGATCCGGCCCCGATTGCGATAGACGCCGGCCGCGTGCCAGACGCAGTCCCAGCCCCGGCCGACCGACGTGCTGGCCAGCGTGATGTAGACCGAGGCCGACGCGGTGGGGGCCTCGCCGTCGAGGCAGAACTCGATGGCGTTCTCGGGCACGCCCCAGCCGGCGGTGGGCGAGAGGAGAGGTCCCGGCCTGTGACGACCAGTCGTCGAGCCGGACGGCGGCGACCGGCGTGCCCGCGTCGAGGACCGTGATCGTCAAGGGCTCGCCGCGCCCGAGCGGCCCCTTCGCCAGCTCGCGGAACGGCCCCTTCTCGCCCGAGCTCGCTTCGAGCACCCGGAAGACGCCGTCGGCCCCGAGGCAGGCGAACCGCAACGGCCGCCCACGCGGGTATTCCGAGAAGGACACCTCGATGGCCGCGTCCGGGCAGGGCGAGAACGCCAGCGAGAGCGATCGATGTCCCCGGATCTGAAGGTCGCAGAATGTGTTCAGGTGCGAGGCGATCGGCCGGGAGAGCCGGGCGAGCGACTCGAACGCCGCGCCGGCCTCCCCGGGCGTGATCGCCAGGCGGAGGTCGGCCGTGGCCTTGTACGAATGCACGAGCGTGTCGCCGGTCCACGTCGAGCCGGTCAGGCGGGGCTCGGGCGGCTCGCGATGGTCGCGCGGGGTGAGCACGACCGGGGCGCCGTCGGGCGAGACGCTGAGAAACTTCAGGAGCGGCTGGGCCGAGACGGTCACCGACCCGGCCCGGACCGTGATCGAGCCGTCCCCCGGCTGGACGTTCGTCGCCGGCCCGATGCGGCCGAAGGTGGGGCGGGCGTCGTTCCCGACGGGTCGGGTCTCGGGCCAGGCGACGTCGAGCGGTCGGGTCGTCGGAGCGTCGGGCCGGAGGCCGAAGGGCAGGATCGCGCCGAGGATCGCGGTCGCCGTGAAGACGAGGCCGGCGGCCAGATTGCGGATCCCGTTGAGCGTCCTCGCCGTGGCGAGCCAGATGAGCAACAGCACCAGGCCGAGGCCGGCGGGGATGATCCAGAGTCGCTCGAACGTGGATGGGAAGGCGGACCGCGAGGCGACGCCGGCCGCCGCCCAGAACCCGGGGAAGGCCGCCATGCCGGCGAGCAACCGGGGCGTGCGGCCCTTGCGGGCGTCGGCGATCATCAGGCCGATCGCCCCGAGCGCGACGGGCGGCAGGATGCCGTTGATCCAGAATCGCGGGTGCCCGACCGGGAACCCGCCGGGCATCAGGGCCCACCAGCCGGCGGCGGCCAGGGCGTGCGAGGCCACGGCCAGCAGCCAGAGCAGTCGCCAGGGGTTCGGCACGGCGGAGGGCTGCGTCATCACAGGTTGACCCGCGGGGGGGCGTTGCGGCACCATCGGAGCCATGCTTTATACCACGCTGCTCTCGGTCCTCTTCCGCGCGATTTACGGCGACGCGCCCGAATCCGACGACGCGCCCGAGGAGGGGCGGGGCCTGATCCTGATGGCCGACGGCGTGGGCGGGCTGGACCTCTGCGGCATGGCGCTCAAGCACATGGTGGCGAAGTCGGGCGCGAGGCATGCGGTGCGGGTGTTCACCTGGGGGCACGGGCCGCTGCGGTGGCACGCCGACCTCACCAGCGTGGCCCATCACGAGGCCAAGGCGGCCGTCCTGCTCGGCGAGGTCTCGCGGTGGCTGGAGGAGCGGCCGGGGTCGCCGGTGTTCCTGGTGGGGAAGTCGGGCGGCACCGGTCTGATCATCCGTGCACTTGAGCAATTGCCGGAGGAGTCGGTCGAGGCGGTGGTGCTGCTGGCGCCGGCCCTGTCGCCGACGTATGACCTGTCTCGGGCGTTGCGGGCGGTGCGGCGCGAGGCGGTGGTGTTCTACTCGCCGCTGGACGTGATCGTGCTGGGCGTGGGGACCCTCCTGTTCGGCACGATCGATCGGATCCGATCCGTCGGCGCGGGGATGGTGGGATTCCGCCGGCCGCCGGTCGCGGACGGGGATGCCGACGACTACAGGAAGTTGCGGCAGGTGAGGTGGTCGCCGTCGATGGCGACGACGGGGTACCTGGGGGGGCACGTGGGGCCGGACCTGCCGGCCTTCCTCCGCAAATACGTCGTGCCGATCCTGACCCGGCCGATCCCCCGGACCGATCCGGGCGCGACAACGGGGCCGAGCGTCAACGCCGGCACGGGGGGCGGCTGAGGTGTTGAATCGGGTGGCCGCGCCTTCAAGCCGGTCGTCGACGGGGGTCGATAAGGGATAGGTCGCCCGGAGGACCTGGAGCCGTCCGGCGAACCACTCCGAACCTCCCGCCTTCGACCGGAATTCTCCCCTTTCTGGCACCCGGATTGCTCCCAAGGCCCGCTGGAAGAAAATTGACTTGCGCAGGAAAATGAGTGATATGTTGTTCTCGACACGCAACGTGTCGCGACGGGCCCGGGGGCGGCGGCCCGAGCCGGCTGATGAAGTCGGCCTGGCCTCCGCCCCGGGGCCCGTCGATCCCGCACCGTGAGTCGGCAGCTCGCCCCGCCGTAACAGGCACCCTGGAGCGCACCACCGCATGGCGGTTTCGCCCCGTCTCGTCCCGATCCGCTCGGGCCGGCGATCCCGCACCATGAACTCCTACCCCTTGTCAGGGGCGGAGCCGCCATGCGCCGCGTTCCTTCCCCCGCCTGAACGCATCTCCCCTCCGTCTTCTCCCCGCCTTTATCTCGTCTTCCCAGCCCATTGACATTTGCCACACGCCCCCCCCATACTTTCCACTTCGGGTTTTCCCGGATGAGCCGGGAATTGGCCGGAGTAGGACACGTCGCCTCACCATGGACGGGACCGGACGGAACGACCACCGAATGAGGGCACGGGCACGTGACGAGTAGTCCGATCCAGCACGGCGGGAACCAATACGCGATCCGGAGGCGTCTCGGCCTGGGCGACCGGCCGATGATCGATTTCTCCGTCAGCCTCAATCCCCTGGGCCCGCCCCCCTCGGTGATCGCCGCCGCCAAGAAGGCGATCGACCGCTCGGGCGAGTACCCCGAGCCGGGTTGCCCCCGTCTGGCCGCCCGCATCGCCGATTATCACGGCGTCTCGCCCGATGAAGTGATCGTCGGCGCCGGCACGTCCGAGATCATCAGCCTGCTGGCGCAGTCGTACCGCGAGGAGTTCCAGGCCCGCGCCCGCGACCTGGGCGACCCCGGGATGCCGCTGGCCCACCTGGTCGACCCGACCTACGGCGAATACAAGCGGGCCTCGGCCCTGAACGAGCTCCGGCCCCGCGTCTGGCGCCTGCCGACGATGGGCTGGGACCTCGACTTCATGCCCCCGTCGTCGGCCCACGGCATCTACTGGACGGGCAACCCGATCAGCCCGGTCGGCCGCGTGTGGGACACCGACACGCTCAAGAAGAAGATCGACGCCGCCAAGAACCTCTTCGTGGTGGTCGACGAGGCATACCTGCCGTTCTTCGCCGACGACGCCGAGCGCTCGGTCGCGAAGTTCAGCATCACGCGCAAGAATGTGCTCGCGCTCCGCTCGGTCACCAAGATCTACTGCATGCCCGGCATCCGGGTCGGCTACGCGGTGACCTCGGCCGACGTGGTGAGCCGGCTCAAGCAGTATCAGAACCCCTGGAGCGTGGACTCGCCCTCCGAGGCGGCCCTGATCGCCGCGCTCAACGACAGGGAATATCTCGAACGGTCGATCGAACTGATCGAGGCCGAGTCGGCCTGGATGACCGACCGCCTGTTCGAGATGAAGGGCGTCCGCCCCGTGTGGCCGAGCGGCCGCCGCCCGGCCGGCACCGCCCCCCGGCCGAACTGGGTGCTCATCAGCCTGGTCGACACGCCCTGGACCTCGCCGCAGCTCCAGGACGAACTCGCCCGCCGCGGGTTCTACGTCCGCGAGTGCTCGAACTTCAGCGGCCTCGAACCCGGCGGCGTGATCACCGGCCCCGACGGCCTGTCGATCACCACCCAGGGCCACATCCGCGCGGCCGTCCGCACCAAGCCGGAGAACGACAAGCTCCTGCGGACCCTCGCCGACATCCTCGCCACCAAGCCCACCGACGCCCCCGCGCCCGTCGCCCCGGTCGCCACCCCCGCCCCGCGCCTGGCCACCGTCGAACGTTAAATTTGGAGTGCGGGAGCCAGGCTCCCGCTTTCCCATGATTGATCTGAGGCCCGCGCCCCGTGCGCGGGCCTCGTCATTTCGAACCCCTCCCCCAATCTATCCCGCGTCGGACACAGGCGGTACATTGGAAGCGTCGCCCCATTCTTGAGCGGAGGCCCCTCCATGACGATCCGCGCCATCTTCGAAGACGGTGTGTTCCGGCCGCTCGACCCCGTCGACCTCCCCGAGCACACGACCGTCGAGTTCGACCTGCGTCCCTCAGGCAGCCCGCTCCCGCCCGATGTCGCCGCCGCTCGCCTCCGACTGCGGGAATTCATCGTCCATTCGCCCACCGCCGTGCTCGGCAGTGATAACGAACAGATCGACGCCGACATCATGGATCGTCCTATAAATTGATGTAGGGTGTGGTGCCACGCGGGCCGCAGGTCCGCGTCCACCGCACCGCACGATAGCGTCTGCACGGATCAACAACCGTCGTGATCGACCGACGCCGGTCGGGATAGCGGCAGCTGTGCTCCCGCACTCCAAAGGGGGTGGACGATGGAACCAACGCCTGCGGAACGGCCCCGGTGGGATCGGTTTGGGCTGCTGGAGATCATGCTCCTGATCGCGGCGGTGGCGTTGGGGGGCGCGGGATTCGCTCGGATGGCGAGGTTCTTCCCGCTGCAAGGATTCGTGGGAATGCTGGCCTTCGGCTGGCTCTTCTCAGGGCCGTTGATTCTGATCGGGCAGTTCTTCCGCGGTAGGCGCGTCGGGCTGAGCGTGGGTGAGTGGTTCTGGATCACCCCGACGATCGGCTTCATCCTTTATCCCTTGCTCATCCTGTGCCTGCCGATCATGCTCGGCCAGTGGCTCGCCGCTCTTCCGTTGCTCCTGAATACAATCGACGGCAGGCGCGCGGAACGCCCCTGCCGCTGGACGGATGCTATGGGACTGATCAATGCTTTGCTTGTTGTTCCTATGACCACGTTCATCCTTGTTTCCAGCGCGTTTGGGATGGTGCCAGGCTGAGGTGGGACCTAATCAGTTTGGTTCGCGTGATTTGATACGATCTGATGTGTGCGTTCCTGGTGTGGACGCGAGTGCTGAGACTGACGAGTCAGCCGCGCCGTATCGACCGAACCTCCCCGCCCGGTGGCGTGTCTGCGAGGGGCCCAGCCATCGGAGGGAATCATGCGCAAACTTGCGAGCATCCAGGTCGTCAACGCCGTCGAGCCGATCCCGAACGCGGACGCGATCGAGAAGATCCGCGTGCTGGGGTGGTGGGTTGTCGTGAAGAAGGGGGAACATCGGGCCGGGGATACGGTGGTGTATATCGAAATCGACTCGCTGCTGCCGGAACGGCCCGAGTTCGAATTCCTCCGCGCGAGCTGCTATAAACCGGCCCAGACGGACGCGACGACGGGCGAGATCACGATGCCCGCGGGGTTCCGAATCAAGACCGTCCGCCTGCGCGGGCAGGTCTCGCAGGGGATCTGCTTCCCGACGACGATCCTCCCGGAGGGGACGCCGACGGCGGAGGGCGACGACGTCACCGACCGGCTCGGCATCCTCAAGTGGGAACCGCCGCTGCCCGTGGGCATGGGCGGGCGCGTGAAGGGCCTGTTCCCGGGCTTCCTGCCGAAGACCGACGAGACCCGCGTGCAGGTGCTCGAAACCGTCCTGGAGCGGCATCGGGGCAAGGCGTTCTACGTCACCGAGAAGCTCGACGGCACCTCGCTCACCGCGTTCGTCCGCCAGGGCGAGTTCGGCCTCTGCAGCCGCAACCTCTGGATCGACGAGACCGACGACTCGAACGTCCTCGTCCGCGTCGCCAGGCAGTTGAACCTGGCCGAGAGGTTGACGACGCTGCGGGAAAACCTGGGCTTCGACCTGGCCATCCAGGCCGAGGTCATCGGGCCCGGGATCCAGAAGAACAAGTATGAGCTGAAAAGTGTCGGCATGCGCGTGTTCAACGTGCTGAACCTCGACGCCTACCGGCTCCTCGACCACGACGCGATGCTCGCGGCGATCGGCGAGCAGGGGCTCGAATCGGTGCCGCAGCTCGGGACGGTCGTGCTCGACCACTCTGTCGATCAGCTCGTGGCGTTCTCGGAAGGGACGAGCGTCCTGAACCCGAGGGCCCAGCGCGAGGGGATCGTCCTCCGACCGCTCTCCGAGGAATACGACGAGGAACTCGGCGGCCGACTCAGCTTCAAGGTCATCAACCCGAAGTTCCTCCTGAAGTATGACGAGTAGGGGCTCGCGGGTCGGGTTGACAGGTTCCGGGGTTTGGCCTAGAGTCCCGCCGGCAGGTTCTGGACGGCGGTCAACCCCCGGAAGCGATCCGATGAAGATGATCTCGTACGCGCAGAACTTCGAGGACGTCATCCTCAACCGGGCGTTTCCCGACGTCACGGATGGGTTCTATATTGATATCGGCGCATGCCACCCGGTCTACCATTCGGTGACCAAGTCCTTCTACGAGAAGGGGTGGCGCGGGATCAACGTCGAGCCGGTGCGCGCCTGCTACCAGCTCTGCTGCGACGACCGCCCGCGCGACATCAACCTGCACCTGGGCATCTCGAACCGCGAGGGGACGCTCGAACTGTACGAGGCCCCTAGCTCGGTCGGGCGGTCGACGTTCACGGCCGACTGGACCGAGCGCTGGAATCAGGTGGACGGCTGCGAGTTCGTCGCCACCACGGTCGCCGTCACGACCCTGGCGAAGCTCTGCGAGCAGCACGTCGACCGCGCGGTCGACTTCCTCAAGATCGACGTCGAGGGCCACGAGCGCGAGGTCCTCGAAGGGGCCGACCTCAGGCGCTGGCGGCCGAAGGTGATGGTCCTCGAAGGCGAGACGACCGAGCCCTGGCACGACCTGCTCGACGCGGCCGGCTATGAATTTGCCACCTTCGATGGGATCAATCAGTACTACACAAGCTACGAGTGCCGCGATCTCATCCCGCTCCTGAACGCCCCGGTCAGCCTCGTGAAGGACAACTTCGTCCTGTTCGAGCACCTCACCGAGCGGCACGGCCTCCAGGTGTCGCTGGAGCACACCCAGGGCGAGCTTGCCGCCGCGCGCGGCGAGATCCAGGCGCTGCGCGAGCAACTGGCCCGGTTCGAGAACGTGGGGCCGAGGTCGCTCGCCGTGGCGAAGCGGCTCCAGCACATGGCCCACACCTATCCGGCCATCCGCTCGTTCGCCCGCAAGGTCGTGCGGGCGAAGTGAGGCGGAAAGCGACTTCGATTCCCATGAGCACGCCCGGTTGCCCTGTCGCGGCACCCGGGCGTGTTCGCGTTCCGCTCATTCCTCGTCCGCGTCCTCCTCGCCCTCGTCGGTGCCGGCCGAGGGGAGGATCTCGCTGAGGGAGATCTTCGAGAGCAGTTCGTCGGCCGCCGATTCCTCGTCGAGGATCTCCTGGAGGACGGTGACGGCCTCGTCGTGGCCGAGATGCCGGGCCAGGGCCCGGACGGTGCCGTAGGCGGAGATCTCGTAGTGCTCGACCCGCTGGGCGGCCGCGATCAGGGCGGAGTCGAGGACGGGCCCGGGGCCGGTGGCCTCCAGGACCTCCTCGCCCTCCTCGAGCAGGCCTTCCATCGCCTTGCACTTCTTGCCGGTGAGCTTGATGCCGAGCTGTTCGCCGAGGGCATCGAGCCGCTCGACCTGGCGCCGGGTCTGCTCCAGGTGGTTCGTGAACGCCCCCTTGAGGCCCGGGGCTTCGGCCTTCCTGGCCATCTTGGGCAGGGCCTTCACGAGCTGGGTCTCGGCGTTGCGGATGTCCTTGAGCTGGTCCTGGAACAGTTTCGAGAGCGTCGAGATCTTCATCGCGGTCGGTCCTCGCCGTAGGGCACCATTGCTGCGGGCATTTCGCCCGGATGGTGGGCCTCGGGAGCAACCGCGGTGCCGATCCGCTCAGGTATGCACAAAAATGCACGGGCCGACGAGAGGGCGTCCGGGCGGCGAAGAGGGGCATCTTCGATTCCGCCCGGCCCGTCGGCCCGCGCACCGGATGGGATCGCTTCTGGATCAACGCGAGATCATGCGAAAATCTCTCGGACGACGTTGCCGGCGACGTCGGTGAGGCGGAAGTCGCGGCCGGCGTAGCGGTAGGTGAGCTTCTCGTGGTCGAGGCCCATCAGGGCGAGCAGCGTGGCGTGGAGGTCGTTGGTGTGCATCCGGCCCTCGACGGCGTCGCGGCCGTACTCGTCGGTCGCCCCGTAGGAGAAGCCGGGCTTCACGCCCGCGCCCGCGAGCCACATGGGGTAGCCGGTGATGTTGTGGTCGCGGCCGTCGGGGCCCTGGGCGGTCGGCAGCCGGCCGAATTCGCTGCCAAACAGCACGAGGGTTTCATCCAGGAGTCCGCGTGCCTGCAAGTCCGCGAGCAGGGCGGCGGCGGGCTGGTCGGTGGCGGAGGTGTTGCGGATGAGGCCCTGGTGCAGGTTGTTGTGCTGGTCCCAGCCGGGGTGGCAGATCTCGACGAACCGCACGCCGGCCTCGCTGAGGCGCCGGGCCATGAGGCACTGGCGGGCGAAGCCGCCGGCCGGGCCGGGCTTCACGCCGTAGGAGTCGAGGACGTGCTGGGGCTCCTTCGCGATGTCCAGCAGCTCGGGGACCTTCCCCTGCATCTGGAACGCGAGTTCATACGAGGAGATGACTCCGTCTAGCTGGTCCGGGGCGCCGGGCGACTGCCCGAGGTCGCGGTTCATCGACTGGATCAGGTCGAGCTGCCTGCGCTGGAGCTTCGACGGGGCCTGGGCCTTGAGGTTCGGCAGGTAGCCGAGGTCGTTGATGCGCGTCCCCTGGAAGTGGGCGGGGAGGAACGCGCTGCCGTAGTTGATCGCCCCGCCGAAGTTGGGCGGCGGGTTGATCGTGACGTAGCCGGGCAGGTCCTGGTTCTCGGTGCCGAGGCCGTAGAGCAGCCACGAGCCGATCGACGGCCGGGTGAGCTGCGCCAGCGCCGCGCCCGTGTGGATCTGGATGACGGCCTCGGGGTGGGCGGGGGTGTCGGTGTGCAGGCCGCGCAGGAAGCACATCTTATCGACATGCTTCGCCAGGTTCGGATACAGCTCCGAGACCCACGTGCCGGTCTGGCCGTGCTGGGCGAACTTGAACTTGGAGGCCGTCAGCACGCCGCCGCCGGGGCCGGTCTTGCCGTCGTTCTTCTGGAGCTTTTCCTTGTACTCCCACGTGTCCATCTGCGAGATCGCCCCCTGCATGAACAGGAAGATGATCCGCTTGGCCTTGGTGGGGAAGTGAGGGGCCTTCGGCAGCAGGTGGGTGGGCTTCTTGACCTCGGCGGCCGATGTCGCCTGCTGGCTGAAGAGGCCCGCGAAGGCCAGGGCGCCGAAGCCCGCACCGGCGGATTTGAGGATCTGCCGGCGGGACAGGGCTGGGATCGTTTCGGACATGGGAAGAAACCTGTCTGGTTGGTGGTTGATCGTGTCTGGTGGTCGGTGGGCGAGCCGCGAAGCGCTGGGCGCGGGTCTCCAGACCCCGCCCTTGCCGTTGACGCGCCGTGCCGCAAATCCGGGTCTCCAGACCCGTTGATCCGGGGTGGTGGAGGACGGGTCTGGAGACCCGGTTGGGTGGTTTCCTTCGGTCGCGGTTGGGGCGGGGTCGGGAGACCCTCGCCCAGCGCTTTCGGGCCTCGCCCGGCGCTTCGGGGTCTCGGAGCGATCGAACCTCAGCGGAGGTAGCGGAACTCGGCGGAGCCGATGAGGGCCTGGGCGAGGGCGGCCCAGGCGGCGGTCTGCGGGTCGGGGGCGCGGACGACTTCCTCCTGGACGGGCTCGTCGCCCTGGTCGACCTCGTCGGGGTTCACGGGGACCGCCGGGGCGGCTTGACCCTTGCCCTGGGCCTTGGCCTTGGCCTGCGCCTTGGGCTTCGGCTTCTCCGCGACGGCGACCGCCTTCACCTCGGCCGGGGCCTTCCAGTCGATGGCCTCGCGGGCCTCGGCGGCGAAGGCGTTGACGAAGGATCGGGCCCGCTCGACCTCGTCGCGGCCGGGCTTGCGGCCGAGCGTGCGGCGGTAGGCCAGGTCGATGCGGGTGTCCTCGTCGAGATCCGACCGGGCGACCAGCGTCTCGGCGAGCGTCAACGCCTGCTTGCGCACGAACGGGTCATTGAGGAAGTAG
This sequence comes from Isosphaeraceae bacterium, assembly GCA_965279195.1. GTDB lineage: Bacteria > Planctomycetota > Planctomycetia > Isosphaerales > Isosphaeraceae > CBDIHP01. The sequence continues at coordinate 38,790 of CBDIHP010000048.1, forward strand.
AGGGCCTGTGGGGCGACCGTCGTGGTGTCGCGGCGGCCGGTGACCATGCCCTGCTCGGCGAAGTCGAACGCTTCCAGCGACAGCGGCGTGATGCCGCGGAGCAGGGGGAGGTACACGCTGCGGTGCCGGCTGGCGGCGGCGAACGCCTGGAAGTTCCGGGCCTCGGGACCGTTGTTGCGGATCTCGATGACCTTCAGGTCCTTCGCGGGCGACGCCTCGGGGGCCCTGGGGTCGAGCGTGCCGGCGGCGAGCAGGGTGGCGTCGCGGATCTCCTCCGCGTCCAGCCGGCGCGGGGCGTGCCGCCAGACGAGGCGGTTCGACGGGTCGGCCGTCAGGTGCGCCGGCGTAGACTCGGACGAGAGCTGATAGGCTCGCGTGAGCACAACCCGGCGCACCAGTTTCTTGATCGACCAGCCGTCGCGGACGAACCCGCTCGCCAGGTGGTCGAGCAACTCGGGGTTCGAGGGCGTGTCGCCGGTGACGCCGAAGTTGTCGACCGTCCGGACGAGTCCCTCGCCGAAGAGGTGCTGCCAGGCGCGGTTGACGATGACCCGGGAAATCAAGGGATTCTCGGGCCGGGTCAGCCACTGGGCCAGTTCGAGCCGGCCGCTGCGCTTCGGGTCGATCTTCGGGGCGTTGGGGACGTTGACGACCGACAGGAAGCCGCGAGGGACGACCGGGCCGAGGCGTTCGGCCTCGCCGCGGATGCGGATGGCCGTGTCGGCGACGGCCTTCGACTCGCGGACGCCGAAGGCGACGGGGCCGAGGGCGGCGGGGTCGGTGAGCTTGAGGAGTTCGCCCTGGAGCCTCGTCCACTTCTGCCTCGCGGCGGCGCGGAGGGGTCGGCCGTCGGGCCCGATCTTGGCGCCGTCGGCGGAGTCGCGTAGCGTCTCGAACGCGGCCTTGGCCTCGGCCACGGCCTTCTGCGCCTTCTTGACCTCGGCCTCGCGGTCGGCCGCGTTCGACTTGCCCCCCTTCGCGTCGTTGCCGAGCGAGATGAGCAGGTTCGTGTCGTAGTAGTCGAGCCCGCCGCCGCCCATCTTGTTGCGGAGGCCGGCGCAGAGGTCGGTGCTGGTGAAGATGCCGGCCAGGGCGTAGTAGTCGGCCTGCGGGATCGGGTCGAACTTGTGGTCGTGGCAGCGGGCGCAGCTCGCCGTCAGGCCCAGCACGGCCCGGCTCACCGCGTCGATCTGCTCGTCGACGTTGTCCATGACGTACCGGACCTTGAACCGCTGGTTCACGTCCTTGACGCCCAGGGCGAGGAACCCCGTGGCGACGGTCTGCTCTCGCTTCTGGGCGTCGTCCTTCGCGGGGAGGAGGTCGCCGGCGATCTGCTCGCGGATGAACACGTCAAAGGGCTTGTCCTTCTGGAAGGACGCGATGACGTAGTCGCGGTACCGCCACGCGTGGGGCATGGGCAGATTGCGCGAGGAGCCGGTGGACTCGCCGTAGCGGGCGACGTCGAGCCAGTGGCGTCCCCACCGCTCGCCGAAGGCGGCCGAGCCGAGGAGCTGATCGACGGCGTTCTCGTAGGCGTTCGGCGAGGAATCATTCAGGAAATTGTCGATGGCTTCGGGCGTCGGCGGCAGGCCGGTGAGGTCGAAGCTCACGCGCCTCAGGAGCGTGACGCGGTCGGCGTCGGCGACGGGCTTGAGGGCCTTGGATTCCAGGGCCGCGAGGAGGAAGCGGTCGACGTCGGACCGGGGCCAGGCGGCGTCCTTCACGGCCGGGGGGGCGACGGCCTTGAGCGGCTGCCAGGCCCAGTGTTCCTTGCGGAGTTTCTCATATTTCGCGTTGGATTTTCCCTTCTCGGTCGAGACGGAGGCGGCCGCGCGGTCGGCGGGCCAGGCGGCGCCGTCCTGGATCCAGCGGGTCAGGTCGGCGACCTGCTCGTCCGTCAGCTTCGATTTGGGCGGCATCCTGGGAGCGCCCTCCTCGTGCTGGATGGCGACGAGCAGGAGGCTGTCGTCGGGGTTGCCGGGGACGACGGCGGGGCCGGAGTTGCCCCCCTGGACCAGGCCGTTGCGATCGTCGACGCGGAGGCCGCCGCGGGCGTTGGTCTCGGCGGAGTGGCAGTTGTAACACTGGCTCACCAGCAGGGGGCGGATCTTCGACTCGAAGAAGGCCACCTTGCTCGCCTCGGCGGCCTCCGGCTTCGCGTCGGGCCCGGATTTCGGGGGCGTCGTCGCGGGGTCCGTCTCGGCCGACTGGGCGGCGGCGGCGAGGGCCAGGAGGAGCGTCAGGGTGATCGCCGGTCGGTTGGCAACGGCCACCGCCTGGGGACGGCCCGGGGCGGCGTGTTCGCGTGATCGCGCGGGCATGGCTGGATTTCCGGTTCTGGCTGGATCGGGGGATTAACGGATCGACGACAGGTTGCGCGAGGCCTGGGCCGTCTTGCTGCCGCCGGCCTTCGTCCTTGCCTTGCTCAGGGGGAATTCGAGGCTGTTCGACGCGCCGGGCTTGATCTCGACGACCAGCTCGGTGCGGGCGTTGTAGCGGTCGGGGATGACCGATTTGATCTCCTCGACGAGCTGCCCCTTCTGGTCGGGGTCGCGGAGTTTCTTGCCGGTGGGCTTCTGCGACCAGATGGAGACCCGGTGCCGGCCGGGCGCGGGGCCGTCGACCCGGGCGATGGTGAAGCGGCCCTCGGTGATCACGCCGCTGGCGATGGGCTCGGGCTGATCGACGGGTTCCAACGTGATCAGGCCCTCATCGAGCGGCCGGCCGTCGAGCGTGACCTGGCCCTCGACGGGCTCGCGGGGGAAGTCGGCCGGCGCGCCGGAGCAGCCGGCGAGGAGCAGGAGGGTGAGGAGTGTGGAGTGTTTCATGTGTGGAAGCTCTTTCGGGGAATGGAGCCGCGACGCGCCGGGCGAGGGTCTCCAGACCCCGCCCCCACCTTGAATGCGTTACGGGTCTGGAGACCCGGTTTTGCGGTACGGCGAGGCCACGGTCGGGGCGGGGTCTGGAGACCCTCGCCCGGCGCGTCGCGGCCCGCACCCAATGGATTGGATATCAGTAAGAATCGGCGCTGATGATCTCGCCGCCGGCGCGGGTGCCGAGGGCCCAGACGGTGGGGAGGGCGACGCTGTCCTTGAGGAAGCGGACGGCGCCGTCGGCGAGGAGGATGTTGGCGCCGCCGGGGTGGTAGCTGCTCATGCCCCAGAGGCCGGGGCTCTGCAGCGTGCCGGTGGCGTTGGTGGAGCAGTTGGGGTACTTGGGGTTCGGGCCGAGGAGGATGTTGCCCAACGAGTAGCCCACCAGGCCGAGCGACCAGTTCTGGCCGAGCGTCGGGCTCTTGCCGAACCGCTTCGACGGGTCCTTGGCGGCGGCGGCGCAGAGGTTGACCCAGGGGAGGAGGTTGGGGGCGAGCGCGGGGATCGAGAGCGATCCGTCGTTCCGCTTGCTGCTGGCGGGGAAGACGCCGAGGTAGATGATGTCGGTGGGGATGGTCACGATGCTGAGGTTGCCGCTGCCGGTCTTCCACTCGGAGAAGGCGATGGTGTTGCTGGACCCGTCGGTGACCTCCTGGAGTCCGTGGGTCCGGCCCAGCTCGCCGACATATTCGAAGATGCCGTTCGGAGGCCCACCCGACTGCTGGCCGGCGAACTCCAGGGTGGCGCCGACGGAGGCGAAGTAGTTGCCGCCTGGGGCCCGCTGGTTGTTGAACATCGCGCCCGAGCCCTGGTGGAGCCAGCTCGGCGTCGGGCTGGAGGGGCAGAGCATCAGGTTCAGGCGGGTGGTCGTGGTGGTCGAATTCGCCCAGTCGCCGTAGGCGGCGTTGTTGAAGCAGGCGATCGAGAAGTTGGCCGCGTTGTAGAGCGCGGGCTGCTCGGAGAAGCCCAGGAGCCGGACGTGGGCGCTGAAGTCGCGGTTGTTGCCGAGCGAGAGGTCGTCGTTGCGGCCGAACAGGGCGCCGGGCGGGAAGCTGTTGTAGGTGCTGTGATAATTATGTAACGCGAGGCCAATTTGTTTCAGGTTGTTGGTGCACTGGGTCCGCCGCGCGGCCTCACGCGCGCTCTGCACGGCGGGCAGGAGCAGGGCGATCAGGACCGCGATGATCGCGATCACGACCAGGAGTTCGATCAGGGTGAAGCCGCGTCGCGCGGCCAGTTTGCGTGAGGACATGCTCAGACTCCGACTCGTCGCGATGCCTTCGGGTCCTCCGATGGGCGTCGCGGGCTTCGAGATGTTCCTGACCTCTCGATGACGAGTCGGTTTCGCGATTCCTCTCAGCTCAGCGGACGCGCTGCTTCTCGACGCGGTCGATCTGGACGACCACGCCGTCCTGGACGACCACGCGGACCTCGCCGAACCGGATGCCCCGGAGGGCGTTGCCGATGTCGTCGAGCGAGAACCCCCTGGGGTCCTCGGCCGGTGCCGCCTCCCGCGCCCGCAGTGGGGCGGGGGCCCGGTTCCTGGCCCCGATCCTCGTGCTGGTGGTGGCGTCGTCGGTCATGGCGAACCCCCGGTCATTTCGCACGCCGGTTCCCCGGCGAGAATAGGCCGCCGCCGCGCCGAGGGGGGGCAGAGACGAATCCCCCTCGGCGCGACGGCGAACGCATTCTCGCCAGGACGTCCGTCCTCGTCAAGAGAGTTATCGACAATCTCGATCAGATTTGTTGGGTATTTTCCTGAAATGTGCAGCGATTCGATCGGGAATGCCCCGTGGCGTTGGAAATCACGGGGTTTTGCGGGAGGCGAAAAGTTCAGCAGATGAGTAAAGATTGCCGTCGAAGGGTGCGATGCCGGGGGCACCGCACCGACGGCGGGCGTGGCCGAGGGGCAAGGCCGCCGGCCGGGTCGCATACGAGACCGCGTTGAAATTCCCCCAAAGAAAACCATCGTCGCGGAGGATGTCGCGGCGCACCCTGCGATTTTGCGGGTGCGGCGGTCAGCGGATCCAGGGGAACTCCAGCGGGACGAGATGCGCGCAGGAGCCGAAGGTCCAGTCTCGCTGGAGCAGGAACCCTTCGGAGGAATACAGTTCCCTGTGGCCGGCGTGGCCATTCGTCAGCCCCGTGCAGTGGAAGAATCCGCCGCAACCCGGATGCTCGAACGGGCGACTCCCCGGCGCCGCCACGAGGCTCACCAGTTCGGACTCGCATTCCAGGCAACGTTCCCGCGACCGCCGCCATCGACGCCACCGGAAGGCGTTGTCGTAGAGGTTCAGGTCCCGCTCGTCGTCCCAGCCTTCGAAGATCCCGTGATAAATGTAGAGGTAAGGATGATTCCGATCCCGGCGTAGGTGGGCCCGGGCGTCGGCGAGGATCTCGCCGGGGGTCGGGATGTATTCGGCCTGGACGAGGTCGTTGCAACTCCAGCACCAGGCGGGCCGCGGGATCACCGGGATCCAGCCGGGGACGTTGTAGACGCGAATGGCGTCTGGGAAGCCCTTCTCTTCCTGGCAGAGCTGGCATCGAAAGCACAGGTTGAAGATGCTCGCGGGCAACATGGAGACTGTGGCCTCCGTTGTCGAGGCGTCCGCGTCCGTCGGTGCGGGGGACGCGGCTCGGTCGGCCGCGACGCGGCTCTCCCTACAATCAATCCACTGGTCGGCCTGCCTTGAGGTTGGAGAGTTGCCGGGCGGCGGACAGGCGTTCGCGGGTCAGGATGAGGTAGTTGAATGGCGGCGTGAGCTTCCACGCGCCGAGGATGGCACCCTTCCAGGTCAGGCGCTGGAGGCCTTCCATCTCGTCGTTGTAGTGATAGCCGCAGGCGACCTGGTGGGCGTACGGTTCCTCGAAGTCGACGCGTCGGATGTAGCCGTCGGGATCGTCCCGGGCCGGATCGAGGGCGATGCCGCCGGGGGCATGGTTCGCGACGCGGGCGCGATGGACGGTCACGAGCTGTTCGACGTCGCGGACCTGGGGGAATGGCCGGCCGTGGTAGGGCGGCCTGGAACGGGGGTAGATATTCACAGTCGTCCGGTTCGAAGTGGCGACCACGGTGCCGTCGGAGAATTCCGAGACCAGGACCGCGAGGGACGTCCCGAGCCTGGTGAAATCGTTCTCGCCGGCCGAGGTGATGATCCTCGCCGTTTCCCCGGTCTTCGCGTTCCGGAAGAGGAGGACCCACCCGTCCACGATCGCGTGGCGCATCTTCGCCTGATAGTACCGCTGGGGCGAGAATCCGAGGCGATCGAGGTCATCGGCCGTCTGGCGGAAGTGGGCGATGAGTTCCGGGGGCGACGCGGGGCCTTCGGGATCGAAGGGGATCAGGCCCGGGTTGAGGTCGAGCTTCAGGGTCCGATGGATCAGGATCGGGCCGGCGACGAAGGGCAGCAGGGCCAGCGCCCCGACGATCGCGGCGATGGCCCAGGGGTTCGTCGCATAGCGGAGGAGGGTGAACCCGCAGTAGGCCAGGACCGCCAGCCCGATGAGGTTGTACGCCTTGTCGAGGATTCCAGTCATGGGGGGAGATTCCTCAGTTTACTCGTGCATCCGTGGGCCCATTTCCGTTGCCCGTCGGCGCGGCATGGCCGACCATGGCCTCCGCCATGGGCAACCATCTCGCGATCCGCTCGACCGCCCGGAGTGCGGCGGCTCGCTTCGCGCGAGATCGCAGGCGGGAGGCTGTGATCCGACCTCGACTCTCGGGCGCAAGCTCCCGCCGGGCGAGAGCGGACGCTCGCTGCCGCACTCCGGGCGGTCGTTTGTGCGGTTCGACTCCGCGATCAGCCCAGGCCGCAGGCGTGGCGGGCGCGGTCGAGGACGATCCTGGCGGTCTTGCGGGCTTTCTCGGCGGCGGCGCGGCGGATCTCGGCGACGCGTTCGGGGTGGGCGACCCAATCGGCGCGACGTTCCCGGGCGGGGGCGAAGGCGGCGATGATGGCCTCGGCCAGGCGGGACTTGACCTCGCCGTAGCCGATGCCCCCTTCGCGGTAACGCCGGTCGACCTCGGCCAGGTCGTCGGCCGGGGCGAACAGCTTATAGAGCTGGAACAGGTTGCAGGTGTCGGGGTCCTTGGGGGCCTCGACGGGGGTGCTGTCGGTGACGATCTTCTTGGCCTTCTTGGTGATCGTCTTGGGGTCGTCGAAGATTTCGATGGTGTTGTCGTAGCTCTTGGACATCTTGCGGCCGTCCAGACCCGGCACGACGGCCACGGCGTCCAGGATGTGCGGCTTGGGCAGCTTGAAGACCTCGCCGTAGACGTTATTGAACCGCTCGGCCACGTCGCGGGTGATCTCCAGGTGCTGCTTCTGGTCCTGGCCGACGGGGACCACGTCCGCGTCGTAGAGGAGGATGTCGGCCGCCTGGAGGATCGGGTAGGCGAACAGGCCGTGCTCGGCGGGGAGCCCCTGCTGGACCTTGTCCTTGTAGCTGACGCACTTCTCCAGCCAGCTCATGGGGGTGACGCTGGTCAGGAGCCAGGCCAGTTCGGTGGTCTCGGGCACGTCGGACTGCACGAACAGGGTGGCCCGCTCGGGGTCGAGGCCGAGCGAGAGCAGGTCGACGACGACGTCGAAGACGTACTTGCGGAGCTTGGCCGCGTCGCGGACGCTGGTCAGGGCGTGGTAGTCGGCGACGAAGTAGTAGGCGTCGTTCCCCTCCTGGAGCGCGACGTACTGCCGGATCGCGCCCAGGTAGTTGCCGATGTGGAGCGCCCCCGAGGGCTGGATGCCGGACAGCACGCGCATGGTGGTCGTCGAGCCTTCGATGGTTACCGAACCCGGTCCGCCGCCGCGACATACCGCGACCCCGGCGGGACGGGACATCTTACCAGCGGCCGGGCCCCCCGTCCAAGCCGGGCCTCGGGGGTCGAGTTCGCCGCCACGCGCGGTTAAGATGTTCCCATGAACACCGCAATCCTACGACTGCTGCGTTGCCCCGCCTGCGGGGGCGAGGTGGAACCCGTCCCGGGCGAGCAGGGGGGGGCCGGACCGGCGTCCCTGGCCTGTCGGGGTTGCGGCGCATCCTATCCGATCGTCGACGGCATCCCGAGGTTCGCGGGCGAGTCCTACGTCGGGAGCTTCGGCCGGCAGTGGAACCGCTACGACGTGGCCCGGGACGAGGAGGACGACGCGACCTTCGCGGTCAAGACGGGCACCCGGGCGGCCGACCTCGCGGGCAAGGTGGTGCTCGACGCCGGCTGCGGCGGCGGGCGGTATGCCCGCTTGCTCTCGATGAACGGGGCGAGCGTCGTCGGCGTCGACCTCAGCTCGGCCGTCGAGAAGGCCCGGGCCCTCTGCGAGCCCTACCCGCAGACCCTGATCGTCCAGGGCGACCTGACGAAGATCCCCCTGGCGGAGTCGAGCGTGGACTTCGCCTTCTCGATCGGCGTCCTGCACCACGGCCCCGACCCGCGCGGGGCGTTCCGCGAGGTCGCCCGGCGGGTCAAGCCCGGCGGCAAGCTGGCGGTCTGGCTCTACCGCAGGAACACCCGGCCGCAGGAACTCATCAACTCCGGCCTCCGCGTCGTCTCGACCCGTACGCCGACCCGCGTGCTCGAACCCCTCTGCGCGGCGATGGGCGTCCTGGGTTCGATCCCCGTGGTCAACAGGACCCTGAACAAGGTCGTGAACTTCTCCGGCCACCCCGACTGGACCCTGCGGATCTGCGACAACTTCGACTGGTACGCCCCGACCTATCAGTCGCACCACACCATGGCCGAGCTGGCGAGGTGGTTCGAGGAAGAGGGCTACCACGACCTCCAGCCCCTCAACCCCGCCCGCTCGGGCCGGCTTTACGACTGGGCGTATCACCATGACCTCATCATCGGCAGCGGGGTGAACATCGTGGGGACCCGGGGGTGAATCGGGAGGATTGAACCGCCGAGACGCCGAGGGAGAGCAGAGAGGGGAAGAATTGAACCACAGGGACACAGAGGGCACGGAGAGAGATTCTTGGAATTGAGGGCTCGTTAGAGCCATCGGCGCCGGGCGCTGGGCGCGGGTCTCCCGACCCCGCCCCAACGTTCGCGGCGCGGTCCTGCAGAATCGGGTCTCCAGACCCATTCGGAAAGGCCCCGCGCGTCGTGGCATTTGATCTTTGGGTCGGGAGACCCGCTCCTGTGATACGGCGTCTCAGGGCAAGGGCGGGGTCGGGAGACCCGCGCCCAGCGCCATCAATTGCTCATGTCTCTCTTTCTGTCTCTCTCGGCTTCCTTTGCGCTCTTTGCGTCTTGGCGGTTCCATTTCCCGCGTTATCCCAGCAAATCCAAAGGATGCCTCCGGTCCTTGAGGGGCAGGTTCACCGGCCCGCCGCAGGCCTGGGAGGCGTGGCAGGCGAGGAGCATCTCGGTGATGGCCCGCGCGCCACGGGCGTCGGCCTTCGGCTGGGAGTCGGTCTCGACGGCGCGGATGAGGTCCTGGAGGATCCGCTTGTTCGAGTCCACCAGGCCGCCGTCGGGGGAGGAGGGCAGCGGCTCGGGCTTGCCGAGGCCGGCGCTCGTGATCCGGGTCCACTTGCCCGACTTCGGGCCCGGGCTGGAGGTGCTCCAGGTGGGGTCGTCGAGCAGGGCGGCGAAGGGCAGGGCGCCGGTCCGCAGCTCGATGACCCCCTTGGATCCGTGGATCGTGATCCCGAACCGGCCGCCGGGGCCCGAGGAGGGCCGGGAGGTCGCGAAGTGGGCCAGGGCCGGGGTCCCCGGGAACCCATAGACGGCGTCGATGCGGTCCCCCGCCAGCGGGCCGAGGCCCTCGCTCCCCGGGCGGACGTCGGCCTTCGCGATCGGCCGGCCCTTCTCGGTCACCCGGGCGAAGCACCACGACGCCTCGCCCAGGACCCCCCGGAACAGGTCCATGACGTGCGAGCCCAGCACCAGCAGGTCCTCGCCGCCGCCGCGACGGTCCTCCTTGCCCCGGCCGCGGACCTCCAGGACCTCGCCGATCGCATTCGAAGCGAGGAGTTCCTTCACGCGATCATATTGCGGGCTGTGGCGCGTCTGGTAGGCGATCGCGAGCTTGACGTGGTGGCGGTCGCAGGCGTCGACGATCGCGTCGGCCGAGGCCAGGTCGGGGCAGAGCGGCTTCTCGGTGAAGATGTGGATTCCCCGTTGGGCACATTGCACGATCATCTCTTGATGGCAGTCGACCCAGCGCGGCCCGATGATGGCGAAGTGGGGCGTCTCCTTATCGAGCATCTCGCGGTAGTCGGCATACGCGGCCGGCACGCCCAGGCGCTTGGCGGCGGCGGCGCGGCCCTTCGCGTCCTCGTCGGCGACGGCGACGGGCGTCAGGTTCGGCTGGCCGAGCACGGCGAGGTCGAGCGAGTGCCCGTAATCCCCCCGGCCGGTCCGGCCGATGACCGCAACCTTGTAGGGCGGCTGGAACATGGCGGCGGCTCCGGGGAAGGTGAGGGGGTGGAAGGGTCAGCGAGGGCGGTTCCATCGGGTGAATCTGGAGTGCGTCCGCTTGCCGACGCTCTCGCCCTGCGGGAGTTTGCTCCCATGAGGCCACATCGAGTCGTCAGGAATTGCCTCGCCCTGGCACGCGAAGCGAGCTTCGCGAGAACAGGGCGTCGCCAAGCGGACGCACCCCAGATTCACCTTGAGGGAGACGCACCACCCTACGGGGCGCGGGCGGCCTGTTCAACAATTCTCCGTCGCCTTGCGAGCATCCACGCCATTCGAAAAGGGGCGGGAATCTCGGTCGAAAAAAGGGCGAAACTTGAGGTTTACTTTTCGGGGGCGTTCTCCTAAAGTTCCGTCGTTCGAGCTTGTCTCGGGGCCGCGTCACGAGCAGTGGCGACGCGAAAAGGCCCGGGAGGAGCGGTCGAGCCGGCCGGGCATGGAGGTCCGGTTTCAGGGGTCCCCTCTGGAACGCACACCTTTCGAATTGCCCTTCAAAAACGGCTCTCCGCCGCGATCACACCCTCTCGGTCACCTTCGTCCGTCGTCCAGCGCCCGTGGCTCGGGACGCCCGAGGTCTCGCGCCGACTCTGAAGGGATGGAGTCCAGATCGGCGAGGCCCTCGGTCGCAACCGGCCGGTTCGCTCGGCACGACCCCCACGCGAAGCCCCTTCCGAGAACACAGCACTAGGTCGCCGGCGCACGGACGTCGCCCCCAGACACAAACCCGCGTCCCTCCCGGGCCGCGAGGGGTTCGGACGCAACGCGCGCCGAGGCGGGATGGGACTGAGTCGACTCCCGCAGTGGGTCCACCCGGCACTACGCCAAGGCGTCACGGACAGAGGAGACGAAGGATGCGGAACGAGAATGGTCGGTCGCGGATGAGCCTCATTCGGATCGCGGCGGCTGCGGTGTGCGGACTGGGATTGGCCGCGTCGGGGCTCCAGGCCGCGCCGACCACCCCGGCCACACTGATCGGCTACAAGGCCACCGGAACGATCGGCACCACCGGCGTGACCGGCGGCAATGTCATCAGCTACAACAGCGTGGCGTCGGGCGCGTTCACGACCCCGTCGTCGTTCAGCCTCGGCGAATTCGTGGTCGCCCCCCTCACCGACGGGCAGACCACCACGTACAACGACACCCCGTTCACCCTCACCTACCAGACCGACAAGGTGAACGGCAAGGACCCCATGGGCCTGGTCCAGCCCATCACCCTGACCGGCCGCATCAACGGCACCGTCAGCGGCCCCAGCCAGTCGGACCTCGTGGCGACCTTCGACAACCTGCCGTCGCCCACGATCACGTTCATGTCCGACGCCAACACCCTGATGACCAACACCCTGAACATCGTCGGCGGGACGCAGGCCCTCGTGCCCTCGACCACCAACGGCGGCCGGACCACCGTCCAGGGCCGCATCACCTCGAGCATCCAGCCGGTGCCCGAGCCCGCCACGATCGCGATCTTCGCCACCGCCATCGTCGGCGTCGCCTTCCGCCGCCGCCTCCGCGCCAGCAACGCCTGATCGCGGAATCGGCGGAACGAAGCCAATCGACCTCCAAGGGCCGACCCGGATCTCCGGGCCGGCCCTTTTGGCATGACCTCGCCAGCCCGGAGTGCGGGAGCTTGCTCCCGACAGGCGGCATCCGACCGAGGGTGGTCGCTTCGATCTCACACGCGAAGCGAGCTTCGCGAGAACAGAGCGTCAGCAAGCGGACGCACTCCAGATTCTGCCCGTATCCAGGTGCGACCAGGACCATGCATGCCGAACTCGAAGACTGGAAGAACGGCTGGTACGGCGTCGAACTCGGCCTGACCGCCGACGAGATCGATACGCTCATCGACCGCCTGAGGATGCTCCAGGCGGAACCGGACCAGCATTTCCACCTGTCGAGCACCTACCAGGGCGAGGGAGGGCTCGGCGACATCATGATTTACGTCCAGGATCCGTCCGAACCCGACAACATGGAGCCGATCGGACGAAAGGCACTGGGCCCGGGCGAGGATGTCCCAATCCGGGGCGAATCCGAAGGTCCGCGGTGACCTCCATCGCGAAATCGGCGGAACAAACCCAGTTGCCCCCACGGCCGACCCTGTTGGCATGACCTCGTCAACCCGGAGTGCGGGAGCTTGCTGCCGCCCTGTTCCTCCGGGAGCTTGCTCCCGAGAGACTGAATCCGATCGGAGCGGTTCGCCGGGCGCATCGGGCGCGTCGTCCGCCCGCGTCGGTGGGGGTTGACGCGGGCCCGATTGCCCGTGTCCGCACCCCACCCTACCTCGTCCGAGGAAATTGCATCTGGGACGTCAGTCATGACCTCACCAGGGCCTCTGCCTCACGACAGGACCCGATCGATTGCCGCCCTGGAAGGGCGATCTGAGGTAGCCCAGGGTGGAACCCTGGGATCGGCGGGTGCCGAGATTTTCTTCCTCCAGGAGGACGAAGCGCTGGCCCCTCCCGAGCCCCGGAGGGGCGTCCGTCAATCGCCAGGGGCGTGAGCCCCCGGACCGGAGGCGACCGACGCAAGTTAAATTATCGCGGGAATTTGTGTCGCTGGGGTCGTCTCCAGGGGCTCACGTTCTGGCGATCGACCGCGGCCCGGTTGGGGCCGTAGACAGGGCAGGCGTTTCGCCTTGAGGAGGGGGACGCATTAGCCCTCGCCGATCCCAGGGTTCTACCCTGGGCTACCTCAGGTCGCCCTTCCAGGGCGGCAGAATCAGGTTGCATCACAAAAGTGCCGAATGCGCAGGTTGTCCGGTGGGTCTGTAGCAGTTCACGGCCCGAACGCGGTAGCCGAACGGCCGCACTCCAAAGGGCGAAACGAACCCAACTCGATGGAAACCCTGTCCTCGTAGGCCCTTGCAGAGAAAAACTCCCAAGGCCACCAAAAACACACCAAATTGCCAAAGAGCAAGAATTCCCATCGGTCAACTCAATCCGCAAAAAGAATACGCCTTTCGCCTCCCGGAAACTCAAATAATCCTCCCATTCCTGCAAGTCGCCGCCGTCATAACCGGACCTCTCCACCTCTCCGCGTCCCTGGCGTCCTGGCGGTTCCATTCCCTGGAATTCCTCCCTCAAGGTTGACGATCGCCCCCGAATTGCGTTTCCCAAAGGGGGACGTACCGACGCGGTCTTGCCTGGAAGACGGGGAGCGCCGAAGATGCTAGGAGTCTCTTCGCAATTCCGCGCCGCGGCGTCGCGGCGGATGGGGTCGGGCCGGGTCACTGGTCGAAGCGAGGTCGCGGGGATGGTCGCAGGCCCGTTGGATCTGATCGCCGCCGCGCGCACGGGGGACGACGAGGCCAGGAAGCAGGCCCTCGGCGACCTCTGCAACCTCTACCGCAACTACATGCGCATGGTCGTCCGCACCGGCCTCGGGCCCCGGCTGCGCGAGCGGGTCGAGCTGTCGGACGTGGTCCAGGAGGCGCAACTGGAGATCGTCAAGCAGTTTCCGCAGTTCACCGGCCAGAACGAGGCGGCCCTCGTCGGCTGGATGCGGAGGCTCGTCGGCCAGAAGCTCGCCGACCTCGGCCGGTATCACAATCGGGCGAAGCGGTCCGGCGGCACGCCCGACGTCCCGCTCGACGCCGCCTGGGACGCCTCCCCCCTGGCCGAGGCCCCCTCCGGCGGCGGCAAGCTCCTCGACATGCTCGCCCTCGACCAGACCAGCCCGAGCGAGGCCGCCAGCCGACGCGAACTCACTGTCCTGCTCGCCGACGCCCTCGCCAGCCTCCCCGAGAACGAGGCCGAGGTCCTCTGGCTGCACCACGCCGAGGGCCTGTCGTTCGAGACCATCGGCGAGCGCTTCGGCCTCAGCCGAAAGCGGGTCAGCGGCATCTGGGCCCGGGGCCTCAAGACCCTGAAACGCACCCTCGACGCACCCCGCCACTAAAACCGGGCACATCCCACCCCCGCCGGACGCTGATTTCTAAAGGACGTTTCGCAGCCCCGGAGGGGCGACCCGTGGTCGCCCAGGGCCTCCGCCCTGGGAATGCCGGAGGGCACCATCCCCTCCGGGCACGGGCGAACCTCCTGGATTGTGGGTCGCGTCCCTCCCCAGGGCTCCCGCCCTGGGCTACCGAATGTCGCCCCTCCCGGGGCTGCAGAAAAGGGTGGCCGGCATGGCTCCGCTCGACGAATCGCAGCCCGAGACGGTGGAACAGGTCACGAACCCGGTACCCGAGCCCGACGAGGATGAGCGCCTGGGCGAGGCCATCGAGGCGTACCTCCACCAGGTCGAATCCGGGCACGTGCCCGACGTCGAGGCGTTCGCCTCCGGGTATCCCGACCTCGGGGACGACCTGATCTCGGCGCTGGACGGCCTGGCCCTGGTCCAGGGGCTCGTGGGGGATTCTTCCGGCGGCGGCCCGGGCCAGAAACTCGAAGCCGGGCGGCGGCTGGCGGGATACCGGATCGTCCGGGAGATCGGCCGGGGCGGGATGGGGATCGTCTACGAGGCGGTCCACGTCGGGCTCGACCGGCCGGTGGCGCTCAAGGTCCTGGGGACGCAGGCCGCGCCCGACTCATCGGGACGCCGACGGTTCCTCAACGAGGCCAAGACGGCGGCCGGGTTGCACCACACCAACATCGTGCCGGTGTTCGACGTCGGGCAGGTGGGCGGGCTCTGCTACTACGCCATGCAGCGCATCGAGGGGAGCGGGCTTGACCGCGTGGTCAAGCACATCCGACGCGACCGCAGCACGGGCGCGGGCTCCAGCTCGATCAAGAACAGCAAGACCCAGAAGCCCGCCCCGTTCGACTCCGACTCGCTCCTGAGCGCCCCCATGCTCGGCGAATCGACCGCGAGCTGGGGCAGCACCACCATGCGGAACCCGTCGTGGTCGCGGCAGGCCCGCAACGACGACCCGCCCCCGTACGAGCCCCCGCGCGGGACGGCCTATTACCGATGGGTCGCCGAGATCGGCCGCCAGGCCGCGCAGGCCCTCGGCTTCGCCCACTGGCGCGGGGTCATCCACCGCGACGTCAAGCCTTCGAACCTCCTGATCGACGCCAAGGGGCAGGTCTGGGTCGCCGACTTCGGCCTCGCCAGGCGGCTCGCCGACCCGAGCCAGACGCAGGTCGACAGCCTCCTCGGCACCCCGCGCTACATGAGCCCCGAGCAGACGAAGGCCGGCTCGACCATCGACGGCCGGACCGACGTCTACAGCCTCGGGGCCACGCTGTATGAACTGCTCACCCTCCGCCCGGTATTCGAGGGGCAGTCGGCGGCCGAGCTGATCGACCAGATCAATCTGAAGGAGCCGGTCCCCCCCCGGAAGTTCGACCCGAAGATCCCGGTCGACCTGGAGACGATCCTGCTCAAGGCCCTGGCCAAGCGCCCGGGCGACCGCTACGAGGACGCGCAGGCCCTGGCCGACGACCTGGAGCGGTTCCTGAACCTGGAGCCTGTCAAGGCGCGCCGGATCGGCCCCGCCGGGCGGCTCTGGCGGTTCGCCCGACGCCACCCCAGCCTGACCGCCGTGAGCACGGCCGCGACCGTCGTGGTGCTGACGACGGCGACGGTCGCCTATGTGAAGGTCGTCGCCGAGCGCGACGCCGCCAAGGCCGCGCGCGACGAGGAGACGAAGGCGAATGCCCGGCTGGAGACGGTCAACGCCGACCTCAAGCAGTCGGTGAGCAACCAGTACCTCACCAACGCCGCGCTCCTGCGGCTCTCGGGCGACACGGGGCGCCGGTCGAAGGGGCTGGAGCTCTTGAAGAAGGCGTCGGCCCTGGCCGTCGACTCGTCGTTCAAGGCCCGGTTGCGGGACGAGGCCCTGGCGTTTTTGGCCACGCGCGACGTGGTGAGCCGGCCCGCGATCCAGCCGGCCGAACTCCAGACGGGCCTGGCCTTCGGCAAGGACGGCAAGTCCGTGGCGACGCTCTCGGTCTCCGGGGACGGCCTGTCCTTCTGGGACACATCCACGCGCAAGCGTCTGATCGAGATCGACCTGGACACCGGCCTGCCGCGCGGGGCGTTGCAGCCGTTCGAGAACCGCGGGGGCGACGGCGGCGGCCGTCGGGGCGGCGGCTTCAACCCCTTCCGCCGCGTCAGCGCCCTGGGAGACCGCGTCGCCGCCGTCCAGCCCTCGGCGAAGGGGGTGCTGTTCTTCCACGCGGCAACGGGCGCGCCCGCCGGGGTGCTGCGGATGCCGGACGACCTGGCCGTGGTCGGGATCCTCGCCAGCTTCGACGGCCGCCGCCTGATCACGATCGACTTCCCCCGCGTCGACCCGGGCGGCCGGGGCGGCCGGGATGTGTCGTGGGGGCAGGCGCAGATCCACCTCTGGGACCCGTCGAAGCCCGACCGGCCGCTCGCGACCCTCACCCCGCCCGAGGGCCGCAGCGAGTCCGCCGGCCGGCAGATCTTCCCCCTCGTCGCCATCGCGCCCGACGCCTCGGAGATCGCCGTCGCCTGGCGCGACGGCTCGGACATCGGCCTGTTCGACGGCCAGGGCAAGCCCCTGGAGCCGATCACCACCCAGATCAGCATCACCGCCCTGGCCCTGGGGCGAGAGCGGATGCTCGCGGCGGCCGGCGGCGGCTCGATCCGGCTCTGGGACGCCAACCGCAACTCGCTGCCCGACCTGAGCAACCAGACCAACATCCAGCAGCTCCAGTTCAGCCCGGTGGACAGCTCGGTGCTCGCCGCCGCCGGGTTCGGCACCGGGGTCGAGCTCTGGGACCTGAACAACCACAACCTGATCACCAACCTCCCCGCGGGCTTCGTGGTCGACCTCGGGTTCTCGCCGGGCGCGGACCGGTCGCTGGTGGTGTCGCAGGGCCGGGGCCGGCCGATGGGGGCGTCGATCGCGTTCTGGGGCATGACCGAGCCCGTGGCGCTGGTGCAGCTCCCCGAGCTCAAGTCGCCGCCGGTGTCGGTGGGCTACGCCCCCTCGGGCACGCTCTCGGTGCTGTCGGCGGACGGCTCGCTGCACACCTGGACGGCGGGCAATTGCCCGACCAAGGCCGACGAGTGGCCGAACGTGCGGACCGGCTCGATCGGCTGGGACGCCGAGGGGCGGCTCATGGCCCTCGAGTTCGAGCCGAACGGCCAGACCTCCCTCGCCCGCTACGACTCCGCCACGCGCCGGCCGATCCGCCGCATCCCCGTCGGCGGGCCGATGGCGATGGGGGGCGGGCCCGGCGGCCCGGGCGGCCCCGGCGGGCCCCGGAACGATCGCGGCCGGGGCGGCCCCCGGAACGATCGCGAGCCGGACGGCCCGCCCTCGCCCCCGCCCAACGGCCCCGGGCCCGGCCCGAACGCGAATCCGCCCCGGCAAGGCGCGGGCGGCGGCAGCGGGCCCGGGATCGGGCCGGGCCGGGGCCTGTTCCGGAATTTCCCACGCCCCATCGTCACCACCAGGGACGGCCGTCTCACGCTGTTCCTCAATCGCGGGAACGAGCTCTGGGCCGTCCGCGACGGCCAGCCGGACGAGGTCGTGCCGATCCGCCTGATCGACCCGAACGCCCCGCCCCCCGGCGGCGGCGGCGGCCCGCGCGGGTCCAGCCCGGGGGGCGGGACCGGCGGGGGCGGGCCGCGAGTCAATCGCGGCGGTGGCGGCTTCGGCAGCTTCGTCGCCTATCTCGCGCTGGCCGCCCCGCCCGACGGACGCCGCGTCTACCTGCTCGGCAACAACCAGGAGGTCGGCGCCTGGTCGCTCGGCGAGTCCGGAGGCCCGGCGCCTCCCCTGGTCGCTCGACGTCCGATGCATCAGCATGGCCCTCCGGCCCGACGGCGCGGTGCTGGCGCTCGGCGAGTCCTCGGGCGAGGTCACGCTGCTGAGCACGGCCACGGGCTCGGTGATCCGGCGGCTCCCCCCCCCGACCGCCGAGGTCGAGCCCGCCGGCACGCCCGACGCGCCCGCGCAGGCCCTGGCCTTCTCCCCCAGCGGCGACGAGCTGGCCGTCGGGACCCGCAACGCCGTGCGGATCTGGGACGTCGGCAACCCCGCCCGCCGGCCCGAGCGGGTCGTCAACCTCCCCGCCGGCCGGGGCCTCGTCACCGGCCTCGCCTACGACCCCGACGGCCGCACCCTCGCCACCTCCGGCCCCGACGGCGTCAAGGTCTGGGACCTCCGCAAGATCCGCGACGAACTCGCCGCCCACGGCCTGGGGTGGTGACGTGCCGGGATCCAAGAATTGAACCACAGAGACACAGAGAACACGGAGTCGGGCCGGATTGATTCGGGTTGAATCCATCCCCATCTCCCCCTCCGTGCTCTCCGTGCTCTCCGTGCTCTCCGTGCTCTCCGTGCTCTCCGTGCTCTCCGTGTCTCTGTGGTTCAATCCCGGATTTTTCCAGCGTGTGTGCTGAGGGTCCCTCGCCCGCAAGGTCGCGCGCAATCGGGACAGGCCGGAGAGTCGCGTGCGGCTCGGGTCGAAAGCGATCGATTGGGCTCAAACGGCCCGGCGGGGGCGACCGATCAAAAGGCCCGTCGATGTCGCGGGAGAAGACCCGCGGCGAACCCGGGCACCCGCGACGCGTGGCGGAGGATCCGCCGGCCCGGCGGGTGGACGAGGGGGACGCCCGGGACGTCCAAGGACCGGACGCGCGGCCGACCTCCCTCCGAACCGAGACCAGACCGGACCCGAAGGTCAGGAAAGGAAATCCGAAGATGTCGCGGATTCATGGATTGGGATTGGTGGCGCTGGCGGGCCTGGCCCTGACGATGGGCTCGGTGGGCTGCGCCCACTGCGACACCTGCGACGACTTCCCCGCCCCCTGCACGGGGCCGAATTGCGGCTACCCCTACAACCACGGCGGCGACGTCTACGCCGGCGCCCCGGCCCCGGCCTCCGCGGACGCCTCGATGAGCGCCCCGGCCGCCCCGGCCCCCTCGTCGGTCTCCTCGACCCCCGCCCCCGGCGCCTCGCTCGGCCCGGCCTCCGACGCCGCCCCCAAGCCCGCCCCGGACCTCCCCGCCGTCAATCCCGAGAAGAAGTAATCCTGTTCGGTTGTCGCCCCACACCGACGTCTGCTGGGGCCATCCGGTTGTAGGGTGCGGAGCCACGCACGATGCGTGGCTCCGCACCGACCTCGGCGGATGACGCCTCAACCGCCCCGCGATCGTTGCCCATCCTCGTCTCGGTGCGGAGGCCGCGAAGACGCGGCCATCACACCCTACGCGAGTCGGAAGGTCCGGCAGATCTCCCGCAAGGCCTGGTCCCCCTCGGATTCTTCCAGCTCCGAGTACTGGCAGAAGATCAGGACCGTCCGCTCCTGGGCGCGGAAGCAACGCGTCGCGCAGGATGTGGTCATATCCAGGCTGAAGAACTCGATGTCGTGCCCGATCGCACGCTGGCCGGCGATCGTGTCGAAGACCTCGGCCGTGTCGAGCCTCGGGTACTCCGCCTTGAGCGCGTCGAGGGCCTCGTCGATCACCTCCGACGGCGACGGGGCGCCCTCGTCGATGGTGACGAACGCGAACGACAGCCCCCCGGGCGACTGCAGCGACACCGTCGCGCGGCCCTCTTCCTCGTTGACGTCGATCTCCCAGCCCGTGGGATAATCGAACCGGACGCCGTGGTCGTCGTAGTGGCCGCTCATCGCTCGTTCGCTCGCCTCGTCCCAGCATCCCGTCCGATCGATCCCGCAGAGATCGCATCCTAGCAGCCCGACCTCGGCCCCGCCAAGCGCAACCGGCCGCCACGCCCGCACCCCGGAGCCCCCCCCATGCTCGACCTCGCCCCGATCCTCCGCGCGGTCCTGGACGAATATACGCTCCCCTGGGACGGCGACCACGGCGTCGCCCACTGGGCCAGGGTGCTGGAGAACGGCCTGATGCTGGCGCGCGAGACGGGCGCCGACGCCGAGGTCGTGCGGCTGTTCGCCGTCCTGCACGACTCCCGCCGCCTGAACGAACACACCGACCCCGAGCACGGACCGAGGGCCGCCGATTTCGCCTTGACGCTCCAGGGACGTTTCTATCAGCTCGACAGGCACGCCTTACGTCTGCTCTATAGGGCGTGCGAAGGGCATACGCACGAACGGACGCATCCGGACGTCACCATCCAGACCTGCTGGGACTCCGACCGCCTCGACCTCGGCCGCGTCGGCATCACCCCCCACCCCTCGCGCCTCTGCACCGAATTCGCCCGACGCCCCGAGACCATCGCCCGGGCCGACGCCCGCGCCAGCCTCGGCCACATCCCCGACCTGATCCGCGATGAGTGGGGATTGGATCTCTAACCCGGAGTGCGGAAGCTCGCTTCCGCACTCCACATGGCGGGTCCGCGCGTCAACGCATCGTCACTTCTTCTCGTCGAGCATCCCCCACACCGCCGGCTCGATGGCGTCGGCCCAGGCGTGATAGCCCTTGAGGCTCAGGTGCAGGAAGTCGGGCATCACGTCCTTGGGGATGTTTCCCTTCTCATTCAAGAACGCCTTACCGATGTCGACGTACTTGATGTTCGACCCGTCGTCGAACTTGGCGATCTTCTCGTTGATCAGGCCGATGACGGCGGTCGGCGGCAGCTCGGTCGACTTCTTGTCGTCGCGGGCCCGGGGGAACACCGCCAGGAGCAGGATCTTCGCCTTCGGCAGTTTCTCGCGCAGGCGTTCGACGATCGCCTTCACGCCCCCGGCGATCTCCTCGGGCGTGTTCGAGCCGACGTTGTTCGTGCCGATCATCAGCACCACGAGCTTCGGCGAGATGCCCTCCAGCTCGCCGTTCTCGATCCGCCACAGGACGTGCTGGGTCCGGTCGCCGCCGATCCCGAAGTTCGCCGCCTTGCGCGGCTCGTAGTGACGCTTCCAGACCTCGTTGTTGTTCCACCCCTGGGTGATCGAATCCCCCAGGAACAGCAGGTCCACATCCCCCTTCTTCGCCCGCTCCAGGAACGACTCGTGGAGCTTCGCCCACCAGCCCTCCTTGAGCTTGTCCGCCGGCTTCGCGGCCGTATTCTCCTGCGCGACCCCCAACGCCGGCAACGCCAGCACCAGCCCGAGCGCAAACCCCAGACGCGTCGTCATTCGTCGTCTCCTGGATGTGATGGAGGGGAGATTGAACCGCCAAGGCGAGGAGGGAGAGAGGAGGGGATTGAACCACAGAGACGCAGAGGTCACAGAGGAGACGGAGACGGAATCAAGAACAGATCATGCATAATCTGATCAATGAATGGTTTTCCTCTCCGTGCTCTCTGTGTCTCTGTGGTTCAATCTCCCACACTTATCCCTCTCCCCTCTCCCCTGGCGTCTCGGCGGTTCAATCTCCCCGGATTCCCCGCCGATGTTACCCCAGCGGCCCGGGCTCGCCCAGGGTCCAGGGCTGGCCGAAGTGCTCCTCGTAGCAGACCCGCTCCAGCGGGAACCGGCCCGGGTCGGGCAGGGGGGGGGCGTCGGGCTCGGGGTAGCCGAGCGCCACCAGGCAGCAGACCGCGTGGTCGTCGGGGATGCCGAACGCCGCCCGCAACGGCTCCTCCCGGAACCCCTCCATCACCGCCGACGCCAGCCCCGCCGACTCCGCCGCCAGCACCAGGTTCCCCACCGCCAGCATCGCCGATCGCGTCGCCCAGGTCGCCCGCCCCGCGCGGTCGAGCCTCCCCAGCGTCCGCGTCGCATTCGCCCGCGTCCGGCCCGCCATCTCCGGCGTGATCGACCCGTCCGCCAGCCGGCCCTCCAGCATCGGCCCCAGGTCGACCCGCTCGGGCTCCAGATACCCCAGCACGATCAAGACCACCGGCGCACTCGCCAGCTTCACCTGCCCGTACGCGCACCCCCGCAACGCCTCGATCCTCCCCGGCTCCCGAACCACCACGAACCGCCAAGGCTGGAGGTTGAACCCCGAAGGCGCCCGCGTCGCCAGCCCGAGGACGCGCCTCAACTCCCCCTCCGGCACCCCCCTCCCCGCATCGAACCCCATCGCCGACCGTCGACCCAGGATCGCCCGGGTCACGCCGTTGCCGTCATCCGAATCCAAGACACCCATGTCACCCACCCCCAACACCCCCGCCCAGCCCGCATGACCCGACCAAGCCCAAGCCCCACCAGCCCCAAAACCCCCGATCCCAGTCTACCGAAACGAAGCCAAATCGCCAGAACCTCCCACGTCCCAAGGGCTTGCAGCCCAAAACTTCCAAACCGTCCCAAAGTGCCCCAAATTGACAAAGAGCAATCGTCCGCCATCGGAAACCCTATCGACCTCTCCTTTGACGCTCGCCCCCTCAACGTATTCGAAGCAAAATCCCCAGAATCCCAGGAATCCGACCGTTCATTTCGGCGGCAGGCCACATCGGAATCGTGCAAGCCCCGAATCCAAAATAAGATGCATCGAACACCCTGTTCCAGAAGTGAGCGGAAAATTCATCATGGGGACAGCGACCTCAGATCCGCAATCGACCCAATCCTCCGTCGACCACGACCAGAAACTCCAACCGAGCCACCCCAGGTCGCCTTCTCAATACCGCGCCTGCCCCGGCGTTGCCCCCCTCAATACCGCGCCTGCCCCGGCGTTGCCCCCCGTCCCGGGGTTGCCCCCCGGCGTTGCCCTGCGGATAAATGGGGAGACTACGCAGCCTGAGGCGATTTGATCAGGCCTTTGATGCGTTGCATGTCCCCGCGTTCGCCGGCGGAAGAAGGTGACGCGCGGCCGCAAGCTCCGCGTCGACACCACCGCGGTCGAAACCAATATCCACTTCCCCACCGACAGCGGCCTGATCGGCGACGGCGTCCGCGTCGTCTCGCGGCTCCTGCGCCGGGCGAAGTCGGCGCTGGGCGAGGCCGCCGAGGGGCTCGGCGACGCCTTCCGGAGTCGGCTGCGGACCGTGCGGAAGGTCTCGCAGGAGCTGCACCGGCTCGCCCGCAAGAAGGGCGACGAGGCCCGCGCGGCGATGAAGGACCGCTACGAGACCCTGATCGCCGCGGCGAAGCAAACCGTGGCGCAGGCCGGGCGGGTGACCAGAGCCTTGAAGGACTCGACCGAGGCCCGGGTCGCCTCCAAGCTCGACGAGTTCGTGCCGCGGCTGACGCGGTGCATCGACCAGGCGGTGCGGCGCGTGCTCCGGGGCGAGTCGGTCCCATCGTCGGAGAAGCTGGTGTCGATCTTCGAGCCGCACAGCCAGGTGATCCCGCGTCAGAAGGCGGGCAAGCCAGTGGAATTCGGCCGCAAGCTCCGGCTCGACGAGGTCGAGGGGGGCATCGTCAGCGGCTACGCGATCCTCGACCAGGGCGGCGGCCAGGACCAGCCCTACCTGGCGGATGCCCTGGATCAGCATCAACGCGTGTTCGCGCGGGCCCCCGACCTGCTCGCCGCCGACCGGGGGATGTCCTCGGCCGACAACCGGCGCCTGGCGGAGGAGCGAGGCGTGAAGCGCGTCGCCCTGCCGCACGTGGGCAAGGCCCCGCCAGGTCGCCAAGCGGTCGAGAAGGAGCGATGGTTCCGCCGCGGCTATCGGTTCCGGGCCGGGATCGAGGGGCGGATCCACGCGCTGAAGCGGGACTTCGGCCTGAGACGCTGCCGCTATCGGGGCGAGGGCGGGATGGGCCGGTGGGTCGGCTGGAGGATCGTGGCGCACAACCTGTCGAAGGTCGCGGAAGCCGGGTGAGATGGGTGGAAGGGGCAAGATCCGGGGAGGCATCATCCCACAGGGCCGTGGGGATGCCCAGGCCATATGGCGGACGCATCATCGGATGAAGGATTTCGCACCGCAAACTAGTACTAAGCGAAATCGCTCTCGACGTTCTTTAGCGTCGAGGTCCACTTCGGGAGGCCACAGTGGACGCACCGACGGCCCCATGGATTGCCGTACCACCACGTGACGTGGAACGGCCGTCCACAACGTGGGCAGGGCCAGTTCATTCGCCGCGCGTTAGCGACGAGGAGTAGGGCCATCATCGGCGTGACAGTTGAGTAGAAAGCCGAGCGCTGGCTCAGGCCGTAGCCGATGAGGGAGGTCTGGATCGACGCTGCGTAGATGAACCACGCCGGCGTCATTAGTAACAACAATCGGAAGACCCAACATCGACGCCTGTACTCCTTCCAGTATGGATCCATACGTGTTCCTTGATAACCAAAAAGGAATGGCACCGGGTATTCACGGTCGTGATAGATGATGCGGAACCGGATGACACTGGCATCCAGTGTCGGCCGGGCGTTCATGATAACCCCTATCCGACGTTTAGTGGACCCCAGAATTTAAACCAATCCTTATTGAGCGTTGCAGAAATAGAGCAAGTTTTTCGGACACTCCTCGCTGATGTCCACCGCGGCCTCACGCGACCTGACGAGATGTTTTCACGTCTTGAGGCTGTGGCCTGGTGCGGTTGACCTGGTCGGGTGACACCGTCATCGGCCGGGGCGGTGCCCAGGTCGCCCAGAGGACGTCGAGCGTCAAGACCACTAAGAGGCTATCTCAGTCCCAACTGTTAACTGGCAAGGGCTTACGCAATATTCGTCACGGCGAATGCGAATGGAATCCACTGAAATTACAGAGAAACCCGAACGCATCGAGATCCTAAAGATTGACGTAAGCCCTTACGAAGTATCAGTTATGTTACGGGATAGCCTCTAACCGGACCAGCGTGCGGCGACGCCGCCACTTGTAGCGAACCTCCTCCAGCAGCCGGAACGCCCGATCGGTGCGTTCCACGTGGTTGTTCGTCCGCACCCGACGCCCGACCGGGTCCTTCAGGGATGCCATCAGCTTGGGGAACTTCCCCTCCCCGAGTTGTTCCATCGCCTTGACCAGCTCCGGGACCTCCCGGAATTCGCGGCAACGCAGCAACGCGGACCGGCGGCAGCCGGCTTGCTGCGCGTCCTTGGGGGCGTCGAAGAGCCAGTAGATCCGGTCGGCGAACCGCCGCAGCGTGGCCAGCGCGGGCAGGTATTCCAGGGCCCGCCCCAGGTCGCCCCGCTCGGCCTCGGTGAGGTCCTCGCGACGCTTCACGATCAGATATCGGTGCTTGAACACGAAGGCCGACTCCTCCTTGAGCGTCATCCCCCGGCGGGCGACGCGGGCCCGGGAACCGGCGGCCTTGCGGCCCCGCTTCTTCTTGCAGCCCGCCTTGCCGCGACGTCCCATCGCCGTCCGCAGCCGTCGCACGGCGTCGAGGATCCGTCGGTTGATGTCCCGGATCGCATGAAAGATGCACAACTGATGGTCGGCCTCGGGCCAGAGTCCCGCGAGCACGGCGGGGTAGAGGTTCGAGCCGTCGGTGACGACCACCCGGGGGGCGAGGCCCCAGGTCGCGAGGTTCTTGAGGAACCGCCGCATGTGGGCCCGATCGTTGCTGGCGACCAGGGCGAAGGCCACCGTCAGGTCGCCCAGGGGGTCGGTGGCCAGGAGCAGGGTGAACCGCCCCAGGTGCAGCTCGTCGACGCAGAGCGTGCCGCTGAAGTGCTCCAGGACTTTGCGGCGGTGCCCCGCGAGGTCGAGG
The DNA here is from genome assembly GCA_965279195.1 of Isosphaeraceae bacterium. Taxonomy (GTDB): domain Bacteria; phylum Planctomycetota; class Planctomycetia; order Isosphaerales; family Isosphaeraceae; genus CBDIHP01. The sequence continues at coordinate 64,455 of CBDIHP010000048.1, forward strand.
GACGCGGCATGGTCGCGGAGCACGTCGTAGACGAACCCGGTGGAGAGGTCGAGGCAGAACTCGCGCCGCAGCGACTCCATGGCCCGCTCGACGCTCATGCCGTCGCGGAGCAGGCGGTCGAGGACCAGCTCGCGGACCTTGTCGTCGTACTGGGCCTTGGGAGCCACGCCCACGGGGGTGTTGCGGAAGGTGGTGGAGCAGCCACACCGGGCGGCGTACTCGCCGTAGGTGATCTCGAGGAAGGCGATGGCCTTGTAGGCCACGGTGCGGACCCGTCGCGTGAGCGTCCGCTTGCGTCGCCCGAGCCGGCCGCACCGCGGACAGGGGGCCTTCTTGGACGCGCAGGTGACGGGTTTAACAACGGTCGTGGGTGCTTCGGTGCCCATCCTTGTGTCCCTGGAAGTGGAGGCCTTGTAAGCAACCTCGATTTCCAGGGCACAAGCTCTATCTTTCAAGCACAAAACGACTTACAGACTTCGGATTCCTGGTGGGGATCGGCGAGAAGACTCCGAAATTCCGAGCCCATATGGATGAGGCTGGGGAAGACTTGATCCTTTCAAAAAGTCGCGAGCCGTTGCCTGAAAGGCTCGTCAACAAATAACCCTTGCGCTATGCGTTGCATGTCCCTGCATTGCCTTCTCGGCAGTCGACGCTGCTCGTCACGTTCCCGAACGTCCGGTAACCCGGCCGAGAATGATCCTGGGCCGCCAAGCCGTTCCTCCCCCCGGGTGGCTCGACGTCGGCCCCTTCTCGCCTCAATGTATAGCCCGAAGACAACCCCGACGCTCGCCGCGCTTTAGGCTCATGACATGGCACTCACACGAATCATCAGTGGCGGGCAAGCCGGAGCGGACCCCGGCGGATGGCTGGCAGCCGAGGCAGCGGGGATCCCGACCAGCAGCACAAAGCCGAAGGGGTTCCCGACCGGGCGTGGAACGCGGGGACATGCAACGCATTAGGGAGCGGGACAAATCGCCTCAGGCTGCGCAGACTCCCCATTTGCTCGCAGATGCGACGCATGTCCTCGCGTTGCGCGGAATGCTTGAGCGACGGCTAATGCCCCTAGCAGCGAGTGCCAGGATTGCAAGAATAACGCCAGCCCCATAGAACCAGGCCTGCGCATTCGTTTTCGTCTGACTCCCGACGGGCTGAGCCAAATCAGGCAAGCCTGCTTTTTGTGGAGCGAACTCGGCGGAAGGCGGTCTTCCGAGGTCGAATTGCCGGAACTCGATGATTTCACCATAAGTCGGTGTCGTCGCAACGATCTTCCGTGGCAGGAGAACTCCGATCGCATCAGGAGCATATTCGATTTTCGTATGACGCTTCGACCCCTTCGCGTCCGTTTCCTGCTCATAGAGGATCCATCCCTCGTCGGGTGACAGCAGGAGATAACCAAGCCATATGACACTCAGTTTCAGCCTGGCGTGACTGACCTTTAGTGAGTAGTTCACTTTGAGGAGGGACTTGCCTTTCTGTTCTACCGATTCGATATCTACCAGATGAAAATTTGGCGATTTGATCATCTCGGAAATAGGCCCAATCGTACTGACTGGTGCATATGTCAATCTGTTTCTGTAGTCTCGAAGTGAATCCAAGATTTGATTCTGGTTCAACTTCTTCAAGACAGGCTGGGCGTCGGCTGTATCTCGATCAACGACATACTGAATTTCCCCCGTTGAACAAATAGTCTTTGAAAATGGCTGGACATCGCGACCATTCTCCTTTCGATTCTCGCGAACAAGTTTGATATTGTCACCATCGACAAAGAATTGGAAATCACAGCTCTCGTGTTCGAGTTTTCTCGATGGATTCGCGATGCCAGCCTGTTTGGTTCGGTCCAGAATTGAGAACTCCGTAGACCAAGAACCAGCCGCCGAAACCCTGGACAATCTTACCTCCAATTCCGCAAGAGCTCGAGGATACTCTCGATAGAATCGATCCTTCAGGATATCCGACTTGGTCGGATTTGAACCGGCTTGTGGCTCAGATAAGGTCAGCATGGCAATAAACAGAGTAATAAGCATGGGAAATCCTCATCCTTGTTTGTGAACCTTGTCAGACCAGGACAACTCTGGGCTCGGCTCGCTCCGGATCGTCGCGAACAAAACGATATGTGGAGTTATTAAACTCTTTTTCACGAAATCATGGCGTTCACTGGAATATTAAGCATAGGTAGGATTCTACCCCGCAAACTGTCTTGCCCACACATCAAAAATCAAAACCTACGAAGAGGAGCGGTGGCTCCAAGAATTAGAGCCACCAGGACAGAAAACCCGAGTTAACCAATCAGTCCATCCATTACCGCAGGGGATTGTAGAACCTCACTCCACGCAAGAGCAGTCAAACTCTTCAGGAGACCTATAGAGGAATCTGCACCTACAGTCGCATCGACCCGTTCCTGCTTCACAATAGTTATCGGTAATAGGATTACCCTCCGTGTCGACGCAGCCATTGAGAGTTGATCGATTCAGGGTACACTGTGTGCATCCAACACAACCAGGAGGAAGAGGTAGACCACCTCCACCGAATTGAGCGAGCGCTTCTCGGGATGAGAGCGTAACCCCAATACCAACGCTGAAGACTGCGACCGAAAGAAGAAAGGTCGAAACCAATTCGACAATCCTCTTCATGGCAACGGCTCCTAATTGAGCGCCTGAGGATTCCTGACCTCGAACTCAACGAGATTCTCGGCGAGAATCCTGCGTGGATGTAGCGGACACCGCAAACAAAATCTCGCGGCGAGCTGGTTGGTCGGTGAAAATGACCACTTGCTCTGCTAAAGCATCTTTCCGAGAAGAAAGTCGGACTTGAAATTGAAGACTAAGGGACTGTCTCGGCTCCAAACTCGACGGGATTCCTCGGACCATCGTGCACGAGCAACTTGTCCTCCAACCAATCAATCGCACTGGGTTACTGCCGACATTTACCACTCGGGCCGTAAATTGGACCTCTTTGTCAACGACGATTTCGCCTAGATTGATCGAAGCATCTTCCACCCATAGTGATTCGCCATTGAGACTCGCAAGCCCCGCACCTAAGCTTCCGTAAACAAAATGACTCCACCCAAGCAGGGCCAAGGTGCCTGCGGCAACAACAATACCAAACACAACAATTGGCCTCATCAAAAAGGTCTTTCTGCGAATCGGCATCTGTACTTCAGGAGAAATGGAGGTCAAATCTTCCATGCAAAATTCCTTATGTTGAATTGGGCAAATCACTAAAATTCAATCGATCACTCTCGAACAATGCTACGAAACGCGACCTCGTTTTCCGGTGTAACGCCTTGTATCCACATACTCAAGTCACCTCGGAATGAAGGCTCTTTAGAGGTGTCAAAGAGTAATCTTATGATTGTATCGCTGCCTGAAGAAATCAAAACCGATTCACTATCGATCCCAAGGCAATCGCATGAAGTTTGAAGTGCCTTGATAAACAGATCGCATTTAGAAGCATTTGAGACTTTGAAATTATAGCGGAGACTGCAGCCGGATGGTAGGTTACCAAGATCAATCAGTTCCGGTGACATCAATATAAAATCTACTCGCCGCTTTTCTTCACCAATCTTGTTGATTCGACACAGATACATTATCGCTGTGCATATAAACAAAAAACACAAACTTCCTATCACGTTTAGGCGAAGATATTGCTGCTTGTACTCCGAGACGGCAAACCGGAACTTAGGCTTCAAAATGACTTTCATAACTACATTCTCCAGTAATTGCACCCTTCTGCAGAGTATCGCGGAAAATTCGGATCCAAGCTTTTAGCAAGCATGACTGCGCCCTCTACGCTCGTCAAATATTTTTTGGTGACCGTGAAGACTATACTGAATATTGGTGCACTAGGCCCAGTAGGTCGAGACCCAACCAGGACAGACCCAACCATGACTTGCATCGTTCTGACCCAACCAGGACCCAACCAGAGGACCCAACCAGGAACCCAACCAGAACCCAACCTGGACATGCATCGTTCTGATGCTGCGGGTCGAGAATGCCACGATCGAGGGGGCCGAGCCAGGGGGGGGCTGCGAAATGCGGGGACATGCGACGCATTTGGGCTGAGTCTGGCGTCTCAGGCTGCGCATCTTCCCCATTTGACGCGGGACGCGGGGGCACGCACTGCGCCGGGTACCAGTTTGGTCGTCCATTCCTACTCACGCCCAAGAACTGTCTCGGCGTTGCCTGTCGATGACGACCGGCCTGAATTGTAGCCGAGACACAGAATCGTGTTCCTTCGAGGGCAGAGCAAGAATGATTGCTCTGTGCTGACTTGAGAATTTAGATGGGGGCGAGCCTTGAGGCAGAGATGTGGGACACTTGGTCATGACCCGGCGAGTATGGGAACATCGGTTCTCGCTGAAAGACAGATGCCGGATTCCGGATCTGCTGAAACGGGGGTCATCGCGCACACAAGGACCTTAACTTTGGGCCAGCGGCGGCGGGGTGTCCGGGTCGAGAGCCTGGAGTTTCAGCGAGCAGACGAGCGATGAACTGGCGACACTTGAACAAGCAGGTCGATCCCCCTCCTGGGCCTGAAGCAGAGCAGGCTCGATGGATCTTCTCCCAGCGGAGCGGCAACAGTTTCGAGGTTGGCAAACGAGTCGTCGACTTGCTACTGGTCGGCCGTGACAGGTCAGACTTGTCGTCGGAGGAACTGGAGCTGCTGTCCCGCGGGTATAACTGGTGGGGCAAGCACACGGAGGCGTTTGAGGTCGCGAAGCTGAACCTGGCCCGAGCACCACACTGCCAGGATCGGTTTCGGCTGGCGGGCGTGTACGCGCGCATCGCCTCTCGCTACGACCTCCCGGGATTCGTCGCCGCGTGCGACATCCAGATCGCTGAAGGGCTTGGGCCTGCCGCGTTCTGGCATCTTCTCAAGGCGGACGAGTACATCCGATACGCCACCGACGAGCCTGAGTTGGAGGATTTTGAGTGGTCGGTCGGGGACTCGATTTCTCATCCGGAGCTGCTCGGGCCGGCCGCACACGCATTGGAGGCCGCCCTCATATCCTGGAACGGGCTACGCGAGGATGAGTCGGCCCGGGTGTGGGTCGGCGACTGGAATCTCCGGTTCGCGGCCGTGCTACAGCAGCCACAGTTCAGTCACTTGGCACTGTAGCACAGGCCGAACGAATCGCTTCGCCTGTCGGATCTGGACCAACATCGAGTGCCGGCGGGCGTCATGCTTGTCCCAGCGTCGCCGTGTCCCGCCGTTGACGGAGTTCCCATCCCGGATGGGGCACGACGCGCCGCCTGTTCCAGCGTGCTGCCCCTGTTCCAGCGTGCTCCCCGCGTTCCGCCCCTCGACGGTCAGGCCGGCGGGGGGCCGGCGTAGCGATAGGTGTTGAGGAGGACGCCCGTGGGGGTGGACTTCGTGCTGACGAGGGCCAGGTCGAGCGGGTCGACGGGATCGGGGAAGAGGCGTTTGCCCCGGCCCAGCAGGACGGGGTAGACGGCGAGCACGACGTCGTCGACCAGCCTTTCCTCGAACAGCGAGGCCGTCAGGGTCGTGCTGCCCCAGACGATCAGGTCGGGGCCGTCGGTCGCCTTGAGGCCGCGGATCCCCCCCGGGATGTCCGCGACGAGGTCGACGACCGGGCCCCATCCGAGGCCCTCCGGCCGGTGGGTCGCGACGTACTTGGTCGCGGCGTTCAGGGCGTCCGCGATCGGGCTGCTGGGCGCCTTGGGCCAGAAGCCCGCCCAGAGGTCGTAGGTGCGACGGCCCAGCAGCAGGTCGAAGGCCGGGCCCTGCGCCTCGGCGACGAGGGCCGCGCCGGCCGGGTTCCGGTAGGGCGCGGTCCATCCGCCGTGCGCGTACTCGCTGTCCTCCCCCCGCGCGGCGGGCGAGACCACGCCGTCCAGCGAGACGTGCGCGAAGACCCGGATCTTCCTCATCTTGAGTCCTCTCGGTTCGAGTGCGTCGTGGGATTCGCAATAAGCGGGGCGGTCCGGGTTCTTCAGGGCTTCTTCGGCCCGGAGTCGAGGAAGTCGTTGATCATCGGGACGATGACGCCCACGCGATCCATCAGGGTGACGTGCGTCGTATTGGGCAAGATGGCCAGCCGCGACTCCGGGCGAGGCCGCATGTCGCCGTGGACCTCGCCCCCCTTGAGGCGATACATCTCGGCGATGTGGTCGAGCCGCACGCCGTCGGCGTCGCCGTGGATGAAGAACATCGGCGCCTTGGTGGCCTTCAGCCGCCCGGCGCCGAAGTCGTAGGTCTTGGAATCCGACGCGATGACGTGCTTGACGAACTCCGGGAATCCGTCGGGATTCGGGTTCAATTTCTTGTACTCGGCCTCGATCGGCGAGCCTTTGAAGACGTCGGCGGTGATCTGGGAGATCGCCTCGACCCCTTCCTTGACCCAGCCGTCGCTGCGGAACACGGACGAGATGCTGACGACCTTGCGCACCCTCTCCGGGTGTCGGATCGCGCACTGGAGCGCGACGCCGCCCCCCATGCTGTAGCCGATCACGTCGGCCCTGGGGATCTTGAGGTGATCCAGCAGGGCCGCCACGTCGTCGGCCAGGTTCTCCGAGGTCATCGGGCGCGCGATGTCGGCCGTCCGCCCGTGCCCCTGCAACTCGACGGCGATCACCCTCCGCGTCTTCGAGAGCGCGGCGATCCACTCGGCCTCGCCCGAGATCGACATGAACGCCCCATGGAGCAGCACCACGGGTTCGCCCTTCCCGTGGACCTCGTAATACATCTTCAGCCCGTTGACCGGCGCATACCCCACCGTCGGCGCCTCCGGCCCGGACGCGACAACCGGCACGAGCGTGGTCAGGAAGAAGGCGATGGTCTTCATATCGGACTCCAGAGTCCCTGGTCGGCGAGTGATCCCTCCATTGGTCGAACGGCGTCGCCCGCATTCGACAGGAAAACCGAATCGGCGAATCCTCCATCGGCGGTGGACACGGTCCTCCCGATCGGGCCGATCAGGAAAGGCCTCCTCACTGGGAGCGATCAAGGGGCCCTGTCCCCGCGTCCTTCGCGTTGCCTGTCCCCGCGTTGTACCCCCCCCCGTCCCGGCGTTGCCCCCCCTCCTGGAAAATACCGACGACGCCTGGCGACGATGCATGTCCTGGCTGGCCTCTGTCCTGGTTGGCCTCCTGGTTGGCTTCCTGGTTGGCCTCTCGTCGGCTCCTTAGGGAAAATAGAAAATATGGGAAAGATACTTTACTTGCCTTGCGTCAATAGCTCCAATATATAGCCGCATCCTAAAAGCTGTTATTTGGACAACACCGGCTAATGAGCCTTAGCAGCCGCATGATGACCGCAACGACGGTGCCTAGGTAGTGGCGATGCCTCAGGGGAGCAGCGTATTGCCCTGTTTCGAAAGTCAATATCGATACAAATTAGCGAGGCCCCAGATATGACATTGCATCCTCCGACCGGCTCGGCCGAATCAATCCTGATTAGGGCATTCCAGGAAGGGCGGCCGATCATCCCATTCCTCGGAGCCGGGATCTCGATCAGCACGGGATACCCTCCGATCGCCGAGATCGCCGGGTATCTCGCCAAGGTAAGGCATTATATCGATTACATACGTCCGCAGTTACGACGCCCAAAAGATCGGCGAGGTGCCTACGCCGATTACATTCAGGCTCGCGGATGGCCGGACCTGAATCAACTAAACGCAGACCTGTGGCGACATGTGACCAGGGTAGCCACCTCGGAGTCGGCTTGGTCGAATGTCAAGGAGATCCTCGGGGCGATCGATTCCTCGGCGAACTTCGAAGTCTTGCGACGGCGGTGGGAGGAGCGTGTGAATTTCCGCCCCCAGCAGGTGATCGACGCGGAACATCTCCGGGCCATGTCCGAGAAGGATTCGAAGCTCGCCTCCCGAGTCCTGTCCGAAATCGCCTGCGACCCTGACACCTGCGAGATGCGGTCTCGGGGCGACTGGTATGACCTGATGATGACCCTGAGCGAGGGCAACTTCGACCTGGTCGACGCTCTTTTCGCCTCGCTTGCCCGGGGCAAGACTCACGGGACGACCCATGTCCTGCTGTCGAAGCTGATCAACTTCTTGGGGATCAATCGCATCCTTACCCTGAACTTCGACCCGTTCCTTGAGGAGGCCATGCGGGCGGAGGGACATATCCCAACTGTGATCAACACTTCTCGTGATGCTGACATACCATCAACTGTTGTTGTTACTGATGACCTGACCGTGGTGAAGCTCCACGGCAGCGCCTATGGGGTGCGGATCGGCGAGAAGATCCAGATGTCACTGGACAATGAGAATCGGGTCAGAGCCCTGGATCTGATCCCGCAGAACGCCCTGGTGCTGGTCATGGGATTCTCCGGTGCCGAACGTCGTATGCTCCAGCTGCTGGAAGATGTCGCGCGACGCGGGGCGGGTGACTGCCCGTCAATTCTCTGGATGCACTGGCTGGAGCGTCCGGATTACGCCGTGGATCTGCTCAAGAAGAACCTTGATGAGCACGGTGGTCGGGTAGTCCCAAAGCGGTACAGCTCCGTCGACGGTTTCCTGCTCAGGGTCCTTTGCCTGCTCCGGGGGGAGTTCCCGGCGACGAAATCGCCCTACCGGGCGTTGCCGACCCGCTGCGTGGTCTGGTCGCCCGGCAAGGCCAGGGATCCTGCGACGGTTAAAGCGCCGGCGGAGGGCCCGGCCGACGCCCCCGGGGCGGCCACCCCCCGTTCCGATGCCACGCGAGAGCCTGATGTGTTCGAGTCGCCCCATCGGATCCGCGTCTATCTTGACGACAATTTCCTGATCGCTCCAGACGGCTCTGAGAAGATCTACGACCCGTCCCTGGATATGATTAAATTCGCATCCAGCCTCGAGGAGAGAGGATATCGGATCCTCTGGATCGATTGCGAGGAGCATCACACGACCGAAGGAGTCGTAGCCGATGTCATCGATCAGATCCGCTCCCTCGACCCGCTCTTCCCCCCTTACCTGATGCGCACCGGCGAGTCCCTGGGGCAGGAATGGAAATCCGGCAAGATTGTCAAATTGGTGCAGACGCGTGAGATGGCGGATACGAAACAGTTCGAGCGGGCCGTCGAGCGAATCCGCGAGGCGCTCCAACGCGGGCGGTATGTCCTCTGCTTCGATTCGCCCGAGATGATCGCTCGCCCACAGACCGTCCATCATGGCCTCCCCTCATTCCTGCAGGCGAATCGCGCGCGTGGCGGAACCCTCACCAAGCCGATCCTGCGGAAACTCGAACATCGCATACGGAGGTTCTTCAAGTTCCTCCGAATGCTACTGCTGGAGGACTTGGACCGCAACGCGGGCGAGACGCTCCCGGCGTCCGATATCGGCGAGTCGTACATCGCTGTCGCCCTCTGCTCGCCCGGGCCAAGGCATCCCCGAAGGACAAAGCAGGAAAACGCAGTCTTCCGGATCTGCCGCGATCAGGTCGACGGATTAAAGTCCCAGCTCCGTAAGGCAATCCAGTCCACTGCGTTCGTCTCCGGCTCCAACCTCGATCCGGCAAGGCAGCCCGAGCTCTGGGTGTCCAAGCCGGCGCGTTCGGAGCTCAACACGATCGAGACGCTCAAGTCTTTGCTGGGGAGGGGTACCGCCTTCAAACTCGATCGCGACTCTGTCCGGGTCCTGACCGCGGTGTTCCGACGGCCGCGGTCGTACCTGGGCGTCCGCTCGCTCCTGACACAGGCGGGGCGGGTCGCCGTGGAGATCCCGCAGCCAGATGGCGGCGGAGGGACCCGTCCTGCGTCCGGACTTACCGCGCAGGAATTCCTCGACCTATTCGGCATCAACTCCTCCGACAATGCGTCCAGCTACGCAAGATTCACGGCCGAGGGCCTGATTTGGTTGAACCGGCACGTCCGCGCCGAGGCCTATGAGACCCTCTCGGAGGCGCCCCGCCAGTGGTTCGACCTCGCCTGGTCGAAACTCGATCTCGGCGCCATCGATTCCCCATCCGACGAGGCCATACGAAATCTCCTGTTACTGAGCATCCTCCATCGGAGGGCGGCCCGCTATTACTTCACGGAGGTGTACTCAGCCTCTCACGACCTGGATGCGTTCCGGGAATACATTTATCACCGGGTGTCGTTCCTGAGATACATGGCCAGGTTGAATTTCGTGGCAATCCACTATGAGGACGAGACGAGCCGGGTACTGGATGAGGTCGGGATCGACAAGTCGGATGCGGACATCCTGAAATACCTGGGGCCGCCGCTAGCAGACTTATTCCGGGCCGGATTCGCCGAGAGTCTCCTCAAATGCCGCCTCGGCGAACTCCAGGCATTCCGTGCGACCCTCTCGCGCGAGTCCTACAATGTCCTCACACGTCTGAACGCAAACACCTGGATCTCCTGGCTGGAGCGACTCATCAGCGAGGAATGCGAATGGCTACAGGAGGATGTCCTGCTCGAAAAGGCCATCCAGTCGGCCCAACCGCCCGCGAACGGCGCGAAGCGACGGGGTTCGCCTCGAACCGGATCGCGAGGCGAGGCGGGCTCCTCGCGATCGGCCGGCCACCCCGTGCGTCTCGGCTTTCCCGGGCTCGCCGAGAAATTCGAGAAAGAGATCGAGGATCTCAAGAATGAACTGCAACACCAGGAGATCCGCTTCCTCGGCGAGAAGGCAGACTGGGGCAATGCCCTCCAATCCTGCTCGAACTTGATCGTCAATCAGATCAGATTCCTCAGCAGCGAGGAGGCACACAAAGAATTGTGGTCCCTGCACTTCCCCAGCGAAGAGCGATTCAGCCGGGATCTCCAGGGGTTCGGAGAGACCAATAAGCCCAAGCCTAGGCTCTGGAAGGAGCTCAAGAGGCTCGTCAACTCGGCGCCGGAATTGACGACGGAGTCGGTGCTGGGCGACAAGCTGCGCGAACTCCACAAGCCGACGGGCGATGAGGGCCCGGGCAAGATCACGCCCCCGATCTATGTCACCTGGCATCTGGCGGCCCTCGATCTGGCCAATCGGCTGCTTGAGGCGTCGTCATTCGCGCACCACCTGGCGATCGCGGAGACGGGGGTCGATCGAGTCCCTGACGGGGTGGGGGGCCTGGATCTAGCGGAGCCCCGGAGAACCGAGCAGAGCCTGCTCAAGATCGTTAAATGGATCCTGAACGGGCTGGATTGGGGTCAGCAGGTCGTCTCATCCTTGAAGCAGCCCGACAAGAAAAACTACTATTCAAGGACGATCTTGGATCTGATGAAATCCAAGTATAACAAGCTCGTCCTTGAGCACGCGCTTCGCTCAGCGATCGTGTCCTTCGAATTCGTCCACCCCTGGTTCGACCGCAAGCGAAAACGAGTTCGGGGATGCATGCTATTAGATAAACAGGACAGCACCAACAAGCACCTATTGAAGAGGGCGCGAGATCATGCCGATCACCTTTTTGAACTGGCGAGGCAATACGTCTTCGAGGACCGGGCCGAGTACAACAGGTTCCACGCGCTGGCGTTGATGTTTAGGGCGAGGAGCACCTTCCTCGCCGACGGGGACGACATGGAAGGCGCGCTGTCCTCCCTGGACAAGGCCTCGAATCTTCTCGATGCCAGCGTCGGGGTGGGATCTCCTATCGATCGGGTCTCGATCCTGCGCACACGGGTCGAATGCCTCATGCTCGACGCCGACTTCAAGGTCGGGAAGATCTCCTCCATGATCCTGGAGAAAAAGCGTCTCGAACCGGAAAAGGAGCCTTGGCTGGAGTGGGAAAAATGCTGGTCTTTCGCGGAGCGGCGGCTGATGCAGGCGAGGAAAACCCTGAGCGAAGCATATCGCATCTACCGGCTCCGGCGCCGCAATGTGAACTGGTGGCTCCGTCTCTCCCGCGACTACACCCAGTGGTGCATCGAATCGTCGGTCCTGAACATCTGCGGGGATCCAATCTGGAAGCATCGTCGAAAAGTGGACAGGACGCGGGTCACTCGCTATGACGTGACCTTCGACCTGGGGGTTTCCGCGGTCCGGGCCGGCTTGAACGCACTGTCCTGGTCGACCACGGCCGATGTCGTCGACGAGGTCGAGGCCGCCGCCACCCTCGCCGAGTTGAACCGGTCCGTCGGGCAGTGGCTCTGCCTGATGGTCTGCGCCTGGTTCCGCAGCCTCATCGACGAGATCGACGAGACGCAGAGCGATTGGTACCCGGACCTTCAGGCGTACTTCGAGGCCTTCTGGACCGAGTGGAGCAAGCTGAACGAGGTCCACCGGATGCCCCGCCTCGTTTCCGATGAGATGAAGACCGCGGTCGGCGAGTGTCTCCTCGGCCTCCCCGAACTGCTCCCATGCCTCCGCGGGATCTACGCATCACGCCATCACATGAAAATTCTTAACATTACAAGCATTGAAAAATATGAAAAGTCTAGGTCCGAATTGCGGATCGACCCGGACCCCTGGGTCCATCTCAGAGGCGCCCTTCTGATGGCCATGGACACGGCCATCCGCAGCCAGAAAGTCCGGGATGAGATCGCTACGGCGCTTCAGCCCAGAACCGACTAACCGGGACACAGCCTGGACCATCATTCCAGGACACAGGGAATCATGCGGGGCCACCGCGGGAAGCGTCGAGGGGTGACCAGGTTCTCTGGAGGTGAGTGTGCCGACCTTGCAAGATAGGTCGGCCGATCGACCCATCACCCCGAGCTACGCCATGACAACGCGGGGACCCAACCAGGACATGCATCGTTCTGATGCTGCGGGTCGAGGATGCCTCGATCGAACTGCTTGAGGGGGCAATGCGGGGACATGCAACGCATCGGGGGCAATGCGGGGACATGCAACGCATCGGGGCAACGCGGAGACATTCAACGCGTTGGCGAACGCGGGGACATGCGTTGCAACTGCTGGCGAACGCGGGGACATGCGTTGCAACTGCGGCTAGAGCGATTTCCTTTTGATTTTGGCGGTTGACTGGGATATCCCTGGGTGTCAGGAGGACACCGGGGATGAAGGCCTATTCGATGGACCTGAGGGAGCGCGTGGTCGCCGCCTGCGAGGCGGGCGAATTGACCAGGGAGGAGATCGCCGGGCGGTTCTCGGTGAGCGTCTCCTGGATCCGCGCGCTGATGAAGCGGTGGCGCGAGGCCGGCACGATCGAGCCCAGGCCCCGGGGCGGGGGCAGGGTGCGTGCCTTCGACGCCGAGGCCGACGCTCGGCTCCGCCAGGCCGTCCGAGACGACTCCGACGCCACCCTCGAGCAACTCGCCGCGGCCGCCGGCGTCGCCTGCGGCCCCACGGTCGTGTTCCGGGCCCTGAAACGCCTGGGCATCACGCGTAAAAAAAGTCGCGGCGGGCGGCCGAGCAGGACCGTCCCGAGCTGAAGGAGCAGCGGCGGGCCTGGCGCGAGGAGTTCGCCGGGGTCGACCCGTCGCGGCTGGTCTTCCTCGACGAGACCGGCTGCACCACCGCCATGGACCGGACCCACGGCCGGGCCCCCAGCGGCGTGCGGGTGGACGGCCCGGTGCCGCACGGACACTGGAAGGTCATCACCCTCACCGCCGCCGTGAGGCTGGGGGGCGTCCCCCAGCCCGCCTGCCTGGCCACAGACGGCGCCACCAACTCGGCCTGCTTCGAGACCTACATCGGCGACTGCCTGGCCCCGACCCTGCGGACGGGCGACATCGTGGTGATGGACAACCTCTCCTGCCACAAGTCGCCCGAGGTGCGTCGCCTGATCGAAGCGGCCGGCGCCCAGGTCCGCTACCTGCCCCCCTACAGCCCCGACCTCAACCCGATCGAGCCGCTGTTCTCGAAGTTCAAGGCGATCCTCCGCGAGCTGGCGGTCCGGACGGTCCCCGATCTCTTCGGCGCCATGGGCGACGCCCTCCGCCGGATCACCCCGCAGGACATCGCCGGCTGGTTCCGCCATAGCGGCTACACCGCCACAGAGTCAACCGCCAGACTCATAGGGAAATCGCTCTAAATGGGGAGACTACGCAGCCTGGGTCGATTTGATCAGTCCTTTGATGCGTTGCATGTCCCCGCGTTCCCCATGTCCCCGCGTTCCCCCGCGTTCCCGCGCCGCGTTCCCGCGTTCGTCCTTCGTCCTTCCCGCGTTCGTCCTCCCGCGTTCGTCCTCTCGATAGTCCCGGCCGCACGCACGCTCACCGGTTCGCTGGCCGCCCAGTGCCGCGGAGGCAACGCGGGGACATGCAACGCATCCGGGTCGGGATTTGACGCCCACCGGGCAACGCGGAGCGCCAATGCCGGGACAGATGCCGCGACGATGGGCCGGCGGCGCGATGAGGGCCGTCCTAGGAAGGGGGAAGGCGGGCGGAGGAGAGAGGATGGTCGGTCGGCTCGGACTCGATGCGTCCTGACCTTTCGGCTCGGAGGATTCTGTTTTTCGGTGGAGGTTTGGTGGCAAGTTTAGGAAGGGGAGGTATTTGGGGAAATCGCGCGGGTTCACTCGATTTGCCGGGCTCAGGGGATCTTGGAAAATTGGGAAGAATCGCTTGAATTTCCGGAACCAATGGGGCGTCAAGATGGTAGAGGTAGGGGGAATAGCTGGTATCCATGCTCTTTGACAATTTGAGTGCTTTGGTGTCTCTATGGGGTGTTGTGAGGGAAAGTCATGTCAGGAAAAGGCTTGCGGCGAATTGGGTTCGTTTCGACGATGGGTGGTGAGGCGGATTTCGAGGAGATGGGTCTCGGGCCGGGGGGAGGGGTGGCGAGGCGAAGGGGGAGGATGGGAGGGCCGGGAGGGGTCAGAGGGGGATTGGGTGTAAGTTGTTGAGGGAAAGGGTTTTCGATGCGATTTGGCTTCGTTCCGAGGATCCGGATTTTGGGAGAATGGGGGGAGTCGGTTAGAGGTGTTCGGGGGTGGCGACGGTGCGGTGGCCGCCGGCGTTGCCGGTGTTGAGGGTGCCGGCGGGTTCGAAGAGGAGGACCTCGACCTCTTCCGCGGCGACGGGGCGGTGCTCGACGCCTCGGGGGACGATCAGGAACTCGCCGGCGTGCAGGTCGGTCGCGCGGTCGCGGAACTCCATCCGGAAGGAGCCTCGGACGACGAGGAACAGCTCGTCCTCGTGGTCGTGGTGGTGCCAGACGAACTCCCCTTGGAACTTCACCAGCTTGACGTGCTGGCCGTTCAACTCGCCGACCACCTTGGGGCTCCAGTGGTCCGAGAACCGGCCGAACTTGTCCGCGAGGTTGACCTTTTCCATCGTCGTCTCCTGATGTGAACCGTCCCGGCCGGCCGGGGCCTTCGGGCGGCCGTCGCGATTCTCGCCGACCTGGCCGGGGCCGGGCAAGTCCGCGCGTCGAGGCCATGGGCAAAAATCTGCTTGACGCCCGTTCAGGTTGGGGGCATCCTGGCCGCTGCGGAGAGGGACGGCCGACTCGTCGAGGAAGGGGGATTCCCGATGGAATACGACGTGAGGGTGGAGCAACTGGCCGGCGGGCACCTGGCGGTGGTGAGGCGCAAGGCGAGCCTGGCGGAGCTGCCGAGGGTGGTTCCGGAGGCGTGCGGGCTGGTCTGGGGGGCGCTGAAGGCGGCGGGGGTGGCCGGGGCGGGCCGGATGGTGGCGATCTACTGGGATTCGGAGATGAACATCGACGTCGGCGTCGAGGTGCCGGGCCCGTTCGCGGGGCAGGGGGAGGTCGTCGGGGCGGAGGGCCCGTCGGGGGCGTCGGTCGCGGTGACGCACTTCGGGCCGTATGGCGGGCTCAAGCAGGCTCACGAGGCGATCCACCGCTGGGCCGAGGCGAACGGGCACGAGCTGGCCAGGCCCTGCTGGGAGGTCTACGGCCACTGGACCCCCGAGTGCGACGCCGATCCGTCGAAGATCCGCACCGACGTCTTCTACAGGCTCAAGGGTCCGAATGCCGTCATTTCGAGTTGAACGAACATGAAAGAATCGCAATCTCATCCGGCCCCTCCGCCCTCGGGCGACTGGCGGGCCGAGCTGCTCGCGAGGCTCCGCGCGCTGATCCTGGAGGCGGGGCCGGGGATGGTCGAGGAGCGGAAGTGGGTCAAGCCGACGAACCCGGCGGGGGTGCCGGCGTGGTCGTGCAATGGACTGGTCTGCACGGGTGAGATGTACAAGTCTGTCGTGAAATTGACCTTCGCCAAAGGGGCCGCGCTCGAAGACCCCTCGGGCCTGTTCAACGCGAGCCTCGAAGGCAACACCCGGCGGGCGATCGATTTCCGGGAGGAGGACACGCCGGATGAGGAGGCGTTCAAATCCCTCATCCGCGCGGCCGTCGCGCTGAATTCACGCCCGAGACGCGCCGAGGACTGATGGCGTGCGCGTCGGTGCTGGCCCCGCGGGGCCGGTGCCGATGCCGCACCGGGCGAGCAGGGTTGGACGGAAGTAACAGTCATTGCATTATTTGTTAAATGTTGTCAATAGTGACAGGCAATATGCTTTTCTTGTGTACTCGGATGTTTACGCCGCGCAGATTTAGGAGAGTGAGCGATTCCCTCGGCTCGCCAAGCGCCGGGGCGATCCCCGACCCGCCGGCTCGCGAGTCCCCAGGATCCCCTTCGAAGTCTCAGGCGAGTTGCCCAGCCGTTCGCGGTGCGCGGCGGGTGATATCACGGCCCTGATGCGTGGCGGGGATGGGCGGGGGGCACCCGGCGGATCCTGAGCGGGTCTCGCCCTGATCTGACCCTTCATCCCACGGGAGAGTCGTCGTGAGTAGGTACGCCGGTAGGCGGGCGATGTCGATCGCCCTGGGCGTGGGCGTGTGTGCCGTGCTCTTCCCCCTCGCCGCGAGCCCCGCGCGGGGCGGGGCGATGATCGGCGGGACGGTCAGCTCGGCCTCGGATCTGGGGATCCAGGACGGGGATCTGATGCTGTCCACGGACGGCTCGGGCACGCCGGCCGACAACACGATCCCCCGGAGCATCTTCGGCATGAACCGATCCACCAGTGTGATCATCTTCGACGTGCCCCGGCTGCTGGATGTGTTGCAGTAGAGTTCCCAGGCGCGCCTGTGCAATTCCTCGCCTTCCCGGAAGCGGCCGAGGAGGGTCTTGAGGTTGCCGTGGCGGGTCAGGGCGTGGCCGAGGTCCTGGCGGGGTACCCAGCCGGGGATGCCGCCTCGCCCAGCGCCTGGCCTTCCGCGTCCAGGGCTCGGGCAGGGCCTCGACCGGCTCGTCGGCGAGGAACCGCTCGACCTCGCGCGCCAGGGCCCCGGCGGTCTGGTAGCGGGCCGCGGGATCCTTCGCCAGGGCCCTGAGCGCGATGGCCTCGATCGCCGGGGCGACCCCCTGCGCGACCGACCTCGGCCGCTCGGGCGGGGCCTCGATCACCTGCCGCAGCACGTCCGTGAGGTTCGGGCCCGAGAACGGTGGGCGGCCGGTGAGGATCTCGCAGAGGATCGCGCCCAGGCCATAGACATCCGTGCGGCCGTCGATCAGGTCGAGCCGGCCGGTCGCGTGCTCGGGGGCCATGCAGGCGGGCGTGCCGATCACCTGCCCCTGGAACCATCGCCCGGCGAACCCAGGTCGGATCCAGGAGTGGGATTCTGGCAGGGGTGTGGCTCCGTGTCACGGGCTTGCCGTGCCGCGTCCGTTGCCGACCATGACGCCCCGCGGAGAGATCACCTGCAATACGCCTGACTTTGTGATGTTCGGCCGTGTTGATATGGAATAGGAATGGGCAAATCCAGTTGCGGCGAGCCGGCCTCGTCCCGTCGAATCGGGGTGGGCGGCGGATGGTCGGGTTCGGGTCGGCCGGGGAGGACGGCCGGGGGGCGGGCGATTTCCGGGTGCGATGACCCCGGGGACGCGTCGGGCGTGGTCGCCCTTGCAATCCCCGGAATCGCTGGAACCAGTTTGTGTCCTCGGCGACCGCCCGGTACATTCGAGCAGCCATGACTCAGACGCAGGGGATCGCCATCCCAGAGATTCGCCACGGGGGTCCAAGATGTATCGCCGCCTCGTCGAGATGCTCCTCGGTCGCCCTCGTGAGTCGGCCCGCGTGCGCGGGAAGCGCCGCCAGCACGCCGCCCTGGGCGAGTGGCTCGAGCGCCGGGATCTGCTCGCGCCCCTGACCGTCGGCGGGCGGGCGAACATCTTCGGGGCGGGGCTGAGCGTGCAGCCGGCGCCCGGGGGCGGGGGCGGCGGCACGGCCCCGATCCCGGTGAACCTGGCGGGCCTGGGGAACCCCGGGGCCCTCACCTTCCCCTCGGTGACCGGGAACGTCAGCGGCTGGGCGGCCCGGGGCGGCTTCAACCCCCCGGACGGCGGCCAGTTCTGGGGCGGCGTCTCCAACATCCATCCCTGGCGGGGCATCTCGGGGATCGTCAGCAACAAGGCGAACATGTTCCTGGTGGGCGTGTTCCTCGGGCCCGCCGGGCAGCCCGCGGCCCCCCCCACCACGCTCAACGTCAGCAACGCCAATGGCCAGGCGACCTTCTCGCCGCAGCTCGGCCAGCAGTTCTTCATCGGCGACGGCAAGACCGATTCCGGGGTCTACCAGCGCTTCAACGTGCCGGCGGGGGCGAGCACGCTCTACCTCGGGTTCGCCGAGAGTTTCGGCTTCAACAACCCCAACAACCTCCCCGGCTTCTACGACGACAACGGTGGATTCCTGAAGGTCGAGGTGGCGGCGGCGGCCTTGCCCCAGAATGACATCGCCGTCCAGGACATCCCCGGCAATACCGCGTCGTCCGCCACGGTCCTCTACTCGGTGAAGGGCGCCCCCGGGCCGTTCCTGGTCCGCGTCTACCGCTCCTCCGACCGGGTCCTGGATGCCGGCGATGTGCTCGCGGGCTCGGCCACCCTGATGCCGTCGCCGAACGCCGACGCGACCGGAGTCGTGCCGCTCTCGCCGGTCCCGACGTTGAACGACTACGCCCGGCCGTTCCTGATCGCCGTCGCCGACCCGGGCTCGCCCGGCAACCCCGGCGGGGTGATCCCCGAGGTCGACGAGGCCAACAATGTCTTCGTCGTCAGCAAGTACGCGTCCCGCCGGGACGTCGACAAGCTGGGGGCCCTCTCGGAGCAGGAGGAGAGCGGCGGCCGCGGGCCGGGCACCATCTCCAGCGGCGTGGGCGACCCCGGGGGCGTGTCGTACGGGATCTATCAGTTCAGCTCGACGCGAGGCGTCGCGCAGGCGTTCGTCAATCGATACTATCCCAAGGAGTTCGCCGGGCTGACTCCCGCGACCAAGGCTTTTAACGACAAATGGCTTTCGATCGCCCAGTCTCAGCCGGTGGCGTTCCGCAATGCGCAGCATGCTTACGTGAAGGCGGATTCATTCGACCCCACCGTCGCTTCCCTCCGCAATGGGATCGGCCTGACGGTCGGCTGGCGCAGCAATACGCTGCTCGACGTGGTGTGGTCGACCGCGGTGCATCACGGCCGGGGCGGGGCCCCGAGCCTGATCGCCTCGGCCATTCGCGGGCTCCCGCAGGCGAGCACGCCCGATCGGATCGACGATTACACGCTGATCCGGGCCATCTACGCGGAGCGAGGCAGGAAGGACGCCGGCGGCAGGCTGGTGTACTTCCCGGGCATCTACAAGACGCCCGCCACCGCCAAGCGGGTCGAGGCCTCGCTGGTCGCGCGATTCCAGCGGGAATTTAAGAATGCGACGGCGAACCTGCTGGCCGAGGTCTGAGGCGGCCCGGGTCCGTCGCGCCGTCGAGGCCCGCGGACCCGCAGTCGCGCCTGCGGACGATGAGACGTTGATGTCTCTGTCGTCCGATGTCGTTTCGGTCGGCCCGGGCGGGGTGCGGTCGTGCGTCTCGGATCCGGTCGACCTCCGCGCCGCCGTCCCGACTCGGGGCGGGGCCGGCGGCGCGGGGGGGGCGCCGCCGGGGTGCATGGCGTCGGGGGTTTTCAGGGGCCGCCGAAGGTGACGACCTGGCCGCTGGCGGCGCGGCCGTACTGGACGGTGGAGACGGACTCGCCGTCGCGGATCAGCTTGATCTCGCCGCCGTTGTTGCCCAGGGTGATGTCGTCGCGGGAGCGGTCGATGTCGAAGCGGCGGGTCTCGCCCTTGGGGAGGGTGCCGGAGAGCTTGAGCGTGCCGCCCGCCTTGTCGGCCAGGGCGTAATCGGCGAGGTCGACCGGGTCGTCGCCGACGTTCTTGACCTCGATCCACTCGCCGGTGGCGTCGTCGCCGGGGGGGTTGGGGAGGGCCCGGACGATGGCCAGGTTGCCGTCGCCGACCGGGGCGGCCCCGCCGCCGTCGTTGCCCCCGCCGCCGCCGGCCGGGGCGCCCTCGACCCGGCCGACCAGGGTCGGGAAGAAGCTGCGGATGTGAACCTTGTCCGGCTGGCCGCCGGGGCCGTTGCCGGGGTGGAGCACGAGGTCATAGACGCCGCCGTCGATGGTCGTCCGGCGCGTGTCGTTGGAGATCCCGCCTTCGAGGACCTCGAACAGGGCCACCGCCCCCATGGCCATCTGGCACTCGGGGCTGATGCCGACGAAGAAGCCGCCGCGGGGATTCTTCACGAACGTCCTGGCGGGCTTGGGGCCGGGGCCGTCCTCGTCGAACTTCTCCGTCATCCGGATGGTGATGGCCGTCGGGTTGGCGGGCATCTTGCTCGGGTGCAGCTCGTAGCGCTGGCCGAGGTAATTCACGAGGTCGCGCTTCTCGTCGAGGTAGAACTTGACCCAGGAGTGATAGCCCGAGATCTGCCCCGCGCCGCTGCCCCCGTTCCCCTCGCCCACGAACACGTGCTCGAAGCCCGTGCAATTGGCCCGGGGGGTGCCGAAGTGGTGGGTGAAGATCTCGAACCACATCTTCTGGACGCGGTCCCGGAACTGGGCGGGGGTCAGGTCTTCATTCAACTCGTCGTTGATGTAGGCCAGGGCGACCTTCATCGGCCCGGTCTGCATCGCCTTGTCGAGGAACGCCTTGATCTCGGCCTGCTCGGCGGCCGTGGTCGACTCGGCCTTGTTGGAGAGGAACTCGTAGTTGTCGAGCAGCTTGATGAATTCCGGATAGGTGCCGGTGCCCAGCCTGGCCGTGTCGATCTTGAAGACGAGATTCTCATTCGCCGCGTCCCCCTGGCCGGTCTTGGGGGCCTCGCCCTGCTCGCTGAGGACGAGCTGCGCCGCCGCGGCCCCGCTGCCGCCCGACCCGCGGCGCTGGAAGGTGAACGCGTTCGCGTCGGCGTCGCGGATCTTCTGATAGACGTTTTGCCGGGATATGTCGTCGCCCAGCGCGACCCCCCAGGGAAGGGCCAGCCCCAGGGCGATCGCCGCCGCCCAGCGCGGCCCGCGGCCGTGGGCTTGTCGAACTTGCTGCATTCCCATTCGTCGTTCTCCTCGAATCCTTGGAAGTCGATCGTCACAGGCAGACGTTCCATCCGGTTCCCGCCCCGAAAGGTGCAAATCGGCCATCGGCGATCCTCGGAGGGCCCCCGGCGCGGGGCAAGTGAGAAATCGATGAGTTTCGCGGATGACGGCGGCCCGTCGGGAGTCCCGACCGGGACGCGACGTGTCGATTCCAGGCAACATTTCTCCGTTGTTGCGAGCGCAAGCCGTGCGTCGCTTGCTTTCGTGTAAGGGATCGGTTGCATTGGGTGGGCTTACGGCGGCATTGCGCGCCAATCACACCCCCGGACGACCATCACGCGGCCGCATAGCCGTTGGCCGGCCGAGGGGCGAGACGCACTCCCACACACCCGTCCCACGGAGGATCCCATGCTCAGGATGAAATTCTCGAGAATCGCCGCCCTCGTCGCGGCGCTCGCCGTCGGCCAGTCGCTGGCCGGCCAGGCCGGCGCGGCGATGATCATCAACATCAATGCGGACGCCGGCCTGGCGTCGAACCCCGCCGCGCTGGCGGCGTTCAACGCGGCGGCGGCCGAATGGTCGTCGCGGTTCTCCGACAACATCACCGTGAACATTACCGCGAGCCTGGCCTCCCTGGTCAATCCGAACATCATCGGGCAGACCAGCGCGACGCTCCTGTTGGGGTCGTACGACGCCGTCCGCAATCAGATGGTCGCCGACGCCGCCGATGAGGCCAGCAACGCGGTGGTCGCCTTCCTCCCGACGGCGTCGCAGTTCGTCGGCAGCATCCCGCAGGGGTTCTCACTGGCGAATGCCATCGCCCTGACCAGCGCGAACGCCAAGGCGCTGGGTTTCGGGGTCAACGTGGCCTCGGACGCCTCGATCACGTTCAACAGCCAGTTCGCGTTCGACTACGACCGCTCGAACGGCGTCGGCGCGGGGCTGGTCGACTTCCAGACGGTCGCGGCCCACGAGATCGGCCACGCGCTCGGGTTCATCTCGGCCGTCGACACGATCGACTCCTCGCTGGCCCAGGGCACGCGGGGCCAGATCGTCATGAATCCGCTGGACCTCTTCCGGTTCTCGGCCACGCCCGGCCAGAACCCGACGAACTCGGCGACGTTCACAACGTCCGCCCGCAGCCTCGTCCCGGGCACCGCGGCGATCTTCGACGACCTCACGACCGAGCTGGCCTTCTCGACGGGCGTCTTCTTCGGCGACGGCAACCAGGCGAGCCACTGGAAAGACGACGCGCTGACTGGCAGCAACCTGGGGATCATGGACCCGACCCTCGGCAACGGCGTCTTCACCCCCGTCGGCGTTAACGACCTCCGGGCGCTCGACCTGATCGGCTATGACCTTATCCCGGCGGTGACCGCGTCGGTCCCCGAGCCCGGCACCCTGGCCGCCGCCCTCGTCGGCCTCGGCCTCGCCGCCGCCCGGCTCCGTCGCCGCGCGGCCTGAGCCGTCGAACCAGTCGTCCCCTCCGAGCCAGGGCTCGGAGGGGGGCCTCCGTTGTCGTTTCAGGCCGGGACCGGCGCGGCATCCGACGACGAATGGCGTCCGAGCCGGCCCACCGCCAGCGCGATGATCAGACCGCCTGCGACGGCCAGGATCAATTGGGGGACGAAGAGCAGCACTTCGATGACGCACTGCTGCATGTCCTGCAACACCAACAACCACACCTTCGCCCCCGTCGCCGGGTCCGGGATCCGTTCGCAGAGGCTGGCCGTCACGTTGAACGCCGACTCCAGATAGGCATTGTGAGCCGACGTGACCAGTTCTCCCCGTCCCGAGAATTCCGCGAGGATAAAGAACAGCAGGATGCTCGGGCAGGTCGCCACAAAGCCCCACAAGAACGGTCGCCGCGAGGTCCGGCCCCGGATCGCGAGGTAGAGCCCGACCTGGAAGGCCATCGCGATCAGGACCAGCCCGTTGGTCTCGCTGACGACGAAATCCCGGATCAGGCCCGCATTCAACGCGATGACCGCGACGACGACCATCAGCCGGGCGATCGAATACCAGGGCCGCATCGCAAGAACCCTCCCGTGGTCCGCGAAATCCTCCTCCGGATCGGGGGATCTTAGCACGACGCCCGGCCGATGCTACCTCGGCTTGGTGCGGTGGCATCGTCCGGGGGGAAAGGCGATTCGTCGCGTGCCTCAGCGAGGGGCCGATTTGCCCCGGTTCCTCCCCGCGGCGAGTCCGAGCGCGGCCAGGCCGCCGGTGAGCATCAGGACAGCCGCGGACGGCTCGGGGACGGCCGTGACGGAGAGGGTGTCGACCCGGTAGGTGACCCCCGAGAAGACCTCGGAATACTGGCTCTCATCGGGGGAGTACGTCGCGAAGATGGCGCTGGCCACGAAGAGGGCCCCGTTGAATCGCTGATAGCTGGCGAGGTCGGTGGGGATGGCCAGGCCGCTGAGGGTGTTGAGGTCGTTCGAGGCGAAGTCGATGCCCGCGCCGCTGTAGAGATCCGTCTCGCCGCCGAGGACCAGGGGCGTGACCAGTCCCGTCAGGCTCGAACTCGTATCGACCTCGGCGACGAGCTGGACTCCATCGAGCAACGCGAAGTTGTCCATCACGACCCCGCGGCCCGACGTGCCGTCCGGGCCGCTCGCCCCGGCGTGCACGACGGCCCCGGCGCGGTCGAACAGGGTGAAGGTGTAGGAGACCGTCCCGGGGTCGAACAGGTAGAAGCCCAGCGTGGCGCTCGACGCGGGATTCTTGGGGACGTCCGTGGGGAACCGCAGGGTGGCGGTGAAGGTCCCGCCGGCCAACCGGCCGAGGTCGAACAGGTTGGGCTGGTCGTTGTAGAAGTAGTCCGTGCCGTCGAATCGGTCGGACGAGTAGGTCTGCCCCACGTTGGGGTCGTCATTCGGGGCGAGATAGGTGCCGCCGAGGGACAGGACGACGTCGGCCGAGGCCGCCTGGGGCAGGGCCAGGAGGGCGAGCATGAGGACGAGCAGACGCATGGGCGAGATCCTCCATTGAGAGGGGACCGGTCGGGATCGGGACGAATCGGGCGGCCTCAGCGGGCCGAGGCCAGCGCGGTGGCGAGCCAGGAGCGGGCGTAGGCCCACTCGCGGAACGCCGTGGCGCGAGAGACGCCCATCGCCTCGGCGGCCTCCTCGATCGAGAGGCCGGCGAAGAGCCGGTAGCGGGCCACCTCGGCCGAGGACGGGTCCTCGGCGGCCAGGCGGGCGAGGGCGGCGTCGACGTCGAGGAGCAGGTCGGGGTCGGGGCCGAGGGTGGCGTCGAGGTCGTCGAGCAGGACCGCGCGGGCCTTCCCGCCTCGCTTGCCGGCCTTCCGGCTGCGGGCGCGGTCGACCAGGATCCGCTGCATCGCGACGGCGGCGGCCCGGAAGAAGGCGCTGCGGTCGGCGAACGCGGCGTCGCCCAGGCGGATGTAGGCCTCGTGCACCAGCGCGGTGGCGTCGAGCGAGTGGCCGTCGGGCTCGCGGGCGAGCCTCGCGGCGGCGAGCTTGCGGAGCTCGTCGTAGACCGCGGGGAAGTAGCCGGGTTCGGGCGGCTCGGTCATTTCTTCGTGGCCTCCGGCTTCGCGAGGGCGTCGGCCGGGAGCTTCGCCCGCTCGTCCTTCCAGGCCTTCGCCATGTCGGGCTTGCCCTCGGCCTCGGCCAGGGCGATCAGGCGGTCGATGGCCTGACCGAGGCGGAATCGGAATCCCTCCGGGATCTTGTCGGCACGGGCCTTGATCCCTTCATAGCCCGATTTGAGCAGGGGCGCGGCCTCGCCGAACTTCTTCCGGGCGAGCAGGGCCTCGCCGAGCATCGACCTCGTGTTGAACGTGGTCCATGCATCGGGCTCGACCTCCTGGCGGATTGCCAGGCACTCGCGGAGGACCTCCTCGGCGTCGGCCGCGGCCACGGGCCCGAGTTCGAGCAGCAGCGACCCCATCTGCGCGAGCACGGCGGCCTGCTCGGAGCTCCGGGGAGGCATTGAGCCGCGATGCTCCGCGATCTCCTCCCGGATCAGCGTCACGGCGGCCTCCGGACGCCCGGCCTGCACATAGGCCTCGCGGAGGATGTCCACGACGAAGTGGAGGTTCGGGTAGCGCTGGCTGGCGCGTCGGACGTCCTCGAGGACGCGGACGGCGTCGGCGGCCCGGCCGCCGTCCTTGTAGTTGATCCCGAGGTTGGCCCGGACGTTCCAGGTCTCGATGTTATCGGGGCCCAGGACGGCCGTGTAGCGCCGGACGGCCTCCTCGAAGAGCGGGATCGACCGGTCGAACTTCCTCGCCTTCCAGTAGCCGTGGGCGACGTTGTTCATGGCCACCAGGGTCTGCCGGTGGTCGGGGCCGAGCTTCTCCCTCGTCCTCGTCAGGATCTGCTCCCAGACGGCGACCCCCTCGTCGATCCGGCCGGAATCGGCGTACGTCCCGGCCAGGGTGCCGGCCACGATGAAGGCGAAGCGATGGTCGTCGCCGAGGGTCCGGGCGGTCCGGACGCGGGCGTCTTCCAGAAGGGCCACGGCGTCATCGACCCGCTTCATTGTGGAGTAGTACCGGGCGAGGTTCTCCATCGCGGCGAGGGTGTCCTGGTGGTCGGGCCCGAGGACGGCCTTCATCCGCTCCAGGGCGTGCAGGGCCATCGGCAGGCCGCGGTCGCCCTGGCCTTTTACCAGATGGGCCTGGGACAGGGTGAGCTCGGAGACGAGAGTCTCGGGGTGATCCGGCCCGTAGCCGAGCCGGTAACGCTCGTAGACCTTCTCCATCAGGGGCATGCCCCGGTCGATGTTGCCGAGATGCCAGTAGCCCCGCCCGAGGGCGATCATTGTGTTGAGGGTGTCCGCCGAGTTCTCGCCGAAGAGCCTTTGCTGTCCGGCCAGCACCTTCTCCCAGAGCGGCACGGCGAGGTCGAGCCGCCCGAGTGCCTCGTAGATCATCCCGAGGTTCCCCATGGCGGCGAGGGTGTCGGCGTGGTCGGGCCCGAGGACCCTGGTGAAGGTCTCCATCGCCTGCCTGGCGAGTTCGGTCGCCTTTTCCTCGCGGCCGAGGTGGAGCAGGGTCTCGCCCAGGGCGCTCTGCATCGTGGCGACGGCCTTGGGGTCGGCCGTGGCCTCGCCCGCCAGGGCGTTGGCGGCCTCGTCGAGGTTCGCGGCCAGGCGGGCGGAGAGCGGGAGCGAGTCGCCCTTGCCCGCGCGGGGGTTGAGGTTCTTGAAGACGGACATCAGGATCGCGTTGGAGCGGTCGCGCTGGGCCAGGCGGGCCTCGGCGACCTTCTTGGCCTCCTCGGCCTCGCGCCTCTGGGCCTCCTCGGCCTTGAGGGCCTCCTCCTTTCGGGCCGATTCGGCGAGGGCGATCCCCCTCTGCCTGCGGGCCTCGACCAGGCCCAGCGAGGTCCCCACCACGCCCATCACCAGGGCCAGGATCACGAACCCCGCCGCCACGACCTTGCCCCGGTTCCGTCGCACGAACTTCCGGACCCGGTAGCCGGCCCCCGGCGGGCCGGCGGACACGGGCTCGTGGTTCAGGAACCGCTCGACGTCGTTGGCCAGGCCGATGGCCGAGTCGTATCTCCGGTCCCGCTCCTTCGCCAGCGCCTTCATCACGATCCGGTCCAGGTCGCCCCGGACCAGCCGGCTCAGTCGGGCCGGCTCGATGTGGCGGTTCGCCGCGAGGCTCGGCAGCGAGCCCGAGGCGCCGATCCTGCTGGACGGCGTCGGCGGCTCGTCCTCGCGGATGACGCGCAGCATGTCCTCCAGCGCCGCCCGCCGGAGGGTCTCGCGCTCGATCGGCGTGCTGCCGGTGAGCAGCTCGTAGAGGATCACCCCGAGTGCGTAGATGTCGGCCCGGGTGTCGACGTCGAGGGCGTTGAACGAGGCCTGCTCGGGGGCCATGTAGAGCGGGGTCCCGGTGACGCTGCCGAACGCGGTGAACAGCGACTGCTCGGTGAGCTGCATGCCGCTGGTCGCCTTGGCCAGCCCGAAGTCGATGACCTTCGGGACCGGCCGGCCGTCGTGGCTCTCGACGAGGATGTTGGTCGGCTTGAGGTCGCGGTGGATGATCCCCTTCTGGTGCGCGTGCTGGACCGCCGAGCAGATTGACGAAGAACGGCCGCCCCTGCCCGGTGGTGCCGGCGTCGAGGATCTTCGCGATGTGCGGGTGGTCCATGAGCGCCAGCGCCTGCCGCTCGGACTCGAACCGGGCGAGGACCTGGCGCGAGTCCATCCCCGGCTTGATCAGCTTGAGGGCCACCTGCCGCTTCACCGGCCGGACCTGCTCGGCGAGGTAGACGGTGCCCATGCCCCCCTCGCCGATCTCCTGCCGGAGCTTGTAACGGCCCGCGACCATGTCGTCGGGCGGCGGGCCGCCGGCACCGGGAGCGTCCCCCGGCGCCGCCCCGGGCCGTTCAAGGTCGACGGTCGCCCAGAGGTCCTCCCCGAGCGGGCGATCCAGCTCGCTCGGGGGGCGGTCGTGCGCCGCGAGCAGCTCTTTCAGGCGGGCGAGCAGCCCGGCGTCGTCGCCGGCCTCGCGCACCAGGAACGCCCGCCGCTCGTCGGGATCGTCCCGCTCGATGGCCGACAGGAACAGGGCCTTCACTCGTCCGGGGTCCGCCGCCATGGGGCTCTCTCCTCTGGGAATCCTCCTCACATGGCGTAAACTCTCGGCGATCCGTCTCAACCTCGGAAGGGAATTCCCGCGCGACCCCGGCGGCAGGGGGCCACCGCGCCGGCTTCAATCGGGGACGGCCCCCGCCCCGGCCTGGACCGGCTCGCTCGCCTCCAGGTCGTCGAGGAATCGCAGGTAGCACCGGCCCCGCTCGGTGATCGCGAGGAATTCCTTGAGGTTGCCGGCGGCCGGGAGGCTCGCGAGATACCAGTCGGATCGGACTTTTTCGATCAGTCCGAGTTGCCACAGCCTCCGCAGCTCGTCGACGAACGACTCGCGCCGGTCGAAGCCGAACGGGCCGTCGCCGGCCAGCGCCTTGAGATGTTTCAGTTCGAAGGATGTCACATAGCCGCCGACGAGGAAGGTCAGCAGGTCGACATCGTCCTGCAACTTCTGGAGCTTGCCGGTGATGCCCTTCGGGCCGATCGAGAACTCCTGCACCATCGGCAGCGCGATCGATACGACGAGGGCACCGGCGAGGATCGTGACCACTGGCACGAATTCGCCGCCGCCTCGGATCAGGAGGACGAGGACGCTCGCGACCAGCAACACGCCGAAGACGATCCCCAGGGCGACCTGGATGGTCCGCATCGGCAGAGTCGGATTGTCCTTCATCTGTGCCTCCATTTCCCGATCGAGTGGCAGCCGACGACGCGCGTGCCGAGGATACCAGAGGCCGGCATGCAGCTTCCATGCTACGGCGATCCGACCCGATCGCCGGGCGACGGATACCCGCCCGGTCGGTTCCTTGACCGCAGGGACCCGGGGGCGATAGGCTTATTTTCCCGAGTCATTCACGCCCCCGCGCGCCTCCGGATGCTCCCCCTCCCGATCGGACTCCCGGCCATGCACCCGTTCGTCCAGACCGCCAGCGTCCTCGGCCCGCTGATCCTCGGCATCATGGTGCTGACGGTCTTCTTCAAGTTCATCGGCTGGCTGGGCCGCCGGCTCAACGGTGGCCCGAAAAGCCATTCATTCCGGGGGATCCTCGACGAAGTGACCGGGGCCACTGTGCATCTCAGTAACGGAACCACGTATGAGAACACAAGGCTCATCGGCTTCACCGACTCCGACTCGTTCAAGGGGCCCTTCCCCTACGAACTTCGGTCGATGGTCATCCTCGAACTCCCCGACGGTCGCCGCGTGATCGTCCAGGCGAAACTAATACGGATGATCGAGATCCCGCCGGCCGAGAACTCGGTCAAGCGATGACAATCGGCCCGGACAGGCCGCCGAACATGTGATCTGATCCCGATTCGACGGCCGTTGCGCCCGTCGCACGGGCAAAGCCAGTGGCGCACGAATAGGCCCCAAACGGGGCGACGCTGCTCGGGCGATGCGTGGCCTGGGGCAGCTCGGATTCCTCGCGGATGACCCTCGACACGCGAGGCGAGCGGCTGGTCATCGCGCGATCCATCGATTAGAAATCGGGTTCGCGGACAGGGAACATCCTCCTCTCCCGGGATCACCCCCGTGCACCCGAAACCCCCGAAGCAGCGGCTCGAAGGGCGGATCGCGGCCCTGGGCGTCCCGCTCGGATCGCTCACGCCCGAGCAGGGACTTGAGCTGATGATCGACACCTACTACGACGAGCCGGACGCCTCGCACCTGTCCGCCTCGTGGGGCGTCGTCACCCGGTTCGGGCCGGAGGAACTCGGGTTCCAGTTCAACCTCTGGCATCTCCTACCTCCCGACGGATCGGTGGATGACGGCCCCTCCTTCCTCGACCTCCGCTTCAAGTTCGGGCCGGAGTCCGCGATCGGGACGTTCCCGGAGTGGTCGGTCTTCTGGAAACGGGATCAGCCGACGGCCCTCCGCGAAGCCGTCGAGGCGTCGGCCGCGTTCCGCGCCTGGGGGCGGTCGCCGGCCAACGCCGTCGCGCTGGAACACGAACCCTGGGCTCGGATCCCCGCCTTCCCCCTGTACGACTGCTGGGGCGTCGCGAATCCGTCACGCCCGATCGTGAGCATGACCGAGGAGGAATGGCTGCGATCGGACGACGTCGTCCTGATGCTGCAATGGTTCCGCCAGGAGTGGCGGGGCTACGACACGGATCTGAACCGGCTCATCCATCGCTATCTGCTCGGCTGCTGCCGGGCGATCTGGAAGCTCCTCCCCCAGCCGGCCAGCCGCGCGGGCGTCGAGGCCGCCGAGCGGCGGCTCCTCGGCGTGGACTCAGGCAAGGAATTCGCCATCGCCGATTGGATGGCCGAGAGCGCGGCGTTCCTGACCGAGCCCGATGCGGAGTGCGACTTCATCGCCCGATGGTGCGACGAACTGGCCCGGATCCCGCCCGAGGAACTCGGCGCGATGCTCCACGCCACCAGGCCCGATGACGACCTCTCGCCGCGCAACCTGCTGCACTCTGCGGCCTACTTCGCCTCATCCTCGATGCACTATTCCGGGCACACGATGGAGCAATACCGCTGGTTCCTGTGCCCGACGCTCCTGCGCGAGATGCTCGGCAATCCGTTCCGACGGAACCCTGACCCGGTCCCGTCGAACAGACAAGGATACGAGCGAAAATGAATTCGTTGGTGCGTCCCGGTGAGGCCGACGAGACCCCTCACGGAACGCTTTCCGTCTCGACGATTGGGCCGCCTCGGGCGGGTCAGCCGGGCGAGTGCTTCCTCTTGTATTGCCGGAGTTTTCTCTTCGCCAGGAATCGCGTGATGAACGGCAGCGCGGCCATCGGGAGGCCCAGCAGGGGGCCGAACGCCTGCTTGGCCCAGTCCCAGCGGCTCGCCTCGTCGATATGGCTGAGGATCAAGCCATCGTGGAAGCGGAACGTGGATTGGATCGAGTTCCGGGACCTCGTTGCCCGTCGCCGAGAATTCATATCGGCAATACCATCGGCCTTTCACGACCTCCCCTTCGGTATGGATATCCCGATACCAGAACTCCTTGAGCTGGTTGCACACCAGGCCCCACATCGCGGCGATGTCGTCCTTACCTTGCAGGTCGAATGCGATGTCGTGGAACGTGGCGTCGTCGCAGTAGCACTCGGCCGCGCCGGCGGCGTCTCCGGCATTGAGGCATTCGTAGAGTCGCCGCACAGTTTCTTCTTCGGTCGTCATGAGCGTCACCGGGGTGATGGGGGAAAGGTCCAGGCGTCATGATTTGACGCGAGCCGTCCGGCCGGATCAAGCGGGCACCGTTCGGGACATCGCCCCACCCGCCCCGACGGCAGCCCTCGCCTGCCTCGATCCCCCATCCCTGCTCACCGGGAGGGGAACGGCTCGACGTGGGAATCGCCGGCGCGGCCGAAATAGACAACCTTCCTGCCGGCCAGGAAGACGCCGTAGCCGACGGTCCCGGCCGCCATCGACCGGCGGAGGAACTCGGGGTAGTCGATCTCCCCGCGCTGGATGGCCGCGATCGCCGCACGGACGCCGTCGGCGTCGAATCCGGCCGGCACGCGGGGGCGGTCGAAATCCGGCATTGGTTCGAGATGCGTGGACCCGTCGAGGCCGTAGTGGGTGGCCTCGAAACGGGCGAGGTCGACGTCGTAGCGCTCGACCCCCGTCTCGATCATGCGGCCCACGGTCTCGGGGAACGTCATCCGGCCGGCGAAGGCCGCCGCCAGGCACTCGGTCACGACTCCGACGTCCATCGGTCACTCCAGGGCCTTGCCCTCGAACCCGTTCTTCTCCAGCAGCGCCTGCACCGTCGCGAGGAGCGCCCGACGCTCCCCCTCGCCGATGACCCCGAAGAACGCCGCGTCATTCTCGTCGGCCTCCTTCGCGAGCAGGGGCACCAGACCCTTGCCCGCGTCGGACAGCCTCAGCCGCACCGCGCGGCGGTCGCCCGGATCCGCCTGTCGGACCACCAGGCTCTTCTGCGACAGCCGCTCCACCATCCGCGACATCGCCCCATTGTCGACCCCCACCGCCGCCGCCAGCTCATTCAGCGACGCCCCCTCCGCATCATATAAACACCGCATCACCACCCACTGCGCCACGCTCACCCCATGCCGATCCAGCCGCGCCGCGAAACCCGCGCTGACGAGGTTCGACAGGCAGCGGAGCCAGTAGCCCAGGTGATCGTCCAGCCGGCTGGGGTGTTGTTTGTCCATGCCGGGATTCTATTGCCCAGGCGATGATTGTCAAGGCAATGATTCTTGGGTCATCCCTGCTCGGACGGTCCGAGCTCGGACTCTGGCCGCTCGCCGCCGTAGGCCCGCTCTGGCTGTTAACACAGGAGGGTGAACCCGCTCGATTCCGTCGAGATTGCGTCGCGGGGAGGGTGAGGCGTACGATGGGGGCATGGACATCACCGGCGATGATTATGTTATCTTTACATTTGGGAATCCGCATCGGGCGATCGTCGAGTTCGTCCGGATCATGCAGAGGGCATGGCCGTTGCTGTCGATCGAGCATACGGAGCCGGACTTCCAGCGACGCTTTGAGGGGGAGCGTGCGGCCGTCGAGTGCGGCGAGGACGTGTGGGCCCGCGAGCATTCGTCGCTGTATTTCTATTGTAAACCCGGCCTGTCGCAGTTCCACGAGGACAACGGATACGTGCTGAATCCGGAAGGGATCGGACCCTTCGCCATCTTCATTGGCAAGCGGAAGGACGTCGAGTTCCAACTCGGCAAGGTGAAGGAGATTCACTCGGACAGGGATCTCAGCTTCGCAATGCCCCCGGAACCCTACGAAGCCTGGCTGGCGGCCCCCGAATTGATCGAGGTCACGCTTGTCGCGCCCAGCCACGATGGGCCCTCGGACTTCACGGATCACATCTGGCAAACCTTGCTGAAATGCGTTCGAGACCGGGAATCGGACCGTTGAATCACGGGACGCAGGTCCCCTGCCGACGCGCCCTCGGCGCACGTCACGTCGCAGGTCCGGAACTGGGCCGCGAGGGCGATTTCTTTTCTCATGCGAAGATGCCCCAACTCACCCAATGGCCCCCGGACCCACCGTCGCGATCATAGATACGCATCCGCGACGGCGAACAGGTCGGCCAGCAGATCCAGGAATTGCCGACCCTTCGTGGTGTCCCTCAACTCCGACCAGACCTCGAACGGATGTTCGGCGGGGATGATCTGCGGCAGGGCGCGGGGCCAGGGATATTCCGGATTCGGCCCGTCCTGGGCGATCGCCGGTGCCAGGTCTTCGATGCGTTCCGCCAGGGGGATGCTCGAGCGGATCCGGGCCGCCCAGGCCTCATTCCTCCCGTCGTAACCGAGTTGCTGCTGGGCCATGCGGTTCGTGGACAAACTCCGCAGGAACCGCACGAGCGCGCGATGAGTCCCCGGCATGGGCCCGTTCTTCCAGGCATAGGCCTTCCCGAGCATCTCCGTGGTCATCTGGAGATAGTGCAGGGAATGGCACTTCGGGAGGGTCGGCTCCTTTCGCAGCAATTCAAACACGGCGAAGTCCGACCTGGCCTGGGCGAGGAACATCCTCTGCTGCGGGTTCATGACCGACGACCCGTCGTGATCGCATCGGCGGGATCCCACCCGGGCGGCAGGGCCAAACGCCCGGCCTGGATCGCGTCGAGCTGCTCGCTGGTGATGTCGGCCACCATGAGGCGGAGTGAGACTCCTTCGACATTCAGACCGAAGTCGATCGGCTCGATCTTCGTCCCTCCGGATTCGGGCGGCGCCTGGCGATCGTTCACCTCCAGGAGGCGAATCTCATCGGCGGGCGCGCCCTTCGGGAGATACACGACCTTCTGAATGCCGCTGTCGGCGGCGAGGTGCCGCCGGGCGATCCAGAGGGCCATCCCATCCCGTTCGGGGGACGGGGGTTCCGGCTCGACCTGCTTGCCCTGCTGACGCCGACGGGAGACCGCATCCAGCTCTTCGAGGAACTCGAACCACTGCTCCTCGTCGAGTTGCTCGGCGGTGCTGGCTAGCTCTCGGGGATTCGACATCGGCCAGGCTCCTTCTCGCTTCACGGCTCGCGCTGGGACCTCCTCAAGTATAGGTCATCTACGTCGCCCCCGAATAGCGTTGCACCTTTTCGGCCTCGTCCCCGACAATTGTGGCGGAGGTCCACGGCGCTGCGGGGCGATCATGCGACGGGGATGATTGTCCGGACGGCCCCGAGAGGACCGTCGGGGCCGATCGGACGCAGAGGAGCGTAATGGCATGTGCATCTTCTCAGTGCGGGTTGACCATGTGGGGGCGACCTGCATCTTCGCCGGCGACCAGGGCGACGGCGTCCACGCGGTGGCCTATCAGATGAGCGTCGAGGCCCCGGAGCCGGCCGCGATGATCCTGCCGGTCCCGGTCCGCCGGGGCCTGGGCGATGATGCGCTCACGTTCGTCGATCTGGGGGAGTCTCGCACATTCTTCCTGGACCTGGCCCGCTGCTTCCCGGCGCACCCTGGGGGCTATGGCCCGGCCGGCCCTGACCCGAGGATGATGCTGGCCGTGCACAAGGTCGGCGACTATGTGGCGTCGTACGTCCCCTCGCTGGCGGATTTCGATCGGCTCGACCCCCGCTTCCGGCTGCCCGAATCGGCCTGGGCGACTCTGCCCGACTACCGCGACTTCGGCTTCGCCGTGTTCCAACTCCGGCCCGGCCAGGACACCCAGCGGCCCCACCCGATGGCCTACCGCTACCCCGCCCGATTCCCCGAGGAGCTGTTCTTCCCGACGGTCCACATCCACGACGGCAACGGGCCCGAACCCGAGGCCCGCTACGAGCACGTCCTGTTCGCCCAGGCGCCCTGGACGGGCACGATCCCCGGCCACGTCTGGGAGACCGGATCCGACTTGCCTGGCCAATTCATGAAAGCGCCCCGATCCCAGGGGCTGGTCGCCCCGGACATCCACCTCCGTCGCGCCACGCTCTCCGGCTACGATCCGAAAGCCGACATCGTCCTCCGCCGGATCCGCGGAGGCCTGAAGGCCGAAGCCTGGCCCACACGATCCGGCCCGGACGCCGACACCTGGCTGGAATGGCCGGCGTTCCAGGACCGCCGGAGGTTCGACGTGCGTCGGCGGTATTGAAGCGTCCTATGGGCGGACTGCCAACCTTCTCCCGCGATCGCGTCCGGCCCGAGACACTTTCCTCGGAATGGCGAACTGGGCCAGTCAACCTCTCCCGCTGTGGTGGGCTTTCGGCCAGAACAGGATGGGCGATGACCGATAACGAATCTGGATTCTTCGAGGACATCGATCCTCTCCATCCTCCCAACCCCTACCTGGAGAGGGTCTGCCGGCAGCTCTCGATCCTACCCCACTCGCAGCAACTGGCCTTCGCGATCTGTTGCTGTGATCGTCTCTATCCCTCGTATCGCGAGTTCATCGCCTCGACCGGCGGCGAGGATATTTTGAGGCCCATGATCGAATCGATGTGGGGATGGCTCGGCGGCGAGGCTGTGCCTGGCCATGTCGATGTTGACGAAATGTTGAAAAAATGCCTGGCTGTGGATCTTGGCCCCGACGAGACCGCGGCGAATTACTGGGAGGCCGCTGCAGCGCTGAGTGCCGTCTACTTGACCCTGGAGGCCTTCCAGGGGAATACGCTGACCAATGTTGCCAAGGTCTCCGAGACCGCCCGGGATCGAGTCTGGGAGTTGCTCTCGTTCGAGTACTCTGCCTCGTACGGAGGTGAGATCTACCCGGACGATTCGGCCCGAATCTCGGAGGAAATCGTGTCGGATCCAAGGATGATTTCCGAGGAAAACAAGCAGCTGGAGCTGTTTCGCTACCTTCTCGAATGTGAGACATTGACCCCGGACACAATCGGAGTCATCAAGGGATTCGCCCGCGAATAACCTGGCAGGGTGGCCCGGAGCTGTGCCACGGGGTTTGGAGAATGGCCCGATCCGGGGTTTCCCCCGTGCGAAGACCGGGGCCTTGCTCGGGAACTGGGTTCCGCCGATCCTCATTCCGGCCCGAATGGTGACCATGGAATATCGAACCTTATTCATAACCGGCTCAATGCTGTTCGAACCGGACCGATCCCTGGCCGAGACGGCGGCCAGGCTGGGCATGGCCCTCGGTGTCACGTTTGCGGAGGATGCCTCCGGCAGGTTCGATGAATTCCCGTCGTTCGGGGCCGAGTCTGCCGGCCTCACGTTCGACTTGCTCGGCATCCCGGTGCCGGAGGAGCAGTTCCCGGACAATCCGGTCACCCATTATCAGTTTCTGATCGATCAGGCTTTCCAGGCAGAGGCTGCGATTGAGGAATGTGATGCGTCGAGCTACTTTGCCGAATTGATTCGGGAGCGAAGCGATCTGACACCGATCTTGCACAGGGAACACAAGCCCCACGAATGAGGGCGAGGACCAGGCTGGTGTCACGACGACGGGATGAGCGCCGATTTGGTCATCCAGAAGGCCAGATCTGAAGGAGCAGGCCGAATGTGATGGTCGCATTCGGGAGGAATTTTTGAAGCATATCGACGCCCGTCTGGGTTCTCGCTTCGTCCGGGCGCGCGAAGCGAACTTCGCGAGAACGGGGCGGTGGCAAGCGACCGCACTCCAGATTCGGCGGTCGGTGCGATGGGGTGCGGATGTCCGTCCGGGGGCGGGATCTGGGGTGCGTCCGCTGGCTGACGCTCTCGCCGGGGGGGAGCTTGCTCCCGGGAGTGGGCATCGGGGCGACGGTGGCCGCCTTCGACCGGGCGTGCGGAGCGAGCTCCGCAGCAACCCGGCGGAAGCCTGCTTCCGCACTCCACGCCTTCGGTCACGGTAAGCGGGGCCGGTCGCGATTGTCTCAGCCCGATGCCTTACAAGAGGTTGCGGCCCGGATCGGGGCTGGAAACGGAACCCGGGTGGCCCCATGAGGATGAGGCCCGCGCGATGGTCCCCGGGAGGGGATTGGCTGCGTTCGGTCCATTCGTCGGCGATGCCCGCTGGCCCGTGGTCCCACCTCGGGCGTCGCTCTCGGGTTCGATGGAACTGGTCGAGGTGAATCGGGAGGTTGTGTCAGTCGGGGCGATTTCGATGGTCCTGGGGGGCGTGTCAGGTTGGTACGCTTCCGGGTTGCCAGGCACTTTTGTTGCGTAAGGGATTTGCAGGAAGGGTATTGCGTCCCATTGGCTTCGTTCCGTCGCACCGGATTTCGGGAGGGAGGGCCGGGGCCCGTCGAGTTTGGTCATCATCCGGGGGCAGGGCGGGCCTTCCGGTAGGCCCGGACCTTCCTCGCGACGGCGGCTCGGCCGCGGGACGTCATGTAGGAGAGGTCGGAGTCGTCGCAGGTCGCGCCCCGGTCGAGGAGCTTGAGGGCGGTCGCGGGGTCGCGGGCGAGGGCGAGCGGGCCGAAGCTGTCGAGGTCGCGGTAGTCGGGGTCGGCGCCCCGCTCCAGGAGCAGGTCGACCATCGCGAGGTCGCCGCGGGACGCCGCGTACATCAGGGCGGTCCAGTTCTGGGGGGCGAAGGCGACCGCGTCCACCGGCACGCCCGCGTCCAGGCCCGCCCGGACGGCGTCGAGGTCGCCCCGCTCGGCCGCCTTGATGAGGTCCCTCGCGGCTTCCCACGCCTGCTGGCTGGCCGATTTCGGGCGTTTCATGGGCCGAGGTGCCCCCCGAGCGAGTCCGGGGCTTCTCGACCGCCTCCGATCGGGAAAGCGTCCCACCCTCATCTCGCTCAGCGTACCCCGCGATCCCGTACCTCACAACCGGGGGCGTCAACGCGGTGCCCGACCGGTCGTCGTCAGTTCATGCTCCGGGCCGCGTTCGGCGAGATCCGGCGCGTGACGGCGGTCCTCAGGACTTCGCGGTCCTGGAGGGACGCGGATCGGCCGCAGCGGTGGACGATCATGCCGGCGACCTCGGCCGGCTCGATGGCATCGGGGCGGTAGGCGACGACCACGACCGAAGAGGAATTGACGCCCCGGATCATCCGCCTCGGGACGCGGAACCGTCCGCCGTGCCCGTCGACCCGGAACTCGCACCAATCCGGGTTGTCGAAGTCGATCGCGATCGAGGTCAGCTTGCCTTCGGCCAGGTCCACCGGATGATCGTTCATGATTCGCACTCGCTCGGGGCGAACGGGTTGAGATGGGTCCTGCGGCGACCAGCCGTCTCGGCTCGCCTCCGCAGAAAGTAATCCGTTTCCGCCGAGTTGTGTCGCCACTTCGCCCGAAGAATTCGCGAAAATCCCCGGGGTTTACGACGGATGAATACCCATCTCGCGAGACTTGCAATCCGGCTTTAACAGTGTTACGCGGGCGTCACGATTGCGCCTGTGTCCTCGGTCGCACAGGTCGGCCCGGCTTCCGGCTGCCGGCGCTGGAGATCGATCGGCCGAGAGGAGACGGCGGCCTGCCTGCCTGCTGTCGTCACAGGCCGCGGCCGGGGTAGACGTAGCCGATCACCATGCATCGGACCGTCTCTTCGTCCCGGGACGTCAGGTCCGCGTCCACGACCCCGCAGACTTCCATCAGGAGGTCCCGCATGGACAGCGTCTGCCCTCCGACGTGGCGAGGCTTGCTCGGGAGGAACGGATTCGGGATCGTCCGCGCAGGGGGAGTCAGCGAATAGCCGGGATCCCGGCCCTCGATGGCCCGGACAGCCGTCCCGATCGTCGGCAGGGCACCGTCGTGGTCGTCTTCGTCCAGCAGTTCGGTGACCTCGATCCCGATCGTCGGGCTCCTGCCGGCTCGCAGCCTCGCGACGAGGCCGTCCGCGATCTCCACGAACGTCGGCACCTCCGGGAACACGGCCGACAGGAAGGGCAGGGCCTCCTGCGCGTGTTCGACGGCACGCTTGCGATCCAGCTCGAACCGGCCAGCGTGCTCGGCCTTCGCGATGTCCTCCGACGAGAGGAAGGCCAGCCAGAACAGGGGGATGTAGCGTTTCGACTCGGAGACGAGTTTCGAGCGTCGCGACCCCGGGGACGTGACCAACGAACCGCGTGCCGACATCGCGCGTGCCTCATGGGAGGATCCGTCCAGGACCGCGACTCGCGGCCAGGCCCCCTGATCATACGCGACCCATGCGGGCGGGAGTACGGGACGACGGGACGTTGCGACGGCCGGCCGAGCGATCCGCATGCGGGACCGGCCATGTACAATCGGTTCCGATCCCGCGACTCCCCCGACGAGGTCCAACGCCCATGATCGGAGCCGAGCCCGTCTTCGCGGCCCTCGGGCTGATCGCGATCGTCGCGTTCTTGTGGTACGGGTACGAGCCCTCGACGCGCAAGCTCCTCCGACGCGAGCGGGTGGTCGCGATCACGGAGCTTGACGAGGACGACCAGGTCCTCCGACGCCACGAGGATCCGCGGCTGCTCGCGGAGTACCGCTCGCAACTCACACGGTCGAAGTCGTCGACCTTCTCCCACAAGCTTCTCCCTGCCCCATCCATGACAGGCTCTGACACAACCTTGGTAATTGCATGCCATGGCAATGGTTGGACGGGCATCCGAGCCGCAACCTGCTACTCGATGGCGGCAGTCACTACGCGAAATCGCTCTCGGCTTTCTTCTGCGTCGAGGTCCACTTCGGGAGGCCACAGTGGACGCACCGACGGCCCCATGGATTGCCGTACCACCACGTGACGTGGAACGGCCGTCCACAACGTGGGCAGGGCCAGAGCATTCGCCGCGCGTTAGCGACGATGAGTAGGGCCATCATCGGCATGAAAGTTGAATAGAAAGCCGTGCCATGGCTCAAGCCGTAGCTGATGAGGGAGGTCTGGATCGACGCTGCGTAGATGATCCACGCCGGCGTCATTAGTAACAACAATCGGAACACCCAACAACGACGCCTGTACTCATTCCAGTATGGATCCATATGTGTTCCTTTATCGCCGCGAGGGGATGGCACCGGCTATTCACAGTTGTGATTCTCGATGCGGAAGCATCTGACACTGGCCGCCAGTGTCGTCCAGAGGCGTCCATGATAACGCCGAGCCGATCGCACCGCACTCGCATCCGCCTCAGCCCCTTCAGCCAAGCGATCGTCCGCCCCACAACCCAACGAACCTTGCCCAGGCCACCGCCATGTGGCGTGTTCCGCTTGGCGATGTGTGGCTCGATCCCCAGCCAGCGGAGCAAGACCCTCAGCGGCTCGCCGTCATAGCCACGGTCGGCGTAAGCCTCGACGGGCAACTCCTTGGGCCGGCCTGGCGTCCCTCCGACCTTGGGGAAGTCGATGAGCACCGGTAGGAACTTGGGGGTGGTCGCTGGCGTTGCCCCCGGCGGTGTGGATCACCAGGGGCACCCCCGACTTGTTGACCATCACGCTGTGTTTAGTGCCGGGTCGGCCACGGTCCAACGGGCTTGGCCCAGTCGCCTCGCCGCCCCCAAAGGCACGGACCGTGATGCCATCGATGATCACCGTATCGAGGTCGAGCTTGCCGGCCCGCCTGAGCAGGCCGAGCAGGTCGGCCTTGAGCCGGTCCCAGATCCCGGCCTCCTCCCAGGCCCGGAGCCGGCGATGAGCGTGCGGCCGGAGCAGCCCAATTCCTTGGGCACGTCTTCCCAGCGGATGCCGGCGGTCAGATCGAACCAGATCACTCGGAGGGCGGTACGGTGGTTGATCCTTGGCCTGCCACCCTTGGGCCCGACGGGTTGGTCCGGTGGGAGATGATGGGCGACGGCGTCGAAGAACTCGTCTGGCATATGCGAGGTGGCCATGGCAGGAGTCCCTGAGGTGGAGGGCACTCAACTTGATGGCGCAAAACCCATGCCAAGAGGGTTTTGTCAGAGCTTGTGAGGCTCGGGATCGCATTCGAAGGGGGCAAGACGAAGGTGATCCGGGTCGGGACTTCGGGCAAGCTGACGGCGGCCTGCACCCTGGAGATCGATGGCCACATCGACGTCATCCCGTCGCCGAGGCTGCCCGGTGTGTCCAATAGGTAACGGTGTGATGCGCCGTGGCCATGGGAATCATGGCGGAACGCCGGAAAGACTCATCGGTGTGCCGGGAACCCTTGGGCCGGGGAGGGGGCCGGAGGGCATGGAGACGGCGACCTGGAATCCGGAGACGCTGGGCACGTTGACCTCCGGCCGGGTGGCGCCCCCGGAGAGCGCCGCCGACTCGGCCGTCCGGAGCGGCAGGAGCACGGTGCCGCCCATCGGGATCCGGCCGGCCGCCCGCGAGAGCAGGGCCGCCGACCGCTCGTCGCCTGCGCGGATCACGGGGCCACGGCGACGGGCCGCCGGCGGCCGAATCTCGCCATCGCCTGGATCATCGCGGCGCCGGCCAGGCCCACCCACGTGACGGGCTCGGGGGCGGAGGCGGACGGCGAGACGGCGACGACGGAGACGTCATCGAGGAACGTGCTGTGGATGATGGTAGTGCCGGGCGTGACGTCCTTGAAGCTCAGGGTCGTGCTGGCCGAGAGCGCGGTGAAGCCGAGCGTGAAGAGCTTGTAGCCATTGCCGAGGGCGACCCCGCCGTCGGCCGGGTTGTCCAGGCCGATCGTGCGGGTCAGGGAACCCACGTTAATATTCAGGAGCGTTGGACTGTTCAAGTGAGCGATGTTCTCTTCGTTCATCGCGAACGTGAGCAGGTAGGCCTGCCCCGCGGCCGTGGCGAAGGCCTGCGAGAGCGGGGCCAGGTTGGTGTTGCCGTCGTAATTGAGGCAGACGGCCTGGGTGCCCGAGTTGTAGCGGACGGTGCCGGGGAACGGAGTCCCGTGCTCGAGGAAGAAGGAATTGGGGGCCGTGGGGAAGGTCCAGCCGGTCAGGCTCGTGAGGCCCGAGTCCGAGTACTTGTCGCCGTTGCCTGCGAAGGCCGGCTGTTCGAAGCCGCCGTTGATGATGAGGTTGGCGTGCGCGGTCCCGCTCCCCGTCGCCAGGACGAAGAGGGCCACCTTGAACCACAAATGCTTTCCAGACGTGTGCATCCTGGCATATCCCGCGGGTTGGGCCTTGGAAACCTCAAGGGTCGGGAACCGGTAGGGGCCCGGCCCTGTGAAGACGCGCGGGCCCGGCGAGGTCGCACCGAGACCTCAAGGTGGCCCGACGCGGTTCACCGGCCGCTTCCATCCCCGTTCCGAGTCCGGAATGAGGACGAGGCGCCCTGTCCTTGAGGAGTTGCGCGCGCCTCGGGGGCGAGGACCGGTTCTGTTGGGACGTTCCCGAAAAGCAACGGAATGGGGCCCGGCGGCGGGCATCCGAGCGAAGTCGGGGGGACGGGTCAACGGTCGCCGGCCGCGATGGGATCGCCCGGGTCGAGCCCCAGGCTCCAGCGGGCCTCGACCTCGGCCCGCTCGAAGGCGTTGCGGTCGGCCTGGGGCCAGCCCCGGATCCGCTCTCGCCACGTCGCCAGGCGGCCGAGGGTCGCGAGGGCGGCGGCGCGGTCGCCCGTCGCGTTCAGCGCGAGGGAGAGCTGGACGAGATCGAACGGGACATGCGTTCCGGGCTGCGCGGCGATGCTGGCCTCGAGCACGCGTCGGGACTCGGCGAAGTGCCCGGAGCGGAGCAGAGCCTTGCCGAGCACGCTCGCGACGAACGGGTCGCCCGGCTTCAGGGTGTCGGCCCGTCTCGCCAGGGCGAGGGCGGCCGCGTCGGCCCGACGCGATCGGGGGGCGTCGAGCATCTTCCGGACGTTCAGGACCAGGTTCCCGGCCGGATCGTTGAGCTTCTCCTGGAGTCGGGCCAGCTCCTGCCGGGCCCGGCTCATGTCCCCCCGTTGCGCCTGAATCTCGGCGCGGAGGGCCAGGAAGGCGTAACGCCGGGGATACTCCGTCGTGGGGAGCTCGATGGCGTCCTCCAGGTCGCGGAGCGCCGGCTCGGCGAGCCCCCGCTCGTATCGCGACCAGGCGCGGCGGAAGAGCAGGGGAGGGGCCGGCCCGCCGAGTTCGATCGCCCGGCTCAGGTCCCGCTCCGCGTCGGCCCAGCGTCCCTGGCCGAACCGGAGTGTCCCGCGTTCGGCGAGCGCGTCCGAGCTGCGCGGGTCGAGCCGGATCGCGCGGTCGAGCCGGTCCTCGGCCAGCGCGACCCATCCCAGCCGGTGGAGGACCTTCCCCTGGGCCAGGAACGCCCTGGACAACCCGGGCGGCTCGCAGACATAAGGCGCCCTGAGGCCGTCGAGCCCTTCGGCGAGGGACGCGATCCTCGGATCGAGCAGGAGGGCCCCCTCGAACCGGACCCCGGTGAGGCGGCTCGCCACGGGGGCGGGGAGTTCCGGCTCGTCCCAGTCCAGGCCGAGTTCGCGGAGTTGATTCCTCAGGAGGTGGAGGTTCCAGACCCGCAGCCCCTGCGTATGGGGCACGATCAACTGATCGCCGCGCGGGGTGAGCCTGGCCCGGTTGCACGTGGACTCGCCCGCGAACGGCTCGACGAACGCGGCGAGCTTCGCGCCGTTCGAGGTGTCGACGAGGCGCAATCGATCCTCGCGATCGTCCATGATCGCGAACGGGCTCGCCTCCGCGGGGTGGGCGATGTGGCCATCGGTCAGCTTGCGATCGACGTCCCCGGTCTCCGGGTCGGCGAGCCAGGTTTCGATGTGATCGATGGAATCCGGGGCGGTCCCCCGGACCAGGAGCAGCCGGCCATCGGGGTGGAAGGCCGCCCAGTGATAGTCCCGGCCGTAGGTCCGGATCGGCTTCCCCGATCGCGTATCGAAGAGTTCCACGAGGTTCCGGGGCGAGACGACGACCATCCTCCGGCCGTCGGGCGAGACCTCGACCTTCGAGGTGCCCGATGGCCAGGCCAGGTGGCGGGGCTTCGCGGCGGGATCCGGCCCGATCAGCCAGGCGCCGGCGTAATCGACCATGCCATAGCCCAGGAACATGCTCTGCGCGACCGTCCGCCCGTCGCGGCTGACGGAGATCCCATCCTCGCCCGGGTGGAACGGGAGCCGATCCGGGGGGCCGATCCGGAGCAGGCCGGGGTCGGCCGGATCCGGCCGCATCGGCCACCGGAAGCAGCCGCCGAAGCCGTTCGTGTAGAGGCGGCCCCCGGCGTCGAAGTCCAGGCTGATGCTCCGGCCTTCATTGGCGGGGAGCCGGATCCGGCCGAGTTCCTTCCAGGTGGCGGTCTCGAAGACGGCGAGCAGGCCGTCGAGGCCCACGACGGCGGCGAGCAGGCCGTCGGGGCTCACCTTGACCGTCAGGACGTTCGTCCCGCCGGCCTGGATCAATGGGACGATCCGGCTCTCTCGCCCCTCGGCGGTCGACCAGATCCCGTACGTGCCGCCGCCCGGATCGACGACGCCCGGGATCAGCCGGTTCCCTCCCTCCTCGACGCGGATGTGCTTGTCGTACAGCGGCCGGGACACCACGGTCGTGAAGACCGAATGCAGCGTGCTGACGTCGATGGCCTGGAACGTCCGCCCCCAGTCGTTGCCGTAGAGCCGATCGCCCTCGCCGTTGAATCGGAGCGACAGCCCGGCCAGGAGCGACGGGTCGCGGGAGACCTTGAGGAGGCGGCACGCGGCCGTGACGAGGTCGAACGCGTAGAGCGCGATCCCCCCGCCGTCCCCTCGCGAGACGGCGAGGGTCCGACCGTCGTCGGTCCAGCAGGCGGAGGAGGCCCCGTTGGCATCCCAGGGGAGCGGGATGCGATGGATCTCACCTGTGAAGACATGACGGATCTCGAACTGATCGCGCGTGAAGTAGCTCGACGCCGCGAAGTAGGGCGCGAACGGGTGGAAGCGGAGGGCCGGCTCGCGCCGG
Organism: Isosphaeraceae bacterium; assembly: GCA_965279195.1. Classification (GTDB taxonomy): domain Bacteria; phylum Planctomycetota; class Planctomycetia; order Isosphaerales; family Isosphaeraceae; genus CBDIHP01. The sequence continues at coordinate 108,774 of CBDIHP010000048.1, forward strand.
ATCCGGCCGGGCTCGTGCCGCGCGAGGAGCCGACCGGACGGGACCTCGTGCACCCGGAACGCGCCGTCGGAAGTCATCGCCACCGCGCGACGCCCGTCCGCGGCGATGTCGAAACCCAGGACGTTCGCCAGCTCCAGGCGCGATTCGGGGCCCCGGCCGTCCAGGTCCCAGACCCGGAACCTCCCGCCCGTGACGACCGATTCGTGGTCGACGACCCAGCCCTCGCGGGCGAACCGCAGGACCCGAGGCGGCGTCCCGACGGGCAGGCTCGCCACCAGCCCGCCGTCCGAGATCCGGTGGATCGAGGCCTCGCCCAGGTGGTTCGCCGAGGCGTAGAGCCGGAACCCGGGATCGAGGTCGATCACGTTCTCGGGGCGGGGCGAGGCGAACCCGGTGCGGACGTCGAGGTCCGGCAGCGAGAGGGCGGAGATCGCCAGGTCGCGGAGCTCGGCCGCCTTCGTCGCGGGGGAGTCCAGCGTCCTGGCCAGCTCGTTGGCCCTCCGGATCGCATCGATGGCGAGGAATCTCTGGCCGGGGCGCTTGCTCAGGATGACGGCCCGCGCCTCGTTCCGGTTCGCCGCATAGAGCTGATCCGTCCTGGCCCGCTCGGCCTTCTTGACCTCCTCCAGCCTGGCCCGGACATCCTCATTCGACCTCGCCAGGATCACGGCCGTGACGCTCGAAATGACCACGACCGCCGCCATCAGGGCCGCCGAGATCGCGGTCAGGCCGGCCACCACCGGGTTGCGCCGGCACCAGCGCCCGAATTGCACCAGGCGCGGGACCCGCCGGGCGAGGATCGGCTCGCCCGAGGCCACCCGCCGCAATTCCGCCGCGAGTTCGTCCGCCGTCGCGTAGCGATCCCGGGGGTCGCGGGCCATGGCCTTGTCGACCACCGTCTCCAGGTCGAACGAGACCCGCGGGTCGAGCCGCCGCAAGGCCGTCGGCCGCTCGGTGAGGATCCGCCGGATCAGGTTCGCCCGATGCGACTCCTCGAACGCGGGCCGCAGGGCCAGCAACTCGTAGAGCGTGACCCCCAGCGCATAGATGTCGCACCCGGCGTCCGAGGTCCCCTCGAATCGCTCGGGGGACATATATCGCAGCGTCCCCACCACGTCGCCGGTCGCGGTGAGGGTCTCGCCCCCGTCGAACTTGGCCAGGCCGAAGTCGGTCACCCAGGCGTTGCCGCGGCCGTCCAGCAGCAGGTTGGACGGCTTGATGTCGCGGTGCAGCACGCCCCTGCGGTACGCATACGCCAGCGCCTCGGCCACCTCCGCCCCGATCCGGGCGACCTCGCGGTGATACCCCGCCGCGCCCTCGCCGCCGAGCGCCCGGATCCTCGCAAGCTCCGGCCCGTCCTCCGACGCGGCCGTCGCCGTCGCGGGATCCGACCCCGACGGGCGTTCGCCCGGATCGCCGGCCGGACGGCCCTTCGGGAACGGCATCAGAATTCCGGAGGATCTGGATCTGACGGATGACCTGATCGAGCCCCGCGCCCGGGATGTACTGCATCGCATAGAACAGGACGCCGTCGTGCTCGCCGAAGTCGAACACGCTCACGACGTTCGTGTGGTGCAGCCGCGCCGCCGACCTCGCCTCGTTCCGGAACCGGCGGCGGAACCCGATCTCGTCCGACGACTGCGGGTGCAGGAGCTTCAACGCCACCCGGGATTGCAGCGACTCCCGCTCCGCCTCGTAAGACGATCCCCATGCCCCCACGCCGATCAGCCGGAGCAATCGGTAGTCGCCGATCCGATCCAGCAGCCCCACCTTCGGGCGCACCAGGGCCCGGCCGGCGTTCGATTTCTTGAGGTCCTCCATCGCCACCAGGGCCGGGAAGAGTTCCAGGATCTCCTCCGCGTACGACGGGTGCCGCTCGGCGAACTCCTCCGGCGTGGGATGCTCCCCGCGGCGATACCGGGCCAGGAAGGACTCGGTCAGTCGGTCCAGTTCGTCGCCGGAGCGGTCGTCGCCCGTCACAGGCTCCCCCCGAGTTCTCCCGGCATCTCGCCGATCAGCCGCCGCAGGCGCTGGAGGGCGCGGAGATACCGCTTGCTCGCCGCCGACCGCTCGATCCCCAGCACCCGGGCCGACTCCTCGGTGGTCAGCTCCTCGAAGTGCCGGAGGGTCAGGATCTCGCGGTCCCTGGCGTCCAGGCCGTCGAGGATCGCCTCCAGCCGAGACCGCAGCTCGGCCCGTCCGACCGCGTCGCTGGGCCTCGTGTCCTGGCCGACCAGGTGGTCGACCAGCACGGCCGACGTCGCGTCCGGGAACCCCGCCCCATCGAACCGGACCTCGCGCCCGGCCTCCCTCGCCTGCACATCCAGGTGCTTCCGATGCAGGACCTGGAGCGTCCGCCCGGTCAGCCACCGCAGCCAGAGGAAGAACGGCAACTGAGGCTGGCTCGCATACCCCGGCAACGCCCGGAACGCCTCGATCACCGCATCCTGGAGCACGTCCGACGGGTCGACCCGATACCTCAGCCGGGGATCCATCCGCAGCCGGATGATCCGCTTCAGCCGCTCCCGGTGCGGCTCCAGCAGCGACGCCCAGGCGTCCCCATCCCCCGCGACGGCCCGCCGGAGGATGAACTGCTCGGAACCGCTCTCGGTCGTCTCGCGTCGTACATAAGAACCCATGTTGCGCGACCCGACCGATCCGGACAATCCCGCCTCGGGTTCCGTCGCCGTCGCCGGCCTCCCGACGGGCCTCAGGGGCGCGATGCCGCACCGCACAGGACCCCGCGTAGGCCCCACCTCAAGGAATCGGTCACGACACCGACCGCATCAAATCCGCACGATTCCCCCAGGCACCCCCCCCGGACTCCCGAAACCCAGTCCTCCGAAACGAACCCAATCCGCCGCAAGCCATTCCTGTCAACGCGTTCCACAACAAAACTCCGAAACCGCACCGATCCGCACCGTCCTGTCATCGAGCCTGCCCCACCCCCCGAGCCCAGACCCGATCGGACCGATCCCTCCGAGGCCCCCCCCTCCGCAAACCCACCCCACCCCGTTTTCCGAAACGAACCCAATTCGCCCCAACGCATTGTGCCAAACGACTTGACCATCAACACTCCGCAACCGCACCAAAACACCCGGATTGCCAAAGTCTCGCCGAAGCCCCATCTCACCCATCCTGACAAATTAGACGCCGGTCAGGCCCTGGAAATTCGGGCATTCCATCTCCCCTGCAAGATCCTCCCAGCCACCACCACCCGGGGTGACACCCATCGGTTTTCACAAGTGCCATGCTCGTAAAAGTTTAGGTCACGATACGGGCCAGGAAAATGAACCGTGCCGCGCTCATTATATGGGTTAGCAATCCTCGCTCGCGATGCGTCCAGACATCGCCGGGACGGGTGCGCACCCCCATGCGTCGCCTGTCCCGGCGTTCCGGCGTTTCGGTCCCCCCGCTTTGGACCCCCGCTTTGGACCCTTTGGAACCCTGTCCCCGCTTTGGACCCATTTCGGACAGCTGGGAACGATCAGTTCTGTCGCAGCTTCAGGATGAAGAGATCGTTGAACGCCGTATTGGTGCGTTCCTGAGTCCCGAGCGGGTCGGGGTCGAAGTCGGACGTCCCGGGCCGTAGAAGCCGACGAGTGTGATCGTGCCGTCGAGTGCCACATCGAGGCCGTAGGCGCCCTCGGAGCCGGTCCCACCGTAAGTCAGGGCCCAGGACAATACGCCGGAGGATGTGTACTTGCTCAGGAATCCATCGGTCCTGGCCCCGGGTCGCCACGGCGGGCTGCCGAAGCCAGGTGTGAAGCCGCCGCCTGCATAGTAGCCCGTGACGTAGACGCCCCGGTGGTGTCGACGGCCACGGCCCTGACGCCATCGCTGCCCGTCGCGTTCGCCCAGGAGAAGGCCCCCGTTGACGTCAGGCGGGCGACGAAACCGTTGATGGTGCGGACGGGGGATAACTGGTAGTCGCCCGTGGCGCTCGGATTGAAGTCGATGTTACCCTGAAAGCCGCCCCCGATGACAACGTTGCCCCCTGTGTCCACGGCGATGTCGAAGATCGTCATCGCTGACCCGTAAGGTGCTGTCGTCGCCCTGGTCTGTAAGGCGGAGGCCCAGCATAGGCGCCGGCGGAGTGAGCTTGAGGACGTAGCCGGAGCCGTAGTTGCCGCTGAGGGAATTGACCTTCTTCGCGTCCGGATTGAAGTCGACGGTGCCGCTGAACCGGCCACCGACGTAGACGCTTCCGGCCGCGTCGGTGGAGACGACGTAGGCCCGCCGGTCGGGCCGGCGAATGTCCGACTCCAGACGAGCGCCCCGGTCGGGCTGAACTTCCGGATCTGGGACGTGTTCGCGATCCAGCCAGGCACGGAGTCGGCAAACGCCGAGGTGCCCACCGCGACCGCATTGCCGGACGGATCGACGGCGAGTTCGTTCCCGGAGTCCTGGTCGGCCGAGCCCCAACTCCTGGCCCACTGGGTCGTCCCGCTCGAGTTGAACTTGACGACGAACGCATCGGCGTCCCCCGCCGACGTCAGACGGATCGGGCCGAAGTCGGCCTGGCCGTAGAACGTCCCGGAGACGAAGACGTTGCCGGCCGCGTCGACGTCGACCCCGTCCGCCTTCTCGAACAGATCCAGATTGGACTGCCGGACGTAGTCCCCTCCCATGCTCCGGGCCCACGCGAACGAGTTATCGGCATTATATTTGACAACATAGGCATCGGATGTGCCTCGGGGCGTGAGGATGTCGGACCCCGTCCGCGCGGACATTCGCCGGGTCGAAGTCCATGGGGGCCTGGAGGCTGCCGATCACGTACGTGTTGCCGGCCGAATCGACGGCGCTGTCGGTCGGGACGATCGCGGCGGTGTCATTCCCGACCGTGAGGACAGAATCGAACAGGGCCGTGAGCACCGCGCGACCTTCCAGCGGCTCGAAGCCGGGACGCATCGAGCGCCGGGGGCGTCGCGGGGATGAAGGACGGCTCAGGGAGATCGGGAAGCGGCGCATGACGGTTCCTCCAGGCGTGAGAAGATCACAGTGCGAGGGCAAGAGTCGGCCCTCACGCCATGCCGTCCGCGGCAGGGCGTGTTCGATCGCAGAATCGGAGAGGCGAGTCAGGCTGGAACAGAACTATTATATATTGATTATATCAAACTTTGATATCACTGAGGAACTCTCCCAGCGTCGGTCGGCTCTCCCAACCTCGCGGCGGCCTCAGCGTAGAGAATGTGGAGGGTACCCCCGACCTCGGTGACGATGTCCCAGGGGCGACCGGCGATCTTGATGGTCTCCAGCCTGCGGGCCTCGGCAAGGCGGAATTCCTCGCGGGCGTGCTCCAGATCGCCGCGGCCGGAGTAGATCAACGAGAGGAGTAACCGGGCACGCCCATCGTCCTTCCCGGCTTGCCGTTTCAACCCATTCTGCAACGCGGTCAACGCGGCGTCAGGGTGCCCATTGCGGTACTCGGCCAGGCCCAGGTCGGTCAAACTTTCGGCCGAGTTCGGGGCGAGTTCGGCGGCCCTCCGGGCGTGTTTGAGCGAGAGCGTGAGGTCCCGGACGATCGGGTCCTCGGCGATGGCGAGGATCATCGCGAGGATGGCGAGGGCTTCCGGTACGTCCTGGGCACGCCTGGCCGTTTCGTCGAGCAGGGCCCGGGCCCGCTCCAGATAGGCCGTGGCCGTCTTCCGCCGCTCGGGCTCGGTCATGAAGGTATCCGCACGCGCGGTGGCCGCGCATCGGATGAGCAGCCAGCCGGCGTGACTGGTGAGGCCCGCCCTCCAACTCGCGTCGCCGGGGAGGTCCTCGCGGGCGAGCCCCTCGGCGAGTCGCGAAGCTTCGGCGTGTTCGCCGAGTTCGAGCCGGATCTGAGCGAGTCGCTTGACGTGATTGAAATAGAGACCGTTGTAACTCCCATTGGCCGGGTTCGCGCGGGCGATGGCCTTCTCCTGCGGGATCAGGCGATCCAGGATCCGGATCACCTCGGTTTTCTCTCCCCTTCGCGAATAGTCGCTCAGGACGTTGTGCATGGCCCTCGCCCACCCGTGGCGATAATCGGGCACTTCCGGATGAGCGTCGGCGACCTGTTCCAGGACCATCACGGCTTTCCGGAGGGATTCCTCGCGTTCCTTCCGGCGCCCTAGCCTGAGATACAGGATGGAGAGGTTGTTCAGCGTCCCGGCCCGATTGATCGCGTAGCGTTCGACGTCCGGGAAGTCGGCCTGGAGGGACTCACGGATCGCGATCGATCGGAGGTAGGCCGCCTCCGCCTCGTCGGGCCGCTTCGTCTGTGCGAGGACCAGTCCAAGGGTTGCCAACCCGCTCGCCTCAAGGTCCCGGAGTTCCGGGGCGCGGGGGTCATCCTTGAGGAGCCCCTCGGTCGACTTCAAACCCATGCGCAGGCTGGCTTCCGCAGCCTCGTACTTGCCTCGAAACGCAAGATGACTGCCGAGACTGTCATGCGACCGGGCGGAATCGAATCGGTAGGCACGCACATCGGGGTAGTCGCGGGCGAGGCGATCCGCGCCGGCCACGGCCATCTCGAACTGAGCCAGGGCCTCGCCAGCCCGTCCGGCTGCGGCCTTCAGCAGATCGCCCAGGGCCCTGTGGGCCATCGCTGCGAGATTCCGGGCCTCGGCGTCGTTCGGCACACGTGCCAGGAAGGAATCGAGGTTGTCGATCACGCTGCGAAGCTCGCGATCCGCCTCCGGATCGCGGCCCGTCTTGTCGAGGATGAGGGCGAGTTCCAGGCGGGCCTGCGCAAGGTCACGGACAAAATCGGGGCGGCCAGGGTACGACTGGTGCCCTCTATTCGCGATTTCGACGCCGCGACGGAGCACGGCCTCGGCTTCAGCGTACTGTTCCAACGTCCGGCAGATCCGGCCCACGCGTACCGCCGCAAGCACGGCCTGATGTTGGCTCTCCGCATCGGTCGCGACCTCAGCGGAGAGCGTCTCGTAAAAGGTCCTCGCCCGCTCCAGGAACTCCTTCTGGATCGGAGTCAGAGTTGGTTGACTCGCAAGCCATTTCTCGGCCACACGAGTGTACATCTCATCGACGGCGTTCCGAGCCAGCTTCAATCGAGACTCGGCCAGGGCTCGCTGGGCCTCCGCCGTGTGGAGGTTGTTCCTGGCCTCTCGCTCTGCACCGATGGCCCGGTACGCTTGCCAGAGGCTGACGCCGGCCCCGACGACCAGGGCACCCACTATCAGGACCGAAGCGAGCAGGACTCCTTGATGTCGCCGCAACAATTTCGCGACGCGGTAGCGCACCGAGGGCGGGCACGCCTCGACCGGTCGGTCCGAGAGATAGTTCAGCACGTCGGATGCCAGGTCGTTGGCGGTCTCATAACGCCGGCGTCGGTCCTTGTCCAACGCCTTCATGACGACCCAGTCGATTTCGCCCTTCATGGATGCGCTAAGCCGCCTGGGGTCGGCATGGCGGCGGGCGGAGACGGTGGAGAGGGTGTCGCCCAGGGTGCTCAGGCGGGTGCTGGGGCGCGGGGGGTCGTCCTCGCGGATGATCCGGCGCATCTCGTCGAAGGGGGCGTTCTTCAGGGTCGCGGCGTCGAAGGGCGTCGTGCCGGTGAGGAGTTCGTAGAGCAGGACGCCCAGGGAGTAGATGTCACTGCGGGTGTCGACATCGACGCCCGAGAGTTCGGCCTGCTCGGGGCTGGTGTAGAGGGGGGTGCCGATGAACTGGTGGAAGCCGGTGAAGAGGGTCTTGTCGGTCAGCGCGCCGCCGGTGGCCTTGGCGATGCCGAAGTCGATGACCTTGGGGACGCCCGCGCCGTCGATGAGGGTGACGAGGACGTTGGAGGGCTTGATGTCGCGGTGGATGATGCCCTTCTGGTGGGCGTGCTGGACGGCGCGGCAGACCTGGATGAAGAGGTCGAGGCGGTCCCGGATCGACATCTTCTCGCGGTCGCAATACGCGGTGATGGGGAGCCCGCGGACGAGCTCCATCACGAAGTAGGGCCGCCCGGAGGGGGCCGTGCCGCAGTCGAGCACGCGGGCGATGTTGGGGTGGTCCATCAGGGCCAACGCCTGGCGTTCGGCCTCGAAGCGGGCGACGACCTGCTTCGAGTCCATGCCGGGCTTGATGACCTTGAGGGCGACGCGGCGGCGGACGGGCTCGGATTGCTCGGCGAGGTAGACCGTCCCCATGCCCCCCTCGCCGATGGCTTCCAGCAGCCGGTAAGGGCCGATGGAGGTGCCGGCGGCGAGGGGGACGGGGTCGTCGATCGCGGGGGGGGACGCGAGGGCGATCGGGGGCGGGTTCGCGAGGAACCCGGCGGTGTCGTCGGCGGCGGCGAGGAGCTTCTCGACCCGTCGCCTGAGGTCGGGGTCGGGGCAGGCCCGGTCGAGGAACTCCGCGCGGGCGGCGGGCTCGGACAGCCCGAGGGCCTCGGAGAAGAGCTCTTCGGCGTTGGGTGTGGCGTGCGGCATCGATCGAAGCCCCGGGTTCCCGCCTGTCGGTTCCACAGGGCAGTGCGAAATCCGCGACCGCTTTCCTCCAGGGCCCTCCGGAATTTTTCAGAAGGGGGGCCTGGTGGTGTCCGATTCCCGCATCTCGACGAGCAGCCAGGTCCGGGCGTATCGCCAGTAGCGCTGGGCGGTCGTGGTCGAAATCCCGAGCGCCTTCGCGGCGTCCTCCTCGGTCAATCCGGCGAAATAGCGGAGCTTGACGAGCTGCGCCTTGACCGGGTCCTCGGCCTCAAGGCGGTCGAGGACCTCGTCGAGGGCGAGCAGGTCGTCCGAGGGGCTGGGCGCGGCGATTTCGAGGCCGTCGAGGTCGCACCGATGCAACTGCCCGCCGTGCTTCTCGGCCTTCTTGCGTCGGGCGGCCTCGACGAGGATCCGGCGCATGGCCTCGGCGGCGGCGGCGAAGAAGTGGCCCCGGCTGTTCCATCGCAGGGGGTCGGGGTCGTGGCCGACCAGGCGGAGATAGGCCTCGTGGACCAGGGCGGTCCCCTGGAGGGTCTGGCCGGGAGTCTCGTGGGCGAGCCGTTGCCTGGCCAGCGTGCGGAGTTCGTCGTAGACCAGGGGGAGCAGCTCCCCGGAGGCGTGCGGGTCGCCCCGCCCGATGGCGGAGAGCAGGCGGGTGACGTCGTTCATGGGCCTTGCCACGGTTGGGGGGTTCCGATGTGGGGCAGGCAGTGATTGAACCATAGAGGCAGCCGCCGGGCGAGCATCTCCCGATGCCGCCCCTCGGTCCACCGCGCGATGCTTGCCCAGCGCCTACGACCCCGCGCGGAGCAAGCCTCCGAACTCCGGGTGGACTGGGACAGTCGTTCGAACAAGGAGGGGAACGCGGGAGGGGAACGCGGTGGGGAACGCGGACGGGAACGCGGGGACATGCACGACGGGAACGCGGACGGGAACGCGGGGACATGCACTGCTACGCTGAGAAACTGGGAAATTTGCCTGGCCTGAGGGACGCGTTTCCGGCTGGTTTCGAATGTTTACCGATAACAGAGAAAGACTCGGGGACCGCACAATCTGGCGGGATCGGGCTGGGCAGGAAGCATAGCAAGGGGGCGGGACGGGATGAAGACCTCGCAGGTCTCGCGTCGGACTCCTCGGAGGATGCAACGCATGTCCCCGCGTTGGCCCCATGGAACTAATGCAAAAAAATATCAAAAAAGTACTTCATAACAAATTCGCGAGCATATCGACGATACGGGGAAAATCGTTGATGGAGCTGTAGCGTCGGTTGAGTTGGGAACAGCCGTACATCAAGCCATAGGAGGTGGCATCGCATTGCGAGGTTTGGCTGGAGCGAGTTGCAACGGAGTAGGCGTTCACGCTCCGGGGCGCGTCGGTTCCGCATTCGACGCCGCTGGTCGTATGCAGCGAAATGGAAGTCGGCCGGTTCTGGCTCAACTCCCGGGCCAACCCACCTGTGGACCTACCTCCGTCGGCATGGTGCTCGACACGATCAATGCCGGGAGAGCTTCAACCAACACTATCAACCTCGCCCTGACCGCCCGGGGTACGACGATGGACCGTCTCGCCGCCCTTCTCAGGCGCACCGGCGTCAATGCCACGTGGCGAAGTCGTTACAGTATCGATGACGTGGCGAGGGCTACCGCTGGAGGCAACCCGCTCATTGCGGCCGTAAGGGTGCCCGGTGGAGGGCATGCTGTCGTCGTCGATGGCGTAACGACCCGCATGGGCCAGCGTGTCGTCGCCGTCCGAGATCCTTGGGGGCGGCAATACTTTGAGCTGGCGAGCGAATTCTCCAAGCGTTTCCGCGGCGAAGTTGTAACACTTCCATGAAGGGAGGCATCTTTACGCCATGCTTGTTCAGGAACTACTCACAGACCTCGACGCCGCGATCGGAAAGCCCGTGACTATCAGCGGACGGGTTGTCATCACGTGGGATGACCGGGCGTTTCTGACCTCTGATGCCGAGGCGTTTGAACGGGGAGAATCACTCGCCATCCGGGATGGCGGAGGGATCGCCGAACATTTGCAGGACATGCTCCCGTCGTACGTCGGCGGCCCGTTCATCTACTACGAGGAGTGCGTACTCACCGGGACCATCGAGCGAGTCTCCGATTCGTTCCGGATATGCGACCTCAGTCAGTGCAAGGTGCGGCGGGATGACTCGGAGTTCGATGTGCCCGTCGGTGCATGATCGGCTTCCGACGGATCCGCTCAGGTGGCCGCGAGGAGCGATGGAAGTGATCATCTACGAGGAGCCCACTTGGTTGAGGGAAAGGGCCGCTCCGGGCGGGGGCGGCGGGGAGGTCACTCGGGCTTGCGGGACTTCTTCTTCATCGACTCGCGGAAGCGATAGCTCTCGCCATTCATCTCGAAGATGTGGCAATGGTGGCAGAACCGGTCCAGCAGCGCCGCGGTCATCCGCTCTCCCTGGAAGATCTGGCCCCACTCGCTGAACGGCAGGTTCGTCGTCACCAGCAGGCTGCCGCGCTCGTAGCGGTCGGCGAAGACCCGGAACAGCAGCTCCACCCCGCCCCGGCTCATCGACACGTAACCCAGCTCGTCGCAGATCAGCAGGTGCACCTTCTGTGTCCGTTCCGCGAAGTGCATCTTTCATCGTGCCTCGTGCCTCGTGCCTCGTGCCTCGTGCCTCGTGCCTCGTGCCTCGTGAGTCGTGTGTCCGTTCCGCGAAGTGCATCTTGGCTCATGTTCCACCATCGGTGGCCGGCTGACTCCCGAGGAGGATGGCCAGGAAGTCGTCGGTCACCGACTTGAGGTTGTGGGCCCACTCGAAGATCGCCACGTAGCCGGCCAGGTGCCACTTGCTCACGCCCCGGAACGGCCGCAGGAACGTCCGCAGCGCCGCCCAGGTCCCCTCCATCGAGTTGACGTGCACCTCGCGGATCCCGTCCCCGTCGTCGTCGCGGGCCCACTCCTTGATCGCGTGGTTCACCGTCGCCCGCGACCGCCCGAGGTCCGGGACGCGGTCGTAGCCCGACCACTCGTCGGTGTTCAGCCTCGCACCGGGGCGCGTCGTCGCCTGGACCATGCCATTCAAGGTCCGCTGGTCGGTGCTCGGCAGGACGTGGAGCCGGATCGCCCCGGACGCGCGGCCGAAGGTGCCGGCGACCGGCGGGCGGGCGTTGACGAAGGTACCGTGGACGCGACGCTTGTTCGCCCGCCGCCGCGGCGGGTCAACGGGCGAGTCGTGCGGGGTGCCTTTTTTCCACCGCGTTGACGAACGTCTCGTCGGCCTCGCGCACAACGTCGTCGAGGGGCTCGGGCTCCTGGCCGTCCAGGGCTCGCTGCTGGATCCGGTGCCGCAGCTCCAGGAGCTTGACCCGGTCGCAGCCCAGTTCGCGGGTCAGCTTCGCGGTGGGGACGCCCTGGGCGATGCCGCGGAGGATCAGCAGCAGGTGCGATGCGGGCCGCTGGGTCTTCTGGAGTGCGGTGCCGGTGTAAGCGTTGAAGACGCGCCGGCAGCCGCGGCAGCGATAGTCCAGCGCCGGGGCCCGGTGCCTGCGGTGCACGCCGTACTCGCGGCCTCCGCATCGCGGGCAGGCGAGGCCTTCGGGGTGGAGGATCTCGACGAGCTTGTCGTAGCAGGCCTGCTCGTCCATGTACGGGTGGATCGGGAAGTCCATCGCCGGCCTCCGCTGCAAGTCGATCGGGTCACACCCCGATCACACCACACCGAACAGCCTGCCGAAATAGGTCTCCACCGCCGGTGGAACATGAGCCCCAAGCAATTTTCCCAAGCATGGAACTCTTCTGTCGTGGTGATAGGCTGGATGGTGGGCTCGAACGGCTTCTTCACGTTGCTGTCGGCCATGGGACCACTCCTTATCGTGGGGGGAGGCGGTGCCGGGTTCTATGCTCGAAACAAGGAAGGCGGACGTCATGCGGGCCCGGTCATGGCGATATCACGCGGGGTCGTCCGGAAGGCCCGCTGCCGATCGCATCAAGGCGTGTGAGAGTTCGGGGTCAAGCCGGAATCCCGACCTTTGACCCCCGCGCCGTATCTTCCGCGGCTCAAGGGGAAGTGGCAGGATTGTTTCGAAGAAGCGCCTCGGACTCCCTGAGCAGTAAGCGGATTTCCACGAGATCCGTCGAGAATGCGTTTTGCTCATCCTGGACGTATTTCTGGGCCATTCCGAGCCATCGACGGGCCTCATCGTCTTTCCCTTTTTTGTGGTAGGCCATGGCGAGGTAGGCCCAACTCTGGGAAAGGCCGACGCCTTCCGGGGTCTTCAGGCTCTCGTCCAGCCGAGCGATCGACTCGTCGATGCGTCCGGCCCGGTAGAGTGCGGCGCCGAGGGTCCTCAGCGCGAAACGCTTGAGGTCCGGCGAGCACTCGGCGAGCGCCTTCTCCGCTATCTGGACCGGAACGGTCAATTCGGGACTGCGTCGGGAGCATATGTGCAGAGCCAGGCACGGGTCACGTTGTTGACGACGTTCGGATCGAGCCCCGCTCTCGATCGGGAAAGAAAGTCCGCGGAGGCGGCCCGATATTTCGGAAGGTCCCCGGTCTCGATGAGTGAGAGCAACTGCCAGACGCGGGTTTCCAGATTGTCGGGGATGGATTCCACGAGCCTGGAGAGCCCCTGAGAGACGAGATCCCACTGTTCATATTTGGCCAGGATGCGGACCCTGGCGAAGTCGTCCGGCGCCATGACCATTTCATGGACGGCCTCTCGTTTCCTCAGGTCGGAGATCGCCTGAGGACCCAGCCGGCAGAGCCCGGCGACTCCCGCGGCCTGGAGCGGATCCGTCACGCTTCCGAACTGCTTCAGGATGTCCTCGCAGGCGGGACCAACCCCGCTGGGGTCCTCGGAATGGAGCATGGCATCGATCAACTGATATCGGAGCGGTAGCTGCTCCGGTTGCTTCGCCACGGCCCTGGCGAAGCTCTCCGCCGCCCGGCCCCACTGGCCGCCGACGGCCAGGATCTCGGCACGCTGGGTGTCGTCCAGGGTTTCTTTCATCCGAGTGAGCATCTCGACCTTATTCCGATAGCGGAGGTCGTGCTCGGCGATCACCCTCGCGGGGAGCGGCGTCGCGTCCCAGACACGCGCCGTGGCATCGATCCCGCCCGAAGCGATCTGCCTGCCGTCGGGGCTGAACATGAGGGAAAGGACACCACCGGTATGCCCCAGAAGTGTGAAGACAACCTGGCCGGTCTGGGTGTCCCAGAGCTTGATGGTGCGATCGAAGCTCGCCGTCGCGAGGCGGCGGCTGTCCGGGCTGAACGCGAGGGAGACGACCTCGGCGGTGTGCGCGGTCAGCGTGTGGCGAACCTGCCCGCTCGCCGCGTCGCGCACGAAAACCGAGCTGAACGAGTAATCCTTGCTCCGCGACGCCCCGCCCTGGCCGGCGAGCTCGCCGAGGCGCACGGAGCGATTCTGTGCGACGAGCTTGCCGTCGGGACTCGTGGCGGCCCGGTGCAGGTAGCCCGAGCCCGGCACAAATTCGGCGGGCAACCCGTCGAATCGGATCCGGGCGAGGGCGCCGTCGATCTCGCCCGTGAACGGATTCCAGCCTTTCGTGGGCACGACGTCCTTCCCCCCGTGCAATCCCGTCTCCGAGAGGAACCGCATCCCGTCGCGCCGGACTGCGATGCGTTCCACCCAGCCGACGTGTTCCACGACGACCGGGCGGCTCGTCACGAGGTCCCAAAACCGCACAGACCCGTCCATGCTCCCCGTACCGACCTCCCGGCCATCGGGACGGAAGGCGACGGCCTGGACGAAATCGGTGTGACCGTGGAACGCGGCAAGCTGCCGGCCGGTGGGGATCTCCCAGAGCCGGGTGCTCCGGTCCTCGCTCGCCGTGGCGAGGGTGCGGCCGTCAGGGCTGAACGCCAGCCCCAGGACGAAGCCTTTGTGCGCGAAGATCGTGAGCGCCTCGACGCCCGTCTCGGAGTCGCTGAGCTTCACCGTGCGATCCCAGCCGCCGCTGGCCAGCCATTTCCCGTCCGGGCTATATGCGAGGCAGTAGATCCATCTCTTGTGCCCCTTCAGGTCGCGAATCTTGCGGACCTTCTCGAGATCCCAGACCTCCACGAGTTCGGAGCCCGCGACCGCCAGTCGCTTCCCGTCGGGATGGAACGCGACCTTGTTGACCCCGCCGAGGGGGCCCGGGAACGACTTGATCTCCTTGCCCGTCGCGACATCCCAGACCCTGACGTGCCCGGCGGAGTTACGGCTGTAGAATCCGTAACCCACGGCGAGCGACTTGCCGTCCGGGCTGAAGGTGACGCACATGCTGTCCAGCCCGGGGTCGCTCCGCGCCCAGACGGCCTTGCCCGTCGTCACGTCCCAAACCATCACGAGGCCGGCCGAGCAACCCGCGGCGACCGTCTTGCCGTCCGCGCTCACGGCCACGTCGAAGACGGTCCCCTTGGTCCCGGGTAGGATCTTCAGCCGTTGGCCCGTGGCCACGTCCCTCACTTCGATCGTCGACTCGCCCTGGAAATTCGTCGAGGTGCCGTAGCCGACCACGGTCCATCTTCCATCCGGGCTGTAAGCCATCGCATTGACGCTCGCATGGCCCAGATCGAGGACGAGACGCTCGAGATTGCAGAGCCGCTCGACGAAGTGCCACTCCCAACCGCGACGCTCGGGGTCGCAGCCGTGCAACAAATCCTCGGCGAGGGCGACGTTGTCGTCCTGGACCTCGCGATAGGCGCGGTTCACGCGGTTGATGTAATCCTCGCGGGCGAGCTGCTCGGCCCTCTCGTCCGCCTCCCCGCGAGCTTTCGCCTCCCGCGTCGCCAGCTGCTGCGCGATGCGCTCCTGACGCCTGGCCTCGAACAAGCCCAGGGTCGTCCCGGTGACGCCGGCAAGGAGCGCGAGCAGCACCAGGCTCGCCGCGATCACCCCGGCGCGGTGCTTGCGGACGAACTTCTGCATCCGGTACACCCGGCTCGGCGGCGCGGCCGATACGGGCTCCGACGCCAGGTACCGCATGACGTCCGCTGCGAATCCGTTGGCGGTCTCGTAGCGGCGGGTCCGGTCCTTCTCGAGGGCCTTCATCACGATCCAGTCGAGATCGCCTTGCAATGACTGCTTCAGGTGTGCCGGCTCGATGCCGCGGCAGGCCGCGATGCTGGGCAGGGCGTCCGCCACGCTGACCTTCGTGCTGGGCTTCGGCGGGTCGACTTCCCGGACCATCCGGAGCATTTCCAGGAGGGCAACGCGCTTGAGGCTCGCCGCCTCCATCGGCGGGGAGCCGGCCAGCAGTTCATAGAGGATCGCCCCAAGAGCATAGACATCCGTTCGTGTGTCGACGTCCATCGACGACGGATCCGCCTGCTCCGGGGACATGTAGCTGGGCGTGCCCACGATGGCACCGGTGTCGCCGAAGGACTGATCGGTGAGGTCGAACTCGGTCGCCTTCGCGACGCCGAAGTCGATGACCTTCGGCGTCGGCCGGCCGTCAACCTCGGTGACCATCACGTTCGACGGCTTCAAATCGCGATGGATGATCCCCTTTTGATGGGCATGTTGCACGGCCTGGCAGACGGCGACGAACAATTCCAAACGATTGCGAACGTGCAAATGTTTTTGATCACAATAATCGGTAATCTGCACGCCCCGGACGAGTTCCATCGCGAAGAACGGCTGACCGGCCTCGGTGACGCCTCCGTCGTAGACGCGGGCGATGTTCGGATGGTCCATCATGGCCAACGCCTGACGTTCAACCTCGAACCTCGCCAGGACGGGTCGCGAATCCATGCCGATCCGGATCAGCTTCAGGGCAACCTGCCGCTTGACCGGCCGGGATTGTTCGGCCCGGTAGACGGTGCCCATCCCCCCCTCGCCCAGGACTTCCAGCAGTGTGAAGCGGCCCGCCAAAACTTGACCGGGAACGAACGCGCCCGGGCGAGTGACCTGCACGAGGTCCACGATCGTTGGAGCGGCCCCGTCCGGCTGAACATCCCCCATCGATGGTTCGGATATGAGCTGCGTCTCGGAGCCCAAATCCACTCCGGTCTCTCGAGTCTCATCGAGTCGGAGCGCGGTCCGATCGGAAGCGTCGGCGTCGGGATCCGAGAGCCGACGAGCCCCCTCGTGGGCGGCGAGACGATCCTCGACTCGCTCTCGCAGCGCCGTGTCATCCCCACAGGCATCGTCAAGATAAGCGGTCCGTTCGGCCGGGTCGGTTCGCTCCAGGGCGCCAACGAGCATGGTCCTCAGGCGAGCGGCGGAATCGGGCATCACTATGGCCTCGGCGACGAGTTCTGATGTTTTGAGCACAATTCATATCACGTTATACACACCAGAATCGGTTTCTTTCGCCTATCTAATACCGCATGACAGGGAAAAGCAAGGGGGCACTCTGGGGGCGTCGCGGGGGGCGTCGGGGGGACAATCGCCGCGGGGGAGTTGGGACGTGGAAGGGCCAACGCGGAAGGCCAACGCGGGGACATTCGAGAATGGCATGAAGACAACCCAACTCGCTTCGGCCAACAGGGACTAACGCAGTTCGCTTCGAGGTTTCGTCGTCCGTCGATCATTCTTCGGGCGGCGTTTCACGGCGCGGGGCTCGTGGCGGCCGGGTCGCGGCAGCGGGTCAGCTCCTGCTCGCGGCAGCGACTTCGCCAGCAGGCCGGTGGCGACGTCGGAGAGCAACAGCCAGCGGGCGGTGGGGGATCCGCAGCCTTCGGCCTGCCCCGACGGCCGGCCGAAGGCCCGCCGCAGCTCGGGCGCGTCGGGCATCGAGAAGCTCGACCCGTCCTCGGCCCAGACCCGATGCCCGCGCCAGCGGCAACCGCTTTCGACCCTGGCAGTAGGCCGAGGCGGAGAAGGTCGAGCCGCCTAAGTGGACCAGGTGCCGGCACGCGGTGTTGCGTTACAGCACCCGGATCAGCCCGAACCTGACCGTGGCGACCGGGTCGAGCACCCGGTTTCGCCATCGGTACTCCTCCTCGCGACAGGCCTCGCGGATGGCCTCGGGCGAGAGGCAGGCGGCCAGGTCTCGCCCCAGCCGGGTCAGCACGGGGAGAATCGCGGCGGGCATGGGAGGTCTCCGCGCGGGCCAAAGGGATCCGTCAACACCCCCGAGGTTCCCGCGCCGACCTCCCATGCTCAAGATGCCCGAGCCGGCTCGCCCGTCAGCGGCTTATAGCTATCTTCACGCCATTCCGCCATTCGGGACATGCGTCGCATCCTCGTTCGGGACATGCGTCGCATCCTCGGAGGAGTCCGACACGAGACCTGCGAGGTCATCACCCCGTCCCCCCCTTGCTATGCTTCCTGCCCAGCCCGATCCCGCCAGATTGTGCGGTCCCCGAGTCTTCCCTGTTGTCGGTAAACATTCGAAACCAGCCGGAACCGAGTCCCTCAGGCCAGGCAAATTTCCCAGTTTCTCAGCGTTGCAGTGCATGTCCCCGCGTTACTCTACCACCCTGGGCGCCCAGATCGGCTGCGTCCTGAACTCGCCGTTCTTCCGCGGGGTGAGCATCGCAGGCGGGATCATGGGGGCCGCCGGACACATTGAGGGATTCGCGAACGCGGTCGCCGGCGGCGACGGCTACGGGGCCGTCGAGCACGGCGGGCTCGCCCTGATGGGGATCCTCGACGTCGCGGCCGCATTCGGACAGGCCTGCTTCGCCGCCGGCACACCCATCCTCACCCCCGATGGATCCAAGCCGATCGAAGCATTCCGGGCTGGAGACTGGATCCTTTCGGCGCCGGAGAACGACCCCGAAGCGTCGCCTGCGCCGCGGCAGGTCGAGCAGGTCTTCCAGACTTTCTCTCCCGTCATGGAGCTACGTGTCGGCGGTCGAGCGATCCGAACAACAGCCGAGCACCCATTCTGGGTACGTGGAAAAGGTTGGACCCATGCACAACAGATTAACAAAGGAAATGAGCTATATTCTCATGATGGGACTTGGGTAAAGGTTGACGCCATAGGTCCGGCCGAGGAGGCAATCGCGGTTTACAACTTCCGAGTTGCCGAGTACCATACTTACTTTGTAGGCTCATCGTTCTGGGGTTTTTCGTTATGGGCACATAACGCTGACTACGTTCGAGGGAACACGCCTCCGACTCTACCCCAACAAACTATTGTACGCCGGGGACAGATAAGAATTGAGCACTACTTCAACGAATCCAAGGATCATGGGCCTGCCCACTTACACATCTCTGATGGGCCTATTGGAACTAGAATTGGTGCGCAGGGACGTCCCGGAATTTTCAAAGGTGATGCCGAGTTGACGCCCGCAATGGCTAGAGTCGTCAGAGAACACCGTAGGGAAATTCGTGCAGCCGTAAAAAAATTCACAACTGGATCATGTATATGCGGCAAGTTCACGGTGGAATTCAACAGGGAGGGTAGTTTGACAATGGCAGAGATCCAAGAAGCTTGGGTATTCAAGAGTGAAGGAACTCATGGAGTCGGTGCCATCTTCCTAGATCTCACTAAGGCCGAGGATTGGATATCCAAGCATAGCCTTTCGGGAATCCTGCTGTGTTATCCTGTGGATGAAGGTGTTTTCGACTGGGCTTTGCGGGAGGGACGCATCAAGAAAAAATTCGCTGCGTCGGCTTCCAAACACATTATTGGAGCATTCTGCTCAGGCCTTCACCATTACCATTACGATAACGGAAATCGCATAGGATAATTTATGTATTATCTAGATAGTTATATGCCATAGAGATATGATTTGCCGCAACAGTCGACTATATCAATGCGGCAAACGCTTTAACTATAAATACAGGTTCGGATTTCGTGATTGCACTTATTGAAAATTATTTGTAACAGTTCAGTACCTTGATTACAACACGAGCCGAGGGGCAGTCTGGCCGTGGCGTCTGACCAGCCGAACGCGGGGACATGCACTGCAATCCTGAGCGGAACGCGGGGACATGCACTGCAATCCTGGTAAAATGGGAAATTTGAACGGCCTGGGGCTCGTTTCCGGCTGGTTTCGAATGTTTCTCTACAACTGGGAAAGACTCGGTGACCGCACAATCTGGCGGGATCGGGCTGAGCAGGAAGCGTTGCAAGGGGGGGACGGAGTGAAGACCTCGCAGGTCTCGCGTCGGACTCCTCCGAGGATGCAACGAATGTCCCCGCGTTCCCCGCGTTCCTCCGCGTTCCCCCGCGTTCGCCCCGAGGATGCAACGCATGTCCTCACGTTCGCCCCCACGTTCGCCCCTACGTTCGCCCGCGTTCGCTCCCCCCGCGTTCGCCCTTCCCAGTTGTTTGCTGAGCCGGTTCCTCGGTTTCTAGCGAGTTCCCGCGGGATTCCCGTCCTATGCGGACGGTTGATCCATACGGAGACGAGCCATGACGATCTGGTATGTGCTCGGGGCGGCAGCAGCTCTTTATGGGCTCCACCGCCTCGCGTTGAAGCTCGAAGACCAGGGGCACCTCTATTACCTGCGGAAGAAGTCCAGCAGCGGCGCGGCGGGCTCTTTCGTCGCCTTGCACCGGCTCATAGAACCCAAAGCCCAGCACGTGGAGCACGTCAGGCAGGTTTTCCACCGCGTGGAGGAAGATGAGGCCGGAGGGCGGGGCTCGCCGGGTGGCCAATAACGCCGCCGCCCCCCTCATCAGGAACTGGTTATTCAGGGGGCCGATTCCGCAAGTTTTGCCTGCTCGGCTTTATTTCACTCTGGGGGGCCAACGCGGGGACAGGGGCCAACGCAGGGGGGCCAACGCGGGGATAGGCGACCCATTGGGGATGGGCCAGTGTGTTAGTGTTGGACGGAGAAGCTTCGTTTGCTACCCACATGGTGGCCACGGGGGGAACTTTTTGCGCGGAGGTTTCGACGCAAATGGTTTCGGATCGATGTTTTGGGAGATTCTCAACGGTTCGCTCACCGTTAAGAGCGGTGGGAACTTTGGGGTATTGGGGAATTTGTTGCGAATTCGGGAGGTTATTGGGCGTCAAAGGATGGGTGACCTGGCTGTTTGATGGTGAGTCATGGCTCTTTGGCAATTTGGGGTGCTTTGGGTGGGTTTGGTCGATATGGGTAGCAAGTCTCTGTCTGGTCGAAGGTTCTGGCAATTTGGCTTCGTTTCGGAGGATGGGGTTGAAGGGGGTTGGGAGGTTCGGGGTGGGCGTTGGGTTCGGTTGGTGGGGAGGGTTTTGCGGGCTGTGGTAGGGGTGGGGCGGTGGTTGGGGGTCGGGAAGAGTTTGGTTGTAAGCTGATATGGGCAATGGGTTTGGAGGGAATTGGGTTCGTTTCGAGAATTGGGTTTTGGGGTGGGGGAGGGTTTGCGAGGGGGTGGGTTCTGGCGTTGGGGGGCGAGGGGGCTTAACATACGGCGTTTTCAGGTCGTTACGGGTTTGGGGTCGCCGGTGGATGGGGCCTCGGCCCGGGGATTGGGACTGCGGGTCAAAACAGCAAGGGGACGACAACGATGGTCCGGATCACCCGCGGGGCGCTCGGCCTCGCGATCGCGCTGGGGACGCTGGTGCCGTCCGCCCGGGGGGCGGAGGAGTGGGTCAGCCTGTTCGACGGCAAGACCCTCAGCGGCTGGGAGAAGCTCGACCTCCCCGGCAAGAAGAGCGAGTGGAAGGTGGTCGACGGCGTGCTCGCCGGGACGGGGGAGCAGTCGATGCTGTTCAGCCCGCGCGGGGATTACAAGAACTTCCGCTTCCGCGCCGAGCTGAAGATCGCCGATAAGGCCAATTCGGGCATGTACTTCCGGACGCCCAAGGAGGCGACGTTCGCCAAGGGCTACGAGTGCCAGGTGAACAGCTCGCACACGGACCCGATCCGGACGGGCTCGATCTACACGTTCGTGCACGTCTTCAAGCAACACGTCGCGCCCGACACCTGGTTCTGGCAGGAGGTCGAGGTGGCGGACGTGAACTATCGCGGCAAGGTCGTGACCCGGATCCGGGTGAAGGTGAACGACGAGCTGCTGTACGAGTTCCTCGACCACCAGACCTCGTGGAAGACCGGGCACTTCGCGTTCCAGCAGCACGACCCGGGCAGCAAGGTCTACATCCGCAAGGTCGAGGTGATGGAGCTGCCCGAGAAGGTGAAGTGATCTGATCCGAGGCCATTTCAAGCAATGGGGCGTCCCCGGGCAACCGCCGGGGGACGCCTCCCCGCCGCGACGATCCGACCCGACCCGAATCCGCCAGAACCCCGACGGTTCCCATCCCCACGACGGTCCGCCCGACGTCTCCGGGCCCCCTCTCCGCCGCCGAGGTCGCGCCGCCCCCTTCCGCCCGGGCGAGTCCGACCCGATCCGATCCCCGGGCCTCCCCGCCCGATCCCAAGGATTGACGTATCCTTCAATCTGACCAACATTTCCGTCCTCGGGAGGTCTCCCCAGCGATGAGCCAGTTGTTCGCCAAGAAACCCCTGGAGATGCTCCTGGAGGAGCTCAAGAGCGAGAACCGCCTGAAGCGAGTGCTCGGCCCGGTGGGGCTGACCAGCCTGGGCGTCGGGGCGATCATCGGCACGGGCATCTTCGTGCTGACGGGCGTGGCCGCGGCCAACAAGGCGGGCCCGGCGATGTCGCTCTCGATGGTCGTCGCGGGCGTGACCTGCATCTTCGCCGCGCTCTGCTATGCGGAGTTCGCCGCGATGGTGCCGGTGGCCGGATCGGCCTACACGTATGCGTATGCGACGCTGGGTGAACTGTTCGCCTGGATCATCGGCTGGGACCTCGTGCTGGAGTACGCGGTCGGGGCCTCGACGGTCGCGCACGGGTGGTCGCACTACTTCCAGGATTTGTTGAAGATCCTGTTCGGGAGGGACATCTGGCCCAAGATCCTCTCCAATGCGCCATTCGACTATATCGATGGCAAGATCGTGCCGACCGGGTCGATCGTGGACCTGCCGGCGATCCTGATCGCCCTGGCGGTGACCTACGTCCTGGTGATCGGGATCAAGGAGAGCGCCAACTTCAACTCGGCGATGGTGCTGGTGAAGCTGGCGGTGGTGGCGTTCGTCATCATCGTGGGCTACCAATACATCAACCCCAAGAACTGGGAGCCGTACGCCCCCTACGGCTACGGCGGCATCAGCTTCTTCGGCTTCCCGATCTGGGGTCAGGAGCACAACGGCCAGGTCGTGGGGATGATGGCAGGGGCGGCGACGGTCTTCTTCGCGTACATCGGCTTCGACTCGGTCTCGACCCACTCGGAGGAGTCGAAGAACCCCCAGCGCGACGTGCCGATCGGCATCATCTCGTCGCTGATCATCTGCACGATCCTGTACGTCGCCGTGGCCGCCATCCTCACGGGCATGGTGCCCTATGACAAGATCAACAAAGATGCACCCGTCTCCGACGCCTTCGCGCAGCAGGGGCTGACATTCGCCCCGCTCCTGATCTCTGTCGGGGCGATCACGGGCATCACCTCGGTGCTGCTGGTGATGATGCTGAGCCAGCCCCGCGTGCTGCTGGCGATGGCCCGCGACGGCCTGGTCCCGGCCAGCTTCTTCGGCGCGATCCACGAGAAGTACCAGACGCCCTACAAGTCGACGATCCTCACGGGCATCTTCGTCGCGACGCTCGGCGGCTTGCTGCCGCTGAACATCCTGGCCGAGCTGGTGAACATCGGCACCTTGCTGGCCTTCGTGATCGTGTGCGCGGCCGTCCTGATCATGCGGAGGACCCACCCGGAGGCCGAGCGGCCGTTCAAGGTGCCCCTGATGCCGTACACCCCGATCCTGGGCATCATCACCTGCGCGATCCTGATGTTCTCGCTCCCCTGGGAGAACTGGGCCCGGCTGTTCATCTGGCTGGCCATCGGATTCGCGATCTACTTCGGCTACGGCAAGCGGCACAGCGTGATGCGCCACGTGCTCGACCATGAGATCAAGCACCACGGCGTCTCGCCGGCGGGCTCGATCGACACGGAACCCTGATCCGGAGTGCGGCAGTCCGGCTGCCGCTTTCATACGGATGGATCGAGCGATACGTGATGTCTTGAATTGTGGACGCCCTGGAGAAAGCGGCAGCCGGACTGCCGCACTCCAGAAGGGGCTTCACTGCCGGACGGCCGGCTCGACGGTGGCGACGTGCAAGAGTGAGCAGATCTTGAATTCCTCGGGGACGCCGTTTTCCTCGGTGCCGGTGCCGACGAGCAGGCTCGTGCGGGTGAGCATGGCCATCTCGGGGTGTCGCACCTCGTAGGACTGGCCGCTGGACATCACCAGGCGGAATGGCCGGAACGGCCGGGCCGACAGCAACTCTCGGAACGTCTGGACGGTCATGCGATCCACCTCCGTCGGTTGGGGCTCCCCGAGTTTATCGTAGGACATGGCAGCCAGCGTGACAACTCGGGAATACCGCTTCACAAGCGGGGGCATCCCGCGCCGGGGTTTCTGAGAACGGAAACCCGCGGGCACCCTTGGGAAACCGGCCGGGCCGGATGTCGGTGGGGTGACGCCTCGCCTGCGGTTCCGCGTCGGCACCCCACCCTGCCACGATGACGCGGCCACCACGCCTACAGCGACGCCTTCGCCTGCTTCCGTCGGAGTTGGAGGACCAGGGCGTCGGGGTCGACGACGATCTCGTCGGGTTCGAAATCGGCCTGGATGTTGATGGGTACGGAGCCCTTCGGGCCGATCTTCACGGTGGCGCGGGCCTCGCGGAAGTCGGGGTTGGGGCCGCCGTCGGGCTTGTAGCGCGGGCCCCTGGTGGCGGCGACCTCGACGGGCATGTCGCCGGTGCCTTCGTTCTTCAAGGTGGCGGTGACCTGCCAGGTGCCGCCGGCGCGGGCCTTCTTCGCCCCGTCCAGGACGTACTCGGGGACTACCACCTCGTGGAACCACTGCTTCGTGAAGGCGTCGTAGGCGGGCTTATCCTGGGCGAAGTCGCGGAGGATGGCCAGGAAGTCCTGCAGGACGGGGTGGTCGGGGTTGCCCTTGTAGATGGAGAAGAACTTCTGGATGCCCTTGAGCATCCGCTCGCGGCCCATGTGGTTCATCAGCATCCACATGACGAAGCCGGTCTTGTCGTAGGTGACCGTCTGGTCGCCCGATCGCGAGCCGTCGGTCTTCACCAGCGGGCGTTCGGAGTCGGACTTCCGGCCGCGCGAGTAGCGGTCCTCCATCGTGGTCGCGAAGTTGACCCGCTGCTTCTTCCCCTGGACCTGCTCGATGAGCAGGAGGGTCGAGAAGTTGGAGGTGCCCTCCGACAGCAGGTTGCCGCCGGGGCCCTGGCCGGGGGCGACGATGTTGCCCCACCACTGGTGGGCCGACTCGTGCGCCGCCACGAAGAACGGCGCGTCCACCCCGCGATCCCCCGACGGATCCTTGCGCGTGAGGAACCCGATGGATTCGCTGAACGTGATGTTCGTGGGGAACCCCTGGGCGTAATCGGCCAGCGCGGGGAACTCGCTGAGCTTCAGCTCCTTCCAGGGGTAGGGCGAGAACCACTCGGAGTAGTACTTGCGGGCGGCGTCGAGCGCCTGGGCGAGCGTCTCGACGTTGTAGGAGTGCTTGGGGTTGTAGTAGATCGCGGTGCCGTTGCCCTTCCTGACGGTCCACTTGCCGGCGACGACGTTGAAGAACTGCACCGGCTGGTCGCTCTTCCAGACGGTCTCGCGGCGGTCGCCGACGACCCGGTCGCTCTCCATCACGCCGACCGAGTTGAGCGTGAAGTCGGCCGGCCCGGTCACCTTGATCCGGGTCGTGAACGGGTAGCGGCTGCCGAAGAACGGCTTCGTCATGCCCTCGTAGTAGTTATCCGCATATTCCTTGGAGTCGTAGCGGTTCTCCTCGTCGATGCCGATCGCCTCGACGAACCCGAGCCGGGGGGCCATGTTCTGTTCGAAGCTCGACAGCACCACGGCCGAGGGCTCGATGAAGGTCATCGTGCCGCCGCCGTTCTTGCTCACGCCGGCCGGGTAGATCCCCTCGAACTGGAAGCCGATCCGGGCCGTGGCGTTGGGGGCGAGGGGCGACTTCAGGTGGAAGATCTGGAGCCCCTGGCGGTCCTCGACGCGGAACGGCTGGCCGTCTTCGTTCTCCTTGGGCTTGAACTCGGCGCCGTCGAGCGACCACTTCGTGTTGGACCAGTGGGCCCCGGGCGTGACGGGGATCTGGCGGATCGGCTCGGCGTTGCGATTGATGACCGCGAGCGTGCCGGCCACCGCGAGCTTCCGGTCGGACGGGTACAGGTCCACGGCGAGGTCGACGTCGGTGACGTCGGGCAGGGGCCAGTCCTTGTACGTGGCCAGGTTCTTGCGCCAGTAGTTCTTGGCCCGTTCCTTCATCGCCTCGCCCTGCTCGCCGGCCTCGATCCGGGCCCAGAGCATCGAGCCCAGGACGATCGGGATGAGGACGATCGGCGCGAGCCGGAGGACCGACTTGAACAGCGGCCAGGGGCGGAGCCTCTGCATCAGGCGGATGGCGTCGCCGGACGTCCGGGGGTAGAACCGCGCGGCCAGGGCGACGAAGACCAGGAACAGTCCCAGCACGAACAGCCGGTTCAGCACCATCGCCGCGCGATCATGTTCGAGGACGCTGATGTCGCTCCACCGCACGACGCCCCAGAACGGCCAGTTGCCGATCCAGTTCATCTCGTTCACGAGGAACCGGTAGCCTGTGAAGGTGATGACCCCCAGGCCGATGGCGTAGGTCGTGTATCGGTTCCGGGTGATCGCGAGGACGGCCATGATGAAGGTCGACCAGGCCAGGAGCGTCGGCACCAGCAGCACGCCCCAGAGCAGGGCGAACGGCCGGGGCTCGAATCCGGCGAGGTTGAAGTAAGCGAGCATCGCGAGCGAGGTCAGGAGCTGAACGCCCAGGACGATCACGCCCACGAGCCCGTTGGCCACGGCCTTGCCCAGCAGGATCGAGCCGGTGCGGACGGGCGTGGCCATGCTGATCGCGGCCAGCCTCGTGCCGCGGTCGCGGTTGAACGACTCGACGGTGTAGAACATCAGCAGGAAGCAGAGGAGCGTGGTCAGGGTGCCGAAGCTCGATGCGGCGATCTGGCCGGAGGTCAGGATCAGGCCGTTGCCCAGGGGATCGAGCGCGGTGAGGTTCCGGCCGACCCCTTCGATGATGAGCAAGGGGACGAACAGATAGAGGCCCGGGCTGGAGATCAGCTCGCGCAGCTCGGCCCGTCCGATGGTCCAGGCACCGGCGAGGAACCCCGGGCGGCCGGAGGACATGCCGAGGGCCTTGAGCGGCTTGCCGGCGGGGAACTTCGTGATCGAGTCGGCCGCCGGGGTGGCGGGGATGGCGGCCTGGGCGTTCTTGACCTTCGCCGAGCCCCGGAGCGACCTCGCCAGCCGGACCCGGCTGAGCCAGACCGCCCCCAGGCCGACGACGATCGCCAGTGCCCGGTTGGCCAGGAGCCAGCCGTCGACGGGGATGGTCTGGGTGTTATAAAAATTCGCCCCCCGGTCGACCTTGAACCACTGGACCCGCAGCCACCGGAAGCCGGTGAGGTCGAGCATGACCATGAGCCGATCGGCCCAGATCGGCAGCCAGGCGGGGTCGTAGGTCCAGAGGAAGAAGACGCTGGACAGGAGCAGGACAACCGGCAGGAAGAACACCAGGATCGGCTTGCGCGTGAGGCTGCCGATGCCGAACGCCAACCCGGTGAAGAAGATCAGGGTGGGGACGGTGAAGACCAGGGCGGGTCGGAGGTAATTCGCCGCGAGGAACGGCCCGCGAAGCTCGCGCGTGCTGCCGGCGGGCAGGGCGTGGTTGCAGACGATCATCGCGGCGACGTGGATGGCCAGGATGGCCAGGATGCTCAGGAGCGCGGCCGAGTACTTGCCCCAGGTGTATTCCCGCGGGGTCAGCGACGTGGCGTGGAGCAGCTCGCCGATCCGGCACTCCTCGTCGTGGATCACGACCATCCCGGCCGCGACCGCCGAGAAGAAGCCGTAGAACAGCAGCGTCAGCACCGCGAGCATCCGGGCCATCGCGAACTCGGAGGTCATGTGCGCCTTCACGCCGCCCACCGAGGAGTCGCCCGACTCGACCCGGAGCGCCCCGTAGGACAGCCCCAGCGCCAGCAGCAGGACCATCGCCAGCCAGATCCAGTAGAGCGACCGCCGCGCGTTGAACGCGGCGTCGCACCTGACGATGGTCGAGAAGCGTCGAAGATTGATCATGCGACGCCCCCTTCCGACCCGGCCGACAGCAACGCCGGCTCGCCGGGGTCGCCGGCGCGGAGGCGATCGGCGAAGCCCCGCATCAGGACGAGGTAGGCGTCCTCCAGCGTCGCCTGGACGGGCAGGAAGCCGTCGGGCGGCGCGCCCTCGGGCTCGTAGATCCGGACCCGGTTGCGGCCCTCGACCAGGAACGCCTGGGTGACGTTCCGCTCGTCGCGGAGCCGATCGAACTGATCGGCCTCGACGTTCCCCTCGTAGATCGTCCCGGCCAGCGCCTGTCGGGCCTCGGTCGGGGTCATGAGCGCCAGGAGCCGGCCGCCGCGGATCACGGCGAACCTGGGGCAGAGGACCGAGACGTCCTCGACGATGTGGGTCGAGAGGATGACGGTGCGGTCGGCGGCGAGTTCCGAGAGGAGTCTGTAGAATCGCAGGCGTTCCTCGGGGTCGAGGCCGGCGGTCGGCTCGTCGACGATCACCAGCTTGGGGTCGCCCGCGATGGCCTGGGCGATCCCCAGTCGCTGACGCATGCCGCCGGAGTAGGCCTTGACCTTGCGTTTGGCGGCGAAGGTCAGATTCACCCGTTCGAGAAGCTCGGCGACGAGGTCCTTCATCCTGCCGGGCGCCCGGACGCCCTTGAGTTTCAGGAGGTATTCGAGCATCTTCTCGCCGGTGAGGTGCGGGTAGAAGCCGAACTCCTGGGGCAGGTAGCCGAGCTGGGGCCAGACGGCCTCGGGGCGGTTGGTGACGTCCTGGCCGTGGAAGGTGATGGTGCCCGAGGTCGGTTCGAGCAACCCGGCGAGGATCCTCATGAAGGTCGTCTTGCCCGCCCCGTTGGGCCCGAGCAGCCCGAACATCCCCTTCGGCACGTCCAGGTCGATCCCCTGGAGCGCGGCCACCGGCCCGGGGTATACCTTCACCAAACTGCGGACTTCCAGCATGAGAACCTCATGATCCCGGGAATCTCTGGCCCACGAACCGGTCTTCGCCCCCGGTGCCCCATTATTATGGACGGGCCCGCCCGACGCGATCCCAACCGCGAGGGTCTTCGCCTCGCCGTCGCGCGGGACCTGGGCCGGACGCGGCGGGTGCGGGGGCGAATGCGCTGGGCGCGGGTCTCCCGACCCCGCCCCTGCATTCGCCGCTCCGTACCGCAAAATCGGGTCTCCAGACCCTTGCTGGAAAGCCCCTGTATCTCGGACCCTTTGATTCTCGGGTCTGGAGACCCGCTCCTGTGGTGCGGATTCTCGAGGTAAGGGCGGGGTCGGGAGACCCGCGCCCCGCGCCAGGGGAGACCCTCGGCCAGCGCCAGGGGAGACCCTCGCCCGGCGCATGGGGCGAGGGCGGGCGGGGAGGAGAAACGGATGCAGGCCGACGCATGTGACTGGTGGCACTCCGCCCGGCAGGCTCTGGTCGGGGCCGTCCGCGTCGTCGCGGCCGTCTCGGGCGGCAGCGACAGCGTCGCGCTCCTGCGGTTCCTAGACGGGTTGGCGAGGGATTCTTACCTCATCGAAATCACCGTCGCCCACCTCCACCACGGCACCAGGGGGGCCGAATCCGACGCCGATGCCGCGTTCGTCGCCGACCTCGCCGCGCGGCTTGGCTGGCCCTGCGTCGTCGGCCATTGGCGTCCGAAACGCACAAACCACTTCGAATCCGACGCCCGCCGGGCCCGGCTGGATTGGCTGAAGCGGGTCGCGGCGGAGCAGGGGGCCGGGGCCGTCTTGCTCGGCCACACGAAGGACGACCAGGCCGAGACGATCCTGCACCGCATCCTGAGGGGGACCGGATTGAGGGGCCTCTCGGGCATCCCCGCCCGACGGGAACTCGCCCCCGGCATCGACCTAGTCCGCCCATTCCTCGCCGCGACCCGGGCCCAGCTCCGGGCCTACCTCGCCGATCTCGATCAGCCGTTCCGCGAGGACCTGACCAACCTCGACACCTCAAGGACCCGCTCCCGGATCCGCCACGACCTGCTCCCGAAGCTCGCCGCCGAGTACAACCCCGAGGTCGCCGACGCCCTCGTGCGGCTGGCCTCGCACGCGGCGGAGACCCTGGACGCGCGTTGGCAAGGGTGGCGTGGATTGCGGGTCGAGCGATCCGCAGACGGCTTCGCAGTCGGCCTCGCCTCGATCCGGACCCTCTCCCCGCCCGACCGCCTCGCCGCGCTCCAGGACCGGTGGCGCGACCTCGCCTGGCCAGAGCGAGACATGGACGCCGCCCGCTGGCGACGCCTTTCCGACTGGATCACGGAAGGGGGGCCCGGCTACGACATCGGCGGCGGCGTCTCGGTGTCGATCCGGGAGGATGATGTCGTCTTCAAGCGAGCGCCCGAGCATGCGTCCGGCCCGCCCGAGCCCGTCGCCTTGCCCATTCCGGGACGCGTCCGATTCGGTCCTCTGGAGATTTTTACGTCCGAATCCGAGGGTCAGGAGACCGTCGACGCCGATTCGATCGTCGGCGGACTCGTCGTCCGGACGATGCGAGACGGCGACCGCTTCGACCCCCTGGGCCTCCAGGGCAAGACGCAATCCCTGAACGACTTCCTCCGCGGCCGGGGCGTCCCCCGCGAGCAACGCCGCCACGTCCCCCTCGTCTGCGACGACCGGGGCATCCTCTGGGTCGTCGGCCACCGCATCGCCCACCGGTCGAGACGGACCGACAGGACGAAAAAGCAGTTGGGTTTCACTTGTCATATGTGAAAATGGCACATCCTCCGCCGGGCGAGGGCACTTATCGCGCTGGGCGCGGGTCTCCCGACCCCGCCCTTGCCCTGAGATGCCGTACCACAGGGACGGGTCTCCAGACCCATCAATCAAAGGCCAGGCGTATCAGGGGCTTTCGAACCGGGGTCGGGAGCCCCCGGTCCTGTGGTACGGCGCGGCGGAGGCAAGGGCGGCATCGGGAGATGCTCGCCCAGCGCGTTCGACCCTCGCCCAGCGTCAGCGAGCGGACGCACTCCAGATGGTCTGCCAAGTTCGGCAGAGGCGTCAGATCCCCGCCGTGGTCACGCCCACGCCCTTGCCGGCGTCGCGGCGCTCGCGGAGGGCCCGGAAGAACTCGATCTCCCGGCGGTTGCTGCGCAAGGCTTCGAGCGCCTCGCGGACGAGATTGATGCTCGCCCCCAGGAGCAGGATCACGCCCACGACGGCCAGCGTGGTCGGGACCGCCGGGAGCAGGTTGCCGGCGATCACGTCGAAGGCCAGGGTCAGGCACGACCCGATGAAGCAGGCCAGGCCGAGGTAGAGCGCGATCAACCCCAGGCGGATCCGGTCGGCCCGCCACTCCAGCCGGCGGAGCTGATCGGTATTGTGGGCGATCCGGTCGTCGAGGAAGTCCAGGTCGGTCGCCCCGCGCGAATAGGTGTCCCCCAGCTCGTTCATCACCCGGATCCGGTCCACGATCCGCGACATCCGGTTCGAGGTCGAGATGATGAGCGACCCGTTCGCCGTCAGGAAGAGCGCGGGTGTGATCATGGCCGAGAGGGCCAGGTAATTCTCGGTCGTCGCGATGCTGGGCATGGCGGATTCCGAAGGCGAGTGGGACCCCTGGCGCAAACCGACTGTTTCCATCCCGAGACAGCGCCAACCGACGGAAACAGCCTCAATCTGGGGCAAACCGGTCGAGGATCGAGGCAACGGCCTCGACAATTTGAGGCACCTCCGCCATCGCGCCCGGCCCCTCGTCGCCGCAGGCCAGCACCTTCGAGATCGGCGGGAGGATCGAAATCCCGGGCGCATGCCGCGCGAAGACCTCGGCCGCATTGTCGAGCGTGAGCCCGCCGCCGTCCAGGCCGTCGCCCCGGTCGTCCAACAATTGTTGGAGATGTCTGCGCGTGACGGGGCTCTGCCACATCAGGGTGTTCATGGCCGGGGCCAGGGCCACGGGGCGATCGAAATCCCAGGCGCGGAAGACGCAGGTCAGGAGGTTGTCGGACAGGCCGACCGCGAATTTCGCGAGCGTATGGGCGTCGAGCGGGGCGACGAGCAGCAGCTCGGCCCACTTGCGGAGCTCGATGTGGAGGACGGGGTCGCCCCGGCGATAGGCATCGCCGGGCCATTCGTCCCGGTCGCGATGGATCGGACTCGGGGCAGCGTCGCCCGTTGGGAAGAAGTAGAGCGCGGCCTCGGTCGCCACGATCCGGACGTCGTGGCCCTGAGCGTCCAGGGCCATGCGTAGGGCGGGCGTCCGCGAGGCGGCGACGGAACCGGTCACACCGAGGAGGATCCTGGCCATGTCACCCGGCGTGGAGGATGAGCGGTTCCGGCCCCTGGACCGGCGTCAGCGGTTCTCGGCCGTGAGCGGGGCCATCGACGCGTTGAGGGCGTCGGTCAGGGAGTTCCAGAGCGTGTTCCGGAGCTGGGTCGACTCGCGGCGGGTCAGCAGGAGCCGCTCGTTGGCCCGCTGGGTCAGCATGGTCACGATCGCGCGGAGGTCGGCTTGCAGGAAGCCCTCCACGTCCTCGAACTCATGGGGCAGGTCGATCGCCCGCAGCGTCGACTGGTCCTTGCAAGACGGGGTACGCATCGTCAACCCTCCTTGGCCGAGACGTGGCACGTCGCGCGAGATCCATTCATCGCGCTCGCCGCACAGGCTAAACCGTGCCCCGAGTCCCGGTCAAGAGTCTGTTCCGAGTCTCCGTTCACACGTCGGGTCGGCCACGGGATTATGTCGCAAGTTCCGGGCCGGGCATTCATGAATCTGGGAGGAATTACCTCATTCCCAACAATACGTCCTGAATCGGGCCCGTGTCGGCGAAATCCCCGGGGATTCCCCGGATCGTCGGGCGGTACGAACGAATGCGATCAGAACCACGTCGGTTCCGGCTCCGCCCTGGCCCCCGGGCCGAGGACCTCGCGCACCAGCTCGATCAGGCGCGGGCCGTCGATCAGCTCGATCGGGTGCTCGGCGGCGAACCGCTCGGCCGCGAGGGAGAAGGTCCGGGTGGTCACGAAGTAGCCCTTGTGGCTCCGGGTGTGGTGGACGGTGCCGAGGAATTTCTGCAGCTCGGGCGAGCCGACGACGCCCCCGGCCTTGCTCTTGGCATTGGTATATTTGCACTGGACCACCGCGATCAGCCCCTGCTTCCGGAGCCTCAGATCCGCCCCCTCGTCGCCCGTGCCCCCCACGGCC
This sequence comes from Isosphaeraceae bacterium, assembly GCA_965279195.1. GTDB lineage: Bacteria > Planctomycetota > Planctomycetia > Isosphaerales > Isosphaeraceae > CBDIHP01. The sequence continues at coordinate 141,366 of CBDIHP010000048.1, forward strand.
TCGACCGCGAAGCCGAGCGCCTCGAAGAGTTCGCCGACGAAGTCCTCGAACGCCTCGGGCGTGAGGTTGGCGAGCTGGGCGATCCGCTGGTCGGCGCGCCGGGCCTGGTCGCGGAGCCGCTCGGCCCGCTCCCGACCCTCGCGCACCTGGGCCCGCGCGGCCTCGTACCGGAGTTCCACCTCGTCGCGCCCCGGCCCTTCGAGCCGGTCGAGATACCGGCCGATCTTGAACAGGGCGTTGTCGATGGTGTTGTCCAGGCGCGCACGCTCGGCGCGGGTCAACTGGTTCTGATATCTCCGGAAGATGGCGTAATCGACGTGTTCGAACGCGCCCGAGAGCTCGACCGGGTTCCGGATCGACGGGGCCTCGTCCTGATACGGCACGGCGGCGAAGAGCCGGCCTTGCCGCGGCATCTCGGAGGCGGACGACGCGGGGGGCGCCGTGGGGGGATCTCTCTGTTCCGGGAAAGATCGCGCTTCGATCGGATCGGTCGGGGCGGACGCGGCTCCGGCGTCTCCCTGGGCGAGGCTGTCGCGCTGGGACTTCAGCCACTCCAGCAAGAGCGCGGCGCATTGCGGGCCGAGACACTCCATCGCCAGGGGACTCTCGTGAGGTTGTCGCCGGTGAGGTTGCGTCTCGTCACGATTGTAACGAAGGGGTCAACCGGACGTGACGGGGAAAATGCGGCACGCCGCACCCCCTCGCTTGTATCCCCGAACCGGCGCGTCGTCGCAAGGGGCCACGGCGGTTTTTCATCCTCGGACGCGTCCACATGTGCTCGCCTGAATCAGGCCGGGCGAGGGTGCTGGGCGCAGGTCGGAAGCGCTGGGCGCGGGTCTCCAGACCCCGCCCCTGCATCCGCCGCGCCGTACCACCGAACCGGGTCTCCAGACCCGCGATTCCGGCCGGTGAAAAATGGCTCTGGAGACCCGGTCGGCTTGTCTCCTTCGATCGAAGCAAGGGCGGGGTCGGGAGACCCGCGCCCAGCGCCTGGGGGGCTTTTCGCCTCTCAAGCTCTCCCGCGTCTTGGCGGTTCAATTCTCGTCGCATGCCCGGTTGAATCCGCCCCGCCGCTGTCATAGCGTAATCACTCGACCAACCCCATCCACGGAGCCCCGCCGATGCTGCTGCCGATCGTCCTGCTGTTGCTCGCCGCCGAACCCGACGCTGTGGTCCCGCCCGACGCCAGGCTCGAAAAGGTCTGGGGCGAGGGGATTTTCACCGAAGGCGGGGCCCTCATGGCGGACGGCTCGATCCTGTTCTCCGACATCGGCGACCGGATCATGCGGTTCGACCCGAAGACCGGCAAGACCGTCGCCTTCCGCGACCCGGGCGGCCGGTCCAACGGCATGATCTACGATCCCAAGGGCCGGCTGATCGTCGCCGAGGGCGCCAACACCGGCGGGAACCGCCGCGTCACCGCCACCGACCCCGACGGCACCGTCCGCGTCCTCGCCGACAAGTATCAGGGCAAGAAGTTCAACAGCCCGAATGACGTGGCCGTCGATGCGCAGGGGCGTGTGTATGTGTCCGACCCTCGCTATGTCGGCAAGGAACCCCGCGAGCTGGACTTCGAGGCCGTCTTCCGGATCGACCCGGACGGCTCGGTGCACAAACTCGAGACCACCGCCACCAAGCCCAACGGCCTCGCCGTGAGCCCCGACGGCAAGACCCTTTACATCGCCGACAACGGCTCCAAACGCCGCGCCTTGCTCGCCTGCGACCTCGACGCCCGGGGCAACGTCTCGAACCCCCGCGCCTTGCTTACCTTCGACGACGGCGGCATCGACGGCATGACCGTGACCGCCGACGGCCTGATCGTCGCCACCAAGGGCAAGAAGGACGCCAACGGCGTGACCATCTTCGCCCCGGACGGCAAGACCGTCGGCTTCATCCCGGTGCCCGAGGACACCACCAACGTCGAATTCGGCGGCGACGATCGCAAGACCCTCTACATCACCGCCGGCGTCGGCCTGTATCGCATCAAGACCAACCTGACGGGCTTCCACCTGTGGCCCAAGAAGTAAAAATTCATTGAACCACAGAGACACAGAGGGCACCGAGAATTCATAAATCATCCTCCGTGCCCTCTGTGTCTCTGTGGTTCAATTATTCGATTTATTTCCACATCTGTTCGTCCGCCCCGAACGGGTGGACGGGCCGCTTGGGTTCCGGCTTGCTGGCGGCCTGGGCCTGGAGGATGGCGGAGGCGAGCTTGAGGTCGATCGCCCGGGTGATCTTGATGTTCATGGACGACCCCTCGACGATCGTGCAGGGGTGCCCGAGGGCCTCGACGAGCTGGGCGTCGTCGGTGATCGCGGCGGCGAGCTTGTGGCGGTTGTCGTAGGCGGCCTGGATCAGATCCCGGCGGAAGACCTGCGGGGTCTGGGCCTGATAGAGGCCCGCGCGGGGGACCGTCTCGATCGTCTTGCCGTCCTCGCCCCCGCGCTTGAGCGTGTCGGCCACCGCCACGGCCAGCAGCGCCGCCCCGTCCTTTCGGGCGGCCTGGAAGACGGCGTCGACCTGCTCCGACGTCAGGCAAGGCCGCGCGGCGTCGTGCACGGCGATATGGGTGATCTCGGGCTTCACCGCCGCCAGTGCCTGCGCCACCGAGTCCGACCGCTCGGCGCCGCCTTCGAGCACGGTGATGTTCAGGAACGCCACGTTGTGCTGATATCGACGCTCGAACAACTCTCGATCTTCGGGCGCGATCGCGATGAGGATCTGCCCGACGTCGTCCCGGTTCAGGAACGGCTCCACGGCCCGCAGCCAGACCGCCCGGCCGTCGAGGTCGGCGTAGATCTTCTTCTCCTTCGGGTCCCCGAACCGCGACGAACGGCCGGCGGCGGGCAAGATCACGGCGAACTGGTCCATCACACGGCTCGACTGCGGGGCCTCGGACTGTCTCAGCGGGACGACGCCCCGATTGTCAAAGAACCCCTCTCGCAAGTCAACGCGTGAAGATCCCCCCGATTCCAGGGGGCGCCGCCCATTTCCCGCGCTGCGAGAGGGGCGTCAGGCGCTGGGCGCGGGTCTCCAGACCCCGACCCGACCGTCGCAGCGCCAGCCAGCCAAACCGGGTCTCCGGACCCGTTCCCTTCCGACCGCTGGAACGGGTCCGGAGACCCGCTTATGTGGTCTCCCCCGGTCCGCCTGGGGGCGGGGCCTGGAGACCCGCGCCCGGCGCGGATGCGATCCCTGCTCGTGGATGGATCCGGGGTGTCTCGCTCTTGCACGAATTGCCCCGATTGGTTCTGCTGTGGCCTTGGGATCCACGCGACGTGAACGGACTCGCCGAACATGACCCTGCTCTCGCTCTTCGACCGCCTCGACGACTCCCAGGACGGCAAGGGCTCGGCCTCGGCCTGCCTCTCGGTCACCGAGCTGACCGCGCGGATCAAGGGGGTCCTCGAGACCGACTTCGCCGACGTCCAGGTCGCGGGCGAGATCTCCAACCTCGCGAAGCCCCGCTCGGGCCACGTCTACTTCTCCCTCAAGGACGCCAACGCCCAGATCCGCGCGGTCATCTGGAAGTCCACCGCCCAGGGTTTGCCATTCGATCTGACCGATGGATTGGCCGTGAAGGCACGCGGCGAGATCGGCGTTTACGCCCCGCGCGGTGAATATCAGATCATCATTCGAAAGATCGAGCCCGAGGGCATCGGTGCCCTGGAACTGGCCTTCCGCCAGCGGTTCGAGAAGCTCCGGGCCGAGGGCCTGTTCGACCCCGATCGCAAGCGGCCGCTCCCGAAATACCCCCGCAAGATCGCCGTCGTCACCAGCCCCACCGGCGCGGCCGTCCGCGACTTCCTCCAGGTCACCGGCCGGCGATGGTCGGCCACCGAGATCCTCATCGTCCCCGCCAAGGTCCAGGGGCTCGGCTCGGCCGAGGAGGTCGCCGCCGCGATCGACCTGGCGAATCGGACCAACGGCGTCGACCTGATTGTCGTCGCCCGGGGCGGCGGCAGCGTCGAGGACCTCTGGACCTTCAACGAGGAGCTGGTCGTCCGGGCCATCGCGTCGTCCCGCCTGCCGGTGATCTCGGCCGTCGGCCACGAGGTCGACGTCACCCTCGCCGACTTCGCCGCCGACTTCCGCGCCCTGACCCCGAGCGAGGCCGGCGAGCGGTGCGTGCCCGATGCGAGGGAGGCCCGGATCGTCCTCGACCGCCTCCGCGACCGCCTCGCCCGGGGCCTGCGAGATCGGCTGGTCGACGCCCGATTCCGGCTCGACGACCTCGCCGCCCGCGCCCAGCGCGCGGTGGGCCGCTACCTCGACGACCGCCGGAACCGCCTCGCCCGCCTCGCCGCGCAGCTCGACGCCCTGAGCCCCCTGCGCGTACTGGCCCGCGGCTACTCCGTCACCCTCCACCCCGACGGCCGCACCCCCCTGCAGTCGGCCCAGGACGTCCACCCCGGCGACCGCATCACCACCCGCCTGCAACACGGGCAGGTGGTGTCGATCGTGGAACAAATCAGGGATTGAACCGCAAAGACGCAAAGATCGCCAAGGAGTTTAGAGATATTCATTGATAAGGTTCTTTGCGTTCTTTGCGTCTTTGCGGTTCAATCTTCCTTCGAGACTCGCCATGGAAACCGAGATCAAGTTCGAAACCGCCCTCGAATCCGTCGAGCGGATCGTCGCCGAGCTGGAGCGGGGGCAGACGCCCCTGGGGGATTCGCTGGCCAAGTACGAGGAGGCCGTCCGCCTGCTCGGGCAGTGCCAGACGCTCATCGAGCGAACCGAGCGGTCCGTCTCGCTCCTGACCGGCGTGGATGAGAACGGCGAGCCCGTCACCGCCGCCTTCGACGCCCGCGCCACCGTCCCCGCCGCCGAGGCGACCACGACCGTCGTCGCCGCCCCCAAGGAAAAGAAAACGCGCAAGAGCGCGTCCACTCCTGGCCCAGCCCCCACCCTCGCCCCCGCCGCCGAGGCGACCTTCACCTCCGACATCGAACCGCCCTTCTGACCTCCTTGGGAGTGCGGCCGCTCCGCTCCCGCACTCCAAGGGGCTCGGACCTATCTCGCCTCCCGCGCGACCTTCTTCTTCGTCAGCGCCTTCATCTTGCCCAGGTCCGGCACATTGACCGTGACGCCCGAGGGCGTCACGATCACCCCTCGCTCCTCGATGTTCTGGATCGTCCGGTACTGCGCGGTGGCCTGGAGCCCGAACATCGCCACCAGGAACGCGGCCGAGATCCCCAGCGAGAGCCGGCCGGTCCACTTGCGCAGCGGCGGCTCGCGCCACTGCTCGCCCTCCAGGATGAGCCGCAGCTCGCGGTAGGACTGCCACGCTCGACGGGCGAGCGAGTAATAGATGAACATGAAGAAGCAACTGCCCGCGACCCCGACCATCTGGGCGCCGCCGACGAAGACCGCCCGGCCGTTGTCCGCCGCCGCCAGCGTCACCGCCGCCGCGAACGCCACGCCCAGGTACTTCGCGATCAGCCCATAAAAGGCCAGCGACACCGGCCTGGCCAGTTGCGGCCACTGGAGATAGCGATACCCCAGCGCCAGCATCAGGGGCCACAGGGGCATCAGGTTCGTGAGCAGGTAATCCCACTCGAGGATCCTTTCCGCCTTGCCCAGCCACGACTCCAGTTCGAACAGCCTGAGCAGCAGCACCCAGAGGCTCCCGACCATCTGCGGCACCGCCAGGAACAGCATCGCCAGCAGCATCCAGCCGCCGATCCGCCAGGCCTGACGCGCGAACCACCGCGACTTCAGCTCCAGCCGGCCGTCGTGGTCCACCGCCCGGATCGCCACGCCCGAGGAACGCCGCTCGGTCTTGAGGAAGCCCGGCAGCTTCTCCTCGTGGATGTCCGCCACGGCATCCGCGCCGATCATCGCCCCGCGGATCTGCAAGCCCGCCCGGGTCGCCGTGACCTTGTCCGACCGGCACTCCAGGTTCCCCAGGAGCTGGAACCGCATGCTCGGGCGCTGGGCCAGGAGGACCACCGGGTCCATCCTCGGCTCGGACACCGTGTCGCCGTCGCAGCCGAATTTCGCACGCTCGTCGAGCAATCCGTTGATGGCATCGAGCCAGGCCGCGCATTCCTTCCGCGACCCGAACCGCAGCCGCTGGACCTTCCGCCCTCGGGCGACGTTCAGCTCCAGGCGGAGTTCGCGGCTCCACTTCTTGCGATAGACCCGCGTGATCGCCCCGATCGGGACCTGGATCATCTCCGCCTGGGAGGCGATCCACATCGCCTCGGGCGCCAGCGCGACGTACGGGCGCTGGGAGCGGAATCCCATCACGTCGAAGCTCCGGTAACGCCCCTTGATCTTGCGGAGCGTCGCCTCGCGGAGGATCTCCGGGGTCTGAACCGTCGGGGCGCTCAGGAGCTGGCACCCCAGCGCCACGGCGAACTGCTCGCAGGTCGCGAACCGCCGGTTCGGGTCCTTGTCGAGCGCCTGGAGGATCGCCTTGTTCACCCCCTCGGGCAGGTCCGGCGCGTGGGAACGCGGGGCGGGGGGGGCGGCCTTCGCGTGCAGGTCGAGCATCTCGCGCCAGCTCTTGCTCACGAACGGGCGTGCCGCCGTGAGCATCTCATATGCGATGAGCGCCAGCGCATATTGATCCGTCCGGCCGTCGCACGGCCTGCCCTCGGCCTGCTCGGGCGCGGCGTAGGCCGGCGTGCCCGAGAATCGCCAGTCGTCGTGCTCGTGGAAATTCTTCGCCAGGCCGAGGTCCAGGATTTTGAATAGACCCTGCTCGGTCGCCCGGATATTCTCCGGCTTCAGGTCGCGGTGCACCACCCGACGCCCGTGGGCGAAGTCGAGCGCCTGGGCCAGCGTGCCGATGATCAGCCGCGTCTCATCCAGCGAGATCCGCCCGCGCCGGGCCAGCACGTCCCGCAGGGTCTCGCCCGGCAGGAACTCGAACACGGCGAACGGCTTGCCGTCGTGGAACCCATAATCGAACACCGTGGCGATCGCCGGATGCATCAGGTTCGCCCCGATGCGGGCCTCGTCGGCGAAGGAGTCGCGGGCCGAGGAGTCCAGCGAACTGCCCGCCGACCCCCCCAGCGCCCTGGGCAGGATCACCTTGATCGCCACAGGCCGGTCGAGCCGCTCGTCGCAGCCGAGGAAGACCATCCCCATCCCGCCCCGGCCGAGTTCCTCGACCAGGACATACCGCTCCTGGAGCCTCTGCGCCGGGGCGAACGCCGCCAGGGCGTCGGCGTCGAACTCCCCGCCCGGGATCGACACCTGGCCCGGGGCGGTCTCGACCATGAACGACATGGTCGCGTCCACATTCCCGGGCTCGGTTCGCATCGACAGCGCCCGCCGCGCGATGGGCGGCAGCGGGTCGCGGCTGGACAGCGGCATCGTCTCCCCCGGCGATGCCCCGCCGCCCTCGCCCCGATCCGTACTCAGCAGCGGCCTCGTCTCCTCAACCATGACCGCCCACCCCCGAAGCCTGGCCCATGGGAACGCATACACAGGCCACCGGTTCGTGGCCGAGCGACGGTCGCCCCCGGGCTGTCATTCCAGTGTCGTTCGCCGCCCGACCGAAACCCTTGACCCGAAAAAGCCGGAACCGGTCGGCGTGCGGGAGAGGAGATGCCCGACCCCACAATTGTAACCCACCGGCCCCCGCCATGAAACGCGAACCGCTGACCCTCCCCACCATGATGTTGAACACTTGTTGCGATCCGGGTTACAATCGCGCGGGTGCGAGGCGAAAATCCGATCCAACGCGGGGGGGCTGCGCGCGATGAACCGATCGGGGGCGAGTGCAGACCGATTCGGCTGCGACGACTTCCGCCGCTCGCTGGCCGCCTCGCGACGGTCGTTCCTCCGCGCCGGCGTGCTTGGCACCGCCGGGCTCGGCCTCGGGCAATTGCTCCGGCGGGACGCCTCGGCCGCGGCCGGCCCCAAACGGGCCAACTCGGTCATCATCCTCTGGATGCGGGGCGGGCCGAGCCATATTGATATGTGGGATCCCAAGCCCGACGCCCCCGCCGAGTATCGCGGCGAGTTCGGCTCGATCCCCACGAAGCTCCCCGGCGTCCGGCTGACCGACATGCTGCCGATGTCGGCCGCCTGCCTGGACAGGTGGTCCATCGTCCGGTCGCTCCACCACGACGACGCCGGCCACTCGACCGGCGACCAGATCTGCTTCACCGGATACCCGCCCGGGCCCGAGCCCGACAGCAACATCCACCCCAGTTGCGGCTCGATCGTCGCCCGCCAGCTCGGCCACCTCTCGCCCGAGTTGCCCCCTTATGTGATGATCCCGAAGATGGTCCCCGGCACCGGCCCCGCCTACCTCGGCGTGGCCTGCAAGCCGTTCGAGACCCTCGCCGACCCCGCGAAGGAGGGGCCGTACAGGGTCCCCAACTTCTCCCTGCCCGCCGGCGTGACCCTCGAACGCGTGGGCGATCGCCGATCGTTGCTCTCCGGCTTCGACCGCCTGAGGCGCGACGTCGACTCCGCCGGCCAGCTCGACGCCCTCGACCGGTTCGACCGCCAGGCGTGGGACATCCTCACCTCCGACGCCGCCCGCCACGCCTTCGACCTGGACAGGGAGCCCCGGGCCCTCCGGGAGCGGTACGGGTTCATACCGGCCTTCGACCCCGGCGCGGCCAACCGCTGCGGCTCGCCCAACTGGAGCCAGCGGATGCTCCTCGCCCGGCGGCTCGTCGAGGCCGGCGTCCGGCTCGTCACCGTCGACCTCCGCTGGTGGGACACCCACGTCAAGGGGTTCGACTCCCTCCGTCGCGGCTTCCTCCCCCGGTTCGACCGGGCCTACTCGGCGTTGATCGAAGATATGCACCAGCGTGGACTCCTCGAAACGACCCTGGTCGTCGCCTGGGGCGAATTCGGCCGCACCCCCCGGGTCAACAACGACGCCGGTCGCGACCACTACCCCGGGGTCTTCAGCGCGGCCTTCGCGGGCGGCAAGGTCCAGGGCGGCCGGGTCGTCGGCGAGTCCGACGCCAAGGGTGCCTTCCCCAAGCTCCTGCCCAAGACCCCCCAGGACGTGCTCGCCACCATCTATGATCACCTCGGAATCGACACCCACGCCCACTACACCAACAACGCCGGCCGACCCGTCCCCGTCCTCCCCTCGGGCAGCCCGATCCGGGAGCTGATGTGAGCCGGGCGTGGCGCCCCGGAAAACCGACGAGACTCCCTGAGATGGGGTGGTAAACTCATGGCCGTGCCCTTTGATGTTCCCGCATCGATCCTCCGAACGTCCCGGATCATCCACGGGGCCCTGGTGCTCGGCGTGTTGATCTACGGGGCGGTCATGCTGACGGTCGGGGGCGGCAGGAACCCACCGGCGCCGGGGCCCATCCCGCTGAGCTGGATCCTCGGCGCGGTGGCCGCCAGCGTCCTGATGATGTCGTACATCTTCCCGGGCTTCGTGGCAAACGCGTTGCGCAAGTCGATCGCGATGGGCAAGTTCGGCGGCGGGCCGCCGGGCGTCCCGCACGAGGGGATCAAGGACGCCGACCGGCTCGCCTTCGCCTTCCAGACCACCCGCATCATCGGCTGGGCCATGGCCGAGGGCGCGGCCTTCCTGTCGCTGGTCAATTACATGATCACCCGCGACGTCATCGGGCTGGCACTCGCCGGCATCAGCGTCGTCGTGCTCCTCTCGCGGTTCGTCACCCGCGACCGGCTGGACGCCTGGGTGTCCGACCAACTCCGCCTCCTCGAAGACGAACGCGGCGGCCTCGTTTGAACGGGGCCGAGTCCCGGCAGGATGGATCACATGACAAGGTTCCACGCGTTCACCCTGGTCTGCCTCGCCTGCACCGCCTCCAGCCGGGCGGACGACCTCTTCCAGGACCGCGTCAGGCCGATCCTCGTCGAGCAGTGCCTGAATTGCCACTCGGGCGACGAGCCCAAGGGCAAGCTCGACCTCACCCGCCGCGCCAAGCTCGTGGCCGGCGGCGAGAACGGCCCGGCGCTCGACGAGCAATCGAAGAAAGACAGCTTGATCCTTGAGAAGGTCAAGTCCGGCGAGATGCCCCCAAAAGGGGCCCTGCCGGCCGACCAGATCGAGTCGATCTCGAAGTGGGTCGAGGCCGGGGCCCATTATCAGGGCGAACCGTTGCAGCCCATCGTCCGACGCGCGGGCAAGGACTGGTGGTCGCTCCGGCCGATCCGGAACCCGGCCGTGCCGGAGCTTGAAGATAAGTCGAACTGGGGCCGCAACCCGATCGATGTTTTCGTGCTGGCGAAGTTGAATGAGTACAGACTCAAACCCTCGCCCGAGGCCGACCGCCGCACGCTGATACGGCGCCTGTCGTTCGACCTCACCGGCCTGCCTCCGACTCCCGAGGAAATCCAGGCATTCGTCAAGGATGCCGATCCGAAAGCGTATGAGAAGTTGGTCGAGAGGCTGCTGGCCTCGCCCCGGTACGGCGAGCGATGGGGGCGTCACTGGCTCGACGTGGTGCGGTTCGGCGAGAGCCACGGCTACGAGACCAACGCGCTGCGGCCCAACGCCTGGCCCTATCGCGACTATGTCATCCGGGCGTTTAACGATGACACGCCCTTGCCCCAATTCATCCGCGAGCAGCTCGCCGGCGACACCATCCCGGGCGCCGACTGGCTCGCCCAGGCGGCCACCGGCTTCATCGTCGGGGGCACGCATGATGTTGTCGGCAACCTTTCGGAGGAGGGCAAGGCCCAGCAGCGGGTGGACGACCTCGACGACATGATCGCCGCGACCGGCACCGCCTTCCTCGGCCTCACCGTCCAGTGCGCCCGCTGCCACGACCACAAGTTCGACCCGATCTCCCAGCGCGACTACTACGGGCTCCAGGCCGTCTTCGCCGGCGTCAACCACGCGGACCGACCCATCCAGATGCCCGATTCCGACGACCGCCGACGCGAGGCCGAACGGCTCCGCGAACGGATGGCCGAGATCGACCGCAAGCTCGACGAGTCCGAGCCGCTCGCCGATCCCGGCCGGGGTGCACCGGGCCGATCGATGGTGAGCGTGGCCCGCAACGTCGAACGGTTTCCCACCGTCGAAGCGAAATATGTCCGATTCACGGTGCTGGAGACGAACAACGGCTCGGAGCCCTGCCTCGACGAGCTGGAGGTCTACTCGGCCGGCGAGTCGCCCAGGAACGTCGCCCTGAAGGGCAAGGCGTCGGCCTCGTCGGAGTACCCGGGGTCGGATCTTCATAAGACGGTCCACCTGAATGACGGCCGCACCGGCAATGGCCGGAGCTGGATCTCCCGGGTGCCTCACAAGGGCTGGGCGCAGGTCGAGTTGACGAAGGTTGAGCGGATCGACCGGGTCGTCTGGGGACGCGACCGCGACGAGGCCTTCAAGGATCGCCTGCCGGTCGAATACCTGGTCGAGGTGGCCGTCCGGCCGGGCGAGTGGCACGTCGTCGCCTCGTCGGCCGATCGCCCGCACTACGAGGAGAACGCATCCAGGGGTGCCGAGAACGACAAGGCTCGATCGGAGCTGAGGAGGGCCCGGGCCGGGCTGGCCGAGAAGGTCAAGACGCTGACCGGCTCGCCGATGGTCTACGCCGGGACGTTCGGCGCGAACCCCGGGCCGACGCACATCCTCCGCCGGGGCGACCCGCTCCAGAGGCTGGCCAAGGTGTCGCCGTCGGGCATCTCCGCCGTCCGGCCCGCCCTGGAACTGCCCGAGGACGCCGCCGACCCCGAGCGCCGCCGGGCCCTGGCCGACTGGCTGGGGAACCGCGACAACCCGCTGCCGGCCCGGGTGATGGTCAACCGCGCCTGGCATTATCACTTCGGCCGGGGGCTCGTGGCCACGCCCGGCGACTTCGGCTTCCAGGGCATCCCGCCCTCGCACCCCGAGTTGCTCGACTGGCTCGCGTCGGCCTATCGCGACGGCGGCTACCGGCTCAAGCCGATCCATCGCCTGATCGTGCTCTCATCGACCTATCGACAGGCGAGCAAGCTCGTGGAATCGGCCGCCGCCGTGGACCGCGACAACCGCCTCCTGTGGAGGATGTCCCCTCGGCGCCTGGAGGCCGAGGCCCTGCGCGATGCGATCCTGGCCGCCAGCGGCTCGCTCGACCTGACGATGGGCGGGCCGGGTTACACGCTCTGGGAGAAGAACACCAACTATGTCGTGGTGTTCATCCCCCGGGCCGAACTCGGGGCCGACGCCTTCCGTCGGATGGTCTACCAGTTCAAGCCCCGGAGCCAGGCCGACCCGACCTTCGGGGCGTTCGACTGCCCCGACGCGGCGATGGTCGTCCCCCGGCGGAACGTCTCGACGACCGCCCTCCAGGCCCTGAACCTGCTCAACAGCCGGTTCCTGCTCGACCAGTCCGGCCGGCTGGGGGAGAGGGCGGACCGGGAGGCGGGGACTGATCCGACGGCGCGGGCGCGGCGGGCGTTCCTGCTGGCCCTGGGCCGCGAGCCGGACGAGGCGGAGAAGGCGGGCGCGGCGGGTCTGGTCGCGTCGCATGGCACGGCCGCCCTGGCGAGGGCGCTCCTGAACTCGAATGAATTCCTGTACGTTGATTGATCCGATCGCGAGCCGAACATGATCCGCAAGAGCGCGCCTTCGGGCTTCCACCTGCTGGACCGCCGCCGCTTCCTGGCCGACTTCTCGGGCGGCCTGGGCGGCATCGCCCTGGCCAGCCTGCTTTCCGACCAGGCCCTGCTCGCGGCCGACCGCGAGGCCGTGACCTTCGACCCCACCCGGCCGCTCGCGCCCCGGGCCCCGCACTTCGCCCCGAAGGCGAAGCGAGTCGTGCAGATCTTCTGCACCGGGGCGGTCAGTCACATGGACACATTCGATTACAAGCCGGAGTTGATCAAATGCGACGGCCAGCCCTTGCCGGGTGCCGAGAAGCTCATCACCTTCCAGGGGGAGAATGGCAACCTGGCGAGGAGCCCGTGGGCCTTCAAGCCGAGGGGGCAGTCGGGGAAGTATCTCTCCGATCTTTTACCTCACCTGGCCGAGCTGGCCGACGAGATGTGCTTCGTCCACTCGCTGACCTCGAAGACGAACACGCACGGTCCGGGCGAGATGTTCATGAGTACGGGCTTCACCCTGGAAGGCTTCCCGTCCGCCGGGGCCTGGGTGTCGTACGCGCTCGGGACCGAGAACCAGGACCTGCCCGCGTACGTCGCCATCCCCGACCCGCGAGGGGGCCCGCAGCAGGGGCCGGCCAACTGGGCCAACGGGTTCCTGCCGGCCGTCTTCCAGGGGACGAGCTTCAACGCAGACAGGCCCATCACCCACCTCGCCAGGCCCCGGGATGTCAGCGCGCCGGCGGACGTCGCGACCAAGGAATTCCTCAAACGTTTGAATGATGAGCATTTGAAAGATCACCCCGGCGACACCGAGCTGTCGGCCCGGATCTCGTCCTACGAGCTGGCCGCCCGGATGCAGCTCAGCGCCCCCGAGGTGACCGACCTCTCGGGCGAGACCGAGGCCACGAAGCGGCTCTACGGGCTGGACGACGTCAACCCGACCACCGCCGCGTTCGGCCGGAATTGCCTCATGGCCAGGCGGCTCCTGGAGCGCGGGGTGCGGTTCGTGACGTTGTACAACGGGGCCTTCGCCATGGGCGAGGGGAACCTCAACTGGGACGGGCACAAGCGGATCAAGTCGGACTACGACCGCCACGGCCCGATCCTGGACCGCCCGGCCGCCGGCCTGCTGCGCGATCTCAAGGCCCGGGGCCTGCTGGCCGACACGCTGGTCGTCTGGAACACCGAGTTCGGCCGGATGCCCACGTTCCAGAAGGGCGTCCAGGGCCGCGACCACAACCCCAAGGGGTTCACCGCCTGGCTCGCCGGGGCGGGAGTCAAACGTGCGTTTACGTATGGGGCCACCGATGAGTTCGGTCACAAGGCCGTCGAGGACGTGGCCACAGTCCACGACTACCACGCCACGATCCTGCACCTCCTCGGGCTCGACCACACGCGACTGACCTATTACCACAACGGGGCGAACCGCCGGCTGACGGATGTGCACGGCAAGGTGCTTAAGTCGATCCTCGCCTGATCAAGTGAGAATGTCTTCGATTGCCGATCCCCACGGCACGAGGGCGAAGGGGCGTTCCTGGCGGTCGTGGAGTTCGAGGTCGGCGGGGAGGCCGAGGGTGCGGTAGATGGTGGCGATGATGTCGGCGGGGGTGACGGGCTGGCGGGCGGGGTAGGCGCCGATCTTGTCGCTGGCGCCGAAGACGTGGCCCGGGCGGATGCCGCCGCCGGCGAGGAAGAGGCTGTAGCAGTAGTTCCAGTGGTCGCGGCCGGCGGCCTTGTTGACCCGGGGGGAACGGCCGAACTCGCCCATGGCGACGACCAGAGTCCTGTCCAGCATGCGGCGGGCCTGGAGGTCTTCGAGCAGCGACGCGAGGGCGGAGTCGAACTGGGGCAGCAACGTATTCTTGAGCGAAGCGAAGTTGCTGCCGTGGGTGTCCCAGGTGGCGTTGGCGTCGGGCGCCCAGGAGATGCAGGCCAGGCGGGTGCCCGACTCGATCAGGCGTCGGGCGAGCAGCACCGACTGGCCGTAGATGTTGCGGCCGTATCGCTCGCGGACCCTCGGGTCTTCCTGGTCGAGCCGGAAGGCCTTCTGGGTCCTGGGCGAGGTCAGGAGGTCGAACGCCTTGGCCTGGAAGCCGTCGAGGTCGCGGATCTTGCGGTCGCCGCCGAGCCCGTCGGGTGCGCCGGAGAGGTGCGAGACGAGCCGCTTGCGGCCGGTCATGCGGGGCTGGCCGACGTTTTCGGGCAGGGCCAGCTCGGGCATGGCGAAGGCGGGGTCGTTGGGGTCCTTGAGCATGAACAGGGGGTCGGCGTTTCGGCCGAGCCAGCCGCCGAAGAACCCCGGCTGCGGCGGCCCGCCGCGCCCCTCGGCGGTGATGTAAGGCATCGACACATAGGGGATCACCGACGCGTCGGGGGGGCGCCTCATGCCGACCACGGAGCCGATGGCCGGGTAGTCGGTCGGGGCGGCGGCGCCGCCGAGCTCGCCCCGGTCGTGGCCGGTGAGGCTGGTGTAGACGGCCGCGCCGTGGGAGTTGTTGACGGTGTGCCGGGCCGAACGGATGAGCGAGCCCAGATGCATGTGCCTGGCGAGGCGCGGCAGGTGCTCGCTCACCATCAGGCCGGGGAGGCTCGACGGGATCGGCTTGAATTCGCCGCGGATGCCCTCGGGGGCGTCGGGCTTCATGTCCCACATGTCGAGGTGGGAGGGGCCGCCGTCGAGGAAGATCAGGATGCAGGCGTCGGCCGTGGGGGCGAGGGCGGAGGACGAGCCGTCGCGCCTGTTGCGGGTGCCGGCCGCGAGGCTTTCCAGACGCAAGAGGTCGGTCAGGCCGAGGCCGAGGGCCGATGCGCCGCCGACCTCGAGCACGTCGCGGCGGGAGAGCTTGCGAGGGCCGGGGCAGGTGCGCATGGGGAGCCTCTGGAATGTGATCACGCGTGGATCGGTATGCGGACCGGCGGGGGACGCCAGGCGGGGTGCAACGGGCGGGCCTTCCGGTAGGAATTGTACCGGATGGTCGGCCGGGATCAACTCGGGACCGGGGCCGTTCAGCAGTTGCCCCGGCTGGTCTCGCCGGGGAGGTTGGCGCCCCAGCCGAGCTTGTCGCGGAGGGTGCGGTAGAAGCTGTGGCCGGGGAGCCGGACCATGGGGAAGGCCACCGGCCCGCGCCGGACGACGATGCGGTCGCCGGGGCTGACGGGGACCTGCACCTGGCCGTCGACCACGAGCATGGTCGAGCCCTGGCCGCAGGGGGTCATCTCGTAGACCTTGTGGTGGCCGTCGACGAGGGGCCGTTGCGTGAGGGTATGAGCACAGATGGGCGTGATCACGATCATCTGCGAGTCCGGCGGGACGATCGGGCCGCCGGCCGAGAGGCTGTGGGCGGTCGAGCCGATGGGCGAGGCGATGATCAGGCCATCGCCCCGGTAGGTGATCACGCTTTCGCCGTCGATCGAGAGGCCGACTTCGAGCAGGTGGAACACGGGGCCGGCCCGCAGGACCACGTCGTTCAGGCCGCGATAGAGGTGCCGCGGCGACCCGTCGCGCGGGATGAGTTCGCAGGACAGGGTCATGAGTTCGTCGATGGTGAACCGCCGCCCGGCGAGGTCGTCGAGGCGTTCGAGCAGGCCCGCGGGGGTGATTTCGGCGAGGAACCCCAGCCGGCCGAGGTTGACGCCGAGGACCGGCGTGGGCCGGTCATCCATGCGACGGGCCGAGTGCAGCACGGTGCCGTCGCCGCCGAGCACGAGAGCGACATCGGCCTGGAGTTTGGACAGATCTCCATCCGACGAGAGGTCCACGGCCACCAGACGCAGCCCAGCCCGCCCCTCGATCGCCCCCGCCAGGCGCTCGGCCTCGACCAGCACCTCGGGCTTGGTGCCGTTGCCGAGGATCGCGATGTCGAGCGGGTGGTCGGGCACGGGTGGGCCTCAGATCAGGAATTGAACCGCCAAGACACCAAGGACGCGGAGGAGAGCATCCGTTCGGTCAGTCGGACCAGACGGTGTTTTCCACGGAGCAGAAGCCGCTGACGATGTCCATGACTTCGAGGATACGATCCTCGCGGATCTCATCATGGGCCTGGCTGCGGAGGGTTTCCAGGGCTCCCATCGCCTCCTCCCGGGCCACGCCGGCCTCGCGATACTTGCGGAGGACGTTCACAATCTGGCCCAGGGGGGCGTTGGAGGCGATCACAGTATCGAGTTGCTCGACAATCTGTTGGTCCGTCATAGTTTCACCCATTTCGGAGACAGTTCGGTGAGAGCGTCCTGGAACTCGTCAAGCCCCATCTCACGCGCCGGCTCCAGGAGTCCGTGAGTCGGCTTGTCGCGGCGGAATGACACATCTTCGCCCAGATCCTCCACCGAGATCCACCAGACCGGGTCCCTACCGGTCCCGCCCAGAGGGGGCGGTCTGCGGTGGCTCGGGAGATTCAACGGGCTCTCCGGGGCGACCGAGACGCCTCCTGTCCCCGGGCTCACGCGGTCGCGAAGGACAGGAATGTCATCCTGCGGCCGAACCCCGAGGGTTCGGGCGGTCGGACCGGGCAGTGGGCCGCCGGAAGGGTCTTCCCGCATGGCCCGATACAACATCAAGGGCTGCGGGTGGAAGCCATTCGTCGAGCCGTGACCGCTCGTCGACATTATGACTTCAACAGCCTCATGGGCCAATGATTCGCCGGGGATTGCCGGGATTCTTGACGAGAGAAATCGCTCGCAGACGACTCATTCAGGACGGCCGCGAGCGACGCGGATCGTCCTGTGACATCCAATTCAGGGCTCCCAAACTACGCCTGAGTGATGTCATGACCACATCATAGGGAACCTCTTCGACGACGCCGGATTCGATCTCCGCGTTTCGCCTGAGGGCTTCCCGAGCGTTCTCGTCGTGAGTCTCGTCGGGTAGATCCCTACCCAGACCTTCCCACAAGACCCTCACGAGTTCCATCCGTTCCGCGACCGACAAGGCGAGCGCTCGCTGGGTCAGTTCACGGAGTTCCATGGAGCTTGATTCCCGAATTGTCGGAAGATCGGCCGCCATCGGGGCGGGGTGAGGGCCGCGATTCCCAGCGATGCGAGGAACAGCATCGGGACGGTGACGAAGCGGGTTACCCAGGCTAGGTTGGAGATGCGGATACGGGTCATCATCGACGGCGAAATGTCCTCCGGCCAGCCGCTCAGGTCGGATTGATAAATATCGATTGCCTCAGGCAAATCGCCCTGCTCCTCCAATCGCAACAGGGTTGCCATGGATCGAGCCTGCAAATAATGGTTCGTCTCCGAGACGAATCGCCAGCCTGCGGAGAGCAACAGCCCTGCGATCACCAAGGCGATGGCATGTCGCATAGAGATCCTCGCCGGGATCCGGGTACGAGGCTCCGTCTCGGGGCGTCCGCCGGTGCGTTGGACGCGGCCCGATGGGCCGCGTGGCAACACACCCTACACTCCGCGAGCTTGGAGTCTTGGCGGTTCCATGAATTCCGATTCCCCGCTCAGCCGGCCCAGGCGCGGCCCTCGGTGGCGGCGGGCTCGGCGTGGGGGAGGCCGAGGGACTTGGCCAGGTCGAGGGCGGACTGGGTGATGCCGTCGACGTCGAGGCCGACCTCGGCGAGCTGCTCGTCGCGCTCGGCGTGGAGGACGAAGCGGTCGGGGAGGCCGAGGCGTCGGACGTTGGCGGTGGGGAGGCCGGCCTCGTTGGCGGCCTCGAGCACGGCCGAGCCGAAGCCGCCCATCAGGCAGCCCTCCTCGACGGTGACGACGAATCCACACTCTTCGATTGCCTTGAGGATCGTCGCCTTGTCCAGCGGCTTGGCGAACCGGGCGTTGATGACGCCGACTCGGAGCCCGTGCTGCTGGCGGAGCCGCTCGGCCGCGCGGAGGCAGCCGCCCACGAGCGTGCCGAAGGCGACGAACATGCCGTCCGTCTCCCACTCCAGGATCTCGGCCTGGCCCAGCTCGATCGGCTGGACCTCGCGGCTGATCGTCTCGAGGTTGGTCTTGGGGTAGCGGATCGAGGTCGGGCCGTCGTGCGACAGGGCGAAGTCGAGCATGGGCGCCACGTCCTTCTCGTCGCCGGGGGCCATCACCACCATGTTGGGGAACATGCGCATGTAGGCGATGTCGTAGGTGCCGTGGTGCGTCGGGCCGTCGGCCCCGACGACGCCGGCGCGGTCGAGCGTGAAGGTGACGGGGAGGTTCTGGAGCGAGACCTCCTGGAAGATCTGGTCGAACGCGCGCTGGAGGAAGGTGCTGTAGATATCAACAACCGGCCGCGCACCGGCCTTGGCCATGCCGCCGGCGAAGGCGACGGCGTGGCTCTCGCAGATGCCGACGTCGAAGAACTGGTCCGGGAAGGTCTCGCGGATCTTCTGGAGCTTGTTCCCCTCGCACATGGCGGCCGTGAGCACGGCGACCTTGGGGTCGCGTTTGAGCGCGTCGAAGAGGGCGGCGCTGATCGCGTCGGTGTAGGCCTTGCTGGAGGAGGTCTTGAGCGGGATGATCCCGTCCTCGCTGGTCTCGAACGGCGAGGGGGCGTGGAACCTGACGGGGTCCTTCACGGCCGGGGCGAACCCGCGGCCCTTCTCGGTCAGGACGTGGAGCAGCACCGGGCCGTCCATCGCCTTGACCTTCTCCAGGTAGGTGCGCAGGGACTTGAGGTCGTGCCCGTCCACCGGGCCGATGTAGGCGAAGCCCAGCTCCTCGAAGAGCATGCCGCCGTGGACCGACGCCTTGACCGCGTCCTTCGCCTGCTGGAACAGCCGCTCGGCCTGGTCGCCCACCAGGGGGATCGACGGCAGGAGCTTGCGCAACTTCTTGTTCAGATCATTATAGGCCGGCGCCATCCGGGCCTTGTCGAAGTAGTAGGCCAGGCCGCCCACGCGGGGGCAGATCGACATCTTGTTATCATTGAGGATGATCAGCGATCGCCGGCCGACGCCGTGGGCTGTGGCGTTGTTGAGCGCCTCGAAGACGATGCCCGAGGGGAACGCGCCGTCGCCGATCACGCCGACGGAGTACCGCTCGGGGTGGCCGACGAGGTTGTCGCCCGCCTTGAGGCCGAGGGCCGTGGAGGGGGCGTTGCCGGCGTGGCCGGTCATGAACAGGTCGTACTCGCTCTCGGCCGGGTTGGGGTAGCCCATCAGGCCCCCCTTGGTCCGGATGGTGGGGAGCAGGTCGGCGCGGCCGGTCAGGAGCTTGTGGGGGTAGATCTGGTGGCCGGTGTCCCAGATCAGGCGGTCCTTCTTGAAGTCGAACGCGAGGTGGAGCGCGATGCAGAGCTCGACCACCCCGAGGTTGCTGGCGAAGTGGGCGGGCCGGTGATTGACGACCGAGATCAGGGCCTGGCGCATCTCGTCGGCGAGCTGCTCCAGCTCCTTGTCGGAGAGCGACTTGAGGTCGGCCGGGGACGCGACCCGGGGCAGGACGGCGGCGGTGGGTTTCATCAACGGTCCCTTTCCAAGAGTTCCCACGCCAGCGCTTTCAGGTAACGCCCGCGTTCACCGAACGGTTCCAGGGCGGCGACGGCCTCGTCGGCGAGTTGCCGGGCGCGCCGTCGGCTCCCTTCCGGGCCGAGGAGGCCCGGATACGTCCACTTGCCCAGGCCGGAGTCCTTCTGGACCCGCTTGCCCATCTTCGCCTCGTCCCCCTGGACGTCGAGCAGGTCGTCGACGATCTGGAAGGCGAGGCCCACCGCATGTCCGTACCGCGTCAGGGCTTCGAGCTGTTCCTCGGGCGCCCCGACGGCGATCCCCCCCATCCGCAACGACGCCCGAAGCAGGGCCCCGGTCTTGCGGACGTGGATCGCCTGGAGTTCCTCGACGTTGGGGTCGTCCCGGTCCTCGGCCTGGAGGTCGGCCATCTGGCCGCCGACCATGCCGTCGGGGCCCGCGCCCTCGGCCAGCGCCCGGACGCAGCCGACGGCCGCCTCGGCGGGGTGGGTGTGCTTGACGATGACCTCGAACGCCTGGGTCAGCAGGCCGTCTCCGGCCAGGATCGCCGTGGCCTCGTCGAACGCCTTGTGGCAGGTCGGCCGGCCGCGGCGGAGGTCGTCGTCGTCCATCGCCGGAAGGTCATCGTGGATCAGGCTATACGTGTGGACCATCTCCAGCGCGCAGGCCGAGGGGAGGGCCTTCTGGGGGTCGCCGCCGCAGGCGTCGGCCGCCATCATCGCCAGGACCGGCCTCAGCCGCTTGCCCCCGGCCAGGAGGCTGTAGCGCATCGCCTCCGACAGCCGGGCGGGGGCCCCGGGCGCGGTGGGGGTGGCCTTCGACCCGTCGAACTCGGGCACGAACCGGCTCAGCGCCCCTTCCACCTGGCCCCGGAATCCGGCGAGATAGGCGGAAAGGTCGATCGTTTCAGACGTTATGCTCATCGTCATGGGCGGAAAAGTTGGGCGCGGGGACCGTCGGGCCGATCGACTGGGACTGGACCCGCAATCCATGCGGGCATGCGATCTCCCCTTCCGGGGGCCCCGGGCCGGCTCCGCCTATTGTGGACGCCGAGGTGTCCGATGTCCATGAGCCAGCCGCAAGAATCGGCCCCGAACCCCTTTGGAGTGCGAGAGCCGGGCGGTCGCCCCGTCCCGGATCCTGCCCCAGGGGCCGGCCCGCACCGCGTCCGTCCACAGGGCGAAGCCTCGCCGTGTCGTTTCCTGCGCGGTGGGTGAGACGGATTGTCTGGGGTGACTTCGGGTCAGGGTCTCGCGTCGGGTTGGCGGCGGTCGAAGGGCTGACCAAGCCGGTCGGCTTCGATTTCGCCGGGACGAAGCCATTTCTTCGCAACCTCTGGCGAGTGAAGGTCATAGCCCTCATCATTCCGGACGGAGTCGGCGGCCGGCGCGAAGGGTGTGAGGGGTTTCGGGGCCGCCGGCGGTCCCGGGGCGGGCGGGGGCGATTCGGCCTCGGGTCGGGACTCGACCGCGGGCTCGACCTCGACCCGGGCCTCGGGTTCGAGCATCCCGGCGGCGATGGCCTCGGCCCGCTGGGCGCGGTGGATCTGGAGTTCCCGGACCAGCCGCTCGCGTTCGCGCTCGCGCGAGCGGATGTGGCGGCGGAGGCGCTCGGGCTCCAGGGACGGGTCGAAGGTGGAGGCGAGGCCGGCGAGTTCGAGGGCGGGGTCGGGCCGTTCCTCCAGCTCGTCGTGCCGGAGCTGGACCTCTTCGAGGCGGCGGGTGAGGATGTCCTTGAGTTCGGCCCGCCACCGGGGACGCTCGCGGCGGGCGGCCTCGGCCCGCATGCGGGTCCACTCGCGGGCCGACCTGTCCGCGTGGTCGGAATCCGGGTCGTCTCCGGGGAGGCCGTTGGGCCAGACCGCACCGTATTCGGCGCTGCCGATGGCGAGCACCAGGGCCTTGGCGCGCGAGATCCGCAGGCGGCCCGGCTGGGCGGGGGCGCAGAGGGCGTCGAACCGGGTGTCCAGCGAGGCCAGCCACCAGTCGGCGTCGACGGCGTCGATCATCTCCCTGAGGGCGTCGACCACCCAGCGGCAGCCGGCCTTGGTGCGCAGCAGGCCCCGCACGGCCAGGCCGGGCTCGGACTCCATGAGCGCGATCAGGCGGAGGACGTCGCGGTCGCGGCGGCCCTCCTCGGCCTCGCGGGCGTTGGCCGCGCGGATGACGGCGTGGGCCTCCTCGGCCCGCTCGACCCGGTCGACCTGCCAGGCGAGCCTGGCGATGCGTTCGAGCAGGAACGCCTCCTTGGCGTCGCGCGGGGGGACCGGCTCGGCGGCGAGCTGCCGGTCGACGAACGCCTCCATCTCCCCCTCCATCTCGCCCGGCCAGGCGACGCCGGCCCCGGCGAGCCCGTGCTGGAACGCATTCGCACGCGAGCGTGCTTTTCCGTCCTCGGTGCGCGGCCCTGTGCTCTTCAGGGCGTTCTCCCGGTTCGCAATCGTTCGGGAATCAAGGCGATTCATGTGCAAAACCCTCCCGTTTCAAAATGCGAAGATGCCTCCCACATCTTTACCTTATGGCTGTCCGGGTCATTGTGTTGGCGCAAACCGGGCAAGATTTTCCGGCCGGGTTCCGGTTGCGCGGGATCTTCCGCGCCGCGTCCGGTTCGGTGGGCCGGCGTTCGCTCTGGGGTGCGGCCCGAGGGCCGAAAAAATTCGGAGGGGCCGCGGCGCGATCGCATCGAGATCGGGGACACTACCCGGAGACCGCCGTCGGCGGAGGAATACTAATTTGCCGATTGGTCATGTATCGATGAGGGATCATGTCCTAAGGAATTCCTAGCTACAGGCTTGAATGCTTGTGAGGGTCCTTGCTATCATCCGGCCCGCGGCGGCCCGGACGGGCAAGGCCGCGAATCCCGCCCCATCCCGACCCGGGGAAATGACGCCCGGGTCGCCGGTCGGTCTGCGCTCCTCTTCCTCCTCTCCCGGCGCCCCGCCGACACATCCTCCTCCCTTCCTTCCCCAATTTTGTGAGAGTGTCCCGACCCATGAGACGTCAACACAGCGGTAAGGTTCGTCGGGGGTTCACCCTGATCGAGCTGCTGGTCGTCATCGCCATCATCGCGGTCCTGATCGCGCTGCTGCTCCCGGCCGTCCAGGCGGCGCGCGAGGCGGCGAGGCGGTCGCAGTGCGTCAACAACCTGAAGCAGGTCGGGCTGGCGATGCACAACTACGAGTCGTCCATCGGGAAATTCCCGCTGGGCGCCACCACGGCCGTCACCAACCAGGGCACCGCCACCCCCGTCTGCCCCACCGACGGATCCACGCCCCTCACGCGCAAGAAGCACACGATGTGGACGCTGATCCTGCCCTACGTGGAGCAGCAGAACGCGTTCAACTCGGTGAACTTCGACTTCGCCGCCAAGGACATGCAGGCCGGGATCCACGCCGGCGCGGTCAACTACACGGGCCTGAAGACCACGGTTGCCGCCTACATCTGCCCGTCGGACATCCCCGCCAGCCCGATCACCAGCGCCAACGCCTATTCGCAGGGCTCGTACGCCGGCTCGTTCGGCACCATCGACATCATCCGCTACACCTCGTGCCCCTATGAGGTCGAGCCCGACGGCATGTTCGGCCGCAACCGCTGCTACGGCATCGCCGACATGCGCGACGGCACCAGCAACACGATCCTGGCCGGCGAATACTCCAACTTCAAGACGCCGCTTTTGACCTACGGCAACTACTGGAACATCTTCGACTGGATCGGGCCGTCGGCCTTCCCCGGCGTGACCACGATCCAGGGCGGCCTGGCCTCGACCGTGCCCCGCATCAACGCCAACGTGCTCACCCCGGACGTCCCCGCGACCGGCACCGCCACCTGGCGCAACGACCCCGCGTCGTTCAACATGGGCCAGTGGGGCTTCCGGAGCCTGCACCCCGGCGGCGCCAACTTCCTGTTCGGCGACGGCTCGGTCCGGTTCCTCAAGAGCTCGGTCGACCCCACGATCTATCGCGGCCTCAGCACCCGCACCGGCGGCGAGGTCATCAGCGCCGACGCGCTCTGATCCGAATATGAATCGATGAGATCCGCCCGATCGTCATCCGACCGGCGTCGCGTGCCCCCAGGCCCGCGACGCCGGCCCCGTTCGTTGCACGCCCATAACATATCCTGATCCGAGAGCCCACCACGATGAAGACCCTCGCCCGCGCCGGCCTCGCCGCGCTCGTGATCTCGCTCGCCGGCTGCCAGTCCGAGCAGCTCCCCGACGCCCCCAAGCCCATCCGCGACGCCTACTCCGACCCCGGCTCGGTGACCCCCAACAACGCCAAGATCTCCAAGGGGGACGCCACCAAGAAGTACAACACCGAATCCGGCGCCTCGGCCGAGGAGCATTGATCGGCCCCCGCAATCGGGAGTTCTCCGGGGCGCCTGTAGGGTGTGGTGCCACGCGGCTTTCAGGGCCGCGTCCACCGCACCCGGGAGGAGGATTGGTCGTCCCGTTCCGCGGGGGGCGTCTCGGTGTCGCTCGCCCCCGTGGGTGCGGTGGACGCGATCGTCCCGATCGCGTGGCACCACACCCTACCTCATCGGAACCCGTCCGGGTCGGCCAGCAGGCGGGCGACCTCGGCGGGGCCTTCCTGGCGGACGCGGTCGGCGAGCTTCGCCGTCTTCAGCCAGGCGAGCGCCCCCTCGGCATTGCCGGCGCGGGTCATGGACCAGAGGATGCTCTTGACCATGTAGCGTTGTTGATCTGGACTCCTGGTTTCCGCCACCTTCTTCGCCTGCTCGACGTCGCCGACAATCGCGCCGACCTGGGCTCGGCACGCTTCGGCCATGCTGGCCCGCTGGGCTTCCGTGTAGGTAACGCCCCATGGCTCATGTTCCACCGGCGGTGGAGACCTATTTCGGCAGGCTGTTCGGTGTGGTGTGATCGGGGTGTGACCCGATCGACCCGAGGCGGAGGCCGGCGATGGACTTCCCGATCCACCAGTACATGGACGAGCAGGCCTGCTACGACCGGCTCGTCGAGATCCTCCACCCCGAGGGCCTCGCCTGCCCGCGATGCGGAGGCCGCGAGTACGGCGTGCACCGCAGGCACCGCGCCCCGGCGCTGGACTATCGCTGCCGCGGCTGCCGGCGCGTCTTCAACGCTTACACCGGCACCGCACTCCAGAAGACCCAGCGGCCCGCATCGCACCTGCTGCTGATCCTCCGCGGCATCGCCCAGGGAGTCCCCACCGCGAAGCTGGCCCGCGAGCTGGGCTGCGACCGGGTCAAGCTCCTGGAGCTGAGGCACCGGATCCAGCAGCGGGCCCTGGATGGCCAGGAGCCCGAGCCCCTCGACGACGCCGTGTGCGAGGCCGACGAGACCTTCGTCAACGCGGGGGAAAAAAGGCATCCCGCACGACTCGCCCGATGACCCGCCGCGGCGCCGCGCGAACAAGCGTCGCGGCCACGGCACCTTCGCCAACGACCGCCCGCCGGTCGCCGGCACCTTCGGCCGCTCCTCCGGCGCGATCCGGCTGCACGTCCTGCCGACCACCGACCAGCGGACCTTGAATGGCATGGTCCAGGCGACGACGAGCCCCGGTGCGAGGCTGAACACCGACGAGTGGTCGGGCTACGACCGCGTCCCGGACCTCGGTCGGTCGCGGGCGACGGTGAACCACGCGATCAAGGAGTGGGCCCGCGACGACGACGGGGACGGGATCCGCGAGGTGCACGTCAACTCGATGGAGGGGACCTGGGCGGCGCTGCGGACGTTCCTGCGGCCCTTCCGGGGCGTGAGCAAGCACCACCTGCGCGGCTACGTGGCCATCTTCGAGTGGATCCACAACCTCAAGTCGGTGACCGACGACTTCCTGGCCATCCTCCTCGGAAGAAAGCCGAACACCGCTGGTGGAACATGAGCCACGCCCCATTTCACGAGATCCGCCCACGACTCAGGCTTGCGGAGCCATTCCGCGTCGTCGAGGGCATCGGTGAGGGTTTTCGCCGCCGCGTCCGATCGCCCGCGTTCCTTCTGGAACCGCGAGATCAACGCCAGGATCCGCCAGCGATCGCCGCGGGGGACCGAGGGGACCATTGCGGCGATCCTCGCGACATCCCCGGTGGCGAGGAGCTGCTCGGCGAGGATGCCCGAACTCAGCGGCGAGTCCTTGACGCGAGAGGACTCGCGGATCGCCCGCTCTCGCAGGACGATCGCCCGGTCGTTCTGGCCCCGCAGCCGGCAGGTGGCCGCCGCGGACTCAAGGATGTGCACGTGCCATTTCGGCATGGGCATGGCGAAACCGGGGATGTTGTCGGGCGCGGAATCGGCGAGGCGGATCGCGTCGTCGATCTCTCCCCGGCTCGCCAGGCACATGGCCAGCCCTATTCCCATCTGAGATAGGACGAGGGGACTCTTCGATGCCTCGACGCGTCTGCGGACCTCGGCGAGGACGGCGGGGGCCATGCCTTCCGGATGAAACTGCAACTCCCGGCACAGTTGATGGATTGTGGAGGATTGGATCCCATCCCGTTCGAAGTCGGTCGCGGAGGCGGCCATCGCCTGATCGAGATAGGCGAATCCCCGCCCGGGATCGCCCGCCGCGCAGTGGGCCTGGACGACGTGGGGGACCCACACGAAGCGCGGATTCGTCGGCGTGGGGATGGCCTGACGTTCGAGTTCCTGGGCGATGTCACGCGCCCGATCCGGCCGCCCGAGCACCTGGAATAATCCGGCGAGCGTCGCCTGCGACGCGAGGCGGGAGTCGAAGAAATCCTCCTCGGACTCGATCGTCCGTGCCGCCCGTTCGAGGGTGTCGAGTGCCGCCGGGCGATCGCCCATGCGAGATTGCTCACGCGCGACCTCAAAGAGCAATTCGCGAGGCGACGGGCCGTATTCGGTCGTGATACCGGGCTTGAGTGTCCCGAGTTCCGACACGAAAGTCGTGTCGCTCCCCATCGGCTTGCCGGTGGCGACGAGCCCGGAACGCTCCGCCTTCTCGCTGGCCGCTGGCTTCGAATCGGCCTTCCCCGGTTCAGGCACCACGCTCACTTCAAACTTGCTGGCATGAAAGCTTATGTTGGAGGATGCTTCCAATGTGCGGATCGTCTGCTTCCCCTTCGCCGCCATATCCGCCGCGAAGGCGAGCAGTTCCTTTGCGCGGCCGGCCTGGCCCGACTGGGCACGGACCCGCGCGAGGTTGATGAGCGTATTGACGCGCTGGGAGGTGTCGCCGGAGTTGGGGTCGCGGGCGGAGGCTTCGAGGGCCTGCAAGGTCCGCTCGCGGGCGGGGTCGGTCCTGGAGGGAGCGGGCAGCGATTGGGCCAGGACGAGCAGGGCGGGGGCGAGGAGGAGGAGGGCCAGGGATCCGATCCACATCCTCGAGAACGTTCCGTGTCGCATGGGTTCCTCCGTGTGGCCGAGCAGGTGATGGATGCGGGCGACGACCGGGTGGCGGGCCATCGCCAGGCCGAGACACGCGGGGGGTGACGGGTGGCCGGAGAGCGAGAGCAGGGCGCGGGCGTAGTCGACCGGGCGGCCGGTCCGGGCGACCACGGCGAGGTCGCAGCAGTGTTCGCGGTCCCGCCTCACCCAGCCCGAGATCAGCCACGCGGCCGGGTGGAAGAACAGGAACGACTCGATCAGGCTCTGCAACAGCTGCACGAGGTTGTCCCCGCGCCGGGCGTGGATCAACTCGTGCAGGAGCACGAATTCAATTTCCTCCGGCGTCCAGCCCGACAGGGCCGCCGGCGGCAGCACGGCGAACGTCAGGGGCGTGCCGGTGATCCAGACATAAGGAACGACCGGGATCAGGATGTCGAAGAGCGACGATGGTTTCGCGTCGAGGGCCGCCATCGGGGCCGGTGGGGCAGGGGCCGCGAACGTGGGCCGAATGGGCAACGCTTGCGTGCGGAGGATCGGGGCCAAGGCCTCCAGCCGGGGCGGCGGGGCCATCGACTTCGGGCTTACATACCAGCCGATCGCCAGGGGCGACAGGCCGAGCAGCATGAGACTTCCAAAGACGTGAGCATATCTCATTTCGGCCGACGCTCGCCCCAGCACCAGCCGACCCAGCCCGGCGGCGAGGCCGATCAGCGAGCCGACCCAGAGGGTGTGGAGCATGGTGCGGCCGATGAGGTCCCAGAGGGGGCCGGTCGTCATGATTTGGGCCTCCGGGGACGCCTGCTGTCGTGCTCATCCAGCAGCTTGCGGAGGGTCTCGACGTCCGTCTTGCCGAGGTCGCCGGATTCGAGCATATGAGCAAAGAGGCGCGGGGCGGAACTCTCGAAGGCGAGGTTCAGGAGCTTTGCGATCAGGCGGGTCCGGGTGGACGTGCGGTCCACCTTCGCCGCCCAGAGCGCGCCTCGGGTGCCCTCCTGTCGCTCCACCAGCCCCTTGCCCTCCATGAGCTTGAGCATGGTGGCGACCGTCGAACTCGCCACCGGCCGCGTCTCCTGCATCGCCTGGCGGATCCTGCCCAGCTCGCTCGGGCCCCGGTCCCAGAGGATGTTGAGGATCTCCATCTCCCCGTCCGTCGGCTGCTCGCTCGGTGGCCTGGCCATCCTCGGCCCTCCGTGTACCCTGGTTGTCGGTCGAGTGTCGAATTCTAACGAATTCGAATGGTCGGTCAACCCCGTAGGGTGTGGTGGCCGCGTCTTCGCGGCCTCCGCACCAATTCGTGCCCCGCCGAGGGGTTCGCGATCGTCGGTGCGGAGCCATCCGGATCGCGGACGATCCGGACGGCACCACACCCTACCTGGTCGTCGCGACGCGGTGGCGCAACGGGGTGGCGCCGAAGTGGCGGCGGTACTCGCGGCTGAACTGGCTGGGGCTCTCGTAACCGACGGCGGTTGCCGCGGCGGCGGCGCCCAGGCCGTCGCGGAGGATCAGGGCCCGGGCCCGGGTCAGGCGGATGGCCTTGAGGTACTGGAGCGGCGAGGTATGCGTGGCGGCGCGGAAGTGGTGGTGGAAGGTGGCCACGCTCATGTGGGCCATCTCGGCGAGGCGGGGGATGCTGAGATTTTCAGAGAAATGGTCGTTAATGTGGCGGATGACCTGCACGAGGTGCGCCGCCGGTCGGTCGGCCACGCTGAGCGCCCACAGGGCCGATCCCCGCGGCCCCTGGAGGACGTGAAACAGCAGCTCCCGGATCGTCTGACGCGCCAGGATCCGGGCCGTCGCGTCGGCCTCCAGGCAGTGCAGGAGCCGCGCGGCGGCGTCCTCGACCTCGGGGGTGAGCGGGGTCGAGAAGACGCCGAGTTCGGCCCGGGATCGGGTCGAAGGGGGTGGGGCGTCGAGTACCAGGAAGAGGTCGTTGAGCAGCGCGACGTCGATCTGGACGACGGCCGCGAGCGCCGGCTTGCCGGGCCGGGCGAGGACCTCGCAGTGCATGGGAACGGGGGAGGTGATCACCAGGTACTGGCCGGCGTGGGACTCGAACGCCGAGGCCCCGAGCGTGCAGCGCGTCTCCCCCTGGCCGACGATCACGAGGCTGGCGTCGAACAGGGTCGGCTGCGGCGCCTGCGGGTGCGAGACGCGTTCGACCGCGACCCCCGGATGCCGCGTGCGGTTCGGCCCCTCCAGCGTCGCGAGCTGCCCGATGGGACCGGCCAGGGCATTCTGCGAGGGCTTTCTGCGCACGCGCATGGGGGGACCGTCCTGGCGATCGGGCGAGAACCTGTCTGGAGCGTTGGGAATCCCCCGATTGTGTGCGAGACGGGCCCGTTACGCAAGCAAATTCGACAATTGAGCGTAAGGTCCGCTATTGATAGTAAATTTATTGTGGATGTGAACACAAATCTATAAAAGCCGCGATGACGTGGGCGATGAAGCCGTCGAGCCGTTCGTCGATCTGGGAATCCGTCGGCGCGAAGAGGAGCCTCGCGGGCGGGCCGAAGTCCGCGGTGGCGATGGTGCGTATCTCGTCGTCGAGGTACTCGGCCGATAGCGTGAGGATGCTGCGGTCGAAGACGATGCTCAGGAGTCCGGAGGGCCGGAGGTATTCGAGGATGAACCAGGCGTTGCGTCTCCGATTGCATGGGGTGAATCCCAGGGTCAGGAGCCTTGGTTCCACCCCTTCGCGGATCCGCTCCAGGAATTGCTTGGGCGAGGTGTAGCGGCCCCGGTCGTCCTCCGGCCCGGCGAGCCCCTGGCGAGCCCGTCGGCAGGCGCGGCAGCGTGCGGCGGTGGAGTAGATGGACCCCCCGGCGACCTCGTACCACCACTTCTGCTGCTCGGCCGCCCAGACCTCCTCCTTGCCGCAGTCCTGGCATGTGAACGGCAGATCAACATAGTATCCGACCTTGACGAATGTCGGCGGGCCGTAGCTGTTGAAGGGCGCGAGGGCCTCGGGGTTCACGGCGACCCCATTCCGGGTCGCGTCCGCCCTGCGCCTCGCCTCGAGCTGTTCCAGCCGCTGTCTGTGCTTGCGCTTGCCGCTCATGTTGCAGTGGGGGCCGCTATCGCGGATCGGATTTGAGGGGACTGGGAAGTTGGTCCGCAATCGCGGACCCGACTCGGAACATCAAGCCCACCAGGCACGCGGCGGAGAGTGCGAGGATCGGGATGTTCGTCGCGGCGAAGAAGACGGGGACGGTGGTGACGAAGTCCACCCACTGTCCCTCGCCGGGCGGCCCCTCCCAATGGAAAAAGGCCGAGGGGATGGGGGCGCCGGACACGCGGATCTTCGGGTAGGGACGATACTCGAAGGAGAACCCGCTCCAGGCGCCGAAGGCCCCGCCCACCAGGCCCGCCGAGATCAGCGCCGCCCACCATCCGCCTCCGGCCCGCCTTCGCAGGAATCCCCGGACGATCCGCGCGTTGATCCACGCGAGGCCACCGATGATCGCGAACAGAATGATGTAGATCATCGTCGGTGTTTCGGGCAGGAAGATGGTCCGCAAGAGCGGACCCTACGAGGGAAGAAAGGTTCGCGGTCACCAGAGGGCGAGGCGGGATTCGAAGCGGATGCCGAAGGACCAGGCGGGCTCGCAGCCGAGCCAGGGGGAGATGCGGTGCTGGGGGGTGCTGAGGAAGGCGTAGCTCATCTGCCGGTGGACCTCGGCGTCGTTGTCGGTGACGGCGAAGCCGAGGTGCAGGAGCGAGCCGGGGCCGGGGGGCGTCTCGCCGGGGCCGTCCTTGGTGTCGATCAGGGAGAGGGGGATCTCCATCTCGATCAGGTAGCCGGTCGGCGTGCGCCTGGCGACGGCCTTGAAGTCGTCCTTGGTGCAGCCCTGGCTCACCAGCAGTTTGTGGCCGGCGGCGCTGCAGACGAGCTGGAAGCCCTCCTTCGAGCCCACGACGTTGCCGTTGGACGGCGTGGTCTGGAAGTCGTTCGGCACCTGGTCGCCGTCGATGAACAGCTCGATGCCGTCGTTCCACACCGGCTGCGATTCATCATCCGCCTGCGCATCGACGAATTGATCCTTGACGTCGAACGCGAGGTGGAGGTTGGTGCCCGTGTAGGCCGCGTAGGCGAGGATGCTGAGGTCGGCCGTGGACTTGCTCGTCGTGGTGTCCTGGACGATCGTGCGGGTGCCGTCGGGGTTGGTCTTCGTCGGGTCGACGAGCGACGGCTGGAACGCCGCGAGCTGGTTGCCCGCGGCCCAGTTGATGGCCACCGGCGTCCCATACTCGCCCGGCGTCAGCACCCCGTCGGCCACGGGCGCGGTCCAGCGATACCCCGCGACGATGCAGAGCCGGTCCTGCGGTTTCATGAAGTACTTCCGATACTCCACCAATCCCACCGCCACCGCCGCGACGATCAGGAGCATCCCCACGATCGTCACCCGCCACCGCCTCCTCTTGCGAGGGGGCTGGCTCGGCGGGGTCGCTTCCGCCACGCTCACCGGCTCATCCGCATCCGCCATGGTCCCAACTCCCCGGGGGCCGAGTCGCCACGACACCTGTCACGCGCACCGACCCTATCACGGCCGCAACCGGGGCGGAACCGAAATCTTTCGTAGGGACGGCTTTTGTGTACAATTGTTATGTGGATATAAGAAATGAGTTGCAATAGCGGAGCCTGCGAGGAGTTCGCCAATCACGCGTTTCTGCCGGGGCGAGAGCCTGTTGAAGTAGGGAGCGACCCTGTCGCGGCCGGCCTCGCCTTCGTGTTCCAGGGGGACGAGGCATCGGACGATGCTCGCAAGTAGGTGCTCGCGGCACTCGGGGTGGTCGATCGCCAGGAGGATCAGGCCCGGCAGGAAGTAGTGGAACGCCGCCGGGGTCAGGAAGGCCTCGTTGGCATCGCCGACCTCGCCGTGGAAGTCGTCGAGGCCCAGGCGGAACCAGGTCTTCCCCCAGAAGCCCGCGACCTCGAATTGACTCTCGTCGCAGTCGCAGTCGGTGAGCGCGTCCTCGGCCGGCCGCGGGACCTTGGAGAAGGCGGCGATGGTCTCGGCGCGCAGATCCATGGGGGAGGGTCGTATAGAATAGGGATAAGAAGGTCACGTAGCATCAGTTCATAATTTATGATGCAATTTGCAATTGTTTTAATGACAAATGATTCTTTGTGCTTGCTGTTTTTTTGTGTTTGATTGGCTGGTAGAAATTTGCGTATGGATGATCTAGACAGATACTTTGTCGAGGAAGCCGACATAATCTTGATTGCTTGAGAAGACTCTTATGTCGCCATCTTGTGAGATGACGAATGCAATTGAACCCGGGTTGGCTCGACAGTACTGATAGGCTGCAAGGTGTCTAGAACCTCTCTGGCGTAGTACATCGTCAGGGTTGAGCTCGCGGCCCTTATGGTTGAGCAGCGGGCGATTCGACGTTCTCGACTCTTCCTGTGCTTGTATCATCCAGCCGAAGCCGTGCAATACTAAGCTCCTGTCAAATACAACACAACCGTCGATGTTCGCGAGATGAGCGATTGCGCGGCAGGTTGATATTAACCGGTCTCTACCATCTCCTGACATGAGTAGATCGTATTTTTCAGTCGAAGTCGCCTCTGTTTTAAAGGTTTGCTGGAATAGGCTGTGCCAGGACGTACGCCAATGTTCTTTGATCATTTTTTGCAAGCCATCGGCTCTTCCAGTAA
Source organism: Isosphaeraceae bacterium (assembly GCA_965279195.1). Taxonomy (GTDB): domain Bacteria; phylum Planctomycetota; class Planctomycetia; order Isosphaerales; family Isosphaeraceae; genus CBDIHP01. The sequence goes on from CBDIHP010000048.1 coordinate 174,252, forward strand.
AGCCAGATTTGAAACATTTGGATGCATCTTCTGTGATAATGATTATAGTGGACCCTGAAAACTGGACCACCGGTTAAGCTACTCCGGTGGCCCAGCAAAGGGGGGTGCGATGGCAGGCAAGCGGAAGGTCCACACGGCGGCGTTCAAGGCCCAGGTCGCCCTCGCCGCACTCAAGGGGGACCGCACCATCAACGAGCTGGCCGGGCACTACGGCGTCCACCCGACGTTGATCCACGGCTGGAAGAAACAACTCCTGACCGGGGCGGAGGGCCTCTTCGGGAGCCCGGCCCAGGCGGCCTCGGCTGACGCCGAGGCCCGCCAGGCCGAGCTGTTCGAGCAGATCGGCCGGCTGAAGATGGAGCTGGAGTGGCTCAAAAAAAAAGCTGCCGTCTTCATGTGAGCACAAGCGGCCGCTGATCGAGCCCGGCCACCCGGCCCTGAGCGTGCGGCGGCAGTGCGAGCTGCTGGGGCTGAGCCGGTCGAGCCTCTACTACGAGCCCGCCGGTCAGGCGGCCGAGGACCTGAGGCTGATGCGGCTCATCGACGAGCAGTACACCGCCCGGCCGTTCTACGGCAGCCGGCGGATGACGGCCTGGCTGAAGGAACGAGGGGAGGAGGTGAACCGCAAGCGGGTGCAGCGACTGATGCGAGCGATGGGCCTGGAGGCGATCTACCCCAAGCCACGGCTGAGCCTGGCCGGGAAGGGCCATCGGATCTACCCGTACCTGCTCCGGGGCGTGACGGTAGGGAGGAGGGACCAGGTCTGGAGCACCGACATCACCTATGTGCCGATGGCCTCGGGGTTCATGTACCTGGCGGCGGTGATCGACTGGTTCAGCCGGTACGTGATCGCCTGGCGGCTGTCGAACACGCTCGACGGTTCGTTCTGCCTGGAGATGCTCGAAGACGCCTTGAGGGGAGGGAAGCCGGAGATCTTCAACACCGACCAGGGGGTGCAGTTCACGGCGGTTGCGTTCACCGGGCGGCTGGAGTCGGCGGGGGTGGCGGTGAGCATGGACGGCCGTGGGCGGGCGCTGGATAACGTCTTCGTGGAACGCCTTTGGCGATCCGTCAAATACGAAGACATTTACATTCAAGGCTACGACACGGTGCCGGGGCTGCAGCGGGGCCTCGCAAGGTACTTCGCCTTCTACAACGACGAGCGGCCCCACCAGTCGCTCGAGTATCGGACCCCGGCGGCCGTCTATCGGGGCACGGGGGCCGAAAAGGGCTAACGAGAGAGTAGCGAAGAATCGTCGATTTTTGGTCTAGCCAATGGGGTCCACTTCAGATCATGCCACCGTGGCGTTGTTCGGAAACTTCGGCCAAAATCATCTCAATGACAGGTTGGATCGTTCGTTCGTGAGGATCGTTTTGGTTTTCTTGTTCGGAAATCGAAGATGATAATTCCTTGTTTATAATGTCAAACCATTCCTTTACGATTTTCTCTGATGTTAGCGGGATACGCCTGTCTATCTTCCCATTCTGAATTACTAGATGCCAAGGGTCTTCTCTGAACTCAATATGCCCAGGACTTATGATCCAAATAGTTGTTCCTGGAGGAGACACGATCCCAATGTTTCGCGACATATCCATTTGTTTTAGGGTCGGGAGCAGTACCACTCCCTTGGCGATGAGCCTTCCGAGTGCATCGTTTTCAAATAGAATTGCACCGTCGTTATGTACACCATTTGCAATTTTCGCTAGTTCTGCCGGTGAGTCGATCGATACTCCGCTGAAGAATTCGATCACATCACTACAGCCAGTGGCTTTCGGAGGGCAGTGAATCGCCGCAGTGACGTACTTGCCCTCAATTTTTATGAAGCTCGCCCAATATGCTACCTTGAGAAGTTTGCTGATCGTCTGTTTGTTTGGATAAAAATTTATGTAATTGCCTGTTATTAGGTTGGGTTTGCGGTTGGCTAGACTGCCCAGTTTCTCCCTCTGGGCGATTAGTCGATTGATAAGCAGCACGATGTCGCGATGCTGTTTCATCGAGAGTCCTTTAGCTGTGATTCGACCTCGTGCTTTGCGATTCTCCAAATGTTATTCAGCCTACTCTGAGGGAGATTGACAAGAGTGCAGGTTCGGAAATCGTCTTTTGTTCGTCGGATCGGATGGATTGTATGTCTACTCAGGTCTCATGACCTGGGTTTCTGAAGGCCGCTCCTCTGGGGCTCGATCTTGCGAACCCTACGGGCGTTGGAGCAGGGCGAGGTGGACTTCGCGGCGGTCGAAGGGGGTGAAGCCGGCGCGGCGGTAGAGGTGGCGGGCGGGGTGGTTGCGGTCGTCGACGGCGAGTTCGAGGCGGGGGACGTGGTCGCGGGCGAGGGTCAGGGCGTGGGAGAGGGCGGCGCGGCCCAGGCCGCGGCCCCGGGCGGGCGGGGTGAGGCCGAGGTAGGCCACTTCCCACACGCCGCGGTCGGGGACGTCGGAGACGAGCAGGACGGCGGCGGCGTCGGGGGCGGTGGGGAGGCGGCCGAGTCGCCAGCGGTCGGGGGAGAATCGGCCCGAGGCGCGGTGGGCGTCGAGGACGTCGTCGAGGGACCGCACGCCTTCCAGCTCGGGCATGTCCAGCGAGCCCTGGTAGGTCGCCTGGAGGACGTCGCGGAACTCGGATTCGGTCGCGGGGCCGAAGGGCTGCCAGTCGAAGTCGGGGGCGCCCCGGCGCGGGGGGATGGGTGAGGTCGTGTCGCGCTGGAGGTAGGTGAGGGCGGTGATCCGGGGGAGGCCGCCGCGAATGAGGTCGCGGGCGCCCCGGCCTGGGAAGTTGGGGTCCACGAGGGCCTGGGCGATCCGGACGTCCTGGGCCCGCAGGCCGGCGAGGGCGCATCGGACGAGCTCGGCGGCGACGGTCCCCCGGCCCCAGATGGCGTCGACCTCCGGCGGCCAGACGGCGGCGGCGCTGCCGGCCAGGAGCTGGGTGAGCATCGCGCCCACGACCCGCCCGGCGCGGCCGCGCGCGACCCAGAGGCCGTCGAGGTCGAGCAGGCCGGCGTCGGACTCGTTGATGGCGTCGAGCACCAGGCGGTGCCGGAGGGCGTCGGGCACCCGTCGGTAGAGGACCCCGAGCGCCTCGGCGAGGCCGTCGCGGGGGCAGGGGGCGTAGTCCATCACCATCCCGACGAACTCCCGCTGCCCGACTCCCCGGCTCTCCGGGGGAAAAAGCGCCAACGTTCCGGGCCGATCCCGCCGTATCATAGGAAGTCCGAGGAGAACACGCGATGCGATCGAGCCAGGAATCGGCCCAGGACGCGACGCCCGAGGGGGGACACGGCGAACGCCGGCCCGCCGACGTGGCGCCCCGGGGCGAGACCGTCGAGCCCGAGCCCCCCACGGGCGCCGGCTCCGACGCCCGGCTCGTCGAACTCGCCCGCGACGGCGACGAGGAGGCATTCGCCGCCCTCGTCAGGCGTTACGAGGCGACGCTCATCCGCGTCCTCCACCGGCTCGTCCGCGACCCCGAACTCGCCCGAGACCTGGCGCAGGAGACCTTCTGGAAGGTCTACAACCGCCTCGACCGGTTCGACACCGCCCGACGGTTCGGCCCCTGGCTGTTCCGCGTGGGCGTGAACCTGGCCGTGGATGTCCTGCGCAAGCGGGAACGGGGGGGCTTCGCCTCGATCGACCGGGACGACGAGCAGGGGCGACCCGCCCTGGAACTCGCCGACCCGGATCCGAGGCTCAAGGCCGAGCTGAGCCAGGAGGTCCAGTTCGTCCTCGAACAGCTCCCGGTGGCCGACCGGACGATCCTGGTCCTCCGCGACCTCGAAGGGTTCTCCTCGGCCGAGGTCGCCGCGATCGTGAACCGCCGCGAGGCGACCGTCCGCTGGCGACTCTCGAAGGCCCGCGACCTCTTCCGCGAGGTCTGGGAAAGCCGCCAGGGCCCGCAAGCCCCGTCCGATTGAAAGGGAAACGGCAACCGGGCGGACCCCCGCCCGGCATCCCATCCCCACCGTTCCCTCGACCGACCGTCCCGACCGATTTCCTCGATTTCTCGACTCGTCTGCGACGCTCCGCAGTGCGCAGGTAGGAGGTGGGCGTTGAACCGTGACCATTGCCGCTGGGTCCTCGACCGCCTGCCCCTGTTCGCCGGTGGCGATTTGACCGTCGACGAATCGCGACGGGTGGAACGCCACCTGATCGGCTGCGCCTCGTGCCGGCTCCGCCGCCAGGGGCTGCGTCAGACGCTCGACCTGCTGCATCTCCATGCCGTGCAAGACAATGAAACACGCGTCGGCCCGGCCGGCGAGTCGATCTGGCCCGCCCTCTCGGCCCAGATCCGGCAGTCGAGGCGGCGGGCGTCGTGGTTCGAGTGGGAGCGGCTGTCGTGGCCCGGCGAGCGTTCCCCCTTGCTCGTGCCCGCCCTGGCCGCCGGCCTGCTGCTGATGACGCTCGTGGCCGCCTGGTCGTGGCGCGGGTCGGTCCGGGATGGGAGCGAGATCCTGGCCCAGCAGCCCGCCCTGCCCAGGCCCGCCTTGCCCCAGGGGGGGCCGGTCAGCCTGTCGAATTTATCGGAAAAGCCCCAGGGGGCTGACGTTACGCTTCCCAGCGGGCCGGGGAACAAGGACCCGCAGCGGTCGTATTGATCGACGGCTCTCCTCGCCCGCGCCGGGCGCGGGTCGGACGGGCTGGGCGGTGGTCGGACGCTGGGCGCGGGTCTCCCGACCCCGCCCTCACTGTGGCCGCGCCGAACCGCCGAACCGGGTCTCCAGACCCATTTGCAGAAAGCGCCCGCGCGTCGGTGCCTTGGATTTCTGGGTCGGGAGACCCGCTCGGGTGGTGCGGCGTCTCAGGGCAAGGGCGGGGTCTGGAGACCCGCGCCCAGCGCGTCCGACCACCGCCCAGCGCGGGGACGGGAGACCCGCGCCCAGCGCTTTGGGCCCCTTGCGAGATGCTCGAGTGCTTGAAGCTGACGAGGGTCAGAGCTGCGCGAGGCGCTCCTTCAGGACGTCGGAGGAGTGGCGGAAGAGGCGGGTTTCTTCGGGGTCGAGGGGGATGTCGAGGATCCGCTCGACGCCGTTCTTGCCGACGATGCAAGGCAGGCTGGTGGCGAGGCCGGTGACGCCGTGCTGGCCGTCGAGGGGGACGGACACCGTCAGCATGCTGTGCTGGTCGCGGAGGATGGCCTCGACCAGGGTGAGCAGGCCCAGGCCGATGGCGTAGTAGGTCGCGCGCTTGCGGCTGATGATTTCGTAGGCGGCGTCCCGGGTGCGTTCGAAGACGGTCTGCCAGTCGGCGGGGTCGTGCGGCCGGCCGTCGGCCCGGGGGATCTTCGCCAGGGGGACGCCGGCGAGGCTGGCGAGCGACCAGACGGGGACGGCGGTGTCGCCGTGCTCTCCGATGATATAGGCGTGGACGCTGCGGGCGTCGACGCCGTACATCTCGCCCAGCAGGTAGCGGAACCGGGCGGTGTCGAGGATGGTGCCGGATCCGAGCACCCGGCCGTGTGGCAGGCCGGAGATGTCGGCGGCGATCGTGGTGAGGATGTCCACCGGGTTGGTGGCGATGATGATGCGCGCCTCGGGGCTGGCGGCGACGATCTTCGGGACGATGTCGCGGATGACCCCGGCGTTGTGCTTGAGCAGGTCGAGCCGGGTCTGGCCGGGCTTCTGGTTCGCGCCGGCGGTGATGACGACCAGCGAGGCGCCGTCGAGGTCCTCATAGGAACCGGCCCGGACCTTCACGGGGCGGACGAAGGGGACGCCGTGGTTGAGGTCCATGGCCTCGCCCTCGGCGCGCTGGTGGTCGGCGTCGATCAGGACCATCTCGCCCACGAGCCCGCGTTGCAGGAGGGCATAGGCGAACGAGGCCCCGACCATCCCGGTGCCGATGAGTCCGACCTTGTCCACGTTCGAAGCGTTCTGCATGGGGACCTCCTCTGGAGTGCGGAAGTTTGCTTCCGCTGTGTTGTCGCGAAGCTCGCTTCGCGTGCCCGATCGAAGCAACCGCCTTCGGCCGGATGCCCCTTCTCGGGAGCAAGCTCCTGCCGGGCGACAGCGGAAGCAAGCTTTCACACACCATAACTGCCGAACCTCACGCGGTTTGCAACCCGTTGACGGTCGTTTTGCGGCCCCGGTCCGACCCCGGCAAGTGGAAAATGTCGTCCCAGCCGGAAATTCCTTACACCCGGGACGGGTCCGGTTCGATAACTAAACCACAGATCCGGACACTCGCGGCGGGCGCCCCGAAGGATGACGGGGGGCCAGAGTCGCCTGGGGTATTGGCGTCGCCCCGAGTGTTCACGGTGTAGCCGTTGGGTGGGAGTGCCCCCCTCGGCCCGTTCGCGCCAAATCCCAAGGAGGGGAAGGACCATGACACGTTCCGCGCGACACCGGGGCCCGATCACCCCGCGCTGGGTTCGCGGCCTGATGGCAGGTATGCTCCTGGCGGTGGTCTCCACCGGCCAGGTCGGCTGCGGCCTGTCCTATGTGTTCCGCAACATCTCGCCCCTGCACCCGACCGGCTGGTCCTTCGCCTGGCCGATCCTCCCCGCGCAGCAGCAGAGGCTGGAAGAGGACATCGAGCGAGAGGAACGCGACCGCGTCCCGATCCTCGACCCGATCCCCGGCGAGTTCGCCCCGCCGACCTGCCTCGACCCGCCCAGCGAGAAGGAAGTCTGGGCCAAGGTCCCCAAGTTCCGGCACGGCTCGCCTCCGTTCTACGAGGTCCAGCGGAACAACGCTCGCTTCCTGATCGAGAAGATCGGCGAGAAGGTCGACCCCTGCAAGGTCTACCCCCTGGCCGGCCCCTGCCAGCTCGTGCACTGCCACTACAAGTGCACCATCTACTTCGACGAGTCGTACTGGGCGGACTACCCCATCCCGTTCAACCACCTCAAGCACCGGGTCGAGGTCGTCTACATCGACAAGGACCACCTCCGCCGCTGCGGCGGTCCCGAGACGACCTTCCCCAAGCCTTGACCTAGGCTGAACCGGCTATCGACACAGAGGCTCGACTTTCTCCAGGGAGTCGAGCCCCCTATCCGGGCCCGGCACCGCACTCCCACGCGGCGCCGGGCCCGGCCCCATTTCGAAGGTAGGGTGTGGTGGCGAGACGGACCCAGCGGGGCCGTCGCGACCCCGCGTCGGACGTCCCGGTCGCCCCGCATCGGCGGGGCCGGTCATCGGTGCGGAGCCGTCGAGATCGCGATGCGACCCCCGCCGGCACCAACCCTACACGGCGGAGACTTCACATGGGAGACCTGCAGGACCCGCGCTGGATGTACCTCAAGGGCTGGCTGTTCCTGGTCATCGGCGGGCTCTCCTCGGGCCTGCTGCTCTGGGAGCACCCCGAGATCCGCATCGCCGTCCTGCTCGGGCTGGCCATCTGGTCGTTCGCGCGGGCGTACTACTTCGCGTTCTACGTGATCGAGCACTACATCGACCCCAACGAACGCTACGCCGGCCTCTGGACATTCCTGATGAGACGTTTGCGCAAGAATCGAGGCGATTGACCAGGCCGCGCGGGGACGGACCGGCCGCTATCTTGCGGCCCGGGACCTGATATCCTGGCCGGCCGTGCCGCCCCGGACATCGCACGTCCGCGTCGGCCCCGGTTCCGGCCAAAGGGGAATGTCATGCTGCTCGCCCGCCGCGGGGTCTTCGGTCTATTGGTTCTCGCGAGTTCCTTCTGCGGGGTCGGCGTCGCCGAAAGCCTGGCGCAGGGGCCCATCGAACTCGGACGGCGCCGCGAGCTTTTCATCGACGACCACCTCATCGCCGGCAGCCAACACGTCGAGCTGCTGGTCCACCGGCCGGTCCGCGAGGGGATCGCGGCCGAGTGCGACGCCCCCTGGGAGGGCAACGGCTGCGGGTACTACTCGGTGCTGTTCGACCCGAAGGATTCGATCTATCGCATGTACTACCACGCCTGGCAGATCCCGACCGGCGTGAAGGGCGAGGAGCCGAAGTTCCCGCTGACGATCGCCTATCGCCAGAGCCGCGACGGGATCGCCTGGGAGCGCCCGAACCTGGGGATCTGCGAGTTCAACGGATCGAAGGACAACAACATCATCCTCGATAAGATGGGCGACGGCTCCCAGTGCCACGACTTCTCGCCCTTCCTCGACGAGAACCCCGACGCCAGGCCCGAAGGCCGCTACAAGGCCACTGGCGCAAGCATGAAGACCGACAAGGGCGTCTGGGCGTATCAGTCCCCCGACGGCATCCATTGGACTCCCATGGCCGCCGCCCCGGTCTTCACCAAGGGGGTGTTCGACTCGCAGAACGTCTCGTTCTGGTCCGCGAGAGAACAGCAATATATCCTGTACTATCGCATCTTCTCCGAGCCCGGCTTCAAGGGCACCCGGCTCGTGAATCGGGCGGTCTCGAAGGATTTTCTCCACTGGACTGACGAGGGCACCATCAAGTTCCCCGAGGGCGAGGGCCCGCAGTTCCTGGCCCAGTTTTACGTCAGCCAGATCAAGCCGTATGACCGCGCCCCGCACCTCTACATCGGATTCCCCGCGCGTTACGTCGACCGCGGCCTGACGCCCTCCACGCGGCAGTTGCCGGAGTGGGACCTGCGGGAGAAGCGGATGACGGTGACCCCGCGCTACGGGACGGCGTTCACCGACTCGGTCTTCATCACCAGCCGCGACGGCAGGAATTTCCGGCAGAGCGACGACGCATTCCTGCCCCCGGGCCTGCGCACCCGACACAACTGGTCGTATGGCGATAACTACATCGCCCGGCACGTCGTCGAGACGGCCTCGACCCGCGACGACATGCCTCGCGAACTCTCGCTATACGCGACCGAGTCGTACTTCACCGGCCGGAACTCCCGGCTGCGGCGCTACTCGCTCCGCATCGACGGATTCTCCTCGATGCACGCCAAGCACCGACCGGGCGAGTTCACCACCAGGCCCATCACCTTCGCCGGCAAGCGGCTCTCCCTGAACGTCGCCACCAGCGCCGCCGGCCATCTGAAAATCGCCCTCCAGGACCCCGACGGCACCCCGATCCCCGGCTTCACCCGCGACGACTGCGACCCGATCTACGGCGACTCCCTCGATTATCGCGTCAGCTGGAAAGCCAACCCCAACCTCGCCCCCCTGGCCGGCAAGCCCGTCGTGCTGAAGGTCTTCATGCAAGAGGCGGATCTGTATTCGTTGGTGTTCGAGTGACGGCCGAAGTCGGGGACGCTGCGAATCGCCCCCTGCTGAAAGTTGACCGTGACGCCGCCGTATCGTACTGGTCAGGGAGGGGATGCGATGGGGCATCCCTTTTCCAACGGGCGGTGCCGCCGATGTCGAAGCCGTTTGACGCGTCGTTCAAGGACCTGTTCGAACGCCATCCCGCCGACTGGCTGGAGCTGGCGGGGATCGCGTTCGGGGGTGAGGTCGAGATCCTGGACGGCAACCTGGCGTCGGTGGCGGCCGAGGCGGATCGGGTGGTCCGGATCCTGGCCGACCCCGACTGGCTGGTGCATTTCGAGGTGCAGGCCAGCCGGGACCTCTCGTTGCCACGGCGGATGTTCCGATACAATGCGCTGCTGGATTTGAAGTTCGGGCTGCCCGTCGAGAGCGTCCTGTTCCTCCTGAGGCCCCAGGCCGACGGGCCGGAGCTGGACGGGACGCTCCATCGGGCCAGGCCAGGCGCGGGGCCGTACCTGGCGTTCGGCTACAAGGTCATCCGGGTCTGGACGCTGTCGGCCGAGGCGCTCCTCCGGGGGAGCCTGGCGACCCTGCCGATGGCCTTGATCGCCGACGCCCCGAAGGGCAGAATTCGGTCGGTGATCCGGCGGTTCGACGACCGGCTGCGGGCCGAGGCGTCGGAGGCGGAGGCGGCGGACCTCCGGATGGTGGCGGACCTGCTCCTGAGGCTGAGATACCCGCGAGGGGAGGTGAGGACGATGTTCAGCAAGATCGACTGGATCCGCGAATGCGACTCGCTCCGCGAGGTCCACCAGGAAGGGATCGAGCAGGGGATCGAGCGCGGAATCGTCGAGGGCCGGGGGCAGGGGCGGGTGAGCGAGGTCCGGTCGCTGGTGCTCAGGCTGGGGACGAAGAAGCTGGGCGAGCCGGGGACGCAGGTGCGCCGGCGGGTCGAGGCGATGGACGACCCGGAGCGGCTCGAACTCATGGCCGAGCGGCTCCTGGATGCAACGTCCTGGGATGAGGTCGTGGCCGACTGAGGTCGCGACGCGTGCGGGGGCGTGGCCCGATGCGCCCCCGCGAAACGTCCCGGGATCAGTGCTTCTGCGCGATCTGGATCAAGTTGCCGCAGGTGTCGTCGAGGACGGCGGTCGAGACGGGGCCGTAGTTCACGGGGGGCTGGGTGAAATGGACGCCCAGGGCCTCGAGCCGCCTGTGCTCGGCCTGGATGTCGTCGACGCCGAAGGAGGTGCAGGGGATGCCGTCGGCCACGAGCGCCTGCTTCCAGGGCCTCGCCGCCGGGTGCTGGTCGGGCTCCAGGAGCAGCTCGACGCCGTCGGGGGAATCGGGGGAGACGACGGTCAGCCAGCGGTGCTGGCCCATCGGGATGTCGTGCTTGACGACGAACCCGAGGGCCTCGGTGTAGAACTTCAGGGCCTTGTCCTGGTCGTCCACCAGCACGCTCGTCACCACGATCTTGATCACGGGTCCGCCTTTCGTCCTTGTTTTTGCCAACGCCGGGCGATGGCGTCGAGCGGGGTCGTATCCAGGTCGTGATACTTGTACCGACCTTCACGCCGGGACTTCACCAGCCCGGCGGCCTCCAGCACCTCCAGGTGCTGCGAGATCGCCTGACGCGACAGCGACAGGCCGTGCTTCATCGACAGGCGCGCGCAGATCTCGAAGAGCGTCTGCCCGTCCCGCTCGCACAGCTCGTCCAGGATCGCCCGCCTCGCCGGCGCGGAGATCGCCTCGAACACGTCCGACATGGCCGGGATGATAGGCAAGTCGCGGCTTGCCTGTCAAGACGAGGGGTGATGGTGGTGGACGCGTCGGCCGGTCCTGCTATGCTATTCCGGCTCGAATCGACCGGATCTCGGCCGCCCGCCCGGGCCTCGCGAGGAGTTCTCCCCCATGCGTCCCCTGACCGCGACCCTGCTGATGCTCTCGGCCACCGTGGCCCTGTCGTTCCTGCCCGGCGGCCCGTCGCCGACCCGCGCGGCGGCCCCGCAGAAGAAGGCGGCCGCGATCATCCAGCATTCCGAGTGGGACATGTTCATTTTCCACGGCGGGGTGGCCAAGCAGGACGCCTACCTCCGGATCGACGGCGGGGTGATCTACGCCTTCAAGTCGAACGCGCCGGCGGGCAAGGCGTTCCTCGACGACGCGGGCAAGCTGCACATCGTCTTCCTCGGCCACCGCAAGATCGGCAACGGCGAGGCCCTGCTGGTGCGGAAGGCCCAGGGGCTCTGGGAGGGCCAGGTCGCCTTCCCGTCGAGCACCGCGGGCATCCGGCTCAAGAAGCGCTGAGCCGCCTGAGCGGCCGGCCGACGCCGTGGGACGCCCCGTCGCGGGTTTTGCCTCATTTTGATCGCGGGGAACGGGCGAATGTCGCCGGTTGACATCGCTGTGAACCTCCCGGCGGTGAGCCCGGGCACTTTTCTCGACAAAATCGCATCGTCTGTTTTGCCTTTCACGCGATCACATCTAGAAATTCATTGTCGCCCGAATGGGTGGCGCATCGGGGCCGGGCTCCTCCCGGGGGGGAAGGGGTGTCCGGCTTCCGGTGCGCGCGGCGGGGCCCTTCGGCCGGTCCGTGATGCCCGCTACGCTGGTTGATGTCGTTGGGGGGACGCCTCGCCTGCGGCTCCGCGGCGACACCCATCAGGCCGTCCCGCGTCAGGCGGGGCGCTTGAGCTTCTCGATGTCGCGTCTCGGCGCGGGGGGGAGGATCTTCGGGCGGGCGGGGCGGGGGTGGCGTTTGGCGTGTCGGGAGTTCGGGGGGGGTGGGATCAGGTCGGGGGCGATGGCGGGGCCGGCCTTGGCGTCGAGGTCGTCCCAGAGCGCGGTGAGTTCGGTCAGGGAGGTCGTCGGTGCGGCCTTGACCCGGGCGACCCGGGCCTCGATGTCGGCCTTGAGTCCGTCCATGCGGGGGCGGTCGAGCAGTCCCGCGCCGGTGAGGGCCAGGAGCATGCCGTGGGTGTCGGTCACGGCCGCCTTCCAGTCGGGCTCGGGGACGCCCGGCGGCACGAACGCGGCCAGGGGGTCGATCGCCGGGGCCACCTGGGTCTCGCCGAATGCCGCCAGCGCGAGCTGATTGGCCTTCCAGGTCTGGAACAGGGCGGCGATCCCCGCCCAGAGGATCAAGACGGCGATCACCAGGCCGATCACGAACTTGCGGCCCGAGACGTTCGACTCGGGGACGACCACGCCCTCATCGCGAGGCGGGGCCGGCGTGCCGTTGGCGTGGCCTTGGCCGTTGGCTCGTGAGCCCGGGATCAAATCCTCGGGCCGGAATCTCGGGGTGGGCATCGCGGGGCCATCCCTCGGGGCATTGACGTGCGCGGGGCGGCATCGGAGAGGCTCGCCCGGCGCGTCCATGCCTCTAATCTAGGACGGTCGGGGGCATTCGAGAAGGGGATGTCAGGCGGGGAGGTCGGCGGCGGAGGCGGGGTCGAGGAGCCAGGTGACCTTGTTGGCGACCGTCTGGAGCAGCGAGCCGGGGACCGTCGGGGTCACCGGGCCGGTGAGCGACTTCAACACCGCGTCCGCCTTGTTCGGCCCGAAGGCCAGGATCAGGATCGACTTGGCGCCGAGGATCGACTTGGTGCCGACCGTCAGGGCCTGGCGGGGGACGAGCAGCTCGTCGCCGAAGTCCTTGATGGCGTCGGAGATGGTGGTCGGGTGGAGGTGGACCCGGCGGGTGGGGAGGGCCAGGGCGTGGTCGACGGGGATGTCGATGGGCTCGTTGAAGCCGATGTGCCCGTTGCGGCCGATGCCGAGGAGCTGGAGGTCGAGCCCCCCCTCGGCGCCGATCCAGCGGTCGAAGGCGGCGGCCGTCTCGTCGGCGAAGGCCTCGGGCACGGATCCGTCGAGCACATGCGCCTGGCCGGCGGGCAGGTCGACCCGCGAGAACAGGTGCTTGTGCATGTAGAACCGATAGCTTTGCGGGTCGAGCGGGCTGATGGGGTAGTACTCGTCCAGGTTGTAGGTCCGGACCTGGGCGAAGCTGATGTTGTGATCGCGGTGCAGGGCGGCGAGGCGGTCATACACGGGCACGGGGGTCGCGCCCGTGGCCAGGCCGAGGACCGACGGCCCCTTCTGGATCAGCCCGGCGATGCGCACGGCGGCGGCGTCGCAGGCGAGATGGGCGTTCTCGAAGATCTCGACCGACGCCCCGTGGATCGTGCGGATTTGCTTGGCCTTGGGCGATTCCAGCGGGCGGGACTTGGGCATCGGGGATCAAATCCTGGTAGCGTGCGCTGCGACGCGTACTCGCGTCCACCGCACCCTTGAGGGCGTGGATGGGGAGGATGGCCCCGTCGGCCGGGGCGATCGTCGGTGCGGTGGTCGCGGACGTTCGTCCGCGAAGCACCACACCATATTAGTGCGCCGCGACGGCCTCGACGGAGGCGACCTGCGAGCGTGGCATCGTCTTCAACTGCTGCAGGGCCATCTGGATCGGGTCGTTGGTCGGCCACTCATTCGTGGGGACTTCGGCCGATTCGAGCTGGAACAGCTCGACGCCGACGAATCGCTCATCCGTGCGATGGGCACGGCCGCTGAGGCTGTGGCCCTCGGCCCACTCGCGCGTGAGGGCGGCGTAGGCCCGGCCGAGGTGGGAGCAGAACTCGGTGTAGTCGGTCAGGAGGACCTGGGACGCGTGGCAGTGGATGGCCCACTCCTTGGTCCGCTCGGCCTCGCCGTCGTAGGTGAAGTAGGCGTTGGGCCGGGGCAGGGGGCCCCAGGGGGTCCAGCCGGTGAGGACCAGGGTCTCGTGCAGCTTGGCGCCGACGAGCCCGACGGCGGCCAGGGCCCGGGTCATGCGGTGGGCGAGGTGGGCGTCGGTGGCCGGCGGCACGATCACGGCGCCGGGGGTCTTCTCGGCGAACCAGTCGACGATCTTGTCGATGTCGGCGGGCGAGGGCTGATAGCCGGAGTTCCGGTAGGCGTCGAGGTCCCAGCAGACCGCCTCGGCCCCGAGGACGCTGCACTCCAGGCGGAACTCGGCCTCGCGGACCGAGACCTTCTTCTGGTTGTTCAGCCAGGGGGCGGCGACGTTCCGCTCGCCGGCGAAGACGAGCACCTCGATCACCGGCAGCCCGCGCCGGACGGCGTACTCGTGGATGAGGCAGGCGGCGGTGATCGCCCCGTCGTCGGCGTGCGGGCAGAGCATCACCAGCGGGCGGTTCGGCGCCAGCACCGGCCGCAGGACCTCCCGCACGTCGGCGAGGTGCCCATGCGAGCCCGAGTCCCGGACCGTCTGGAGCAACGATTCGAACGCCGGCTGCCAGCGTGCGCAACGCGACGGGCTCTGATTCTGATCCATGAACAAACGCCTCGGGTCCGAGGTCGACAACGTCCTGAACCGGCGGGGAAATCAAGGCTGTGGGGCAGCATTCATTGTGCGGGGAAAACCGCCGCGAGTCAACCCGGCCGAACAACTGTGAGCCCCCGCTGACCCCCTCTTGCGGGGGGCAGGAGCGAAAGTCCCAGGTAGGGTGTGGTGCCGTCGGCGTCGCCTGGCGACGCCGGCGGCTCCGCACCGACGAAACGCCCCGCCTCGCTCGCTGCGTCTGCGCTGGGCGCGGATCTCCCGATCCCGCCCGACCGGAGATCGAAGCGGACCACCGAACCGGATCTCCCGATCCGGCGACCCGGGCCTCGACGACGGATCGGGAGACTCGGTTTCGCGGTACCTCGCGCCGTCCGTCAGGGCGGCATCGGGAGAGGCTCGCCCGGCGCCGGGGGAAAGCGGCAGCCGGACGGCCGCACTCCAAGGTCAGGTGGGGATGAGCCGGACGGGTTCCTTGCGGTGGCGGTTGTCGCGGGTGAGTGCACCCTGGAGGAGGCGGTCGAGGGCCTCGACCGCCGAGTCGAGGATCGCCCGGACGGTGTCCAGGTGGGCGGGGCGGAGTGCGTACGGGTCGCGCGGCAGGCCCGTCCGGGGGAAGACCAGGCGCTCCAGTGGCACCTGGGCGGCGATCCCGGGGGTGACCTGGTGCGGCTGCAGGGGCTCGAAGTCGGAGTCGACCCGGGGGGCCTGATAATACGCCCGGCGTTCCTCGGGCCGGCCGGGATAGGCCCAGGCGTCGCGCAGGGCGAACAGCTCGGCGAGCTGCGGCCAGGGGGGCACCTCGAGATTGGCCGGCGCGCCACCGAGGATGGCGGGCAAGAGCCGGCAGGCGTCGATCAGGGGCAGGGGGCGTTCGGGATCGGCGACCACGGCCGCCAGCTCGGGGCGGGCGAGCTCGGCCGCCGCCTGGTGGACCAACGCCTCGGCGCTCCCGACGTAGAGCAGGAGCGACGCCCTCGCCAGCCGGCTGGCGCCGCTGGTCGACCTGTTGAGCATCAGGCGGCTCTGGTTGTGGAAGTCGAAGGCGTCCTGATAGAGGCAGTGGAACGGCGAGACGGTGGTCTCGATGACCCTGGCGGGGTCGGGATTGGCGGGGAACCGGGCGGACCCGGGCCGAACTCCGACGCTGGCGCTCATGTTCATGGCGGCACTTGAGCCCGTATCCGAACCCACCGCCGGCGGTCCCGACCCTGGGCCGCGCGGGGAATTGATGTCGCCGTCCGGCATCCCTCACCCCCGGTCACGGTCCAGCACCCAGACCCTCGCGCCCATGCCCGTCGGCCCCTCCCGGTTTGGCCCCGGGCGGCCCCCGCGATCGGCGCAAGTTGAGAATCGAGAATAGCAAAGGAAGAATGGGAGGAGTAGGGTTCGCTCGCGAGATTCGGCGGAATGCCGCGACGCGACGGCCCGGGTTGACACCGGCAGCCCGCCGCGACACCCGGCCGCGTCTGATCGCTTCCGGGTGTTTCTCGCCGGCGACGTTTCTCGACGCCGAGAAAACGCCCGATCAGGCCAAGTTGGTTGCTATTTAAGGCGAAAAGTGGCGGTTTCTGAACGAGTAAGCCCCGAATGTTGAAGAAAGACACCAAAAATCGCGGCCTACTCGGGGAAGGCGCTTGACGTCGGAGACATCGTCGTGTCAGGATACAGTCGTCTTAGCAACGCAATGTCGCGTTCCGATCGATGACTGATCGAGACTTCGCGGTCGCCAGACAGAAGCGCACTACAACCCGATCCTGGGGGCAAAGACGCCCCGGATTGCGTTCGGGTTGGGTCGGTTTGGTCCGCGAAATTCAACGACCGAATGACGGATTGAAGGCACATCATGGACCGCTCGCAAGTGCTGCTCGTCGGCGCCCCGGAAGCCCCCTGCGCCGCGATCGCTGAGGTCGTCGAGGTCCTGCCGGAGCTGGAGCTCCGCGACATACCCGCCATCCCCGAGGTCCTGCTGGATTCCGGCGTGCTGGACGACTCCGACGACGTCGGCGAGGTGGACCTGTCCTGCCTGAACGACGTCTCCTGGGACGATGTGGTCCTGATGATCGTCTGGCACAAGGCATCCGGGGACCCCACCCTGCCGATCGCCGCCCTGGCACGGGCCCGGGCGCTCGAGAAGACCCCGCCGGTCATCGTCCTGGCCGAGCAATATCGCGCCGAGGACGCCCTCGCCCTGTTCCGGGCCGGCGCGTCCGACTACCTCGTCTGGCCGTTGAACCCGAGCCGCCTCTCGGACCTGATCCGGTCGCTCTCGGCCCGCGGGATCTCCCGCCAGGCCGCCGCGACCGCCGTCGCCCACGCCCCGGCCGCTGCCGCCCCGGTGGCCGTCGCCGCCCCGGCCCGCGCCCAGGCCGAGGCCCGCCGCTCGACCCTGCTCCCGATCGCCGCGCCCCAGGCCCATCCCCACGCCAACGGCCACGCCCCGGTCCGCAACTCGGCCGCCGGGATCGGCTGCCCGTCGAACGCCGGACCCGAGACCTCCGGCCTGCCGCCCCGGCTGCTCGACCACGTCCGCCGCGTCGCCCCGCACGACACCACCCTGCTGCTCGCCGGCGAGACCGGATCGGGCAAGACCCGCCTGGCCCACCTGATCCACGAGCTGTCCTCCCGCAAGAACGAGCCGCTCATGGTCGTGAACTGCGGGGCCCTGTCGGCCAACCTGATCGAGTCCGAGATGTTCGGGCACGTCCGGGGCGCGTTCACCGGGGCGGACCGCGACCGCGTGGGCAAGTTCGCCGAGGTCGGGGCCGGGACCCTCTTCCTCGACGAGATCGACACCCTGCCGCTCTCCACCCAGGCCAAGCTCCTGCGGGTGGTCGAGGATCGCGTCTTCGAGCCGGTGGGCTCGAACAAATCGCTGCCGGTCCGGGCCCGGATCATCGCCGCCAGCAACCGGCCGCTCGCCGACGAGGTCTCCGCCCAGCGGTTCCGGGCCGACCTGTTCTACCGCCTCAACGTGGTCGAGCTGTACCTGCCCCCGCTCCGCGAACGCCGGGGGGCCATCCCCAGCCTGGTCGCGAAGTTCGTCCGCGAGTTCGCCGACCGCAACGGCCAGGCGATCGACGGCATCGAGGTCGACGCCCTCCGGATGCTCGAGGCCCACGACTGGCCCGGCAATATCCGCGAACTCCGCAACGTGATCGAGCGGGCCATCGCCCTGTCGGGCGGCACCCGGCTCACCCCCGAGGACCTCCCCGACGCCGTCCGGATCGACGAGCACCTGCTCGCCCCGACCTGCCTGCCGAACGCCTTGCCGTTCCAGATCGCCCCGAGCTACACCGCCCACGACGACGCCGACGAGCTGTTCGACGGCGAACTCGACCGCGACCGCGACGAGGTCCCCGCCTCCCGGCCGCTCGTCCCCTCCGCCGTCGCCCACGACGGCCACATGCTGCCCCCGGTCCGGGCCTTCGACTTCGGCTCCCGGGCCCACCGGCCCCACGCCTCCAGCGAGACCCTCACCCAGTGCAAGGAGAACGCCGAGTACGACCGGATCCTCCGCGCCCTGGAGCAGAATAACAACAACCGCCTCCGCGCCGCCAAGACCCTCGGCATCAGCCGCGTCACCCTCTACAAGAAGCTCCACAAGTACGGCGTCCTCGCCACCGCCTGAAATCTCCCGCTCCGGAAGCGCAAACGGATCGGGATGCGAGCGAGTCCTCGCATCCCGATCCGTTTTGTTTCGAAGCCGATCGGAGGAGTCGGCATCGGCCGAAGCCAGGGGCGCCGATCGAGCGGGAAGCGCTGGGGGAGGGTCTCCCGACCCCGCCCCCACATCCGCCGCGGCGTACCGCCAAACCGGGTCTCCAGACCCTTTGCTCGGCGGCCCTTGCCCACGGGTCTGGAGACCCGATTCGCTGGCACCCTCCGATCAACGCCAGGGCGGGGTCTGGAGACCCACGCCCAGCGCTTCGGACCCGTGTTGGATCTAAATTTGCTCAAATGCAGTCGTGATTACTTGGCCGGCGCGAGCCTGTGGATCTTGCCGTCGAAGGCGCAGATGTAGAGCTCGCCCTGGGCGTCCTCGCCGAACGAGGCGATGTTCAGCGGCTTCACGCCGTTGAGGTCGACGATCTCGCCCGACTCGGCGAGCTTGCCGCCGGCCATCCGCGCGGCCCAGATGCGGCCGGTCTGGTAGTCGCCGTAGACGTAGAGGCCGGCGAGTTCCGGCCGGGACTTGCCCCGGTAGACGTAGCCGCCGGTGATGCTCACGCCGAAGTCCTTCCGCTTGGGATCCAGGCCGGGGCCGTGCGGGTACTCGACGATCGGTTTCTTCGGCTTGCTCGCGGCGTTGACCTTCTGACGCGGCTTGAACGTGTGGAACGCCTCATTGACGCTCCAGCCGTAGTTGCCGCCGTTCTCGATGATGTGCACCATCTCCCACTTGTTCTGCCCGACGTCGCCGGCCCAGAGGGTGCCGTCCTTGCGGTCGAAGCTGAACTTCCACACGTTCCGCAGCCCGATACAGTAGACCTCGGGCGCCCAGCCCTTGAAGGTCCTGGGGTCGCGGGCGGCGGGGTTGTCGGAGGGGATCCCGTACTTCTTGCCGCCCGAGGGGTGGTCCACGTCGATTCGCAGGATCGAGCCGAACCAGTCGTCCCCCTTCTGGCCGGTCACCAGCGGGTCATCGGCCGCGCCGCCGTCGCCGAGCGAGATGTAGAGGAAGCCGTCGGGCCCGAACAGCACGCAGCCGCCGTTGTGGTTCTCGAACGGGTCCTTGTCGGACACCCACACCTGCTCCTCGCTGGCCGGGTCCGCCTTGCGCGGGTCGTCCTTGGAGACCTTGAACCGCGACACGATCGACCGCCGGGGGCCGTTGCCGATGGCGGAGTAGTACACGAAGAACTCTCCGTTCTCCTTGTACTTGGGGTGGAACGCCAGGCCGAGGAGCCCTTCCTCATTGCCCTTCGAATTGACCTGCTTCCGGATGTCGAGGAACACCGTCTTGTCCGAGGTCCCCTTGTCGTTCGGGAACGACTGGATCACCCCCGGCTGCTCGACCACGAACAGCAGGTTGGACCCGTCCCCCGGCTCGGCCAGCGACACCGGCCGGACGAACGACAGGTTCGGGAACGCGACCTCCGTCTTCATCTTCGGCAACTCGGCGCGGGCCACCCCGCCCAACCCGACGGCGGCCAGAGCCGTCATCGCAACCCGTGACATAGTCTTGAGATCGAATCGCATCGTTCGTTCCACTCTCCTGGTGCGCGCCCCAACCAGCGGGGCAAGGCGAGATCCCTGGGCGGGAGCCGTCGCGGAGTCCTCACCCCCCGACGGCCATCCCCTCAGTAGAAACCATCCCCACCCCCCCGTCAAACCGTGAGTCGGGTGGGGCATCGACCGCCCTCCAGGTGTGACCGTGGGTTTCCAGGCCCCCAGGCCCCCCTGAGCCCGGCCCACCCCTCAAGCACCCCCTCCCCGCCTCGATTTCGAAAGGACGGAACGAACCCAATCCGCCATAAACCCCAATCCCGCTCGGGCTTAACCCCCAACATCCCCCCCACCCCAGCTCGCCCCCAACCCTCCCCCATCTCCCCAACCCCGCCCAAACCCAGAATGCCGGAACGAACCCAATTCGTCGTAAATCATTCTGGACGAATGACTTAAACATCAACACTCCGATACTGTACAAAAACACCCAGAATATTCAAATCCCCCATATGTCCCAGAATGCCAACTGGGATCATTTCCTTGGATTCCCCGAAGTCAAGCGTGTTTTCGCATCTCGCATGTAGAATCCCGCTCCCTGACCATCTGCGATTGTTTGATTTCCCGGCCACCTCACCACTTGCACCCACCCCGGGCGGGAGAAACAGGCCACCCACCTCGACATCCTGTCGGGGGCCTCATTCCCACGGCGCGACCGAAGCCGCCCCGGGTTCGCAATCCGGTGCGATTGGTGGTTCGAGTCGCCGTGGATGTCGTCTATCATCGGTAGACCGAACCCCGAACGAGGTGCCCGGCGATGTCCGCGAGCGCGACCGATGCCCTGGAGCCGTTCCGGCCGTACCTCAAGGTGCTGGCGGAGCTGCACCGCGACCGCAAGCTCCGCGGTCGATCGAGGCCGACATCGACCGATGCGCCACGACCTCGCCGGGGTCGGATCGCTCGAACGCGGCCGGCGTTGCCGCCAGACCAGCCCCATGCTCCCTCCGATGGGTTTCTCGATGGAGAAGCCCAACTGGCCAGAGGTTTTGAAGTCAGGTTTGGGAATGAAGTTTGTTTTCAAAAGCATTTTGATTGTGTCGTTGCATCCCATCTGTGCAAAATCGGAAGTGCTTCGTGTGTAAGTTTATGTGCAGTTCGTGCTGCAAACTTGGCGGAATTCTGGGTCGATGGCGATGAATGATACTACCAGCGATCAGAGCCTTCCCGCCGTGTCGGGTCTGCGTCCTGATGGATCATTGACCGTAGAGACCCGGCAAACGCACGATTTCCTTCAAGTGAGAGATAAGGAACGCGAGGAGGTCGACCGGCGATGGAGGGCCCAATGGCCCCGGTTCTCGTCGCGGTTCGGGCCGTCGTCGCGGCCTTGGACCGGGGTGAGCCTGTCGGGCGGCGGCCTGCGGGCGGCGTGCTTCCACCTGGGACTGCTGGAGGTCCTGGATCAGGAGAAGGTGGCCGTCGAGCCCGACCCCGCGGGGGGCGACAAACGCCCTCGCTACCTGGAAGGGTTCGACTACGTGTCGGCGGTCTCGGGGGGGAGTTACGCGGCGGGGCATCTGGCGAGCACGTGCTGGGATGCCAGCGCGGACCAGGCCGCGAAGAAGGGGCTGCCGAGGATCGGCGGGCTGGTGGTCGAGACCAACCGGCTGCCGAGGTGGTTCTGGGTCCTGGGGATCTGGTTCCTCGGCTGCGTGGTGCAGATCGCCAAGACGATCTCGCTGCTGGTGGCCTTGCTGGCGGTCGTGGCCTGGGTCTTCCGGCTGGCCGACGCGCCCGAGGTGATGCGGTTCTGCGAGGTGCTGGGGTTCCGGTCGGACGTGTCGCGCGGGTTCCTGCCGTTCTGGATCACGCTGGGGATCGTGCTGGTCGCCTATGGCCTGCGGCGCCACGCCAAGGCGTTCGTCGCCTGGAGCGCGTTCTGCCTCTCGCTCCTGCTGATCTATTCCTCGGTCTACCTGATCTCCAGCGTGTTCCCCGGCGAGGGCCCGGTCCGCACGCGACTGAATGCCGCGTGGTTCCACCTCTGGTTCCTCTCGCTGCCGTTCGTCATGGCGCTTGGCATGCTCGTGTGGCGTCGCAAGCTGCTCGGGCGGACCAGCAGCCTCTTCGGGATCCGCCTCGAGAACCACCGCTATATATACTTGATGCCGTTGCTGTCGGTGCTGTTCTGCATGGCGGGCCTGGTGACGACCGGCGACATCGGATTCACAGTGCCGCCGGTCGAGGCGGGGTCGGTGGGCGAGGTCGCCGAGCTGGTGCAGCGGGCGGAGCAGAAGTCGGTCGACGTGACCAGGATCGGTCACCTGCTGTACAACCTGGCGATCCTCGGCTTGGGCGTGACGACGATCGGCTTCCTCCGCTGGCGCGACCTGATCAAGAGCGCCAAGCGGGTGACCGGCAGGCTCGCCAGCCCCAGGTTCGACCCGATCTATCGGGTGATCGTGTTCGTGTGCAGTTATGGGTTCCTGCTGCTCCTCCTGTTCGTCCTCTACGGCAGCGTGGCGCGTGAGAACGTCTCCGGGTACATGATCCGTCGCGAGGGGGATCCGTCGAAGGCCCTCCACCTGTCGGATTTCAAGGACTGGGATGCCGCCTGGCAGAAGATCTACCGGGATTCGCAGAATCGGGGCGGCCGCTGGAACGACCTCGCCGTCCGTCTGATGGGAAGTCGACCCGGGTTGGGACCCCTCTCGCTCGAGCAGGAGGCCGGGCTCCGCGAGCAACTGAGGAATCTGGAATCTCACACGTGGATCACCCGCTTCTTGCCTTACCGGGGCGATGGATACCTGGCCGGGCCGAGTCAGGCGTCTCCGACCTGGAACCGGCCGAACGTCGGCACCATCTTCCGGGTGAAGACCGAGATCCGGAATCTTCAGGAGTTGGTCGTCGCGGGGATGATCAGCGACATCCTCTCCGATCCGGGATTGTATCTGACCTTCGAGAGCGCGCGGAGCGGGGAGAAGAAGACCGGCAAGCTGGGCGCCGACGATGAGGCTCGACTCGGCAACTCCATCGAGAAGGCCCGCTACCTGGCCTCGATGCCCGGAGCGAGGGTGGATTCGTCGGGCTCGCCCGTGACGAATCCCGCGAAGGCCCCCGGTGGCGCGGAGCCGACCGCGATCCGGAGCAACAACCGGGAGGGGCTCCGCATCTACCTCGGGGACCTCATGCGCCCGAGGGACGGGATGAACGTGTATGCGTCGATCGTCTGGGAGGAGGACCAGTGGGTGAGGTTCCAGATCATGCTCATCTCCGGCGCGATCTGGCTCATCCTCTGCGGCATTGACGTCAACATGTATTCGCTCCAGCAATTCTACTGCGAGCACCTCTGCAAGCACTGGCTCGTCACCGGGCCGGAGCGGAGCGGGACCGGCTGGATCTACAGCCTAACGGACACCTATCAGGGGATGCCGGCAGATTCCACAGCCAGGCGGGCCCCGCTGTTCCTCCTGAATGCGACCGTCCAGGGGCATCGCGCTACGGGCATGGATCCTGACATGGTCCGCGACCTGTTCACGTTCTCGCCCGTCGCGGTCGGCTCGCCCGAGACCGGCTTCTGGATCAATGGGCTGAGGAAGGGGCGGCCTCACAACAGGTTCATCCGGCGGAACCGGCTCGACCTGGGGCAGATCGTCGCCGTGTCGGGCGCGTTCCTCTCGCCCGGCCAGGTCTCCAACCCGGCGCTCGCGACCGTCCTCCATCTGCTGAATATCCGCACGGGCTGGTGGGTGCAGGATCCCGACAAGTATCAGCAAGAGAAGAAGCAACCCCTGACCCGCGTGCTGTTCCACCTGTTCCACTCGATCGGGATCGATCGCGAGGGGGACAGCCGCTACCTGCTCACCGACGGGGCGCACGTCGAGAACCTCGGGCTCAAGGCCCTCCTCGACCGGCGTTGCAGCCTGATCGTCGCGTCCGACTGCACCCAGGGCGATGAGGATTGCTCGGAGAGCGGCCTCCAGGCCCTCCTCGACGTGATCCGCCAGGCCCGCATCGAGGGGATCGAGATCGGGCCCTTCCACGTGTCATCGGAGTTTCACGCCTGCGAGAACCGATCGGATTGCCGGCGCGAGGGCCCGGTCGGCCTCGACATCCTCTTCGATCGCAAGGACACCAGGCCCGCCGCGAAGCCGGCCGCCGAGGCAACCCCTGCTGCGGGGGCCCTTCCGGCCGGCGAGCCCGGCCAGAAGGCCGCCGAGAAGAACGGCGCCGCCGATCCTCCCGCCGCCGTCGCCGCCGCCGAGAGCAAGCCGGCCGGGGAACCGGCCGGCCCTCAACGATCGTCCGTCTCGCTCGTCGAGGAGCACTACCTCTTCGCACGCGTCCGCTATCCCGACGAGACCGAGGGCCTGCTCGCCTATCTCCGCCCGACGCTCACGGGCGACGAGGGGGACGGCTTGCTGCGGCAGCCCTCCGGTTCGAGCTTCCCGAACGACCCTCCGACCGATCAGTTCTTCTCGACCCCGCAGATGCAGACGTACCGACTCCTCGGGCGCCACATCGGGCAACGGCTGGCCGGCGACCCCTTGTTTTCGGAGTCGATGGGGCGCGTCCTCCGGGGCCTCTCGCCGATCCCCCCGGCGGATCCGCCGGCCCCCGATTCCTCCTGCGAGAATTGCGGCGGTGGGCAACCCGGACCTGATGCCGCCGACGCCGCGGAAGCGGCGCCCCGCAAGCCTCCCGGCCGGAAGAAGCAGAAAACCTCGGTGTGACGGGGCGTTCTCGATGGGGCGTGTGACCGTAGTACGCACCCTTCCAGGGTGCGAAGACTCGAACGGAAGGACCGCGATCCAGGCGGACTTCCTTCGCCCTCAAGGACCGCCGAAGGGGTACCCATCGCGCCAGGCCGCCAGGGCCTCCGCGTGGAAGTGGCGGAAGACGATCACGGCGGTCACGGCCATCAATCCCGCCCAACCGACGAGCCAGGTCGCAAGGACGGTTCCGGAGCGGCTCTCACGCGGGATCGCTCTCGGCCTGACGCGGGACGACCTGGTAGTTGTACGGGCTCCACCAGTGAAGGCGCGGGATCAGGCGGATGTCGGAATCCTCGGGCCAGCGGGCGCCGGTCTGTCGGAGCCGGCGGAGGTATTGGCCGACGGTCTGGATGCGTTCGCATTCGTGATCGGGCAGGATGACGCCGAACGTCTGTTCCGCCTCCCATGGCCAGCTCATCCAGTCCAGCGAGTCGACGGACAGGTCGTGGACGAAATGGGTCTCGGGCGTGATCTTCTGCGGCAGGTCGGGGATGTGGGCGAAGTGGCCGCGGAACCAGCGCAGGAGGTTCTCGCACGGGGTGCAGAGGCCGAGGGCGTCCGTGGCGACGTCGCAGATGGGGCAGGGGGGATGCATGGGCGGGACGCCCTCGTGGCCGGGCGCGGCGGTCCATCCGGCCGGGCCTGGGTCGACTTTACCAGAGGGGCAGGGCGCCGGAATGGCCGTGGGTCAGGACTTGGGGGAAACGCCGCGCGTCTCGGATAGCTTGGGCCTGGCTGCGGCGGGCTTGGCGGGGTCGGCGGCGGGGGTGGTTGGGGTGTCGGTGGTGGCAGGGGCGGTTGTCGCCTTGGCGGTGGACGATTTGAACGTCGGGGCCGGGCGTTTGCGGGTCTTGCGTCGGGGCATGGGGCCGAGGAAGACGTTGGCGGAGTTGCCGGGGACGTTGAAGCCGGGGGCGTTGGGGGTGTTGACGCCGGGGGTGGTGCCGTCGGCGGTCTTCTTCTTGGCCTGCGCCTGGGCTCGCTGGGCCTGCTGCATCATCGCTTGTTGCTGCCGCATCATCATTTGCTGTTGCTGGAGCATCATCTTCTGCTCCATCAACTGCTCGTAGGCCATCGGGTTGCCGCCGGCCTGCTTCATGGTGTTGAGGTCGTACATCGGGCCGAACGGCGTGATGGGCGCGGTGTTCCGGCGGCCACGCTGGGCCATCGCCGAGCCCGGCAGCCCCATCACCAGGACGCCACCCAGAACCGCCAACGCGAAAAACCGGCGCGTCATGTCCGCCTCCCTCAGGTTCGGCCCGGGGATCTCCCCGCCCCCCGGCGGTTGGATCCCCTCGGCTCCGCGGTCGCCTCCGTACGGCCGCCTAACCCTGGAACACCGGCCGCACCCGGGCGTACCGGGGATTCGGATCCGTCGTCGTCGATTTTTCCCCGCGATTGTTTCGCGGACGCCACATCCAGGGGGAGACACGTCCCGATCGGGTTCAGGCGAGTCTCGTCGTCCGGCGGCGTCGGAGGGCGAGGCCGGCGGCCGAGGCGAGGCCCAGGGTCAGCATCTGAATCGACGCCGGCTCGGGGACGGCCTGGGTGCCGGGGAAGAGGCCGGAGACGGATTGCGAGGTCGCCCCCGCCGGGCCGCTGTAGCCGACGGTGAGGGTGTGCGAGAGGTCCATGTCGTAGAACTGCGGCCCCGTGAGCTGGCCGGACGCGCCCACCAGGATGACCCAGTCGAAGTCGCCCCCGGGCTGGAAATCCTGGGCGATGTGGATGTCCTTGGTCAGGTCGCCGTAGTACGCCGTGGGCAGCAGCGAGTGGCCCACGCCCTGGGGGTCGGTGTAGGTCAGGTTCTGGTTGGGGTTGCCGAGCAGGTAGAGGTAGTAGCCGATGTTGTTCGCGCCGCCGACCAGCTTGCCGCCGGGCTGGAGCGTCCCCGGCTGGTAGAGCGACAGCAGCACGAACGCCCCGACCTGCCCGAAGCCCAGCTCCGCCAGTTGCAGCGGCGACGAGGTGACCGAGCTGCCCGTTAGATCCATCGTGAACCGGGCGCCGGTGTTCGGCAGCCACTGGAAGGGCGATCCGCCGGCGTCTGTCGTGCGGAAGCCGTCGCCGAACCAGGCGTTGGCCTGCATGTAGGGCGAGATGCCGGCTTCCGGGGCGTTCGCGGCCCGCACCTTGAGCTGGCCCGTGGACAGATCGGCCGAGGCGAACGCCGAGACGCTCCCCCAGTCGCCCGACCGGGCATACGACTGCGTCGACGCGATCGCGGGGGCGCTGTGGATCGAGATGAACGTGTTGGTCTCGCTGGGGTTGAACGTCGAGATCAACGCCTCGGTATAGGGGATCGTGCCCGCCGGCGCGGGCGTCGCGGCCGGCAGGGCGAGTAGGGCCAGGCTGGCGAGGCATCGGGGCATCGAAGACAGGCGAAGGCGCATGGCGATTCCTCCCGGGGATCGGACCGGACCCGCGACGGCGTCTCCCGACGCCCGGCGCGACGTGGGCGCAGGGGAATAGGCCCGATCGCCGGGTTCCTGACAGGCACGACTCCGAAAATCGGATCCCCCTGGCCAGATGAGGAGATCACGACCCGGCCCTTGGCTGCCCGCACGGTTGGGCCGCATCGAGCGTTCATCGAAATCAACACGCTTGCCCGACCCGGGCACGTCGGTTCCAATCCAAGGGGGGGGCGACGGCTTGCGTGGGGAGACAACCGACCCGGGTCGTGCCCGGGAGTCAACGTCGTGGTCGATCGCAAGGCCTGGCCCGCACCCCGGGGACTCGGATTTTCTCCATGAAGCGACTCCTCCTGGCACTGACGCTCGCCGCGATCTCCAGCCCGGTCTCCGCCGGGGTGATCTTCACCCACCCGAGGTCGTTCCCGGACGGCTTCCTCGTCATCTCCGAGAACGCGACGGAGAATGACGGCGCGGTCCAGATCGCCTACAGCTCGTTTACGCTGACCGAGGCGGCGACGATCGACGGGGTGAGCTGGGCGGGCGGATACCTCAACGGTCGCCCACAGAACCAGACCCAGGCGATCAACGGCTTCAGCATCGCGTTCTTCGCCGACGACGCCGGGTCCTTCGGCGCGATCCTCCAGGACGCGACGATCAACGGCAACGCCAACGAGACGGCGGCCGGCACCGATTCGTCCGGCAACCTGAACTTCACCTATAACGCCGGCCTGTCGACGTCCTTCTCGGCCGCGGCGGGGACGCGGTACTGGATCTCGATCCTCGCCCTCGTCACCGACACCACCCCGAACTGGGGCTGGCGGTCCTCGGGCACGGGGGCCGATGGTTATTACATCACCAGGCAGCCGTTCAACAACAACACCGTCCTGTCAGGCCCGGGCAACCTGGCATTCTCGCTGCAGGGGAACGTCGCGGTCGGGGCCGCGCCGGTGCCCGAGCCCTCGACCTTCGCGATGGCCGCCACGCCCCTCGTCGGCTGGATCGCTTGCCGGCGCAAGAGGTTGCGGACCGCCTGAGCGTCGTCGCGCCGGCGACTTCCGGCTCAGCCGCCCTTCCGCCTGAGGATCGCCTCGATCCAGGCCGTGGCGTGGAACGGCGTGCACCCTTTGGGCACCGGGCGGTCGTCGAGCAGGCCCCAGCGGTTGCCGATATCGAGGGCCCGCGCGCGGTGATCGGGGAACCGCACGCCGATCTCCACCAGGCAGCGCATCATCGATTCCGCCTCGCGGACCGGGGAGGTCTTGCAGCGCGACTCGATGGTGTCGAGGATCGCGCCGCACTCCCCGGCGTCCTGGCCCTTGCGCATGACCTTCGACACCAGGAGGTTCCATCCGGCACGTCGGGTCAGTTCGGGCCCGGCGTCCAGCCAGGTCTGGCACAGGTCGTCGGCGAACGGGGCCCCGGCGAGGACCTTGTAGGTCAGCTCGTCGAGGACCTGGACCTCCGCGACGGAGGCGAGCAGTCCCTCGGCCTCGCCGCGCGCGAGCCGCTTCGGCGCCATGATCATCGTGGCCAGGAGTCTCGCGTCGGTCCTCCCGGTCCCCCAGAGGGCGAGCGCGAGGTCGTGGTCGGCCTTGATCTCCTTGCCCAGGGCCCGCAGGGGGCCCATCATCAGGCGAGACTTGCCCGCCGCCAGGTCGTCGAGTCGCCCGAGCACGTCCGCGAGTTCCATCGGTCTGGTCCCTTCCTGGCCCGGCGGCCCCGGGCGGGTCGGCGGATGAAGAGTTCCCGCCCCGGGATGGGCGTACCAGGAAGTGCCCCGGGCGGCAACCCGAACGATGCCCGGGCGGGCCCGCCCGGATCCGGTTCGCGTCGGGCCCTCCCTGATGCGTCCATGTCTCCATCGCGATGCGAGATTCCGGAGCGAGTTCGATGGGCAAGAGCGATGGTTTACTTTGCTATTTTTTCATGTCAAGTGTTGCTGTGGACGTCTTTTCTTTGGGTGTCTAAGATCATTAACTTGACAAAATTGAGACGGCCGACCGCGACGTTGCGCGGCTTCGGGTTGCGTCCCGTCCTCCTCCGAGTCACGATCCTCATGATGGAAGAGCCACCGGAATCGTCCGACGAGATGCTCGCGGCCAGGCTGGTGTTGAGGGCCGCGCAGGACCTGGTGCGCGGGGCGGGCAGCGAGGCCGAGCGTCGCTGCTTCGAGGCGCTGGCCCGCCGGATCCAGATGGAGATCCTCCAGGCGAAGGGGGATCCCGACGGGCTGGCCCGGATCGGTCCGTCGTCGAACGGGACGTCCATCGTGCGGCTGCTGCTCGCCGACGACAAGGTCAGCCGGTTCGACCTGGCCCGGGCGATCCTGAAGCAGTGGTTCTGGCCCGAGGATTCTGGCGAGCCGCGGGCCGCGATCGAGCTGCCCGCGAGCCAGGCGCCTTGCCGTTGCAAGCTCCTGATCTGAACGGGGGCGTCCGCGTCAGACGGTTCCCCCCGACCGTCCCTGCTGGGCGGCGGAGCCGGCGGAGTCGCCGCGGGCCCCCGCGATTCTGCGGGTCTCGCTCGCATACCAGTCGGCGGCCTCGTGGTCCATCAGTACGACACCACGCCCGCCCCCGTCGCGGCCAGGTGGCACGTCCAGGGTCGCGACCCATCCGGCGGCCTCCAGGCGGCCGAGGATCCGCCGGACCGCACAGGCGACGATGCCCGACGCCAGGGCGAGTTCCTCGTCGTCCGCGAGGCATACCAGGCCCTCGGGGTCCGAGAGCAGATGGACGGCCACCAGGAGCCTCCGGGCGACCGGATCATCGGCCGCGCGGCGGGCTCGGTCGCTCGCGTCCGTCGACGCGGTATCCACAGGATTTTCCTCTCGATGCTGCGCGGTCGGGATCGAACGGGGGAGCGGCGTCGCATCCGACGTCCCCGCGGGATGACGGGGCGGGCGGCGTGATCGAGGGCGAGCTGGGTACCACGGGGCGGGACGGCCATTCGACATACGCGTCGAAATCCACTCTTACCCCACGATCCGGCGATCTGTCCATGCGGATGTGCTCAATTGTGTGAGCGATGTCGATCAAACTCGCGGGACAGGATTGGTTGGATGACATGATCAAATTTGATTGAATTGAAATAATAGAAAAAAGCTATGGAGCCGATGCGGGCCGGCCCGCGTGCCGGGCGAGGGGGACGCCCGACGGGGTGGGATGCGGGAGAGTTGTGGATATGCACAGGATTGCGTGAGACGCGGCCTCCGGCCGCGCACGGGCGGGCGACGCAAAATGTGGCGGTTTTTTTTGTTTGACGCGTGCCGGCGGGCCGGCTCGAATACCACGGCAGTCCGCGACATCGGTGCCGATCGTCGCGGCGGATCCAACGACCTGTTCACCGAGGGAGGCATGGCCATGTCCTGGTCCCGCCGATCGGGGGTGTTGGGGGTGCTGCGTGCGGCCGTGCTGGCCGCCGCGGTGGGGGGCGCGGCGCCGGGGTGCGGCGGCGCGGCCGACGAACTGCCGAGGGAGACGGTCACGGGGACGGTCTCCTTCAAGGGCGAGCCGCTCAAGGCCGGCATGATCCAGTTCCAGCCGGCCGACCCGAACGTCTCCACGGCGGCGGGGGCTGCGGTGAAGGACGGCGCGTACACCGTCACGCGCGACCAGGGGCCCGTCCCCGGTCGATATCAGGTGATGATCACCAGTGCCGAGGCCGCGCCCAATGCCGCGGTGCAGGCCGTCCTGCCGGGCGACGCGCCGCCGCCGTCCAAGGAGCCGATCCCGGCCCGCTACAACGTCAAGACCGAGCTCAAGGCCGAGGTGACCAAGGGCGGTCCCAACGCCTTCGACTTCAAGCTCGAGTCGAAGTAGCCGCAACCCGCCGCGCGCTCACCTGAGGATCGCGGCATCCCGACGCGATCGGGCGCCCGCGTGCCGGGTCGCCGCGCCGTCGTACCCGACCTCTCCTCGCCCTCGCATCGATCCCTGTCATCGCCTTTTCCCCCACGTCCCGGCGCGCCGGGAACCCCTCGATGGAAGGAGGAACGCCCATGTCTCCTCAACGGAGTCGCGGCTTCACGCTGATCGAGCTGCTGGTCGTGATCGCCATCATCGCCGTGCTGATCGCGCTCCTGCTCCCCGCCGTGCAGGCCGCCCGCGAGGCCGCCAGGCGGGCCCAGTGCATCAACAATCTCAAACAGGTCGGGATTGCGATGCACAACTATCACGACGTCGCCGGCAGCCTGCCGCCGGGCCACCGGTCGTCGGTCTGCGGCACCTGGCAGACGTTCCTGCTGCCCTACCTGGAGCAGCACCCGATGTACAACGCCTACAACATGATGGGCCGCTACCTGCAGCCCGACGGCACCAAGAACCCCGACGGCAACCTCCGCTACGGGGGCGTGGCGCAGCTCACCGTGACCCGGAGCCGGATCAATGCCCTGACCTGCCCGGCCGACACGGCGGTCGCCGTGGCCCTCTACAGCAACATCACGAACCACAACTACGCCGTGAACTTCGGCAGCGCCGGCCTCTTCCAGGGCCTCCAGACGAATTACAACAACACGCTCACGTATGCGACCCCGTACCCCGTCCCCTGGCTCGGCGCGCCGTTCTCCGACTCCGACCCGTCCAACTACCCCTCGCGCCAGCGCACCTACAACCTGGCGACCATCATCGACGGCACGAGCAACACGCTCATGGCCAGCGAGGTGGTGCAGGGCCAGAACGGCGACATCCGGGGGTTCACCTGGTGGGGCGACACCTCGACCTTCCAGACCTGGCTCGCCCCCAATAGCCCGCTGCCCGACGTGCTCCAGAGTTCGGGCTACTGCGCGGCCCTGTACCCCCTCATCAGCACCCCGAACCCCCCTTGCACCGTGACCACCGGCTCGCAAGGCCCCACCACCGCCTCGCGCAGCCGCCACCCCGGCGGCGTGAACACGCTGTTCTGCGACGGCTCCGTCAAATTCATGAAGAACACCATCAACATCAATGTCTGGCGCTCCCTGAGCACCAGCATGGGCAACGAGGTCGTCAGCGCGGACGCGTACTGATCCTTCTCCGCATCAATCACCACCCGGCCCCGCGCGACCTCTGTTCGAGTCGCGCGGGGCCTTTGCGTTCTCCCGTCGCGAGTTGCCCGGGGGCTCCAGATCCTACGGCAGTGCCGTCCGTCGCGGACTCGATTGCCACCGACGATGGAGCCACATCGCCCCGTAACCGCCGGCGGTTGCCCAGACCAGCGGAGGCAGTCCGCGATAGGCGATCGCCGCGAGCTTCACGATCGCCCGCGCACCGGGGGCGCCCCGGCGTACCCTCTCCCAGTTGCCGAGCCTCCGGTCAATTTCCCGACTGATCGAGTACCCTGAGAGCGTCAGCCCTTCGCGGGCCCGGCCCCGGACGCCGCTGATGAGCGCCAGCACCGCGAGCCCGCCCAGGAGCATGCACAGCCAGTTCTTGCGGATGCCCTCCCGGCAGCGGTACGCCCCCAGCGCGCAGGCCTGGAGGTAGCCGATCAACGGGACGACCGCCGGGTCGAAGGGGTAATCCGATCCGAGGACCCGGCGCATCAGGGCCAGATCCACCGCGATCACCGCCAGGACGACCATCCAGCGCCGGAGCGACCAGCCCCGGGCGGTTTGTCTCGCGAGTTCCATCCGCGAATCCTCGCCAATCGCGTGAAGGCCGAAGCCCGGCCCGGGGGGAGTCAACGACCGCGACGCGTCGGCGTTCGTTACCATGTTCGGACGTCCGTGTGAAGGTCAGAACGCCTGGAGAGACACTCCGGGCGGCTCGGTCGCAAAACGGTCATGCGGCGGAGCCCGATGCGGCTCGGTCTGGATTGGATCATCGGAGGAACGTACCTTATGGGCGTGCAAGCATTCGAACGGCTCGATCGATCCGGAGTGGGGTGTGCGAATGAGCGAGACGGCCGGGCCGACGGGGGCAGGGCGCGTCGAGGATCTGGTCGGCGCTCCCGAGCCCGATCGCCTGACAGAGCGGGGATTGGCGTCGGTCTGGCGTCGGGGGAGGCGCGGGGCGGGGCTGTTCGCCTACTGGCTTTGTTTGATCTTCGTGATCCCCTCGCTGATCCTGACCGTGGCGGCCGTGGCGGCGATCGCCCTTGGCTTCGGGGCCGGGTACGGGCTCTCGGTCCCGTCGTGGTATTACTACGGCCCGGCGCTCTTCGGCGCGATCGCGGCGTATGGCCTCGCCCTTGGCGGCCTGTTCGGACTGGTGAGCGGGCTGATCCGTCTGGTCACGCCCCGGCCGATTCTGGGGGCCTGGGTGCGAATGACCACGGCGCGGAAGTCGGCGGGTTCAAGTGCGATACGCCTGGAAATCCTGCCCGAGGGGGCCGGGAAGCGCGTGGTGCGATCGGGCCGGCCGGCGCTCTACCGGATCCTCGCCGGCGGCCTGATCGTCTCGGCGGTGTCGATCCCCGCCGGGCTCGCCTGCGGGTTCCTCTCGTGGAAATATCTCGAAGCCCGCATCGCGAGGGCCGAGGCCGCCGCGTATGAGGATACCGCGCTCTGGCGGATCGAGGACTTCATCGAGTCCCGGGAGCCGATGCCCGACGAGTTGAATTCCTCGCTCGTGGCCGACGAAGTCGTCCTGATGTTGCCGGAGAACTGGCCCTCCTTGCCCGAGGGTGAGGATCCGAAGGGGCCGGCGGGCGAATTCGACAGGGCCTACAAGGGCGAGTGGGACACCGAGGCGAACCGACGGCTCGCACCGGAGACAGCCCGTGCCTTCCGCGGCGAACTCGCGCAACATGCGGATGCGATCGAGATGTCGCGGTCGCTCGCCGGGATGAAATCCGGCCAGCACTCGTTCGAACTCGGCCTCAAGCTGATCGATACCCTCCTGCCGCAGAGCCAGGACGCGCGCCAGGCCCCGCGCCTGCTCCAGCTCGACGCGGCCATCCGCGCCGAAGCCGGAGACATCGACGGCGCCCTGGAGGATTGCCGCGCGATCCTCGGCGCGGCCCGTTCGATCGGCGATGAGCCGTTCGCGATCTCGATGCTGGTCCGCATGGCGATCCTCACCGTGGCCAGGCAGACGATCGAACGCGCGATGGCGCAGGGGGAGGCGAGCGACCGCATGCTCCAGACGCTCCAGGCCGAAGTCGCGGAGGAGCGGGCGTACCCACATCTCCTCCAGGCGATGCGAGGCGAGCGGGGATCCACCGTCGAACTGATCCGTAGGCTGAGGGACGGCGAACTGACTCTCAATCAATTTTCCGGAGGGGAGTCGGACGGGCCGGTCCGCGCGCTGTCGGGGTTCGGCCAGCTCTGGTTCCATTACCAGTACGCCGTGGCCCTGGAATGGGGCAACGAGAACGTCGAGATCGCCCACGGCCCGATGAACGAATACGTGCCGCGATGGAATGCGTTCGAGCGCAAGCTCGTCGAGACCGCGAGGCACCCGGTCTGGAGTACCCTGGCCTTGATGCCGTCGAAGATGTGGCCCGCGATGGCTTCGCTCATCGACTCGATCCTCCGCAACCAGGCGTTCCTGGCGACCACCGAGGTCTTCCTCGCCGCCGAGCGTTACCGGATCGCGACCGGCAAGTGGCCCGGCTCGATCGACGAGCTGTCGCCGAAGTACCTCCAGGCCATCCCCCGCGATCCCTACAACGGCGGACCGCTGGGCTACAGGATCGACAGCGACCGCCTCATCGTGCACACCGTCGGCCCGGACCTGAGGGACAACGGCGGCGCCTACGAACGCACTTACTACAAGACAAAGGGCCCCGACGACATCGGCATCACCGGCTGGCTGCCGAGATCGCGCGGCCTGCCGAGGTGACGACTTCTGGCCCGTCCCGATGAGTGCGACGCGTGGTCAGTTCGGCGTCGATTGTGTGGAGATGGAACATGGATGAGGCTCCGGATCGACGAATCCATCGGCTCTGGCTGATCGTGAACATCATCGCCTGGGGGCTGAGCTTCGCCCTCCTGACGCCGCAACTCTGGCAAGTGTGGAGCCTCGGCCCGGTCCCGTTTCCTGTGGTCACGCGATCCCTCATGGGGCTGTTGCTCGCCCTGTTTGTGGGCTCGCTGCTCGTTCGGGCGCTGCAGAACGTCATCAAGCCCGAGCGTCGGAGGGCCCGGATCTGGGAGACCGTGTGGTGCATCGCCGCCGCCGTGGCCGTCGTCAACACGGTATACGCGGTGATCCGGAACTATCCGCGAGGCTGGTAGGCGATCCGGCTCGGGCTCATGTTGGCGGGTTGACGCGGCGGGCGGGGGAGTGGGAGAATCGGCGCACTCCGAGGAAGGAAATCCATGCGACGATCGTCGATGCTCGTCTGCGTCTGCTTGCTCGCGGCCCTGGTCGGGACGCCCCTCCGCATGGCGGAGGCGGCGGCGGACCTGGAGCGTCTGGCGGGCGAGGTGACGGCATCGGGCGAGATCGGCGAGGTCGACGGCGGCGTCGGGGATGAGGCCGAGGTCGGGTTGCAGGCGGCGGACGCGCCGGACGGTCAGGCGGGCGTCGATTGCCTCCTGATGATCCTGCCGCCGCCGGCGGACGCGATCCCGGATCCGTTCGAGGTCGACTGCCTGAGGGAGCGGGCCTGGTGGCCCGAGGATTCCCCTGCGCGCCGGCACGCGTGGCTCCAGGTGCTCCGGTTCTGAATCGGCTCGGATTCGGCGGTGTCGTCGCATCTCGATCCGAAGGAAGAAGCCGGAGGTTCCCCGTGAGTGATCGGCAGAGTTCCGTTCGCTACCCATTTCGCGGATTCACGCTCATCGAACTCCTGGTCGTGATCGCCATCATCGCGCTCTTGATCGCCCTGCTGCTGCCGGCCGTCCAGGCCGCGCGCGAGGCGGCGAGGCGGATGCAGTGCGCAGGCAATCTCAAGCAGTTCGGGCTGGCGATGCACAACTACCACACCACCCACGACACCTTCCCGCCGGGCTACATCAGCCTGACGAGGGCCCCCGTCGAGGACAGCCCCGAGACCGGGCCGGGGTGGGCGTGGGGGACGATGCTGCTCAACCACCTGGAGCAGCCGGCGCTCTACAACGCGGTGAACTTCAGCCAGCAGATCACCGCGCCGGCGTCGATCACGGCCCGGACGGTCTCGCTCTCGATGTTCCTCTGCCCGAGTTCGAGCGGGCGGGAGGGGCCTCTCAAACTGTCGGACGCCTCGGGGACGCTGCTGGTGGGCGACCTCTCGCCGGGTCAATATGTGGCGTCGGCGGGACAGTGGGAGGTCGAGGAGTTCCCCGCGAGCAACAACGGGGTGTTCTACCGCAACAGCCGCGTCGGCGTCCGCGAGATCCGAGACGGCACGGGCACGACCCTCGCCGCCGGGGAGCGGTCGCGGAACGTGGCGGACGCGACCTGGGTCGGCGTGGTCCCGACCGCGCGTGCGTGCACGTCGCCGGGGTGGAAGGTCCAGGACTGCGAGACGGCGAACGTCCTGGTGCTGTCGCACACCGGGCCGTCGCCGGACGAACGCTGGATCGACGTGCCGAATAACAGGGGGGCGGGGGCGGACGATTACTGGAGCCTGCATCCCGGCGGGTGCAATTTCCTGTTCTGCGACGGCTCGGTGCGGTTCGTGAAGGAGTCGGTGAACCCTCGGATCTTCAGCTTCCTGTCGACCAGGTCGGGGGGCGAGGTGGTGTCGTCGGACCAGTTCTGAGGGGTTGGTGTGCCGCCCGCGCCACGTGGGGATGGTGCCGGGCGGCAACATAATCCGGGTCGAGTGCCGGAACTCTCTGAACCGGATGCTCGCGTGCGACCTAGAATGTCAATAGGCAGTGGTCTCGATGGGCGAAGGCGTACTGGAGAATGGTGCGAGGGAGTGTCTAGGCTGGGCGGCAGCGTGCGATGAACGGAGGTCGCGCCGTGAGAGTGGGGCGTCGGCGGACAATCGTGGTGTTCTCGGTCCTGGCCTGGGGCGCGGCCTGCACCTGGGGCCTCCTGGCGATCCATGCCCATCAGGCGGAGCCGGGGCGGGGGGGCGGGATGGCGGCC
Source organism: Isosphaeraceae bacterium (assembly GCA_965279195.1). Taxonomy (GTDB): domain Bacteria; phylum Planctomycetota; class Planctomycetia; order Isosphaerales; family Isosphaeraceae; genus CBDIHP01. Next base: position 210,980 of record CBDIHP010000048.1, read on the forward strand.
ACTGGCCGTCGACGACCGGCCTCAGCCGCGAGCCCCGGGGCTACACCCTGCTGCTGTTCGCGCACCCGAGGTGCCCTTGCCTGAAGGCCAGCCTGCAGGAACTCGCGAGGGTGGTGGGGCTGTCGGGCCGGCCGGCGTCGGGGGAGGCGGAGGGCGACGCGCCGCCCGCGGTGCCTGTCCGGGTGCAGATCGTGGCGTTCGTGCCGGGGCTCGCCGCGAGGAGGGGGGACGCCGGCTGGTCCCGGGCCCTGGCCTCGCTCCAGGAATGGACCGCGCGGATCCCGGCGTGCCGGGTCGTGGTGGACCCGGAGGGCGAGGAGGCCGCGCGATTCGGCTCGGCGACCTCGGGCGATGTCCTGGTGTTCAACCCGTCGGGCCAGATCGTCTTCCGGGGGGGCGTCACCCGGGGCCGCGGGATCGAAGGGGAGTGCGCCTCGTCCCGCAAGTTGATGGGGATCCTCCGGCGTGACCCCGCGAGCGTCCGCGGCACGCCCCCCTCCTGCCGCTCGCTCGTCTACGGCTGCCCCATCCTCCCCAGGACCCAGGAGCCGCCCGGGCCGAACTGATGGACGTGAACCCAGACGAGATCGATCCCGTCCTGAACGCCTGCGTGGCCGAACGCCGCGGCGGTCCTGTTCGAGCAGGACCGCCGGAGGCTGCACGAGGCGACCGACGGGCTGTTCGCCAAGCTCCTGTTCTTCGAGTGGGTTGCGATCATCTTCACGACGGTCTGGGTCTCCCCGGTGGCGTGGGAGGGGATGGTCGGGACGCTGCACCCGCACGTCTGGTGGGCGGTGATGCTGGGGGCCCTGATCATCAGCCTTCCGCTCGCCCTGGCGCAGCTCAGCCCGGCGTCGCTGGTGACCCGGCAGACCGTGGCGGTGGCGCAGATGCTCTGCGGGTCGCTCCTGATCCACCTCACCGGGGGCCGGATCGAGACCCACTTCATCCTGTTCGGCTCGCTGGCGTTCCTGGCGTTCTACCGCGACCCGAGCGTCCTGGTGATCGCCAGCCTGATCGTGGCGGCGGACCACGGGATCCGCGGCGAGCTCTGGCCGGAGTCGGTCTACGGCGTGCCGTTCGCCGAGCCCTGGCGCTGGCTGGAGCACACCGGCTGGCTCGCCTTCGAGAACGTCTTCCTGATCTGGTCGTGCCGCCAGAGCACGCGCGAGATGCGGCTGAAGTCCGAGCGCCAGGCGCGCCTGGAGGTCCTGCACGAGCAGATCGAGCGGCAGGTCGAGGCCCGCACGGCGGAGCTGACCAGCAGCGAGGCGAGGAAGGCGAGCATCATCGAGCTGGCCCTGGACGCGGTCATCATGGCCGACGCCGACGGGCGGATCGTCGAGTTCAACCCCTCGGCCGAGCGGATGTTCGGCCGGCCCCGCGCGGAGGTCCTCGGCCGGCCGCTCGCCCGGCTCGACAACCTCCCCGAGCTGGGCACCCTGCTCGGCGGCCACGGGGGCTGGGATGCCTCGCGCTGGCAGGAATTCGGCCGGCCCGTCGAGTCGAAGGCCGTGCGCGGCGACGGCTCGCGGTTCGTCGTCGAGCTGGCCCTCCGGGTGATCGAGCCGGTCGGCCGGGGGGCGTGACGGCGTTCGTCCGCGACCTCACCAACGCCCGGGGCCGCCGCGCAGGAGCTGGCCGAGCGGGCCAGGCTCGCCGCGCTCACGGCCGACGTCGCCCTGGCCCTGACCCGGGGCGACGAGTCGCGGTCGATCTTCCAGGAGACGACCGACGCCCTGGTGCGGCACCTCGGGTCCGAGGCGGCGCGGGTCTGGGTGCGCGACCCGGCCGGGGGGGAGCTGGTGCTGACCGCGTCGTCGGTCGCCGCCGCGCGGGCCGACCTGCTCGCCTGCCCCGAGATCCTCGGGTCCGACGACGGGCCGCTGGGGGACGTCCTCCGGAGCCGGGCCCCCTGGCACGCCAGGTCGAGCCGGCTCGACCCCTTCCAGGGGACCCGGCTGGCGGACTCCGGCCCGACCTTCTCCCCCTCGCTCGCCGCCGCCGCGCGGCCCAGCAACCTGCCGGTCCGGGCCGAGCCGGTCGAGGTCTACGCCCACCCGCTGCTGCTCAACGGCGACGTCCTCGGCGCGCTCGGCCTGATCTCGCCGAAGCCGCTCTCGACCGCCTCCCTCCGCACCCTCGACGTCGTGGCCGACAACCTGGCGCTGGGGATGATCCGGCTCCGCACCCAGGCCGAACTCCGCGAGGCCAAGGCCTCGGCCGAGGCCGCGAGCAAGGCCAAGAGCGAGTTCCTGGCCAACATGAGCCACGAGATCCGCACGCCCATGAACGGCATCCTGGGCATGACCGAGCTCGCGCTCGGGACCGACCTCCAGCCCCGCCAGGCCGAGTACCTGCACCTGGTCAAGAGCTCGGCCGAGTCGCTGATGACCGTGATCGACGACATCCTCGACTTCTCCAAGATCGAGGCGGGCAAGCTCCAGATCGACCCGGCCCCGTTCGAACTCCGCGACGCCTGCGGCGACATGCTCCAGGCCCTGGCCGTGCGGGCCCACGCCAAGGGGCTGGAACTCGCCTGCCGGATCGACCCGAAGGTGCCCGACCACCTCCTCGGCGACCTCGGCCGCCTGCGTCAGATCCTGGTCAACCTCGTCGGCAACGCGATCAAGTTCACCGAGCACGGGGAGGTCGTCGTCCGGATCGCCGGCAACCCCGCCGGCGACGACCGCCTGACCCTCTCGGTCGAGGTCGAGGACAGCGGCATCGGCATCCCGGCCGGACGCCTGGGCGCGATCTTCGAGTCGTTCGAGCAGGTCGACGGCTCGACCACCCGGCGCTACGGGGGCACCGGCCTCGGGCTGGCGATCTCGAAGCGGCTGGTCGAGCTGATGGGCGGGCGGATCGGGGTGGTGAGCACGCCGGGCTCCGGCAGCCGGTTCTGGTTCCAGGTCCAGCTTGGTGTGGTGCCGTCGAAGGGCAGCAAGGCCCCGACGTCGTCCTGGAGCGCGTCGAGCACGGCGTGGGCGACGACCTCGGGCGCGAAGCTGCGGCTCGACGGGCTCTACGTCCTGGTGGTCGACGACCACGCGACCAACCGGCTGATCCTCGAGGAGCTGATGACCAACTGGGGGGCGACCGTCGAGGGCGTGGCCAGCGGCCCTGCGGCGATCGAGACCCTCCGGCTCGCCGGGCCGGGGCGGCTGCCGTCGCTGCTCCTGATCGACGGCATGATGCCCGACATGGGGGGGCCTGGACCTCGTCCGCGCCCTCCGCGCCGAGCCGGAGTTCCGCGCGATCCCCGTCCTGCTGCTGACCTCCGCCGGCCTGATCGAGGACCGCGCGACCCTGGAATCGCTCGGCGTGGCCGCCTGCCTGATCAAGCCGGTGCGGCATTCCGACCTGATCCAGGCCATCCGCCTGGCCCTGGGCGACATGCTCGCCTCGCGCGGGAACCTCTTCGCCCTGTCGTCCTCGGGCGACCAGATCCCGGCGGTCCGCCCGCCCGAGCGGCCCTCGTGCGGCCTGAAGGTGCTGCTGGCGGAGGACCATCCGATCAACCAGCGGGTCGCCCAGCGCATGCTCCAGAAGCTCGGGCACGAGGTCGTCATCACCGCGGACGGCCGCCAGGCGCTGGAGGCGTACGAGTCGGGCGGGTTCGACGTGATCCTGATGGACATCCAGATGCCGGAGATGGACGGGTTCGAGACGTTGCAGGCGATCCGCGCGATCGAGACCGGCAGCGGCCGGCACACGCCCGTCGTGGCGATGACCGCGCACGCCATGCAGGGCGACCGCGAGCGTTGCTTCTCCGCCGGCTTCGACGGCTACCTCTCCAAGCCCATCCACCAGGCCGACCTCGCCGCCGCCCTCGACCCGCACATCCACGCGGAGTAGGGCGTCAATTCATCGGGTCGCGAGTGTAGGGTGTGGTGCGTCGCGGGCCAACGGGACGCGAGGCTCCGCATCGGCAATCACGAATGTCAATGGAATCACCCGCGCTCGCCGAATCCCGGTGCGGAAGCCGCGAGGACGCGGCCACCACACCCTACTCTTGTCGATGCGTGGCGAACTCCCGGATGGCCTCGGCGTACCGCCGGCCGGCGACGTCGGCGATGTCGTTGTGGCCGGCGCCCCGGACCCAGAGGGAGTCGCGGGATCGGGCGTTCTTCGCGAGGTCGAGCAGGGTGCGGCCGTGTCGGATGGGGATGAGCGAGTCGTCCTCGCCGTGGATGATGAGCAGGGGGCAGGTCACCCGGCCGATGCGGTTCAGGTTCGGGAAGCGGTCGGCGGGGAAGAGGGGGACGGGGGCGAGCACGCGATAGGCCGAGAGGAACGGGCTTTCGAGGATCAGGCCGCCGATCGCGGCATCCCCGCGCGCGGCCTTCTCCGTCGCGACCCCCGCGCCCAGCGAACGGCCGTGGAGGATGACTCGCCCGGCGGGGATCTTCAGGGATCTCGTCAACTCGTCGAACGCCGCCTCGTGCGCGGCGACGGCACCCGACTCGGAGGGCGTCCCGTCGCTCAGGCCATAGCCCGGATAATCATAGGCGAGGATGGACAATCCTTGACGATGGAGGTCGTCGAGGAGCGGCCGGAGGGTGCCGAGGTCCTCGGCGTTGCCGTGGCTGAAGAGCAACGTGGCCGGGGCGTCGGCCCGGACGAGGTCGAGGATCGCGACCGCCTTGCCGTCGGCGCCGCGGATCAGGCGGATCCCCTGGCCCTCGCGATACCCCCCGCGCGGCGGGGGCTGGAACAGCAGCCGGTCGCCGAAGAAGACCGCGACGATCATCGAGCCCAGATAGACGAGGACCAGGATCGTCAGCATCGAGCGGAGGAGGCGTTTCCAGGTTGGGAGTGCGGCCGTCCGGCTGCCGCTTTCGGACGGCGTCGCGTCGTTTGAGGACGGCGATTCATCCATGTCACCTCCCGGCAAAGGGGCCGATCCGGCCGTCCCGCGATCGCAATCGTCGGTGCGGAGCCGCGCGGATCGCGGCGACCCGGCGCGGCCCCACACCCTACCGAATTGTCACATGAGCGAGCCTCAGCTCTGACCGGCGAGCCGCATGTAGGTGGCCTTGAGCTTCGCCAGCGTGAGCCCCTGCTGGAGCCAGAGGCTGGTGAGCATCCACTCGTCGGCGTCCATGGGCCGGTTGAAGAGGCGCTGGAAGAGCTTGGTCGTGGCGGACTTGTTGGCGGTGACGCTGCTGCCGGTGGCGAAGCGGGAGTTGGTGCCGCCGCTGTAGAGTGCGACGAGCTTCGACGTGCTCAGCTTGCCGGGGACGGTGATGGTCGCGGTGCCGTCGGACCCGACCTGGGCGAGCCCGAGCGCGGTCTTGCCGTTGTAGAAGGCGACGCTGCCGGTCGGTGTGCCGCCGGTCGAGGTCACCTTCGCGGTGAGCCGGGTGCCATTGGCGACCTTCGCGGGGGTGAGCTGGACGTTCGTCGGGATCCCCGTCGGCGCGACGGTGCCCGGATTGCGGCCCCCGCCGACGGCCGTTGCCGACACCGCGGCGGTCGAGACGCTGGAGGAGGGGAAGCCCAGAGTCGAGACGGTGTTGGTGTTCGTGATCTGGTTCCACTGAGTCTGCTGGATGACCTTGTTGGTGTTCGGATCGTTGATGATGATCTGGAGCGAGCCGAAGTTCAGCGTGTCGGTTTCGATCGCGTTGGTGTCTCCGACCGCGGCGGCGATCTCATGCCGGCTGACGAAGACGGTGCCGAAATTGTACGTGACGCGGATCCGGGCGGCCTCGTCGCGGACGACGATCTGGGCCTTCGTGAAGTGCGCGCCGCTGGCCATGACCAGGAACAACCCGGGCGTGTGCCGTCCGACGACCGACTGGATGACCAGGGGGTCGAAGAGCAGTTTGCCCGCGCTTGCCCCTGCGCTCGCCGAGCCGATGCTCACCGGGGCGGTCGCGGCGGTGTTGAACGAGGCGAGGTCGATGAGTCCCCCGGCGAGGTCGCCCGTGACGTTGGTGGCGGGGTTACTGGGGACTCCCGTCAGCGCCAGGGTGATCTGGCCGATGGCGAGCAGGGCCCGCCCTTCGAGATCCTGGAACTCGGGCCGGAAGGTGCGTCGGGCTCGTCTGGCTGCGGGGGCGAGGGGCACGTTGTAGCTCCGGGGGCGGCATCGGGGTGGGTTGACGCGGGGCGACTCCGGTCCGCGTCGACATGATAATCTGGGGGAGATCCGCCGGGTTTACAAGCGGGTCTCCCCGGATGTCGCCCCGGGGCAACGCCGCGCCTGTCAGGCCAGGGGCGCCGGTTCCGGCTTGCCGTTCACCCAGGCCTCCTGGTCGCGGGCGATGCCGGAGACGACGGCGAGGGCGGTCAGGCAGGAGAAGATGAACAGGCCGTCGCCGACGATCTCCATGTAGGTGATGTTCACCAGGTCGTCGATCGTGGGCTGCTGCTTGCCCATCCCCGCGCGGTTGGTGAACTGGCCGTAGACGCCGTTGATGAGCCAGAGGGCCCACCAGAGGCCGAGGATGCCAGGGGCGGTGGCGTTCTTCCAGAACAGCGGGTCTCGGCTGGCCTGCCAGATCTCCCGCATCGCCTGGTAGGGGCGCCAGAGGTTCACGAACGGGATGAAGAAGCTGCCGGCGGCCCAGTTCGGGGTCGCGGCGAGGTCCCGTGCGCCGAAGTGCCGGACGTTGCGGTTGGCCCGGGCCATCCATTTCAGGAAGAAGATCGCCGTGATGATGAAGCATCCGAGGAACGTGAACGCGATGATCATCTGGCGGCCGTCGTTCACGGCGGCCGATTCCTCGGTGATGTTCCCCTCGCGCAGGAAGGACACCTGCATGAGGTTCGACCCGATCGACACGACCTGGGTGATCAGGCAGAGCCAGAGGAACGCCTTGAGGAGCTTGGTGAGGAACCTCGGGTCACGCTCGTATTCCCTGCGGCCCCTCGCCGGGGGTACCGGCCTCGTAGGTCGGCGGCAGCAGGTCGAATTCCTGGGGGCGGCGTAGGGGTTGTGGCCCTGGGGCGACATCGACATGGTCGGGGCTCCCGGTCGTGCTAGGGGGCTCTGAGATGAGAGGGCACGGCTCGCGCGGATCGTCCGGGGCGGGGTGGTTCCCGGCTGCGAGCAGGCACGCATGAAGACGGGCGGGGGCGATTCTCTCCGGCCGGACCCGCCCGATCAAGCCGGTCGCCGGGAAGCGGCGTCGCCCCTCGCCGTCGGGTCCCCGGGCGAGTACAGTCTTGCGGGATGGGAGTCGGGAACGCCGATTGCTGCACAACCGCGGCGCTCGGCCAGCAACGCCCGCCGGACGGAGCCACGCGACGGGGAGAGGGACCTCCCGACGACACGACACAGGGAGAGCCTCAGCCCATGACGAACTGGCACAAGTCCGCGATCGCCGCGATGGCGGTCGCCGGGATGGTCCCCGGCCTCGCGACGGCCGACGACCCCGACGCCAAGGTCAGCGTCCGCACCGGCAAGGATGCGCTCGGCGACTGGACCACCGACGCCCCCGGCGTGCGCCGGAAGATCACCATCGACGACCTCGCCAACCCGTACGACACCCCGTCCGCCCGCAACCAGCCGAAGGTCGTGAAGCGGCCCGAGGGGGCGTGGCCGAAGGCGCCCGAGGGGTTCAAGGTCACCGAGTACGCCACCGGGCTGACCCAACCGCGCGTGGTGCAGGTCGCCCCCAACGGCGACGCCTTCGTGGTCGAGAGCAACGCCGGGCGGATCCGCCTGCTCCGCGACGCCGACGGCGACGGCAAGCCCGAGGTGAACGAGATCTACACCACCGGCCTGAAGCGGCCGTTCGGCGTGGCGTTCTACCCGCCGGGTCCCGAGCCGAAGTACGTCTACGTCGCCAACACCGACTCGGTCGTCCGCTTCCCCTACAAGGCCGGCGACACCAAGGCGTCGGGCCCGGCCGAGGAACTGGTCAACAACATCCCCAGCGGGCGCGAGCAGGTCGGCGGCGGCGGGCACTGGACCCGCGACGTCGAGTTCTCGGCCGACGGCAAGGTGATGTTCGTCTCGGTCGGCTCGCGGTCGAATAACACCGACGACAAGAGCGAGACGCGCCGGGCGATGATCCTGGCGTTCGACCCGGATGGCAAGAATGAGCGGGTCTACGCCTCGGGCATCCGCAACCCGGTCGGCCTGGCGATCCATCCGGTCACCAAGCAGCTCTGGACCTCCGTGAACGAGCGCGACGGGCTCGGCGACCACCTCGTGCCCGACTACATCACGCACGTCGAGGAGGGGGGCTTCTACGGCTGGCCCTGGTACTACATCGGGGCGAATCAGGACCCGGCGCACAAGGGCAAGCATCCCGAGCTGAAGGCGAAGGTCATCGTCCCGGACGTGATCCTGCAGTCGCACTCGGCGTCGCTGGACCTGGCCTTCTACACCGGCTCGATGTTCCCCGAGTCCTACAAGAACGACGCCTTCGCCGCCGAGCACGGCTCGTGGAACCGGGCCCGCCGGACCGGCTACAAGGTCGTCCGCGTCCCGATTCGCGACGGCAAGGCGACGGGCGAGTATGAGGACTTCCTCGTCGGCTTCGTCACCGACGACGGCGACGTCTGGGGCCGCCCCGTCGGCGTCGCCGTCGCGAAGGACGGCGCCCTGCTCGTCACCGACGACGCCTCGGGCACCATCTGGCGGGTGAGCAAGTAAACCTGCCGACATCGCGGCCGGCCGGAGGGTCCCGGGGTGCCCGCGGGTTTCCGCCTTAGGAAACCCCGGATCTGGCCCGGCCGGTCCCGTCTGGGTTTCGCGGACGCGCTGGGCGAGGGTCTCCAGACCCGCGCCCTCACGTTGATCGAAGGGGACCACCAAACCAGGTCTCCAGACCCATCTGAAGAGGTGGGAGAGCGGGTCTGGAGACCCGATCATGTGGTACGGCGTGGCAGGGGTAAGGGCGGGGTCAGGAGACCCTCGCCCAGCGCCTCCGCCCTCGCCCAGCGATTCAGACCCGCGCTCGATGCGTTCGTTGCGACGGGGAGAGGCCAGAGAAAGGGCACGGCGATGGCGACCAGGAATCGCGGATTCACCCTGATCGAACTCCTGGTGGTGATCGCCATCATCGCGGTCCTGATCGCGCTCTTGCTCCCGGCTGTGCAGTCGGCCAGGGAGGCGGCGCGTCGGATCCAGTGCGCGAACAACCTCAAGCAACTCGGCCTGGCGCTGCACAACTATCACGGCAGCCACGGCGGGTTCCCGGTGGGGTTCCTGTATCCCGCGGGCCCGGTTCCGGCGACGACCTCGCCGCTGCAGTACCGCTGGTCGGTCCTGGCTCAGATGGCGTCCTTCCTGGAGCAGGGGAGCCTCCAGAACGCGTTCAACTTCGATTACCCGCTGGCGTCCCGGCCGACGGGCAGCCCGTCGGCGTTCTGGCCGTTCTACCCGGCGAACACGACGGCGATGAACACGAAGGTCGCCGGGTTCGTCTGCCCGAGCGACGCGGGGGCCCCGCCGGCGACCGACACGGCCCCGTCGAACTACGCCTTCTGCTCGGGCGACGGCCTCAACGGCGGCGAGGCGACCCTGGCCAATGGCGCGTTCATCCTGGGGCCGTCGCTGTCGATGGCCGACCTCCGCGACGGTTCGAGCCAGACCGTCGCCGCCTCGGAGCAGATCCTCGGGATCGCCGGGCCGTACACCCAGACGACCCCCACGCCGATCCCCGGGCCGATGGTCCGGTCGGTCGCACGGGTGGCGAACCCGCCGCTGTCGGATGCCCTGTGCGCGGCGGCCCCGAGCGGCTGGCTGTTCAACCGGGGGGCGTCGTGGTCGGACGGGAACTACCTGAACACGCTTTATAACCACTACCTGCCGCCGAACGCCGACCGGCCCGACTGCCTGACGTACCACAACCCGGGCTGGAAGACCGCGAGGAGCTTCCACCCGGGGGGGCGTGAACCTGCTGTTCTCGGACGGATCGACCCGGTTCGTGAAATCGTCCGTGAGCGTGCCGGTCTGGCGGGCGATCTCGACCAGGGGCGGTGCGGAAGTCGTCGGGGCGGACGCCTACTGAGCCGGCCGCCCCGATGGTCGCGTCGGGAGTCCGGGCGATCAGTCGGTGTCGACGTAATCGTCTTCGGGCTTCTTCCACAACTTGAGCGCCGGGTAGGCCTTGATCGCGTCGGGCCCGAGGGACTTGAGTGCGGAGGCAAGCCCGGCGTCGCGGCGGCTGTCGGCGGTGCGCCAGGCTTCGCCGAGCAGGGTGATGATCTCGGCCTGAGACTTGGTGCCCTTGCTGACCGACGCCAGGGCCTGGGGCACGGCGCGGTCGAAGCTCTTGGCCCAGCGGGGGTTGGAGAGTTCGGCACCGGAGGGCCGGGATGGCCTCGCTGGCGTTGTTGCCGAACTGGCCGATCGCGGCGGCGACGGCGGAGATCCGGGGCCTCTCGCCGCAATCCAGGGCACCCAGGAGGGCCTTGAGCGCCGGCGCGGCCTCCTCCTTCTTCAGGCCGGAGGCGACGGACCCGAGCGCCCCTGGCGGCCGCGATCCCCGGGTCGTTGTACGGCTTCTCGATGGTGTTCAGGCCGGTCGGCAGCTTGGTCCGGAACTCCTGATGCATCAGCGCGATCAACTCGGGGACGGCGGGGCCCCCCTCGGCGCCCATCTGGCCGATCAGCCGCGCGGCCAGCCAGCGCTGCTCGCTCGACGGGCTCGCCAGGGCCTTGCGCAGCATCGGCAGGCTGGAGGCCGTGGGGCGGAGCGAGTTGATGGCCTGTTCGAACGCCGCGCGGGTGGTCCCCGCCTGGCCCTCGAACATCCGCAGCAGGGGCGGGATGGCGGCGTCGAGGCCCTTCTTGTAGAGCCGCAGGGTATCGACGGCGTTGCTCCGCACGAATTCCGTCTTGTCTTCCAGGCAGACCCAGACGTCGCGAGGCAGGGGCTCGCCCGAGCCCCCGACGACGATGCCGACGCAGCCCAGCGCCAGGCCCCGGACCGAATCGTCCGGATCCTTCAAGGCGCCGAGCAGGCATTCCTTGATGTCCTTAAGCCTCGCTTCGACGGCGGCACCCAGGGGCGAAGCTTCCCCCTTCTTGCGGATGTCCTGCAGGTTCGCCACCAGGGCATTGAGGGCGGAGACCCGCACCATCGGCGACTCATCCTCCAGCGACGCGATCAGCGAGTCGAGGACGGACGTGAGCTCGCTCGGCGTGTTGGCGATGCCCACCAGGCTCCGCACCGCCTCGTCGCGGGTGCCTGCCTCGGGGGAGGTCAATGCCCGGAGGGTCACCCGGAGGGGCGCGTTCCAGACGTAGGTGAAGATCAGCCAGCCGAAGGTCAGCGCGACGAGCAGGCACGCCAGGACCGAGAACATGGGCCGGGTCGCCGGCGGCGCTTCGGTCGCGGGCGATCCCGGTTCCGATGCCGGGGCGACCGGATCGCTCGTCGGGGCGGGGACTTCGATGACCGGATCGCTGTCCGCGACATCGCCGGGAGCGGGCGGCATGGTTTCTGGCAAGGGCAAGGAATTAGCTCCACCCCAGGTGACGGGATCTCCGCCCGCGACCCGCCCAGCATCGGGCGCACCGCAGGCGCGACTCTCACGGGCCCGAATCGCTTCGGGGCATCGCACCATCCTAAGGATTCGGGCGGCGGATCCATCCGCTTTTCCCGAGTTTACCCAGAACCTGACATCGTCGCGATGACATCCGACGACGAAATCTGTCGCCCTGCGGATACAAGGCGCGTCGCCCTCCCTCGCCACTCGCCCCCATCCCTTGACCCTCACCGGGATTCCGCAACGGACGACTGAAGCCCACGGCGAACCGCTCCGATACACTCTGGTGCGTCTGTACAGTGTGGCCGTCCGGAGTTCTGGAGTTGCGACGATGACCGGGATCATCCCTTGCCTGCGTTACCGAGATGCGACCGGGGCGATCGACTGGTTGGGCCGGGTGTTCGGCTTCGAGACGCAACTCGTCGTCCCCGGCCCGGAGGGGACCGTCGCGCACGCCCAGCTCAGGATCGGCGGCTCGATGATCATGCTCGGCTCGGTCTTCGAGAACGAGTACGGCCACTTCCTCAAGCAGCCCGACCAGGTCGGCGGGCACGGCACGCAGGGGATCTATCTCGTCGTCGACGACCCCGATGCGGTCTACCGGAAGGCCATCGACCACGGCGCGACGGTCGCCATCCCGATCAAGGACGAGGACTACGGCGGCCGGGGCTTCACCGTGAAGGATCCCGAGGGCCACCTCTGGAGCGTCGGAAGTTACAACCCCTGGGAGTGATGCCCCGGCCCGGGCCTTCGGATAGACTGATCGGGGCCCCTCAAGCAACGGAGATCCCCGATGTCCATCGCCCCGGCCCTCCTCCTGATCCTCACCATCCTCGGCGCGCCGGACCATCAAGCCCCCGCGAAAATCCTCAAGGCGTCCGAGGCCATCGACCACATCGGCCAGGTCGTGACCGTCGAGATGACCGTCAAGGCCAGCAAGAATGGCTCGGGCCGCAAGACGTACTTCCTCGACTCCGAGGGGGATTACAAGCTCGAATCCAACCTGGCCGTCCTGATCTCCCACGACGACATGGCCACGTTCCGGGAAGCCGGCATCGACGACCCCGCGCGGCATTTCAAAGGGAAGACCATCCGCGTCACCGGCAAGGTCATCGACGAGGAGAACCAGATCCGGATCCGGGTGACGAGGGCGGATCAGATCGTTCCGGTGGAGAAGTAACCACCCGCGGATCCGTAGGGTGTGGCGCCACGCACGATGCGTGGCTCCGCACCGACGGTTGCGGAGGAGTCCGCCGCCGCGTCATGCTCGATCGGTCGCCGTCGGTGTGGAGTCCGCGAGGTCGCGGACTCCACACCCTGCAGAGCATCACCGCATCTTCAGGAAGAACATCGTCGTGATCCCGAAGCAGAGTACCGTGATCCCGGCCCGGAGATACTGAGGATTCGCCCGGCGGCCGACGTAGTGCGCCCCGAGGTACCCGCCGAGGACCGACGCGACGAGCATCACGGCGGCCTGTGGCCAGTAGATCTGGCCGGCGACCACGAAGCAGACGACCGCCGTGAAGTTCATCGAGCCGGCCAGCAAGGTCTTGGCGGCGTTGAGGGCCTTGAGGTCGTTGTGGCCCAGCAGGCTCCAGGTCGCCATCATCATGATCCCGACCGCCCCGCCGAAGTAGCCGCCGTAGATGCCCAGCAGGAGCTGGAGCGCCACCAGCGTCCTCGGGCCGATCTCGACGTAACGCCGGAGGATCGCGCTGCCTTGCTTGCCGAAGGCGAACGTGAGCGTCCCGAACAGCAGCAGCCAGGGGACGAGGTGCTCGAACGTGGCCCCCGGGGTGAGCAGCAGGAGCAGGGCCCCCAGGACACCCCCGGTCAGGCTGACCGCGAGCATGACCCGGATCGGGACGCCCGAGAACGGGATGAAGTCGTTCCGGTACGCCCAGGCCGAGGCGAGGCTGCCGGGGCAGAGCGCAAACGTGCTCGACGCGTTCGCGGGCACGGCGGGGACACCGGCGGCGATCATCGCCGGGAGGGTCACGAACGTGCCGCCGCCGGCCACCGCGTTCATCATCCCGGCGAGCAGGCCGGCGCCGAACAGGAGCGAGGCGTCGTAAATCCCCGGCAGGGTCATGGTCGCGGACCTGAGGTTGGGGCGGGTCGGGCGTCGAGCGGACCATTATGACGAGCCCGGGACGTCCCGGCGAGGCCGGCCGGGTGCCGCGTCCGTTGATCCGGGCGGGCCCGCGGATGCGCCGGGCACGCGAACTGCTACGATATTGGGCGATGGGCGATCGGGTCCCTTGCGGGCGAGGAGCGTGGCCGATGTCGCGGGTGCTGGTGGAATCCTGGGGTCCGCAGGCGGGCACGGGCCCGGGTCCGGGCGGGGAGCGTCGCGACGGCAACCGCGCTCCGGATGACCTGGAGTGGCTGGCCTGGCTGATGGACCGGGCCTTCGTGATCCCCGGCACGAACGCCCGCGTCGGGCTCGACGCCATGCTCGGCCTGCTCCCGGGCATCGGCGACGTCCTCACGGGGCTGGTCCAGGTGGCCATCGTCCTGATCGCGCTCAAGCGTTACAAGGTGCCGAAGTTCGTCGCCATGCGGATGATGTCGAACGTCCTGCTCGACACGGGCCTCGGGGCGATCCCGCTGTTCGGCGACGTGTTCGACGCGGCGTTCAAGGCGAACACCAAGAATCTCCGGCTCCTCGAACCCTACCGCGACCGGCTCCAGGGCGAGCCCGACATCATCGACGTCACCCCCCGCGAGAAGCCGAAGGGCCTCCTCGCCGCCCTGCCATTCCTCGACCGCCGCCGGCAGGACGCCTTCGCCACCCCGGGCACGCTCCTGATCCCCGTCGCCATCGCCATGATCGGCACGGTGGCGCTCGTGTTGATCGGATTCATCACCGTGGTGCGCTGGATCTTCCAGGGGGGCTGAACCCGCGATCGGTTGATCGTTTCCGGGAGCCCGCTCAGGGGCATTTTCTCGTTGATGTGCCAGATCCGGCATGGATCGCTCCGGAAAACGCGTGCAAGTTGCTGGCATGTGTGCAGGCCATCGAGTAGGCTCAATCTGGCGATGCCGCCTCAACTCGATGCCGGCTTCCTCGGCCCGGCGAATCTGCCAACCGGAGTCCCCCCATGACGGTGCGCGCCCAGTGTCCGGGCTGCGGCAATGTGTCGCAGGTCCCCCGCCAGGCCCTCGGGAGGCAGGGCCGCTGCAAGAAGTGCGAGACCCGCTTCACCCTGGCGTCGGCCAGGCCCGAAGACGCATTTTCGGAGCACCTCGAGCTCCTGCCCGAGGAGGATCCGGGCTCCGCGGCGGTGCGGCAGCCCGTCGCCCCTCCCGCGACCCCGACCCGTGCCCCTGAGCCGGTTTTGCGATCCTCGGCGGCCTCCCCCGCACCGTCCCCACGTCCGGACTTTGCCATCACATGGCCGATGCTGTGCGGCGGCGTGGCGGGTCTGCTGATCCTGGGTATTGGCCTGGGCCTGGGTTTTAGCCGACTGGGAGGCCGTTCGGCCCCCGTCGCGGTGGTCACGAAGGGGCCTTCGGATTCTCCCCCCGTTGCCCCGCCTGTGGCCCAGCCGCCTGCGGCGATCGCGTCGGTTGATCCCGTCTCGCATGCCGGTGAGGCGACCACGCCATCCCCCGAGCAAGAGAAAGTCTCCGAGCCCCAGACGCCGGCACTCGCCGGGCAGGGTCGCAACACCCCGACCAACGTCATGCCCATGATGGGCATCGTGCCCGGCGTGAACGATGGGAGCGGCTCGGCACGAGCCCCTCGTCCCATGATGGGCGATCCGGGCTTCGCGGAGGAGCAAGATCGCTTGATGCGGCGTCACGTCGAGGCCATGCGCCCGGGCGGCAACACCCGCCCCCAGGGCCTGGCTCCGGGGCCCTCGCCGGCGTCGGCCAACCCCGGCGTCCCCGCCGCCCGCTCGTTCAACCCGAGCGGGCCCGGCATCCGTCCCCGGCGGCCCCAGCCGACTCCCTCGAATGCCCAACCCGACGATACCGACGGCGAGGATCAACGCCAGACGCCGAGGTCGGTGACAAACCTGGCCGCCCCGCACAAGGTCGTCCCGTTCCTCGGTCACGTGACCCAGGTCGCCGTCGGAGCGGGCGGCAAGCGCCTCTTCCTCGGAGTCTCCGACGCCCGCATCGTCCACGAATTCGACCCGGCCAAGGGCGTCATCACGCGGAGTTACGAAGCCTCGTTCCCCCATGCCATCGTCGCGGCCGGCGCGTCGAAGCTGGTCGTGTTGTCCGTCTCGCAGCGGATCCTCCAACGCTGGGACATCGCGACGGGACGGCTGGAGGTGACGACCACGCTCGCCTCCCAGAACAGGATTGGCGCGATCGCGATTGGTGCCTCGTCGAGCGGCCCGCTCTGGGTGCTCGAAGGCGGATTGCCCCAACCCTACGACCTCGGGACCCTGGAACCGCTCTGGAAGCCCGAACCGACGGTGGAGTATCTGGGCCGATTGACGCGAGGGGACATGGGCCTGAGGGCCTGCGCTTCTGCGGACGGGCGCGTCCTCGGCTACTGGGACCCGGGGATCGACGACGGTCGCAGGTTCCGCTCGGTGATCTTCGACGGATCGAAGCTGGATTGGTCTCTCGGCAGCGCCACGCCAGGTCATACCATGCCCG
Organism: Isosphaeraceae bacterium; assembly: GCA_965279195.1. Classification (GTDB taxonomy): domain Bacteria; phylum Planctomycetota; class Planctomycetia; order Isosphaerales; family Isosphaeraceae; genus CBDIHP01. Next base: position 227,057 of record CBDIHP010000048.1, read on the forward strand.
ATGCGTCCGGCCAGGTCTTCCTGGATGCCGATGGCCGCTACGGGCCCGATGGGCATACCTTGGACCACGCGACGGAGTGGCCCCGCGACTACCGGTACGGTGACTTCTGCCTGCCCACCGCGGAACCTTCGCCGTTCTATCTCAAACTCCAGGTCCCCGCGAGCGGGGACACCAAGCATCCCTTCAGGATCGCGATCCATTCCATGCTCGACTCCCAGCAGGTCGTCGACCTCGATGGCCGCGGGAGCGAGGCGCTCGGCCAGTCGGTCGGGGATACGGTCCACCTCAGCGATCGTTTCTGGTATTTCCCGTCGGCGAAGTCGCTGGTCGTCCTGCCCTTCCAGAAGAGCGGGATCCATGTCTATCCGTTCGACGTCGACGCGGCCCTGGAGAAGTCGGGACAGGATTACCTCGTGGCCGCCTCCGACGCGTCCCGCTGGGCGAAGCCGGGAGGGACGTACATCTTCCGGCCCGTGTATCGGTCCAGGAAGGGCGATGTGAAGATCTCGCTCCAGCAGAATCCGCCCGGTATGTCGATGGGGCCCGACGGCACGATCTCCTGGAAGGTCCCGCCGGATCTGGCGGGCAAGCGGGTGAGCGTGATCCTGGGGGTCCGGGACGCCTCCTCGTCTCGGATGGCCAGCTACACGATCCAGGTCGAGTCGAATCCCGACGCCGACAGGGGACAAGGCAGGACGACGTTCCTGCGGCGGAAGGATGGGGCCGAGCCGTCGCCCGCGAAGCCCAGGCGCGGAGGAGCGGGCTGACGAGTCGCCTCTGCCTTCGACCCACGGCCCCGGCACTCGCCCGCGTCGGTCCGCCTCGTCCTGCGGTCTGTCTTCTCAGGGTTGCGGAAACGCGATGTGAGCCGGACCTGGCACATACGGGGCACCGCGAAATCGCTTATCGATCGCTGGCATGGGTTCTCAGTAGCAGTTACACTTGTCATCGGTGATGTCGCTCGTGCAAGTCCGACATCGCAGCTGACATCCCGCCTACCGCGACCGAATCCGGTCCCTCAGCCGATTCCCGGAGCCCCCGTATGGCGACCCGCGTCAAGTGCCCAGGCTGCGGCAATGCGTCGCAGGTTCCCCCCGAGACGCTCGGGCGTTCTGTCCGCTGCAAGAAGTGCGAGACGCGCTTCACGCTGGTCGCCGAGCCCGACGCGCTGGGCGAGGATGACCTGATCCCCCTGGCGGGGGGAGACGCGGACGCCCTGTCGGATACGTCCCAGGACGCGATTGTTGCGCCCGTCGCGGCGGCGCCGTTGCAGCGTCGACCGGCCCCGGCCCCTGTTCCGTCGCCGGTCCCGGCGGCCTCGGCCTCCCAGCCCGCGCCGGCGCCCGGCTTCCGGCCGACGGCGGCGCTCATCGGTGCGGGGGTCGTCGGGCTCCTGGCGGTGGGCGGGCTCGTCGGCTACCTGGTGAGCGGCGGCGGCTCGTCGACCCCGCCGGCCAACGGCCAGCTCGCCCAGGCCTCGGCGCCCGAGGCACCGGCCGGCGACGCGGCGAATGGCCAGGGCGGCAACGCCTTGCCCGGCGGCCAGCTCATGCCCACGCCCTTGCCCGCGAACGCCCTGACGGCCCGGCCGGGCGGGAACGGCCCCGCGCCCGGAGTGCCCGCCGTCGCGAATCGCCCCACCCCCCCTCCGGCGCCTCCCACCTTGATCAATACGCCGGCCCGGCCCCAGCCCGCGGCCGTCGCACCGGGCCTGCTCGCGGCGAAACCCGCACCGGCGGCGAACGCCCCGGCCCCCGGCGACGCCGGTGCCGATGCCGGCGACGCGACGGCGAAGGACGCCGACGCGAAGGATTCCGGCGACCCCGCCGAGCCCAAGGAGGTCAGCCTGCCGGACCGCGCCTCGTCCATCACGCTGGCCGCCGGCGGCCGATACATCCTCCTCAGCCTCTCCGGCCAGAAGAAGATCGCCGTCTTCGACGTCAACGAGAAGAAGATCGTCAAGTATGTGAGCGTCTCCGACAGCACCTTCAAGGTGGCCGGCGGCGAGGACAAGTTCTTCGTGCTGGCCAACAACGGCCGGATCCTCCAGCGCTACAACCTGGACAAGTTCGAGAAAGAGAGCACCGTCCAGGTCCCCGGCGACACCGAGGTGGCCTGGATCGGCATGGGCCACGCCTCCAGCGGGCCGCTCTGGGTCCAGAACCGCAAGGGGATCTTCCCGCTCGACCCGAAGACCCTCAAGGACCTCAAGCTCCGCCCCGCCGACGAGCGGAACACCCGGGCCCGCCAGCAGGGCAGCGACAGCAAATGCCTGCTCCGCGTCTCCGCCAACGGCCGGGTGGTCGGCGCCTGGCGCACGGAAAGCTCGCCACAGGGATTCTTCACCGCCAGCCTCGTCGGCAACCAGCTCGACCTCGCCTACGACCATGACACCGTCGGGCACGTCACCCCCGCCCCCAACGGCCGGGTCGTCTACACCGCCATCGGCCGCATGAACGTCGAGGGAAAGCCGATGGGCGCCACCGACGGCGGCAAGGGCTACGGCTCGCGCGGCTCCTCCTACGGCATACCCGCCGTCGAGGGCTCCGACCTCTACGTCAATCTCAAGCTCCCCGCCCCCGGCGAGCGAGACGGGCAGCCCGTCCTGAGCGTCAACTCCGCCGCCAGCGGCGACCGGATCGTCGACCTCCCCGATGTCGACTTCCCCAAGGAGATGAACGTCTTCGACCGCGACCCCATCGGCAACGATCAGCGCTTCCTGTTCTACCCCAACTCGAAGCTCTTCATCGTCCTGGGCCCGAACAACGACCGCCTCGCCCTCTACCCCTTCGACCTCGACAAGGCCCTGGATGCCTCCGGCCTCGACTACCTGCTGATCACCTCCGAGCCCCCCGACTCGGTGAGCCCCGGCGCGACCTACAAGTACAAGCCGTCGGTCCGGTCCAAGAAGGGCGGCGTGAAGGTGAAGGTCGACAGCGGCCCCGGCACCATGTCGGTGACCCCCGACGGCACCATCTCCTGGGCCGTCCCCAAGTCGTTCAAGGAGCCCGAGGTCGACGTCATCGCCAACATCACCGACGACTCCGGCCAGGAGGTGCTCCACACCTTCAAGATCAACATCAACGGCGTCCCCCGGCCGGCCGCCCCGGCCGCGGGCCGGCCGACCCCCACCGACCCCAGGCGGCCCCCGAGCCGGCCCAACATCCCGACCCGCCCGGGCACCCGGGGCGCCCGGCCGCCGCAGTGATCGGCCTGCTCCTCCCCCCGGACCCCGACCAACCCCGACCCCGCGCCGACCGGCGCGGGGTTTGCTTTTCCATCCCGATCGGCCGGAGAACGGATTCGATCGAATGGATGGAAGGACGAGGTGGAGCGGATGGAGAGCGGTTATCGACATTCGGGGAAGTTGCTGGCGATCCTGCTCGTCGGACTCTGCCTCCCCCCGACGGCCCCCGGACAGATCCCCTCGGGGCTGACCAAGGGGACGGACGCGATCAAGAAAGACGTCTCGAAGAACAAGGTCCAGGAGAAGGCCCCCAACGGGCCGGAGATCGCGCCCACGAAGGACAATCCCCAGGCGACCGTCGCCGCGACCTCCGGGCCCATCGCGGTCGATCAGTCGGTCAGCGACGACGACGTGCACGACACGCTCATGGAGCTGCTCCCCAAGGACCCGGGCGTGCGCTCGATCGACGTCCAGGTCGACCACGGGCTCGTCACCTTGAATGGGCACATCAAGGATGAGGAGGTCCGGGCGCGGCTGACCGAATTCGTCCGCAGGGTCGAGGGGGTCAAGCTCGTCCTGAACGCCACCAAGACCGATGCGCAGGTGCTCACGGCGACCGAGCTGGCCTGGCGGGTCGTGACCGACTTCGGCCGGGCGATCTCGCGGAACTGGCTGCTCCTGATCCTGGCGGCCTCGCTGGCGACCCTCGGGTTCTTCCTGGCCCGGGTGTTCAACGCGAACTCCGAGACCTTCCTGGCGCCCTTCGTCTCGAACCCGCTGCTGCGGTCGGTGCTCGGCTCGGTGATCGCCTCCTTGCTCGCGATCGGGGGCATCCTGCTGGGGCTCTCGACGTTGCAGCTCACCGAGGCGGTGCTGTCGATCCTGGGGCTGGCGGGCGTCGTCGGTCTGGCCCTGGGCTTCGCGTTCCGCGACATCGCCGAGAATTTCATCGCGTCGGTCCTGCTCGGCCTGCGGAGGCCGTTCCGCGTGGGGGACTATGTCCAGGTCGCGGGGCATGCGGGGGTGGTGAAGACCCTGAACACCCGGGCCACCGTGCTCGTGACCCCCGAGGGCAAGCACGTCCGGATCCCCAACGCGACGGTGTTCAAGGAGATTCTGATCAACTCGACCGCCTCCCCCAGCGTGCGGGGGAGCTTCGACGTCCTGGTGCCGCACGAGGCCTCGACGGCGTCGGCACTGGATGCCTTGAATGGCGCCTTGAAAACCCTCGATGCCCTCCTGCCCGAGCCGGCGCCCCGGGCGCTCGTGGACGGCATCGAGCCCGGCGGGATCCGGATGCGGACGTATTACTGGGTCCCCTCCAGCGGCGTGGACGGCGACAAGATCAGGAGCGACGCGTTGCTCAAGGCGAAGGTCGCGCTCCAGCAGGCGGGGATCGTCGCGCCGAGGTCGAACGTCTCGGTCGCCATCGCCGGCCGCCTGCCGGTGGACCTGACACAGGTCTCCGACGGTTCCGCGACCGACGGCGCCGCCTATCAGGCCAAGGCGAACCTCCGCAAGGACGCCCGCGCCGCCGCCAGCCGCGACGGCCAGCCCACCGAAGGCCGACCCGCTGACCCATTGGCCCACGTCCTCCACGAGGCCGAGGCCCAGGTCTCCGACGAGGGGACGAATCTCCTCAAGCCGGAGCCGGCGAACGCGCAATGATGTGTCGGGTTGGGCCTTCTTATCCCAATCCCGCCGACATCGGCCCCGGCCGGAGGTCGAGGGTGCCCGCGGGTTTCCGTCCCCGGAAACCCCGGCCCCGTCCCGGCAGGTACGGTCAAGCGGGGGCGGTCCCGACCCGGGTATCGCGGACGATATCCGCGGACACCCGGGCGGGTCTCCTCGCCTTTGTCGGTGTCCGCACCCCACCCTACTTGCGATCTTCCGGGCGATCGGTTGGGATAGGATCATCAGCGAGCGGCGATCCCCGGGCCTGATGACGGATCGGAGAGGCGGGCGGGCGGAGGCGTGAGGGTGTGCTCACGCGGCTCCGCTGCTTGTATTTCCGGGGTAGCCGGCCCGCGCGACGGTTGGACAACTCGGCTTCGAAGGGAGACTGCGATGCGGCGTTCCACTCTTCTTGTCCTCGGCGGCCTGCTCGCCGTCGGCGGCTCGTTCGCCTGGTCGACCCGCCCCGCCGGTGCGCAACAGGCCGCGGCCCAGGCGGCGACCCCGGCCGAGGCGGTCAAGGCCCGGCTCGCCGGGTTCGTGAAGGCGTTCAACGGCCGCAACGCCCAGGAGCTGGCCGCGTTCTTCAACGACGACGCCCGCCTGATCTCGCTCGACGACACCATCACCGACGGCAAGGGCGCCATCACCGACCAGTTCGCCGCCGGCTTCACCCAGCCCAGCGGCTACACCCTCGAAACCCACGTCGAGTCCGTCCGGCTGATCACCGCCGAGGTCGCCCAGGTCGAGGGGCTCTCGAAGCTCACCGCCAAGAACGAGCCCTCGGTCGTCAACCGGTTCGTGACCCTGCTCACGAAGAAGGGCAAGGACTGGACCATCTCCGAGATCCGCGACCTCCCCGCGCCCCCGGAGGACGTCCCGCCCGCCGACCGGCTCAAGGAGCTGGAGTGGATGGTCGGCGACTGGGTGAATGAGAAGGGGGACGTGAAGGTCCAGGCGAGCATCTCGTGGGGAGATCGTCACGCCTACATGATCCGCCACGCCGATGTGACCGTCGGCCAGGAAAAGACGACCAGCAGCCTGACGATCATCGGCTGGGACCCGCGTTCGGGCCAGATCCGGTCGTGGTCGTTCGACGCCGAGGGGGGCGTGAACACCGCGACCTGGAGCCGCGCCGGCGACAACCAGTGGATGGTCCGCACCGACGGCCACGCCCGCGACGGCTCGTCCAACGCCTCGACCCAGATCATCACCCTCGAAGGCAAGGACGCCGTCCGGACCAGCTCGACCGACCGCGTCGTCGCCGGCCAGGTGGCCTCGGACGTCGAGGATGTCCTCCTCGTCCGCAAGCCCCCCGCGCCCGCCGCTCGCCGCTGATGGTTCGAAGTCGGGTGCGAACCGATCGCAAGGGTGTCCGCGGGTGTCGTCTTCGATACCCCGGCCCCGCCCCCGGCCGAACCATCGAACGGATGCGGTCCCGACCGGGGCTTCCGACAACGGAAACCCCCGGGCAAACGGAACCCCGCCGAACGCCGGACGACCCCAGCCACGCTCCCAACCGAGGTCACCCTCCGATGCGCATCCATAAAGGTTCCCTGATCCTCCAGTCGGCGGCGGTCGTCCTGTTATCGGTCTCCCCCGCGCTCGCCCAGCGCGGGCGGGGCGGCGGCGGGGGCATGCGAGGCGGCGGCGGGGGCGGCATGACCCGGCCCGCCGGCGGCATGCAGCGTCCGCAGGGCAACTTCCAGCGCCCGTCCGGCGGCGGCGGCATGACCCGGCCCACCGGGAACTACCAGCGTCCCGGCGGCGGCGGCATGACCCGGCCGGCGGGTGGCGGCGGGAACCTCCAGCGCCCCGCGGGCGGCGGTGGAGGCGGCGGCAATCGCCCGACGACCCTGCCCGGTAACATCGGCGGCGGTGGCGGTCAGCGTCCCGGCGGCGGAGGAGGTGCTGGAGCCGGCGGCAACCGTCCGACGACCCTGCCGGGTAACATCGGCGGCGGTGGCGGTCAGCGTCCCGGCGGCGGAGGAGGTGCTGGAGCCGGCGGCGGCGGCAATCGCCCGACGACCCTGCCCGGTAACATCGGCGGCGGCGGTCAGCGTCCCGGCGGCGGCGGCGCGGGAGCAGGTGGAGGAACCGGAGGGAACCGTCCGACGACCCTGCCCGGTAACGTCGGCGGCGGCAATCGCCCCGGCGGCGGGGGTGGGGGAGCAGGGACGGGCGGCGGCACGATCGGCGGCAACCGCCCCGGCGGCGGCAACGGGACCGGCGACCGGCCGGTAACGCTCCCCGGTCAGATCGGCGGCGGCGGCAACGGCAACCGTCCCCCCTGGGGCGGCAGCGGCGGGACCGGCGATCGACCCACCCTCGGCGGCGGCGGCAACCGCCCCGGCAACCGCCCCGGCGCCAACGGAAACGGGAATGGCAGCGGGAACAACTGGGGCAGCGGCAACTGGGGCCTCGGGAACAACAGCGGCAACAACTCCGGCAACAACGTCGTCAACCGGCCGAACAACGGCACCAATAACGTCGTCAACCGGCCGAACAACAGCACCAACAACGTCAACAACATCAACAACCGGCCGATCAATATCAACAACAACACGAACGTTGTGAATAACAACGTCAGCAACAATCGCTACAACAACGTCAGCAACAACCGCAACAACAACTGGGGCGGGAACAACTGGAACGGCAACCGGAGCAACTGGAACGGCAACTGGAACGGCAATAACTGGGGCGGCAACCGCTGGGGCAACACCACCGTCGTCAACAACTTCCGCGGGCCCGGGTGGTCGGGCGCCCGCTACGGCAACTGGTATCACGGCGGCTGGAATAGCGGCAGCTTCTGGACCGGCTTCGGTGTCGGGGCCGTCAGCGGCTGGGGCCTGAACTCGCTCTACCGCCCGAACTACTTCGGATCCGGATATGGCTACGGGTTCACCCCGTACGTCCCCTACGCCTGGGCCGCGCCCGTGTACGGCTCGTGGGGATTGGGGACCGTCGGGGCCTCGTGGGTCTACTCGGGCTACTACAACCCGTTCCTGACCCCCGCCACCCAGACCGTGGTCGTCCAGCAGCCGACCACCGTGGTCGTCCAGGCCAATCAGCCGGCCCCGACGCAGTCGGTCGTGGCGTTCGACTACTCCAACCCGATCGACGTGCTCTCCGCGCCCCCCGAGCCCACGGCCGCCGACTCGGCCCAGAAGACCTTCGAACTCGCCCGGGACAACTTCAAGGCCGGCGACTATGGCCGCGCCCTGTCGCTCGCCGACCAGGCCCTGACCCAGGTCAACAACGACCCGGTCATGCATGAGTTCCGGGCCCTGTCGCTGTTCGCCCTCAAGCGGTTCGACGAGGCCGCCGCCGTCAACTACGCCGTGCTCACCAACGGGCCCGGCTGGGACTGGCCGACCATGGTCGGGCTCTACCCCGACGTCGACACCTACACGAACCAACTCCGCGCCCTCGAAGCCGCCTCGAAGGAGAAGCCCGACGCGGCCCCGTTGCAGTTCCTCCTGGCCTATCACTACATGGTCCAGGGCCACAAGCCCGAGGCCGGCGAGATCTTCGCCAAGGTCGCCGCGCTCCAGCCGAAGGACACCCTCTCGGCCAAGTTCGCCAAGACCCTCGGCAAGGTCGCCGACCTCAAGGCCCAGCAGGCCAACGCCCCCGCGCCCGCCCCCGCCGATGGGAACGCCGCCCCCAACGCGAACGCCAATCAGCCCCCGCCCCTGGCCGCGCCGCCGACGGGGTACTTCGGCTCCTGGGTCGCCAACCCGGCGGACAAGGTGAAGATCAACCTCACACTCTCCGACGACGGCGGCTTCACCTGGGCCGTCACCGAGAACGGCCAGACCCAGACCATCCAGGGCAAGGCGGGCTACTCCGAGAAGGACGGCATCCTCGTCCTCCAGCAGCAGGACGGCCCCCCGCTCGCCGGCAAGGTCACCCTCGACCCCGCCAAGGGCACCTTCGCCTTCAAGCCCCCCGACGCCCCCGCCACCGCGCCGGGGTTGGCCTTCGCGAAGTCCAGCTAATCTGGAGTGCGGGAGCGAAGTTGCCGCTTTCGCTCCCGATACCCTCCGAGAGAATGGGGCGTGAGTCGGGCTCGCTACTCGCCTTGCGCCGGCGCTGGGCGCGGGTCTCCCGACCCCGCCCCCACATCCGCCACGCCGTACCAGCAAACCGGGTCTCCCGACCCGGACCGAAATCGCCCTCGAACATCCGGGCCTTGGATTCCTGGGTCTGGAGACCCGCCCCTGTGGTACCGCGTCTCGGGGCAAGGGCGGGGTCGGGAGACCCGCGCCCAGCGCCGGCGCGTCCGGGTCCCGGCCCTCTCGGAATGCATCAGCTCCTCTCCCGCACTCCGGAGGGCGGCTTGACGGGTCGGCGCCAGGGGGCGACACTGGGGCTCCTCACCACGTGCTGTCCCCGGATCAACGAGTCGCGCGATGACGAATGTTACGGCCATGCCCGTCATGCTGGGCGTCCTGGCGATCATGGCGGTCGCCTACCGATATTACTCCGCCTTCCTCGCCGCCAAGGTCGCCGTCCTCGACCCCGATCGCGTCACGCCGGCCCACACCAAGTACGACGGCCAGAACTTCCACCCCACGAACCGCTGGGTCCTCTTCGGCCACCACTTCGCCGCCATCTCCGGCGCCGGCCCCTTGATCGGCCCCGTCCTGGCGATCCAGTTCGGCTACATGCCGGGCCTCATCTGGCTCGTCGTCGGCGTGTGCCTGGCCGGCGCGGTGCAGGACATGATGGTCCTCGCCGCCTCGACCCGCCGCGGCGGCCTGAGCCTCGCCGGGATCGCCAAGGCCGAGATCGGCCCCGTCGCCGGCGGCGCGACGGCCGTGGCAATCCTTTATGTGATTATCATCGCCCTCGCCGGGCTCGGCATCGTCGTGGTCAAGGCCCTCGGCGGCGAGGAGGTCGCCATGAAGGCCGGCACCCGCATCGTCCTGCCCGAAGGGGCCCCCTTCGAGTCGATCCACGCGCCCAACCGGCCCACCATCTATCCGATCCCGTCCGAGTCGACCTACCACTACGGCGACGGCAAGGACGACTCGATGACCTTCCACGAGTCGTTCAGGCTCGCCGTCCCCGCCGGCCAGACCCTCCGTGGCAACAAGGCCGGCCCCGGCTGGACACTGCCCGAGGGGGCCAAGCGGCTCGTCCCCGGCTCGTCCTGGGGGGCATTCACCATCGCCTGCACCGTGCCCATCGCGCTCGGGGTCGGCTGGTACATGTATCGCTTCCGCAAGGGGAAGGTCGTCGAGGCGTCGATCATCGGCGCCATCGGCGTGCTGGGTGCCACGGTCGCCGGCGCGTCGATCCCCGGCTCGCCGCTCGAACGCTACTTCCTCTGGACCCGCGAGCAGACGATCTTCGCCATCGCCGCCTACGGCTTCGTCGCCTCGATCCTGCCGGTCTGGCTGCTGCTCTGCCCGCGCGACTACCTGTCGAGCTTCCTCAAGATCGGCACCATCGGATTGCTCGTCTTCGGCGTGATCCTCGCCAACCCGAAGCTCGAGGCCCCCGCGATCAACCCCGTCTTCCAGAACGGAGGCGGCCCGTACTTCGACGGCCCCATCTTCCCCTATGTGTTCATCTGCATCATGTGCGGGGCCATCTCCGGGTTCCACGCCCTCGTCTCCTCCGGCACGACCCCCAAGATGGTCGACAAGGAGACCGACATCCGCATGATCGGCTACGGCGCGATGCTCATGGAAGGGCTCGTCGGCGTCGTCGCCCTGATCGCCGCCGCCGCCCTGCCCAACTCGATGTATTACGACATCAACATCGACCTGGCTCGCCGGCCGCAGTTCCAGCAGGCGCTCAAGGCGCTGGACGTCGACCACGACGGCGGCGAACTCGTGCAGATGGAAAAGGATGTGCAGGAGTCGCTCCACGGCCGGACCGGCGGGGCGGTGACCCTGGCCGTCGGCATGGCCCGGATCTTCACCCGCGCCGTCCCCGGCCTCGAAGGGCTCGTGGGCTACTGGTACCACTTCGCCATCATGTTCGAGGCGCTGTTCATCCTGACGACGATCGATACGGGTACGCGAATCGGTCGGTTCATGGTCCAGGAGTTCCTTTCGAAGATCTACCCGAAGTTCGGCGACCTAGACTGGCTCCCCGGCTCGATCATCGCCACCTCGCTCGTCGTGTTCGGCTGGGGCTACTTCATCTACACCGGCTCGGTGGAGACCATCTGGCCGATGTTCGGGATGGCCAATCAGCTCCTGGCCGTGATCGCGCTCAGCATCGTGACGACCGCCCTCGTGAACGCGGGGCGTGTCCGCTACGCGACCTGCACCATCCTGCCGATGATCTTCGTCGGGACGACCACCTCGACGACCGGCTACTATGAGATCACGGGCAAGTTCTACAAGATGACCCAGGTGCCCGCGACCGCCCTCAAGGGCTATCTCAACATCGGCTTCACCGCGATGCTCCTGGTGTGCGTGGCCATCATCCTTCTCGCCGCCGTGAGGCGTTGGTGGCTCGTGCTCGCCGGACGCGTCCCGGCCGCGACGGCATGACCAACACGATGAAACCGATCTGGCGCGACGTCCTGTTCTCGACGCTCCACCTGGCGTCGTCTATCGCCCTGCTGCTCCTGGGCGCAACGGCGTACCTGCTGGGGATGCTGCCGAACCTCCTGGTCGTCTTCCTGATGGGAATGGCGGCCTACACGATCTTGAGCCGGGCGATCCAGGCCTACCGGCGCGACCTCGCGCCGGGCTGGATCCTCCGGCCGCTGGCGGCGGGGTGGCGGACACAGACGTTGCAGTTCGTGCTGCGGCTCCAGTTCTGGATCCTGGTCGCCTACAGCCTCAGGCTCGCGCTGATCCCCGCCCAGTTCTCGCCCGGGGAATGGTCGCAGATCAACGTGATGTTGGCCGGGGCCTGGTTCGTCTCGGTCCTGGGCCTGTTCCTGCCGTTCCGCACGGTCCGGCTGTCGTCGAACCTCGTCTACGTCGCCGGCGTCCTCGTGCTCGCCTCGCTCTGCATCGAGGCCGTCCGCTCGCCCGACCAGGACGCCGTCGCCATCGACGCTCCGTTCGACGGCGATTGGCTGGTGGTGCAGGGGGGGATGGGTTCGTTGGTGAACCATCACGCCCCGATCAAGGCCCAGCGCCACGCGCTCGACCTCGCCCGCGTCGTCGACGGCCAGCTCCGCACCGGCGACCCCAACTCTCTGACCTCCTACGCCTCCTTCGACCGCCCGATCCTCGCCCCGGCCGACGGCAAGATCGTCAAGGCCCTCGCCGACCGCCCCGACATCGCCATCGGCGAGCCCGGCGACCTCGACGTCCTCCAGGGCAATCACCTGATCCTCGAAATCGCCCCCGAGCGTTACGTCCTCCTCGCCCACCTCAAAAAAGGCAGCCTGACCGCCAAGGAAGGCGACGTTGTCAAACGAGGCCAGGAGATCGCCCGCTGCGGCAACTCGGGAAACACCACCTTCCCCCACCTCCACCTCCAGATCCAGGACCGCCCGGCCTTCGGCGGAATGGACGTCGCCACCTCCCCCATCACCTTCGCGAACGCCGACCGCCTCCGTTCCAGCCGATCCTCCAACCCCGCCGACTCCCTCCGCCGCAACGACATCATCCGGACGCGGTAGGCCGTGGAAATTGCCCCAAACCCAGAATCCCGAAACGAACCCATTTCCACACAGATCATTGTCAGATCAAGGGTTAACTGCAAACATCCCGTAGGGCGCGCTGCGACGCGTACCCGCGTCCATCGCATCGTTCAGGGCCCCGGCCGCGCGGGCAGGTCGGATGAGCCGCCCGCTCCCTTGGGGGGCGGTGGACGCGAGAACGCGTCGCAGCACACCCAAACGTCAACGCGTCGGTTCGAAATGGGGGAACAAAGCCAAAGACGGCGTCAAGGCAGGTTCTTGCATCACGCGGCAGGCAGATTCGCGTCCAATGCTTGTACACAGTAGCAACTCGGATCCGATCCCTCCGAATTGCCAAAGAGCCCTCTGGATCATCAGACGACAAACTGCAAAGGAAATGCGGCGTAAATTGCCCAGAATTTCATGGCTATGTCGGTAGGATCGGCAAAATCGATATCTGTTGTAGAATTGGATCGGAGTCGCCCTCCCGGTGAACCGTTCTCAAGCACCTGGGGTAACGCCCCGGCCTGCCCGCGCGATATCCTATCTTCTGAATCCGATGGGGGATGCGCGGGGATGTGCGGATGAACCGACACGGCGGGCTGGACGTCTTGCGGGCGGTGGCGATCGTCCTGGTCATCGTCCACCACGTCCCGATCTTCGAGACCCAGTCGGGCGTCCTGGCGCCGCTGATTAACGCGTTCGACCGCTTCGGCTGGTCGGGGGTGGACCTGTTCTTCGTGCTGAGCGGGTTCCTGATCGGCGGCCTGATCTTCAATGAGATCTGGACGCACGGCTCGTTCGACCCCCGACGGTTCCTGGCTCGCAGGTTGTTGCGTATCTGGCCATCGTATTATCTGCTCGTCCTGGCCTCCGGGGGCGTCATGGCGATCGGCTTGGGGATCGCCGGAGCAGTGCGGGAGGTCGTGCCAAACTTCTTGCACTACCAGAATTACGTCAATTCGCGCACCATCCTGATGCATACCTGGAGCCTGGCCGTCGAGGAGCATTTCTACGTCCTCCTGCCGCTCGTCGTCGTGCTCTTCCCCTGGAGGAGGGGGAAGGGGAGTTCTCCCCGATGCCTGGTCGCGGTCCTGATGCTCACCCTCCCGGCGTCCCTCGGTGCAAGATATTACACAGCAAGCACTTCACCCTACTCCCTGCCCCTCTATTACAATCCGACCCACCACCGGATCGATGCCCTGGCGTTCGGTGTCCTCCTGGCCTACCTGCGCGGGTTTCATTCGTCCTGGTATGAGGCGATCCGACGACGAGGTCTGCTTTTGCTTTGTCTGGGACTCGTCTTGCTTTTTCCTGCAATGGCCTGGGACCGTTCGGACCTTCGCCTGGCGACCTGGGGCCTCACCTCCCTCTACCTCGGCTATGGCCTCCTCGTGGTCTTCGTCGATACCCTGCCGGCCTCCACCTGGGACCGCCTGGGCACGATCCGCCGCATCGGCATGGCCAGCTATCCCATCTACCTCTGGCACGTCCTGGCCGCGAAGTTTCCCCTGAAACTCGCCGTCGAGGCCGGATGGTTCGCCGGACTGAATCAGGATGTCCGCTGGCTCCTCGTGACGGCCCTGATGCTCGCCTCGTCGGTCGTCGTCGGGATCGTCCTGGGCGACCTCGTCGAGAACCCGGTCTCACGGCTCCGCGACCGCTACGCCCCCGCCCGGGCCCGTGCGATCGAGCCGGATACGCAACAGGCCGCGTAAGGCGCGACGATCTTCGTTGGGTTGGACGTTTTTATTCGCTTTCCGCTCGCCGCGGAACGGCGTTCCGCCGCGCGACCCTTCCCCGCCGGGCGACGGCCGATCATAATGTGCCCCGCCCGAACGTGCGGGCCCGGGACGGGTTGCGGCTCCCGGGCGGCGGGCTTGCAGGATTCCTCGGGGTGGCGAAGGAAGGGGCGCATCGATGCGGTTCCGGACGCTGGGGCAGACCGGTCTCGAACTACCGTGGCTCAGCTTCGGGGCCTCGTCGCTGGGACAGGAGTTCCGCTCCGTCGACCTGACCGAGGCCCTCAACTCGGTCCATCTCGCGCTCGACCTCGGCATGACCTTCATCGACACGTCCCCCTTCTACGGCCGGGGGATGAGCGAGGTCCTCCTCGGCGTCGCCTTGCGGGGCATCCCGCGCGACCGGTATCTCCTCGGCACCAAGCTCGGCCGCTACGACCGGGCCCACTTCGACTTCTCCGCGAAACGCGTCGCCGAGAGCGTCGACGTCAGCCTGCATCGCATGGGCGTGGATTATCTCGATATCATGCTTTGTCACGACATCGAGTTCATCGAGATGTCGCAGATCGTCGAGGAGACGCTCCCCGCGCTCGAAAAGATCAAGGCCCAGGGCAAGGTCCGGTTCATCGGGATCAGCGGCTATCCTATGAACATCTTTAAGTACGTGCTCGACCGCACCCCGCTCGACGTGGTCCTGTCGTACAACCACTACACCCTGCAGAACACGATGCTCGGCGACCTGGTGCCGTACCTGAAATCCAAGGACGTCGGCATCATGAACGCCGCCCCGTTCTCGGCCCGCCTGCTCACCAACGCCGAGCTGCCCCCCTGGCACAAGGCCACCCCCGAGGTCCGCGCCACCTGCCGCCGCGCCGCCGAGCACTGCGCGAAGCACGGCGTCGACATCGCCCAGGTCGCCCTCCAGTTCTCGCTCGACCACCCCGACCTGACCACCTGCATCGTCGGCAGCGCCAACCCCGACAACATCCGCAAGTGGGCCGCCTGGGCCGAGGCCCCCGTGGATCACCAGCTCCGCAGCGAGGTCCTCGACATCCTCAAACCTATCCACAACTGGTTCTACATCGAAGGCCGCCCCGAGAACAACGATCCGAAGAGGGATTGAACCACAGAGACACCGAGAACACGGAGAGCAAGAGAGAGCCGGATTCGTAGAATTCATAACATTTGAACTCTGTGCTCTCTGTGTCTCTGTGGTTCAATTCCCCCATTCCCGTCCACCGGAGCCCGCACGTGAAGGCCCTCCTCCTCGAAGCCCCGAAGCAATTCAAGCGGATCGACGTGCCCGAGCCCGGCGCTCCCGGGGCGGGGGAGGCCCTCGTCCGCGTGCATCGCATCGGCATCTGCGGGACCGACATCAGCGGCTACCTCGGCAAGATGCCCTTCTTCCAGTACCCGCGCATTCCGGGGCACGAGCTGGGCGTCGAGGTCCTCGAAGTTGGCCCGGGCGTCACGAATATCCAGCCCGGCGACCGCTGCTCGATCGAGCCCTACATGAACTGCGGCCAGTGCCACGCCTGCCGCAAGGGGGCCACGAACTGCTGCGCCAACCTCAAGGTCATCGGCGTGATGATCGACGGAGGCATGCGCGAGCGATTCCTCGTGCGTGCCGACAAGCTCCACCCGTCGAAGTCCTTGACGTTCGATCAACTGGCCCTGGTGGAGACGCTCGCCATCGGCTGCCACGCGGTCAATCGCAGCGGCCTGCAATCGCATGAACCTTGCTTGATCATCGGCGCCGGGCCGATCGGCCTGGCCACGCTGGAGTTCGTGAAGCTCACCGGCGCGAAGACGATCGTGCTCGACACGAACGCCAGACGCCTGGAGTTCGTCCGCGAGAAGATGGGCGTCGAGCACACGCTCATGCCCGGCCCCGACCTGGACAAGCAGCTCCGCGACCTCACCGACGGAGCCCTCCCCGATGTGGTGATCGACGCCACCGGCCACAACGGTTCGATGTCGGCCGCGTTCGGCATGGTCGCGCCCACCGGCCGGCTCGTGTTCGTGGGCATCACCACCGAGGAAGTCACCTTCCGCCACCCGGTCTTCCACCGGCCCGAGGGCACGCTCCTCTGCTCGCGCAACGCATTGCCGGGCGACTTCACGCGGATCATCGGACTCATCGAGAACGGCCAGATCGACACGCGGCCGTGGATCTCCCATCGCGTGGGGCTGGATCAATTGATCGACATTTTCCCAAGCTACACCCGGCCTGAGACGGGCGTCATCAAGGCCGTCGTGGAAATGGATGCCTGAGTGATGAATTCTGACTCCGAACGGATCCTGCAATTCGGCGCGGGGCGTTTCCTCCGCGGGTTCGCCGACCGGTTCATCCAGGAGGCGAACGACGCCGGGCGCGACGTCGGCAAGGTCGTGGTCGTCCAGTCCACCGCCGGCAAGCGGGCCCAACTCCTCCGCGACCAGCCCGACGGCTTCCAGGTCCTCGTGCGCGGCGTGCAGGACGGCGAGACCATCGACCGCCTCCAGCGCGTCAGGTCGATCAGCCGGGCGCTCTCCGCCGTCGAATCCTGGCCCGAGGTGCTCGCCTTCGCGAAGTCGCCCGCGCTGGAAACCATCATCTCCAACGCGACCGAGGCCGGCTACGTCCTTGACGACGCCGATGCCTTCGACGCCTCGCCCCCATCCACGCTCGCCGCGAAACTCGCGCGTTTACTCTTTGAGCGTTACCAGGCCGGCGGATCGCCGCTGACGCTGCTCCCCTGCGAACTCATCGAGCAGAACGCCACCAAGCTCCGCGACCTCGTCACGACGCAGGCGACGCGCTGGAATCTCTCGGCCGCCTATCTCGAATGGCTCCGCGACGGATGCGTGTGGTTGAATAACCTGGTGGATTGCATCATCACCGACGGCGCGGAGGATCACCCGCTGGGCAAGGAGGATCCGCTCCTGATCTCGGCCGAGCCCTATCGCTTATGGGCGATCGAGAAGCCGAAGGGACGCGACGTGAAGGTGATCCCTCACGAGGACATCCACCTCGTCGACGACCTCTCGCCCTACTACCTCCGCAAGGTCCGCATCCTCAACGGCACCCACACGGCGATGACGGCGAGGTTCCTGCCCGAGGGCTTCGAGACCGTCCTCCAGGTCGTCACCGACCGCCGCGCCGCGAGGTGGGTGCGCGACGTGATGTACGAGGAGATCGTCCCCACCCTCCTCGCCGACGTCAGCGACGTGGCCGCCTTCGCCGACGCCACGTTCGACCGCTACCGCAATCCGTTCCTCAAGCACTTGCTCAAGAATATCACGCTGAATCACGACGACAAGGTCCGCGTCCGCCTCCACCCCACACGCGACCTCTACCAGAAACTCTACGGCCGCCCGCCCGAGAAGATCTCCTCCATCCTCGACTGGCGGCCTTGAAATGAACTGCAATTGAACCACAGAGACACGGAGAACGCAGAGAGAAAGTATCATCCATAAAAAAACTCTGTGCTCTCTGCGTCTCTGTGGTTCAATTCCTCCCTCTCCCAGGAGCCCTGACGATGAAGTCGTCCGTGACGATCAGCCTGGTGCCCGAGGTCAAGGGCGGCCCATTCGTGTTCTGGGACGACCTCCGCGCGGGCGTCGAGCAGGCGAAGGAACTCGGTTTTGACGCGGTCGAGGTCTTCCCGCCGGGCCCGGATGGGGTCGATACGGGGTTGCTGAAAGCCCTGCTCAGTGACAATGGGCTGTCGCTCGCCGCGATGGGCACCGGGGCGGGATGGGTGCGGCACAGGCTGAGCCTGACCGTCGCCGATGCGGGCGTCCGGGCGAAAGCGGTCGACTTCATCAAATCCATCATCGCCACCGCCGGGCCGTTCGGTGCGCCGGCCATCATCGGTTCCATGCAAGGGAGGCACGGCGAGGGCGTGAGCAGGGATCAGGCGTTGGCCTACCTCGCCGATGCCCTGGAAGAACTCGGCGCGTATGCGGCGACGTTGGATGTCCCGCTCATCTATGAGCCATTGAATCGTTACGAGACGAATCTGATCACGACGGTCGAGGGAGGCGTGGCGTACCTCGCGACCCTGACGACGAAGAACGTCAAGCTCCTGGCCGATCTCTTTCATATGAATATCGAAGAGGCCAACCTCGCCTCGGCGATCGTCCAGGGGGGCAGCCACATCGGGCACGTCCACTTCGTCGACTCGAACCGCCGTCCCGCCGGGATGGGGCATACGCCATTCGGCCCGATTTTCGACGCCCTCAGGTCGATCAACTATCAGGGATACCTGTCGGCCGAGGCGTTCGCGTATCCCGAACCGTTCTCGGCGGCGAGGCGGACGATCGAGACCTTCCGCGCCTTCGCGTCGCGCTGAGGCGACCCATCCAGGAGCCATGAGATGCTCAAGTCGCGGCTGATTCATCCGAAGATCAGCGAGATCATCGCGAGGGCCGGGCACCACGCCAGGATCCTGATCGCCGACGGCAATTACCCGGCCTCGACAAAGAAGGGGCCGAACGCCGAGGTGGTGTGCTTGAATCTGGCGCCGGGGCTGGTGACCTGCAACCAGGTGCTCGAAGTTATCCTGAGCGCGGTGCCGATTGACGAGGTCAACACGATGATGTACGAGTCGTCCGACCCGTACGCCCTGAGCGAGGACCCGCCGGTGTGGGACGACTACCGCGGGAGCATCGCCGCCGCCGGTCTGTCGCTCGAACTCAAGCCCATCCCCAAGTGGGACTTTTATGAAGCCGTGATCACCCCCGATCATGCGCTGACGATCCAGACCGGCGACCAGCAGAGGTTCGCGAATGTGTTGCTATCCATCGGCGTCCGGATGGATTGACGTTTCCAACTGATCTCACTTGAAGAAGGATTCCCCAACGTGGCCAGGCTGATGGTCCGCCCGGCGGACACTTGTGCGTTCGATCAGATTTCCTTGGGCGAGGTGATGATCCGGCTCGATCCGGGCGAGGGGCGCATCCGCACGACGCGGCAGTTCCAGGTGTGGGAAGGCGGCGGCGAATACAACGTCGCCCGCGGCCTGCGACGCTGCTTCGGCCTCCGTACGGCCCTCGTGAGCGCGTTCGCCGACAACGAGGTCGGCCGGTTGCTGGAAGATCTGATCCTCCAAGGCGGCGTGGATCAACGCCACGTCAAGTGGGTGAAATTCGATGGCGTCGGCCGCGACGTCCGCAACGGGCTGAACTTCACCGAGCGCGGGTTCGGCGTCCGGGGCGCGGTGGGCGTGTCCGACCGAGGCCACACGGCGGCCGCGCAGCTCAAGCCCGGCGACTTCGACTGGGATGCCATTTTCGGTCAGGGCGTGCGCTGGTTCCACACCGGCGGCATCTTCGCCGCCCTGTCGTCCACGACCGCCTCGGTCGTCGAGGAGGCCCTGGTCGCCGCCAAGAAACATGGCGTGATCACGTCTTACGACCTGAATTACCGCCCCTCGCTCTGGAAGTCGATCGGCGGCCCCGCCAAGGCGCAGGAGGTCAACAAGCGGCTCGCCCCGCTGGTCGACGTGATGATCGGCAACGAGGAGGACTTCACGGCCTGCCTGGGCCTGGAGGTCGAGGGCGTCGACGAGAACCTCGCCCACCTCGACACCAGCAGCTTCCGGCGGATGATCGAGAAGGCGGTGGCGACCTACCCGAACTTCAAGGTCGTCGCCACCACCCTCCGCGCGGTCAAGTCGGCGACGATCAATGATTGGGGCGCGATTTGCTGGTATGACGGCGCGTTCTACGAGTCGGCCCACCGGCCGGATCTCGAAATCCTCGACCGCGTCGGCGGCGGGGATAGCTTCGCCTCGGGCCTGATCTACGGATTCCTCACCGGCGACGACGCCGGTCGCGCCGTCAACCTCGGCGCCGCGCACGGGGCCCTCGCCATGACCACGCCCGGCGACACGTCGATGGCCACCCTGGCCGAGGTCGAAAAGCTGGCGAAGGGTGGCGGTGCCAGAGTGGATAGGTGATCGAAGTCGAATTGAACCACAGAGACACAGAGATCGCAGAGAGTTCAGAATTGAAATCGTGTCGACTCTGTGCTCTCTGTGTCTCTGTGGTTCAATTGAGTTTTCATGCCAGCAAACCCTTCACCAGTTGTCCGTGGACGTCCGTCAGGCGGAAGTCGCGGCCCTGGAAGCGGTAGGTGAGCCTGGTGTGGTCGATGCCCAGGCAATGCAGGAGGGTCGCGTTGAGGTCGTGGATGTGGACGGGGTCCTTGGTGATGTTGTAGCAGAAGTCGTCGGTCTCGCCCCAGGAGAGGCCGGGCTGGATGCCGCCGCCGGCCATCCAGATGGTGAAGCAGCGAGGGTGGTGGTCGCGGCCATATGTGTCTGTGGTGATGGGGCCCTGCGAGTACACCGTGCGGCCGAACTCGCCGCCCCAGATGACGAGCGTGTCGTCGAGCAGGCCGCGACGCTTGAGGTCGACGATGAGGGCGGCCGACGCCTGGTCGGTGTCGCGGCACTGGCCGCGGATCTGCTGCGGCAGGTTGAAGTGCTGGTCCCAGCCGCGGTGGTAGAGTTGCACGAACCGCACGCCGCGCTCGCAGAGCCGCCGGGCCAGCAGGCAGTTCGCGGCGTAGGTGCCCCGCTTGCGCGAGTCGGGTCCGTAGAGGTCGAAGATGTGATCGGGCTCGTTCGAGACGTCGGTCAGCTCGGGCACCGATGTCTGCATGCGGAAGGCGAGTTCATATTGCGCGATCCTGGTGGAAATCTCGGGGTCGCGCATCGCATCCTTGTGGAAACCATTCAGCTTGCCGAGGTCGTCGAGCATATCCCGGCGCGTGGAGCTGTCCATGCCGGGCGGGTTGGTGAGATACATCACCGGATCGCCGACGGAGCGTAATTTCACGCCTTGATGCTTGGTCGGCAGGAAGCCGGTGCCCCAGAGGCGGTCATAGAGCGGCTGGCAATCGGGCCGACCGGTGCCGATGGAGACCATCACGGCGTAGGCCGGCAGATTGGCGTTCTCGGATCCGAGCCCGTAGCTGAGCCACGATCCCATGCTCGGCCGGCCGGGCTGCTGGGCCCCGGTCTGGAGGAACGTGATCGCCTGGTCGTGGTTGATCGCCTCCGTGTGCATCGACTTGACGAAGCACAGGTCGTCGACAACCTTGGATGTGTGCGGCAGGAGGTCGCTGACCCACGCGCCGCTCTGGCCGTGCCGCTTGAATTTGAAGATCGTGTCGGCCACCGGGAACGATGCCTGTCCCGAGGTCATCGTGGTCAGCCGCTGGCCCATGCGGATGGAGGCGGGCAACTCGGTCTTGTGCAGCTTCGTCAGCGTAGGCTTGTAATCAAATAAGTCCATCTGCGACGGTGCGCCCGACTGCACAAGCGAGATGACCCGCTTCGCCCTGGGGGCTAAGTGTGGCAAGGCGGGCAGGCCGCCGGTTGAGGAGGCGTCGCCGAACGCCTGCGGGTTGAGCAGGGCGGTCAGGGCGATCGAGCCGACGCCGAGCCCGGCCTGGCCGAGCAGGGCCCGTCGCGTGAGCATCTGCCGATATTCGAGTCGCGGATCCATGGGCATGATTCCCGATCGTTGGGGGCGTGCTCACTCGCGGTTGACGGTCTCGTCGAGATTCAGGATCACGCTGGCGACCGACGCATACGCGGCCAGTTCGACGGGGTCGAGCCTTGCGTCGGCCCGGAACTCACCGATTCCGAGCAGTTTCTTCGACGCCGAAGGATCGGCCTTGAACGCGGCCAGGCGGCGGTCGAGGCCCGCGAGCAGGACCGAAAGCTCCTCGGGCCTCGGCGAGCGGGCCGTGGCCCGGCGGAAGGCGAGCGTGATTCGGTCGGCGGGCGTCCTCGCCTCGGTCATTGCATTCGCGGCCAGCGCGCGGGCGGCCTCGACGTAGGTCGGATCATTCAGGAGGATCAACGCCTGCAAGGGTGTGTTAGTCCTTGCACGAGACACGACGCAGAATTCGCGGCTGGGGGCGTCGAAGGTGGCGAGCGACGCCGGGGGTACGGTCCGCTTCCAGAAGGTGTACAGGCTGCGCCGGTAGAGGGACTCGCCGGTGTCCTGCTTGTACGAGAAGGACGACGTGCCCGGGTAGGAGACCTCCTCCCACAGCCCGGCCGGCTGGTAGGGCTTGACGGGCGGGCCGCCGACCCTCGGCGAGAGAAGGCCGGCGATCGCCAGGGCGTTGTCGCGGATCCCCTCGGCGGGCAGGCGGAACCTCGGGCCCCTGGCCAGCAGGCGGTTGTCGGGGTCGCGGTCGATCAGCGAGGGGCTCGCGGCCGAGGACTGCCGGTAGGTCGCGCTCGTGACCATTAACCGATGCAGCTTCTTGACATTCCAGCCGGTGGCGATGAATTCGGTGGCCAGCCAGTCGAGCAGTTCGGGGTGGCTGGGCCAATCGCCCTGGGAGCCGAAATCGACCGATGTCTTCACCAGTCCGGTGCCGAAGTGCATCTGCCAGGCGTTGTTCACGGCCACGCGGGCGGTCAGCGGATTCTCGGGGCTCACAAGCCACTTTGCGAGTCCTAGGCGGTTCGCCGGGATCCCGCCGGGCGACGGCAGGCTCGCGGGCGTGCCGGGTTCGACGGGGTCGCTCGGCTGGTCGTACTGGCCTCGCTTGAGGATGAAGGTCGGCCGGGGTTTCGGCAGGTCCTGCATCACCATCGTGGCGAGGATCGAGCCGTCGAGTGCCTTCGACTGGGCCTCGATCGCGTCGACGTCCTTGCTCAGTTCGCGCCAACGGGTCGAGATGTTCTCGCGGAAGTGGATCTTGAGTTTGTTCAACTGCTCGGGCGTGCGTTTCGCCCTTTCGGTGGCGAGGATCGAGGCGAGTTCGGCGGGCAAGGGGGGCTCTGCGGCGGCCGGGTCGCGGCTGATGGCCAGGCGGAACCGGCCGATCGCGTGGCTGCCGCCGTGCTCGTGGCGGAGCCGGATGGTCAGGATCGTGCCGTCGGGCGAGGCGATCGGCTCGGTGGGGATGAAGGTGGCGACGCGGCTCTCGGGCCGGCTCGGCCCGTCCACGGCCCAGCCGGTCCCGGGCTTGCCGTCGATGGCCTTCGCGATGTCGTAGCCCTTCTGCGAGTAGTCCGCGATGGCCGAACAGAACTTCACGCGAGTCGATTTCGACGGGTCGAACGCCGGCGTGGCGGTGGCCTCGAACTCGCTCAGGACGAAGTTGGCGTTGAACGCGCGGCCCGCCCCCTTGCTGGGCAGCGACTCGTGGGCGAGGGCCTCCAGGCGGATCGCGGTGATCGGCCTCGGGCCCACGAGGGCGACGAGCGTGTAGGTCTCGGTGTCCGGGTTCGGCCCGGTCGCGAGGAACGAAAGATCGTCGAGCGGCTTGATGGTCGTTCCGTTGGCGGCCTTGACCAGCGACGATTGGCCGAGGGGCAGCCAGGTCACGCGGGCCTTGGCGCCGTTCTGGGTTTCCCAGGCGGCCTGCTCGGCGTCGACCTCGGCCGCCCCGGCCTCGCGACGCTTGACGGCCTCGTCTCGCTTCGCTTGCAGATCGGCCTGCTTCTTCGCCTGTTCATCCGAGGGGACCTTGATGAACGGCACGGCCGTGCCGCCGTCGTTGCCGCGCTCGGCGATGCTGTTGAAGTAGGCGAAGAATCGGTAATAGTCGCGCTGGGAGATCGGATCATATTTGTGGTCGTGGCACTGCGCGCACCCCAGGCTCAGGCCGAGCCAGACGGTGCTCGTGGTGTTCACGCGGTCGATGACGTACTCGGTCCGCAGCTCCTCCTCGATGATCCCGCCCTCGTTCGAGATCCGGTGATTCCGGTTGAACCCGGTCGCGACCTTCTGCGCGAGCGTGGGGTTGGGCAGCAGGTCCCCGGCGAGTTGCTCGACGGTGAACTGATCGAAAGGTTTGTTGGTGTTGTAGGCGTCGATGACCCAGTCGCGCCACGTCCACATGGTGCGGACGTTGTCGACCTGGTAGCCGCCGGTGTCGGCGTATCGGGCGGCGTCGAGCCAGGACAGGGCCATCCGCTCGCCGTAGTGGGGCGAGGCCAGCAGCCGGTCGGCCTGCTTCTCGTAGGCGTCGGGCGAGTGGTCGGATACGAATGCGTCGACCTCGGCCGGGGTCGGTGGCAGGCCGATCAGGTCGAGGCTCAGGCGCCGGAGCAGGGCGGGGCGGTCGGCCTCGGGGGAGGGCGACAGTCCCTCGCGGGTCAGGCGGTCGAGGATGAAGGCGTCGATGGGGTTGCGGACCCACGCCTTGCCCCTGGGCACGTCCGGGCGTCTCGGCGGCAGGAAGGACCAGTGCCCCTGCCACTTCGCCCCCTGCGCGATCCAATCCTTGAGCAGCGAAATTTGCTCGGATGTCAACTTCTTGCCCGTCGCGGGCGGCGGCATCACCGCGTCCGGATCGGGCTCGGCCACGCGGTCGAGGATCTCGCTCTCATCGGGCGCGCCGGGCTTGATGGCGAAGTGGCCGCCGAGGTCGGCCTTGGCGGGCTCTTCGAGGTCGAGCCTCAGCTTCGCCTTGCGGTTCTTGGCGTCGGGCCCGTGGCAGGTGAAGCAGTTCTCCGAGAGGATCGGCCGGATGTCCCGGTTGAACTGGATCGTCCCGCGAGGGGGTTCGGCCGCATGGATCGGCATGGATGCAAATGCGAGGATGACGAGCGCGATCGCGGGCCATCGGGCAGACGGGCTCGGCATGACTTCGACCCCCACGCTCGCCTCCGGCCGGGGGCCGGCTGGCGGCGATTCTCACAAGGTTCCGACCCAGGGAAGATCCCGAGTTTAACCGATGTTGCTCGCCCGTTCGAGTTTCTCCTCGCCCGGCTGACAATTGTATTGACAATCCCGATCGACAAGATAAAGAATAAATCCCGGACTTTGGGCAGACGTCCGTTACCCGGGGCCACCTTTGTGGTTCAATCCAGGGTAGTCCGCGATGCGCACTCGGGGGAGGGCGTAAGCCAGGGGGCCGTCACCAGACGCGGCCCTCGGGCGATCGCGGGCCCTTGGCCCCGCCTCGATTCGACTTTTGACAGGGAGACCGAATCCGATGCAGATCCGCAGCAAGCTCTTCACGTTCCTGACCAGTTCGTTCGTGGCCCTGGCCGTCGTGGCCGGCTCGGTGTTCGCCGACGAGCTCATCGGCACCTTCGTGAAGGTGGACGTCGAAGGCAAGAAAATCACCGTGTCCGAGAAGGGGACCGACAAGGAGGTCGAGGTCAAGGTGACCGACGAGACCGTCCAGGTGACCAAGAAGGGCGAGAACAAGATCAACCTGGAGAAGGTCGCCGCGAACCTGAAGAAGGCGCAGGACGCCGGCAAGAAGGGCGCGACCTACAAGATCGAGCACGACAAGGGTGTCGCTTCCAAGATCACCCCGATCCAGGCCAAGAAGAAGGCCGAGGCCGAGAAGCCCGCCGACAAGCTCAACTGAGCCCGGCCGGCTCCGCCCGAAACTCAGCCCTCTCGCCGCCCCATCGGGACCCGTGCCCGGCGGGGCGGTTCACGTTCGAACCGGGCGCGGCCGGCGCGGATGTCGCTACAATGTGGGGACGCGCGGCGGGATGCGTCGCGGGGGAGTCCGATCGAGTCCGCTGGAGAGCCGCGCCGTGCCGATCAAGGAAATCGAGCCGCTGGGGAAGGTGCACACCAAGATCGTCGCGACCGTCGGCCCGGCGTCGCGCGGGGAGGAGGCGCTGGGGGAACTCATCGACGCCGGCGTCGACGTCTTCCGGCTCAACTTCTCGCACGGCACCCACGACGAGCACACCGAGACCCTCCGGCGGATCCGGGCCGTTGCCGAGGCCAAGGGGCTCCCCGTCGCCGTGTTGCAGGATCTCGGCGGCCCCAAGATCCGCCTCGGCGCCATCGCGGGCGACGCGATCGATTGTCGCAAGGGGGAGAGATTCACCCTTCGCTCCGAGAGTCTGAATTCAGACACTCGGGGGGAGTTGACCAGCAACTACCCCGAACTCGTGCAGGACCTCGCCGAGGGGGAGTCGGTCCTGTTCGCGGACGGCACCGTGGCCATGATCGTGGTCGAGAGGACGAGCGACGCGGCCGTGCTGGAGGTGACGCTCCCCGGACGCCTGCGGTCGAAGCAGGGGATCAACCTCCCGGGCACGAATCTGCGGATCCCCGCCCTGACGCAGAAGGATTTGCTGGACCTGGAGTGGTCGGCGAGGGAAGGGGTCGAATACATCGGGCTGTCGTTCGTCCGCCAGGCCGGGGATGTGACGCAGCTCCGGCGCGAGCTGGAATCGCGCGGGTCGCGGGCGAGGATCGTCTCCAAGATCGAGAAGCCGCAGGCGGTGGACAACCTCGACGCGATCATCGACGCGTCGGACGCGATCATGGTGGCACGCGGGGACCTCGGGGTCGAGATGGACGTGGCCCGGGTGCCGGCGATCCAGAAGCGGATCATCGAGGCGTGCCACGCCGCGCGGGTGCCGGTCATCACGGCCACGCAGATGCTCAACAGCATGGAGACCTCGAACCGTCCCACCCGGGCCGAGGCCACCGACGTCTTCAACGCCGTGCTCGACGGCACCGACGCCGTGATGCTCTCGGGCGAGACGGCCATCGGGCAGTATCCCGTGGAGACGGTCTCGACCATGAGCCGGATCGTCGCGGAGGCCGAGCGTTACCTCGCCGAGCACGGCCAGCTCGACGGCCGCCCCCGGATCGGGCCCGCCCACCCGGCGAATGTCCGGCCGCTGACCGACGCCATGGTCGAGGGCGCCTCGACGATCTGCCGACGGCTGGGTGTCTCCCTCCTGGTCGTCGCCACGCAGTCGGGCAAGACCGCGCTCGCGGTGTCCAAGCGTCGCCATGCCACGCCGACCCTCGCGCTGGCCACGACCCCGGAATGCGCCCGGGCCATGTCGCTCTACTGGGGCGTGACCCCCGTGGTCTCGCCGACGATCTCCGACGTCGAGTCGACCCTCGAATTCGCCCTCGACTGGGCGCGATCCCGCGGCCAGATCCAGGCCGGCGACCGTGTCCTCCTGCTGCGCGGGACCG
Organism: Isosphaeraceae bacterium; assembly: GCA_965279195.1. Classification (GTDB taxonomy): domain Bacteria; phylum Planctomycetota; class Planctomycetia; order Isosphaerales; family Isosphaeraceae; genus CBDIHP01. The sequence continues at coordinate 254,196 of CBDIHP010000048.1, forward strand.
TCCCCGGAAACCCCGCCCACAACGCCATCCTCATCCGCGAAGTCGACGCCGACCCCCCGTGCGACGATGCGGCCTCGACGGGGTGAGGCGCGTCAGTCTTGGTCAAGGATCCGGTCCGACGCCTCGCAGCGCACCCGACGTCAGTAGGTCCGTGCGGGGCGCAGGCCGCTGACGGCCCCGCGCTCCAGTGGCCGGTGCTTCTCGCGGATGGCGGACCCGACGCGTTCGGAGGGGATGTCGAATCCGCCCCCTCGACGGACGCGCGTCCTCTGGAAGAGCAAGGGGACGTTGACGATCGTCTCCATCTCGGGGTTGATGGCCGGGGCGTCCGGACCGGAGCCGGGCCTCGCATAAAAGCCATAGGCGTCGCCGCACCACTCCATGGCGTTTCCCAGTGTGTCGAACAGGCCGAGTTCGTTGGGCTTGAGTCGTCCCGGGGGATGCATGAGCCGTCGGGAGTTGCCCATGAACCAGGCGTACTCCGGCAGGCGTGAATGCAGCCGGCCGAACGATCGCGGCGAGGCCGTGCCGGCACGCGCGGAGAATTCCCACTCCGCCTCGGTGGGGAGCCGATAGCCCTTGCGCTGCAGGTGATCCTTCGGCAGGCTCATCTCGGCTCTCAGCCGGCTCGGGTAGCACCACTCCGATTCCGGCAGGCCGTCCTTCCCGCTCAGCCAGTTGCAGAAGGCGGCGGCGTCGAAGAAATCCAGGGTGCCCATCGCGCAATCGTCCGTAGGGATCTCCCGCCGGAACATGTTGGTCGAGCGGTGGTCGAGGATGCCCCGGTGCTCGGCGAGGAACCGGGCATACTCGTCCACGCGGACCTCGCGCGCGGCGATCGCGAACGACCGGGGGATCCTGTTGCGGTGGAGCGTCGGGTCCGTGGCCAGCTCGGGGCCTTTCGACCCGGGCGTGCCCATCAGGAACTCGACCGGCCCCCGGATGATCGTGTACGTCTGCCCTTGTGCGTTGACGAACCAGCCTTGCCCGGGCGGCGGGGACTTGCCGGCGAGTTCCTTGTCCACCTTCCAGAGGGCCGGGCCCTGGCCCCACCGGGCGTCGAGGACCCACTCTACCGCGCCGTGGATCCCGGCGTCGGGGTCGTTGCGGTACCAGCCGATCCATTCGGCCGCGAGTGCCCGGCGCTCGGCCTCGGTCAGGGCGTCGGGTGGGTAGGAGCCGATGGCCAGGATCAGGGCGCGACGCGCGGAGGCGTCGGGCTCGGCCTTGAGGCGGTCGAGAATCACGCGTACCTCCACCCCGTAGGCGGCGGCCCCGTGGATCAGTTCGGTGCGGAGGCTGGGGTCGGCGGCGGACAAGAAGTGGGGCCAGACGGTTTCGGACGCCTTGAGCTTGAGGAGGGCGGAGCCGATCCGACCCTGGCGCCGGGTCTCGGGGTCGTCAAGCTTCGGCCCTCCCGAGAGCATGGGCGTGAGGGCGGCGATGAGGCGGGGGCGGTCGGCTTCGGGCAGGGCCTCCAGGATTTCCGCGAGCCGGTCGGGCTCGGCGTCGGGGATCAGGGCGGCGAGGTCCTCGGGGCGGTAGGCGTTGCCGGGCTGGGTCGCGAACTCGCGCAGCAACAGGTACGCCCGGTCATGGGCCTCGGGGGTCGCCTGGGCCATGTAGATCGCGCGGAGGGGCGCGACCAGGTCGCGTGCGACCGGCTGGAACGCCTCGCGCCAGGCGCCGAGGTGCAGGGGGCTCTCGCGGACCAGCCGGGCGGCGACCCCCGCCGAATCGCGTCGCCAGCGGGGATGGGCGGGGTCGAACTTCGCGAGCGAGGCCAGGGCCCGCAGTCGCTCATCCGTGGGGATGTCGATGGGACCCTCGTCCCCGTCCTTGAGGATGCCGGCCATCGCCCCGGCGACCGCCTCGGAGTGGATCGAGTTGCGGATGACGATCAGTTCGTCGGGCGTGGTGGAGGGCAGCACCATGCGGCGGGCGAGCTCGGTGGCGTGGCGGGGATCGTCCCGCACCAGGGCGAGCAGGCCGCGGAGCTGCGATTCCTCGTCCTGGACGTCGGCCGTCAGGGCACGGAGCCGATCCAGGACGAGGTGGCGGTCGGACTCCAGGTCGTCGAGGATCCCGGGCACCGCGCGGATCTGGGCGGACCGGAGCGCCTCGACCCGGCCCCGGGCGGAGGTCAGCCGCTGCACGGAGTAGGTGACGGTCCCGAGCAGGACGGCGAGCAGGCCGACGGCCACGCCGGTGACGAGCGTCCGGTGCTTGCCGACCCAGCGCCGGGCCCTGCGGCCGAAAGGCTCGCGCCAGGCCGAGACGGGTTCGTCGGCGAGCCAGCGGCGGACGTCGTCGGCCAGCGCCCGGGCCGAAGGGTAACGCTCGCCGGGCGACCGGGCCAGGGCCTTGAGGCAGATGGCCTCGAGCGCGGGGTCGGCCTCCGGGCGGATCGCGCGGGGCATCTCCATATCCCCTCGCTCGATCCGAGCGAGCAGGTCGGGGAGCTGGGTCGAGGCCGTCTTGGGATGCACCGGGCGTCCGGTGAGCATCGCGTAGAGGATGGCGCCGAGGCCGTAGATGTCGGTGGCGGGCCCGAGTTCGTCGAGCCGTCCGGCGGCCTGCTCGGGGCTCATGTAGCCGGGGGTGCCGATGGCGGTCCCGTGGAGGGTGGCGAAGCCGAGGCCGTCGTTCTCGGCCGCCTGGAGGTTGCCGGCGATGTCCTCTCCGGGTTCCTTCCAGAGCCGGGCGAGGCCCCAGTCGACGACGAAGGTCTCGCCGTAGTCGCCGAGCATGACGTTCTGGGGCTTGAGGTCGCGGTGCAGGACGCCGCGGTCGTGGGAGTACTGCAAGGCGTCGCAGATGTCGAGGAACCGCTCCAGGAGCTGTCGGAGCGTGAGCGAGTGGATCGAGAGGTCGCGGTCGGGCTCGGCGTGGAAGGCCTGGATCGCCTCCTCGAGGCTCCTCCCCTCGACGAAACGCATGGCGTAGAACGGCCGGCCGTCGCTGTATGTGCCGAGGCCGTAGACGGGCACGATGCCGGGGTGTTCGAGGCGGCCGGTGACCGACGCCTCGAAGACGAACCGGGCGCGGCTGGCGGGGTCGTCGACCTGCTTGCGCTTGATCTCCTTGAGCGCGACCCGGCGGTTGACCTCGGTGTCGTGCGCGATGAAGACGGCACCCAGGCCCCCCTCCTTGTGGGGGCGGTCGGGGTCGGGCACGACGTAGCGGCCGGCCTGCGGGGCCCAGAAGGGGCGGCCGAACGGATCCGAATCCCCGCCCGCGCCGGGGTCGGGGGCGATTGTCCCGATGTCGGGAATCCGCGTCTCGCCCGAGTTGGCCATGGTGGGCGAGCCGGCGAGGGCAGCGAGGGCGGCCGAGATGTCGCCGAATTGCCGCTCCATCGCATCGGCCAACTCGTCGAGGGCCGGATTCGATCGCGGCCCGAGTCGTTCGCTGATGATGTCGAGCAGGCGTTGGCGTTCGGGCGACATCGTCGGCTCGTGGGCAAGGGGAGAGTTGCGCGACCCACCCTTGACGTTAACATCCGAATCCGAGCGGGGCAATCGGCGACGGGCCTTGACCGCGGCCGGGGCGGACCCGACCCGGCCGGCTCCGGCATGGGGCCTCGAGTGTCAATAAGTCGAGATGTAAGATGATATGGGTATTTGGTGAGTCGCGCCGGGGATGCCGAACGATGCGCCTCGCCGCCCTTCGCGTGAAGACCTGGATGATCCTGGTCGCCGCGTTCTCGGTGGTGCTGGCGATGGCCCGGGCGGGGACGAGGAAGTCGGCGATGGAGGCGTGACGGGTGAGGTCGTTCGGGACCCCGGGCCGATGCCCGGGGCCGGTTGTAGGGGTTGGGTGCGTTGTGTTTTCGGGATTCGTCGCGGTCGATGGAGCGGGGCGGCGTAGAATGGATGGTCATCTCTCAGGGGCGAGAGATCCCAGAACTCTTTGTCAATTCGGTGCGTTTTCGTGCGGTTGGGGGGTGTTGATAGTCAAGTCTTTTCAAATCAGAGACATGCGACGAGTTGGGTTCGTTCCGGAAAAACGGGGATGACGGTGTCGGGTCGGGATGGGGAGAGCATCCTGTGCCGTCGGGTCATCGGAATGTCGGGGGTCAAGGTATTACAGGGCCTGGTCTTGCGGCGAATTGGGTTCGTTCCCGAGGTTGGGATTTTCGCGGGATCCGGGCGGGCAGGGGCCGTGGAGGCGGCGCCTGGCGCTCGGGCCGGAGGGGGGATGTCAGTCGATGGTCATGTGGACGACGGCGGCGGTGCGGGTCTGGCCGCTGGGGTCGGTGGCGATGAGTTCGAAGGAGATCGGGGTGGAGAGGGCCGCGCGATCGGCGATGTACTCGGTCTTGGAGCCGTAGAGCGAGACGGTCTCGGTGGTCTCCTGCTCGGAGGGGACCTCGCGGACGCGGCCGCGGTAGCTCATGGTGCTGAGGATGGCCCGGTAGCGGACGACGGCCTCGTAGCGGGTGTCGTCGGTGCGGTGGGCGTCCTCCCAGAGGAGCAGGAAGAACTTGCTGTTCACCCGGCGGACGTGCAGGGCGGGCGGGGCCGTCGGCGCGGCGGGCTTGGGGGCGTAGACCGGCGCGGGGGTGGCCGACTTCAGCGGCGATTCCTCGTCGTCCAGGCCGAGGGTGGAGAGGAGGAACTCCGGCACCAGGCGCTTCTCTCGCATGGCGTCGGTGATGGGATTGATCGTGCGGGCGGCGAGGGTGACGACCAGCTCGGCGGTGTCCTGGGCGCGTTCGAGGGCGTGGGTGGCCTCGCGGATCCGGGACATGACGCGTTCGCGTTCGAGTTCGTGGCGGGCTTCGAGCTCTTCGAGGTCGGCCTCATACGCTTCAACGGCCTTGCGGCGCTCGTCGCGGGCGGCGAGGGCCTGGCGGATCTTCTTGCCGTGGTCGTCGATCTGGCGGAGGTCCTCGACCTGGACGCCGATGTGGGTCCGGTGGGTGTTCAGGACGTGCAGCAGGCCGGGGAGCCAGCGGGAGAACTTCTGCTCGCGGTCGAGGCCTTCAAACGTTTCGCTCTGGACGGTCGCCATTGGATTCAACCCTCTCCCCCACTGTAGGGCAACGCGGAGTTCGATCGACCTCGGCAACGGACCGGTGCAGGGGGCTGGCCATCCGGGGGCGACCGAGACTCGTACAGGATCGGTGACAGGAATGTCCTTCACTTCCCACCCATATACTCGTCAATTGGCCGCTCGAACGAACGGTCTGTTGCCGGGGATCCACGAGGGGCACCCCCCGTGGCGCGGCGCACTTGCGCTCCGCCGGGTTAACAGGGCCGGCCCCGGGGGCATCCGGCCGCGGCCAAGAAAGTCTGGCCGGGCCGACGCCCGGGTGGCGTAGTTCGGCCAGATCCAGGTGTTTGCATGTCATTCATGTTTTTCGAACAAGCCCCGATGCTGGGCGTCGGATGCGTGCGGTTTCGAGCGGGATCGTTCCGGGCGGCGAGGTGTGCCGATGGCGCAAGATGGCCGGTGGCGGCGGCCGGCCAGCCCGCCGCACCCCTTTCCAGTCCCGCTCTGCCGGCCGGGGACACCTGGCGCCCGGATGTGGCCCGGGGGCATCACACCCGGGCCATCGCTGTCCCCCGGCCGTGACGCCCGGACGATTTGACCCGGGCCCGCTTGATCGTCGGGGCCCCGATCGTGAGGCTCACCGTCGTCGGGGCCGAGGGATTCTTGCCGTCGGAGACCCTGTACGTGAAGGTGAACGTCCCCCGCGCACTGGCCTTTGGCGCGAACGTGAAGGTCCCATCCTTGCGGAACACCAGCCGGCCCGCGGCCGAGGGCGGCGGGGTGACGAGCGCGGCGACCAGCGGCGCGCCCTCGGCGTCGCGGTCGTTCGCCAGCACGCCCCGCCCGGCGACGTTCAATGTCCTGTTCGGCCCGACGACAAACGCGTCGGGCGCCGCCACCGGCGCATCGTCCACCGGCCGGACCGTGAGCGTGACGGTCGCCAGGTTCGAGGCCAGCGAGCCGTCCGACACCCGATACGTGAAACGATCGGGACCCGAGTAATCCTTCACGGGGACATAGATGAACGAGCCCGACGGATCCACGACCACTTTGCCGTGCAACGGTTGATCGATCAGCACCGGCCGGAGCGACTTGCTGTCGACGTCCGCATCATTCCGGAGCAGCCCCGGCGCCGTGATGACGAGCCGGGTGTCCTCGTTGAGCGAGAACGCCTCGCCGACGGCCACGGGCGCGTCATTCACCGGGCGGACCTGGATGGTCACGGTGGCGGGGCCTTGGAGGATGGCCCCTCCCAGCGAGACCGGCAGCCGGATCTGATAGGAGAATGTGTCCGACCCCGAGTAATCGCGTGCCGACTTGTAGACAAATCGACCATCCTGCCCGAGCGTCAGCGAACCGTGCTTCGGGCCGTCGACGATCTCGACGCTCCGCACCCCGTCGGTCACCCAGAGCGTGTCGTTGTCGAGCACGCTCGCGGCGGGCGCGAGCGTGTGGTCTTCGTCGATGGAGAACGTGTCGGGTCGGGGGAAGAGCGGTTCGAGATTCGAGGTGACCATCATGTACGCGGTGCCGATCGCGCTGCTCGCGAGCGAGTCGTCCGCCTGGAACTGGAAGGTGTCGACTCCGTAGTAGTTGCGGATGGCCTCATAGACGAATCGCCCGTCGGGCTGGATGGTGACCTTGCCGTGCGAGGGGGGCGTGACGAGTCGGAAGGCCGGCCCGGCCGGACCGTCCTCGTCTCTGACGTAGCTGCGCAGGCTGTCTTCGTAGCGGATCGCGTGCAACAGCACGAAGGTCGGATTCTCGACGACCGGGGGGCGATTCACGTGCGCGACGTGGATCGTGACGGTCGCGGGCTCGCTGAACTCCTGATGGGCACTGTTATCGATCGTGTAGGTGAAGCTGTCGGTCCCGAAGAAACCGGGCCTGGCCGTGTAGGTGATCCCCTCGGCGGTCCAGTTCAGATCGCCCGACTTCGGCCCGTTCTCGACATGGATCAGATTGAACCCGTCGATGTACAGGACGTCGTTGCCCATCATCGGCAGCAGGACCGGCCTCTGATCCAGCGTGCCATAGGCATCATCGTTGGCGACCTGGGAGGTCCGATCGAAGACCAGACCGACGGAGTAATCCATGAACGGGTCGGCATTGTTGCCGGTATTGAAGCCCCGGCCGTCGAGGGCGATCCTCGCGCGGCCGTGGCCCTCGCCGAGGTCCAGCCGGAGCGATAGATAACGCGAGGCCCGGGCAAGGGCCGCGACGGTGTCGCGGTCGAGCGTGATGGTCCGCGAGCCGAGCGAATCGGGCGTGAACCGCCCAAGCACCGTGCCGGGGGACAGGGCGTCGTCGAGCCCGAGCCGGCCGTCGCCGGGCCTGCCGGTGATCGTCACCTCGCCGGTGTCGGCGTCGAACTGGGGGATCCAGAACTTGAACCGGGCGTCGGGCGTCTCGGAGAGCAGGACGCCACTGACGTCGAACTCCAGGAGCGCCGCCGTGTGGCCCGAGGCGTCCCGCGCGATCCGAAGCTCGCCCGAGCCGGCCCGGACCGAGTCGTAAACGCCGTCGAGGTCGGAGTCGACGGCCTCTCCTCTCGCGACCGGGGCCAGGGTCCTGGGCATGACCTCGGGGTCATCATCGATGATCGTGAACGTCGCCCTCCAGGCGTCCGGGTTCGACTGGTAGAGGGCCAGGTCGGACGGGTCGGGTATCAGCTGGATGGTGAGCGTCTCGTCCGCCTCGTGCACGCGATCGCCGAAGATGTCGATGTAAATCACCACACCGATGTCGGGACGCTGGAGCACCGAGCCATCCCGGACGCCGATGAAGTCGGAATCCGCCCGGGCCGAGCCGCTCACCAGCGCGTAGCGGACCGGGGCCAATCTCGACAACCACGGGCTGGGGAGGATTCGCAGGGAAACACGCTTGATGCTGTCATCTCCCTCGATGGCCGAGGTTGTGTCGAGCACCAGCGGGGTGACCGGGGGCGGATCATCGTCGCGAAACCGAAGGTCCGCCGTCCCCTGGAGGATCGCGGAATCCGCCCGGGTGATCGTCAGCCGGTAGACCTTATCGGAGCCGTTGTAGGCCCGATCGCCCGAGGTGCGGAAGGCGACGGCCTGTTCCGCCTCGCCGGGCTGGAAGGTGACCCGGCCGACGGTCGCCGGGACGCTCGGGTCGATCCGGCCCGCGCCGTCGTAGGCCTCAATCTTGTAGTCAGCCGTGAGCACCCTGCCCGAAGGGCGTTCGAGCGTGATCCTGGCGTTGGCCGCGACCGACTCGCCGTCGCCTTCGGGCACGACGTCCCCCGAGACCGAGACCGCCGGGGGCGGGCCGGGGACGTCATGGATCGTGGCCAGGGCGGTGCCGTTGTTCAGATAGGAGAACGCAATCCCGCTCATTCCGGCCGCGATCAGGGAAAAGGTCTCGTCGGGTTCGACGAGGTCATCGGCCACGGCGCGGATCCGGAGCGTCTTCGATGTTTCGCCGGGTGCGAAGGAGACGTGGGAGCCGGGCGGCGGCGACGAATAATCGGAGGCACCCGCCGTGCCATCGACGGTGGTGATGTTGAACTCGACCCACACGTCAAAGGGCCGCGAGATTGTGAAGACGAACGAGGCGTCACCGCCCTCATCGACCGTCGGGTTCGAGATGGCCAATGTCGGCAGTTGCGTCGTGTCCGGCGGGATGTCGTCGTCGATGACGATGCCGGTCGCCTCGCCCCGGCCGATCTGCCCGCGGAATGGGTTGGAGAGGCGGATGCGGATTGGTTGATCTCCGTCGACCCACGTGTCGCCCCAGACATTCACCAGGATCTTGGTCGATGATTGTCCCGGGGCGAAGACCAGGCCGAGCGGGCCGTCATCGTAGGTTCTGGGGGGGAACGTCGATGTGCGGTTCGATGTCCGGGTCGATGTGTAATCCACGGCGGCCCACCGGCTCAGGTCGCCGGTCCGCGTGACCTGGAATTCCATCATCTTCGAGCCGGAATCGCCCTCGATGACGCTGGGGACGTCGGCGACGGAGAATGTGGAGTCGGTGGCCGTGGGATGGTCCCAGGCGCCGGCCATGGCGAGATACGGTGTCTTGAGGCCGGAGTCGAACCATCCGACCAGATCGGAGAGATCCCCCCAGACGAGGGCGATCGCGCCTGAGTCGAAGCTCGCCCACAACTCGCCGCTGGGGTCGAGTTCCAGGTCGGTCGGCGAGTTCGCGTTGAACCCGCGGTTCAGGAGCGAGATGCGGGCGATCAGCTCCCCGGTCGGGCTGAACTTCGAGATGGCATCGAGGCTGTATTGCCGATTGCCCGAGAATGTATAGATATTTCCGGATTGATCCACGGTGACCTGTGACGAGATCGCGAAGTCGCTATTCTGGACCCTCGCGAGGCTCTCCAAGGTCACCGGGTCGTATTTCTCGACGCCGTACCAGTTCTTCGCGTAGATGAAGCCATCCAGGCCGGCCGTGATGTCGGTCGCCTCATTGCTGTAGGCGAATGGGGTCAACTCGCCGGTCCGGGTATCAAGCCGGATGATCCCGGGTAGGTCGTTATAGGGGCCGACCAACCTCGTGAGGAAGGCGTAATGGCCCGATACGGCGATCGCGGGATTGACGCCGTAGGGCCTGTACCGGTTCTCGGGCGGCAAGGGCTGCGCGCTATAGCTATAGAAAGAGCGATTCCCCGGGAGTTGGGCGGCGAAAGAGTCCCGGAGGAGGATCCCATCCGCGTCGACCGCCAGGTCGCTATTGAAAAACGTCGACGTCTCACCCAGCCTGGTGCCGTCGGGGCCGAACTCGCGGATCACCCTCGGTTCCGAAAAGTTGGGCCCGTCCCAGTGGGGTATCGATCCCGAAATGAGGAGGTTCCCCGCGAGGGCCAGGCGGGGTTCGAGGCGATCGAAGGCGAGGCTCGGGCGCGGGTTGCGACGGGGGCGCGGGGCGTGGCGGCGCATGGGGGGCTCGGTCGGGGTGCGTGTTCGTGGTGGCTCGTCGTGTCGCCGGCGGGGCAGCCCGCCCCGGGACCTCCGCATCGGGACGCAGTGATCCATAACGCCCGTCGGAATCCGGCCCGGATTGGCGACAGGCCGGGGGCGCGCCTTCGCGCGAGGCGAGGCCCACATGCCACTGCTTCCGCGCGAGGATCGGCCGGGGCCGGAATCGGGTGGCGGGGGCCTCGACGGCCGGATAGACTGATTAAGCACATGTCGAGTCGGGCGGAGGCGTCCGCTTACTCTACGACGACGTTTGACGCGGGCCGCCGTTTTTTCGGGTCGGCCCCTTTCGGGCCCCGGCCCGGATCGGATGCCACGCATGCTGATGCGCGACGGCGAGGCCACCGACCCTTCCCTGATCCGCAGGATCGGCGACTGGGGCGACCGCGACTCCTGGGACGAGTTCGCCGCCAGGTATGACCGGATGATCCGCGGGTTCTGCCGCGGCTACGGGCTGGGCGCCGACGAGTTCGAAGACCTCTGCCAGTGCGTCTGGATCGACCTTGCGAAACGGATGCGGCGCTATCAATATGATCCGGGCCGGCGGTTCCGCGGCTGGCTGCGGGTGTTCTGCCGCTCACGCTCGCTCGACTACCTGAAGTTCCGCCGGGCCGCGCGCCGGGGCGGGCCGGTCGAAGCGTTGCAGGTCGACCCGCCGGACCCACTCACCCTCGACGACGCCGACGACGATGCGGATGTCCTGGACCTGTTGCGGCGTGCCGAACTGGTCCAGGAGGCCGTGCGCTCCCGCGTCGACGGGCGGTCGTGGCGGGCCTTCTGGCTGGTGGCCGTCGAGGGCGTCTCGTTCCGCGACGCCGCCGAGGAGCTGGGCATGTCCTACGCCGCCGCGTTCGCCGCGCACAAGCGGGTCCGCCTGGCCCTCCGCGCGGAGGGGGGCTCGACCGGTTCGGCCCCCGACGGCCACCCACCGGAAACCATCCGCGGAGATTGATCCTGCCATGCTGGCCTGCCCCCCCGCAGAGCTGCTTCGCCGACTCGGCTCGGACTCGCTCTCGCCGGCCGATTTCGCCGCGATCGAGGCCCACGTCTCGGGCTGCGAACGCTGCCAGTCGGACCTGGAACGGATGGCGGGGGAGTCCGCCACGCCGACGGCCCTGGCCGTCGCGCCCTGGCCCCCCGGGCCCGTCGCGCCGGCGATCCCCGGCTTCGAGATCGAGCGGGAGCTGGGTCGCGGGGGGATGGCGATCGTCTACCGGGCGTGGCAGCCCTCGGCCGGGCGACACGTCGCGATCAAGGTCGTGGGCGGCGGGCCGGGCGTCGGCGACCGCCAGCGAGCGCGGTGGCTGCGCGAGGCCAGGGCGATGGGGAAGGTCGCCCACCCCAACGTCCTGCCGCTCTACCAGGTGGACGAGCACGACGGCTGGCTCTACCTCGTCCTGGAGCTGATGCCCGGCGGCAGCCTCAAGGACCACGCCGACGGCCCGTTGCCGCCGAAGGCCGCCGCGCGGCTGGTCGAGTCGGCCGCCGGGGCGCTGGCGGCGGTCCACGCCGAGGGGGTGCTGCACCTCGACATCAAGCCCTCGAACATCCTCCTCGACGCCGGGCCCGAACTCGGCTGGGACCGGCCGACCCCCAAGCTCGCCGACTTCGGCATCGCCCGCGAGCCGGGGGACGCCGAAGGGGCGGCGTCCTCGACCCAGATGGCGGGCACGCCGAGCTACATGGCCCCCGAGCAGGTGGCCGGGCCGAGGGGGGCGATCGGCGAGCCGGCCGACGTCTTCGCGCTCGGGGCCACTCTCTACGCCCTGCTCACCGGCCGGCCGCCGTTCCAGGCCGCGACGCCGCTGGAGACCATCGACCTGCTCCGCTCGCGCGAGCCCGCGCCGCCCCGGACGCTCGTGCCGGGCCTGCCGCGCGACCTGGAGACGATCACCCTTCGTTGCCTGGAGAAGGACCCGGCCCGCCGCTACCCCTCGGCCGGGGCCCTGGCCGACGACCTCCGCCGCTGGCGCGAGGGGTTCCCGATCCGCGCCAGGCCCGCCTCGACCGCCGAGCGGGCCGCGCGCTGGTGCCGCCGCCACCCCGGCCTCGCCGGCATGTGGGCGACTCTGGCCGCCGTGGTCGCCGCGAGCATCCTCGGGCTCTACGCCCTCTATCGCCAGACCGTTGCCGAGCGCGACCGCGCCAACCTCGCCCTGCAACGCTCCCGGGAGTCCGAGTCCGCCGCCTCCGGCTCCGTCGCCGCCCTCGCCGACATCCTCGACCAGACCATCAACTCCCCCCACGCCGAACTCCAGCAGCGCATGGAGCGGTCCTCGCGGGCGATCATCGACCTCACCGCCAGGTTGCGCAAGGCCTCGGGCCTGCCCACGGAGGATGTGCTGTCGATCATCAAGCTCCAGCGCAAACTCGTGCCGTTCCTCAACCGGACGAATCGCACCGAGCAATCCCGCGCCCTGCTGGAAGCGTGCGCCGGACTCCTCAGGTCCCGCCGCGATGGCTCGCCGGAGGTCGAGTGGGAGTATGCGATGGTCCTGCTCTCGCTCGGGATCGTCGACCACTGGGAGGGGAACTACGCCGCCGCCCTGGCCCGATTCCGCGAGGTCGATTCGGCCCTGATTCCCATCCTGGGACGGATCGACGTGCTTGAGCCGGCCTATGGGACGTTCGTCTATCGCAATGGACTCGGCTTCGTCGGCACTTACCTGCGGGGCGACCCCGAGCTGCGACGACGCCTGAACGAGGAGAACCTGAGGCTGTTCGAGGCGATCGCCGCTCACATGCCCGACGACCCAGGCGTCGGGTTTGTGATCGCGGTCTCGCGCGATGAGATCGCCCCGGATGCCTCGACCCGGGCGGGGGTCTGGGCCGCCCTGGATCGTTCAGCCGACGCGCAGAAATCCCGTTGGAACCAGGAAATCATGATAGGGGAATGGGCCGGGCGCCGGATCCTGGAGGAGGTCCAGGGGGCCGGGCCGCCGGGACGATCCCGCACCCCCGAGGAATTCGCCTCCGACGTCCTGGCGGCCATGGACGCCCGCATCCGCACCCACCGGATCGGGCCGGCCGACGCCCGCGAACTCGCCGTGGGGATCGGCTCGGTCGCCGGCGTCGAGCTGACCGCCGCGAGGCGGGCGAAGCGGATGGAGGAGGCGCGGTACCGCTCCGACTGGCTGCTGGTCTACGCCCGGAAGCTCGTCGCCCGCGAGCCCCGTTCCGCCGCGCCCTACCTCGTGCTCGGCCGGGCCTATGAGCACCGCCAGAAGCTCCAGTGGGCCTCGGGCCAACCCGACGCGGCGGCGATCGAGCGAGACCTCCGGGCCTCGCTCGCCGCGGTCTGGACCGCCCTCGAACTCGACCCGGGATGGGAGGTTGCCCGGCTCGCCCTGGTCGGTGCGCAGGAAAAGTACATCGGGTTCGTCGTCCGCCCGGACGTCATCTCGCCATGATTTGTCGAATCAAAGAATGTGAAAAATTGAATCGGAAAACCCCGGTTCCGGGCCCCACTTGATTTCGACCATGGCCTGTGGTCAATAGGCCGGGTTCGGATTCGGGCAGATTCACACGGGGGGATGAGCGATGGCGAAGGCGTCGGGGTACAGTCGGCGGGGGTTCTTGAAGGGGACGCTCGGGTTCGCCGGGGCGGCGGTGATCGCCTCGCGCGGGGGGCGGGCCGAGGGGTTCCGGTCGGCCAACGACCGGCCGAAGATCGCCGCGCTCGGGACCGGGAGCCGCTGGTGCCAGAAGGCCACGGGGCTCAAGGGGCCGCACGGCGCGGCGCTGGGGATCCGCCTGCTGGGCGACTACGTCGGCGTCTGCGACGCGGATGAGTCCCGCCGCGGCCGGGCGGCCGAACTGGCGAAGGAGTGGTGCGGGGCCTCGCCCGAGATCGTCAAGGACTACCGCAAGCTGCTCGACCGCAAAGACGTCGACATTGTTCATATCTCCACGCCCGACCACTGGCATGCGAAGATGGCCATCGAGGCCATGCTCGCCGGCAAGGACGTGTACTGCGAGAAGCCCATGACCCTCACCATCGACGAGGGCAAGCTCATGGGCGAGGTCGCACGCAAGACCGGCCGCGTCGTCCAGATCGGCACCCAGCAGCGCAGCGAGGACACGTTCCTCAAGGCCATCGCCCTGATCCGCGCCGGCCGCATCGGCAAGGTGAAGAAGGCCACCTGCGTGATCGACGGCGCCCCGTCGAGCCCGTCGATCCCCGTGGCCGACGCCCCGAAGGAACTCGACTGGGACCTCTGGCAGGGGCCGGTCGCGAAGGTCCCCTATCGCTACCTCGCCGGCGACCACGGCGAGACGAAGAGCTGGTCCCGGTCGCACTACGAGTTCCGCTGGTGGTACGAGTACTCCGGCGGCAAGCTGACCGACTGGGGCGCGCACCACGTCGACATCGCCACCTGGGGCCTCGACAAGACCAAGACCGGCCCGGTCTCGGTCGAGCCGGTGACGGTCAAGCACCCCGTCGCATTCAAGGACGGTTATCCGGTCGACGACTCCCGCTTCAACACGGCGACCGAGTTCCTGATCCGCGCGACGTTCGCCGACGGCACCCAGATCGACATCCGCCACGACGGCGAGAACGGCATCCTGTTCGAGGGGACCGAGGGCAAGCTGTTCGTGAGCCGGGGCAAGATCAAGGGCGATGCCGTCGACGCGCTCAAGTCCAACCCCTTGCCCGGCGGCGCGATCGAGGAGGTCTACAAGGGCACCAAGGTCGTCGGCCACTATCAGAACTTCTTCGACTGCGTCGCCTCGCGCAAGGAGCCGATCTCCGACGTCTGGACCCACCACCGCGCCCTGTCGACCTGCCACCTCGCCGGCATCGCCGCCCGCCTCGGCCGGACGATCCATTGGGATCCCGACAGGCAGACCATCGTGGATGACGTGCAGGCGCAGGCATTCCTGGCCCGCGAGCCGAGGAAGGGCTTCGAGATCCGGGTGTGATCGCTCGCGGCTGGCCGTGAAGGAGAGATCGCTCGCGCGGGGCCGTCTTCGGATGGCCCCGCGTTTATTTTTGGCGAAGGATTTCGCGTGGGGTAATTCGTTGCTGGGTATGGGGTTCGGTCGCGGCTGGGGTGTGCGGGATGGTCGAGTCGGGCAATTGTTTTGCACGCCGGGCGAGTTCTTTCTGGACTATGTCCCTGGCGTGCTGTGAAATGTCCATCTCCTTCGATTTATCGATGTGTTGATGGTAGTAGCCAGAGGACGGCGCGGGGTCGCGCTGCGCCTCGATTTTTGGGAGAACGACCGATGAACGAGAAACCGAAGGGTCGGGCCGTCCAGGTGGGTGACCTGATCGAGCGGATCGAGCGCCTCGAAGCCTTGCTGACCAGGCATCTCGGCGGCCAGGAGGTCGATGATCTCGATCCCCCGGCGCGGGGGGGCGACGAGGAGAAGCGGGTCTGCTCCCTGCCGGATGTGCCCCTGCGCCAGCTTGATCCGGGCATCTCCCGCGAGCGAGAGAGCCTCATACGGAATATCGAAAAGAAGTGGGTGAACGGGACCAAGCTCCGCTACGCGTTCTTCACGAGCGGCCCGAACGCGGGCGGGTCGGAGCAACTCGACCTCGTACGCGAGGGGTTCGAGGTCTGGAAGAATGTCGGGATCGGGATCGAATTCCAGGAGATCCGCGACCTGAACGAGGCCGAAGTCCGCATCGGATTCCTGCAGGGCGATGGGGCGTGGTCCTACGTCGGCCGCGACGTGATCAACGTCCCTCGGCAGAATGAGCGGACGATGAATTTCGGCTGGGATTTGACCCGCGACTCGCGACGAGAGTACGTCGCCGTCCATGAGATCGGCCACACCCTGGGCTTCCCGCACGAGCACCAGAACCCCTTCTCCGGGATCGTCTGGGACGAGGAGGCGGTCTATCGCCATTTCGGCGCCCCGCCGAATTCCTGGCCTCGCAGCACGACCTTCTTCAACATCCTGAGGAAGCTCTCGCAGGGCGAGGTCGAGGGGACGTCCTGGGATCCGGACTCGATCATGCACTACGCCTTCGAGGCCGGCCTGATCCTCCAGCCGGCGCAGTATCGCAACGGCCTGTCGCCCCACGGCGGACTGTCGCAGAAGGACATCGACCAGGTCAGGCTGTTCTACCCGCCGCTCGATCCGCAGAGCGGTGCCGACCTCAAGGTCGGCCGATCCGAGCAGCTCGGGCTGGCCCCCGCCGAGCAGAAGAACTTCGTGATCAAGCCCGACGCCACCCGCGACTACACGATCCAGACCCTCGGCCTGTCCGACACCCTGATGGTCCTGTTCGAGGACCAGAACGGCGACCTCAAGTTCGTCGCCGGCGACGACGACAGCGGCACCGACCTCAACGCCCGGATCGTCGTGCGACTCTACAAGGGACGCCGCTACGTCCTCCGCGTCCGCCTGTACTCCAGCGCGATCGGCGGCAACACCGCCGTCTCGCTGTCCTGAGATCGCCCGATCGCCCGTCGCCCGCAACTCGCCCAGGGCGGGCCTGTGATCATCCGCCAAACCCTGTCGCATGAAAAGTGCAGAATTCTGTGAATGCTATTTTTGAATCATCGGAGGCTTCCGTGCATATCACGTCTCGCGTCGCACTCGTCGGATCCGCCCTCGCCATCGCATCCGCCTTGGGCACGGCCCGCGCCGATGGCCCTGCCAGCCCGACGTTCCACGGGCTCGTGGACCTCGAAAACACGGTCCAGATCGCCAGCGGGTTCAGCCCGGACAAGCTGGCCACGACCGTGATCTTCCGCAACATGGACGCGGCCGCCAGCAGGAGCAGCGGCAACGCGGTGGACTCGCGGATCCAGACCATCAAGATCCCCATCGACAAGAATGAGAAGGGGATCAGGCTCACCCAGGACGTCCGGGGCTTCGTGAGCCGCAAGGGCAAGGCGAAGGCCACGCTCGTCGTCCAGGCCGCCGGCAAGACGACCGTGGTCGACCTCGACAAGGCCAAAAGCCCCGCCGGCGCGACCTCGAAGCCCGCCAACGCCTCGAAGGCCGTCGCGGATTCCCGGAAATCCGCCAACGACGCCGCCGCGAACCTCCCCGCGTCGGCCGCCACCCCCGACGGATCCTTCGACTTCATGACCCGGATCGAGGCCAACGTGCCGGCCGGCGCGACCTATCAAATTACGCTCATGCTCCTGGTCGAACGACAGGGCGAGGCGGCCGACTCCGAGGCCCTCCTCGTCGTCGATTCCCTCGACGTCGAGCTGCGGCCCTCGGCCAAGTGAGCATCGAACGGCGGCCGGCGCGATGCGACGCGCATCAGCCGGCCGCCGGCTCGGCGGTGATCTCGACGTTCAGCTCCCACCCGATCGACTTCAGCGTCTCGACCCAGCCGCCGTCGCTCGCCGGCGGCACCAGCACCAGGGCCCTCATCGAGAACAGGGGCATCGCGCTGGTGGGGGCGGGCAGGCAGTCGGACTCCATCTCCTCGATGCTGATGCCGTGATCGGCCAGGTGCCGGGCGACCTCGTGGATGATCCCCTCGTGGTCGGCCCCCTCGACCGCGATCCGGTACGGGGCCCAGCCCTCGTGCGGGTCGGCCCTGTTATGCGAGGGGGCGAACGTGATCCGGTACCCCCGGGCGATCAGCATCCCGAACGTGTCGTCGAACCTCTCGGCCCGCTCGTGCGGCATCGTCACGAGCATGAGCGCCACGAACTCGCCCCCGAGCCGCGCCATCCGGCTCCCCTCGACGTTCCCCCCGCGCTCCAAAACCAGCCCCGTGACCTCCTCGACGATCCCCACACGGTCCGGGCCGGAGAGGGTCAGCACATAATTCCTCGACATCGATCGGTCCTTCGCCTGCGGGGCCTGGATTTCGAGCGTTTGGGGATGCCCGAGCCTAACGCCGCCGGCGCCGATCCGCAAGCCGTCGAGGGGCCGCCGGGCCGCCGTCAGTTCTCTTGCAGATTCGGATGCGAATCCCGAAATGCCTTGATCTCTTCGGCGGCGATCCTCGTATCCTTGACGTCGAGCTGGCGTAGCCGGGGCAGGGCACCCAGCGGCAAAAGCCCCTTGGACGTCGCGGGCACGCCGACGAGCGACAGCACCTGGAGGTTCGCCGCACCCTTGAGCGTCCCGAGGCTCTCGTCGGTCACCGGGCTGCCGTCGAGGTAGAGCACGGCCAGTTTCGGCAACGATTGCAGCCGGCCGAAGGCTGTGCCTCGCACCTGAGTGTTGTACAGATAAAGACCCGCCACATCGGGGAGAGTCTCGATCGCCTCCAGCCCCGCATCGGTCACCGGCACGTCCGAGAGCGTCAGGTTCTTCAACATCCTCAGGCCCCTCAGGTGGACGAGGCCCGCATCGGTGATGGCACTCGGGGCGGCGGTCGTCCCGATGGGTTTTGGATCCAAAGATGCGTTGATGATCGCAAGATTCTCGATCGACGGCAGGCCCGCCAGGAATCGCAGGCCGTCGTCCGTCACGCTCGTGTTCGCCAGCCCGATGCCCCAGACGCGTTCGCTGTTCTTCTTGAGGAAGGCTTCCAGCGAAGCATCATCGAACGTCTTCCCCCGGAACGTGAACGAGTATCGATCCGGCGGCCCGAACCGGTTGAACAGCCGGGGGCTCCGCACTGAATTCAGACACTCGGGACGGGTTCTGTGGGGAGGGGCGGGGTGGCGGGGGTTTCGGATTCGATGAGGCCGTCGGCGGGGTGGAGGTGGAGGGGGGTGTTGTCGGGGATGCGGCGGTAGGCGCCGGGGGCGTTGATGATGGCGGGGATGCCGGCCTCGCGGAGCAGGATCGAGGCGTGGCTCAGCTCGCCGCCGAGTTCGACGACGACCCCGGCGAACCGGGGGAACACCACCGCCCAGGAGGGTTCCAGGGTCGCGACCACCAGGATCGGCGACGGCGGGAGCGAATCGCGTTCGAGAACGCTGCGGAGGTCGGCGGCGCGGACGGACGTGCCGCTCACGGGCTGCGTGCCCAGGCCGATGCCCCGGAAGCGCTGGGTCAGGGGCGAGGCGGTTGCGTCGGGTGAGGCGATGCCGGGTTGCTGATCTTCTTGCGCGTGGATGGCGGCCTCGATCTCGTCGCGGGTGCCCGTGGTCGGCAGATCCCAGCGAGAGGCGGCCTCCCAGCGGCGGCGGCGGGAGAGGACGCGGTCCTTCCACTCCCGGGGCGGCGCGGCCAGATCCTCGGCGCGGAGGAAGAAGACGTCGTCGACGGCGTCCAAGTGCCCCTCGGTCACGGCCTTGCGGGCTTCTTCGAGGATCCGGAGTCGGAGCGTCTGCCACCAACGCATCAAGGAGTCCCGGAACCACTCGCGTAGCTCGTCCAGGAGGAACAGCGGTCGCGAGAGCGCGGCCGCGAGGATGCTCGGCTGGGGCCGGGCGGCCGGCGCCGGGGCCGGCCCTTGCGACAGCGAGGTGCGGAGGGTCTCGCGGAGTTCCGAGAACCTCGGCTGCCACGGGTCGCTCTCCAGCGGGCCCCTGTGCCCGTAGCGTCCCAGCCAGTCGTCGAGCCCCGCGAGGCGGTCGGAAAGCTCGGGACGCGCGGCGAGTTCGGAGAACCGATCCATCATCTCGTGGGTCACCACCCGCGCCGCCTGCTTCAAGCCCAGCCCTTTGCGGATCCGGACCAGGAGCGACAGCAGGGACATGATCGAGAAGTTGGTCCGGATCGAGAAGTCGAGGGCCCTGGCGTTGACGCGCTGGAGGTCCTGGAGCGTGCGGGAGGCGGCGAGGTCGTCGCGGAGGTCGCGGAGTTCCCGGCGGATCCGTCCCATGGTGCGGAAGTCGAGGAGTCCCTTGATGAACAGGGTGGGCGACTTGCGGACGATCCTCCAGACATCGGCCCGGGTGTCGTCGGTCCCGGCCGAAATCCCGCCGACCCCTTCGGTGACCATGGTCCGGGGGAGTCCCCAGAGGTCCATGATCCGATAGAAGGCCGAGAAATTGAGCCAGGCCCGCTCGCCGAGTTCGACGGCGTAGGTCTCCTGCCACGGGGCGATCTCGCGGTCCATCTCCTCGAATGCGAACATCACCGGCCGGCCGACCTCCGCCAGAAGCCCGACCATCCAGGGGCTCGGCGGGTCGCCGAGGATCTCCTTGTGGTTCGCCAGGCTGATGGTCTCGCATCGCTTGATGGGAAAGAGCGCCGGCCGTACCTGGAGCAGGTAGGTTCCTTGCCCGGCGGATCCCTTCCCCTCGGCCCATTCGATGTCGAGGGTGCCGAGGTCGCGGAAGGCCTTGTGGACCGAGGCCAGCCAGCGGTCGTGCCCCGGCCTGCGTTCGATCTGGCCCCGGCGGACGTCGCCGCGCTCCAGGCCGGCGGTGAGCTGGGCGTTCGAGCCCCGGGCGGAGGTCTCCTCGTAGTAGAAGCCGTCGAAGAAGGTCACGCCCGCGCGGTCGGCCTGGATGAGTTCCTGGACGAAGACCACGCCGAGGCGTCGACCATCCTTCTCGGGCAGGGCGGCGACGACCCGTGCCAGCGCGGGGGCGAATTCGGCAGGGGTCGAGACGACCAGGCTGAGGAACTGGCCGGCGTTGGAGGTGGAGCGGGTGTCCTCGGTCGGCGAGCCGGAGCGGATGATCCAGGGTTTGCTATGGGAAAGGGGCAAGGATCCCGGATTGGTGGCGAGGTCGACGGAATCGGCCGGGGCCCAGAGGGTCTCGGGGACGAGGAAGCCGGCGCGTCGGGCGAGCGCGAGGTTGCGGAGCTTGGGGACGGCGGCGTCGTCAAACGTGGCCAATCGTGACCAGGGCATGGCGGAGGGCCTCGGCCCACTCCTCGGGGACGTCGATCATCGGGTAGTGGCCCCAGCCCTCGAAGACCGTGACCGGCCAGCTCACCCCCAGGGCCCGCTCGGTGACGCGGACCTCCTCCAGGCCCACCACCTTGTCCCCCGAGCCGACCCAGACCCGGATCGAGTCCAGGGCCGAGGGGCGGTCGCGGAACGCTCGTTCGAGGTCCCGGAGGAAGGCCGGGGTGAACCAGTCGAAGGCATCCTCGAAGGCCTCGCAGCGCGCATACCCTTCGAAGAACCGGCGGCGAAGTTCCGGACCGAGCGGTCGCCGGAAGTGCTTGCGCACGAAGCGATCCTGGGCGAAGCGCGCCTGGATCGCCCGGGCCAGCGCGCGCCTCGCGGGGCGAAATCGCATCAGGCGGGGGAACATCCGGTGTTCCAGGCCCCAGAGCACCGGCCCCTGGAAGATCAGGGGGATCCCCGCCAGCTCGCCCCGGGCCCGCAGGGCCAGGGCGATCAGCGCCCCGATCCCCGAGGCATAGGCGAGTTTGACTGGGCAGTTGAGTTCACGGACATGGGCCGAGATGGCGTCGAGGACGGTCTCGAATCCCTCGACCCTGGGCCGGCCGTCGAAGCCGGGGTACGGCATATCGAGCAACTCCATCTGGCCCACCGCCGCCAGGGCGTCCCTCGCCCGTTCCAGCCGGCAGCCGGAATGGCCGTTCCCCCCGAAGTGCAGGACTCGCTGTGACATGCGGCCTCCTGGGGGGATTGTAGGCATGCCGGCGAGGCTTCGAAATGACGCGAGGCCCCGGGCAGAGCGAGTCTGCCGGGGCCTCGGGTTGGCTTAACGCCGTCCTGCTCAGGCGTTCGCTCTTAGTAGGCGAACAGGCCGAACGGGTAGGGGGTGAAGAAGGGGCGGGTGTAGTGCTTCTTGAAGTCCAGCCACCAGATGCCGTCGTCCCAGCGGAGGGTGACCGCACGCCAGTCGAGGGGAACTTCGGGGTAGGGGTAGAAGGGCCCGATGTTCGGGAAGGCCTGCCAGGGGTAGGCGGTCGGGTAGCCGACGGCCGAGAAGTTGTTGCCCGGGGCGTAGCTGGGCCACGCGTAGTTCGGCTGGCCCGGGGCGGCGACGGCGGTGGCTCCGCTGGCGGCACCTTCGGGGACCGGGGCACCGGCGTCCATGGCGCCATAGGCCGCACCGGCCGGGGCCGATTCGAGGCCCATCGAACCGCCGCCACCGTGGCCGCCGTGGAAGAGGCCGGCGACCTGGGTTGGCTGGTACTGGGCGGCCTTGACGCCGCTGTCGCCGACGACCTGGATCTGGTCGAGGACCTGCTTCACGCCGGCCGTCTGGCTGGCGCGGCCGAGGGCCTCACGCTTCTGGGCGAGGCTCGCCACCCGGCCGGACAGGGTGACCTGGCCTTCGCGGCTCTCGATATCGATGCGGTAGCCCGCGAGGCCCTGGCTCGACTTGAGCGAGCGGGCGACCGCGTTGGCCGTCGCCTGGTTGGACGACGGGGCTTGCGCCGAGGCGAAGCCCGCCGAAACCGCAAGAATGCCCAGGGCGGTGGAAATCCGTTTCAGTCCCAGCATTCGATAATATCCTTCTCCCCGCTTGTGGCCGACAACCACACGGCGAACGGCGAGCGGGTGAATGCCGTCCGCGTCGGAGGATCGTTCCGCGAGTCGCTTCGGAGGAAGGCCGAAACCCGGCAGGAGAGGTACGCCGTCGGTCGCGGGATGTCGCCCCAGGATGGGGAAAACGACGCAATCCCAACGCCTCAGCACGTGCCAGGTCGCCGCGCCTCGGGGATCGGTCGGATGCGGGAGGATGTGGTCGCAAGGGGAGTGATTCGAGTCCGGCTCCGTCCGTTGTCTCCGAACCGACGGAACTATGGAACACGAATGCGGAGCGGTCAAATTGCCATTCGAAAAAAAATCGGGGCCGATCGGCCCCGTGTTCGGAAACAGGTTGTGAGGCAGAGAGTTAGGAAGTTGCGGGGGCCAGGAAAATTGGGTCGGTATCCGCGGCGGCGTAATCGTACGCGTGGTGGACCGGGTCGGTCGTGCTGCCGCCGATGGTTGCGCCGATCAGGAGGAGCGTCATGGTCCCGCCGGCGAAGAGGGCGAATTCGGAGTCGTGCCGGCCGACCATCGCGCCGGCGATGCCCAGGCCGAACATGCACATCACGAACACGACCTTGCCCCGGCCGGCCCAGCGGGTGGCGGGCATGAGTCGGGTCAGGCAGAGGGCGGCCACGCCGAAGACCTGGAAGAACATCACGAGGAGTTCGAGGACCGATTCGAGGCGGAGGTGCGTCGTCATCACCAGTCGGCTCCTTCCTTGGGGCCCGGGGAGACAGTCGATCGCCGTGAGTGCTGCAGAGAAGATTA
This sequence comes from Isosphaeraceae bacterium, assembly GCA_965279195.1. Classification (GTDB taxonomy): domain Bacteria; phylum Planctomycetota; class Planctomycetia; order Isosphaerales; family Isosphaeraceae; genus CBDIHP01. Next base: position 277,206 of record CBDIHP010000048.1, read on the forward strand.
GGCGGGTTTGACGGTCGGGCGGAGGGGCAGACTCGTGTTGGTTCCGTCGCGACACAGGAAACCCGGAAACGCCCGGCGGATCAAGTCGAGAACTTGAGGAAAAAAACGACCCCGGCCGGAAATTCCGGGCCGGGGCGTTGTAAGGACGGGAAAAGTCGCCGGACAAATCGACAATTCGGCGGCAATCTGGACGTTATGGAGAGACGGGCGAGTCTCGATCAGCGGCCCTTGGCGGTCTTGCCGCGGGCGTTGCCGAGGGTCTTCTGGACGCGGAGGACGCTGAAGTCGAGGACCTTCCAGCCGTCCTTCTCCTTGCGGACGTAGACGGCGCGTTCCATGAATTCGTTGTTGGGGCCAGTCTTCTGGACGGGGACGACCATCTTGGCGGTGCTGATGGGGGAGACGTTGCCGCCGATGGCGAAGCCTTCGAAGGCCTTGGACAGCTCGCTGATCTCCTCCTCGGAGACGCTCTGGTCGGAGATGGAGGCGAAGAGCTTCTTATGGCGGTCGGCGGCCTCGGTGGGGGCGCGGAGGGCGGTGGCGGTGATCAGTTGCTCCTTGTCTCGGGAGCGGAGGGCGCGGAGGAAAGCGGTGACGGCGTTGCGGGGGCTGGTGAAGTCGGCCGGCCCGGAGCCGAGGTCGGCGCCGCCGCCGGGTCCGCCCGGCCCGCCGATGCCGCGTTCCCCCTGCCGACCCTGGGCACCGGGCCCGCCGATGGCTGCGCCGGGGCCCTCGTCGGAGGCGGCGCCGAAGTCGGCGCGGCGGGCCTGGCTGGCCTGCCCGCCCTGGGCACCGGCCTGCCCTCCCGGCGCACCGGGATAGCCGGCGGGCGGGCCGCCCGCTCCGGGGGCCATCGCGGCCTGCGAGCCGGCGCCGCCGATCGTGCGGGCCTGCCCGCCCTGGGGCCCGATCGCGCCGGGCTGCCCGCCCTGGGGGCCCGCGGCGGATGCCACGGCTCCCGGTGCGGCGGCAGCGGCGGCGGCGGGTGCGGGGGCGTTGCCGGTCACGCGGAGCATCTCCTCGGTGGCGGAGGAGTCGCCCTTGGTGGCCTGGGCGGGCGTGGCGGCGCCGGCGTCGGCGACGACCGACGCGGCGTCACCGCCCGCGGCGGGTGCGGCAGCGGGCTGCGCCGCGGCGGCCGGCGCCTGGGAGGCGGAGGGCGAGGTCGCGGCCGGAGCCGGCGCGGGGGCCGCCGCGGTTTCGGTGGCGGCGGCGGGCGCCTCGGCCGCGGCCGGTGCGGGGGACGGGGCGGCGGCCGCTGCGCCCTCGGCGGCGGCCGAGGAGTCCGCATCCGGGTCGGGCACGTCGCCGCCGCCGCAACCGGGGGCGGAAAGGCCCAGGCACAGGGACAGTGCCCCGGCGAAGGTCAGCCGGGTCGATCGCGAAGTCCAAGGACTCATGAGGTGTTCTCCCCGATGGTGACGACGGCCGGGCGCGGATGCCGACGCGGGAGCCCTTTGCGGATGCGTCGGCGGGGCTGGGCAAATGCAATCAGTCTCGCAAGGGCCGGATCTCGAAATTATGACGCCCCCGCGCGTCGAGCGAAAGACCCTGTCCATGCCGCTGTTTGCAAGCCGCATCCCGCGCGTCAACCTACGCGGACCGCCGGTCGCCCCGCCCGCCCCGCCCGCCTCTCCCTTGTCCGGGCCCGGTGCCGGCCTGTACGATGGGCTCCGCTGCCGGCGCCCCGGGCCCTTGCCCGGTCCCGGACCCGATACACCGAACGGATCTATCGCGCAGCGACCCGCCTCGCTCCCCCGCCTGGACGGCCCGAGACCGAGCGAAGGGCGCGGGCCCCGCACTCGCCCGCCCCGCCTCGCGGCCGATTATCCCCGACCCGATTGATCGACGGAGCCAAGGCCATGCCGCCCCTCCCCAACGCCAAGACCATCCTCCTGGTCGACGACGACAACGAGATCATCGAGTCGATGAGGACCGTGCTGGATAGCCGGGGCTACCGCGTCATCGTCGCCCGGGACGGCAACGCCGGGCTCACCGTCGCCGAGCGCGAGAACCCCGACCTCATCATCCTCGACATGATGATGCCCAAGAAGAGCGGCTTCCTCGTCCTGGAGAAGCTCAAGGGACGCCCCGGCGGCCTGATCCCCACCATCATGATCACCGGCAACGAGGGCAGCCGCCACCGCGCCTATGCCGAGATGCTCGGCGTCCGCGACTACATCCGCAAGCCGTTCGCCATGGAGAAGCTCGTCCGCTCGGTCGAGATGATCCTCGAAGGCCAGGTGAAGGCCGAGGAACTCTGAACCGGCCTTCGACTTTCGGGGCGAGGGCGGCTCGAATCGCTCGATCGGGTGCAGGAATGTCCCAATACCTGGCCGACGTCGCCCTCCTCACCGATCCCCGATACACCGCGGCCGAGGCCGCGCCGGGGGACTGGTACCTCGCGAACATCCTCCGCGACGACGGCCTCCTGACCGACGCTTTGAAGTCGCGAGGGCTGTCGGCGACCCGGCTCGACTGGTCCGACCCCGGCGTCGACTGGTCCCGATACCGCTGCGCCGTCTTCCGGACGACCTGGGACTACTACGAACGCCCCGCCGAGTTCCGCGCCTGGCTCGACCGGGTCGAGACCGCCACCCGGCTGTTCAACCCGGTCGAGGTGGTGCGCTGGAACCTCGACAAGCACTACCTCGCCGACCTCGCCCGGGCCGGCGTCCCGGTCGTCGAGACCTGCTACCTCGAAACCGGCTGCGGGACGACCTTGCGCGAGGTTCTGGATCGGAGCGGCTGGGATGCCGCGGTGGTGAAGCCCTGCGTCTCGGCGACGGCGCGGGAGACCTACCGCTTCGATCGGGGAAACGTGCACGAGGTCGAGCCGATCGTCGCACGCCTGCTGGAGGTCGAGGCCATGTTGGTCCAGCCGTTCCAGCGGGCGATCCCGGAGCAGGGCGAGGATGCCTTGATGTTCCTCGACGGCCGCTATTCCCACGCCGTCCGGAAGGTCCCCCGGCCGGGCGATTTCCGCGTCCAGGACGACCACGGCGGCACGGTGCATCCGCACGCGGCCACGCCCGAGCAGATTGCCCTGGGCGAGCGGGCCCTGGCGGCAGTCTCGTCGACGCCGATCTATGCACGCGTGGACATGGTCCGCGACAACGACGGCCGGCAGGCGATCATGGAGCTGGAACTGATCGAGCCCGAGCTGTTCTTCCGGTTCCACCCCCCGGCGGCCGAGGCCCTCGCGGCGGCCATCGCCGGGCGCTTGCGTTGAGGTAGGGGTTCCCGAGGCGAATCCGGGCGAATCCGCGACCTACCGGACGGCGACGCATGTCCTGCTGGGGCTCCGATATCCCAGCGACGTCGGGGCCAAACTCCTGAGGAGAGTCCACGACATGAGGGGTCGACGACCCATCAAGCGATCCTGGAGGAAGGGCGGGAAGAGGGGAGCTGGGCCCGGCTGGCATTGACGGTTCCGGGCCGGGGGGCTAACGTGCCGGGAGCCCGAGGTCGGTCTTGCCTGCGCAGAGTTTGCCTCCCGGATCCACAGCGAAGACGCGTGAACCAGGCAAGATCGGCGACCCCGGGTGGGCGGCGATCGGTGCGGTGGACGGGAGGCTCCGACGAATGCGACGCTGGGCGTGCGTCCTCGGGTGCGCATTCACGATGGCGGGCTTGCCCGGCTGCGCGGCCGGGCCGTTCCACCACGGCCGGAGCCGCGAACGGCTCGATGCCGCCACGCGCGTCACCGGCGACCAGCTCCAGGCGATCGAGCTGAGCAAGGCCGCGCAGGCGGCGCTGGACCGCCAGGCGTACGACGAGGCTCGGGTCGACCTGGAGCAACTGCTCGCGAACTCGCCCCGGTCGGCCGAGCTGAACTGCCGGCTCGGGAAGGTGTTGCAGCTCCAGGGGTGGGCCGACGCCGCCTCGGCCGCGTACCACCAGGCGCTCAAGGCGGACCCCGACTACACCGCCGCCCTGATCGGCCTGGGTCAGCTCGACCTCGCTGCCGGGCGGATCACCTCGGCCCTCGAACGGTTCGATCGCGCCATCGAGATCGACCCCCGTCTTGCCGAATCCCACCTGGCCGAAGGGCAGGCGTACGAGGCCCTCGGGCGGGTCGAGGACGCCCTCGCCGCCTACTTCCGGGCCATCCAGCGCGACCCGAACTCGCAGGCCGCGACCCTCCGCGTGGGCATCCTCCAGCTCCAGAGGGGCCAGCCCGAGCAGGCCCTGGCCCGATTCGACCGAGCGGTCGAACTCACGCCCGATGACCCCGACTCGCACTACCAGCGAGGGCTGGCGTACCTCGCGCTCAAGCGTCCCGGTAAGGCGGCCGAGGATTTCCAGTTCGCCGCCGACCGCCAGCCCGAACGCCCCGAGGTGTTCCTGAAGCTGGCCCAGGCCCTCGAAGCCGATCACAAGCCCGGCCCCGCCCAGGTCGCCGCCACCCGGGCGCTCCAGCTCGCCCCCGCCTCGGCCGATGCCCGCGCGCTCTCGGACCGGCTGCACCGATAGGGTTCAGAACGAGTCGGCCGAGAGGAGCTCGCCCCCCCGGATCGAGTGCAGGCCGACCCACGTCCGCCCGTCGACCGTGTCCTTCACGAATCGGACCGAGCCGTCGGCCAGGCCGACGTTCACGCCGCCGGGGTGGCAGCTCCGCGAGGCGCCGTAGAAGTCGTAATAGGGAAACGCCACGGTGAGGCAGGGGAGCCCCCGGCCGGGCTGGCTGACGCAGAAGCCGTCGCCCAGGCGGTCGCCGTTGCCGCCCGGCGGGTCGGCGACCCCGTAGAAGTCCTTCAACCCGTTGGGCGTGAACCGGGAGCTGTAGACGGCCGCGAGCGTCCAGACGCAACCCCGGGAGTCATTCGCCGTCCCCTGGCGGACCTCGCCGACCATCGCCGAGTTGCTCAATCCGTCGGCGATCTCCGCAAGCCGGACGACCCGGTGCCCGAACGCCGATGCCCGGTTCGAGACCGGCAGGTTCTGCGTCGCCACACCCCCGGCCGAGTTCATCTGGCTCCAGGTGGTGTTGCCCCAGCTCGCGGCGTAGTTTCCTCGCGTGCCGCGGATCGTCATGCCGTTGGTCGGCCAGACGGTCTCGAACATCTCCGAGGAATCGCTCGGGCACTGGAACGAGCTGACCTTCGACTGGTAGACCGTCAGATTCGCACAGATTCCGCAGGGGACGCCCTCATCATCGGGGATCCCTTCGAGGCCGGTGTCGAAGTTGAACGCGTCGGCCAGGGCCTTCTGCTCCATCTGCGGCAGGGTCAGCACGAACCAGTTCGTGTTCTGTGGGCCCATGAAGAAGCCCGGGAAGGCCACGCCGTTCACGGGCGCCCAGACCCGGCCCAGTGGCAGCGAGCCGTGGGTCGACTCGTAATGATGGATCGCCAGCCCGAGCTGCTTGAGATTATTGATGCACTGCGCCCGCCGCCCCGCCTCGCGCGCGGCCTGCACGGCCGGCAGCAGGAGGGCGATCAGGACCGCGATGATCGCGATCACCACCAGGAGTTCGATCAAAGTGAAGCCTGCGCGACGTCGCAACATGGACGCTTTTCCTCGAATTCCGGACGGCTTCGTCCGTAAGTGCCGCGGCCCAGACGTTGGCAGCGGCGACCGAGCCGGGCGGAGGGATGGGGCTTCCCGCGGCTTCCGGCGTGTCGATGTTCGGTGTCGTGTCTCTTGATCTCGCTATCGTATGGGTCGGAAAAACAGAAGGAAAGGAACTGCGCAAGAAATTCGAAGGGGTGCCGATTTGGCGAAACACCGGGGGTTAGACAGGCGCACACTCGCGCGATAGGCTCGGGCCCCGCTTTCCAGACACCGCCGCAAACCTCGCCCCGAGGCCACCGATGCTCCACAAGTTGTTCGACCTGACCGGCCGAGTCGCGCTCGTGACCGGGGGATCCAAGGGACTGGGCAAGGCGATGGCCCGGGGGTTCGCCGAGGCCGGGGCCGACATCGTCATCAGCAGCCGGCACGAGGACGAACTCGCCTCCGCCGCCAGGGAGATCGCCGAGGGCACCAGGGCCCGCGTCGCTTACTTCGTCGCCGACCTCTCCGCCCGCGCCTCGACCGAGGCCCTGGCGAAGTCGGCCCTCGGGGCGTTCGGACGCATCGACATCCTCGTGAACAACGCCGGCAGCAACAACCCGAAGCCGGTCGAGCAGATGTCCGACGACGACTGGGACAAGCTCGTCGAGCTGAACCTCTCGTCGTGCATGGTGCTGACGCGTGCCCTGGTCGGCCCGATGAAGGAGCGCGGCTGGGGGCGGGTGATCAACGTGGCGTCGATTTTGGGGATCACCTCCGCCGCCGGCCGCTCGGCCTACTCGGCCACCAAGACCGGCCTGCTGGGCCTCACCCGCGCCAACGCCGGCGACATGGCCGACTCGGGCGTGACCGTCAACGCCATCGCCCCCGGCCCGTTCCTCACCGACCTGCCGAAATCGGTCCTGAACGAGGCCCAGCGCGCCGAGTTCGCCAAGCGGACCATGCTGCTACGCTGGGGCAACCCCGAGGAACTCGTCGGCCCCGCCCTCCTCCTCGCCAGCGACGCCGGCAGCTACATGACCGGCGCCACCATCGTCGTCGACGGCGGCGCGACAGTCCGTACGTTTTAGTTTGGATATGGGCATGCTTGCCCGTAGGGTGCGGTGGACGCGAGTACGCGTCGTAGCGTACCCTACTTCAGCTTTTCCATGAGGTTGAGGTCGGTCCACTTGCCCGTCCTGCGATCGACGGTGAGCACATGGCCGGCGACCTCATAGATCAGGATCGGGCTCTTCGGGCTATCCCTTTCCATCGGCGAAGGGAATCCGATGCGGCTCCGACCTTCCTCGGTGTCGCTGCCCGGGGGGAGCTTCTGGACGGTCCAGTGATCATATTCGGGAAGGAACAGGCATAGGTCCAGTCCGACCTGGTACTGGATGTAGGACGCCGAGACGATGGGAGGCGAGACGACCCCCTTTCCGTCGATCGGTGGACGTTCGAACCGGAATCGCTGTGCCGCAGTTCGCCTGGCATTCTTCGACTTCTTCAGCTCGGCAGTCCTCGGAGCGAAGTCGTCGATCCGGGAGACCAGCAGGAGCGGAGAGCCGCCCTTCGTCCAGTAAGCGCAGAGTTCGTATTCGGCGGGAAGGCCGTTGATCAGGGGCTGAACCTCCGACACCCCTTTCTCAAGCCGTTCGGTATAGAATTTCCCATCGTGGTAGACCACGACGGCCGGGATGTTCTCGCCCTTCATCCAGAAATAAGAAGTCAAGCGAGCCGTCCCCTTCACGGGAACCACTTCGATCGGCGGGCGACCTTCCTCGGCGATCTGGACGGAGACCGTTTCGCCGGTCGCCAGATCGGTCGCGGCGAACTTGTGACCGTCCCGGGAGACGGTGATCACATAGTTGTCGCGGTGATCGACGAAAGTTCGGGGAGCCACCTGAGCCTGGGACTGAGCATTCGATTTCGTGGGATTCTTTGTGCCGACAGATGACTCCTTGACTGACTCGGTTGGCACCTTCGAGGATTTGGTTGGTGCCGATCCAGCAAGGGGCGTGTTCTTTGCTTCGACTTCCTGGATTCGACGCTCCGTCGCCTCGATCTCCTTTTCCAAAAGCCTGATTGCCGATTGATGGTGGACGACACTGTTTTGATCGTAAAGAAGCTTTCTTTTCAAATACCTGAGTTCTTCGTCCTGGAATCGTGATTCGCTGATGGCACGTGCTGCTGGCTTTGGAAGCTCCGCTCCCTTCTCCTGCCCACCACCCCCCGCCCACGCGGTCCCGAGGATGGCGGTGCCGACGAGGCTCGCGGCGGTCAGCTTGGTCAATGAGGTCCAGCTCATCATCGTGAGGATCTCCTGGGCGAGCGTGGCGGCACCGGCGGCGGCGACGGTTCGGTGAGACACACCGAAGGCCAGGCCGATGCGGGCTGTGCGGTCGATGAGGGATGCGGGGACGTGGATCGATCGGGCGGCGGCCTGTTCCAGCGCGAGGGCGACGGCCGGGGGCGTGATCCCCCGGCGCGTGAGGCGGTCGCGGAGCAGGGCCCGGGCCCGCGAGAGCCGGCTGCGGACCGTACCGATCGGCCAGCCCAGGCGGCTCGCAGCCTCCTCGTAGGTCAGGCCGTCGAGCAGGCAGAAGACCACCGGTTCGCGGAGGCGGGACGGGAGCCTCGCGAGTTCGTCGTCGAGGATCCCCCGGAGATTCTCCGGCAGTTCGGGCGTCTCGGGGGCGGCGACGCTGTCGAGGCTCTCGGCCTGGCCGGTGGACTCGCGTCGCGAGGCGACGATCCGGGCCCGGCCGGCGACGCGCCGGGCAACCCCGTAAATCCAGGGGCCGAGCCGGTCGGCGTCGCGGATCGAGGGGGCCTTGCGGACCAGCACCAGGAACGTGGCCTGGAACGCATCCTCCACGTCCGACGCCTCGCGCAGCGTGCGCCGGCAGACACCGAAGACCATCGGCCCGAACCGCCGGACGAGGGCCTCGAACGCCAGTTCGTCGCGCCTGGCGACGAACCGCTGCAGAAGTTCCGCCTCCGACAGCCCGGCGACCGTCCCCCCGTCCAGGATCCTCCCGACATCCCTGAGCAACCCGCCCGACCCGCGTCCCGGCATGGGATTTCCTCAAGAGGCACAGATGGCACATCGCCCGACGATGATATCCTGCACGCCCGGGCAGGAGAGTTCCGGTTTTTTGCAGGGTCGCTATTGCGGACCAGATCCGACGGGAAACGGTCCGCGTTCGACACCGGCCGATCGGTAGGGATTGGTCCGCAATCGCGGACCCCACATCGACGCGTTTGAGAAATTGCATGCAATTTCTTGTTGCTACTTCACAATCGTCCTGAAACCGATAGAATTCAGCGTCTAAGGTCGTGCGGCCCGAAGCCTTTCGGGCATTTTTACCTCCCCCCAATCTCGACCCATCATGGACCGCCCGACGGGCGGAAGAGGGAGCGTGCGCGTTGAAGAAGGGAACTGTCACGCTGGCGGGGCTGGCCCTGATGGTGGCCTTCGGCTGCGGCTCGGGTGACGGGCTGCCCCGCGAGAAGGTCTCGGGGACGGTCACGCTGGGCGGCAAGCCGGTCGAGGCCGGGCGTGTCACCATGCTGCCGGCGGACTCGAGCGCGGGCACCGGGGCGGCCGGTGCCATCGAGGCCGGCTCGTTCGCGATCCCAGCCGACCAGGGCCCCGTCCCCGGCAGCTACCTCGTCTCGATCTCCGTGCCCGAGGCGCCCGCCGCCGGCAAGGACGGCGGCGCCACCGGCCCGGCGTCGGAGAAGCTGGCGAAGGAACTCGTCCCCGCCCGCTACAACACCTCCACGACCCTCCGGGCCACCGTGGAGAAGGGCGGCAAGAATCAATTCACGTTCAACCTCGAACCGAAGTGATCCTCCGCTCCGATCGGAGCGGCCTTTCCTCATTCCTCTCAGGAGCGAGCCTTGAATCGATCCCCCAGGACGCGCGGATTCACGCTGATCGAACTCCTCGTCGTGATCGCGATCATCGCGGTGCTGATCTCCCTGCTGCTCCCGGCGGTGCAGAGCGCCCGCGAGGCGGCCCGGCGGATCCAGTGCACCAACAACCTCAAGCAGATCGGCCTGGCGATGCACAACTACCACGACGCCGTCGGCTCCCTGCCGCCGGGCGTGGTCGGCTGCTGCAACGGCACCTGGCAGGTCTTCATCCTGCCCTACATCGAGCAGGGGAACCTCGCCAACTCGTATAACTTCTTCACCCCCCGGTATGTGGACCCGTCCAACGTGACGGTCACCACCGGGTTCATCAACGCCTTGCTCTGCCCCTCCGACGAGCGGAGCAAGCCCACCAGCACGGCCCTGGGCGCGTTCAACGGCCAGGTGTCCGCCCACAATTACGTGGCCAACTGGGGCCAGACGGACATCGACCAGCAGAACCTGCTCAACGGCGTCGCCTTCATGGGCGCCCCGTTCACCTTCATCGCGCACTACTCGAACGCGAACCACGTCGACACGCCGAACAAGGGGATGCTGACCCGCTTCGCCAGCATCACCGACGGCCTGAGCAACACGATGCTGGTCTCGGAGACGGTCGTCGGCAAGGGCTCCGACCTCCGCGGCCTGACCTGGTGGGCCGACGCCACCGGCTACACCTCGTTCATCCCGCCGAATTCCAGCCTGTTCGACCTCATGTATTCCGCCTCGGCCTGCGCCTACCCGTTCAACAACAACACCCCCTGCCAGATCGCCACCACGCAATCCGGACTGATGACCGGCGCCCGCAGCCGGCACCCCGGCGGCGTGAACGTGACCATGGCCGACGGCAGCGTCCGATTCGTCAAGAACAGCGTCAACATCGCCACCTGGCGGGCCCTCAGCTCCACCAAGGGGGGCGAAGTCCTGAGCGGCGACGCGTTCTGAGACTGCGCGCATCACCCCGACGCGACGCCAGGGCGCCGGGCGAGGGGCTGGTGCGCTGGGCGAGGGTCTCCAGACCCCGCCCCCAGTGCAATCGAAGGAGACCGCATGCCCGGGTCTCCAGACCCGTCCTCTTCGGAGAAGGAACGGGTCTGGAGACCCGGTTTTGTTGTATCGTGAGGCCAAGGTTGGGGCGGGTCTGGAGACCCGCGCCCAGCGCTTCCGACCATTCGGGTCGCTTTGAAATCGGAGTCGAAGAATCCATGAGAACATCACTCGTCGCCATGCTGGCCCTGCTCATCCCGCCGTCCGAGCCCCAAACCTTCAAGCTGGCGACCTTCAACATCCACCACGCCGAGGGCGTCGACGGCAAGCTCGACCTCGACCGCGTGGCCTCGGTCGTGCGAGGTTCGGACATCATCGCGTTCCAGGAAGTCGACGTCCATTTCGGCGACCGGAGCGCCAATGAAGATCAGGCGAAGGCCCTGGCGAAGCGGCTCGACGCCCAGGTGGCCTTCGGCGGGAACCTCAAGAAGGGCGAGGGACTCTACGGCGTCGCGCTGGTGTCCAAATATCCGATCACGCGTTCGCAGAATCATCCCTTGCCCCGTTCTCCCGGGCGAGACAAGGCCGAGCCGCGAGGCTTGCTGGAGGCCACGCTCGACGTCCACGGCAAGCCCCTCCGCGTCTACGTCACCCACCTCGCGCACGACTCCAAGGCCGACCGCGCCTTGCAGGTCGAGGCCATCCGCAAGATCGTCTCGTCCGGCGAAGGCCCTTATATTCTGATGGGCGACCTGAACCAGAGGCCCGACGACCCCAACCATGCGAAGTTGCTCGCGCCCTTGAATGAAGGCGGTTCCCCGCTATTCGTCGACGCCTGGGCGAAGGTCGGCAAGGGCGAGGGGCACTCGATCGGGCTCGAAGGCACGCATTCCGGCCGGATCGACTACATCCTCGCCTCACCGGACCTCGGCACCGGCTTCACCTCGGCCCGCGTCGACGTCGAGACGAAGGCGTCGGACCACCAGCCGGTGTTCGCGGAATTGCGCCGGTAGGGTGTGGTGGCCGCGTCTTCGCGGCCACCACACCCTACGAGATGCGTTCACCGGTCTCGCGCGAGCCGTAGCCGGGCAGCTCGCCCAGGGTGGCGCGGAAGGCGGGGGAACGGAGGATCTCGACGAGGGCACGGATGCGAATGTCCTCGCGCGATCGGGACGGCAGGCAGAGGTCGTAGGCCTCGCGGCGGACCGGCAGGAAATCCAGGCCCGCGTCCTCGCCGACGAGCCGGAGGCAGACGCCGGCGTCGGCCCAGCCGTTGCGCACGGCGTCCGCCACCCCGCGATGGTCGCGGGCCTGGCCGGCGGTCTGCTGGGATGCCTTGGGGCCTAGAATTTCTTCCAGACACTGCCTCGCACCCGAGCCCGGCTCTCGGCCGACCCACCGCGTTGATTTCGAGACCGCCTGGCGGACGCTCGAGATGCGGACGCCGGGCGCGGCGACGATCCCTTCCTCCCACTCGGCCATCCGGATCAGTTCATATCCGGGCCCGAGGATCCCGGCCGCGATCGCCGCGTTCCCCTCGGGCCGCTCGCGCGAGGCCAGGTGCAGGCCCGCCACGTGCACGAGCCCGGATTTGAGCAGCTCCAGGGCCAATCGGCTCGACCGGGGGATCACCACCAGCCGCACCGACCGTCGCGCCAGCTCGGCCGCCAGCAAGGCCACGGCCGGGTCGCAGCAGGCGAGCACCAGCGTCGAGCCAGGATCGCCCGCGATGCCCGAGCATCCCGCCTCAACCCCCTCGGCCGTGAGCACGCCGTCGTGCGAGGGGCCGCCGAGCGGAGTCGACTCCACCGGATAGCGGAGCATCCGGCCGGCGACCTCGGCCGCCCAGTAACGGCAGGGGAACGACCTCGGGGCCCAGGACCATATGGGGGGGCTCGGCGGGGCATGCGGGAGCGAGAAAATCTCCTCCACCTTGCACCCGAACGCCGCCGCCAGCGACAGCGCCGCCGCCGCCGAGGGGACCAGCCGGCCGACCTCGATCGCGCTCACCCCCGCCCGAGACAGCCCCGACCGACGCGCCAGCTCGTCCTGCGACCAGCCTCTGGCCGACCGCTTCTCGCGGATCCGGTTGGTCAGCTCCACTCGCTCGGCGGACATCGCCATTCCTCAAGCTCGACGACCGAATTGCCCCAGCCCTCGGATCCCCACCGACGTCCACGATCGTATCGGATCGCGACAGGATTGTCGCCGGCCTCCCGGTTGTGTATCTTCGGCAGAATCGTAGCATTCATTTGGTAGAATCGTATCATTGTGGATTGGGGGACGCTGTGAGAACGCGAAGCCGATCCGGGTTCACGCTGATCGAGTTGCTGGTGGTGATCGCGATCATCGCGGTGCTGATTGCTCTGCTGCTGCCGGCGGTACAGGCCGCGCGCGAGGCGGCGAGGCGGATTCAGTGCGTGAACAACCTCAGGCAGATCGGCCTGGCGTTCCACAACTACGAGTCGGCCGCGTCGGTCTTCCCGCCGGGCCGGATCAACACCTACGTCGCGGGCAACGGCCACTGCTGGGGGGCCTATTCGCAGCTCATGCCGCAGCTTGAACTGCAAAACGTGTTCAACGCGATGAATTTCTCGATGAATCCGGACCCCGACTACACGAGCACGAGTGCCGCCGCGAACATGACGGCTGCCGTGACCGTGCTGAATACGCTCTACTGCCCGTCGGACCCCGGCCCGCAGATGGTCCAGGTGGGCGGCGGGATGTATGCGGGGCATAATTATTTGCTCAACGTCGGCAGCGGCTACTCGGTCGTCCGGAACCCGCCGGCCCCGATGACGGCCCCCAACGGGATCCTCTTCGAGAACTCGGCCGTGACCCTCGCGGTGATCACCGACGGATCGTCGAACACCGTGGCGATCGCCGAGACGATCCGCTCGTCCGCCGGGGCCCCGACGGGGTTCAGCGGCCCGGCGGTCTTCGCCCGCGAGCCCCTCGGAGGGTTCGTGATCACCGGCAACAACTCCGCCGGCAACGGCCCGCCGATCACCTCCGACGCCGATTACCAGAACCGTTGCCTGACCAACAACCCGCCCGGCTTCCAGCCCACGCGGGGCATCAAGTGGCTCTACGGCGCACCCGGGCACAGCATGTACAACCACCGCCGCCCGCCGAATGACAAGGGCTACGACTGCCGCGGCGGCCTGCCGCACAGCGACAAATCCCTGGCCGACTGGCAGAACCTCTCGCTCAACATCACCGCGCGTAGCAAGCACCCCGGCGGGGCCAACGCCGTCTTCTGCGACGGCCACGTCCAGTTCGTGAAGGACTCGGTCGCCGTGAATGTCTGGCAGGCCCTCGGCTCGCGCAACGGCGGCGAGGTGATCTCGGCCGACAGCTTCTGAGCCGCTCGCCCCTTGTCTTCCGCCCGGATTTGAACCATCCTATCGGCGCCCACCAATCTCGGGACGAGGCGCCGACCGCTCCCCTCGACGCGGTCCGGCCGCGAAGAGGGGAGTTCGCATCGTGAGACCCTGGATCATCCGCCTCGCGCTCGCCGCGACGGCCCTGGCACCCGCATCGACGCACGCCGGCCCGCCCAACATCGTCGTCATCCTGTCCGACGATATGGGCTTCTCCGACCTCGGCTGCTACGGCGGCGAGATCGCCACGCCGAACCTGGATTCCCTCGCGGCCGGCGGCCTGCGATTCACGCAGTTTTATAACACCGCGCGTTGCTGCCCGACCCGAGCCAGCCTGCTCACCGGCCTGTATCCCCACCAGGCCGGCGTCGGACACATGATGGACGACCGGGGCGTCGACGGCTATCGCGGCAACCTGAACACGAAGTGCCGCACCATCGCCGAGGTCCTGAAGCCCGCCGGATATCGGACCTACGCCACCGGCAAGTGGCACGTCACCCGCTTCGCCGCCGCCGACGGCCCCAAGTTCAACTGGCCGCTCGCACGCGGCTTCGACCGCTACTACGGCACGATCCACGGCGCCGGCAGCTTCTACGACCCCTCGTCGCTCGTCCGCGACAGCACCATGATCTCTCCCTATGCGGACAAGGATTACACGCCCGAGTCATACTATTATACCGATGCGATCTCGGACCACGCCTCGAAATACATCGCCGACCATGCGGCGACCTCGCCCGACACGCCCTTCTTCCTGTACGTCGCCTACACCGCCGCCCACTGGCCGATGCACGCGAGGCCGGAGGACATCGCGAAGTATAAAGGCAAGTATGACAATGGCTATGAACCGATCCGCAAGGCCCGGTTCGAGAAGGCCGTCAAGCTCGGGCTGATCGACCCGAAGCAATCCCCGTCGCCGGTCGCGAAGGACTGGGACGCCGTCGCCGACAAGAAATGGGAGGCGGCCGGCATGGAGGTCTACGCGGCGATGGTCGACCGCATGGACCAGGGGATCGGCAAGATCCTCGTCGAGTTGAAGAAGACGAACCAGTTTGACAATACGTTGATCCTGTTCATGCAGGACAACGGCGGCTGCGCGGAGGACCAGGGGCGCGAGCCGAAGCCGAACCATCCGAACATCCCGAGGCCCGGCAAACCGACCTTCCCGCCGATGAAGCCGACCGACTTCGCCGCCGGCGGCAGCGTGCCGACCCAGACCCGCGACGGCTACCCCGTCCGCATGGGCGACAAGGTTTTCCCGGGCGAGGCCGACACGTACGTCGCCTATGGAAAGGGGTGGGCGAACGTCTCGAACACCCCGTTCCGCGAGTACAAGCACTTCGTCCACGAGGGGGGCATCAGCACACCCCTGATCGCCCACTGGCCGTCGGGCATCACGGCGAAGGGCGAACTCCGCAAGCAGCCGGGGCACCTGATCGACGTCATGGCGACGTGTGTCGACATCTCGGGCGCCAGGTACCCCGCCGAGGCCACGCCGCTGGAGGGCAAGAGCCTGGTCCCGGCGTTTGCGGGCAAGGCGATCGACCGCGAGGCGATCTACTGGGAGCACGAGCGGAACCGGGCCGTCCGCCAGGGCAACTGGAAGCTCGTCGCCTTCCGCGGCCAGCCCTGGGAACTCTACGACATCGACGCCGATCGGACCGAGTCGCGTAACCTCGCGCCGGATAAGCCCGAACTCGTGAAAGAACTTTCACAGAAGTGGGAGACCTGGGCGAAGCGGGCCAGCGTGCTGCCGTATCCGCCCGAGGCCGGTGCCCAGTCCAGGGCGGCCACCAAGGCCCAGGCGAAGGCCAAAGCCAAGAGGAAACAGGCCCAGGCGAAGACGGAGGATTCTCCCAGATGATCGGCTCGTTTATGCTGACCGTGAGCCTGTTGACCTCGATCTACGTCGAGACCGACCGGCCCAGCGTGATCGTGGTCTACGCCGACGACCTCGGCCTCGGCGACCTGTCGTGCTACGGCGGCAAGGCCGCGATCGCCCAGACGCCGAACCTCGACCGCATGGCGTCCCAGGGCGTGCGGTTCAACCGCTACTACTCGGCGGCGCCCATCTGCTCGCCCTCGCGCTGCGGGCTGCTGACGGGGCAATTCCCCGCCAGGTGGAAGCTCACGAGCTACCTCCAGACCCGCGCAGGCAACAAGAAGTGTGAACAGGTCGATTACCTCGACCAGAAGGCTCCGTCGCTCCCGCGCGTGCTGCACGAGGCCGGTTACGCGACCTTGCACGTCGGCAAGTGGCACCTCGGCGGCGGCCGGGATGTGGTCAATCCGCCGAAGTTTGCGGCGTATGGATATGATCAGGGTTTGGGAACCTGGGAGAGCCCCGAGCCCGCGAAGGCCCTCACCGCGAAGGACTGGATCTGGTCGGCCGTCGACGAAGTCAAACGCTGGGACCGCTCGCGATGGATGGTCGACCGGACGCTGGACTTCCTCAAGGAACATCCGCAGGCGCCCTGTTATGTCAACCTGTGGCTGGACGACCCACACGCCCCCTGGGTTCCGTCGGAGGCCGATCAGGTCGTCGGCAAGGAGGGCCGCGCCACGGGCAAGCCGAACACCCCGGAACGCCTGCGCGGCGTGCTCGTCGAGATGGACAGGCAGGTCGGCCGCCTCCTCGACGGCGTCGTAGCGCTCAAGCGGCCGGTCGTCGTGCTGTTCCTGTCCGACAACGGCCCGATCCCGAACTACAACCACCGCCGCACCACCGGCCTGCGGGGCGGCAAGCTGAGCCTGTACGAGGGCGGGATCCGACTCCCCGGCATCGCCTGGGGCCCCGGGATCGTCGCGGCCGGCAAGGTCAACGAATCCACGGTCGTGTCCGCCGTCGACATCTTCCCGACCATCTGCGCCCTCGCCGGCGCCAGGCTGCCCGAGGGCTATCTCCCCGATGGCGAAAACATGCTCGCGGCCCTGAAGGGCGAGGAGCCGAAACGCTCGAAACCCCTCCTCTGGGAATACGGCCGCAACAACGAGTCCTTCGACTACCCCAGGGCCCCCGACCGCTCGCCGAACGTGGCGATCCTCGAAGGCGACTGGAAACTCCTCATCAACGCCGACGGCTCGGGCTCGGAACTCTACGACCTCAAGGCCGACCGGGCCGAGTCGGCGAACCTCATCAAGGAAAAGCCCGAGATCGCCGCCCGGTTGACCGAGGCGGCCCTGAAGTGGCGTCGTTCGATGCCTTGAGGACGGGAGAATTCAACCACGGAGACACAGAGATCACGGAGAGAGTTCACGAATCTCGGGCTTCTCTCCGTGCTCTCTCTGCGTCCCCGTAGTTCAATTTGTCTTTCATTTCGCCAGGCCATTACATTTTTGCTTGACCAGCCGTTCGATCTCCTCAATGGCCGCGTCCGTCACGTCCTGCACCACGCGTTCGGATCCCCGGCCGGAGGCGGCGATGGCCTTGCGGGCAGCCTGGCGGACGGACCGCACGGCGACCTTGGCCTCCTCGCCGAGTTTCTTGACGTGCTTGATGAGGTCGGCCTTCTGCTCGCCGCTCACCGGTGGCACGCTCACGGCCACGCGGGTCCTGTCCAGGGCGTAGGCGTTGAGCTTGCCTTCGGTGAGGGCCTTGACGATCGTATGGACATGGGCGGGGTCGAACGGCGTGAGGATCAGCCGGTCCCCCTGGCTCGCGATCGCCCCGAGCTTGCTGACGGACACCGTGTTCGACTGGATCGGGACGCGGAATGTCTCCAGGAACCCGACGCTCAGCGTCCCCGGGCGGATCCCCGCCAGTTGATCCGCGAGGTGCTGCACGGCCTTCCGCATCCGGGGTTTCCAGTCGTTCATGGGATTGGGGCCCAGAGGGATTGAACCGCAAAGACGCGATGAGCGCAGAGGAAAACGAGAGAGATAGACGAACCATAGAGGGGGCAGATGGGTCAATGGGGTTTTGATTCGATGTGAGAGGGATGTGCAGTTTGAGTCTGCTGGAACCAAACGGGAGGGGCGATGAGCAGCACGCTGCAACGCTTGACGGACCGCGGGCTCGTGAGGCCCCCTCGCTGGCTGCCGGGGAACGTGCAGTACGAGACGATCATGGGGTCGGTGGCGTACGGCGTGTCGTCGGACACCAGCGACATGGACGTCTACGGATTCGCCATCCCGCCGAAGGAGGACCTGTTTCCCCACCTGCGCGGGGAGATCCCCGGGTTCGGCAAGCCGCTGGCCCGGTTCGAACAGTTCCAGGAGCATCACATCCCGGATCCGCACGCGCTCGCCGGGAAGGGCCGGGTTTATGATGTGACGATCTTCTCGATCGTGAAGTTCTTCAAACTGGCGATGGAGAACAACCCGAACATCCTCGACTGCCTGTTCACCCCGGCGACCTGCGTGCTGCACTCGACCCGCGTGGGCAACCTCGTCCGAGAGCGAAGGGGCTGGTTCTTGCATCGCGGGGCCTGGCCCAAGTTCAAGGGGTACGCCTACACCCAGCTCCACAAGCTGGCCAACAAGCAGCCGACCGGGAAGAGGGCCAGGATCGTCGCGGAGCACGGCTACGACACAAAGTTCGCCTACCACATCGTCCGCCTGCTCTCCGAGGTCGAGCAGATCCTGGTCGAAGGGGACATGGACCTCCAGCGCAACAATGAACAATTGAAATCCATCCGACGCGGCGAGTGGTCGGAGGCCGATCTCCGCCGCTGGTTCTCGGAGAAGGAGTCGCAACTGGAGCGGCTCTACGCCGTGAGTTCCCTCCCCGCCGTGCCCGACGAGTCGAGGCTCAAGGGCCTGCTCCTGGAATGCCTCGAAGAGCACTACGGCCGCCTGGATGCGGTCATCGTGAACCCCGACCGCGCCGTGGTCGCCTTGCGGGCGATCCAGGAGCAACTGAACCGCGTCCACGACCTCGTCGAAGGAACGTCCGCCTCGTCGGACGAGCAGGAGCCCCACCCATGAGCCCTGAAGAATTGCTCAAGGAAAAGGTGAACAAACATCGCTATCCGCTCCTGTTCGCGACCATCAGCGGGGCGCACCTGTACGGGTTCCCGTCGCCCGATTCCGACTACGACCTGCGCGGTTGTCACATCCTGCCGCTCGACCGCGTCATCGGGCTCGACACCGGGCCGGACACGATCGAGTCGTCGACCGTCGAGCACGGCCTGGAGATCGACCTGGTCTCGCACGACGCCCACAAGTTCTTTTCATTGATGCTCAAGCGGAACGGTTACGTCCTGGAACAACTCCACTCGCCGCTCGTCGTGAGCACCACGCCCGAGCACGAGGAACTCAGCGCCATCGCCCCGCTCTGTGTGACCAGACACCATGCCCACCACTACCTCGGGTTCGCCCAGACGCAATGGAAGCTGTTCGATAAGGAATCCCCCCGGCGAGTCAAACCCTTGCTCTACACGTTCCGCGTCCTGCTCACGGGCATTCACCTGATGAGGACGGGCGAGGTCGAGGCGAACCTCCCGAACCTGAACATCGAGGCGAAGCTGCCCTACATCGACGAACTCATCCGCATCAAGACGACCGGGGCCGAGAAGGGGACCATCGGCGACCGCGACCTGGAGTTCTACCGGGCCGAATACGCTCGACTCCTCGCCGATCTCGAATCTGCCCACATTGCCTCGCAACTGCCCGACATTCCCTCCGCTAAACCCGAGCTGGACGACCTGCTGAAAAGGCTGCGGTACCGGTCGGTCGTCTGAGATCGATCGGGAATGCTCGCGAAAATCGCTACATCCTTCGCAACCGTGCGTGTGCCCCGGAATCCGCAGATTTTCCGCCGACACGCCCCGGCGCGGCTTCTTACGTTCCGGGTAGACGGGCCCGGAACCCAGGGACAATGCGGAGGAGTGTCATCATGGCGACCGAGAAGCAGATCGCGGCGAATCGTCGGAACGCGCAGAAGAGCACGGGACCGAAGTCGGCCGAGGGCAAGGCGGCGTCGCGGTTCAACGCGTTGAACCACGGGCTCCGGGCCGCGCAACTGGCGTTGCCGCACGAGAGCAACGAGGAGGTCCAGGCGTTCGTCGGCGCCATCATCGAGGCCATCACCCCGCGCGACGCCGTCGAGGCCGAACTCGCCTGCGAGATCGCCACGCTGTCGTGGAAACTCCGACGCGCGGAGCGTTACGAGCACGCGGTGCTCTCGAAACGGATGCACGCCCTGGCGGACGGCCTGGTCGGGCAGGACGAGGAGGAGACCCTCTGGAACTACGAGATCGCCGCCTTCGACGACGACCAGAACGGCCTGCGCCGACGTCGCTACATCAACACCCTCCGCAACAGCCTCTCCCGCGCCCGCAAGGAACTCCGCCTCTGGCATGAATCGCATCCCGACCCCGTCGAGGAGCCCGAAGCGGTCGAAGAGGCGACGCCCGAAGTTGAAGTTGAAGCCGAGGTTACGCCGGAAATTGGGTTCGTTCGGCAGGAAAGCAATGAGGCCGTCCCTGTCGGGTCTGGTGCCCCTTCGGATCCACCGCGATCCGAAGGGCTCCGCACCGACATCGGCGCCGGCATGGTCCTGATGACCGCCCAATTGTGACGCCGAGGGCCCCGTCCGTCGGCGCGGAGCCTCGCGTCCCGTCGGTCCGCGATGCATCACACTCGACCGCCGGATCCGGCTGCGCACTTCTTTCGAACGTGGGGATCGCATACAGTCGGGGCATTCCACAGGGTCCAGGGGAGCGAGGTCCAGATGCGATCCATCGCGGCGATCATCGGGGTTCTGGTGCTGTTTCAGGCGGGCGAGGCCGCGGCGAAGGATCCCGCGCCCTTCCCGGGCAAGGTGAGCGACTGGAACGGGTTCCGCCGGCATGACTTCGCCATCGGCACGACGAACGTGATCGTCGTCGAGCCGGCCGAAGGCAAGTCCCGGCCCGGACGCCCCTGGCTCTGGCGGGCGGAGTTCTTCGGGGCATTCCCGAACGCCGACGTCGCCCTGCTCAAGGACGGATGGTATGTCGTTTACGTCGCGACGTCCGACCTGTTCGGTGCTCCGCGAGCGATGGAAGTCTGGGAGAAGGCGTACGAGGATCTGGTCGAGACGTATGGGCTGCATCCCAGGCCGGCGATCCTGGGGATGAGCCGCGGGGGGCTCTATGCCTTCTCGTGGGCGGCCCTCCATCCGGATCGGACGATGCTCATCGATATGGATAACGCCGTCTGCGACGTCAAGAGCTGGCCGGGCGGCAAGCCCGTCGGCGGCGGCAAGGGCGTGGGCAGCCCGGCCGAGTGGGCGAAGCTCAAGAAGGTCTACGGGTTCAGGAGCGACGCGCAGGCGTTCGCCGCGAAGATCAGCCCGCTCGACAAGCTGGAGCCGGTCGCGAAGGCGAAGCTCCCCGTCCTCCTGATCTACGGCGACGCCGACAAGGTCGTCCCCCACTCGGAGAACTCGGAATTGCTCTACGAGCGCTACAAGGCCCTCGGCGGCCCGGTCGAGCGGATCGTCAAGCCCGGCGGAGACCACCACCCGCATGGCCTGGAGGACCCGAAGCCGGTCGTGGATTTCTTCAACCGAGTGCTGGAGAAAGACAATGGGTGATGGGTGATGGGTGTTGGGTGATGGGTGACGAGAAAACCGAAGGCAAAGCGTTTGATTGCGATTTGACCCATTACCCATGAACCATCTCCCATTCCTCCGAGAGGACACCGGATGGAGTCGATCAGCGTCTTCGACATGTTCAAGGTTGGTGTCGGGCCGTCGAGTTCGCACACGATGGGGCCCTGGCGCGCGGCCGAGCGGTTCCTGGGGATGGTCCGCGAACTCGGGCGGTTCGACCGCGTCGATCGCATCCGCGCGGAACTGTTCGGATCGCTCGCCAAGACGGGCACGGGGCACGGAACGGATGTGGCGGTGTTGCTCGGTTTATCCGGTGAGGATCCGGAAACCTGCGACACCTCGGGCAACTTCGCCAGGGTCAAGGCGATCAAGAAGGGGGGCGTGCTGCGCCTGGGGGGCGGGCGCGAAATCCCATTCGACCCGGCCACCGATCTGCTCTTTCATAAAGATGTGACGCTGCCATTCCATCCGAACGGGCTGCGGTTCACCGCCCGATTCGACGACGGCTCGGAGCGATCCGAGACGTACTACTCGATCGGCGGCGGCTTCGTGGTGCGCGAGGGGGACGCGGGGCAGGGGGGCGCGTCGGTGCTGCCCATGCCGATCGAGTCGGCCGAGGACCTGCGCCGTCACTGTCGCGAGCGAGACCTGGCCATCCCCGAGGTCGTCCGCGAGAACGAGCGGACCTGGCGCGACGACCGGGCCGTGAGCGCGGGGCTGAAACGCATCTGGACGACGATGCGCGATTGCATGTTCAAGGGGTGTCACACGACGGGCGTCCTCCCCGGCGGGCTGGGCGTGGTGCGGCGGGCGTCGGCCATGAGCGTCAAACTGCTCGGCGGCCAGACATATGACGAGCCGAAGGACTGGGTCGAGGCCATCCGGTCGCGGCGGTGGTCGTTCAACGAGACGCTGCACTGGGTCAGCGCGTTCGCCCTGGCGGTGAACGAGGAGAACGCCGCCTTCGGCCGCGTGGTCACGGCCCCGACCAACGGCGCGGCCGGGGTCATCCCGGCGGTGCTGATGTACCTGCTCGTGCTCAATCAGGCGGATGAGCACATGATCGAGGAGTTCCTTCTGACCTCGGGCGAGGTGGGGAGCATCTTCAAGAAGGGGGCGACGATCTCGGCCGCGATGGGGGGCTGCCAGGCGGAGATCGGGGTGTCGAGCGCGATGGCCGCCGCCGGCCTGACGCAATGCTCGGGCGGGTCGGTCGACCAGGTGATGATGGCCGCCGAGATCGCCATGGAGCACCACCTCGGCATGACCTGCGACCCCGTCGGCGGCCTGGTGCAGATCCCCTGCATCGAGCGCAACACCATGGGCGCCATCAAGGCAATCACCGCCTGCAACATCGCCCTGGGCTCCGACCCCGCCCAGGCCAAGGTCTCGCTCGACGCCGTGATCCGCTCCATGTGGGCCACCGCCCAGGATATGAACACAAAATACAAGGAGACCTCCGAGGGGGGCCTCGCCGTGCTCATCCCCGTGAACATCACGGAATGCTGACGAAAATGATCCTTCATCCTCTCCCGGATTCCCGAACATGAACCTGACGCACCCGCGCGACGAACTGATGGCCACGATGGAGCGGATCTACCGCTACCGGATGACCACGACCTCCGGTGGCAACCTCTCCATCAGGGACGAGGACGGGGCCGTCTGGATCACCCCGGCCCGGGTCGATAAAGGTTCGCTCAGGCGAGAGGATATCGTCTGCGTCCGGCCCGACGGGACGGTCGAGGGCAACCACCCGCCGTCGTCGGAGTTCCCCTTCCACCGGGCGATCTATGAGGCCCGGCCCGACGTGCGCGGGATCGTCCACGCGCACCCGGTCGCCCTGGTCGCCTTCAGCATCTGCGGCAGGACGCCCGACACGAAGATCCTGCCGCAGGCCTGGCACTACTGCGGCACGGTCGGTTTCGCGCCGTATGCGTTGCCCGGCAGCGAGGCCCTGGGCCGGAGCATCGCGGCGTCGTTCCGCGAGGGCTTCTCGTCGGTGATCCTGGAGAACCACGGCGTTGTGACCGCCGGGCCGAGCCTGCACGAGGCCTTCCAGCGGTTCGAGACCCTGGAGTTCGCCGCCAAGACGATCCTCAAGGCCAGCCGGCTCGGCCCGGTGCGGTCGCTCTCGGCCGAGCAGGCCGCGAGGCGACGCCCCTTGCTCGATTGCCCCGAGGCCCCCGCGCGGGCGACGGTCCCCAGCGCCGAGAAGGAACTTCGGCGGCAGCTCGCCCAGTTCGTCAGGCGAGCGTATCAGCAACGGTTGATGATCAGCACCGAAGGCGCGTTCTCCACCCGCCTCGGCGACGACGCCTTCCTGATCACCCGGCACCGGGTGGACCGCCACACGATCGGCGTCGAGGACCTGGTCCTGGTCCAGAATGGCGTGCCCGAGTCGGGCAAGGTCCCGAGCAGTTCGAGCGGCAACCACCGGGCCATCTACCGGGCCCACCTCAAGGTGAACGCCATCGTCCACGCCTACCCGGTCAACGCCACGGCCTACAGCGTGACCGAATCCCCCCTCGACACTCGAACCATACCAGAGAGCTACATATTCCTGCGCGACGTCGGACGCGTCCCGCACGACCTCCAGTTCGGCGACGGCACCGAACTCGCCGCGCGGACGTCCCCCACCCACCCGATCCTCCTCCTGGAGAACGACGGCGTCCAGGTCTGCGGCACGAGCGTGCTGGACGCTTTCGACCGCCTCGAAGTTCTCGAATCCACGGCCGAAGCCATGATCAACGCCACATCCCTGGGCGAGATCTCGCTGATGCCCGGCGGCGTGATCGACGAGCTAGAGAGGGCGTTCGGGCTGTCCTGATGCGTCCGGGGCGGGTGGCGTTGGGCCCGCCCGCCCCGGATTGGCTTTGTGAGAGCGAGATATCAGGATTCGATGAATCGTCCGAAGATGTTCTTGTTGGTCGCGGTGTTGTCCTTGTGGAAGTAGGAGCTGTGGGCGCAGGCGGGGCCGGGGATCAGGGGGTTGCAGCCGACCGGGTCGAGCCCGAGGAATTCCTCGTCTACCTTGTAGGGTTCGCCCTTGAGCTTTCCGCCGACGATGTCGCCCTTGGCGTCGAGGTTCACCCAGTTGGCCACGTTCCTGGGGCGGTGCCCGTCGGCCGCGGTGCCGTGGAGGCGGCTCCTGACGAAGCCGATCGAGAGGGCGCTTCCGACCGTGAAGAAATTGGCGACGGTGCCGGGGTTGGTCGCGGTTTCGAGCTGGCAGAGGGCCTCATAGGCCACGACGGTGCCCCAACTGTGGCTGACGACGTGGACGTCGACCCCCGCGCGGAGGAGGGGCCCGACGACCGCGAGGAATCGGCCGACGATCCGCATGCGCTTGGTCTGGTCGTCGAGGTACTGGACGAAGTCGCCGATGCAGTCGAGCCCGGGGATGCCGAAGAGGGCGCGTTTGTCCCCGGGGCCCCCGAAGGCGCGGGCGGATTCGAGGCCCGCCGTGGTGAGGGCGGCCTCCTGCTGCCGGGCGCGGTCCTCGAGGATCTCGATGAGGCGCGCCTGGGTCTCGGTCGAGGTGCGGGTGAGGTCGCGGTTGGCGCCCCGGACGAGGTCGCTCCAGATGACCTCGTAGCGCTTGGAGGTGGTGGTGCCCGGGGTGCCGAGGTCGCCCGGCCGCAGGCTGGGGGCGAACGGCGAGAGCGACTCCCACCAACCGTTGGAGAAGCCGGTGTCGTGCTGGCAGATGCCGTGGACGTAGACGACGGCCCGGGGCCGTCCGGTGTCCCGCGCGGCGGCGGCCCTGAGTGGGCTGGCCGGGCGTCCCGTCGGCCGGATGGCCCCGCCGGCGACGAGGATCCGGTTGTAGGTGGCGAGGAAGTCCTCCATCAGGCGAGGGAGGTCGGACGGCGTCGGCGCGGGGGCGTCGGGCGCGGGGGGGCTGACGTGAGGCGGCTCGGTCGGCGGCTCGGGGCCGTCATGGCGGTCGTCCTGGTGCTCGCCGGGGGGCGGCGAGATCGGATCGCTGTGGGGGCCCTGGTGGGGATTGACGAACAGGGTGCCCTGGTCGCTCGACGCCTCGAACTGGGGGACCTGATCGTAGCGACCTGCGGCCAGGGCCGTGGTGAGCCGATTGATCAGCTCGGCGCGGACCAGGCCGGTGCCGCCGGACGCTCCCAGGGTCTTGCAGAGGTTGTACGAGAAGGCCCCGTGGAACTGGCCGTCGATGAAGGCGTCGGCGGCGGTCTGGTCGTCGCGGCAGGCGGCGAGCAGGACGTGGTTCATCCCGGGCACCAGCCCGCGCCGGAGGTTGCCGCGGGGCCGGGCGCCGCCGAGCTTCTGGAGGATCTCGGTCGGGGGCTCGACGAATCGGGCGATGACCGTGGAATGGTCCTGGACGTCGTCGAGCGACTCGATGTCGCGGGTCATGCCCATGAGCGAGCGTTGATGATCCGTGGCCCTGGCGATGATCGAGGGGAATTCGATGCGACGCTTGGCGGTCTCGGGTGGGACGATCTTGCGCGTGCCGGTCCCCGAGTGGCAGCTATCCAGGACGACGAGGAGCTGTCGGCCCGAGGGGAGTTTCTGGGTCCACTCGCGGATCTCGTCGTCGAGCAGGTAGGAGTTGGTGTTCTCGAAGTCCATGTCGAAGAGGCAGAGCAGCTCGTCGACGCGGTCATTCTCATCGCCGTCGAGGTCGTCGCGGTAGGATCCGTGCCCGGAGAAGTGGAGGACGAGGCGATCGCCTTCGCTCGTGTCCTGGAGGAGCCACTTGAGATTCTGGCGGACCTTGGTTTTGGTGACCTCGCTGTTGAGCAGGGCGCGGACATTCGGGCCCTTGAACCCGAAGGGACCGGTCAGGATGTCCTTCATCCCGAGCACGTCGTTCTCGCAGCCTCGCAGGCCGCTGACGGTCTTGTACTTATTGATGCCTAGGAGTAGTGCTTTGTCGGCCATCGTCGTGGGCTCCCTGGTCGAAAAGATCCGGGTTGGGTTACGTGTCGAGTTTGCTTATGTCGCGGCGGGCGTCGCCTCGGGGTTGTCGCGTCCCGGCGTCCGTCTCGGTTTAACCCGACCGGAGGCCCGCCACAAGGACGAAGTCGATCGGTCGCGGATTAATCGAGCGACCTCTCCTGGAAGAACCGGAAGAACGGGTCGCCGTAGTGCTGGTACGCGCCCCAGGTGCGGGCGGCCTCGGGGTTGAAGCTGCCGTCGTCGCGTCGGGCTATCTTCAGTCGCGCTTCGAGCATGGCGCGGTACATGGGGTCGAAGCGGCCGGACCGGCTCGCGTGCCCGCCGTCGGCGGTCTCGATGCCCAGCAGCCTGCCGTAGAGGTGGGCCGCGAAGCGGCGGGCGGCGAGGTCGTCGACCGGCCAGGCGGTGCAGACGAAGTTCGCCACCCCGCGCTGGAAGAACGACTCGGCGAAGCTCGGGGCCAAGGCACCGGAGTAGCCCTCGGGCCGGTCGGGGGTGACGCCCGACTCGCAGGCGTTGGAGAAGACGAACTTGGGGATGCGGTCGATACGGTTGAGGAGGTCGGCGGTGAGGACCTCGCCTCGCGAGAAGACCCAGCCGGACGCGCCCGGGTCGTCCTCGTTGAAGAAGCAGTGGCCGGCGAAGTGGAAGACGTCGTAGGGGCGCGACATCACCTCGCGGAGGACGTTGGTGATCGTCGCCTGCCCGGGGCCGAACAGGCGCTTGACGTCGATCTTGTTCTCGGCCGCCCGGTAGAGGTTGTTGAAGGCGTCGAACAGGTCCGCGACCTCGACGCCTTCCTGCAGGGCTCCTTCCAGGTGGGCGTCCTCCGCCGGGTCGGCGACGACCAGGACGCGCAGGACCCGGCGCGGGGGAGGTGGGGGCTCAGGAGGAGGGGCGAAGGTCGTCCGCAGTTGCCTCGTGACCCCCCTCGCTGTGCCGAGGTAGTACTCCTCGGGGAATCGCCGCGCCTCGCCCGCGATGGCCCGGGGTTCCAGCCGCTGGCCGGGCGAGAAGTCCCCCTCCGACTGGGCCACCATCTCCCAGTGGACCCGGGCGGTGGAGGCGTCGAGCATCAGGACGAGCGGGTCGGGTGTGAAGAATCGCGAGCGGAGGTCCTCCGGGATCAGGAGCCGCCCGAGGAACCGGCCGCGGTCGAGCTGAAGGTCGAGGTCGGACTCTCCCGCCAGCTCGGAGTTGGCCCGCTCGACCAGGTTCCTGCGCAGAGGGATCCGTCGCTCGGGGATGGATGCCGTCTCGGTGATCGCGCCGAAGGTGTAGGTGTCCCCCTCGATCTGGACGCTCACCCGGGTGCTCGACCGGATCCGGTCCGACCCGTCCTCGCGCCTCCGCCGACGGGACCGTTCGAACTCGTCGGCGCGTGCCCGCACGTCTTCCAGCTCATCCGGGGTCCAGGGGGTGTAGTCGATCTGGAGGTCGGGTGCGTTGCGAACGACCTCGTCCTGGATGGCGCGGTTGAGTTCCTCGACCCGGCCGGGGTGGAACTCGACGAACGTGACTTGCTCGAGGTGGGGGTGGCGTCCCGAGACGCCGTTGAGCGCCGTGCCGATGCCCCGGAACCAGGCGTGGAGGGCGTCGGCCAGGGAGAGGTTGCCCGCCCCCGATCCGATCAGGACGGTCGCGAGGTGCCGCTTGCCGAGCCGGCCGAGCGACCAGGTCAGCTCGCGGGCGAGGACGGTCAGTTCCGGGGAGCCGAATCGGCCCGCGATCCCCATGCCGGCGATGGCGATGAGACGCCCGCCTTCCGGGCCGCCGGGGCGAGGGTCATCGAGGAAGAATGGCTGGCCGAGTTCGCCACGGAGGATCCCGCGCTCGGCGAATTGGGACAGCACCAGGCCGTCGAGCGGCATCAGGTCGCTGGAGTCGGGCCCGAGGTCGCGGATGCGCAGGTTCTCGCGTTCCCGGATCACCCGGCTGATCGAGCGGTCGAGGGCCAGTTCAGGCCCCTGCGACGGGACGCCGAGATAATGCCCGACGGCGATCGCGTCGACCGGCTTTCTCCCGACCATCTCCATGAAGCGCCGGGCGGCGAACCCGGTCGGGGGATGGCCCCCCTG
Organism: Isosphaeraceae bacterium; assembly: GCA_965279195.1. Taxonomy (GTDB): domain Bacteria; phylum Planctomycetota; class Planctomycetia; order Isosphaerales; family Isosphaeraceae; genus CBDIHP01. Next base: position 305,537 of record CBDIHP010000048.1, read on the forward strand.
GCCGGGCTCGCCGAACAGATGGGCCGACTCGATCCCGGCGTGGATCAGCGACACCGAGAGGCTCGGTGTCGGCCGGCGGTTGTCGTCATCGAACCCTCCCGGGCCCGCGCCCGCCTCCTCCTCCGTCGCGGCATGGAAGTCCCCGGCGAGTCGCTCCTCCATGGCCCTGACATCCGGGCTGACCTGCTGGGCGGCGGCCCGGAGCTTCCTGCCGACGGGGGTGTCCGGCGCCGCCCGGCTGGCGAGGGCGTCGCGAGAGGAGAGGCGTCGCAGGAGGTGATCGAAGGCCCGGTCCCGGCGGTCGGCCCCGCGACGCCGGGTGTCCGGATCCGGGGGGGAGTCCGGCCCGGCGGGCGGCTCCCGGCGGAGGCGGTCGGTGTCGCCGGTCACCAGGAGTTCATCGAGGGCGCGAAGCACGTCCGGCGAGGAAGGGAGGCCGCCGTGGGGCGCCCGGACGAAATAGATCCCGGGGGCGTCCGCCGTACGGGTTCTGGGGACCGGGCAGGGGGCCACCCCGTCGCCGAGCGCGGTCAACTGGTAGCTCGCGATGTCCCCGCCCCGCGACGGGTCCTCCAGGCCGGTCGGTGTCGTCTGGCCGTAGCCGTGGATCCGGACGATGGGCACATCGCCATCGTCCTCCACCCTGTCGAGCAGCCCGCCGAGCGACCGGGCCGCGCGGAGGTGCCCCTCGGGGACCACCACTGGATACGAGGCGTAGGTCTCGACTCGGTAGAACGCCTCGACGGATCGGCCCGCCCGGCCACCGCCTCGCAGCAGCCGGGAGCTGCGCGGGAGCATCTGATACAGGGCGGGGAACGAGGCCAGGGCCTTCGCGACCTCGGTCACCGTGCCGTCGTCCGAGGCCGACGCCGTCCCGAGCGAGGCCCAGCTCGCCAGGCGCGTGACCATCGGGTCGATCCCGGCGAGGATCCGCGGTACGACGAAACTCCCGCCGATGGGCTCGCCCAGGGCGATGACGCGCTCGATCGGGGGCCCGGACGGCGACTCCTGCCGCCTCGCCAGGAGGGCGCGTACCGCGGTGACGCCGGTCGAATGCGCCACGATCCGCACGGGCTCATCGCCGAACTCGGCCCGGAGGAAGGCCTCCAATCCCGCTGCGATGGTACTCGCGTCGCCGCGCCAGTCGTATGCGAACGCGCGGACATCCCAGTTCACCGCCAACCGGAGCAGGAGCTCGCCGTGGATCGCGTTGAGCACCCCGGAGACCCGGACGTCGGCGGCCCCGTCGTACTCGGCACGGCCGTCGGGCCTCAGCCGCAACCCCCGGAATCCCCCGCCCCGCAGCGCCTTGAGGTCGAGCCAGGTCGACTCGCTCCGGCCGTCCTTCGAGACGACCAGGCTGCTCCCCAGGAAGCCCGGGACGAAGGCGACCGGCTTCCGCCCGGCTTCATTCCCCCGGCTGACCGCCCGCGCGGCCAGCTGGCGGAATTCCTCCGCCCGCCGGCCTCCCAGATAGGCACCGAGGGTGACCAGTTGCTCCGCCGACGCCCCGGACACCAGACGCACGAGCTGGCCAGGCGAGGCGCAGGCGAATTGCCCGAGGAATTCCCATTCGTCCATGACAGTGACCGCACATGCGAGGGGGGGAGGACGGACCCGGGGGACGCTCGCTCGCGCCGCAATCCCGGGGCGACACACATGATTCGCATCACTGTAAACTGAGAGGGCTTTGGTAAGCTAGGAAGAAAACGCGGAATGGTACGATTGGGGACGCCCGGCCCCCTTTCCGTGATTCGGCATGGGGGGAGTTCGGAGCGTCATCGAGGCGATCGCAGGCCCGCGACCGGTGTGGTCACGCCGTGGGAGGGTCAGCGGTAGACGACGCGGGTGCCGGCGATGATGTCGTGGAGGGCCTTCTTCTTGGGGTGGAAGGGGACCATCAGGAAGCCGAGCATCAGCGGCAGGGCGGAGAGGATCTTGGCGAACTCGCGGCCGATGGCCTGGCCGGTCGAGATCCGGCGGCCGTCGTCGGTCACCACCCGGATCCCCATCGCCCGCTTGCCGTAGGTCGCCATCTCGGGGCCCGTGTACATGCTCGCGTAATAGTACAGGTTGATGACAATCCCCAGGAGCTGGGCGATGAGCTGGATGAGGCCCGGGTCCATCTTCACGGCGACCCCGACGATGGCCAGGACGAAGCCGACGCCGAAGCCGGCGAGGCCGAGGATGAAGCCGTCGATGATCGAGGCGACGAACCTCGACCAGAACCCGGCGGGGCGGAGGAACTTGCCGCCGATGTCGTCGGCGTCGCCGAAGCGGTTGGGGTAGCGATCGGGTGCGGACGTCGGGGCGGCGTAGGGGTTCGCGTTCGGTTCGGGGTCGCGCAGGCCGTAGCCGTCCTGCCGGGGATCTTCGAAGCCGTAGGGGTCGGTCGAGGCCGGCTTGGCGTAGGAGGAGGCCGGCGTCGGGATGGCGACGACCGCCTGGCAGGCCTTGCACTTGACCCGCCGGCCGGCGAGGTCGTCGTTGACCTGGTACTTCTGGCCGCAGGACTGGCAGGCAAACTCGATCATGTTCCGACCTCCGCGCGGGTGGAGGGTCGAGGGGGGGCCGCACGGTCGGGGCGTGAGCGGGGCTCGGCGCCCTCCGGGGCGGGGCACTCCGACTCGATCCGTCGGGTTCAAGAAAGGGGCGGTTTGGGCCGGTTTCGGCCGGGCTGGGATTGTCGGCGAGAGTACGGCGGGACGGAAGGGGGAAATCCACGGATGGATGACTTTTCGGTCGCATGTCCCGATGAGGGGGCCCGGGTCGCCGACGTGGCCCGCGTATGTGGATGGTGGCGTTTGCGAATTCCGGCGGGTTGGGTTACACTGGGGGCTCGCCGGAACGGGACAATAGAGGCCCCGGGGCGATCGTCGGCCCCTTGATCGGAAGGTCGGGGCGGGGCGGTCGGCCTTGGGGTTCGTCGTCGGGCGGTCGATCCGGTGTCGGGTCGGGTCGCCCGGGTCTCCAATTCACGACAGCACGGCCGAGGTTCCGGTTGCGGCCGCGTGGGGAGTTTTGTGTGGCGAAAGAGGAACCGATCCGCACCGAGGGCCGCATCGTCGAGGCCCTGCCGAACACCCAGTTCATGGTCGAGCTGGAGAGCGGCCACCGCATCCTGGCGCACATCGCCGGCAAGATGCGCAAGAACTTCATCCGCATCGTGCCGGGCGACCGCGTCACCATCGAGATCACGCCGTACGACCTGACCAAGGGCCGGATCGTCTATCGCGAGCGTTGATCGCCCGAGCCCGCCGGGCCGGTCCAGGCCGCCCCGGCCCCCGCCTCGACTGCTACTCCGCCTCGCCCCGAACCGCCCGCCTCGATTGAGACTTCCACGCCGGACCGATCCGAACCGACGAGCGACCCGCCCGGCCGATACCGACCGGGCGCCGGGCCTCCGACCCGTTCAGCGGGCGAGCCAGCCCGGCCGGGTCTGCGCGCGGCCGTCCCAGCGGGCGAGGTCCTCGCGGCGGCGGAGGTAGCGGCGATACGCGCGCTGATAGGTCGCGTAGCGATAGGCCCGGTTCAGGAAGTGGCCGGCGAGCATGGCCAGGACGGCGAGCCCGGCCCACCAGAGCACGGCCGAGAGCCGGGCGTGGAAGGCGATCAGCCGGCCGCCCAGGAGCCAGATCGCCACGCCGTGGATCGCGCCGTCGCAGGCGAGATACAAGCCGTTGGGCACGCCCGACTTGCGGTAGGGGAAGGCGAGCCGTCGGCTGGCGACGTGGTCCCGGCGTTCGTCGTCCCAGGCCTGGTCCAGGGCGTGCAGGGCCTGGCATCGGGCGTCGCTCGGCGGCACCCGGTCGGGGGCGTCGGCGTCCATGGCCAGGGCGACGGTGGTCCGTCCGGGGAGTTCGTCGTCGCAGTCGAAGGTGGGACAGTCGTCCCGTTCGGCGTTCATGGCTCGCTCGTCTCCGCGGCGGGCCCGGCCGGTTGGGATGCGGGCCGGGGGCCGCGATGCTGGTTCGGAGGTGATTCGCCGCGAGGCCCGGGATCTTGGGGCGATTCCGCCCGGTGCCCTCGACGATATTCTACCCGACGGGCGGCCGTCGGCGCAACCGACGCAAGTTGGGCGAAGGGGCGGGTTTTCTTTCGGCGACGGGGGGCCGTCTCGCCGGGTTGACGGTCGGTTTCCCGCTCCGTTAGGATGTGCGGTCGGGTCGCCTTTGCGCGCGGGACGCGTTGCGATTGCGGGTGAGGGAGTGGATCCGCCGAGCTTCATCCGATCCAGTTGCGAGCAGGAATCCGACCGGGCCGATCGATCGGAGATCGCGGCGCATCGGGCGTGGATCACGCCGCCGTTGCGCCGGGGATGGCCGCCCCGGCCCCTGGTGTCGATTCGAGGAATGGGTCCGCTTTGATGAATACCGAGCCGAAGCACCAGTACGAACACGAAGAGCCGACCGTCATCCACCACCCGGACGAGGACATGACCGTCCTGGCCCGCTGGCTGTATCACGGCATGCAGCAGGGGGCGCGGTTCTGGCTGCTGCTCGGCGGCGGTCTGGCGGCCCTGATCGCGGCGCTCCTGCTCTTCAATAACATCAGCAGCGGCACGAGCCCGGCCGGCCAGGCCTGGACCGAGCTGATGTCGGCCAAGACCCCGCAGGAAATGACGGGCATTGCCGAGACCTTCCCCGACACCACCGCGACCCCCTGGGCCAAGCTCCAGGCGGCCTCGAACTACTACCTGACCGCCGGGTTCGACCTGCCCGACCCCGCCAAACGCGACACCGCCCTGCCGCAGCTCAAGAAGGCCCTCGACCTGTTCGAGGAGATCGCCAAGTCGGCCCCCAAGGGTTCCGCCGAGGGCCTGGTCGCCACCATGGGCCTCGCCCGGACCCACGAGGTCCGCAACGAGCTGCCCGAGGCCATCAAGGCCTACGAGGCCGTCGCCTCCGGCTGGCCCAGGAGCGCCGAGGCCAAGGAGGCCAAGAAGCTGGCCAAGCGGCTCACCGAGCCCGAGGCCGTCGCCTTCTACAAGGCCTTCTACGACTACAAGACCCCCGCCGCCAGCCTGCCCGGCGGCCTGCCGTCGAACCACCCGTCGCTCAACGGCCCGATGATCCCGGCCCCCGCGCTGCCGGGCCTCCCCGGCATGAACGGCCCGACCCCCGGTTCGAGCCTGTTCAACCCGCCGAGCCCGACCACGCCGCTCGACCTGCCGCCGCCGCCGACGCCCCCCGCGACCCCGGCCAAGACCGAGGCCCCCAAGGCCGAGATGACCAAGCCGGCCGCCCCCAAGGCCGAAACGCCCAAGGTCGAGGCCCCCAAGGCCGAACCCAAGCCCGCGCCGAAGCCGGCCGAGGCCCCCAAGCCCGCGCCGAAGGCCGAGGCCCCGAAGCCCGAGATGGCCAAGCCGGCCCCGAAGGCTGAGGCGCCCAAGACCGAACCCGCCAAGCCGGCCGAGAGTCCGAAGCCTGCCCCCAAGCCCGAGGCTCCCAAGGCGGAGGCCCCGAAGCCGGCGCCCAAGCCCGAAGCCCCGAAGGCGGAGGCCCCGAAGGCCGAGGCGCCCAAGCCCGCCGCCCCCAAGGCGGAGGAGAAGGCGAAGGCCGCGCCCAAGGGTGAGCTGCCGGACGACGTCTTCACCAAGCCCAAGTGATCCACGGTCCGATCGACCGGGCGGAACCAACGGGCCGGGGGCGTGTCGAGGGACACGCCCCCGGTTGTCGTTTACACCCCGGGCTCGCGCCCCAGGCCAGGCCCAACATGCCGCCGGAACTGTCCACCACCCCCTGCGAGTTCGCCGTCAAGCCCCGCATGGCGGGCAAACGCATCGATGCGTACCTCTCGTCCCGCTACCAGGACTACTCCCGGAGCGTGATCCAGAAGGTCATCGACGCCGGCGCGGTCCACGTCAACGGCCAGGTGGTCAAGGCGTCGTACAAGGTCCGCGAAGGCGACATGATCCGGGTCTGGCTCCCCGAGCTGTCCGACGACGCCCCGGTGCCCGAGGACATCCCGCTCACGATCGTCTACGAGGACGCCGCCTTCACGGTCGTGAACAAGCCGCCGAACATGGTCACTCACCCGGCCAAGGGCAACTGGACCGGGACCCTCGTCAACGCCCTCCAGTTCCACTTCGACAGGCTCTCGTCCGTCGGCGGCGAGAACCGGCCGGGGATCGTCCACCGGCTCGACCGCGACACCTCAGGCCTGCTGATCGTCGCCAAGGACGACCAGGCGCATAAGGCCCTGGCCGCCCAGTTCGAGCAGCGGACGATCCAGAAGGAATACCTCGCCCTGGTCTACGGAGCCCCCAGCCGGGACGCCGATTACGTCGAGCGGCCCATCGGGATCCACCCCACCAACCGCGAGAAGATGGCCGTCCGGACCCTGGAAGAAGGGGCCAAGGAGGCGGTGACCTTCTACGAGGTCCTCGAACGGTTCCGGGGCTACGCCTACGTGCGCTGCAAGCCCCGGACGGGCCGGACCCACCAGATCCGGGTCCACCTCACCCACATCGGCCACCCCATCCTCGCCGACAAGGCCTACTCGGGCCGGGAGAAGGTCCTCCTGTCCGACCTGACCGGGCGGAGCGTCGCCGAATCCGACGACACCGTCCTCCTCGCCCGCCAGGCCCTGCACGCCCACACCCTCAAGCTGACCCACCCGCTCACCGGCGAGACGCTGTCCTTCCAGGCCCCGTTGCCGGATGACATGGCCGCGACGCTGGACGCCCTTCGAAAACACCGGTAGCACGGGGTGCCGACGCGGCCGAGGGGGCCGCGTCAACCCCGCCGATGGATGCGGACGACGGGGTTACTCGCCCTGCTTCGCCGGGGCCAGCAACCACGTCGTGACGGCGGCGCCGAGGCGTCGGATCTTGAGCGAGAGGGTCTTCCCGTAGGCCCCGCCCACCTGGTAGGCCAGCCACTCCACGGCCCGGGTGTTGATCTCGGCGATGAGCCCTCGGATCGGGTGATCGGCGACCGACGTCACGCCGCTGGCGACCTGGGCGTATCGCGAGACCCGCGTCGTGCCCCCCGACTTGCAGTAGACGGCGAAGTGCTCGCAGTTAAATGTGAGCAGATTATACGGGTACATGTTGCCCACCTCCGCCAGCGCGGTGCGGATGACGGTCTCGACCGGGACGGGGGGCAGGTCGGGATAGACCCAGTGCGACGGGACGCGGTCGGCCAGGAACTCGCTCCAGGGGACGCGGTAGACGTGGTTGTCGTTGAGGTAGTGCACGACCTCGCCGCTGCCGATGTAGACCCCCAGGTGGAAGGCCGTGCCGAAGTAGACCGCGTAGAGCTCGCCCACCTCGGGGACGAGCGGCTCGGCCTCGTAGAGCAAGGCCGTGTCGGACCGCAGCGCCTTCCAGCCGATCCAGGCGAGCGAGCCGCCGAAGTTGATGAGCTTGATCCCGACGAAGACCCCCGCCCACGCCAGCGGGTCGGACACCCAGCCGAAGATCTCCGCCAGGCCGATGCCGATCGCCGCCAGGCCGCAGAGCACCAGGAGCGTCCGGCTCCGCGCGCTCGGGGCGCGCAGGGCCATGTAGAGGAGGACCAGGCCCTCGGCCGCGAACATCAGGCCGAGGAGGATCGTCAGCACGACGATCGAGGTCTCCCACTGCTGGACCAGCAGGACGCCCATCGCCACGTCGAGGGCGATCTGGCAGAGCACCGCCGGCCAACTCCGGCGTCGGGTGTTCGCCTCGGCCCGGCCCGGGATCAGCTGGAACGCCTTGATCGCGGCCGAGCCGAACAGCAGCCCCGCGACGAGTTTGATCAGCGATCGATAGAGCTTCAGCGGCAGGAATGCCGAGACGAGCCCCAGCGCCACGCAGCCGAGCCCGACGGCCAGGAGCACGCCCCGCCGCAGCCCGAATTGCTGCTCGATCCTCAACTCCAGCTCGGTCAACTTGCCGTCACGTCCCATCGTGGTCCTCGTCGGTGTTCCAGGCGAAGGGCTCGACGCCGAGCACCAGCGCCCGGGTGAGCCTCAGGACCTCGTCGCGATCGTGGTCGAGCGCCACGACGTGGTCGGAGCGGGGCATCCACGCCAGGTGCTTCCGCCGCGAGCCGAGGTGCTCATGGAGCCAGGCCGCGCCGGAGGGCTCGACCACGGTGTCGTTCCGCCCCTGGATGATCAGCGTCGGGGCCGTGATCGAGGGCACCAGCGGCCTGACCCGCGCGATCAGGTCCAGCGCGCTCAGGGTCGCCTTGAGGCTGAAGGTCTTGAAGTGCGACCGGCCGCCCAGCCGCTTCCTCGCGGCCGGGTCGCGGACGGCGGGCGGGCGCCTCGGGACCTCCGGCATCAGCTTGCAGACCGTGTTCAGGTAGACCTCCGACTTCAGCGGCACCCAGCCGCTGAACCGGATCGCCAGGAACGGGGCCAGGAGCGCCATCCGGGCGACCGGCCTCCGGGTCGCGAGCATCAGGGCCACCGTCGCCCCGGTCGAGAACCCGACGACGGCGACCGGGGCCCCCCGCGCGGCGAGGTCGTCGAACGCCCGCTCGGCCTCGTCCTCCCAGCCCTCCCACCGCGACGGCGGCATCCTCGGTCCCGGCCCCTCGTGCCCCGGCAGGATCGGCACCGCGAGCGCATCGACCTCCGGCCGGAGCGCCTCGATGATCGGCTCCAGCTCGTAGGGACCGCCCCCCAGACCGTGGAGGATCAAGCAGCTCGGACGCGCCATTGTGGAGTGCGGCAGTCTGGCTGCCGCTTTGATGTGTTGATGGGAAGCAGGGGCGACGTTCGCCCGATCGGATTCGTTCCGAGATTCTGACGGCTGCTCGACGGGAAGGAAAGCGGGAGCAAGGTCCCGTACCCCAAAAGGATTTCGATCATGCCGGGGAGGGACGGATGTCGATGCATGGGCCGAGGAGGACGTGTCATGACACTGGACGAGGTCGTCGCGGAGCTGAAGGCCAAGGCGAGCGAGTCGACCCGCAAAACCCTGGCGAAGCACGGGGCGCCGGAGTCGCTGCTCGGGGTCAAGGTCGAAGAGATGAAGGTCATCGTCAAGCGGGTCAAGAAGGACCACGCCCTGGCGCTGGCCCTCTATGGCACGGGCATCCCCGACGCCATGTACCTCGCCGGCTTGATCGCCGACGACGCGAAGATGTCGAAGGCCGACCTCAAGCGCTGGGCGAAGGACGCCCCGTGGCACATGGTCGGCGAGTACACCGTCCCCTGGGTCGCGGCCGGCGGCAAGCACGGGCGGGAGCTGGCCCTGGAGTGGATCGACGCCAGGGCCGACCACGTCGTCGCCTGCGGCTGGTCGACCCTCGGCTCATTGGTCGCGATCACCCCGGACGACGCCCTCGACCTCGACGAACTGTCCCGGCTCCTCGATCGGGTCGCCTCCACGATCCACGCCGGCCCCAACCGCGCCCGGTACACCATGAACGGCTTTGTCATCGCCGTCGGCGGCTATGTCGCCCCCCTGACGGACAAGGCCCTCGCGACTGCGAAGGCGATGGGCGAGGTGACCGTCAACATGGGCGACACCGCCTGCAAGGTCCCCGACGCCGCGTCGTACATCCGGAAGATGGTCGAGCGGGGCATCAAGAAAAAGAAGACGGCGAAGTGTTGAACTTTTGTTAGAATTTCCGTCCATGCAGACATCCGGCCGTTCCCCCTTCCGGAGATGAGCATGGACGAGGCAAGCGTTTCTCAGGCGGTAGTGCCCCCCGGGGCGAAGCGGCAGCGGCGGCTGACGGTCGGCGACCTGCTCTGGATCGTCATCTTCGCGGGCCTGACGCTGACGCTGTTCCGGTTCACTCGCGCGGAGCTGATCGCCGAGCTGCCGCTCTCCCGGGAGACCCAGCTGACCGGCGAGATGATGTCGGTGCTGTTCCCGCTGACCGTCCTGACCCTGATCCTTCGGCTCCAGAGGCCGAGGCCCCGGTTCCGGCGGGTGGTCCGCCAGCGGGGCAGCCTGGCCTGCCTGGCGGTGATCTTCGGGGTGCTCGTCAATATGAGCATGCTTCCGGTCACCCAGAAGACCATCGGGGCCATGACGCCGCTCATTACCATCTGCTGGCACTGGCCGGGGAGCCTGGCGGGCATGGTGGCCGGTTCCTGGCTGCTCCTCTACTTCATGAGAGGCTGGCCAGCGAACAGCGACTGGGTCGACCGCCTCGGGATCGTCATCGGCCCGGGCTGGATCTCGGTCATCGGCGTGATGTGGGGCTGGAGGTTCATGCTCCACTGAGGGCCTTATGCCCCCGGCCTCACGCCTTCCTGGGGATCGTGAACCGGAACCGGCGGAGGCCGTCGATGAGGCCGTCGGTGTCGTGGAGGGTGACGCCCGGGGCGCCTTCGGCCTTGATGAGCGAGATGGCCAGGCGGAGTTCGTAGGCCCCGGCGGGGAGGTTCGAGGTGCGGTCGGGGCCGAAGGCGTCGCGGGTCACGTCCAGCGTCAGGACCCGTCGGGCGGCGTCGTAGCGGAACCGGCCGGGGGCGATGGAGATCCGGCTCGTCCCCCGGTAGAGCATGACCGCGTTCGCGATCGAGCCGTTGGCGATCAGGGCGCCGAGGTTCGTCGCCTGGTTGAACGCGACCGAGATCGTCTCGACGTTGCCGGTCGGGGTCGTCGCCCCGTTGAAGCCGGCGGCGATGCTCGTCTGGAACGGCTGGATGGTCACCGGGACGGCCGCCGAGGTGACGATGTGCCCCTGGCCGTCGTTGATCTGGACCCTCGCCCGGTACGTCCCCGGCTGCCTCGTCCCGAAGGACACGAGGTAGTTCCAGGGGACGACGGGTTTGGCCCCGAAGGCGTCGTTGAACCGGCCGTCGCCGTTGAGGTCCCAGGCGTACATGAGCGGGCCGCCGCCGGGATCGCTGGAGGCCGAGGCGTCGAGCCGGAGCGACGAGCCCTCGACCAGGCTGTAGCCCTTCGCCGGGCCCGCCTGGGCGTCGGGGATCCCGACGGTGCCCCGGTCGCCCATCAGCCGGGCGAGCCGGGTCGCATAGGTATAGTTTCCCTTGTCGTCGATGATCATCGAGCTGCCTGCGACGACGATCTGGCCGCCGGGCTGGAAGGCGGCGGAATAGCCGGCGGTGGCGTATCCGGCCATGGGATACGTGGCCATGCCGGAGGTGCCGAAGTCGGGGTCGAGCCGGCCGTCGGGCAGGTAGCGGGCGACGGCGAACGTCTCCTGGAGGTTCGGTTCGAGCCGGGCCCCGGCGACCAGGAACTTGCCGTCGGCCTGGATCTGGAAGGCGGGCCCGCGGATGATCGAGGTCCTGAGGATCCCGCCCGTGCCGAACGACGGGTCGAGCTGGCCGCCGGGCAGGATCTGGACCAGTTGCAGCCGCTCGCGGTTGAGGTCGGCGGCCGAGAAGAGGATCTTGCCGCCGGGCAGGAGATGGGCCTCGATGTCCGGGAAGGCCGAGGGGCCGATGAAGAACCGCGTCGAGCCGCCGGTGCCGAAGCTCGGGTCGCTCTCTCCCTGCGAGGTCCAACGCGCGACGCCCAGTTCGCATTCGCTGCCGCTCAGGATGAAGCCGATCGCAGTGATCGAGCCGTCGGCCCCGACGACGACCTCCTGAACGTGGTCGTTGTTGACGAACGACGCCGAGACGAAGCCGCCGGATCCGAAGTCGGTGTCGATCTGGCCGGTCGAGGTGAATCGGGCGGCGGCGAACTCGTGATGCTCGAACGTCCCGCCCGCGACGATCTTGCCGTCGGGCTGGACGGCGACGCTCCAGATGCCCGCGTTGCCGTCGGCGTACCGCGCGAGCCCGGATTGCCCGAAGGTCGTGTCGAGCTGGCCGTTCGGGTTGAACCGGGCGATGAATCCGCCGGCCCAGCCGGTCCGCGTGGTGTCGAGCAATCCGCCGGTGACGAGGATCCGGCCGTCGGCCATGACATCCACATCCCGGACCACGGCCGCCGTCGTCGCCGGGACCACGTCGGTCGGGAACGTCGCGACCCCGCCGTTGCCGAAGGACGGGTCGAGCTGGCCGGAGGCGTCGTACCGTTCGAGGTCGAGCGGGCCGCCGAAGGCGTTGCCCTGGGGCTCGCGCGCCAGGAGCATCTTGCCGCCGGGATAGGCCTCGACCAGCTCCGTCCCCCGACGGTTCGTCCCCGTCAGGTTCACCACGCCGCCGTTGCCGAAGCCCGGATCGAGGTCGGAGGCGGCCATCAGCCGGCGGCCTTCGAGGGCGTCGAGCACCGGGACGAATCGGCGTACGCTGGGGGGCTTGCGCGTCAGCATAGGGGGCGACCTGGGGGATGCATGGAGACAGTCAGGGATGTGATCCGCTCTAACCGAAGGTACAACGCCTCGAATTCGGAGACAAGCGGAGTGGGGTCCGCGATTGCGGACCCATTATGGTTGAGCACATGAAGGATTTGGCCGCAATATCGGGCCCTACGTGAGGGAGAACAGCGTCAATTCGGGGCGGGCGTTGAAGCGGACGCGATGGAGCCAGCCGAGGCCGCGGTTGATGTAGAGGGTGCGTTCGCCGGGGAGGTCGAACGGGCCGCTGGTGTAGAGGCGGTTCTTCACCGGGAGCAGGGGAGGGGGCAGGAATGGGGGCTTGCACTGGCCGCCGTGGGTGTGGCCCGAGAGGATCGCGCCCCGGAACTTCGACCAGACCGGGAGGTCGCAGCCGTCCGGGTTGTGGAGCAGGGCGAGGCCGTCGGTGCGATGCCGGAGCGGGGCGGGGTCGAACTTCTGGGCCCAGAGGTCGTCCAGGCCGATCAGGGGCAGGCCGTCGACTTCGGCCGCCTCGTTGCGGAGGATCCGGATGCCCTGGCCTCCCAGCCGGGCGGCCAGATCGTCGGCGACGTCGCGGCGCGTCCAACCCTGGCCGTAATCGTGGTTCCCGAAGATCCCGAACGCCCCCAGTTTCGGGACGGGCAGGTGCGCGAGGACCCGCGTGGCCTCGTCGAGCTGCTCGGCCCCCGAGCAGGTCATGAAGTCGCCGGTCACCACCACGAGGTCGGGCTTAAGCCCGGCGATCTTCTTCAGGGAGTCGATCAGGTACTCCGAATCCACCCGGTCGCCGACGTGGATGTCCGAGACCTGCAAGACCTTGCGCCCTCGCCAGTGTGCGGGGAGGTTGGGGATCGCCAGGGGCCGCTCGACGATCTCCAGCCACGTCGGCTCGACCCGCCAGGTGTACATCCCCATGAGCCCGCCGGTCGCGATCAGGCCGACCCCCGCGCGGATCCATCGGCGTCGGGCGATGTCGGTCATGGGGCGTCCTTTGTCGTGGGGGCGTGTCATTGGCGTGGGATCGGGCGTACCCTCGAATGATAGTAGGGAGTCTACCCCGAGCGTCGGGGCGCGTCCCTGCTGGGATTCTCCCCGAGGATGTCCGATGGCCAGGTCGTTCGTCCTCGCCGTGTTTGTCCTGGGCCAGGCCCTTGCGCTCTTTGTTGCGGGTCTGGCGACGTTTTGGTGGTCCATGGATCTGATGCGCTGGCTGATCTGGCTCGTCGGCGTGGAATACGCCCTCGGGAAGGACAACGTCATCCGGACGGAGGGCGGCGGTACGCTGATCACGAACCCCGGCGCCATGATCCGGTGGACCGTGCCATTCTGGCTCCTGGGCCTGCTCCAGATCACGGCGTCCGCCACGCTGATCAAGCTCTGGCTGGCGACGAAATGCACCTCGAAAGACTCGTGCCCACGATAGTCGTCGGGCGTCCGGAAAGCGGAAGCTCCGCTTCCGCACTCCAAGGGGGGCGGCTATCATGGGGCCCCCGGGGATGGCCCGCCAGACGGAGATGCGGTGAGGAAGGAACCTGTGTCCTCGACCACGGCCGAAATCATCGAATCCCGACCGTTGCCGTCGGTGCTGGGACGGCTCATGCGCGGGACGGTCTGGCTGGCGATCAAGTCGCCGCTCCAGATCCTCGTCGCCTTCTGGTCGATCCCGCTGATCCAGCAGTACATCGGCCAGGATCTCAACGGAGCCTATGTCTTCGCCTGGGGGTTCGGGTTCGTCCAGTTCCTCCTGGAATTCGGCATGAGTTCCGCCCTCCAGCGCCAGGTGTCCGACTACTGGACCCGGGGCGACCGCGCCGGCGTGCAGAAGATGATCGCCTGCGGGGTGAACTTCTATACCTGGATCGCCCTGATCCAGATTGGCACCCTGCTGGTGATCGCCTACGGCTTCCTGCCCTACTCAGGATTCGACAAACCCGCAGAGTATCGGCTGATTTTGCAACTCCTGTGGCTCCAGATCGTCACGGCCCCGTTTTTCGGGTTGTCGATGGTCATCAACAGCGTGCTCCAGGCGGCCAGGCGGTTCGAGTTCCAGCCCAAGCTGGAGATGCTCGTCGTCGTGCTCCGGTTCGCCATCCTCTGGGTCGGGGCGGCCACCGACACGCCGTTCTTCCCGATCGTCGTCGCGATGACCGCCGTCCAGGTGCTCTTCCTCCTCGGGCCGGGGATTTACGTCGTCGTGAAGGAACTCGGCTTCACGCTCAACGTCCGGGGCACGACCTGGAAGGATTACGACTCCCTCTGGCACATCAGCCGGTACATGTTCCTGATCCAGCTCAGCGTCGTGCTGGCCGACAAGGTGGACACGACCATCCTCGGCTACGCCATCACCGACCCCGGCCCTGCGACGACCATCTACCAGAACGTCAGCAAGGCGTTCATCCAGATCCGCCAGACCGGCTGGACGCTCACCTGCCTGGTGCTGCCGGCGGTCGCCAGCCTGATCGCGGCGAAGGACCTCGCCGGGCTGGACCGGATCAAGTATGACGGCAGCCGGTTCCTGGTCGGGCTCTTGCTGCCGGTGGCCATCCTCGCGGGGATCTACGCCGAGCCCTTCCTGATCCTCTGGGTCGGGCCTGCCTACGCGGCCTACGCCTGGCTCATGCAACTGTTCCTGGTCGCGTGCCTGCCGCTGGTGATCTCGGTCCTGGTGCAGACGTCAATCGCGATGGGAAAGATCGAGGTCATCGCCATGGCGGCGCTCTTCGGCTCGCTCGTCAACCTGCCCCTGAGCTACCTGCTCACGGTCTGGCTCGGAGTCCAGGGGGTGATCTGGGGCACGGTCCTGACGACCCTGTTCTCGAACCTGCTGGTGCCGGGGCTCCACGTCTTCAAGGAGCTGGAGATCGACCCCCGGGAGTTCCTCAGGCGCACGCTCGGGCCGCCCTTGATCGGTGCGGCCTGCCTGATCGCGGCGTGCCTCGCCTTCCAGCTCATGCTCCCGGCGATGCCTCCGCCGCCCGGCACGAGGTTGGCCGGCTCGGCGTTGCTGGCGAAGTTCCTGCCGTTCCTCACGAACCTCTCGGTCGGGATCCTGGCCTACCTGGTCGGCTACAACCTCGCCCCCAGCGGACGTTCCGACCTCGCCGCGTTGGCCCGCAAGCTGACCGGCCGCTTCGCCGGCTAATCGTCCAGAAACGGCCGCTCGTAGCGGAGCATGCCGGGCTCCTCGGCCGGGCCGCCGCACGCGAACCGGTTCCGGACCAGGACGCCGATCGAGCCCGGATTGTCCTCGCGGACGTGGGCGATGACCTTGCTCGCCCCCCGGGCGAAGGCGATGGCCACCAGGGCCTCGACCGTCTCGGTGGCGATGTGCCGGCGACGGGCCTCGGGGATGACCGAGTAGCCGACCTCGACCACGCCGTCGTCGTCCGGCGGCCCGAGGAAACCCGCGCCGGCGACCAGGCGGTCGGCCTCCTCCGCGTCGCCCGGGCGGCGTTCGACCACATACCAGGCCAGCCAGCCCCGGGCGGCCTCGTCGGCCTCGGCCAGGATCGACCGGAAGAACTCCAGGGCGTTGCGGTCGAGTTCGCCCGGCGGCCAACTCGGCGAGACGCTGGCGTCGAGCAGGCCGGCCAGGCGGTCGGGCCCGTCGAGGTCGGCCTCGACCAGCTCCAGAGTGGTCGCGATCAGCCGCAAGCGGTCGGTGTGGACGACCATGTCCCAGGGGCCCTCCGCGACGGGCTGGAACCGCGATCGCGCACCGTTTTGCGCGTCTTCAGGCCGTCGGGCACCGCGATTCCCCTTGTCTTTCATCGGCTCCCCCTCGTCTCCGGCTCCAATCCCGCCCTACCCGTGCGTGGACACAGCCCGAGGCCGGGACGTTCGCCGGATCCGGCCCGACCTTTGCAACGGCCTGTTTTTCAAGCGACCTTCGGCGGGTGGCCGGGGGCAAACAGCCTGGCAAGAGGGAGGCGGAGATGGCGTCGAACAAGAGTCCGTTCGAGAAGGCGATGACCCTGGCGGCCCTGAGCGGCCTGAAGGTGGCGCTCGGGCCGGCGATGCTCCGGACGGCCCACAACCGTCCGAGCAAGGGGATGTGGGTGACCGCCGCCCTGGCCGAGATGGCGCTCGACAAGCTTGGCGTCTTTCCCAGCCGGTTCCGCCTGCCGCTCCTGATCCCCCACATGGCCGCCGGCGCGTGGGTGGCCCACGAGAGCCTGAAGGAAGACAACGCCGACGACCACACGACCGTCCTGATGGGCGCGGTGGTCGCCGCCGGCGTGGCCTGCGTCGCCCCCATGATCCGGATCACGGCGAGCAAGGTCCTCGGCGTGCCCGACGCCCTGCTCGGCGTGGGCGAGGACTACCTGGCCCTCAAGTTCGGCTCCGAGGCGATGGGCCTCCAGCTCGAACAGCTCCCGGAGATCGCCCGGGAGGCCATCGAGGACGTCGGCGAGAAGATGATGCCCGCGCTGGAGCAGGTCGGCATCGGCCGCTGAGCCGGCCGCGCCGCAACCCCTCGCCCCGCTTGACAGCCCGTCGCGATGCGACTTAGCATCGCCGGCGGGCTCGGCCATTTCGAATCGAAGGCCGCCCGAGGGGTCGAGGAGGCGGACGGACGATGCCGATTCTGGAACGGATGACCTGGCACCACGGTGCCCTCCTGGTGGTGGATCTGCAGGAGAAGCTGATCCCGAGGATCCAGGAGAAGGAGTCGGTCGTCGCCAACTCCGTCCGCCTGATCCGGGCGGCGCAGGAGCTGAAGCTGCAGGTCTGGGCCACCGAGCAGTACCCCAAGGGGCTCGGCACCACCATCCCCGAGGTCGCCCAGCTCATCCCCCATCGGCCGGACAAGACCTGCTTCCACTGCTGCGCGATCCCGGAGATCGTCGAGCAGTTGTATGCCCGGAAGATCAAGCACGTGACCCTCGCCGGCATCGAGGCCCACGTCTGCGTGGCGCAGACGGCCCTCGAACTCCTCGGCCTGGGCTACCGCGTGCAGGTCCCCGCCGACGCCGTGGGCTCGCGGCACCGGGTCGACTGGGAGTTCGCCCTGCGGCGCCTGGAGCAGGCCGGCGCCGTCGTTTCGACCACCGAGGCCGCCCTGTTCGAGTGGGTCGAGTCCGCCGACAACCCCCACTTCAAGGCCATCAGCGCCCTGGTCAAGTCGCGCGATCAGGCGCCGGGATGAAGAATGGGTGATGGCTCATGGGTGATGGGCGAGGCGGAAATGGCCGACTCCCCCCCCGTGATCCATCTTCTCCTCTTCGTATTCTCACCCATTACCCATTATTCCTCAACTCCTCTTCATCCAGGGTCATCCCGTGTCGATCCCCAAGCCCGCCGTCCCCGCCCCGTTGAGCCCGTCGGCCCGCGTCCTCCTGGGGCCGGGGCCCAGCGAGGTCCATCCGCGCGTCCTCTCGGCCCTCGGCATGCCGCTGCTCGGGCACCTCGACCCCGAATTCGTCGCGCTCATGGACGAGACCCAGAACCTCCTGCGGTACGCCTTCCAGACGAAGAACCGGCTGACCCTGGCCGTGTCGGGCACCGGCTCGGCGGGCATGGAGGCGGTCGTCGATAATTTGATCGAGCCCGGCGACAGTATGCTGGTCTGCGTCAACGGCGTCTTCGGCACCCGGATGGTCGACGTGGCCGAGCGGGCCGGCGCGGTCGTCTCGACGATCGAGCGGCCCTACGGCGAGGTGTTCGACCCCGAGGAGGTCCGCAAGGCGGTCAAGCAGCACGGCCCCAAGGTCGTCGGCATCGTCCACGCCGAGACCTCCACGGGCGCCTGGCAGCCGGTCGAGGAGATCGCCAGGATCGCCCACGAAGGCGGGGCGATGATCGCGATCGACACCGTGACGTCGCTCGGCGGCGTGCCGGTCGAGATCGACGCCTGGGGGATCGACGCGGTGTATTCGGGCACCCAGAAGTGCCTGAGCTGCCCGCCGGGCCTCGCCCCCGTCTCCTTCAGCGAGAGGGCGGCCGAGCTCATCGCCAACCGCAAGACGAAGGTCCAGTCCTGGTATCTGGATATGCAGATGATCCAGCGTTACTGGGGCTCCGATCGGTTCTACCACCACACCGCGCCCATCAGCATGAACTACGCCCTGCGCGAGGCGCTGGCGCTGGTGGTCGAGGAGGGGCTGGAGGCCCGGTTCGCCCGCCACATGCTGAACCACAAGGCCCTCAAGGCGGGCCTCGCCGCCATGGGCCTGGGCTACGTGACGGCCGAGGGGCACCAGTTGCCGCAGCTCAACTGCGTGCGGATCCCCGAGGGCGTGGACGACATGACCGTCCGGCGCCGCTTGCTCAAGGACTGGGGCATCGAGGTCGGCGGCGGCCTGGGGCCCTTGAAGGGCCAGGCCTGGCGCATCGGCCTGATGGGCGTCGGCTCGCGGCAGCAGTACGTCACCCTCGTCCTCGCCGCGCTCGAAACCTGCCTCCGCGACCTCGGCCGGCCCGTCGAGCCCGGCGCCGCCCTCGCGGCCGCCTCGAAGGTCTACAACGGTTGATGTGAACAACGTAGGGTGTGGTGCCTCGCGGGCCGCAGGCCCGTGACCACCGCACCCTCCCAATGGGCGTCTTGGTGGTTCAATTCTCTCCCGTCAGCCCAGGTGGTCCCAGAGCCGGTCGAAGGTCTTCTGGAAGGGGCCGATCAATCGGGGGTCGTCGGTGATGACGAGGTTCTCGGCGTTGTCGCGGGCGGCGCCTCGGGTCCAGTTGTAGGATCCGTTGAGCAGGGTGCGGCCGTCGAAGATGGCGAACTTGTTGTGCATGTGGAACGGGCTGCGATCCACGCGCACGGGGATGTGGACGTGCTCGAATCGGCCGATGTCGGAGCCGAGGTCCTCGGCCTTGGCGTCGTCGGTGAGGATTCGGATGCGGACGCCGCGGCGGTGGGCCTCGACGATGGCGTCGGAGATCCGGTCGTCGGTGATGGTGAAGACGCAGATGTCCACGGACTTCCGCGCGTCTTCGAACAGCCGGATGATCGCGGCCGGGCAATCCTCGCCGGGGCTGAAAAACACCTCGGAATGGACCGCCTGGCCGGCCGCCGCGGGGTCGCGGAGGGCCTTGACGACGTCTTCGAGCCAGTCGAGGATCTCGCGCCCGGCGGAATCGTCGATGGCCCCGGCCGCCATCTCGAACGCCCGGCGGCGGATGGCCTCGCGGTCGTTGTCGGCCGACAGCCCTGCGGAGTGCTCGGCCAGTTCCTGCCTCTCCGCGCGGGTGACCTTGCGATCGTCCAGGCTCTGGCGCAGCCAGGTGTCGATGTCTTCAATCATGACGATTCCCTGTCTCTACTTCGCGTCTTCCTGAGGATTGGATCCCGACACCGTCTGGAGCATCGGGCGGATGGCCGACCAGAGCTGATCCTTGAGCTGCACAGAGGGCGGGTTGTCGAGCACTTGCGCGTCCGCCTCGGCCTGCTCCGACGTGGCGAGCACGCCGACGGCCAGCTCGCCGTCGGTGTAGTAGGGGTCGCCGCCGCCATTGCGGCCGAGCAGGGTCGCGCCGACGCCGGTGACCTCGTAGATCTTCGTCAGGGCGTGGACCTTGCGGAGGTCGGCCATGAGCAGGTCGCGTTCGGCGTCGATGTCGGGCCCGATGTGGTGGGTGATCTGGCCGGTGGTGTGGCTCAGGCCGACGCTCTTATCGAAGGTGATGGCCCCGATCCAGAGCGGCACGCCTCCCTGGCCCAGCTCGACCGACTTCCAGAACCGCACGTGATGCCGGCGGCTGGCGCTCTTGCCCACGGGCTTTTCGAAGGCGAGGTCTTGCTTCCGGCCGAACACGAACAGCGGGCTCACCGGGGCGTCCGGATAGGGCTTATCGCGGAGCACGCTGCCGGCGATCCGGATGCTCGACTTCAAGGTCACCGGGTCCGCCGGATCCCAGCCCGCGCGGAGCATCTGGCGGACGATGTCGGACTCCTCGCCGATCAGCCCGACATTCAGGGCATCGCCGGGAATCCCCTGCGCCGTGAGGGTCGTCTTGGGTGCAGTTTCGAGGATCGGGTGATGTTCATAATGCCGCCAGAGCGCCGGCAGGATCACATACGCCGCCAGCAGCCACAGCCCGACGACGACCAGCAACCCCTTCAACGCCCGGATCGCCCACCGCCTGGTGCGTGAGACCGGCTTCGGGGCCTCTGATGGGGAGTCCGGTGTGGGAGTGGCTTCGGGCGAGTTTTCGGGCATCGGAGGCGTTCTCTCGACGGCGTGTGGGATCTCGATATCTCGAATCATTCGCTCGTCAGGGGCGGGAGTCTCAGGACCCGGCAGGTCTCCTCGTAGCTTGACTCCAGCTCCAGGGGCACGGCGAGTTCCCCCGCGAGCCACAGGGGAAGGGTCGGCAACTCTCGTCCGATCGACAGCGGGTGGAGCCAGGTCTCCAGTCGGGGCGAGTCCCCGTCGCGGAGCCACCGGCACGAGGTCGCATAGATCCCCGGCGAAACGGGCGAGAGGGCGGGATCGGCCTCTCCGATCAGGTCGAGCAGATCGCCGTAGAGGTTCGCCTGGCGGGTGGTCACGACGTCGACAATCGAGACCGAGACGTGCTGCCTCAGGAGGTCCGCACATTTGGCGACGAACATGCGTCGATGCTCGGGGCGGTCCTTGTTGGCGGGGCTGACGATCTCAACGGCGGCGACCAGGCGACGTTCTCGCCTCATCTCCTCGTAGATCCGGACCTCGAACTCATCCTGCTCCGGGAAGTCGGTCTTGGCGATCCCGCCAGATCCGGCACCAATCGACCCGGTCCGGCCATCCGCCATCGCGGCGACATCGATCTCGAAGGAAGTTCCGATCTGGACCCGCGGGCCCGCGACGTACCTCGGCGGCAGGTGTCGATTCAAGGCCATGACGATGAGGGTGGGCCATGCGCCGTGGAATTCCTGCCAGGATCGGGATAGGTCGAGCGGCGGCCGGAAATGGTCGCGGAGCGGCATGGCGAGACTCCCGGCACAAGGGGTGATGGGCGTCCGATCCATCATAGCGGATCCGGTCACTTCGGGGGATTTTCGCCCTTGAACTTGCCTTGCATCAGATAAAGATCAATCAAGGCGGCGTTGATGACCGCCTCGCCCGCTCCCAGGGCGACGAACGAGACCTCGGGGTCGGCGCCGTAGCCCCCCTCGGCGGCGGCCTCGATGGTGGGGAAGTACATGCAGTGGCCGTTGCAGTAGCCGACGAGCAGGACCGTTTTCGGCCCCCGGGCCCGCTCGCGGAGCCGCAGGGCGTGGCTGCAGAAGAACTCGCCGGGGACGCCGACCAGGGCGATCTCGCCGTTCAGCAGGACGGTCGTCCGCTCGACCTTCACGCCCTCCTTGTACTCGGCCAGCAGGGCCCGGACGAGTTCGGGGAAGAAGGCCCGTTCGTAGACCAGGGACAGCAGCGGATTGGCCAGGTTCCGGCGGGTGGCGAAGGTCTGCAGGTCGGTGCTGGCCTGGAGCTTGGGCTTCGCGGGGGCCTCGGGCTTGATGGTTTCGAGCAGCCCGATGGCCTCCTTCGCGAGCGCCTCGCCGTAGACCTGGGGCTCGCGGCGGCCGTCGGGCGGGCTGGGGCTCATGTCGCCGGCGGCCCCCTGGAGGAACAGGCAAGGCGCCTGGATTTTGGCCTCGATCGCCTTCGTCATGAACGCCGGATAGTCGCCCGAAAACTTGAGAATCTTCCCATCGGTCGTGACCGGGTGCGCGGTGTAGTGGACGATGCTCGCAATGGGCTTGCCGCCGGCGTCGTCGATCCGGACCACGGTGAACGCCGGGTCGGTCGGCTTGACCGGCTGCTTGGACTGGCGGTTGCGGTTCCAGTTCAGATCCTTGGCGGCGACGCCGATCTTCGCGGCCTTGAGCCTCGCATCGGCCTCCTTGATGACGCCGACGATCTTGCCGGGCAGCTCCTTGGAGTAGGCCACGGCGGCGTCGAACTTCCCCTTGCCCTTGCCGGGGACGTCCAGCAGCTCGATCACCGGCCCGTGGTGCGAGTGGCTGCCGGTGACCATCACCGTGCCGATGCCCAGGGGCGCGACCCCCTTGCGGATCTCGGCCATCATCGCGGGCGTGGGGCCCCGGCCGAGGTCGGTGGCGACGATCGCGAGCTTGCCCTCGCCGGCCCGGATGACGACCGCCTTCGCCCGCAGCGGCTCGATCACCCCCTGCGACAGCATGTCATGCCGGGCGCCATAGCCCCACATCGGCACCGGGGCCGTCGGCGTGATGTCGCACGTCGCCGCCCCCGCCTGGAACGCGGCCGTTTCCTCGGCGCGGGCGGGGGAGATCAGGATGGTCGTGGAGATGGCGAGGATCAGTAGGCGGATCGCGGTCATGGATCAGTTCGCCTCGTCGCGTCGGTGGTTGGCGGGTCGTCGCTGCCATGGTAGCGGGAGGGGTCGTATCCGACCAGCTTGGCCAGGGGACGGAGTTCCACGGGAGCGTTGTCGAACGTGGGAGTGGGCCAGGGGGGATCGGGATGGCTGCCGATCAGTCAAGCTCACGATGGTTCTGCGGTCTCTCCGGTCCCCTGCGGACGAGATCGATTACGTCTTCGTCTAGGTGGATGAGTTTCACTCCCCAGACGAAGCGTTGCCCGTCGGGTGTCAGGTGCTCCGAATTGAGTCGAAGCCGTTCACCATCGAGGAGGATCGCTCCGGCTTTGCGAAGGAGGTGGAAGCACTGTTCGCCGTACCTGGCGATGAATTCCTCCTGGGTCGGCCTGCCGTCTCTGATGTCGGTCAAGATCTCGCGGGTCAGGAACGAATCGACTGTTCTGTGATTCATTTGTGTGAGTTGTTAATGAATTATTGACCGTTCCTCATCCCTGCCCCTCTTTCGACCAGCTTCATGCTTCCCCCGCGAGCCATTCGGCGGCAGATGAGTTTATGCGGGCGAGCGACTGGAGGGCACGCCGACGAGTGTACTCGTGTTCGTCCTGGGCGAAGACGAGGAGTAACCTTTCCACCTCGCCCGCGGGGGGATGTTCGATCCGGCCGAGTTGATCGGCCAGTTGCCACTTCGCGTCATGTTCCCCGTGCATCACCGAAATCCTCGCCAGGGCGATGAGCGTCGCAGGGTGACGCGTGCGAATCCCTTCGGCGAGGATTTCGTCCTCGTTGTCGCGTGCCAGTGCATACAGGACCGCCTGCAGCTGCTCGTCCGACCACGATTCGACGGGGCCAGCGGCGACGTGCGCCATCACCGCGTCGTAGAGTTCACCCCAGTGAGGGTAGTCGCATTCCCATTCGGCGTCGGCATGGTGAAGCGGTTCCTCCCGCGAACGTGTCGCAGGAGGATCACTCCCCGCCCATCGGCGGAATCTGCCGATTTCGACCATCAGGTCTGCCATTCGAGGTCTCTCCAGGAGACAATCCCTCAATGATAGCTGATGGTAGTGGCTTGGAATCCCGCCGACCAGCACCACGCCTGGTTCGGTTCGGTTATACTGTCATCCCCTCGCTGAAGACCCGCACAATCCCCGCCTTGAGAGATGCTCCGATGAACCAATATGGCAAGACACTGCGATGGTCCCTGGCCCTGGTGGCGCTGGTGGCGGGGTCGGCACCGGCGGCGGATGGGTTCAAGCCGGGGGAGCCGGCGAAGCGGGCGGGGGATGAGATCGTGGTCTGCGGGCAACTGTTCCACACGGGGACCCCCGTGGTGCTCTGGACCGACCCGGGCGGGTACGACGCCTATCGCGTCGAGCGTCGGTTCGCGCCCTATGCCGACGCCGGCTGGGCGGCGACCGAGAAGGCTGGGGCGTTGAAGAACCCGGCTCGATTTGGGCTCAGGGCGGCCCGGCTCACCCCGGCGGAGATTGACAAGGTTCGAGGCGGCGGCTGGCCGCTGGAACTGCTCCAGGACAAGGTCGACCAGTTCGTCGTCCACTTCGACGCCTGCGGGCTGAGTCAGACGTGCTTCAAGGTCCTGCACGACCAGCGGGGCCTGAGCGTCCACTTCATGCTCGACCTCGACGGCACGATCTATCAGACGCTCGACCTCAAGGAGGCCGCCTGGCATGCCACGATCGCCAACAGCCGGTCGATCGGCATCGAGATCGCCAACATGGGGGCGTATTCCGCCAGGGAGCCCTCGCCCCTGGAGCGCTGGTACAAGAAGGACAAGGATGGCCAGGTCCGCATCGTGCCGCCAAACGGCTGGGAGTCCTCGGGCATCAAGATCAAGGGCCTCGACCTGCGTCCGGACCGCAACGAGCCGATTGTCGGCAACATCCAGAAGCAGAACCTCACCCAGTACGACCTGACCCCGCAGCAGTACGCCTCGCTGACGAAGCTGACGGCCACGCTCTGCACGGTCTTCCCCAAGATCCGCTGCGACTATCCCAAGGATCCGCAGGGCAAGCTCCTCACCGTGAAGATCCCCGACGCCGAGTACCGCAACTATCAAGGCGTGCTCGGCCACTATCATGTGCAGACCAACAAGGTCGACCCGGGCCCGGCGTTCCAGTGGGATCGGGTGATCGGCGGGGCGAAGGAACTGATGACAAAGTGAGATGACCGGAATCGATCCGCGCCCAGCGCAAATCAGCGGCATCCGGATGGCGAGTTTGACATGGGATCATTTGAAATGAGAACCCTCCCGTGATCGAAGACGATCTCTTCGCCCAGGTCGACAAGGCGCTCGGGCCGATCAAGGTGATCGAGGAGCCGGGGGAGGAGTTCCGCACGCCGCCGCTGGATGTGTTGCGGTACTACCGGCGGCCGGTCAAGCTGAGCAGGTTGCCGCTGATCGGCCGGGGGACGAGCGTGGTGGCCGTCGTGAGGCAGCCGATCGACGTCGGGCTGGCGAGCGGGGGGTACAAGGCCCTCCTGGAGCGGGTGGCGCTGGCGGTCAATGGCCGGTTCCCGCCGGGCTGGACGCACGGCCTGGCGGCGATCGGGCTGACGACGGTCGTCTTGACGCCGGAGCCGATCGGGCCGGCGGACGACGATGCGCTCAAGGCCGCGTTCGTGCGGCCGTCGCGGACGCGTGTGGTCCCGCTGGGGCTGATCCGGATCAATCTCGGCCAGGAGGCGGTGTCGTTCCACCTGGCCCAGGGGCCGGACGGCCTGTTCCCCGAGCCGATCGCGCTGGCGGATGCGTTCACCGAGACGCTGCGGCGGTTCGTGCCGTTCCTGGAGACGTGAAAGGGGCCTGGATATGTCCACGCGATGGTTCTGGGCGTTGCTGGTGGGCCTGTGGGCGTCGAACGCCACGGCGGCCGATGCGTTCCGCGAGGCGGCGGCCCGGGCGCTCGTGCCGATCGAGCAGGCGTCGATGCAGTACCCCGACCACCGCGACTGCTTCTCGTGCCACCACCAGGCCCTGCCGGTCTTCGCCCTGACCCTGGCGAAGGAGCAGGGCTTCGACGTCGAGGCCGGCGCAATCCGGGCGCAGGTCGAATTCACGAGGACCTCGCTCTCGCGGAACACCAAGGAGTACCGCGAGGGCAAGGGGCAGGGGGGCGCGGCGGACACGGCCAGCTACGGGCTGTTCACGCTCGACGTCGGCAAGGCTCCGGCGGATGCGGCGACCGAGGCCGTCGCGGGCTACCTCCTCAAACGCGACGCCGACCGCCCCGACTGGAAGCCCTCCGGCCAGCGTCCGCCGTCGGAGGGGAGCCCGTTCTCGGTGACGTACCTCGCGCTGCGGGCCCTGAAGACCTACGGCGGCAAGCTCGATCAGAAGGCGGTGAAGGCCCGGTTCGACGCGGCCCGGAAATGGCTGATCCAGGCGAATCCGGCCGATACGGAAGATCGCGTGTATCGGCTCCTGGCCCTGCAACAGGTCGACGCCGGCCCTGGGGCGATCGAGGGGGCGTCGGCCGACCTTTTGGCTCGGCAGCGCGTCGACGGCGGCTGGGGCCAGACCGACGACCTCGCCAGCGACGCCTACGCCACGGGATCGGCCCTGGTCGCCCTCCACCTGGCCGGCGGCCTGGATCCGGCCTCGAAGCCGTATCGCAAAGGTCTGACCTTCCTGGTGAAGACCCAGAAGCCCGACGGCACCTGGCACGTCGCCTCGCGCAGCAAGCCGTTCCAGCGGTACTTCGAGAGCGGGTTCCCGCACGGCAAGGACCAGTTCATCTCGATCTCCGCCTCCTGCTGGGCGGCGGCCGCGTTGGTGCTGGGGGCCAGCCGCTGAGGGATTCCGGGATCTCGCCTGTCGAGATCGCGAATCGGAGCTAGAATCGAAAGAGGAGCGGAGGATCCCACGCGAGGAGAATGAGATGGGGACGACTCGGAAGCCTACCGGACCGACGACCAAGCCCGGTGCAAAGAGGGCCAAACGGCCAGCCTACCTGCAGAAGGGGGATCCGACCCTGGAGCGACTCCTGGGGGGATTCTTCGCGGAGCCGCAGGTCTGGCTGGACACCCCGAACCCTAACTTCGGAGGCCGGAAGCCGGGGGATCTTGTCGGCACCGACGAGGAGCGGAAGGTGTACAACCTGTTGCGGGCGGTCGATCTGGGAATGTTCTAATGCGGCTCTCACGTTGCGGATCCTTGACCCAGTTGCCCTTGACGGGCTACTGGTTCCGCGGGCTGCGGTTGATGCACTGGCGGACGCGACTCTCCTGCGATCACACGGCCCGCAAGGAGAGTCGTTATCGTTCGGATCTACCAAATTTCCCGGTCTATCGGGTCCTTTACCTGGGCGAGAACCACCAGGTCGTCGCCTTCGAGGTCGGTGCCTTGCTGGGCGATCCGAGCGCTCCGACCCCAAACCCGAACGCCTCCTGAGTGATCCTGAGCATTGAGGTCCGGCTCGATCACGTCGTTGACCTTTGCGATCCTCGCCAACAACGCATTCTGGGCACCAGCCATCAAGAATTGACCGGGGTCTGGTCGAACTCAGCCTTCCTCACCCCCACCCAGCGGCTTGGGGCGGCGCTCCACAAACTCCCTGGGTTGGAAGGGATGCTCGTGCCGTCGGCGAGGCCCGGGGGCGGGCGGAACCTGGTGATCTTTCCGGACAAGGTCGGGCCGAGGAGTTCGATCACGTTCCGCAACGAGCTGAACCGGAAGGTCGAGCAACTGGCCTGATCTCGGCCCGGAAACCCCGGGACCGGTGGTGCGGATCCCCCGCTTCGTATACATTCCCTCTTTCCCGCCGAGGTGGGCGGGGCAGAAGGGTCGCGGAGCGGGAGGCGTGGCGTGAGCGTCAGCGTGGGCGATGATCGTTCGGTCGGCGAGATCCTGGCCGAGGCGCTCCGGGCCGCGGATCCGGGGGCGTTCCTGGTCTCGCCGAGGATCCTCAGGCGCACCCTGAAGCTCGCCGCGCGGGGGCCCTTGCCCGGCTTCTCGTCCCGACACCGCAATTGCCAGGTCCTCTCGCGCGCCAATCTCGAAGCCCTCATCTGGCCCGAAGAGCTTGGCTTGCAGGGTGTTTCGCAATTCCCCGTCCACGCCAAGCTGATCGAATGCCCGGATTCGCTGGTGGAGGCCGGGCGGACGACGCCGCAAATCCTCCTGGCCGGCTGGCGTTTGCTGTTCCACGCCAGCATCCACGAGGCCCTGGACCGCGCGGTCGCCGACGGCCGGCTCGACGACAGGGCGATCGCCGAACGCCTGGCCGTCCTGGGCGAGGACCCCCTGGCGGAGATCCGCGACGTCCTGATCCGCGAGGACTGGCTCCATGCCGAAGAGCCCGACCGGGTCGTCTACATCGAGTTCGCGGCCGTATTCCTGGAGTTGAGGAAGTTCGCGGCGGCCGAGATCCCGTCGTTCTTCCCGGCGATCGAGGACTACCAGGCCGTTGAGAACATGCTCCGGGCCGACGTCGACGCGAACGCCCTGTTCGACGCCACCCGCCTGGCAGGCTCGGCCGAGGCGGAGGGCGAGCCGCCGTTGCCGATCGACCCGGACGTGCCGTGCGACGAGCCGCCGCCGCCGATCCTGATGGAGGTCTACTCCGGGCCTCGGTACCGCCGCCTGATGCTCCGCGCCCAGAAGGCCGACCTGAGCGGCAACGACGCCCGCGCGGCCATCTTCCGGATGCGGGCCTCGCGTTACGCCGGCCCTCGCCACGATCGCAAGGCCGTCGACAACGCCCGCCGGGCCATCGACGAACTCCATTCCCGGCTGTTGAACGCGCTGGGCCTGGAGGATGTCCACGGGGACGAGGAGCGGGCGGCGCTGGCCGAGCTGCTGGAGAAGGCCACCTGGGGCTTCTGGAACGACGAGTCCCGGCTGCTCTACGACCTCCAGTCGGTCTGCGTCGACCACGAGAAGCGGATCTTCGCCATCGACGTCAATCCGTCGTGGACCCACCGCCGGAGCGTCGCCGAGTGGCTGGCGCACCCGAAACTCGGCCCGCTGGTCCGGCCATTGCCGTTCCAGGCTGAGGTCCTCGCCGTCCGGAACCTCGACCGCGCGACCAAACGCCTGGCACGCGTCCGGCTCTGTGCAGAAGCGAAGAACGACCTCTCGCTGCTCATCACCCGGGCACGCCGCAAGGCGGTCGAACGGCTCCGCGACGAGACCCGGCCGCGGATCGCCTCCAGTCTCCGGGAGAACGGCTTCCAGTCCGACGACCCCGCTCGGCTGGCGGCGTTCGAGCGACTCACCGATGAGTTGGCCGATCAGGTCGAGGAGCGGGGGTTCCTGACCCTGGGCGACCTCCGCGACGCCGTCTCGCGGAGCCAGCTCAAGCTGCCCGACCTGACCGGGCCCGGCGAACTCGTCTGGGGCGACCGCCTGCTCCGCACCGACGCCAGCCTGGCCATCGAACTCGACGGCGTCTACCGCCGGGGCGAGATCTACCTCCGGGCGCTGCAGAGGTTCACGGCCGTCCTGTTCGGCACGAAGGTCGGGCGGCTCCTGGTCAAGTTCCTGCTGCTGCCCTTCGGCGCGGCGTTCATCGGCCTGGAAGGGTTCCAGCACCTCCTCGACCTCGTGCTCGAACTCTTCCACGGGCCGCACGTCCACCTCGTGAATAACGTCTCGCTGCCGGTGGTCGGGACGATCCTCCTGGGAATGATCAACGTCCCGTGGTTCCGGGCCTTCGTGCTCGAACGGCTGCGCGAGCTGGGCCGGGCGATCCGGTTCGTCGCGTTCGACCTGCCGATCCTGGTCATCGGGCTGACGGGCCTGAACCGGTTCCTGCGGAGCCGGGCGTTCGACCTGCTCTGGAGGCTGGTCATCGGGCCCGCGGCTGTCGCGACCCTCGCCTGGATCGTCTTCGCCGACTGGTTCGGCGCGGAGAGCACGTTCCGGTACGGGGCGGTGGGCGTTTATGCGATCGTCGCCGCCGGTCTGACCACCCGCGCCGGCCGCGAGATCGAGGAGATCTCCACCGACGCCATCGCCTGGACCTGGAACCGTGTCCGGCACGCGATCCCCGGGATCTTCCGGCTGATCCTCCAGTTCTTCGACGGCCTGCTCGAAGGGCTCGACCGGTTGCTCTACGCGGTCGACGAGAAGCTGCGGTTCCGCGACGGCCAGAGGCCGCTGACCCTGGCGATCAAGACGGTGCTCGGGCTGGTCTGGTTCTGGATCACGTACCTCGTCCGGTTCATCGTCAACATCTTCGTCGAGCCGCAGTTCAACCCCATCAAACACTTCCCGGTGGTGACCGTCTCGCACAAGGTCATCCTGCCGACGGTCTTCCCGCTGTCGCGTGCCCTCGAAGGCATGCTCGCGCCGGCCGAGGCCAAGATGACGGCGGGCGTGATCGTGACCTCGATCCCGGGCATCTTCGGGTTCCTCGCCTGGGAGCTGAAGGAGAACTGGCGGCTCTACCTCGCCAACCGCGCCGATCTCCTGAAACCCCTGCTCGTCGGCCACCACGGCGAGACCATCGGCCGGTTCCTCCGGCGCGGGTTCCACTCGGGCACGGTCCCCAAGCTGTTCGACAAGCTACGCAAGGCCTGGTCGCGCGGCAACGCCGCGAAGGTGCGGAAGGTCCGCGAGGGCCTGCACCACGTCGAGCATGCCATCCACGAGTTCGTGGAGCGGAATATCCTCAGCCTCTTGCACGAGAGTCCGGCCTTCCGCGTCGCCCCCGACGGCGCGCCGCCGGAGCTGTCGGAGATCCACCTGGCGACCAACCGCATCCTGCTGGAGTTCGCGAGGCGGGGCAAGGGGCACGACGAGCCGCCGCTGGTCGTCACCCTCGAAGACCGGGCCGGGTGGCTCGTCGGCGGCGTGGCGCAGGAGGGCTGGCTGGCCGGGCGGCCCGCGTCCGAGCGGCACGCGATCGCGACCGCCCTGGCGGGGCTCTACGCCATGTCGGGCGTGGATGTGATCCGCCAGCAGGTCGAGGCCGTCTTCGGCCCGAACACCCCGTACGAGGTGCGTTCCGAGGGCCTGGTGGTGCACGAACGGGGCAAGGCCGCCCCGATGGTCCACGCCCTCCGCGGCCGCAAGCGCGGCCCCATCCCCTTCGGCCGCCCCGAGGTCCCCTGGACCCGCTGGGTCGAGATCTGGCAGGCCGACCGATCGGGCCAACCCCACCCGGCGTGCCTGGTGGAGGGGATGACGTTTCTGGGGAAGAATCGGAATTGAACCACAGAGACGCAGAGAGCACAGCGGGAAGAGCAGCGGAGATGGATCATGGGTGATGGTTGATGGGTGAGATTTCTTGTCGCCCATCCACCCTTCTCTCATCCCTCTCCGTGCCCTCTGTGTCTCCGTGGTTCAATCGAAATCTCTCACCTCGCCCCGCCGGCGGCGGTCGTGCCGTTCGAGAGTTCCTTGAGGACCTCCTTCACGGCCGTTTCGAGCTGGCGGTCGCGGTTGGCGAGGTTGTCCTCGGGGGTGTTCTCGACGTAGATGTCGGGCTTGACCCCGGTGTTCTCCATGTTGGTGCGGCCCTGGTCATTCAGGTAGACGCCGACCTCGGGGGAGCGGATCGTCGAGCCGTCGATCAGGGAGTAGCTGTTGGTGCCGATGACGGCCCCCATGGTCGGGGTGCCGACCACCTTGCCCAGGCCCAGGGCCCGGAAGCCGGCGGGGAACATCTCGGCGTTCGAGGCCGACCGCCAGTTCTGGAGCACGACCTTCGGGCCGAAGAACCCGGCCATCGGCCGCGTCGTCGGCTCGGTCCCGCGCGGGTGCCAGACCTGGTACTGCTTCTGGACCAGAAGCGCGAGCAATTCCTGCTCGATGTTGCCGCCGCCGTTGAAACGCTGGTCGATGACCAGGGCGTCCTTGTGGCGGAACTCGCGCAGCTCCTTCTCGAAACGCCGGAGCGACGGCTGGTCCATCGCCTTGATGTGGACGTACCCGACGCGGCCGTCGGAGAGCTTGTCCGTCATCTCGCGGCGTTCCTTCACCCAGCGCTCGTACCTCAGCGTACTGTAGGCCGAGCCCGGGATGGGTTCGATCCGGAACTTCCAGGCGCCCTCGGCCTTGGGCTTGTCGCCGAGGGTGACCTCGACCCGGCGGTTGAGGCGGCGGTTGAGGCGAGCGGCGAGGTCGTCGCCGAGCTTGACCGGCTGGCCGTCGAGGGCGATGAGGTAATTGCCCCTGGCGATCTTGACCCAGTCCTTGTCGCAGGGGCCTTCCTCGTAAATGTAGTCCACCTTGTAGAGCCCGGCCGCGTCGTCGGGGACGAGGTCGAAGCCGAGGTGGACCGTCGAGATGCCCGGGCTGCCGCCGTCGCGGTCGCGGCCGGCGGAGGCGCCGGTGTGCGAGGCGTTCAGCTCGCCGATCATCTCGTTGATGACGTTCATCAGCTCCTGGCGGTCGCCGACGAACTCGACCAGCGGCTTGTACCTGGCGCGGGCGGCGTCCCAGTCCTTGCCGTGCATCTTGGCGTCGTAGAAGCGGTACTTCATCGACCGCCAGGCGTCGTCGAACATCTCGGCCCACTCGCTCGGCTTGTCGATCCGGACCTGGATCGGGAAGCTGAGCTTGCGCTTGGAGCCGGATGAGGCCGGGGTGGCGCTGGAGGCCGCGGCCGCCGCGAACATCCCCCCGCGCCCGCCACGGCCCCCGCCGGGCCCGCCGCCGTCGCCGCCCGAGGGGGGGCCGCCGGCGCCCAGCAGCCCGGCCAATCCCCCGCCGCCGCCGAGGGAGGTCGAGTAGATGCCGTTGCCTTCCTTGAAGTAGAGCGTGCGGCCGTCGCGGGTGGCGACCAGGTTCGAGATCCCGCCGCCGCCGAACCCGCGCCCGAACGGAGTCGGGGTCTCCTCGCCCGAGGGGGCTTCAGGCGCGTTGCCCGAGGCCAGCCGGCTCGTCCGCTTGCCGTCGTCGCTGATCGAGTAGATCGACGGGGCGCCGCCGAATCCGCCGCCGCCGGGCCCGCCCGCGCCGCCTTCCATCGCCACGAAGACGACGAGGTTGCCGGGGGCGGTGATGAAGTTGAAGACCGAGCCGGAGGTCCGGGTCAGCCGACGGGTCCGCCGCTTGAGGCCGGCCCAGTCGATGCTGACCGGCTTGCTGGACGTGGCCCGGCCGGGGCCGCCCGCTCCAGCGGCGGCGTTGCGAGTGTTGCCGCCGGGCCCGAAGCCGCCCATCAGGGTCGGGGTCTCGGGGCGCGTCTCCGGATCATCCGGGTCGCGTTCTTCCTTCACGAGGTTGATCACATAAAGCTGGCTGCCGCCGCCCATCCGACCGCCGCCGCCACCGCCGCCGGACATGTCGACCCGGGTGAAGATGATCTTCGTGCCGTCGAACGAGAACCGAGGGTTCATGTCGTTGGCCGAGTCGAACGTGACCTTCTTCTCCTCGCCGCCGGCGGTGGGGAGCAGGTAGACGTCGGACGTCCTGGTGACGTCGGCCTTGCTGTAGACCAGCCAGGTGCCGTCGGGTGACCACGACGGCCGGCCCATGTTGCCGTACTTCGCGCTGGCGATCTCCTTGGTGGACTTGGCCTCGACGTCGTAGACCCGCAGCTTGCCGTCCGAGGAGGCGATCGCGATCTTCTTCGAGTCGGGCGACCAGGTGTAGGAGGTCTTGAGCGCGTCGATCTGGGTGATCTTCTTCGGATCGCCGTTGCCGTCGGAGCCGATGATGTAAAGCTCCTCCGATCCGTCGCGGTCGGAGAGGAACGTGATGAACTTGCCGTCGGGCGAGTACCTCGGCTCCTGGTCGCGCGAGGCGCCCAGCGACAGCGGCTTGACGTCCCCCTCGTCGGTCGGGATCAGGAACAGCTCGCCCCGGATGCCGACGACCGCCTTGCGGCCGTTCGGGGCGACGTCGAACTCATCGGCCTGGGAGTTCAGGTCGCGGAACTCGGTGAGGCTCTCCTGGGTCTCGGCGGCGATGTCGAGCTTGATCGGCGTCGCCTTCTTGCCGGCCAGGTCGAGCTTCCAGATGCCGAAGTCGTGCTCGAAGACCAGGGTCTTGCCGTCGGCCGAGATCGAGGGGAAGCGGACGTCGCCGGCCTTGAAGTCGGTGACCTGCTCGGCCTTGCCGCCCGACTCGGCGACCCGGAAGACGTTGGTCAGGCCGTTGCCCTCGCGGTCGGAGACGAAGTAGATATGGCCGTCGGCCGCCCACTGGGGCCAGGAGTCGAGGCCGTCGAAGTCGGTCAGGTCCTTGAACGACTTCGCGGCGATGTCCATGACCGTGACGTCGGTCTGGTAGGCGCCTCGGTAGTATTTCCGCCAGTAGCTCTGGCCCTTGCGGTTGATGGCCAGCTTCTTGCCGTCGGGCGAGAAGCTGCCGGCGATGCCCATATCCGGGCCGGCGTCGCGGGGCTCGCCGCCGGTTGCGGGGACGACGTAGAGCTTGCTGCCGAACCCCTCGCCCCGGCTGGAGACGAACAGGATCGACTTGCCGTCGGGCGACCAGCCCTGGACGGAGTCGTCGGCCGAGTGGGTCGTGACCTGCTTGACCGCACCCCCCTCGGCGGGGATCACGAAGACGTCGAGGTTCCCCTCGCGGTCGGAGGAGAAGGCGATCCACTTGCCGTCGGGGGAGAACCGGGGGTTGGTGTCCCGGGCGCGGTGGACGGTCAGCCGCTGGATGTTCTTGCCGTCTTCGGAGGCGGTCCAGATGTCGCCGAGGTAGCTGAAGGCGACCTTGCCGCCGTGGTAGGACGGCGACCGGACCAGCTTGGCCTCGCGCGCGGAGGCCGGCGCGGCGGCCATCGCGACCGCCGCGAGGGAGCAGAGGAGGGTGCGTCTCGTCATGATCGTCCTTCGGTACAGGCTCGGAGGTGCGGTCTCGATGTGGCCCCGCCGGGGAGGGCTCGGCCAGATGAGAATGAGCGTCAAGCGAGGCCGAATGGCCCCGCGACGCTCGAGGATTGCCGGAGGACCCGGTTCCGCACGATTCTAAACGAGCCGTCCCGATGGACGCGACGAAATCCCGGCCGATCAGCCGGCCCGGCGGTGCGACAGCTTGCGCTGGCGGGGCGAGATCGCGGTGGCGAACCGGGCGCGGAGCGGCAGCTCGATCGACTCGAAGTCGCGGTACCGCATCCGGACGCATTCGTGGCGAGTATTGGCCACGAACACGATCTCCGAGCCGCCGCCGAGGCTGGCGTCGACGATGGTGGTCAGGCCGTAGAGCCGACCGAAAGGCGGCAACGCGCCGGTCTCGCAGTCGGCGAAGACGCGTTCGAGGTCGTCGACGCTGGCCAGGCCCACCCTGGCGACGCCCAGGGCGTCGGCGAGCCGGGGCAGGTCGATCCGGTGGGTGGCGGGCAGGACGGCGAGCACGAACGACCCGCCCGCGTCGACCAGGACGGCCTTCGCCACCTGCCGGCCGGGGGTGTGCACGCTCTCGGCCAGCCGGGTCGCCGAGGGGGCGGGCCGGTGCAACATGGTCTCGAATCGAACC
The DNA here is from genome assembly GCA_965279195.1 of Isosphaeraceae bacterium. Lineage (GTDB taxonomy): Bacteria > Planctomycetota > Planctomycetia > Isosphaerales > Isosphaeraceae > CBDIHP01. Next base: position 340,412 of record CBDIHP010000048.1, read on the forward strand.
AGCCGGCTCCGCAGGTAATCAGGGATGCGCATCGGAGGAGCTCCAAGGTCTGGTGAGTCTGAGGTAATATACACCAAATGGGAAGAATAGGTAATCTGAGAACGGCTTTTCCGATTTCTTGTGACTCGGGAGGTGGCAGCTTTCCCAGGCAGGGAGGTGTGGGGAAAATCCAACATGGTCGTGGGATTTTGCTTACGAGGCATAGCGCCGGGTGCTAGGATAGGAATTGACGTGATGGGCTGGATGACCGCTCAGGCGGTTGGCTGCATGGCGACATGGGGCCGACGACATGCCGGGGAGGAAAGTCCGGACTCCATAGGGCGCGGTGGTGGGTAACGCCCACCGCCCGTTTACGGGTAGGGACAGTGCCACAGAAAAAAAACCGCCTCCCGCGCCGTTAGGTTCGGGCGGTAAGGGTGAAACGGTGAGGTAAAAGCTCACCAGCAGGTCGGGTGACCGGCCTGGCTCGGTAAACCCCACCTGGAGCAAGACCAAATAGGGGAGCAGTATCGGGAGGGGGTCTCGGCCCTCGACCGGTTGCGGGCCGGCCCGGCCCGCCACGACTCCCGGGTAGGTCGCTCGAGGCGACGGGCAACCGTCGTCCCAGAGAAATGGTCATCCGGGGCTCCGGCCCCGACAGAATCCGGCTTACAGGCCCGTCGCGTCACCATCCCCGCAGCGCAGAGCAGTCCAGAGCCCGCCCGTCGCGGCACCCGGCCTCGGGAAGAGGGCCGGGAAAAAATCCCCGGGCGAGGCGGTTTCGACCCGAGTTCCAGAGCCGAGGCAGCCGATCGACAAAAAATGGACTTGCCACCGACCGACCACCCAGCTATGATGGATGCATTGAGTCATGACGCAAGCGTGTCGGACTCCGGTGGTCCTCTGATTGAGGAGGGTCGGGTCATGGACGTGGAAATGCTGGTCCAGGGCGCGATCATCGATTCCTGGGTGGAGCCCGCGGGCGACTTCAGCCTGGGTTCACGCCTGGTTCTCCAGGTGGCGCCCAAGGGACGCCCGAAAGACCTCCTGATCGTCGAGGCCGCCGCCTCCCTGCTGGGCGACTGCGGCTGGGTCCAGGATCTCGGCGAGAACCTCTGCCACGGCAGCCCGGTCAATGCGGTCGTCCGGTCGACCACGGCCGGCCAGCTCAAGGCCACGAAGTTGAATATTGCCCGCTGAACGCCGGGCGAACACCTCTCCGCCTACAATTCCCCATAGAGCAGGGCGTCGGCCGTCCTCGGCCCCGGTTCGCCCTGGGTTGCGAAGGGGGTGCGGATGGCAAGGGCGGAGCCACTCTCGGAACCCGACGCCGGCTCCATCGACGCGGCGGCCCGCTCGATCGGTCGCGAGGTCTTCCGCGCCCTGGGTCGCGGGCCCTCCCACCTCGACCGCGCGTGGTGGGATGATCGCCTCATGGACCTCACCATGGGGGATCCGGAGGTCAAGGTCCAACTGTTCCGGTTCATCGACGTCCTGCCGTCGTTGAAGTCCTCGCGCTCGATCGGCCGGCACCTTCGGGAGTATCTCGGCGAGGCCGGCGACGGCGTGCCGTGGTTCCTGGCGCTCGGCGTGGCCCTGGCCCCGGCGGGTTCGCTGCGCGAGCGTTGGCTCGCGGGGCTGGCACGGTGGTCTGCCACGCACATGGCCCGGAAGTTCATCGCCGGGTCGAACCCGTCCGAGGCGTTGCAAACCGTCCTGACGCTGAGGGATAAGCACCTGGCGTTCACCGCCGACCTGCTCGGCGAGGCCGTCATCAGCGAGTCCGAGGCCGACGCCTACCAGCAGACCTGCATCGACCTGCTCAAGGGCCTGGCCCCGACGCTCGACGCCCGGCCCGAAGATCCCCGGATCGACCGCGACGACCTCGGGCCAATTCCGCGCGCGAATCTCTCGCTCAAGCTGACGAGCCTCACCGCTCGGTTCGACCCGATCCACGAGGCGTCGACCACGCGCCGGGTTCTCGACCGCCTGCGGCCGATCCTCCGCGTGGCCCGCGAACTCGGGGCGTACGTCCACGTCGACATGGAGCAGTACGCCTACAAGGATCTGACTCTGGCCATCTTCCGCAAGGTGATGACCGAGGCCGAGTTCCGCGACTGGCGACACGTCGGGATTGTCTGCCAGGCATACCTGCCCGAAGCCGAGGGGGACCTGCACGACCTCCGCAACTGGGCCGAGCGGCGCGGGATGCCGGTGACGATCCGGCTGGTGAAGGGGGCCTACTGGGACTACGAGACCTTGCACGCCCGCCAAAACGGCTGGCCGGTGCCGGTCTTCCAGCGCAAGTGGGAGTCCGACGCCAGCTACGAGCGGTGCGCCCGGTTCCTGATCGAGAACCATGAATGGCTCCGGCCGGCCCTGGCGAGCCACAACGTCCGGAGTCTCTCGGCCGGGCTGGCGGCGGCGGAGGCCGCGAACCTGCCGCCGGGCCGACTCGAAGTCCAGATGCTCCACGGCATGGGCGAGCCGATCGCCCGGGTCCTCTCCGCAAAGGGTTACCGGGCCAGGATCTACACGCCCTACGGCGCCATCCTGCCGGGCATGGCGTACCTCGTGCGTCGGTTGCTGGAAAACACCTCGAACGAGTCCTTCCTGAAACAAAGCCACGCGGGCGGGGCGGTCGTCGGCGAACTCCTGCGCGATCCCGAGGAGGTCGGAGCCATGTGGTTGAAGGCGAAGTCCCGGAAGGTCGCGGCCCCGGTCGAGGCACCCCCGCCGTTCGCGAACGAGCCCCTCACCGATTTCCACAAGGCCGAGGCCCGCGAACAGTTCGCCAAGGCCCTGGCCGACGTCCGGCCGCAACTCGACGGCCTGTACCCCCTGATCCTGAACGGCGAGGAAGTTCGGACCGAGGCCACCCTCGCCGCGACCTGCCCGTTTGAGACCTCTGTGGTCGTCTCGCGGACGAGCAAGGGGACGGCCGAGCACGCCAAGCTGGCCGTGTCCGCTGCGCGGAAGGGATTTGCCTCGTGGTCCGGCACCCCGGCATCGGAACGGGCGGAGATCCTGTTCAAGGCGGCGTCGATCCTGAGACGCAGGCGGTTTGAACTGGCTGCGTGGGAGGTCTTCGAGTGCGGCAAGCCCTGGCGGGAGTCGGACGCCGACGTCGCCGAGGCGATCGACTTCTGCGAGTTCTACGGGCGCGAAATGCTGCGGCTGGACCGGCCCGAGCATCGCGACGTGCCGGGGGAGACCAACCGGATCGAGCACCTGGCGCGAGGCGTCGTGGTGGTCATCCCCCCCTGGAATTTCCCGCTGGCGATCCCGATGGGGATGACCGTCGCCGCGCTCGTCACGGGCAATGCCGTGATCCTCAAGCCGGCCGAGCAGTCGCCGGTGATGGCATGGCACCTGGTGCAGGTGCTCCAGGAGGCGGGCGTCCCCGAAGGGGCCTTGCAGTACCTCCCGGGCGTGGGCGAGGAAGTCGGCCAGGCCCTCGTGGATGACCCGGGCGTCGACCTGATCTCGTTCACCGGCTCGCGGGCCGTCGGCCTGGAGATCCACCGCCGGGCCTCCACAACCCCCGCTGGCCAGGACCATGTGAAGCGGGTCATCGCCGAGATGGGCGGCAAGAACGCCATCATCGTCGATGACGACGCCGACCTCGACGAGGCGGTGGTGGGCGTCTTGCAGAGCGCGTTCGGGTACTCGGGCCAGAAGTGCTCTGCCTGTTCGCGAGTGGTCGTGCTCGACGGGGCCTACGACGCGTTCTGCCAGCGGCTGGCCGAGGCGGCGAAGGCGATCCCCGTCGGCAAGCCCGACGACCCCGAGATCGTCGTCGGCCCGGTCATCGACGCCGACGCCCGGGCTCGGGTCGAGCGTTACGCCGGGCTGGCGAAGTCCGAGGGCCGCGTCCTGGCCGAACTCGGGCTCGGCGACCTCGCGAGCCAGGGCCATTTCGTCGCCCCGCTGATCGTGGCCGACGTGGCGCCTCACGCCCGGATCGCCCAGGAAGAGGTCTTCGGTCCGATCCTGGCCGTCCTCCGGGCGAAGGATCTGGACGACGCCCTCTCGATCGCCCACGCCACCGAGTACGCCCTGACCGGCGGGCTCTACTCGCGCAGCCCGGAGCACATCGCCCGGGTGTATCGTGAGTATCGGGTCGGGAACCTCTACATCAACCGCACCATCACCGGCGCCCTGGTCGACCGCCAGCCCTTCGGCGGCTTCAAGCTCTCCGGCATCGGCACCAAGGCCGGCGGCCCGGACTACCTCCGCGAATTCCTGCTCACGCGGACGGTGACCGAGAACACCATGCGGCGCGGGTTCGCCCCGATGGTGGAAGAGAATTGAAGAGGGAATTGAACCACAGAGACGCAGAGGACACAGAGTTGATGGAATTTTGAATCAATTATTTCTTATCAATGTCTCTGTGTCCTCTGTGTCTCTGTGGTTCAATTCCTCTCCGATTTCTCTGTATCCTTCGCGACTTTGCGGTTCAATCGCTTCCCCGCCGCAATGACGCCGACCAGTCCGAGAACAGTCACGCCGCTCACAATTGCCCCGGGAATCAGTGGGGCGGGGGCGTAGCGGAGGACGATGCGTGAGGGGCCCTTGCCCGGGAGTCGCAGGGACTGGAGGCCGCCCTCGACGCGGGAGAGGGGGACCTCCGGGCCGCCGTTGATGCGGGCTTTCCAGCCGGGGTCGTAGGCCCGGGTCAGGATCAGGTCACAGACGCCGTCGTGCTCGACCGTGCCTGAAAGGCCGGACCATTCGGTGGCCCTGGCGACGGTCGCGGGCCGGGCGCCTGCGGGCATGGGCGGGGCGTCGTTTGCGACGTAGATCGCCTCGGCTGGGTCGTCGCGGGATGAGGCCCGCTCGGCGAAGGCACGCCAATCGGGGACGTTCGCCCATCGGGTCGCGACCCGGGCCTCGGGCCAGGGGGGGCCGAAGGTCGCGAGGTGCCAGGGACGCTTCTCCGTCTGTCCCGACGGCGCGTAGACCAGGGCGTCGAGCGCCGGGTCGGGGACAATCCGCACCGAGGTCGCCAGCCCTTCGGGCAGGCCCACCGGCCAGATCCCGTGGGTGATCCCGTGGCGGCGGAACCAGAGGGCGGTCAGCGGCGTGCCGCGCTCGATGGGCTCCTGCAAATCCTTGAGGAACTGCGCGGGGGCGGGCAGGTTGAACCCGGTGTAGGGCCACGCCGTCGTCAGCCCGGCGCGGAGGGGGAGGTTGTCGAGGTGTCCGGCCAGCCGGCCGACGCCCGGCGTCTTCGACAGTTCGGACAGGATCGGGCTCGACGCCGGAAGGTCGATCGCCCGGCCCCAGCGGACGGTGGCGTTGAAGTAGAGTGAGGTCAGCTCCAGCCCGGCGAGGAGCAGGGGGGCCCAGCCGCCGACCTTGCCCGCCCGCCAGGCCAGCACGCAGCCCAGCCCGACGATCCAACTCCCCAGCGCGATCCAGAGGCGTAGCTCCAGCCCCGAATCGGCCAGGATCCGGACGTGCTCGGGCCGGTGGGTCCAGTCCCATGCGAAGGCCAGGCCGCCCAGCAGGACGACCGTCGCCAGGACAAATCCCGCCCGGAACGCGATCGCCCGCACGGCGCGGTCGAGCCCCTGCCCGGCGAGCAGGCAGAGGCCGAAGCTCGTGAGCAGGGTGTACCGCGAAGGCGACCGGAAGAATCCCAGTCCGGGGACCTTCAGGACCATCGCGTAGCCCTCGGGCCACCACGCCGGCATGGTTGCCAGGGCGAAGGTGACGGGCACGAGCCAGCGAAAGAAGTTCGTCCTTGGCCTGTTTCGACCGAGATCGAGCCCGCCGACGAGGGCGAGGATCAGGGGGACCGTGCCGACGTAGAACGCGGCCTCGTGGCCGGTCGTCATCTGCCGGTACCAGTAGGGGGCCTCGGGGCCCCCTTTGATGTCGCGGAACAGCCGGGGTACGACGGCCTCGACCCAGTGCGCGGGCGGGTAGCAGAAGAACATCCGCTCGGCCAGGCTCCGGCCCGTCTGGCCGACGCGCCCGGCGAACTCCCACGACAGCCCCAACTGGGGCGCCGCGACGAGCGTCCCGCCGAGCACGGCCAGCGCGACGACCATCGGCCGCCGGAGGCCCGGCTTCGAGAACCACAACCGTCCCAGCGCCATGAGGCCCACGAGCAATCCGGTCCAGGTCTGGATCTGGAAGTGCCCGAGGGTCCATTGGGCCCCGAGGGCCAGGCTCAGCCAGGCCGCGAACGTCGCCCGGCCGGTTGACAGGTATTTCTCGGCCAGCCAGAGGGCCAGAGGCAGGTACGGCAGGGCGTGGTAGAACGGCTCATGGCTGGCGTGGATCGCCTGGAACCCGCAGAGCGTGAACGCCACCCCCGCCAGGCCCGATCCCCAGGGCGTGATGCCGAGCACCCGGGCATAAAGATACGTCGCCCCGACGAGCGCGAGCTGGTGCAGGAACATCGCCAGGCGGTAAGCGGTGCCGACATCGAGCAGGCGATACAGGACGAGATTCGGCGGGTAGAGCGCGGCGACGTGGCTCTCGGCCATGAGCGGCACGCCCAGGCCGAGCCGGTGAGACCAGAGCGGCAGGTGGCCCTCGCGCAGGGCGTCGGCGAGCTCGGCCTTGAGCGGCCGGTACATGCGGTCGGGGTCGCCGGAGATCGGCTCATAGCCGAGGAGCAGGCCCGAGAAGACGGCCGCGATCAGCGCGACGGCGAACCAGCCGGGCGCCTCGGACGCGGGACGGGTCTCTGTCGCGGACTCCGTCGGCATGGGCGAGGGACCTTCGGGAACGATCGGGGGGCGGATCAACGGCCGGCGGGCTTGGACTTCGCCCGTTCTTCCTGGGTGACCCGGTCGATCCGCTTCATCTCCTCGTTGATGATCCGGCCGGAGTCGGCCGGCTCGTCGGGACGGAGGGACGCCCGGAGCCAGTTCCGCCAGTCCGACCGGCGGGCTGGGGTCGTCGCCGTGGCGGCGATCCGCTCGGTCGAGAGGACCTTCACCTCCTGCGGCAGGGAGGACCGAATCAGAGCGGTCCAGACCTCGCGGGCCCGGGCGGGGTTGCCCATCCCGAGCGCGGTGTTGAGTTCCGCCAGGAGGGTGGACCCGAGGTAGCGGGGGATCATCCCCGTCTGCTCGGCCGCGGGGATCCGGCCGATCCAGTCGCGGAGTTCGGCGTACTTGCCCGACTCGTAGGCCTGGTCGATCGTCAGGGCGTCGAACATGGGCCGGAAGTTCGGGGAGACCTGGGACCGGGGGATCGCGAGCAGGATGGCCGCGAGGTCGTCGCTCTGGCGGGACGATTGACCCCGCTGGAGCCGGAAGATCGCGGTCTGGAGCGCCCAGACGAACCTGGTGTCGGCGGACGCGTCGGCGGCGGGCCGGGCGTATTCCTCGAAGCGGGGCCAGTGATCGGTCGGGGGGTAGGTTTTCAGGCGGGCCGGCGGCGTCGGGTCGAACTCGATCCGATAGAGCGGGTCGCCGAAGTAGACCAGCCGCCAGGGCTTGCCGAAGACACCCTCCCTGGGGGCATTCCGGAACGCGGCGGACAGAGGGATGCGTTCGGCAAGCAGCGACGCGATCAGCGAGGGGGTCCGGAAGCTCTGGAGGAACGGCTCGTTCATCGACCCGAAGTACACGAACGCGCCGTTGGCCAGCCATCGCCCGGCGATCGTGTCGGGGTTGCGTGGGTCGGCCGCCGAGAAGCTGTGGATCATGTGAACGGCGGCGGGGACGCTGGGGGGGACGTCGACGTAATAGCCCGTGCCCTGCGGCAGGTTGAACTGGGTCGGGCTGCCGCTGGTGTTGATCATCACCAGGCCGTGGCGGTTCTTGGGATCGAAGGTCGCGTGCCAGCTCGCGAGGTCGGCCCTGGGCTTGCCGCCCACCTGGGTGACCGGCAACTTCCCGCCGAGCTGGAGGGTGGCCGGCAGGGTCGCGTACTGCGAGAAGACCTCCCCCTTGCCCTCGTAGCCGTCGAAGAACGCCCCGGACTGCGGCTGGAGGAACAGCGAGCACATCGCGCGATAGGCCGAGAGGACCGGGTCGCCCATCAGCCGGCCGACGTAGGCCCAGCGGACGGTGGAGTCGGCGGAGCGGCCGATGCGGTCGTCGAGGGCGTTGCGGCCGTCGCCGTCCTCATATGAGTAGGGGGCGTCGAGGGCGAGGGTGAGGAAGTCGCAGTCGTCCCCCATGGCGTCGTGGGCGGGCACGACGGCCGCGACCGCCTTGTTCACGCCGTCGAGGAACTGGACCAGGTCCTTGCCCTGGAGGACGTCGTCGAATTTCTTGCCCGAGTCGAGCCGGACCAAGGGCTGGAAACGGCCGGCGGCGAGGGCGACCGCGCCGGCGAGGCTGGGGCTGTCGGGCGAGGAGATCACGACGCCGGGGGGCGTGGGGCCGAGCTTCTTGGGGACCTTGTCGCCCGGGAGGATCTCGCCCACCGCCGCCGCCTCGTCGCTCCACGCCGCGCCGACGCTGAACACGGCCAGATCCCAGAGCCGATCCTCCGGGACCGGCGGGACCTTGCGGTTGTAGCGGATCACCTTCGCGGGCCGGAACGCCCGGAGGAACTTCAGGGTCGTCTCGACGTCGTAGATCAGGACCGGGTAGTAGGTCTCGCTGTCCCAGCTCGCGACGACTTCGAGGAAGGTGGCGACATCCGGCACGAGGCAGACCTGGTCGACCACCTTGCGCCGGGGCCCTTGCCGGAGTTCCCAGCTCATCGAGCCCCTGCGGAGCGACTCGAGCCGGGAATCGAAGAGGCCGGTGGGGGGCGAGTCGGCCGCCTGCGGGGGCGCGACGGCCAGGCCACGCCGGGGCGATCCGGCCCCCGGGACCAGCGCCCAGGCGATCACGCCGAGGATCGCCAGCGCCCAGGCCAGGGGGCGGGGACGGCCGTGGGGCGGGGGATCCTGGCTCTGCGGCCGCGACGTCTCGTCTGACATCGGAATGACTCGCTCCGCGTGATGGTCCCGGTGCCCGCCCCGCAGGGCCCGGAGGCCGGGGTGGGGTGGAGGCATCCCGGCCGGGTCGCTATACTACCACAATTCTGCGAACTCCACGCGGTCGAACCGAGAGGGCCCGGGCCTGTCACATCCCGGGGCCGGCCGCGCCCGCGGGCCGATCGAACGCTCGTGATTGCAAGGGCTCCGTCGCGATGAAAAAAGGTGGAATCCTCAACCCCGCGATCTGTTCCCTCCTGGCCGAACTCGGACACCTGGACGAGCTCCTGATCGTCGACGCCGGCTACCCCCTGCCTCCCGACAGCCACGTCATCGACCTCACCCTCACGCCCGGGATTCCCCGCTTCCTCGACGTCCTCCGCGCCGTCGCCGAGGAACTGGTGATCGAGTCGATCGGCGTCGCCACCGAGATCAACGAGTACAGCCCCAAGCTCTACCAGGAGATCCTCAAGATCGTCGGCGACGTCGACGTCGATGAGGTCCCCCATCACGAGTTCAAGGAGCAGTCCCTCGGGGTCAAGGGCATCATCCGGACCGCCGAGTTCACCCCCTACGCCAACGTCCGGATCCTGTGCGGCAGCGCGTTCTGACGCGGGAGGGGCGGGACGGTCCGTCGGGCCACCGGGGGCGGGCGATCCGCATCGCCCCGGCGGCCTGAATCCTCATCTCACCTTACCTCACCTCGCCCCGACGAGCGTCGCGGCCTTCTCGGCGTGGTCCAGTTCGGACAGCCGGTTCACGATGTCGCGCAGGACGTCCAGGGTCGGCTGCGCGGCGTCGATCTCGTAGATGATCGACGGGTCGTAGAACTTCAGCGTCTGGAACGTCTCGTCGTAGTAGGTCTGAAGCCGCCGCTTGATGACCTCGTCGTTGATGTCGTCGAGCCGGTTCTCGCGCAGGGCCCGCGCCTTGAGGCGTTCCATGGCCTTGGACGTGTCGGTGATGTTCAGGTGGAAGACCTGGACGACGTCGAGCATCTCGTCGAGCATTTCGGCCTGCGCGTAGTTGCGCGGCAGGCCGTCGAGCAGCAGGGTGTGGATGCTGGGGAAGATCAGCTCCTGCAGCTCCAGGATCTGGATGTGCCGCTTCCAGATCTTGACCGTGACCTCGTCCGGGACCATCGCGCCCTGGGAGGTATAGCGGACGATCTCCTGGCCGAGTTGGCCGTGCTTGGACAGCTGCCGAAAGACCTCGCCGCAGGAGATGTGCATGAAGTCGGGGAGCTGGCCGAGCACGGCTCCCTGGGTCCCCTTGCCGGAGCCGGGCATCCCGAAGAGCAGGATCGTGCGGTACTTGCTGGCGGCCATGGCGTCTACACCTCCCGGAGGCAGGGGGTCTCGGCGAAAAATCCGGATTGAGCGATTCGTAGGTCGAGGACCCGGAATGGCGGGAGGACCGTGCCTCGCGCGGCCGGTCCGTGATGTATCATGGTGCCTGGATCGGGGTGCGGCAACCCTGAGCTTCCGGGAATCATCGGGGACTGACACGTTGGCGATCGCAAATCCCGCAGCGTCCGAGACCAGGATCCTCCTCCTCCGGCACGCCGAGACCGCCGCGCCCGACAGCTTTCACGGATCCGAGTCCGACATCCCCCTGGGAGAGCGGGGGTTCCGGCAGGCCGAGGCCGCCGCACCCTACCTCGCGGGCTTCCGCCCCGACTTCCTCGCCTCCTCCGCGATGCTCCGCGCCCGGCAGACCGCCGCGCCGATCGCGGCGGCCTGCGGATTCGCCACCTGGGAGATCCTCGACGCGCTGCATGAACGCCACATGGGCGATCTCGCCGGCCAGCCCCGGGCGATGGGCTGGGGCCTCTACGCCGAGTCCATGGAGCGCTGGGAGCAGGGCGACCTCGACCAGACCCACCCGGGGGGCGAATCCTACCGCCAGCTCCAGGCCCGCGTCGTGCCCGTGTTTCAGGATCTCGCCCGCCGTCACCCCGGGCAGACCGGGATCGTCGTCGCCCACGGGGTGGTCATCCGGGTCCTGATCACATGCCTGGCCGAGGGCTTCACCGTCGCGGATTTTTCGAAGATCCCCATCGAGCACGTCGCCCCGAACGACCTCCGGTTCGACGGGAAGACCTGGCGGGTCGAGGCGTTGAACATGACCCCGCCCGTCCGCGACTGACCGCCCGGAGTGCGGAAGTTCGCTTCCGCTCTCTCCCGGCGGGAGCTTGCTCCCGAGAAGGGCGATCGAATCGGAGGTATCTCCTTCGACCCAGCGCGCGGAGCAAGCTCCGCGAGAACAGAGCGGAAGCGAGCTTCCGCTCTCCACAGTTACCAGGGCCAATCCGCCCCGAGGGCTTGTTTCTGGGCGGCCTGGAGCTGGTCGATCCCGGCCTCGGCGATGTCGAGCATGGCGTTCAATTCGGAGCGGCTGAAGACTCCCCCCTCGCCGGTCCCCTGGACCTCGACGAGGCTGCCGTTGCCGAGCCGGACGACGTTCATGTCCACGTCGGCGGTGGAATCCTCGATGTAGTCCAGGTCGACGACCGGCTCCCCTTTCACGATCCCCGCGCTGACGGCGGCGATGCTGTCCTTGAGCACGGCGCGGGCGACTTCGGGCCCGAGCCGGTTCCGCAGCGCGTCGGCCACGGCGATGAACGCGCCGGTGATCGCGGCCGTGCGGGTGCCGCCGTCGGCCTCGAGGACATCCGCATCCACATTCACGGCCCAGGGGCCGAGGGCCTTCATGTCGATCACCGCGCGGAGGCTGCGGCCGATGAGGCGCTGGATCTCGGTGGAGCGGCCGTCGGAGCCTCGGCCCTTGCGGGTCGGCGTGCTACCGGGGAGCATGGCATACTCGGCGGTGAGCCAGCCGACACCCTTGCCTTCGAGGAACGGCGGCAGCTTGTCGCTGATGTGGGCCGTCACGAGCAGGGTGGTCGCGCCGCATCGATAGAGGACGCTCCCCGGGCTGTTCCGGGCGAACCCCCGCTCGATCGTGACGGGTCGGATCGCGTCGCTGGCTCGGCCATCGTGGCGGGGCATCGGGACAAACTCCACGGGTCTGGTCATAGGACGGGGCGAAATCGGGATGAGCGCGTCAGAGTGGCTCAAGGATACCTACTGTTCCTACTGCGGGCGACGCTTCGAAGAGATCGAACGCTGGCCCCGCGCCTGCGACGGCTGCGAGCGGATGACGTTCCGCAACCCCGTGCCCGTGGCCGTGCTGCTCGTCCCGGTGGACGACGGCCTGGTGTTCATCCGCCGCTCGATCCCCCCCGCCGAGGGCAAGCTCGCCCTGCCCGGCGGCTACATCAACCACGGCGAGCGCTGGCAGGAGGCCGCCGTCCGGGAGTTCTTCGAGGAGACCCAGGTCATGCTCGACCCGGACAACGTCAAGGACTTCCGGGTCCGCAGCGCCCCCGACGGCACCGTCCTGATCTTCGGCCTCTCCCCCCGCCAGCCCCGGCACCGCTTCGAGGTCTTCGAGCCCAACGCCGAGGCCAGCGAGATCGTCATCGCCCGCGCCGTCGAGGACATCGCCTTCCCCCTCCACGCCGAGGTGGTCAACGCGTATCTCTTCAGTCGTCCCATCGAGATGTGAAAAATCCTGTAGGGTGTGGTGCCTCGCGGGCGGGACGCCGGCGACCACCGCACCGACGGATGCCCCGGCCGCGTCCCACTCGCCACCCCGACGACGGCCGCCCCCTCTCGGGAGCAAGCTCCCACCCGGCGAGAGCGTCAGCAAGCGGACGCACTCCAGATCCGCGTCAAGGACGTTCGTTGCCCCTTCACTTCGTCCCATTGAGGACGGCCTGGTAATTCGTCGTCTTCCAGGCCTCGTCGCGAATGTTGAACTCCATGCGGCCCTTCTCGAAATTGAGGCGGACGGACTCGATGCGCTGGAAATCCTTGGGATCCTTGATGAGGACCACACTATCCTCCATCGGCCCGAGCGATTCGGGCTGGACGGCCGATGCGAATTTTAACCCGGGAACCCCATCGGCCTTGCCGGGGTAGGTGAAATAGACGGTCTGCCCGACGCGGAAAATCAGGATATCCGGGGCGTTGGAACCGAGCTGGTTATCGACCCGGCCCTCGAAGGGCTTCGGCAGCGGGTGTTCGACGAACCGGAGCCCCTGCAGCACGACCAGCTTGTCGATATTCTTGCCCCGCATGAAGAAAGTATGCACCGAGCCCATACCCCGGACCAGTTGCGTCTTCAGCGGCGGATCGACCCCGGGCCGGCCGATGGTGGTGGAGGCGGATTTGCCGGTGGCGGGATCCTGGATCACGATCTTCCGGCCATCCGCCGAGATGATGCAGTCATACGCCCCGACCCGCTCGGCCTTCGGCCCCGGCCGAGCCGTTGCATCCTTCGGCGTGGCCTTCGTCTGTGGGGTGCCGGGTGCCCCCGATCCGTCATCTGCCTTCGGCTTCTCCATCGCTGGCGTTATCGGGACCTCCGCCTTCCCCACGGGCTTCTCCAGTGGGGCTGACGGCTCATTGAGGATGGCGTTGAAATCGAGGGTTGTCCATTTCTTCTCATAGGGATCGTAATTGAGGACACCCTTCCGGCAACGGAACTGAAGGAGCTTTTTCGTGACGCTCATCATCTGACCGGGACGTGGGTCCAAAGAGAAGTTGGTGGAGACGACCTCCGCACTCTGAAGTAAGCCCAGGCTCTCGGGCACGTCGTGCGACACCCATTCGAATCCATTCTCCTCGCGAGGGGCTTTCTCGACATAGGTTCCGAGATACAGGCGTCGCCCCAAGAGGTAGTATAGTGATTGAGAATTCCCCCCCTTGACCTCCTCAACCGCGACGACACCCTCGACAGGCTGCTGCAACGGCAAAGCAACCAGCTTTCCGTAAGCACCGACGACGAGTTTGTCGATTCCCTGGCCTTCCATGCGGAACCCCAGGAACCTCCCCCCAAAGACGTGGATAATCCGCGTTCGGATCGGAGGATCCTGCCCAGGCTTGCCGATCGTGACCGATTGGATTGCCCCACTCCCCGCGTGATTCGCCACAATCTTCCGCCCATCCGCGGAGATCACGTAGAGGACGTCTTGAATCGTCTCGACGGTCGGTTCGCTCTCGCGAATGGACTGTGCGGCTTTCCCGGCATCCTTGGTCTGGTTCTTCGCTGTCTCCTCGGCCTGCTTCCAGAGATCATCGAAGGTGTAACTCGTGAACTTGTCGCGGGCGACGTCGTATTCGAGATAGCCTTTGCGGCAGTTGAACCGGTAAACCGCCCCGTCGGAATCGGCGTCCCGATAGTCCCCCAACTCCGCCGGCAATTCGTGGGTCCTCCATCGCAGATTGGCATTGCTGTCGATGGACGTCCCCAGATAGATCTGGCGGTCGGAGCGATAGAGGATCGCGAGGATATTCGCGGAAATCGGCTCGGCGATGACGGTCCCGTCGATGGGTTTGGGCAGGTCGTAGGCGCGGAATGACCCGTTCCAACCAAGGAGCAGCTTGTCGATTCCTTTCCCTTCCATCGTGAATCCGACCATCGGAGCCTGCTTCAGGGGCACGATCTGCGTCCGGATGGGAGGATCCACGCCGGGCTTTCCGATCGTGGCCGTGTGGAACGCCTTGGTCTGCGGATCCTGGGCCATGATCCTCCGGCCGTCCGGGGAGACGAGGTAAACGACCCCATTGACGGTCTGGACGGGACGGTCTGTTTCTCGGGCCGCCGACGCCTGCTTTTCCGCAATGTTCCCAGGTGCTGTGACTGGTATTGACTGTTCTCGAAGGGCTTCGCGCGGGCCAACTGGCAGTAGGAGCACCCGGCCGCCCCCGCGAACCGGGGATCCGACCCCGGGATATCCGGCCGCGAGCGTCTTACCGTCGGGGCTGAAGGCCACGCTCTCGATAATGAGCTTATTCGCGGCGATGGTATCGTTCAGCGAACGCTTTCGCGTGGCAACATCCCAAACCGCCACGCCGCCGCCTTCGCCAGCGTATCCTGCGGCGAGGGTCTTGTCGTCAGGGCTGAACGTCACGCTGAGGACGTAACCTTCCCTCAGAACAAGCGGCGCCTCACCCAATCGCTTGCGCCTAGCCACGTCCCAGAGCACGACCCCGCCGGCAAGGTCCGCGCGATATCCTGCGGCCACGATCCTGCCGTCGTGACTGAAGGCGATCGCGTCCACATCGCCTTCCGCCACAGTCATCGGTTCGTCGAGGATACGTTTGTGCGTGACCGTATCCCAAAGCTCCACTTGGCTGCGGACCGACCCGAGGCTCTTTCGATACCCCACCGCGAGGGTCCTACCGTCGGGACTGAAGGCCACACTTATGGATCCGTTAACCTCTAGCGTCTCGTCGAGAACGCGCTTGCGCGTGATCACATCCCAGAGTACGACCCCGCCATAGATGACCCCGACGCGGTCGCTGTAGCCGGCCGCCAATATCTTACCGTCGGGGCTGAAGGCCACGCTCTCGATGTGGCCCCCTCTCACGGTCAGTGGTGTGTCGAGAAAGCGCTTATGTGTGGCCACGTCCCAGAGTAGCACGCCTTCGCCGGAGCTCGTAGCGTTAGAGTCAGTGCGGCTATATGCACCGGCGAGCGTCTTCCCGTCGGGGCTGAAAGCCACGCTCTGCACGAAGCCCTCGCTCACGGTGATTGGCTCGGGGTGAAGGCGATTCGCCGTGACGACGTCCCAAAACGCCACTCCACCCCCGACGTGAGCGAGGCCCATGTATCCAGCGGCGAGCGTCTTCCCGTCGGGGCTGAAGGCCACGCTACGAACGCGACCCTCATCAACCGAGAGTGAGGCGGGATTTGGACGGCCGTTTTGGCCACGATCCCGCTCGAGCCGGCTGGTGTCAATCGGTGTGGTGGAAGGCTTGACCTGGCCCGGCACCGTTCGTAAGTCTTCGATCGCCCCTTGAACTTCGCGGAGATCCTTCTCCTGGCCCCCGGCAGCGAGGCCGTTGAGCTTCTCTTCAAGACCATCCAGTCGCCGCTCGATGATGGACGCCACCGAGGAGATGATCATATGGCCGTCCTGGATGGTGTAGGACAACCCGGCCAGGCGGAGGGTGGAACGCAGGTTGGCATCGAGATTGGGCTGTACCCAGACCGGGTTCAACTTGCTTGCCGGAGTGACCTTGGCTTCGTTCAGACCGACAGGATCGAAGTAGATGGGGACCCCTTTGGGCAAGGATTCGGACTTGGTTGTCTTCTGGAGCCACTTAAACAGGTCTTCCAGCGTCAGTTCCTCCAGAGGCAGTTCCACCTTGGTGGCGAGGGCCTTCCGGATCCTGGCGTTGGCCTCGCGGCTTGTGTCGATCGGTGTGGCGGACGGCCTGACTTGACCCGGCTCGGGCGATGCGTTCGCAGCCTTGGGGCCCTCCTTACCCTCCTGCGGGCCGGAGGCGATGAGGAGGCTGGAGATCGTGGCGGTGCCGCCGAGGGCGAGGGTGGAGGTGGTGAGGGTGATCCACTTCGAGAACGTCATGGCTCGGAGGACTCCGCTGGCGAGGAGGGAGGCGGTCGCGGCGCCGGCGGCCTTGGTGGCGAGGGGGCCGGAAGAGAAGGCCAGGCAGGCGCGGACGGTCCGTTCGATCAGGGAGGCGGAGACGGGCCTCGGGGCGAGTATGAACGCCAGGGCCGAGGCCCCCGCGACGATCCCGCGCCGGGCGAGACGCGTCTTGAGGACGCTCCGCGCCCGGGCCAGGCGGCTCCGCACGGTGCCGACCGGCCATCGCAGGCGCAGGGCGGCCTCGTCGTGCGTCAGTCCGTCGAGGTAGCAGAGCACCACCGGGCGCCGGAGCGTGTCCGGCAGGGCCGCGACCTCGTCGTCGACGATCGCCTTCAACTCCGACCGTTCCGCCGGCGCCTCGGCCCCGGCGGACGGGTCGGCCAGGTGCTCGGTCTCGACCGGCGATGGCTTGCGGTTCCTGGCCTGCTGCCTGGCCCTGGCGGTCACCTTGCGGGCGACCGAGAACAGCCAGGGCCCGAGTCGATCGGCGCGACGGATGTCCCCCGCGCGTCGGACCAGGACCAGGAACGTCGCCTGGAACGCATCCTCGGCCTCGTCGTCGTCGTCGAGGCTTCGGCGGCAGACCCCCATCACGAGCGGTCCGTAGCGGGCCATCAGCGCAGCGAAGGCCGGCTCGTCGCGGCGTGCGACGAACCGCTCCAGCAACTGCTCCTCCGACAGCCCCAGGACCGACTCGCCCCGGAGGATCCCCGCCAGCGCCTCGACCGTCGCGCCGTTGTGGCTTCGCGCCATATCCACCTCCCGACCGTAACAGTGCAGGGAGTCGGATACTCAATCTTAGGAAAATGGCCGGCGTCGCGAAATATGTGGACCGCGCCGTACCGCATATCAGGGGGCGGATGCGCTGGGCGCGGGTCTCCCGACCCCACCCTTACCTTCGCCGCGCCGTACCCCAGGACCGGGGTCTCCGACCGCTGCTAGAAAGCCCCCGCGTGTCGGAGCCTTCGATTTCCGGGTCTGGAGACCCGCCTCTGTTGTACCGCGTCTCAGGGCAAGGGCGGGGTCAGGAGACCCGCGCCCAGCGCTTCCCGCCTCAAGGCTCGGTCAGAGACACTCCGGATCCGGTTCGCCGGAGTTCGGCGCGAGCACCACCGCCGACTGCCCCGGCAGGTGCCATGCGTCGTCGACCTGGAGCGGGGGGGCCCAGGTGCCGCCGTAGGCGTGGGACTCGCTCGCCCACAGGACCTCCCAGCGCCGACAGGCGGGGGGGGCGAGCAGGGGTTCGGTGAAGGTCGTCAGCGTCAGGTCGCGGCCGAGGTTGATCAGGATCAGCCGGGCGTCGTCGTCCTCGGGGAAGCCGGGGTCGAAGAAGCGGAGCGCGAAGGCGTCGGGGCCGAGGATGGCCCCTTCGAGCCGGTCGCCGCGCTGGGCGGAGAAGATCGGGTCTTCGCGACGCAACGTCAGGAGATCCTTGACCATCCGGTAGAACGGGGCGTTCGACTCCCGCTCGGAGAAGTCGAGGCGGGAATGTTCGAACGTGGTCCGATCGGTCGGGTCGGCGAACCCGTTCTGGAAGTCGGAGTGCGCGAGGCTCTGGAACGTCGTGAGGCCCTCGGCGCGGCCTTTCCGGACGGCCGAGCCGAGTTCCCCCGGGTGGTCGGCGAAGTAGAGGAACGGATTCGATGCGCCGAACTCCTGGCCCTGGAACAGCATCGGCGTGCCGGGTCCCAGCAGGAGCAGGGTCGTCATCGCCCTGGAGAGACCCGGGCTGGTGAGCCGCGAAAGCCGATCGCCCCGGGCAGAGTTGGCCACCTGGTCGTGATTCTCCAGGTAGGTCACGAACGCGGCCGACGGCAGGCCGAAGGTGGGAGTGCCTTTGGCCTGCCCTTTGAAGCGGTGGAACTGACCCTGGAACAGGTAGCCCCACTTCGTGACGGAGATCAACTCCTGGGGCGTCCCGTGGAAGTCGCGGTAGTAGCCCTCGGCGCGTCGGGTCAGGGCGACCTGCGCCGTGTGATGAAAATCGTCGTTCCAGACGGCATCGAGGCCATAGCCGCCCTTCTCCAGCGGGCGGATCAGGCGGGTGTCCTGGTCATCGTTCTCGGCGATGAGGACGATCGACCGCCCCGCGGCACGCTTGCGCGCGTGCTTGCCCAGCGAAGCAAGGAGATGCTCGGGCGATTCGTCGTGGATCGCCTGGGTGGCGTCGAGCCGGAGGCCGTCGAGGTGGAATTCATCGATCCAGTAGCCGGCGTTCGCGAGGAAGTACTCGCGGACGGGCCCGCAGTCGGGGCCGTCGAAGTTGAGCGACTGGCCCCACTCGTTGTGCTTGTGGGAGAAATAGTCTGCGAAGGCGGACTGGTAGGCCCCGTCGGGTCCGAAATGGTTGTAGACCACGTCCAGAACCACACCCAGGCCGAGGGAATGGGCCCGGTCGACGAATCGACGGAAGGCGTCGGGGGCGCCGTAGAAGTGGTAGGGGGCGAAGAGCGTGACGCCGTCGTAGCCCCAGCCGAATGAGCCGGCGAACTCATTGACGGGCATGACTTCCAGGAGCGTGATGCCCAGGTCGCGGAGTTCCTCCAGTTGCGCGGCGGCGGCGTCCCAGGTGCCCTCGGGCGTGAAGGTGCCGAGGTGCATCTCGTAGGCGACCTGCCCCTTGAGCGTGACGCCCTTCCAGTCGCGGTCGTTCCAGGCGAAGGCGTCGGGATCGACGACCATGGAGGGCCCGTGCGGGCCTTCGGGCTGGTATCGCGAGGCGGGATCGGGCAGCGAACGGTCATTGTCGAGCCGGAAGCGATAGAGCGAGCCGGGGCCGGCGGACTCGACGAGACCTTCGAAATAGCCGTCGGCGTCGCGGGCGAGAGGGAGGGCGGACTCCTCGTTGCCGGGTCCTTCGAGCACGACCTCGATGGTCTGGCAGCGGGGTGCCCAGACGCGGAAGTGGACGCCGCCGTCGGGCTGGGCCTCGGCACCGATGGGCATGCGGCGGGCGATCTTTCGGGGCGGTGCGGACTGTTCAATCTCGGCCTGACCGGGCATATCCTCGACCTCGAACAAGGTTGCATCAACGGGTTGAAGGATGTTAGAGGAGGCGAGTCGCACGATCGCAAAGTCGGTGCCGCGCCCGCGTGCGAGGGATGGAACCTGATTTGCAACGTCGCCGTCCGTGACGGTCGGCGAGGGTCGTCGGGGCGAGGTCATGCCCAAGGTCCGGGCGCGGCGCCCGAGAGCCCCGAGCCGCCGACCGCCCGGGAATCCAACGCGCATGCCGATCCAACCCGACCAACCCGACTGGTACAAGGACGCCATCTTCTACGAAGTGTACGTGCGTGGATTCTTCGACTCGACCGGCGACGGCAATGGCGACCTCCGCGGGCTCACCGAGAAGCTGGATTACCTCAAGGCCCTCGGCGTCGACTGCCTCTGGCTCATGCCGATCTACGAGTCGCCCCTCAAGGACGACGGCTACGACATCGCCGACTTCCGGCAGATCCACCACTCGATCGGCAACAACGACGACTTCCGCGCCCTCACCGCCGCCGCCCACGAGCGGGGCCTCCGGATCATCGCCGACCTCGTCGTCAACCACACGTCCGACGCCCACCCCTGGTTCCAGGCCGCCCGGCGCGACCCGAATTCGCCCTACCGCGACTACTACGTCTGGAGCGACACCGACGACAGGTACCGCGACGTCCGGATCATCTTCAAGGACACCGAGGTCTCCAACTGGACCTGGGACCCCGTCGCCCGCCAGTACTTCTGGCACCGGTTCTTCCACCACCAGCCCGACCTGAACTACGACAACCCGCGCGTCCGTCGCGAGATGCTCGACATCATGGCCTTCTGGCTCGACCGTGGCATCGACGGATTCCGCGTCGACGCCGTGCCCTACCTGTTCGAGCGCGAGGGCACGAGCTGCGAGAACCTGCCGGAGACCCACGGGTTCCTCAAGGAGATGCGGACGTTCGTCGAGACGAACTACCCCGGGGCCTTGCTGCTGGCCGAGGCCAACCAGTGGCCGAGCGACCTCCTGCCGTACTTCGGCGAGGGGGACGAGTTCCAGATGGCGTTCAACTTCCCGCTCATGCCGCGGCTGTTCATGGCCATCCGCCGCGAGGACCGCCGGCCGATCGTCGACATCATGGCCCAGATGCCGCAGATCCCGGCCAATTGCCAGTGGGCGCTCTTCCTCCGCAACCACGACGAGCTGACGCTCGAAATGGTGACCGATGAAGAACGCGACTACATGTACAACGAATACGCCAAGGATCCGAGGATGCGGATCAACCTGGGCATCCGGCGCCGGCTGGCGCCGCTCATGGACAACGGGCGGCAGCAAATGGAGTTGCTGCACAGCCTGCTGTTTACGCTCCCCGGCACGCCGGTGCTCTACTACGGCGACGAGATCGGCATGGGGGACAACATCCACCTGGGGGACCGCAACGGCGTCCGGACGCCGATGCAGTGGTCGGGCGACCGCAACGCCGGGTTCTCGCGGGCCGACCCGTCTTCGCTCTACCAGCCGGTCATCCTCGACCCGGTGTATCACTACCAGGCGGTCAACGTCGAGGCCCAGCTCCGGTCCCCGCATTCGATGCTGAACGCGATCAAGACGCTCATCCGCGTCCGCAAGCGTCACAAGGTCTTCGGCCGGGGCGACCTGTCGTTCATCGCCTGCGCGAACCATCAGGTCGTCGCCTACACGCGCAAGTATGAAGATCAACTCGTTTTGGTTGTCAACAATCTGTCTCGCTACGCCGAGCCGGCCTCGCTCGACCTCAGCGGCTTCGAGGGCCTGACGCCGGTCGAGATGCTCGGCGAGCAGGAGTTCCCGACGATCGGGACCATGCCGTATTTCCTGACGTTGAGCCCCTACGGCTACCTCTGGTTCCGGCTGGAGCAACGCTGAGCCGCGCCTTGCGGTCGGGAACAAGCAAGGCTACCGTGATCGCCGGATGGCCCCTTTTCCGGGGCCCCGGTGATCGCGGAGGTCGTCATGCGGTATGCGTTGATCGTTCTGGTTGGATGGGTCTTCGTCTCGTTCGCGGGCGCAAGCCGCGCTGGCGACCGCTGGGCGAAGGTGCCCAACGCGGCCCATCTTGTCCACACTGCGCAGGTGGTCGCGTGGGATGACAAGGGGAAGGTGGGCGGCGACCTGGCCGCCCAGGCGGACCGGGTGATCGCCAACGTTGAGAGGATTCTCATGGATGGCGGGATCTCATCGCTCGACGACGTGGTGAAGTGGAACGTCGCCGCCGTCGGCAATGACGGCCTCCCCGCCTTCCGCGCGGCCCTGATGAAGAAACTCGGGCGGACGGACATACCTATCGGCATCGTCCGGGGCAAGCTGTTCGTGCCCGAGGCCCTCATCGCGGCGGATGCGGTGGCGGTGGCGAAGGCGGATTCCTGGGGGATGGCCAACGTCCCCAGGCTGCCCGCGGGCGTTTCCGGCACCCATCGCTCGATCCTGCCGGGCGGGGCGAGGGTGTATATCTCCGGCCAGGCGGAGACCTCGGCCGACCTCGCCGAAGCCACCGGCAAGACGATGGCCAGCCTGTTCGAGACGCTGGCCTTCCTCAAGCTCAAGCGGGGAGACGTCGTGCAGGTTAAGGCGTTCCTCCAGCCGATGGCCTCGGTCGACGTGGCACGCCGGGAGATCGTCAAGGCGTTCACCGACCAGCCGGCGCCGCCCCTGGTGTTCGTGGACTGGATCTCGTCGAAGACCACGCCCATCGAGATCGAACTGATCGCCTCGGCCGGGCCCGCGGCAGCCTCGGGCGAGACGGTCGAATTCCTCGCGCCGCCGAAGCTCAAGCCGTCGCCCGTCTTCTCGCGGATCGCCTACATCCGTCGGGGCGACGTGATCTACACCCAGGGCTTCCTCGCCGACCCCTCGAAGGGCGTGAAGGCCGAGACCGAGGCCCTGTTCGACGTGCTGGGCGCGACCTTGAAGGACTCCGGAAGCGACTTCCGCCACCTGGCGAAGGCGACGTATTACGTCTCGACGGACGCCTCCAGCAAATACCTCAACGAGATCCGCCCGAGGTTCTACGACCCCAAGCGTCCCCCGGCGGCCTCCAAGGCGGTCGTGCCGGGGATCGGGGTGGATGGAAATACGATCACGTTTGATTTCATTGCGGTCGAGAAGTGAAGAATTGAACCACAGAGACACAGAGGGCACGGAGAGAGAATCATGAGAACGTCTCTGATTCTGTGAACTCTGTGTCTCTGTGGTTCAATCCGTTCTTCTGATTACTTCCAGCTCGGCAGCTTGCGGCCCGGGGCCCAGGGGGCGCCGGCCTTTTCGAGCTGGTCGTGCAGGGCGGGGAGGTCCTTCTCGAGGAGCGGTCGGAGCTTCGCCAGGGCGTCGGTGAACTCGGCGGCCGCGATGTCGTACGAGGCCTTGTGCGAGCTCGTCGGGGCGGACGTGGTCGTCCAGTGGCCGCCGATGATGGTCGAGATGCGGCCGACGAGGCCGGTCACGGCGGGCTCGTTGCGGCGCGAGCGGGTCGGGTCGCCCAGGAAGGTCTCCTGGATGTCCATGAGTTTCAGTTCGAGCGCCCGGGCGTCCTTGCGGACCTGAGGAGCGAGCCCCGGGGTCTGCTCGGCCAGCCGCTTGATGAGGGCGACCTGGCCCATCGCCTCGTTCAGGGCGGAGAGGGTACCCAGGGCCGCCCGCTGGAGTTCGGCCGTCTTCCTGGCGAAGGCCAGCACGGCCGCTTTGTCGGCGGCGGGCAGGGTGGTGAGGTTCAGGGCCTCGACGGTGAACGGCGTCGCGGCGGCCAGTTCGGTCACGCCCTTCTCGTCCTGACGCTCGATGCTGACGGTGTACTTGCCGGGCAGGGCGAGCGGCCCGAAGCTGTCGAACGAGCCGCCCTCATCGCCGCCGCCGCCGCGACGTCCGCGACCGCCCCCGCTCACGGGAGAGGTGCCGGGCAGGCGGAAATCCCAGGTGAACCGGTGGATCCCCTTGGATCCGGCCGCCGGGGAGCGCTTGACGACCTGCCCCTTCTCGTCCTTGATGACGACGAAGACGCTCGATCCCTCCTCGCGGTCCTCGGCCTTGAACTCATCCCAGGACGGGTAGGGCGTATCCTTGGCATCGCGGGCGAGGCGGCCGTCCTTCTCCAGCCTTGCGGCCTTCTTCGTCTTCGGCGAATCCTTCAAACGGTACAGGATCGTCGCGCCATAGGCGGGGTTCGGGGCCGTGAAGAAGCTGGCCCCCTGATACGCCTTCTCGCCTCCGGCCAGGGGGTCGGACGGGATGTAGAGCAGGGCGGTCTTGATCGGCAAGACGTTCGCGGGGGCGTCGGCCTTCAGCGACTTCGCCAGCCGGATCGGGCTGTAGTCGTCGACGATGTAGATGCCGCGGCCGAAGGTGCCGATCACGAGGTCGTTCTCACGCCTCTGGATTTCCAGGTCGCGGACGGCGATCGGCGGCAGGCCCTTCAGAGAATTCCAGGTCCGGCCGCCATCGAGGGTGATCGAGACGCCGAACTCGGTGCCGACGAAGACGATGTTCGCGTCTTCATGGTCGAGCGCGATGGTGTAGACGGTGCCCTTGTCGGGGAGGTTGCTCTGGATGGGCACCCAGGTCTTGCCGCGGTCGACGCTCTTGAGGACGTACGGCTTGAAGTCGCCATTCTGGTGATGATCCAGGCAGGCGTAGACGGTATTCGGCTCGACGGGCGAGGCCTCGATGTCGCTGACGTAGATGTTCTGCGGGATGTTCGTGAAGGGGAACTCGTCCACCTTCCGCCAGGTCTTGCCGCCGTCCTCGGTGACCTGGATCAGACCATCGTCGGTGCCGGCGTAGATCAGGCCCTCGACCTTGGGCGACTCCGAGAGCGCCACGATCGAGCCGTAGAACGAGGTGGAGTCGTTCTTGGCGACCGACTCGGGCCCCCAGATCCGGCCCATGACCTTGAGCTGGTTGCGGTCGATGTTGCGGGTCAGGTCGGGGCTGATCGCCTTCCAGGTGTCGCCCCGGTCGTCGGACCGGAAGAGGATCTGCGAGCCGAAGTAGAGCCGGGTGTTCGAGTGCGGGCTGAGGATCAGGGCCGAATCCCAGTTCCAGCGCAGGGCGGGCCCGCCCTTGGCCTCCTGGGGCTTGATGTCGATGCGTTCGCCCGACTTCTTGTCGAACCGGACGAGGCCGCCGTACTGCCACTGCGAGTAGATGATGTCCGGGTTCTTGGGATCGACCACGGGGTCGAAGCCGTCGCCGAACACAGTGACGAACCAGTCGGAGTTGCGGATGCCGTGGACGTTGGTCGTCCGCGACGGCCCGCCCTGGGTGGCGTTGTCCTGCGTGCCGCCGTAGACGTTGTAGAACGGCGAGGCGTTGTCGACCGCGATCTTGTAGAACTGCGTGATCGGCAGGTTGGCCGAGTACGAGTAATTCTTGCCCCGGTCCCAGGTCTGGTAGAGGCCGCCGTCGCAGCCGACGAGCAGGTGGTCGGAGTCGGTCGGGTCGATCCAGACGGCGTGGTTGTCCACGTGCTTCCAGGTCTCGCCCACCGCTCGGAAGCTCAGGCCGCCGTCCTCGGTGACGCTCAGCATGGTGTCGACCGCGTAGACCCGGTCGAAGTGGTTCGGGTCGACGAACAGCTCCTGGTAATACTGCGGGCTGCCGGCGATCTGGTTGCTGCGGCGGGTCCAGGTCTCCCCGGCGTCCTCCGACCGAAAGAATCCGCTCTCCCCCTGCGCGGCCTCGACGGTCGCATAGAGCACGTTCGGCTGCTGCGGCGACACGGCGATTCCGATGCGGCCCTTGTCGCCCTGCGGGAGGCCGCGGTTGATCTTCTTCCAGGTCTTGCCGGCGTCGGTCGACTTG
Organism: Isosphaeraceae bacterium; assembly: GCA_965279195.1. Taxonomy (GTDB): domain Bacteria; phylum Planctomycetota; class Planctomycetia; order Isosphaerales; family Isosphaeraceae; genus CBDIHP01. Next base: position 365,555 of record CBDIHP010000048.1, read on the forward strand.
TAGATGCCCGACTCGGGGCCGCCGTCGATCAGCGTCCAGACGTGCCGGCGCCGCTGGTAGGACGCGGCGTAGATCACATCGGGATTGCGCGGGTCGAAGGCGACGTCGGTGACGCCGGTGTTCTCGCTGATGGTCAGGGCGGCGTTCCAGGTCTTGCCGCCGTCGGTGGTCTTGTAGAGCCCGCGGTCGCCGCCCGAGCCCCACAAGGGCCCTTGCGCGGCGACGTAGACGACGTTCGAGTTCCTCGGATCGACCAGCACCTTCGCGATGTGCTCGGATCGTTCGAGCCCGACCTTGGCGAATGTCTTGCCGCCGTCGACCGACTTGTACAGCCCGTCGCCGTAACCCACGCTCCGCTGGCTATTGTTCTCGCCCGAGCCGACCCAGATCGTCAGGTGATCGTTCGGATCGATCGTGACGCAACCGACCGAGTAGACGCCGGTGCCGTCGAAAATCGGTGTCCAGGTCGTGCCAGCGTTCGTCGTCTTGAAGACCCCGCCCGAGTGCGCGACGACGTACCAGGTGCTCGGCTTGACCGGGTCGACGGCGATGTCGCCGATGCGCCCCGACATCACCGCCGGCCCGATCCCTCGCGGGCTGAGCGCCCCGATCAGTTCGGCCGCCAGCCCCCGATCCGCCGGCTTCGACTCCTGCCCCCAGGCGAACGTCCCCGCCGCCAACAGCCACAACCCCGCGACCCAGGCTCGTCTCATGGTTCCGACCTCAAGGGTGCTCGTCTTGCGAAGATTTCCAGTTTAGGAGTTATGGGGCACATGGGCAATGTGGTGTGTTCAGGAATTGCACTTCCAGGACGCGAAGGACGCGGATGCGGGGTGTGGTGCCTGGCGGGCCGCAGGTCCGCGACCACCGCCCCCGGGGGCCTTCGCCGGATCCACCGCCGGTTTACGGGACACCCGAGTGGCCCGATGCGTACAATGTCCGCATGGAAACTTCGACTGGGGTGGACCGTGGCACGGAGAGGAAGGCGATGAATCGTTCGTGGCTCGTCCTGCTGCTCGTTTGCTGCTGCGGCCTGGTCATCCCCGGCGGAGCGGAGGCCCAGGCCGTCCGGAGGAAGGCGCGTTCGGCCAAGCCGGCGGCGAAGGCGACGGAGGCTCCGAAGGCCGAAACCCCCACACCTGTCGACGCCGCGAAGCCGTCCGATCCGGATAAGCCCGCCTCGGCAGCCGAGCCCGCGACGAAGGACGCCGCGGCTTCGGACAAGGAGAAGGACGCCAAGCCCAGGATCGAGACGGCGACCCTGGGCGCCGGCTGTTTCTGGTCGGTCGAGGCGGTGTTCGAGAAGATCAAGGGGGTGAAGTCGGTCGTCTCGGGCTTCTCGGGGGGGAGCGTGGCATTCCCGAGCTATCAGCTCGTCTGCACGGGCAACACCGGCCACGCCGAGGTCATCCAGGTCACGTTCGACCCCTCGGTCGTGTCGTACGAGAAGATCCTCAAGTATTATTTCCACGCCCACGACCCGACCACGCCGAACCAGCAAGGCGACGACTTCGGCACCCAGTACCGCTCGGTGATCTTCCACCACAGCGACAAGCAGCGCGAGGCCGCGCTCAAGGTCTACCGCGAGCTGACCAGCAAGCGGGCCTTCCCCGCGCCGATCGTCACCCAGCTCGTCCCGTATCAGGCCTTCTACCCGGCAGAGGCCTATCACCAGGACTACTACCGCCACAACCCCCTGTCGGACTACACGCTGACGTACATCATCCCCAAGCTCCGCAAGATGGCCAAGGTGAAGGTCGCCGACACCCCCGACAAGACACCGGCCGCCGACGCGACGGAGAAGAAGGAAGAACCCGCGAAAAAGTGATCACGTGTAGGGTGCGGTGGACACATCCTCGCGTCCTCCGCACCGCTCGGGCTCGATGCCGCACATCGGCCCCCGCCGACGGGCGATCGGCTCGGTCGTCCCCCTTGCCGGTGGGGCGACTCGGCCTCCGTCCCGCGTCTGCACCCCACCCCACCGGCAGGTTCGGGGCTGGAACCCGCGTCACGTCTGGATTAGAGTAATTCCGAACCGTCCCGATCCGGTCCGCCCGCCCGACGGATCCTCCCCTCTCCGTCCGTCTGCCCGACACGTTCCGCCCCGATCCGATTCGATCCGATTCGCGTCGCCAATCCGATCCTGTCCGCAGAGAGGCCCGATGATGAGGTCTTCGCACGCCCTCGCCGCGCTCGTCTTGACGGCGCTGCCCGCCGTGGTGCTGGCCGCCGACGAGCCCTTCGGCTTGACCAAACGCACCCCCTGGACGAACTCCAGGGTCGTCGGCTCGCCCGACCCCATCCCGCCCTACAAGACGGTCCGGGTCTTCCCCAACCTGAACGTCAAGCAGCCGCTCGACCTCGAACCCGAGCCGGGGACCGACCGACTGTTCATCCTCCAGCACCTCGGGAGCTGGGCCGGCCCCGGGCGGATCCTCGCCGCCAAGGATGACCCGACCGTCTCCGAGACGAAGGTCCTCCTCGAAGTCGACGCCCTCGCCGTCGGCATGGCCTTCCACCCGAAGTACGCCGACAACGGCTACCTCTACGTCGGGCAGAACGGCCCCTCGCAGAAGTACGGCACGGCCACCCAGGTCGTCCGCTTCACGGTGGACCACAAGACCGGCACGATCGACCCCAAGACTCGCCAGATCGTGATCGAGTGGCCCTCGAACGGCCACAACGGCGGCGACGTGGCGTTCGGCAACGACGGCTACCTCTACGTCTCCTCCGGGGACGGCTCCAGCGACTCCGACCGCGACCTCACCGGCCAGACCCTGAATGACCTCCTCGCCTGCGTGGTCCGGATCGACGTCGACCACCCCGCCGACGGCAAGAACTACGGTATCCCCAAGGATAACCCCTTCCTCGACCGCCCCAATGCCTGCCCGGAACTCTGGGCCTACGGCCTGCGCAATCCCTGGCGGATGAGCTACGACCGCGAGTCGGGCCAGCTCTGGGTCGGCCAGAACGGCCAGGACCTCTGGGAGCAGGTCTACCTGATCAAGAAGGGCGGCAACTACGGCTGGAGCATCACCGAGGGGAGCCACACCTTCCACGCCAAGCGCCAGGCCGGGCCCGACCCGATCCTGCCGCCGACCGCCGAGCACCACCACAGCGAGGCCCGCTCGCTCACCGGCGGCCAGGTCTATCGCGGCAAGGCCAACCCCGAACTCGTCGGCGCCTACGTCTACGGCGACTGGTCCACCGGCCGCGTCTGGGCCGTCAAGCACGACGGCACCAAGCAGATCTGGCACAAGGAGCTGGTCGACACCCCCTTCAACATCACCGGCTTCGGCACCGACCACTCCCGCGAGCTCTACGTCATCGACCAGAACAGCGGCTTCTACAAGTTCGTCCCCACCACCGCCGAGGACCAGCCCAAGCAGCCGTTCCCCAGGAAGCTCAGCGAGACCGGCCTGTTCGCCTCGCTCAAGACGATGGAGCCGATCGAACCGGCGATCAAGTATGACGTCGCCGCCCCGCAGTGGGCCGACGGCGCGGTGATGGACCGGTTCGCGATCCTGCCGGGCAGCGAGAAGATCATGCAGAAGCCCCAGCTCAACGCCGGCGGCGCGTGGTCGTTCCCCAACGGCACGGTCATGATCCAGACCCTGAGCCTGGACGTGCTCGACGACGCGGGCAAGGCCGTCCGCAAGAAGGTCGAGACCCGCATGACCACCCGCCGGCAGAACGAGTGGATCGGCTACTCCTACCGCTGGAATGACGCCCAGACCGACGCCGAGATCGTGCCGGCCGCCGGCTCCGCCGAGGTCTTCGAGGTCGCCGACAAGAAGGACGCCAGCGGCCGCCGCGAGCTGACCTGGCGGTTCCCGTCTCGGACCGAATGCCTCGCCTGCCACTCGCGGGCCTCGGGCTTCGTGCTCGGATTCATGCCGCTCCAGCTCGACCGCGACTACAAGTACGGCAAGGTCACCGACAACCAGCTCCGGGCCCTCGACCACATTGGGATGTTCGACGGTCCGCTCCAGACCACGCCCAGCCCCCGAGGGCGTCGCGGGGGGGCGTCCAAGAAGGGCAGCACCCAGCCGGTGAAGCTCGTCAACCCCTACGACAAGTCGAAGCCGCTGGAGGCGCGGGTCAAGTCGTACCTCCACGTGAATTGCTCGACCTGCCACGTCCAGGAGGGGGGCGGCAACGCCAAGATGCAGCTCGACCTGCCGAGCAACCTCGAACGCATGAACGTCGTCGGCATCGAGCCGCTGCACGACCGGTTCGACATCAAGGACGCCAAGCTCGTCGCCCCGGGCTCGCCCGAGCGTTCCATCCTCTTCCAGCGGGCCTCGCGCCGCGGCACCGGCCAGATGCCGCCGCTCGTCTCGACCGAGGTCGACCACGAGGCCGTGAAGATGCTCACCGACTGGATCAAGGGCCTTCCCCAGAAGGCCAAGTGATCCCGGCCTGACATCCCGTTGAGACACCACCGGGGGCGTGTTGACGATCGAGGCTCGTCCGATCGTCAGCCGCCCCCGTTGGGTTGTACGGAGGCCGCGGCGCGTCCTTGGCGATGGGCCCGATCGCTTATGCCATGATCCCCTGCACCAGGTTCCCCGCGATGTCGGTGAGCCGGTAATCCCGGCCGCTGTAGCGATAGGTGAGCTTCGTGTGGTCGAGGCCCATCAGGTGGAGGATCGTGGCGTGGAGGTCGTGGACATGGACCTTGTCCTGCACGGCGTTCCAGCCGAATTCGTCGGTCGCGCCGTAGGCCTGGCCGCCCTTGATGCCGCCGCCGGCGAGCCACATGGTGAAGCCGAACGGGTGGTGCTCGCGTCCGTTGGTCCCTTCCGCCGTGGGCGTCCGGCCGAACTCGCCGCCCCAGAGGACCAGGGTTTCATCCAGGAGTCCACGCGCCTTCAAATCTTCGAGCAAGGCGGCGATGGGGCGGTCGGTCGCGGCGCAGTTGAGGGGCAGCTCGGTCTTCAGGCCCCCGTGCTGGTCCCAGAGCTGGCAGGATTTCCGGCGGTCGGTCTGGGTGTGGTACACCTGCACGCAGCGCACCCCTCGCTCGGCCAGCCGCCGGGCCATGAGGCACTGCGTCCCGAAGATCGACGTGGTCGGGTCGTCGAGCCCGTAGAGGTTCCGGGTGGCGGGCGATTCGCGGCCGACGTCGAACGCCTCGGGGGCCTTGGATTGCATCCGGAAGGCCAGCTCGAACGACTCGATCCGGGCGTTGAGCCGGCTGTCCTCCTCGCGGCCCTGGAGGTGCCACTCATTCACGCGCTTGAGCGCGTCGAGCTGCCGGCGCTGGCGGGAGGCGGGGATGTTCGGGTTGTCGAGGTTGTCGATGGGCTTCTTGAGGTTCGAGATCAGCGTCCCCTGGAACGCCGCCGGAAGGAAGGCCGATGACCAGAGCGGGGCCCCCTGCGCCGGCTGCGCGGGGCTGAGCACGACGAAGCCGGGCAGGTCCTGGTTCTCGCTCCCGAGCCCGTAAGTCAGCCACGACCCCATGCTCGGCCGGGAGAACGTCTGCTCCCCCGTATTCATCTGCAAACATGCGCCGTTGTGATTGATGTTGTCGGCGTGCATCGACCGGATCACGCAGAGGTCGTCCGCCCGCTTCGCAAGGTGGGGGAACAGCTCGCTGATCTCGATGCCCGACTGCCCGTGCCTCCCGAACTTGAACGGCGACTGGAGCAAATTCCCCGTCTTCGTCCGCTCCAGGTGCGGCATGGCGAACGGCAACGGCTTGCCGTTGTCATGCGCGAGCCGGGGCTTGGGGTCGAACGTATCCACGTGCGACGGCCCGCCCGACATGAACAGGAAGATGACCCGCTTCGCCTTGCCCGGGAAGTGTGGCGGCCGCTCGGCCAGCGGCTTGAGCGCGACGTCCGGATCCGCCCTGGCCTCCTGCGCCAGCACGCTCGCCAGCCCGAGCATCCCGAACCCCGTCCCGAGGTTGGCCAGGGCCCGGCGGCGGTTGAATAGCGGATTGACGTTCATAATGATGCCTGTTGGAGTGCGGAAGCTTGCTTCCGCTGTGTTCTCGCGGAGCTTGCTCCGCGTGCATGTCTCGAAAGGAAGAAGGCTGGAGGGATTTCCTCCCGCCCGAACGACGGCGACCGTCACGGGGAGCAAGCTCCCCTACCACCGAGCGGAAGCGAGCTTCCGCACTCCGGGTTAGTCCACGAACAGGAACTCGTTCGCACAGACCAGCACCTGGGCATACTCGAACCAGGATCCCGATTCCGCGATCATCCTCAACCCGAGCGCCTCTTCTTCCCGGGTGGGCGGTCGGGCGTAGAGTCGCCGGTGGAGCCAGGCGATGCGTCCCCGGTCATCGAGCCCCGGTCGGGCCAGCACGGCGTCGGCGAGGTCGCGGGTCCAGGCGATGGCGGTGGGGTCGTTGAGCAGGAAGAGGGCCTGGGGGGCGACGATGGATTGGGACCTCTGGTCGATCAACGCCGCCGGGTCGGCCGCGTCGAAGAGCGGGCCGAAGGACGAGCGGTCGGACCGGATCGTCATCAGGTAGAGCGTCCGCCTCGGGCTCGCCAGGCTCGTCACCGCCGGGCCGCCGAGGGCGGGGTCGAGCTTGCCCGAGACGGCCAGCATCGCGTCGCGCAGGGCCTCGGCCTCCAGGCGACGCCGGGACATCCGACCGACCAGCCGGTTCTCCGGGTCGAGCCGGACCGTCGCCGGCCAGCCGATCGCCGACTGCTGATAGGCCCGCGACAGCAGGATCATCCGGTGCATGGTTTTCATCGACCAGCCCGACCGGATGAACCGGTCCGCGAGGTCGTCGAGCAGCTCGGGGTGGCTGGGAGGCTCGCCGAGTGTCCCGAAGTTGCCCGGGGTCTTCACCAGGCCCAGGCCGAAATGCCCCTGCCAGATCCGGTTGACCATCACCCGCGCGGTGAGAGGATGATCGGCCCGCGCGATCCAGCGGGCCAGTTCCAGCCGCCCGCTGCCCCGCTCGACCTGGAATGGGGAGTTCCCCGCGATGACCGCCGGGACGCCCCGGGGGACGATCGGCCCGCGGCGGCGATAGTCGCCCCGGATGTGGATCGGGACGTCGTGGATGCCCTCATATTCCGACTTCGGCACGCCCCCATCCTGCGCCACCAGGGCGACCGGGATCGGCGGCGGAGGGTTGGCCCGGAGTTTCTCCAGGGTCGTCCGGACGGTGGCGAGATGCGCCCGAACCTGCCGGGGAAGCTCGCCCTCCGACCTCGGCCTGAGCAGCGCCAGCGTCTCGGCAAGCAGCGGCGACTTCGCATCGGCGGCCTTTAATGCCGTTTGCAAGGCCGCCCGGGCCACGGCGAGAGGCTCGCCCGGAACGGCGCCCGAGGCGGCGTCGAGGATCGCGTCGTTCCAGGCGTCGAAGACGAGCGTCCCGGCCGGCTCGCTCAGGCGGTTCGTCGGGACCGACGCGAACCGCCAGGGGCCGGGACGATTGGGGTCGAGGAACCGCGGCAGGGTGTCGGCCGCGAGGTCCCAGGCCTTCGAGCCGTCGGCCGTCCGGATCGCCAGGCGGACGGTCGTGGTGTCGCAGGTGTGCTCCGCGCCGGGGTGGATGAGCAACCGGATCGTGTCGCCGGGCCGGACCAGGATCGGCTTCGATTGGCCGATGGAGACGTTCTTGCTTGTGCCGTTGGCCAGTGCCTCGCCCGCGAGCGTCCGCCGGGCGCGACCCTGGCGGTGTTCGATGGACCAGCGGATGCCGTCGCCGCCGGCGGGGTCGGAGTCGATGATGCGGGCATCGATCCGGATGCCGCCGCCGACGGGGCTGGCCCAGTCGATGGCGACGGCCCGGTCCGGGCTAGGGTGGACGCTCACCGCCTTCGCGGGGAGCTTGAACGTGAGGTACGTCTCGTCCTTGTCGGTCAGGTTGGCGGCGGCGGAGGGGAGGTCGCCGGGTGCCTTCCAGGCGACGAGGCCGGCCTTGCCGCCGTAGTTGGTCTCGGGGATCGAGAGCAGGCCCCCCGGCGGCCCGGATCCCAGCCGACCGACCCACTGACGAAGGAGCCCGGCGGAGAGCCCGCGACGGTTCGCCTCGGCGTCGAGATTGGCTTCGTTTGGCTCGTTCGTCTGGGCCAGTCGCCAGGCGGCTTCGAGGTAATCGGCCGTCCGGGGGAGTTGCTGGCGGGCGAACTGGTCGAAGGCCGAAGCGGTCTCCGACTTCAGCCGGACGTCGAGTTCGACCAGATCCTTCCTGTATTTCTCGCCGGCGGCGACGACCGAGGCGGGGACGATCGGTGTGCGGAGTAGTGGGGAGCCGCCGGTCTTGATGCCGGGCTCGGGGAGGATCCTGGTGCTGAAGAAGATGCCGGCCAGCCCGTAATAGTCGCGCTGGGTGATCGGGTCGAACTTGTGGTCGTGGCAGCGGGCACAGGCGATGGTCAGCCCCATGAAGGCCCGGCTCACGACGTCGATCTGGTCGGCGACGACGTCGGTGAGCATCTTCTCCTTGTCGGCGTCGCCGGTGCCCCACTCGCCGATGGTCAGCAGGCCGGTCGCGACCATGCCGTCGACGTTCACCCCGCCGGGGGAGTCGGGCGGCAGCAGGTCGCCGGCGATCTGGCGGACGATGAACTGGTCGTAGGGCATGTCCCGGTTCAGGGCGTTCACGACCCAGTCGCGGTAGCGGTAGGCCTCGGCGATGTCGGTGTCGCCGCCGATGCCCCGTGCATCGCGGGAGTCGGCGTACCGGACCACGTCCAGCCAGTGACGCCCCCAGCGCTCGCCGTATCGGGGGGACGCGAGCAGGCGGTCGACGGCCTTCGCGTAGGCGTCGGGCGAGGCGTCGGCGAGGAAGGCGTCGGTCTCCTCGACGGTCGGCGGCAGGCCGGTGAGGTCGAAGGTGACCCGGCGGAGGAGCGTCCGCTTATCGGCCGGCGGGGCGGGCTTGAGCCCCTCGGCTTCGAGCCGGGCGAGCAGGTAGCGGTCGATGTTCGTCAGCGGCCACTCGGCGTCCTGGACCGCCGGCGGCCCGACGACCTTCACGGGCCGGAGCGACCAGTGGTCCTTGCTCGCGACCGTTCGGCCCGGTTTGGAAATTGGGTTTGTTCCCGCAGTTTTTTTCCCGGACTCCTCGGGCCAGGCGAGTCCGTCGGCGACCCACTTGGTCAGGTCGCGGATCTCCGACTCCGACAATTTGCCCTTCGGCGGCATCTTCGGTTCGTCGATGTACCGGACGGCCGCGATCAGGGGGCTTTCGTCCGGCTTGCCGGGCAGGGCGGCGGGGCCGGAGTCGCCGCCTTTGAGGATCGCCTCGCGGCTGTTGAGTTTCAGGCCCCCCTTCGCCCCCTTCTCGCCGTGGCACTCGCCGCACTTCTGGACCAGCACCGGCCGGATCCGGGACTCGAAGAATTGAGCCCGATCGTCGGCGTAAGTGACTGCGGCGATGAGGTTCAGGGCGAACGCCAGGGCGGCGAGGCGGGAGATCGTCATGGCAGGCGGGCCTTGCGGGACGGCCGGAATCCGCCTCGGCCGGGGCGACCGGGCGTTTGTTGACCCATTGTTGAATATGACGACCCCGGGCGAACGACGCAAGCGCGGGTCGGGTCGACAGTCCCGGGCGGCTTGCCTTACAGTGGAGTCGCCAGGACGCACATCCGCGACAGTTCCCCTGAGGATCCCGATGCCGACGTTCGACCACCACGTCCACACCGCCCGCCACTCGCCCGACAGCGCCATCGACCCCTACGTGCTCCTCGAACGCGTCCGCCAGGCGGGGCTCTCGGGCGTGGTGATCACCGAGCACGACCACCAGTGGGCCCCCGAGGAGCTGGCCGAACTCGCCTCGCACGCGCCGGACCTCGTGGTCCTCTCGGGCGTCGAGGTCTCCGCACGAGAGGGGCACTTCCTGGTCTACGGCCTGCCGGACCTGGGCGAGGTCGGGCCGGGCATCCGCCTGCGGGAGCTTTCGAAGGTCGTGGAACGTCACCAGGCCGCGCTCGTCGCCGCCCACCCCTACCGCTGGGGTCAGGACTTCGACGGCATCTACGACGAGCACGGGGGGATCTTCCACGCCTTCGAGTTGGTCAGCAACAACGTCACGCCCGACACCCGGGCCAAGACGCAGGCCCTGCTCGACCGCCTCGGCGGCGCGGCCGCCACCGGGTCCAGTGACGGCCACGAGCACGCCGTCGTCGGCTGCTACCACAGCGAGATCGCCGACCCGGTCCACAGCATGGCCGACTTCGTCCGGGCCCTCCGCAGCCGCCGCGTCCGCCCCCGCTGGTGCCCCGGCCTGCCGCAGGCGGCAGGGCCGGTGGATTGATGGGTTGAGGGTGAGGCTCCGAGCCTCACCACGTCACCGGTGCCCCGAAGAGCCGGCGGAGCAGGGCGATCTGGCCGGTGTGGACCATCTCGTGTCGTGCGGCCCAGAGGATGGCCTCGAAACGGGTCGTCGCGATCGCGTGGGCCGGCTCGGTGAGGATGTCGAGGCTGGCGTCGTCCAGCTTCGGCAACTCGGCCAGGACCGCCTCGTGGACCCGGTCGAACACCGCGCGGATCTCGCCGGCCGACGGATACTTCGACGGATCCGGGTCGGGCGTGGACCCCTTGCCGAACAGGGGCACATACCCCGGCGGCAGGATCGCGGCGTCCGTCGGCCGGTCGCCCCAGATGCGGATGGACGCCAGCCGGAACTCGGCCACCGCGAGGTGACCGACCTGCCAGGCGACGTGAGTGACCCCCTGCTCCGGCATCCGGAACCAGTCCGCCGGGTCGATCTTGTCGAGGGTCGCGTTGGTGTAGGACCGGGACGACCGCAGGCTGTGCAGGGCGAATTCGAGTCGGGTCATGGGCAGTTCCTTGTTGAGGGGGCGTATTCGAAGCGTCAACCCCACCGACAATTCGACCTGCCTGGCAGGTTCGGACGCCCGGAGTGCGGAAGCTCGCTTCCGCTCTATGCCTGCGGGAGCCTGCTCCCGAGAAGAGGCATCGAGCCGCTCGTCAAGCGTACGATCGAGCACGCGAAGCGAGCTTCGCGAGAACCGAGCGGAAGCGAGCTTCCGCACTCCACGCCTTCGATCACGCCCGGTAGAACTGCCTCGGCCGGGCGATCCAGTCGATCTCGAAGCGGTTGTCGCGGTCGTTGCGCAAGGCGGCGAGGCCCCCCTTGCGGAGTTCGCACAGCGGGGCACCCACCCCGGGGGCGACGAGCCGGTTGATCAGGTCGGACAGGCTCGGGTTGTGGCCGACGAGCATCAGCGACGACTCGGTCCGCGAGGCCAGCCACTCGGCGACGGAGTCGGCCGAGACGCCCGCCCGCAACGCATCCGAGAACTCCAGTCGGTCTTCGAGACGGAGACGCCTGGCGACGATCTCGGCCGTCTTCTTCGCCCGGGGCAGGGGGCTGGAGACGATGGCATCCAGGCCGAGGCCCAGCCTCTTCAGGCCGCGGGCCACGACCCGCATCGATTGCCTCCCCGCGCGGGTCAGCGGGCGGTCGTCGTCCTCGATGCCCGGGCTGCCGTGGGGGACCGCGATGCCGTGTCGGAGTAGGTAGAGCCGCATGGTGCGCCCTTTCAGGTTGCGTGGAAGCCGGAGAGAGCCCCGGGCGGGCGGGGCGATCCTAAACGTCCACGTGGATCAACTCGCCGCAGCCCATCTCGTCCTCAAGCTCGCCCTCGGACACGTAGCGAAAACCGAACCCGACCGAGCAGGCCGGCAAATTCAGGGCCCGGGCGAGATCCTCGTGCCGGTCGCAGGCGAAGGCATAGTCGACGCTGCGAAGGATGTCCTCGATCTCGGAGGGATCCGCGTCGGGCCTCAGGACGCCGCAGAGCGTCCCAGCATCACCGTCCCCTCCAGGGCCGTCGTCGAACAGGCCTGGGGCCGAGTTATACGAATCGGCGAGGTCCCCGCGATCAAAGAGCCAGTACCCGAGCAGGCTGTCGTCGTGATTGAGGACGGCGAGGACCGGTAGGCTGAGGTCGCGTGAGAGCGTGGTGCCCACGGCGAGGATTTCGCGATCGTCCTGGCTGTCGGACGCCTCCTCGTAGGCCACGACGAATCCCCCCTGGTCCGAGGTGACGAAGCCCCGCCTGCAGGCTCGCTTCAGGGATTCGGCGACCCGTTCGGGCTCCGCGCCGGGGATCGAGAAGTTGACGAAGAAGTTTCCCAAGATGCCTCCCATCGAAGGCTGGTGGGGTCGAAGTCGGACGCCCGCCGATGTCTCCCGTTGCACAGGAGATACCGGTGGGCGTCGGATCGCAAGGGGGAGCTTGCGAGGAATGGATCAATCGGCGATCACGGATTGACGTTCAAGGTGGCCGAGACCTCAATGGGGGCCTCGCCGGGGATGTCGGTGGTGATCTTGAAGGTCTTGCGGATCACACCGGCGGCGGCCTTGCCCTCGGGCTTGTAGTTGAGGGCGAGGATGTGCAGCGGCTTGGCCGTCTTGTCGGCGTCGGCGAGTTTGAAGCCGTCGCCCTCGCCCTCGATCTTGACGATCGTGAACGGCTTGGAACTGCGGACGATGAACCGGCCGTTGGCACCGGCGGCGTTGACGTTGCCCATCGTCAGGACGCTCGGCGTGGCCGCGAGGTCGCCGACGACCTGGGCGGTCACCAGCACGGGGACGCTGGGGGTCTCGGGGTCGTTGGTCAGCAGGCGGATCTCGTCTCGGATCATCCCGGCCGAGGCCTCGGGCTTGATCGAGACGTTCATCATGTAGCTGACCTGGTCGCCCGAGCGGGCCGTCTCGCGGAGGCTCGCGTTCAGGACCTTGCTCGCCGAGACCATCTTCACGACCCGCCAGTTCGGCTGGGTGACCCGGTCGATGGTGAGCGAGAGCGTCGGCGACTGTCCGCGTGCGATCGTGCCGAAGTCGAGCGAGCCGGGGTTGAGGACGACGTCGCTGAGGATGTTCGACGACACCCCGAGGCTGACCTCGGCCTGCTCGCCGCCGGCCTGGAGGTTGACGTAGAGGATGGTGGACTTGCGCCCGACGAAGTTGCGGGTGTCCATCTGGGCCTCGACGACCGCCGTCTGGCCCGGCTGGACGACCGAGGCGCTGGCGATGCCGCTGGTGCAGCCGCAGGAGACCCGCAGGCCGACGATGGTGATCGGGGTGTTCAGGCGGTTGGTCAGCACGAACGGGTGCCGGACCTTGGCGCCGCGGGGGACTGAGCCGAAGTCGTGGGACCCTTCGGAGAAGAGCGAGTTCGACCAGTGCTGGGCCCGGGCCTCCGTCGCCCAGCCGCCCCCGATCGAAAGCAACGCCGCGAAGACTATCAGGTTCGATGACCGGCCCATGGCCTTGGCCTCCTTGCGCGAATCCTCAACGCAACGGGATCCTGTCCCGTGCGGACATTGATGGGAGATCGTCCGCCCCCGGCCCGGTTCTGGATGCATCCGGGTGGCCCGGATCGTCCCGAGGCCGGGTCGTGCCCGTCGTGCCCGACCTGCCGCGAAACCCCGACCTGCGGGTTCTTCCGGAGGTTCTGGCCGGGCCGGTCGCGACGGGCGGTCGCCCCAACCGGAGATGGGATTGGACCTTCGAGCCGTGCCACGCGAAGAGGGCGGGAAAAAACGGCGAATCGACCGGTCGGGCGGGTTGATCCCGGGCGCAGGGCGTCTATAGTTCCTCTGTCGGTCGGACCTACACCCCGCCCGGCATATCCGGGTCGTGCTGACGTAGTACGACGGGCTAGAGCCCACTCCCACCCGAGGCTGGACTCCCGTGGGACTGGGATGTCTTAGCGTAAAGGAGGTGACTGCGTGTGTAGTGAGAACCAGAGGCGGCTCGCCTAACGGCTGCCGACGGGTTGCCCGTCGGGCAAGCCGCACCCTTCGCTGAGTCGGTATCCGACTCCGACTTCAGTGGCCCGGCCCGTGACTACACACGGGCCGGGCCGATTTTTTTTCCCGGGCCCTGTCTCCCGGGCACAACGTCTCGACGACCCGCAATATCCGCCGCGCTTGTAGTCCCTTGTCTTTTCCACTCACCGATTCTAAAGTGTTGGCATCGACCCCTTGAAACAGGACAGGTTCCGCGACGTGATCCGTTCATTTGCGAGCTACGAGTACTTTACGGACCGCCTCTGGTGGTGGCGCGGGGTGTTTACCTCGTCCCCCAGCACAGGTCACCGGGCTCGTTGCGTCGCGTAAGACACGATCTTCCGCGAACCCTCGATTCAAACCGAGACGCCCCGGACCTGTGCCACAGGCTCCGGGGCGTTTTCGTTTTCAAGGCCACGTACGCATCCACACTTTTCCCTTCGACAGTTCGCCAGCGGAGGACGGGATACCGTGATCGTTGTGATGAAGCCCGACGCGACGCCCGAGCAAGTGGAACACATGGTCTCGCACATCCGCGAGCTGGGGCTGTCGCCCCAGATCCTCGTCGGGACCCAGCGCACCGTGATCGCCGCCATCGGCGAGGAGCGACCCGGCATGGTCGAGACGTTGGAGCCCGGCATGGGGGTCGAGAAGGTCCTGCCGATCATGGCGCCCTACAAGCGGGCGTCGAAGGAACTCAAGAGCGAGCGAACGGTCGTCAAGGCGCTCGACCTGGAGATCGGCGGCAACAAGATCGCCGCGATCGCCGGCCCGTGCTCGGTCGAGAGCGAGGCCCAGATCCTCTCCATCGCGAAGGTGCTGAAGGCCATGGGCGCCACCGGCCTGCGGGGCGGGGCGTTCAAGCCGAGGACCAGCCCGTACAGCTTCCAGGGGCACAAGGAAGACGGCCTCAAGATGCTCGCCACCGCCCGCGACGCCACCGGCCTGGCGATCGTCACGGAGGTCATGGCCCCCGAGCATGTCCCGATGGTCGCCCGCTATGCCGACGTCCTCCAGATCGGCGCGCGGAACATGCAGAATTATCAGCTCCTCCAGGCCGTCGGCGACTCCGGCAAGCCCGCCCTCCTCAAACGCGGCATGAGCGCGACGATCGACGAATTCCTGCTCGCCGCCGAGTACATCCTCGACCGGGGCAATCCCAACGTCGTCCTCTGCGAGCGGGGCATCCGCACGTATGAGGAGCACACCCGGTTCACCCTGCCGCTGTCGACCGTCCCCTACCTCCACGACAAGTCGCACCTGCCCGTCGTGGTCGACCCCTCGCACGGCACGGGCAAGGCGAAGCTGGTCCTCCCGATGTCCAAGGCCAGCGTGGCCTGCGGCGCCGACGGCCTGATCATCGAGGTCCACGAGGACCCCGAGCACGCCATGAGCGACGGCTCGCAGACCATCACCCCCGCGATGTTCCAGCAGCTCATGAACGAATGCCGGCGCGTCGCCGAGGCCGTCGACCGCACGATGTGAGGCGGGTCCGCAACGATCGCGTGGAGGAATGCGCTGGGCGCGGGTCTCCGGACCCCGCCCGGGCCGTGGCCGCGCCGTACTGCAGGAACAGGTCTCCAGACCCGGAAATCCAGGCCCCCGCCCAGGGGCCGTACGAACGGGGGTCGGGAGACCCCGGTCCTGTGGTGCGGCTTCTCAGGGCAGGGGCGGGGTCCGGAGATCCGCGCCCAGCGCGGCATGGCCGGGGCCCCGTCGCATCGGAGAATGGCGTCGGTTGTCCCGGGACGGCCGACCTGTGGTAGATTACAAGGTCGAGGGAACCCACGCCCCGCCCGAGATCGACCACGCCATGACCCCACCTCGCCTCTCCCGCGGCGACTACCCGCGCGTCTCGCGCCGAGACATCCTCCGCACGGCGGCGGCGGCGACGCTCGCGGCCGGCCTCCCCGGCCTCCGGATCTCATCGGCCCTGGCGGATGCACCGAAGGAGCCGGAGCTCATCGTCCGGTCTCTACGGCCGCTCGACCTGGAGACGCCGGTCGAGGTCTTCGACCGGTACCTCACGCCCAACCGCCTGTTCTTCATCCGCAGCCACTTCGGTGCGCCGGCGGTGGACCTCGTTGCGCCCTGGTCGTTGAAGATCGAGGGGCTGGTGAAGACGCCCCTGGAGATCCCCGTCGCCGAGATCGGGCAGGGGGCCAAGCTGACCGCCGTGCTCCAGTGCGCGGGCAACGGCCGGGCCCTCTATCAGCCGATCATCCCCGGCGTCGGCTGGGAGAAGGGCGCGGTCGGAAACGCGACCTGGGAGGGCGTCCGGCTGGCCGACCTGCTGAAGAAGGCCGGCGTCGGCGAGGGGTCCGCCCACATCCACATCGTCGGGGCCGACGGGCCGCCGTCGCCGAAGACCCCGGCCTACCTCCGAAGCATCCCCATCGCCCAGGCGATGGACCCGAACACCATCCTCGCGACCCGGATGAACGGCGAGCCCCTGCCGGCGCAGCACGGCGGCCCCTTGCGGCTGATCGTCGCCGGCTGGACCGGCAACCACTGGATCAAGTGGATCCGCGCGATCGTCGTGTCGAAGGAGGAGGCCCCGGGCTTCTACCAGCGGACCGGCTACAAGATGCCCATCGACCCATCCAAGGGCAAGCCGGGCGTCGACCTCAAGCCCGACGAGCTGAAGCCGGTCACCGAGTTGAATGTGAAGTCGTTGATCGCATCCCCGTCGGTGTCTGCCGAGGTGCCGAAGGGCAAGGTCGCGATCAAGGGCGTCGCGTGGACCGGGCCTGGCAGGACCGTCGCCAAGGTCGAGGTCGGCGTCGGCGAGGCCTGGAGGGTCGCGACGCTGATCGACGACCCGGTCGAGAACGCCTGGCGTCGGTTCGAGATCGAGTGGGACCTGCCGACCGCCGGGCCCGTCGAGATCCGCGCGAAGGCGACCGACTCGGCGGGCCAGGCCCAGCCCGAGGTCTCGCCCTGGAACAAGAGCGGCTATCTCTGGAACGGCATCGACCGCGTGGCCATCAAGGTGATCTGACATGAAATCCTTCGCGATCGGCCTCGCGGGCCTGGTCCTCGGCACCCTCGCCGTCCAGGGCGACTCGCCCCGGCAGGATCCCGACCAGGCGGAATCCGTGGCGATCGTCCAGCGCTCGCTGGCCGAGAACTGCCTGATGTGCCACTCCGAGGACATGATCAACCGCCAGCGGCTGACCCCCAAGCAGTGGGCCTCCGAGGTCGAGAAGATGGTCGGCTGGGGCTCCCCCTTGCCCAAGGAGCAGGCCCCCGCGCTGGTCGAGTACCTCGCCAAAACCTATCCCGCCACCTCCACCCCGGCGGCGCGTCAGACCATCAAGGCCGACGACGCCCTGGCCATCGATCGGCCCATCCTCAAGTCGAAGTTGATCGACCCGGACAAGGCCGCCCTCGATCGCGGCTCCCGGAGCTTCAGGCAGTTCTGCGCCAACTGCCACGGCCCCGAAGCCCGGGGCGGCGACCTCGGCACCAACCTCGTCGAGAAGCCGATTCTGCTCCGCGACGACCACTACCACGCCATCATCCGCAACGGCCTGCGCCGGATGCCCGGGTTCCAGGCCGTCCTCAAGCCCGAACAGGAGTCCGAACTGCTGGCGTGGTTGCGGGCGCAGAGGGGGAAGTAGGCACGGTCTCCCCGCCCTTCCAGGGCGGAAATTCCGGTGATCGCCCTCACCCCTCCGGCGACAGCCGCACGAGGCTGGCGTTGCCGGGGCTGGTGCGGCCGGCGTGGATGGCGTCGCTGGCGTAGAGCTCGCGCGCCATGTTCTGGAACTCGACCTGGCAGCGGATCGAGGGCTCGCCGGGCTGCGGCGGGGCGACGCGCTTGTAGGTGCCGTCGGGCTGGAGGACACGGGCCTTGACGTTGTCCAGCAGGCCGACGCTCAGGATGCCGTCCACGATCCGGTTCTGGAGCCTCGGGTCCTCGATCGGGCACATGATCTCGACCCGGCGCCGGAAGTTCCGGGGCATCCAGTCGGCCGAGGCCAGGAACACCTCGGGCTGGTCGCCGTTCTGGAAATACGTGATCCGCGAGTGCTCCAGATATTTATCGACGATGCTGATCACCCGGATGTTGTCCGAGATGCCGGGGATCCCCGGCCGGAGGCAGCAGATGCCCCGGACGATCAGGTCGATCTTCACGCCGGCCTGGGAGGCCGCGCAGAGGGCGCTGATGGCGTTCGGGTCGACCAGGGCGTTCATCTTGGCGATGATCCGCGCGGGCCGGCCGGCCTCGGCGTGCTGGCGCTCGCGGTCGATGAGGGCGATGAGCCGGTCGGCCAGATGCATCGGGGCGATGGTCAGCTTCTTCCAGCCGTGACCCTGGGAGTACCCGGTCAGCAGGTTGAACAGGGCGCTGGCGTCCTCGCCGAACTCGGGGCGGCAGGTGAAGTAGCTCAGGTCGGTGTAGAACCGGGCCGTGGTCGGGTTGTAGTTGCCCGTGCCGATGTGGACATACCGGCGGAGGCCGTCGTGCTCGCGTCGGACGACGAGCGCGGCCTTGCAGTGGGTCTTGAGCCCGACCATGCCATAGACGACGTGCACGCCCGCCTTCTGGAGCGCGCGGGCCTTGACGATGTTGTTCTCCTCGTCGAGCCGGGCCTGGAGCTCGACCATCGCCGTGACCTGCTTGCCGTTCTCGGCCGCCCGGGCCAGGGCGTTGATGATCGGGTTGTCGTCGGCGGTGCGGTAGAGGGTCTGCTTGATCGCCAGGACGTTCGGGTCGTCGGCCGCCTGCTCGATGAACTGGATGACCGCGCCGAAGGATTCGTAGGGGTGGTGGACCAGGATGTCCTGCTCGCGGATGGCCGACCAGACGCTCGCCCGGTTGGCGAACTGCGAGGGCAGCTGGGGCTCGTAGGGGGCCTCCTTGAGTTCGCGGAAGCCTTCGAGCCGGCAGAGGGCGGTCAGGGCGGTGAGGTCGATCGGGCCGCGGACCTTGTAGACGTCCCGCTCGTCCAGGTCGAGGGCGGAGGTCGACTGGAGCTGCGCGAGGAACTCGTCGTCGACCCGGTCGGCGATCTCCAGGCGGACGGCGGCCCCCCACTTCCGCATCCTCAGGTTCTCCTGGACCGTGGAGAGCAGGCTGCTCTTGACCTCGGTCTCCTGGATCGTGAGGTCGCTGTTGCGGGTCACGCGGAACGGCACCCGCGCGGCCACCTTGAAGCCGCCAAAGAGGGCGTCGAGCCTCGGGCCGATCACCTTCTCCAGCAGGATGAACCGTCGCTTGTTGTCCCCGGCGTCCGGCAGGGGGACGAGGCGGTTGAGGACCGACGGCACCTGGAGGACGGCGTAGAGCTGCCGGGGCGGGTCCTGGCCGACGGTCTCGATCCGCAAGATGAGGTTGAGGCTCTTGTTGTGCAGGTGCGGGAACGGGTGCGCCGGGTCGATCGCCAGGGGGGTCAGGACGGGGTAGACCTGGTTATTGAAGTACTGGTCGAGGTAGGCGACCTGCTCGGCGGTCAGGTCTTCGTGCTCGCAGAGGAGGATCCCATGCCGGGCGAGCTGGGGGCGGACCTCGCCGTGCCAGGCCTCGTACTGGCGGTTGACGAAGTCGTGGGCGCGGCGGCTGAGTTCGGTGAGCTGCGCCAGGGGGCCCATGCCGTCGGGGGGCAGGTCCTGGGGCTCGAGGTTGTCGTAGAGCTGGGCCTGGAGCCCGGCCACGCGGACCTCGAAGAACTCGTCCAGGTTCGAGCTGGTGATCGCCAGGAACCGGAGCCGTTCCAGCAGGGGGACCGAGGGGTCGCGGGCTTCTTCGAGGACCCGCTCGTCGAACTCCAGCCAGCTCAGCTCGCGGTTGATGAAGATGCTGGGGTCGACCGCGCAGGAAGGCTTCCGGGCCGTGCTCGGCATCGGGAGGACGGGGACATGGCCGTGGCCATTTCCGTTGGACTTCGCATTACCCATGATCCACCGCG
The DNA here is from genome assembly GCA_965279195.1 of Isosphaeraceae bacterium. Classification (GTDB taxonomy): domain Bacteria; phylum Planctomycetota; class Planctomycetia; order Isosphaerales; family Isosphaeraceae; genus CBDIHP01. The sequence continues at coordinate 385,219 of CBDIHP010000048.1, forward strand.
CCTCCAGAATCCAGGCCATCCCGACCGCGCGGCGTAGTCGTGTCGGACGGAAGGCGTTCGCCGGTCAGTCAGTCAATCTCGATGGTGCCCGTCAAATCCTGCCAGATCCCTCGGAACTCGCATGCCAGCGGTTCGTGCCGACCTGCTTGGGGCCAGTTCGGGTGCCACTGGCTTTGCCAGTGCCGGGGGTAAACCGCGGCCTCGGGGCAGACCTCGGGCGGTTCCCGCGGGCCTTCCTTCATGTCGCACTGGCATCGCCAGTGGCTCACGAACCAGCCCCAAACGGTGAGGTGGTCTACCCCGACGGCAGGCTGCTTCCTGCTCGATTCATGCCGATTTTCTGGTCTTCTTCCTGGGTGTCCCTTCGATCAGCCCGCGCAGGGTGCGGAGGTTGATGGCGTCGAGGTCCTCACCGTCCTCGGTCCCCTTGGGGGTCTCGAGGATCATCCGGGCGTCCTGGAATCTGGGGTCGTTGACGAGGAAGCGGAAGGGTTCGAGGCCGAGCTTGCCCTTGCCGATTCCGGCGTGGCGGTCGACGCGGCTGCCCAGATCCTTGACGCTGTCGTTGAGGTGCCAGACCCGGACGAGGTGGAGCCCGACGGCCGATTCGAGGGCCCGAATCGTCTCATCGTACTCCGGTTTGGTGCCCAAGGAATACCCCGCCGCGAAAATGTGGCAGGTATCCACGCACACGCCGAGCCGCTCGGGCTCCTTGACCCGATCGAGGATCGCCCGCAGGTGCTCGAACCGATGCCCCAGGCACGAGCCCTGGCCGGCGGTGGTCTCCAGGTCGATCGTGACCGTCGCCCCCCGGGTCCGGTCGTGGATGATGTCCAGCCCCTCGGCGATCCGCCGGAGGCCCGCCTCCTCGCCTGCGCCGGTGTGGGCACCCGGGTGCGCGACGAGGTCGTAGACGCCGAGGGCCTGGGCCCTCTCGACCTCCACGACCATGGCGTCGATCGACTTGTTCCAGAGTTCGTCATCGGGACTGGCGAGATTGATCAGGTAAGAATTGTGGGCCACGGGGTCGGCGACGCCGGTAGCGATCAGGGCGTCCCGGAAGGCCCTGATGTGTGTGTCGGTCAGGGCGGCGGCGCGCCACTGATTGTTGTTCTTCGTGAAGAGTTGGACGCCCTCGAAACCGACGGAACTCGCGGCGTGGACCGCCTTTTCGTAGCCCCCCGCGATCGACATGTGCGAACCGAATCGGATCGGCATGGTCCGGCGAACCTCGGTCAAGACGGGCCGGTCCTCCGGCCGAAACTGTCAGCACGCGGACCCGAATGAACTTGGGGTTGACATCGACGGCAACATCGCTGTCAGCGCCTTGCTATGCCCGTCCGCACCGTCTTAGAATCGAAGATCGTCCATCCCACCCGACAGCAAACCGCGAGGCCGAGGCCCGAGCCATGAGCTACCTCATCTGGGGAGTCCTGCTTCCCGGCTGCTTCCTGGCGGCCTGGTGGGTGATCCGGCGCCCGGTGCGTCTGCTGATCGAGGAGATGCACGTCGACCACGCGCGGACCCTCTTCAAGCAGCAGCGCGAGTGGCTGGAAGCCCGGTTCCTGGGCGCCCTGGGGCGTTCCAACCCGGCCGAGCGGCTCCGCTGGGAGGACGCCCGCTGGCACGACGACATCCACTGGGCCCGCGACCGCAAGAGCCGGGGGCTCCTGGCCCTGGTCGGCGTCCACTTCGACGTCACGGCCGAGCCTTCGGCCTTCGACGACGACCACGCGATGTTCGAGACGGGAACGGACCTGCTCTTCGAAGAGGACCTGCCCGCCCCGGCGCCGGTCGTCGCCCGCCAGCATGCCACGGCCCTGTTCGAGTTCCGCAAGGGGCGCTGGGTGGCCGACGGCAAGCGGCTCGACGACACCCGGCCGGACGAGGCCTTCCTCCGCAATCAGCGGTTCGAGCCGGTCGCCCCGCCCGCCCCCCGCTACTGAACGGCCGGGGTCGGCGGGAACGAGTCTGTTAAGGGCCGGGGGCGCACCCCGGGATGGACTCAACCCGGGACCGGATAGAAGCATCGGTCAGGCCTTGATTCCTGGGCGAGTTCTGGTAACTCTGTATCGTACCGCCTTGCTCGGGATGTTCGGTTCGTGCACCACGGCAACGCCCCCCGAGAGGCTGGCTCGTCGGGACCGGCGAGATCCCACGCGTCCCCTCACCGCGACGCCACGCGGTTCCGATTCAGGACAGGAGTCTGCCCGATGTCGCAAGCCCCTCGCCGTCACCTCCGCCTCGAGAACGTTGACGGGGTCACGGTCGTCAGCTTCGTTGACACGAAGATCGTGACGGAGGAGAACATCCAGGAGGTGGGCGACCAGCTCTACAGCCTGGTGGAAGACGAAGGCCACAAGCAGCTTCTGCTGAACTTCGGCAACGTCCAGTACCTGTCCTCCGCCGCCCTCGGCAAGCTCATCAACCTCAAGAAGAAGGTGGGCGCCGTCAAGGGCAAGCTCAAGCTCTGCTGCATCCACCCCGAACTGCTCGAGGTCTTCCGGATCACCCGCCTCGACCAGGTCTTCGAGATCTACGGCGAGGAGCAGCAGGCCCTCGACAAGTTCTGATCCCGGCCTCGAAGCCGGCACCAATCGAAACGCCAATCGGATGGAAAGGGCCTTACGCCTTCGCCATCCGATCGTCGCTGCGCCGCACCTGAAAGTGATCGCCCGGCCGCCTCGTGCCCCGGCGCTGGGCGAGGGTCTCCAGACCCCGCCCCAACGAGATCGAAGGGGACCGCCCTCCCCGGTCTCCAGTCCGGTCGACGTCAACAACGGCCTCCCAAGCGATCGCGCCGGGCGCGATCTCCTGATCCCGCCCCACCATCCGCCGAAGGAAGCCGCCTAACCGGATCTCCCGATCCGTCGACGGGCACATCTTACCCCGGGCGCTATTGTCGGCGGGGCGACAGACCCGATTTCCTGGCATACGGCCTCGAAGGTGGGGCGGCATCGGGAGATGCTCGCCCAGCGCCTTTGGGTACCCTTCCTCGATCCTCCCGGAAGATGTCCATCTTCCATAGACCCGGCGAGTGTGGGCATGAGCAGCGATCCGGCCGCCACGCCGATGATGCAGCAGTACCGGGAACTCAAGGCGCGCGACCCGGACGCCCTGCTCCTGTTCCGGATGGGGGATTTCTACGAACTCTTCGGCGACGACGCCGAGCGGGCCAGCGAACTCCTCGGGCTCACCCTCACCACCCGAGACAAGGGGCCCAACGCCATCCCCATGGCCGGGTTCCCCCACCCCGCGCTCGATTCCTACCTCGCCAAGCTCGTCCAGTGCGGCCAGAGGGCGGCCGTCTGCGAGCAGGTCGAGGACCCCAAGCTCGCCAAGGGGCTCGTCAAGCGCGAGGTCGTCCGCGTCGTCACCCCGGGCACACTCACCGACGACGGCCTGCTCGATCCCCGCTCCGCCAACTACCTCGCGGCCGTGGTCGAGGTCAAAGGCAAGCTCGGCCTCGCCTGGGTCGAGCTGTCGACCGGCCGGTTCTCGCTGACCACGGTGGCCAGGCTGGAGCTGGTCGACGAACTCGCCCGGTTGAGCCCCGCCGAGGTGCTCGTCTCCGAAACGGCCCTGGATACGCCCTGGGTGAAGGGCCTCCGGGCGGTCATCCGCTCGACGGTGGTCACCTCGCGGCCCTCCTGGGACTTCGTCGGTGAGCAGTCGCGCAACGTGCTCTTCGACCATTTCCAGACGAAGACCCTCGGCGGCTTCGGGATCGACGACGATTCGCCGGGCGTCTTCGCGGCCGGGGCGCTGCTCGCCTACCTCCGCGAGACCCAGAAGACCACCCTCGGCCACCTGCACCGGATCACGCCCTACCACCGCGAATCGGTCCTCGCCCTCGACGAGATGACCCGCCGCAGCCTGGAACTGACCCGGACCCTCCGCGAAGGCAAGCGCGACGGGTCCTTGCTCCAGGTCATCGACCGCACAGTCACCCCGATGGGCGCCCGGCTCCTGGCCGACTGGCTGACCTCGCCCTTGACCGACCCGTCGAAGATCGCCGAACGGCACGAGGCGGTCGGCGAGCTGCTCCGCGACGCCGGCCTGCGCAGCGATATCCGCGCCTCGCTCGGCCAGGCCAACGACCTCGAACGCCTCGCCGCCCGCGTCGGGACCGGCCGCGCCACCCCCCGCGACCTCGTCGGCCTGGCCCGGACCCTCGCGCTCCTGCCCCGGATCAAGGCCCGGCTCACCTCGCGGCCGTCGAAGCTCCTCAACGAGCTGGAGGGCCTGCTCGAACTCTGCCCCGAGGTCCGCGAGTCGATCGACGCCGCCCTCGTCGACGACCCGCCGCTGGCCCTCAAGGAAGGCGGCCTGATCCGGGACGGCTATCACCCGCAGCTCGACGAACTCCGCGAGATCGCCAAGGGGGGCAAGTCCTGGATCGCGAAGTTCCAGGCCGAGCAGGTGCGGCGGACGGGGATCAATAACCTCAAGGTCGGGTTCAACAAGGTCTTCGGCTACTACATCGAGATCACCCACTCGCAGGGGGCCCGGGTCCCGGCGGACTACATCCGCAAGCAGACCGTCAAGAACGCCGAGCGTTACATCACGCCCGAGTTGAAAGAATATGAGGATAAAGTCCTCCGCGCCGAGGACCGCGCCTGCGAGCTGGAATACGAGCTGTTCACGACCCTCCGCGACCGCGTCTCGGCCGAGGCCCCCCGCCTGATCCAGGCGGGCTCGGTGCTGGCCCAGCTCGATTTGCTCGGCGGCCTGGCCGAGCTGGCTGCGCGACAGAATTACGTGAAGCCCGAGATCGTCGCCGAGCCCGTCCTGGAGATCGAGGCCGGCCGGCACCCGGTGCTCGACGCGCTCATGCCCGCCGGCGACTTCGTGCCCAACGATACCCGGCTCGGCGACGGCCCCGACCAGGGACTCGTCGTGCTCATCACCGGCCCGAACATGGCCGGCAAGAGCACGTACATCCGCCAGGTCGCGCTCATGTCGGTCCTGGCCCAGATGGGCTCGTTCGTGCCGGCGAGGCGGGCGAGGATCGGCGTCGTGGATCGGCTGTTCGCCCGGGTCGGGGCCACCGACGAACTCAGCCGGGGCCAGAGCACGTTCATGGTCGAGATGACCGAGACGGCCAACATCCTCAACAACGCCACGCCGAGGAGCCTGGTGATCCTCGACGAGATCGGCCGGGGCACCAGCACCTTCGACGGCGTCTCGCTCGCCTGGGCGATCACCGAGCACATCCACGACAACGTCGGGGCCCGGACCCTCTTCGCCACCCACTACCACGAGCTGGTCGAGCTCGAGAAGACCAGGCCCCGGCTTCGGAACGCCAACGTGGCCGTCCGCGAGCACGACGGCGAGATCGTCTTCCTGCACCAGATCCTCCCCGGGGGCGCGGACCAGTCCTACGGCATCCACGTCGCTCGGCTCGCCGGCGTCCCCGCCCCGGTCCTCGACCGCTCGCGCGAGATCCTCGCCTATCTCGAACGCCAGCACCACGCCCCGGCCGACACCACGGGGGCCGCCCCGGGCTCTCCACCCGAGTCGAAACCCGCCGCCTTGCCCAGGGTCAAGTCCGCCCGTGCCCTCCAGAACAGCCTCTTCGCCGCCTTGCCCGACCCGATGGTCGCTGAACTCCGCGCCGTCGACCTCGCCGCCCTGGATCACGCCCAGGCCTTGACCCTCCTGCGCAAGCTGAAAGAATTGGCCCAGTAGGGGCCGCTATTGCGGACCAAGGGATTCACAAGGATTGGGCCGCAATCGCCGACCCGACGAGGTCCCATGAGCCAGTACACGATCCGGTTCAGCGACGACCAATCATGCATCCTGGAGGAACGTGCCCGGGAAGCCGGCCTCACTCCGCAAGAGTTCCTGGAACGGACCGTGTCGGAATCGCTGGCCCGACCCGCACCCAGCTTTGCCGCAGCCGCGGAGTATGTCCTGAAGAAGAACGCCGAACTCTACAAGCGGCTGGCATGAGCCGATGCGCTACCTCACGGTCGATGAGATCCTGGAATTGCACCGTCTGGTGATCGAGCAGTCTGGCGGCAGCCCGGGGTTGCGCGATCCGGGGATCCTGGAATCGGCCGCGGCCCAGCCTCAGGCAAGCTTCGCCGGGGAGCCGCTCTACCCCAGCCTCGCCGAGAAAGCGGCCGCCCTCGGGTTTTCGCTCATCAAGAATCACGCCTTCGTGGACGGCAACAAGCGAATCGGCCACGCGGCGATGGAAACCTTCCTCGTCCTCAACGGCCACGAGATCGCTGCCGGCGTCGACGAGCAGGAGCGGGTCATCCTCGACCTCGCGGCCAGCCTGACCGGACGCGAGGCCTTCACGAACTGGCTCGGGACACGGGGCAAGCCACTGTAAGGTCCGTAATAGAGGACCCTACAGCACCTGATAGATCTCCTGCTCCGGGCCCCAGCGCTCGGGCGAGGAGAGGATCTTGTCGTTGACGAGCGACTCGAAGAGCGCCTTGTTGACGTGCTCGGAGAAGCCGTAATTGCCGGGCGACTTGTAGCGGTCGATCTCGTGCCAGTCGACGTAGACGTGGGTCACGCCCAGGTCCCTGAGGCCCTGGCGGACCTGCTCGGGCGACTTGCCTTTCGTGAGCGTCTCGATGGTCTCCACGTTGAAGACCGTGTTGTAGAGGACCGGCCGGCGCAGGTGGAACACGGCCGCCTGGCCGACGAGCAGGGGTTTGGCGCCGGGCGGCAGGTCGCGGTCGAGGCGCATCAGGGCGGGGTTGAGGGCCTCGGGCAAGGAGCGGCGGACGGACGGCAGGCTGCCGGTCCACTCGTTGTAGCCGCAGAGGGCCGTGGTCATGTACGAGATGTTGGTGAGGATCGACAGGAACAGGACCACGCCCAGGAGGGATCTCCAGGTGCGCGAGTCGTCCCAGTCGGCCCCCAGCCCGGCGAGCATGGCGAGGACCGGCAGAAGGCCCAGCCAGAACCGGTCGAGCCGGTGGGTGAAGAACCACCACGACAGGAACAGGAAGGCCGCGTAGGCCCAGAGCACCAGGGCGAACCGCCGCGACCCCTTGCGGAGCAGGGCCAGGGGCGCCAGCGCGGTGAACAGCGACGTCTGCCAGTCCGACCGCCCGGCCACGTCCACGACCGACGTCCAGAACGCGGCGAGCGTGATCGGCTGCTTCCCCTGGAGCGACGACGCGTGGCCGTTCGACCACTTCGCGTCCTGCTCCGGCGTCCAGTTCGTCCCGCCGAAGACCTTGTAGGCCAGGGGATAGACGGGGTTGCCCGTGTCGATCGCGTTCTTGATCAGCCAGGGCGAGACCATCAGCGCCGAGCCGATCCCGAACGCCAGCAGCGGCCGGAGGCAACGGGACCGGACCGTCGCGGCCACGGCGACCAGTCCGAGGGGGACGACCGCTGTCAGGAGCGCGGGGTATTTGATCGCCATCGCCCCGCCCGCGAGCAATCCGGTCAGACCCCAGAACCTCGGCCGCTCTTTCCCGACCGTATCCCAGGCCAGCAGACCGCCCCAGACCAGCCCCGCGTGATAGAGGCAGAGCGGCCCCTCGACATAGGGGATCGCCCCGAGCCGATAGACCCAGGGGGTCGTCAGGTAGGCCACCGCCCCGAACCACGCCGCCCTCGACGACCCCCAGCGCAGCAGGCAGGCGACCACCACCGCCGCCGTCGCCACCGCGAAGCCCGCCACGAGCAGTTGCCCGGCCAGGGCCCCCAGGAACCAGTCGTCCAGCACCTCCATGCCGAGCAGGTGGAGCATCTCCACGGCGAACGGCATGCTCGTATAAACATTATGCGGAAGGAAGGCGATCCGGCCGTTGAGGTAATACTCCTTCGGCCCCTGGAGGTGGTACTCGATCGCGTCGAAATCCGGCGTCGGCAGCATCGCCGCCAGCGCCATCAGCACCACCACCGGCCCCGTGATGGCAATGAGCGCGAGCCATCGCCCGGATGACCACCCGGAGTGCGGAAGCTGGCTCCCGCTCTGTTCCCGCGGAGCTTGCTCCGCGTGCACGATCGAAGCGTTCCCGATCGGCGGGTTCTGGTCTCCCGGGAGCAAGCCCCCGCCGCGCCAGGGCGGAAGCCAGCTTCCGCACACCAGGCGTGACGTCACCGTCTCAAGGAGAATCAACGCGAACAATCCCGATCGCGATGCCCAGGGCGTTAGAAGTCCCAATCTACCAAAAACTAACGTCAATGCCCCCAATGCCGAGGTCCCCACCGCGAACCCGATCGCCGCGCGTTCCAGGCGGGTCATCGAGTCAAGCAGCCCGAGTCGTCGCAACAGCAGCCGGCCCAGGGCCATGGCCGATCCGCCGATCAGCAATCCGGCCAGGACGATCGGGATGCGCTGGGGCAGGTTCTCGACGTGGCTGAGGTGGTCGAGGGCCCCGCCGAGGTGCGACTGCGCGAAGGTGACGTCGGGGATGACGTGGGGGAACGCCCGGCCGAGGAACAGCCAGCGCTGCAGGGCGCCGCCGGCGTTCTTCGCGTTGGGCAGCGGCTCGCGGAGGAACCAGTAGAGCCAGGCCGCCTGGAGCATCGCCAGCGCGGCCATCCCGGCCCAGAAGGCGACCTTCGGACGTGCGGGGGCCACCGCGACGGGCGCGGTCGTGATGGGCCGGGGGTTCGCCTTCGGCTTCAGGCTCAGAGGGTCGGGCCGATGTGCCAAGGGGCGAACTCCTCCTCGCCGACCCCCTGGCGTTCGCTCCGGGTCGGCTTGCCGCTGGCGACGTCCAGGATCCGCTCGAAGATCCGCTCGCCGGCCTCTTCGACGCTCTCGCCTTCGAGCACGGTGCCGGCGTTCAGGTCCATGTCGTCGACCATCCGGTCGTACATCGGGGTGTTGGTCGACACCTTGATGCAAGGGGTCGGCTTGAGCCCGAGCACGCTGCCCCGTCCGGTCGTGAACACCAGGACGTTCGCCCCGCCCGCGATCAGCCCGGTGGTGCAGGGCGGGTCATAGCCCGGGGTGTCCATGAAGATCAGGCCGGGCGTCTCCAGCTTCTCGGCGTAGCCGACCACGTCCACCAGCGGCGTCGAGCCCGCCTTGGCCAGCGCGCCCAGCGACTTCTCGTAGATGGTCGTCAGCCCGCCGGCCTTGTTGCCCGGCGAGGGGTTGTTGTTGATCTCGGCCCCGAAGATCCCCGTGTACCACTCCCACCACTTGATCTTCTCGACCAGCTTCTCGCCGACCTCGCGGCTCACGGCGCGTCGGGTCAGCATGTGCTCCGCGCCATAGATCTCGGTCGTCTCGCCGAGGACCGCGATCCCCCCCTGGCCGATCAGCATGTCGGCGGCGACGCCCAAAGCGGGGTTGGCCGTGACGCCCGAGTTGCCGTCCGACCCGCCGCACTCCATCGCCAGCACGATCTTCGAGGCGGGCTGCTCGGTCCGGACCCAGGAGTTGGCCTCGGGCATCAGCGACCTCACCGCCTCGGCCGCCGCCTCGATCGTCTTCGAGATCCCGCCCGATTCCTGGATGTTGATCATCCTCGGCCTCGGCCGGCTCCCCGACGGCGGGCACGACCCGGCGGATCCCAGGACCGTGAGGTCCTGCGTCTCGATGAAATGCTGCGCGAAGCTGACCTCGCAGCCGAGCCCGACCACGACGTAGGCCGCGACGTTCGGGTGGTTGGCGAAGCCGGCGAGGACTTTTTCGAGCTGCCGGTGGTCGGGGCCGTCGAACGGCAGGCCGCAGCCCCCCTTGTGGGTGATGGCGAAGACGCCGTCGATGTTCGGGAACTCGGACTTCCAGGCTCCGTCGCGGAAGCGGTCGGCGATGAGCCGGGAGACGCTGGAGGAGCAGTTCACGGTGCTGATGACCGCGATGTAGTTGCGTGTGCCGACGCGGCCGTCGGGCCGGAGGTAGCCCATGAAGGTCCGGGCGGACTTCGGCGCGGGGACCTCGGGCAACTCGGAGGCGTAGGCGTAGTCGCGGTCGAAGAGGTCGGCGTTGATGTTGTGGACGTGGACCAGTGATCCGGCCGGGATCCCCTGCGAAGCGAACCCGATGATCTGTCCGTACTTGCGGACGGGGGCGCCAGCGGGGATGTCGACCACGGCGACCTTGTGCCCCAGCCCGATCGGCTCCAGCACTTCGAGCGGCCCTGCGTCGAGTTCGAGGTGGAACCCCTTGGGGATCGGCCGCGATGCGACCGCCACGTTGTCCGCCGCCCTCAGAAGGATCGCCCGCCGCCCCTCGGCCGCCGTCGCCATGTCGCCCACCGCCTTCGCGCCAACCTCGAACCGAACCACCACTTGCGACCAGTCTAAAGCCTCCACCCCCGAGAAGAAACCCCTTTGGAGGGCGGGAGCGGAGCTAGCACTTTCTGGGCAGATGAGAAGGGCGGAGACGACAAGGCTCGGCAATCGGACACCCGCCACGCGACCGGCCTCGCCCCGTACGCAGGAAAGCGGCAGTTCCGCTCCCGCACTCCAGATCACTCGAAGAACCGGCCGACCTTCTCGCGGAAACCGTCGAGCGAACCGCCGAGCGTGAGGTCATCCTCGGCCGTGAGGAGTCGGACGGGCTCGTCCTCGGTATAGACCTGGGCGGACTGACACCCGGGGTCGAGCACCACGACGGTCGAGACGCCGCAACCCAGGTATTCGCCGACCTTGGTCATGACGGCGGACCAGCGGTCGCCGGGAGACTTGACCTCGACGACCAGCTCCGGCGGGTTCGGATGGTAACTCCGCTCGACGAACTTGCCGCCGTGGAGCCGGTCCAGCGGGTAGAAGGCGACGTCCATCCCCCGGACGGTGTCGGGATTTCGCGTGGTAACGACGCCGGCGTCGTTGCACACGACGTAGCCATTCCCTCGCCCCTCGGCCAAAAGCCCGAGGAGAAGCGTGGCACGACCGCAAACGAAGCCGTGACGCGAACCAGGCGGTGGTGAAATGACGATCCTCCCGCATTCCAGCTCTTCATGAGGTCCGTCGGTTGGCCGCGCGGCGAATTCCTCGGCGGTCATCAAGGGCGTTTCGTAAGCGGTGGCCATCGGTGTATCCCCGTCCGGTCGCGGGTGGATCGTCTGTCTATCGGGAAGGATACGACGCCCGATCGCGGTGGGGAAGCCGTGCTCTAGAGCGATTTCCCTATGAGTCTGGCGGTTGACTCTGTGGCGGTGTAGCCGCTATGGCGGAACCAGCCGGCGATGTCCTGCGGGGTGATCCGGCGGAGGGCGTCGCCCATGGCGCCGAAGAGATCGGGGACCGTCCGGACCGCCAGCTCGCGGAGGATCGCCTTGAACTTCGAGAACAGCGGCTCGATCGGGTTGAGGTCGGGGCTGTAGGGGGGCAGGTAGCGGACCTGGGCGCCGGCCGCTTCGATCAGGCGACGCACCTCGGGCGACTTGTGGCAGGAGAGGTTGTCCATCACCACGATGTCGCCCGTCCGCAGGGTCGGGGCCAGGCAGTCGCCGATGTAGGTCTCGAAGCAGGCCGAGTTGGTGGCGCCGTCTGTGGCCAGGCAGGCGGGCTGGGGGACGCCCCCCAGCCTCACGGCGGCGGTGAGGGTGATGACCTTCCAGTGTCCGTGCGGCACCGGGCCGTCCACCCGCACGCCGCTGGGGGCCCGGCCGTGGGTCCGGTCCATGGCGGTGGTGCAGCCGGTCTCGTCGAGGAAGACCAGCCGCGACGGGTCGACCCCGGCGAACTCCTCGCGCCAGGCCCGCCGCTGCTCCTTCAGCTCGGGACGGTCCTGCTCGGCCGCCCGCCGCGACTTTTTTTACGCGTGATGCCCAGGCGTTTCAGGGCCCGGAACACGACCGTGGGGCCGCAGGCGACGCCGGCGGCCGCGGCGAGTTGCTCGAGGGTGGCGTCGGAGTCGTCTCGGACGGCCTGGCGGAGCCGAGCGTCGGCCTCGGCGTCGAAGGCACGCACCCTGCCCCCGCCCCGGGGCCTGGGCTCGATCGTGCCGGCCTCGCGCCACCGCTTCATCAGCGCGCGGATCCAGGAGACGCTCACCGAGAACCGCCCGGCGATCTCCTCCCTGGTCAATTCGCCCGCCTCGCAGGCGGCGACCACGCGCTCCCTCAGGTCCATCGAATAGGCCTTCATCCCCGGTGTCCTCCTGACACCCAGGGATATCCCAGTCAACCGCCAAAATCAAAAGGAAATCGCTCTAATCGAAGAACCGGCCGACGCGTGCGTGGAATCCTTCGAGGTCGCCGGGGAGCGAGAGTTCGTCCGTCGCCTGCAAGATCCGCACGGGTTCGTCCTGGCGGTAGAGCTGGGCGGAGGCGGTGGCGACGTCGAGCACGACGACGGTCGAGACGCCGCAGTTCAGGAACTCGACGGCCCTGGCGAACTCGTCGGCCCAGCGGGTCTCGGTGGTACGGACGTCGACCACCAGCTCGGGCGGGATCTCGAGGAAGCCGGTCGACGGCAGGCGCCCGCCGGGCATGCGCCCGGGGGGGTAATAGGCGATGTCGGCGCCCCGGACGGTGTCGGGGTCGAGGACGGTGAGGATGCCGACGTCGTTACAGAGGAGCAGGCCGTTGCGCCTGGCCTCGACGAACAGGCGGAGCAGGAAGTAGGCCTGCCCGCAGACCTGCCCCTGCCGGGGCGTCGCCGGGGCCCGCTCCACGACGAGGCCCCGGATCAACTCGTCCCGGCGGCGCCGCTCGGGGCGTCGGGAGAAATCCTGCGCGCGGATGCGTCGCTCGATGAAGGCGGACGACATGACGGTCTCCGGCATGGCGGTCGAGGCGGGGACGATCGGGGGCGGGGCCGAGGCCGCCGGCCCGCCCCGCCGACCCTCAGCCCCTGGGCCCGGTCACTTCTTCCGCTCGACGATGGCGATCGAGAAGGTGAATTCCTCGCAGCGGAAGGCGATCCGGGAGATCTCCATGCTGTCGAGGACGCGGAAGGCGTAGTCCTTGCCCTCGGTCACGGCGGGGAGCGAGAGATTCGATGGCTCGGGCAGGAGCGACTTGTAGCCGCCGCCGACCATGTTGGCGACCTCGCCCATGGCGTCCTGGAGCATGTTGGGGTCGAGCTCGTCCTCGGGCATCCCGAACATGATCGAGGCGACCCGCTGGGCCATCTCGATCGGGCACTCGACCATGACCGCCCCGAGCCACGCGCCCGTGATCTGGACGCAGGCGGTCATGGTGGTCTCGGAGGGGAGGTAGAGACCTTCCTCCAGGGGGCTGATCTCGATCCCCAGCATGGTGGACCAGATCGTCTCGACGGAGGGCTGAAGCGCTTGGATGGTCATGGTCGACATGGTGGGCCTCTTCGGTACCGAAGGCGTCCAGGGCGCCGGTTGATGGAGGTCGGGTCAATGCGGCAGCAGCGATTCGGCGGGGGCGCGCCGGCCCGGTGCCGATCCAGGGTCCGCGGCGTCGGCGAGTAGGCGCACGCGCGGTCCAGCCGGATGTAGTTGAGCGAGGGGCCCAGGGTGAGCGGGGTCTCCGCGCTGCCGAGCAGCAGGTAGCCGTCGGGCGCCAGACGCTGACGCACTCGCCCCAGCACCATCTGCTTGGTGGCCGGCGTGAAGTACATCAGGACGTTCCGGACCAGGATCAGGTCGAACTGCTCGTGGATCGACCACTCCCCCGCGAGGTTGAGCACCCGGCAGTCCAGGAGCTGGCTGAGTTCCGGCCGGGCGGTCCACTCCAGCCCGTTCCTCTCGAAGTACTTGACCAGCAGCGACGCCGGCAGCCCCTTGTTGATCTCCAGCTGGGAGAACTTCCCCTGTCGCGTCCTGGCCACCATCTCGGGCGAGATGTCGGTGGCCAGGATGTGAAGGTCCCAGCTTCGCAGTTCGGGGAAGTACTCCCGCAAAGTCATCGCCACGGTGTAGGGCTCCTGGCCGCTGGAGCAGGCGGCGCACCAGATCCTCAGGCGATTCGTCGACGACCGCCGCTCGATGAGCCGGGGCAGCAGGTCCAGCCGGAGCGATTCGAAGGCGTGGTGATCGCGGAAGAAGGAGGTCTCGTTCACGATCATCGCGTTGATGACGCGCTCGGCGTAGCGGTCCGGATGGGCCCGGACGTGCCGGAGCAGCTCGTGCACGTCCTTGAGCCCCTCCCGCTTGGCCAGGGCGCCTAGCCTCACGTCGACGAAGTAGTCCTTGTCGTCCTCGAGGAGGATCGCGGTCCGCTCCAGCAGGAAGAGCTTGATGAAGTCGAAGTCGACGCGGCTCAGGGCCATGGCATGGATCCCTCAAGGGGGGACGGGGCGCGTCGCCGCGCGGGTCGGTCCGATGGGGCCCGGTCGGTTCAGGCCGGGCGAATGGCGGCGGACCGTGGCCGCGACGCCCGGGTCCGGGCCACGATGGCCGAGGCCAGCGAGTCGAGCGGCAGGACCCGCTCGGCGAGCCCGGCGTTGGCCACGTATCCGGGCATCCCCCAGACGACGCTCGACGCCTCGTCCTGGGCGAGGATCACCCCGCCGCGCTCGCGGATGGCGGTGCTCCCCTTGAGCCCGTCCTGGCCCATGCCGGTCATCACGACCCCGAGGACCGACGGCCCGTAGGCGTCGGCCGCGGTACGGAACAGGACGTCGGCGGCGGGGCGGCAGGAATTCTCCTGGGGGCCCTGGTTCAGCTCGACCTGGAGTTCCCCCAGGCGTCGGGCGACGGCGATGTGGAAGTCCCCCGGGCGCGATCCTCGCCTGGCCGGCCCGGATGGGCTCGCCGTGGGAGGCCTCGCGGATCTCCAGCGGCGACCTCGCGTCGAGACGCTCGGCGAGCAGGCCGGTGAACACCGGGGGCATGTGCTGGACGATCAGCACGGGCGCACCGAGGTCCGCCGGCAGGGCCGAGATGACCTGGGTCAGGGCGTTGGGGCCCCCCGTCGACGCCGCGATCACGATCAGCTCGGCACCCCTCGACGTGCCCCCGGCCGGGAACCCCCGGGGGGGGAGCCGGGATCGGCCGCGCGGGTCGGGTCGGGGGCGTTGCCGGTTCCGGCCGGTTCGGCCGGCGGCAGAACAGCTTGATCTTGGCCACCAGGCTCTCCCAGACCCCCGCGTTCAGTTCGCCGGGGACCGGGTTCGCCGAGGGCTTGGTCACATAGTCGCTCGCCCCGAGGGAGAGGCGCATCGAGCGTGGCGGCCGCGCCCCGTCGGGTCAGCGAGCTGAACATGATCACGGGCAGCCTGGGATACTCCCGGCGGATCTCGACCAGGGTCTCGAGGCCGCCGAGTTCGGGCATCTCGACGTCGAGGATCACCAGATCGGGCTCCGCCTGCACGATCCTCTGGAGCCCCTGCCGGCCGTTGCTGGCCGTCGCCACGACCTTGATCTCGGGGTCGGCGTCGAGCGTGGTCGAGACCAGCCTCCGCACGACCACGGAGTCGTCGATGATCATGACTCGGATCGGATTCGCACTCGGCCCTGTCATGGACCCGCCTCCTGTCTCGTTGCCCGCGACCCCCGCGATGGGGGCATCCACGCCGCGACGCCCCGGAACGGGTCGGCGCCCGGCGCGCCGCCGTCGTCGTGCCCAGAACTGCTTGTTAAGGATCCGCCCGCCCCGCCGGCGGGTCGCGCCGGCCGGCCGCTCTCGCGGTCAGCCGCAGGACATCGGGAGCCCGAGGTGGCCCAGCTTTTCGGCCAGGATCTCGGCCGTGAACGGCTTCATCACGTACTCGTTGGCGCCGCTGGCCAGCGCCTCGCTCATCCGCCCGACCTCGGTCTCGGTCGTGACCATCACCACCGGCACGTTCCCCAGGTCGGGGCGGGCCCGCAGCGCCTTCACGAACTCCAGGCCGTTCATCTCCGGCATGTTCCAGTCGACGAGGATGACCTCGGGCGCGGCGTTCTGTTCGAGGTGCCGCAGCCCCTCGCCGCCGTGGCCGGCCTCGTCGACCTCGAAGTTCAGCTTCTTGAGGGTCTGCTTCAGGATGCTCCGCATGGCGCGGGAATCGTCGATCACGAGGGCTCTCATGGAAGTCTGTCTCCTCATCCCCGGCTGGGCTGTTCGCGACTCCGGATGATCTGTCGCCTCGGCCGCCCAATGAATCCTAGGTCACGTTTGCCGACCCGTCGCTCGCCGTTCTCACTTCGATGCCGGTTTCCCCGCGCGGCTGCTTTCGATCAACAAGCGGACCGATTCCCGCGAAATCCGGTTGCCAAGCCGCCACATGCGAACTAGATTCCCGCTCAGCGTCCCCCGAACGCCCCTCCCGACCCGTATCGCCTCGCCGTCCCCGCATGGACGCGGAGGAGCCCCGCCGTGCCGATCGCCTTCGACTGCCCCGGCTGCCGCAAGTCCTACACGGTCGAGGATGCGCTCGCCGGCCAGAAGGCGCGCTGCAAGCACTGCGGCCGGGAGTTCCGGATCCCCGGCGAGCCCCCGATCAAGGTCGTCCCGATCGTCGACGTCGACACCCCGCCACCGACCCCGGCACCCGCGCCGGTGCGTGCCGCCTCGCCGCCCCCGCAGGCCCCGACGACCCCGAGTCCGGAACGCCGGCCCGCCCCGCCGCTGCCTCGGCTCGGCCGCGAGGAGCCCCCGGCGTCGCCGCTGCCCTCCGACTCGCCGATCCTGGCCATCGACACCTCCTCGACCGCCCGCGAGGCCGAGGTGCGAGAAGGGCGACCCGGCCCCGACCCGGCCGCCCGCGCACGCGTCGTCTACCTCGCCCTGGGGGGCACTGCGGCGCTGATCGTGGTCGTCGGCGTTCTCGTCACGAGTCTCGGCGGCCCGGCGGTCGGCCCCGAGGATGACACCGAGGCCGCCTCCGTCGATCCCCCGGCCTCGGCTGGGGAACCGCCCCCGCCGGCGGTCGCCCCGAAGCCGGTCGCCGGCCCGAGGCTGACGCTCTCCAGCGGCCGCGTCCGGCGCGACGGCGTGACGCTCCGATTCTCCGCCGTCTGCCGGGGCAATCCGGGCCCGAAAGTTCCGGACAATGTGGTCTGGGTCATCCAGACCACGAAGGCGACGGTGCGGATCCCGATCGAGATCCCCCCGCCCGGCGAGGAACGCCCGCTCGACCACCTTGCACCCCCGGATGGGCTCCACCCCGACGACCCCGGCCCGTTCCTCTCCTACCTCGCCACGCTGGCCGACGGCGACGCCCTCGTGCCCGTGTCGAACTCACTCCCCCTTCGGCCCGAAGCCTCCCCGGGGGCGACCCCGGAACCCGAGGAAACCTCCCCTCCCGCCGCGAACGATCGCAAGCCAAAGAACCCCTTCGCCCCGCCGACTGGCCCCAGGCCGCCATTCCGGCCCGGCAAGCCAGGCACTCCGTTCTGACGGTCGGGGAACGTCTTGAAATGGTCGAGGCCAGTGGCACACGGACTGGCTCCCAACTGGCGCGTCACCGAGCCCTGGCGGGCCATGCCGGTTGGGGCCGCCGGATTCCGCGCGCTCGGTTCCGATCGACGCCACGCTCTCCTCTGTGGAGGCCCCGGGGCGACCTCCGATCACATCCAGGAGGAGGGGAAGACGATGAAGATCCGCAGCGTGTTGGGGACGGTCGGTCTGATGTCGTTGATCAGTCTGTCGCTCGCGGCCGAGGTCCGGGCCCAGGGGCCTCGCGGCGGCGGCGGTGGTGGGGGCAGGGGCGGGTTCGGTCAGGCGCAAGGGGGCGCATTCTCGACCGGAACCTCGTCGGCCAGCGCCGGGGCGATGGGGGGGCAGATGTGCCAGGGGGGCTCCATGTCATCCATGAACGGCATGTCCGCGATGGGCGTGAACGGCATGGGCATGGGCACGAACATGAATGCCATGACCAACGGCATGTCCTCGGTCAATGGGATGAACATGTCCCTGGGGTACAGCAGCCCCTACGGCTACAACGGGCTCAACGGCATGAATGCCATGAGCAATATGAATAACATGAACACCGCGAACGCGTATGCCGAGGCCTACGCCAGCGGCTTCAACAGCGGCTTCGCGAACGGCTACCACAACGCGAACACGTCGGGCACCAAGACCGTCAACGCCGCGTCGCAGAACGCCGCCAACGTGAATGCGAACGCGATGGCTTCGCAGAACTCCGTCACCCCGACCTCTCGCGCCACCACCGCGTCCAGCCGGGCCCGGGCCCGCGCGAGGGCCAAGGCCAAGAGCAGCGGTTCCTCGACCACAAGTTCGGCCACCCGCACGGCCTCGAACGGCGATTGACCGCAACCCTCGTGGCCGGGGGCTCGGAAGGCCGAGCCTCCGGCCAAAATCGATGATGGGATTTTCAGACTTACATGGACTGCAAGTTCTGGGCGAGGCGTTCGAGGGTCGATTCCCAGTCGAGGGGGCGGTCGGCGGGGAGTCGGAGGATCTCGACGGCGAATCGCCTGGCGGTGACCTGGGCGCGGGCGTCGAGGTAGTCCACCGGGGACTTGCCGTCGACCCGGGCGATCAGGCAGCCGGCGGCGTGGCGGATCGAGCGGCGGATCCGGGTCGGGTCGGACTGGGCGTCGCGGGCCTCGTGGTGGTAGGCGTGCCAGGCCGAGCGGGTCAGGTTCCAGAACACCGTGGGATCCGTCCCCTGCCTCGCGGCGCGGAGGGACTTGGCCAGCAAGTGCGAGTGGAAGAACCCCAGGTCGAACGCCGGGTCGCCCGCGTGCGAGGTCTCGAAATCGACGGCGGTCAGGCCGTCCCCCTCGCGGTGCACCAGGAGGTTCTTGGGGCTGAAGTCGGCGTGGACGAAGGTCTTGATGGTCGGCTTCAGCGACTCCTCGCCGAGCGATTCGAGCGCCAGGGCGACCTCGGGATGCGACCGCGCGGCGACCCGGTAGAAGGGGTCGATGCGGAGCTGGTCGAAGACCTCCAGGTCGCCGAGCGCCCCGCCGGGCTGGAGCGCCGGGTGGGTCTTCGCATCGAGCCGGCTGTGCATCCGGCCGAGCAGGGCGCCGGCCTTCGAGGCGACGCCGGTGTCGGCCTTGCCGTCGAGCAGTTGCGCCTTCCAGACGGCGGCGTCCTCGGGGGCGGAGGTCATCGCGAAGAGGAAATTCTCGCGGTCCGAGAAGACGACGCGGGGGACGGCCCCCTCGGGCAACACGCCGCCGAGGGCTTCGAGGGCCGCGATCTCGGCGTAGATCCGGTCGACCCGGCTGAGCCACTCCATCGCCACGCGGAGCTTCGGCCTCGACTGCTTCACGACCAGCGGCGCGAAGGTCCCTCCGCGTCCCGGCGTGGGCTCGACCCGGATCACCACGTTGGAGACGCCCCAGCCGAGCGTCTTCGCCCGGACTCCCCCGCTCTCGGCGGCCTCGGAGGGGATCACTCCCCGCTCGGCCAGGTATGCGACGACGTTGCTCTCGACGATCTCGACCATCAGCGATTCATTCCGGACGGTCCTCAGCCTGGGGCGGGTGGGAGAGGAGAGGCTGGCCAGCCCAGGCCGGCCTGGCGCGTCCCAAGGTTACCCTCCCGTCGGATATGCGCCCAGAAGGCGGGCGTTGCCCGTCCTGGGAGCGGCGGGCTGGGACGGACGGCAAGCCCCGATCGTCGCGCGGGGGCGCGGCGATCGGGGCGGCGTGGGATCCAGTCTCATGCGGTCCCGGCGATCAGGGCTTCGGCTGGCCGGGCGTCGCGGGGGCGGCGGGGCCGGTCACGTCGGTGAGCCGGGGGCCGGTGAGCAGGGGGGAGACCACCGGAGAGCCCATCGAGACCTCACGCGGCGGGGCCGCCATCGGCGGCAGGTCGGGGAGGGGGGGCTGATCCAGGTCGATCGTCGGGACCTGCGAGGGCTGGGCCGGTGCGGTCGCTTCCGGCTTGACGGCCGGGGCGTCCGCCTTCGGTTCCGCCTTCGGTTCCACCTTCGGCGACTCCGGGGCCGAGGCCTTCGGCGCGTCCGGCTTCGTCACCTTGGGCTTATTCTCCGCCGGAGCCGATTTCGCAGGCTCGGCCGCGGCGGGCTTGGCGACGTCCGGCCTGGCGGGCTCGGGTTTCGCCGGCTCGGGCGACTTCACTTCGGGGGCGACGGGCGACGGGGCGACCTCGACGGGGGGGGCTGCCGGGGCGGGGGCCCTGGTCTCGGCCGTGACGTCGACAGGGGTCGGGGGGACATCCGGCTCGACGGGGGGCGGGGCGACCTCGGCCCTCGGCTTCACCTGCGGCGGTGCCGGGGCGGACCCGGGGGTGGGGAGGGTCGGCTCGGGGAGCGGCGGCTGGGCCATCGCCGGCGCGGCCGTCGTCTCGGCCTGACGGTCGATCGGGGCCGACTCGGCCGCCGCGATCCGGGGCGGGTTGGCGGGCGCGGGCTGGGTCGGACGCCACTCCCTGACGAGCCGCTTCGGACGGAGTTCCTCCGCCTGGGCGGAGCGAGCCGAGGTCGGCGTGATGTCGAACTTTCGGGTCGCGGGCGAGCCCGACGAACCGTTGGTCGAGGCGAGCGAGCCGGTCGCCGGCGCGGTCTCGGTGCCGGGTGCGGGGACTTCGATCGCGACGGGGAGGGTCGGGACCTTCTCGCCCGGGGGCATCTCGCCGGCCGTGCCCGCGCCGGTCGTCCGGAAGGCCGGGGCCGGGTCGCGGTAGTTGCGGGCCATCATCGGGCGGCCCCAGGGCTGATTGATCGGCACGCCGCCGGGGACGTTGCCGGGCTGCACGGCCGGGCCGCCCTGGAACGGCTGGGTCGAGCTGCGCGGGTTGCGGCCGGGGCCGGTGAGCGAGGCGATGGCCGCCGCCTCGGCGGCGCGGCGGTCCTGCCGCTCCTTCCAGCGGGCGACCATCCCGCGGATCGGGCCGCCGGCCTGCGTGGTGGCCACTTCCGGCTGCTCGACGACGGTCGCGGCGGGGATCTCGGCCTGTTCGCCGCGCATCCTGGCACCCAGCCGGGCGAAGGGGTTCTGGATCCGGCCGCCCGAGGGGGCCGGCTGGCCGGTCGGGGGGTTCACGGCCGCGACGTCGGAGACGGGGATCACTTCTCGCTTGCCGGCCGGGGCCTTGGGTTCGTTCTCGCCCTTCGACGCGAGGTCGCCGGGCGTCGGTTGATTCCTGCGGCCGATCCACGAGAACAGACCCGTGCGCGGCGTCTGGTCGGCCGCGAGGTCGGGGGCCGGGTTCGATCGGCCGAACAGCCGGAATGGCTTCGAGCCATTCGCGGCGTCGGCGCCGGCCTGGCCGTTGTTGCCCGCCGTGAGCATGCCGTTGTAGCCGGCGGTCCACGGCGGAGAGCCGAGCCGCGAGTCATTCGCGGCCTGCCTCGCCGTGGCGGCGCATCCGGTCGCGGCCAGGCAGGCCGCCCCGAGCGCGGTCAGTACGTACCTTCGACGCATGGCGACTCCTCCGCCTTTGCTTCGACTTGATCTGTGGCGATCGCGTCGTTTCCGGACCATCCTGTCGGAACCCGCGACATCCGTCGCGGTCTCGTCCATCGCGCCATCCCGGTTGCCACGGGCCGAGGGGTCCTGCCCCGATCGGTGTCCGCGGCCCCGCCGAAACTGGCGCGGGTTGGCTTGCTTCCAACATCGGCGGCCCGGGGGCGCCGTTCGCCCGAAATCCGGGGCCCGGGGCGGGCCGACGAGCGTATAATGGATACACGCCACACAACCTGCACGACCGTCGCGCGATCGGCCCCGATCTGTCCCCCGGGAGGGGGTTGGGCGTTCACCCCACCGCGCGACCCGTTCGAGACGATATCGATCCAGGTCCGGACGTTTTCACGGTTTGCGTCGAACGTCCGGGCCGCCTCGGAGTCGCCTTCATGCCTTCGTCCCCGTCACCCGCGCCGACCTCGAATCACTCGACCCCGGAGGGCGATTTCCCCCCCGCCTCGCTCCTGACCGATCTCGACCCCGAGAGCCGCCAGGCCATCCAGGCGCTCATGGTCGAGTCGGACGTGCCCTCCGGCCAGCCCTTGCTCGAACAGGGGCAGCCGAACGACCGCCTGTTCGTGCTGGTCGAGGGGACCGTGACGATCCTGCGGACCCACCCGACCGGGCAGACCGAGGCCGTCACCCACCTGAACGCCCCGGCCGTCTTCGGCACCACCTCGTTCTTCCGGCCTGTCCCGCCGATGACCACCACCCGCACCGCCACCCCCTGCAAGCTCCTGACCCTCGACCGCGACGCCCACGAGCGGCTCCGCAAGGAATCCCCCGGCGCGGCCGAGGCCCTGGCTCTGGCGGCCGTGAGGATCCTCTCGGAACGCTTCGACATCCTCCTCGACCGGTTCGACGACTACATCCAGAAGCATCCCGAAGGCCCCGCACGCGCCAGCGAATGGGGCCGCTTCCGCGCGAGGCTGTTCGAGGAGCCGGGCGTCTGACGAGCTGCCGAAGGCATGGAGTGCGGCAGCGAGCGTCCGCTCTGTTGTCGCGGAGCTTGCTCCGCGCGCCCGGCCGGAGTCTACTGCTGTCGACCGGATGTGGCCTCCCGGGAGCAGCTCCCGCCACGCGGGAGCGGAAGCGAGCTTCCGCACTCCGGGCGGTCGGGAATGCGGATGAGTTTGGATGTCTCGACTTGAAGGGAACAGGCGATGACGAGCCTGGCGATCTGCGTCCTCGGGTGGTCCCTGCTGGCCCAAGTCCCCGACGGCGACCCGAAGCGGGGGGCGAAGGTTTTCTTCGCCCCCACCTTCGCCTGCGCCCGCTGCCATGAGGGGACGAACGGCTCCGAGCCCCTCGGGCCCGACCTGACGAAGCTCGGCCGCGAGGTCACGACCGAGCACATCGCCGAATCGATCCGCCAGCCCTCGAAGCAGATCAAGGAGGGGTATTCCACGGTCACGGCTGTGACCAAAGACGGCGCGACGCTCACCGGGCTCGACGGCGGCGAGACGCCGGGGGGCCGCGTGATCAAGTCGCTGGGGGCCGACGGGCGGGTGGTCGTCGCGACGTTGCCGAGGGAGTCGATCGAGGCGTTCCGCAAGGACGCGACCTCGATCATGCCCGCCGGCCTGGCCGAGCAGATCGCCGACCCGAACGCCTTCCGCGACCTCGTCGCCTACGTCAAGGCCGTCGCCGATGGGGGGAAGGCGAAGGCCGTCGAACTCCGGCCCGACACGGCCTCGCTCGTCCCCCAACTCCCCGCCTACGAGAACGACCTCGACCACGCCGCCCTGATCCGCGGCTGGGGGCCCGAGAGCTACAAGAGGGGCGAGGCAATCTTCTCGCAGGTCTGCGCCAACTGCCACGGCACGCTCGACCGGCCCGGCTCGCTGCCGACGGCCCCGCGGTTCGCCTCGGCCGCATTCAAGAACGGCTCGGATCCGTACCGGCTCTACCGGACCCTGACGCACGGCTACGGCCTGATGACGCCGCAGGCCTGGATGGTCCCCCGGCAGAAGTACGACGTCATCCACTACCTCCGCGAGACGTTCCTCAAGGATCGGAATCCGTCAAAATATACGGACGTGGATGCGAACTTCCTCGCCGGCCTGCCGAAGGGGCGCTCGCTCGGGCCCGCGCCCACCCAGGTCGAGCCCTGGCGGATCATGGACTACGGGCCGTCGCTGACGGCGGCCTATGAGGTCCGGCGGGGGTCGGGGAACTTCGCCTACAAGGGCATCGCCGTCCGGCTCGACGAGGGGCCCGGAGGCATCGCGCGCGGCAAGGCCTGGGCGCTCTACGACCACGACACCATGCGGCTCGTGGCGTGCTGGACCGGCGACCAGTTCATCGACTGGCAGAGCATCCACTTCAACGGTAGCCACGGCATCCACCCGACCCCGGCCGGCAGGGTCTCCCTCGCCAACCCGCCGGGCCCCGGCTGGGCTGACCCGAAGATCGGCAGCTTCGACGACCCCCGGAATCTCGGCCGCGACGGCAAGCCCTACGGGCCGTTGCCGAAGCCCTGGAGCACCTACAAGGGCCTCTACCACCACGGCGACCGCACCATCCTGTCGTACAAGGTTGGCGACGCCGATGTGCTCGACGCCATGTCGATCGAGGAGAATCCCGAGGCCCGGGGCGTCCCCATCTTCGCCAGGACGCTCCACGTCGGGCCGTCGAAGGGGGCCCTCAGGCTCCGCGTGGCCCCGGCGCGGACGGCCGTGGCGGTTATCGGTCCGGGCGAACTGTCGGACGACGAGGGGGTCCAGGTCCTGAAGCTGCCTGCCTCGGATGCGGCGCGAGATATCAAGATCCTCATGTCCGAACAGGTGATTGCGCGCCTGCGCCGGTATGCGAGCACGAATTCGCCCCCCGTCGAATCCCTGCCGGCGCTGACGAAGGGCGGCCCCGCGCGCTGGAACCAGACGCTGGCGACGACGGCGGTCAAGGGCAACGACGACGGCCCGTTCGCGATGGACCTGCTGACGCACCCCGAGCGGAACCCCTGGAACAGCCGGATGCGGTTCGGCGGCCTGGACTTCACGCCCGACGGGAAATCGGCCTACCTCTGCGACTGGGACGGCGACGCCTGGCGAGTCGACGGCCTCCTCGACCCCTCGGGCAAGCTGACCTGGCGGCGCATCGCCTCGGGGATGTTCCAGGCGCTCGGGCTCAAGGTGGTGAATGGCGACATCTACATAACCTGCCGCGACCAGATCGTGATCCTCCGCGACCTCAACGGCGACGGCGAGACCGACTTCTACAAATGCTTCAACAACGACCAGCAGGCGACCGAGCATTTCCACGAATTCGCGATGGACCTCCAGACCGACCGCGAGGGCAATTTCTACTACGCCCGCGCCGGCCGGCACGCCCTCCCGGCGGTCGTCCCCCAGCACGGCACCCTGCTCAAGGTGAGCAAGGACGGCTCGAAGACCGAGATCCTCGCCCGGGGCTTCCGCGCCCCCAATGGCGTCTGCCTCAACGACGACGGCACGTTCTTCCTCACCGATCAGGAAGGCTTCTGGCTGCCCAAGAACCGGATCAACTGGGTCAAGCCCGGCGGGTTCTACGGCAATCTCTGGGGCTACCAGGACGTCACCGACCCCTCGAACGACGCCATGGAGCCCCCCATCTGCTGGATCACCAACGACTTCGACCGCTCGCCGTCGGAGATCCTCAAGGTCGACTCCCCCGCCTGGGGCCCATTGAACGGTTCCTATTTGAACATGTCGTACGGCTACGGCAAGTTCTACGTCGTGCTCAGGGAACGCCTCGGCGACGTGATGCAGGGGGGGATGATCGGCCTGCCCCTGCCTCGGCTGGCGTCGGGCATCATGCGGGGCCGGTTCCACCCGCAGGACCACCAGCTCTACGCCTGCGGCATGTTCGCCTGGGCCGGCAGCCAGGAGCAGCCCGGCGGCTTCTACCGCCTCCGCGTCACCGGCCAGCCGCCTCGCATGCCGGTGGGGCTCAAGTTCCGCAAGGGCAAGGTCCTCCTCGACTTCACCGACCCCATCGACCCATCGAGCCTCTCGGACCTCTCCCACTTCGGCGTCAAGGTCTGGTCCCTGCGCCGGACGGCGAACTACGGGTCGAAGCACTACAACGAACACCCCCTGACCGTCGCCGCCGCGAGCCTCTCGCCCGACCGGAAGACCCTCACCCTGACCGTCCCCGACCTCGCGCCGACGTGGTGCATCGAACTGGTCTACGCCCTCAAGGCCCCGGGCGGCGAGCCGGTCGAGGGGGTCGTTCATGGGTCAATTCATAAACTCCCAGAGAACTGAACCACAGAGACACGGAGGGCACAGAGAGGAGATGAGTTCGGTAGAAATCGGATTCCACTCATCTTCACTCCGTGTTCTCTGTGTCTCTGTGGTTCAATCCACGTCTCGTTTACCCATGCTCCATCAGCAACCCGATGCCCTTGGTCATGGCATAGAACGCCAGGACTGAGCCCAGCAGGGCCACGGCCTTGCCGACGCGGGGGCGGTGGCGCTCGATGGTCTCGGCGAGGGTGACGATCAGGCCGACGAGCAGGAACTTGTAGGCGATCATCCCGACGATGTTCGCCTTGTGGAAGAACCACGCCGCGATCGGGTTCGCCTCGTAGAAATGGCTGCCCGAGCGGAGCAGAATGTACGTCACGAACAGGTCGCCCGCGCTCAGGAGCACCAGCCAGACCCCGAACTGCCCGAGGTGGCTCTCGCTCAGGAGCGTGTGCAGGAAGTCGTGGCGGGCCCGCGGTTCGTCTTCGAGGTCATCTCGCATCGCCGAAGGGTTCCCGGATAGCAGGACGGGGCAGGGCAGGGGAGTGTCGCGGATGAGATGGATCAACCGGGTCGGATTTGCCGGAGTGTTGATGGTTGCCTCGCTGGCCGGGGCCCAGGAGGCCAAGCCCCAGACGCCCGCGAAGGCCGCGCGGCCGGACCTGCGGCTGCCGGTGACGACGGTCGAGATCGCCTCGAAGTCGGTCGGCCGGACGCTCAAGTATAACGTCGCCCTGCCCCCTGGATATGACCGCCCCGGAAACGCGACGCGCTACCCCGTCGTCTACCTGCTGCACGGCTACTCCGGCAACTACGCCCAGTGGAACCGCTTCGGAGGCCCGAAGGGCGCCCGCGGCGTCGGGCTCGACCTGATCGTCGTCATGCCCGACGGCGGCAACTCCTGGTACATCAACTGGGCCGACACCCAGGGCCCGCCGGGCACCAGGGAACTCTGGGAGGACTATCTCATCAAGGAAGTCGTCCCCGACGTCGACGCCCGGTTCCGCACCATCGCCGCCCGCGACGGCCGGGCCATCAACGGCCTCTCGATGGGCGGCTACGGCGCCCTGATGATCGGCCTGCGGCACCCCGAACTGTTCTGCTCCGTTGGATCGCAGGCGGGTGCCTTGCGGTTTGCCAGCCAGTACGCCAAAAACCTCCGCGACGGCAAGGAGCCGCCGTTCCAGAACAAGGAACCCGAGAAGCTCGACGCCAAGCCCAAGGCCGAGGTCGAGATCGAAGGCTTCCGATCCCCCCGCGAGCGCACCCCACGCGGCCGGGCCTTCCTGACCGCCGATCAGGCCGACGCGTATGACCCGTTCGCGATCGTCCTCAAGATCCCCAGGGACAAGCTCCCCCACCTCTGCATCGACTGCGGCACCGAGGATGTCTTGCTCAACGACAGCCGGGACTTCGTCAAGCTCCTGCTCGAACATAAGATCCCATTCACCTATTCCGAATCCCCCGGCGAACACGTCGGCGCCTACTGGCAGCGTGAGATCCCCCACGCCCTCGCCATCCAGGCGAGCGTGCTGCGCCGGGCCGCGAATCGCAGCCGGTAGGGGCGGACAATCGAAGGGTGCCCGCGGGTCTCATCCGCGCTGGGCGAGGGTCTCCAGACCCCGCCCCCACGAAAATCGAAGGGGATCACAAGCCGGGTCTCCAGACCCATTCCTGCGAATCATGCGAACGGGTCTGGAGACCCGGTTTTGCGGTACGGCGGGTCTGGGGTAGGGGCGGGGTCTGGAGACCTGCCCCCAGCGCCCGGGTTGGCCGCTTACTTCTTTTCCGCGGGCATATCTTGCTCCTTGTCCTTCCCTTCCGGGTGCAGGACCAGGATCTGGAAGCTATTGCCGACGGTGTCGCCGGCCTTGAAGCGGGTCTGGCCGAATGGGCCGGGCATCCCGCCAAAACCTCGGGCCGACAGGAAGCGGACGACCCCGTCCTCGGGGGCGCGGACGGCCTTAACCCTCGAGGCCTCTTCCTCCAGGGCCTTGAGGTCGGTACCTGCCCGGGTCGCGATGGCATGGAGCCGGAACTCGGCGAGCTTCGCCTTCTCGACGGCGGCCTCCAACTCCTTCTGCCGGCGAGGGTGCGTGAACTCCTCCAGGACCTTCCTCTTCGTCAAGGACCGTTCGTAGGCGAAACCGGCCTTGGTCGCCTCGAATTCAGCGGCCGTGAGCGTCGGGTCTTCCGCGTTACGGGCTGCACGCTTCACGGCGGCGAGTTTCGCCCCGGCAGCCTTGTGGGCCTGCCCCGCGAGGACGATCTCGCCCGAAACCTCTTCGATTTCGTCGCGTTTCGTGCCGCCGACGAACTCGCGCAAACGCAGCTCGGCGACCTCGCGGTCCAGACGGCTGCTGGCGTGTTCGGCCTTCGCTTCTTCGAGCTTCTGCACCAACTCGCTCAGCTTGGCTTCGAGCGAGGGCGACTTGAGCTGAAATAAAAGATCCCCCTTCTTGACCGCCTTGCCCTCCTCGACGATCGACACAAGCGTGTACTCGCCCCACTTCTGTGGCGCGATGATGGGGACGCCGAATCGTTCTCGCATCGCCTCGGCCCGCCGGTCCTCCCGGCGCAATTCGGGATTCTGGGCGGTGACGGGGCCGGCGATACCGACGCAGGTGCAGAGGGCGAGGGCCAGGGTCGATCGGGGGGGCATTCGACGTCCTCGTTGGGGGAGTGTCTGAGGGTGTTCGGACAGCGGATTCGATGTTAGGCAGGCGGATCCTTCGATGCCAGGGGTAGGCGGGCGTCCCTGCCCGCCCGGGTCCGCCGAGGGTTGCTCAGCGGTGGTGCCGGTAGCCGCCGTGGTGGCCGCCGTAATATCCGCCGCCGTGGTGGCCGCCGTAATATCCGCCGCCGTGACGGTAGCCGTTATAGCCGCGGTTGTAGCCGCCGTAGCCGCCGTAGCCGAAACCGCCGTAGTAGGGATAGACCCTCGGGGCCACGACCACCGGCGCGGGGACGACCGGGGCGTAGTAGCTGCTGTATCCGTAGCCCGCGCCGGGCCAGCCGTAGCCGTAGTTCGAGTAGCCGAGCGAGAACCCGCCGCGATAGGGGTTCCCGACCCCGATGCCGATGTTCACCCCCTGCGCCTGGGTGGGGGTGGCGAACGAGCCCAGGGTCAGCATGCCGCCGAGGGCCAGGGTGGTGATTGCGGAACGCATGGCAGGTCGTCCTTTCCTCAACGTCCTCTGTTCTGGGGTCTTCGATCCCGGGTGTCGTCCGCTCAGGATCTCGCCTTTCACCCAATGCGACCCTCATGCCAATCGGGAAATTGGACCCGCATGGTTCTCTATCCGATTGTCATTAATGGTTTTATGTCGAGCCGATCGGGTTTGTCGATCTTTCAGACACCGCGATTCGCACCCAACAGAAATCTCACGCCCCGCCCGGAAAGTCGCGCGGAGGGATCAAAAGTGGGATGTTTTCTGAGAGGGCCATTCCTTCGCACCCTTGGAGGGTGCGAAACTCCCGACTCGACGGAACCGCGCAGACTCAAGTTGTGCCCATCGGCGATCAATGGTACAGGGAGGGCCTCCCAGGACGACGCGCCAATGGATCCGGTCCGGCGTCGAAGGCCCCCTTTCACCTTCGCAAGGCGTGTCTGCGGTTAGCTTTGCGAAGCGGCAAGGTCAGTGAGTCTCGGGGGCATGGGCATGGATGGGCCAATCGGACGCGAGAATGCGGATCCGTCGACGAGCCAGCGGCTCGCGATCATCAGCACGCCTCGGTCGGGCAACACCTGGCTGAGGTTCCTCCTGGCGACGACCTACAAGCTCAAGGGGATGGGCGAGGAACAGATCGCCGTCCACCACCCGGAGGACGTCGATTGGTCCAACCTCCCCGGGCGGTGCGTGCTCCAGATCCACTGGATGCCCACGGATTCCTTCCGCAAACGCCTGGATGACAACGGCTTCCAGCCGATCGTGGTCGCCCGGCATCCGCTCGATGTCCTGCTCTCGATCCTCCAGTTCGCCCCCCGGGACGGCAAGACGGCCGCCTGGCTCGAAGGCGCGGGCGGCGACGAGCTGGCGATCCATGGCGCCCTGCCGTCCTCGAAGGCGTTCCTGGATTACGCGTGCGGCCCCCGTGCATCGGCCCTGCTCGACGTCAGCCGGGCGTGGTGGGAGGTCCCCGGCGTGCGCCGGGTCCGCTATGAGGACCTGGTCCGCGAGACCGTCCCCCGGCTCCGAGAACTGCTCGACGGCCTGGCCCCGTACGGCCCCGGTGCGCTCCGCGATGCGGTCGAGGCGAACGCGATCCAGAACCTCCGGGCCGAGCATGCGAGCCAGATGCACCACTTCTGGCAAGGGCGGCCCGGCCTCTGGCGGCACCTCATCCCGCCCGAGACCGTCCGGGCGATCCGGCAGGCCCAGGCGCCTGTCTTCGATACCATCGGCCACGACTCCGAGCCCGACGACGCACTGACCCCCGACGCCGCCGACGCCCGCTGGTACCGGATTGAGCTCGACTCCAGCCGGGGCCAGTTCGAGGCCACCCGGAAGACGCAGATCGAAGCCCGTGCGGAGGCCGACGCGCTCCGGGGCGAACTCGCCGCCCTCCGCGACCTGCGTCAGCAGCTCCAGTCGCAACTCGATGCCGCCCGAGAGGGTTGGGACGCCGACCGCCGCGCCTTCTCCAGCATCTGCGACGCGATGAACGGCGAGCGGGCGGGCTGGACCGTCACCCGCGACGACCTCTGGAACCGACTGACTTACGCGCTCGAACGCCTCGCCGAGGTCGAGCGGCGTCGCGACGAGGCACACGCACGCATCCAGGCCCTGGAGACGGAGGCCGTTGATGCCGCCGGGCAACGCGACGCCTGTGAAAATCGGGCTCTGGAAATCGAGCGCGAACGCGACGAGTGGCGGGTCCGTTTCGAGGCCGGCCAGCAGTCGGTGACCGAGGCCGCGCGACGGGTCGCGGCGGCCGATCAGGAACTCGCCAGGCTTGCGGCCCGGGCGGCCCACGACGGCGATCTGATCGCCCGAACCCAAAGGGAAATCAGGCCTTACCGCCTGGTCGATCCGCTCCGGATGGTCAACCGCCTGCATGAGTCGCTGGCCCGGCTCAAGTATTCGCTCGGGCAGGCCCGCCGGGCGTCCGATTCCGGCGCACTGGCGCCTCATCGCGGGCCCCACGGGCGACCGGCCCACCAAGAATCCGCGCCCCGGTGCGAATGAACGTTCGTCCCGTTTCTTATCGAGCAGCGTAGAAGTTGCTGGATGAGGAGGTGCGAAAGTTACCATGAACACCCTTTTCAAGTACGCGGTTGCGGTGATGCTCCCCCCGGCCGGCCTCTATCTCGCCGGCCGCAAGGTGTCCTCGGTGGTCGCCTCGTTCCTGTACGTGGCCGCCCTGCTGACCATCGGCGATGGGATCGGCGCGGTCGTCCTGTTCTTCCTGATCGCCTGGGCCGTCAAGTCGGTCGGCGAGCAGCACGCCCGCGAGGAGGTCAAGCACTTCCTCGCCGCCATGAACGCCCGGCCCGTCGAGGTCCTCCGCCACAAGAACCACGCCGCTTGACCTTCGGAGCGCGAGAGCGGAGCTGTCGCTTTCGCCTCGAATACGAACAACCCGGCCACCGTCGACCCGAACCTGGGGCGACGGTGGCCGTTGTCGTTTCAGGGGTTACGCCGATTTCTGGGCAGGGATTGGTTCAAGAATTGTGGCCGCCGCCCCCTGGAATAGGGATGCCAGGCCATGCCCCTCCTCGAGTCGGGGCCCAATTGGATTTGTTCCCGCGATTTCGAGAAAGCGGTGTTACTGCTGACGGGCTCCCCACTGGGTTTGTTCCCGCAATTCGGTAGGAAGCGGCAGCCGGACGGCCGCACTCCAAAATGGGTTTGTTCCCGCGATTTCGCGAGAGGCTTGTGTTGAGGGGTTGGGGGGATACGATCGCCTGTCCAAACTTTGTCGAACGGAGGTGGTCGGATGCGCTCGAATGTCTGCCTGCGATGGGCCTGGGTCGGGATCGTTCTGCTGGCGGCCGGTGTGTCGCGGGGGGATCAACTCCGCGCGGGCGCCGCTCGGGCGGACATCACCGACCGCGCGGCCGGACCTGTCAATGACCCGCTCTACGCCAAGGCGCTCGTCCTGAAGAACGGCAAGGCCACCGCCGTCGTGATCTCCCTCGATGCGGTCTCGGTGGGCGAGATCGGTTACATCGGCAACGACTACCTTCCGAAGCTCCGGGCCCGGCTGGAGAAGGAACTCGGGATCAAGCCGGGCGAGATCCTGGTCAACGCCAGCCACTGCCACGGGATCGTGGACAAGACCACGGTCCTGGACAAGACCTTCCAGGCCGTGAAGGAGGCCCTCGGCAAGCTCGAACCGGTGCGAGTCGGCGCGGGGGTCGGCCGGGAAGACCGGGTCATGGAGAATCGCCGGATCAAGCTCATGGACGGCACCACGGCGGATGTCCGCCATGCCTATGCGTTGCCCGCCGATGCGAAGATGGCCGAGGTCGGCCCGGTGGATCCGGAGATCGGGCTGCTGCGGCTCGATCGGCTCGACGGCCGGCCGCTGGCGGTGGTCTTCCAGTTCGCCTGCCACCCGATCCAGGGGGTGCCCAGCGGGGCCAACACGGCGGACATGTCCGGATTCGCCGCGCAGGTGATCGAGGACAATCTCGGCGATGGCGCGTTGGCTTTGTTCCTGCAGGGCTGCGGCGGCGACATCAACCCGCTCAACTACCGCGACGTGGACAACCCCCGCGACGCCGAGCCGCTCGGCAACCGCCTGGGCCTGAGCGCCCTCAAGGGGATCCGGGCCATCAAGACCCGCGACGACTCCCGGCTCGCGATCGTGAATACCACGCTCACGCTCCCCCGGTCGGACTTCCGTGCGAAGATCGCCGAGACCGAGGCCGAGTGCGTCCGGCAGATGAAGACGCTCAAGGGGACGAGCCTGAACCTCAAGGCCTTCCTGGCCCTCTCCTCTCGCTACGCGCAGGGGGGCGACTTCCCCAGCTACGACGCCCACCGCTACCTCCACGACCGCCGCGCCGGCCGGCCGGACTACGACACGATGGACAAGAACAATCGCGCCAACATGGAGGCGTACATCAAGAACATCGAGACCATGGAGGAGCTGACGAGGCTCCAGACCAACCTCGCGCTCCTGAAGAAGCACCAGGCCCAGCACGACGCGGCCGGCTCGAAGACCCTCGACACCGAACTCTGCGGCCTCCGCGTGGGCGACTTCGTCCTGGTGACCTTCCCCGGCGAGCTGACCGTGCGTCTGGGGCTCAACCTGAAAAAAGTATCGCCCCACAAGGCGACATTTGTTTCAGGTTACACCAATGGATACATCTATTATGCCCCGACCGACGACCAGCTCGGCAACTGCGGCCACGCGCAAGAAGATAGCGATACCTTGCTCGCCCCCGGGTGGCAGGGGATGTTCGAATCGGCGTCGCTGAAGCTGCTGAAGGGGCTATGACCCCTCGGAGTGCGGGAGCTTGCTGCCGAGAGGCCACGAGGAGCCGTCAATATCGGCACCGACCCGGCGAGCGGAGCGAGCTCCCGCACTCCGGGCGGTCAGTTCCACTGGCGCGGGATGCTCATCTCACGCACATATTTTTCGACGCTCAGACCTTGCTTCGAGAGCTGCGTCCGGAGCACCTCGTAGGCGTCGGCGGCCTGGGTGGCGGTGGGGTAGGTGAGCCAGCCGACGAATCGGCCTTCCTCGATCTGAGACTGGTTCGAGGCCGGGTGCGTGCCCTTGCTCGCGGTTTTGAAGGCGACGGAGACCGCGTCGAGTGTGTGCCCGGCGCCGGGGATCTCCTCGGCCGTCGGGGCCAGGGCCTCGACCGGCCAGGCGACGTGCAGCGAGCAGCTCAGGTTGCGCTGCTCGGGCGTCCGGAGGAAGAGGTCGAGCGAGGTGTCGATCTCGAACCGGATGATGAGCATCTCGACGAACACGGCCTTGGGATCGGCCGGGGCCTCGGCCTCGGCGGACGAGCCGCCGGCCGACGACCCCGCGGAGCCCGATCGGGCCCGGTCCTTGTCGCCGTGGCCGAAGACGTTGCGGAACACTTCGTTGGGGTCCGGCTCGGGCGTGGGTGGCGACGGCGGAGGAGGGGGGGCCGCCTGCGGGGGCGGCGGGGGCGTGACGGGCCCCTCGCC
Source organism: Isosphaeraceae bacterium (assembly GCA_965279195.1). Lineage (GTDB taxonomy): Bacteria > Planctomycetota > Planctomycetia > Isosphaerales > Isosphaeraceae > CBDIHP01. The sequence continues at coordinate 418,767 of CBDIHP010000048.1, forward strand.
CCGGCGGCCGGCGGCGCCCCAGAACCAGGTGTGGTTGCTCGGAGGGGGAGGGGGCATCGTCTGGCCCGACGCATAGGCCGAGGCCCCCCGGCCCCGCCACCCGTCCTGGCCCGCCTGGGGCCATTCGCGCTCGTTGACGTGACGCCAGCCGTTCTCGGTCGAGCGGCCGACGACCCGCGCGGTGCTGAGGATCTCATACGCCCGCACGACCAGCCGGAACGCCCATTCCTCGCCGCCGACGTCCGGGTGGTGCCGCTTGGTCTTCTGCCGGTAGGCGTCCCGGATCTGCTCCAGGGTCGCCTCGGACGAGATCCCCAGGATCTGATAGGGGTCGAACTCATACGTATACGTCATAACGTCGCCCGATCCTGGTCGATTCCCGCCCCGGCGCCGCAACCCGTCGCGGCCATGTTGGCCTGACATTATAGCAGTTTCCGGGCCAAGCGGGCGTCGACGGCGGCACCGCACCGGTGGGCTCGGCGGCGCGAGGCCTCCGGCGAATCGGACGCCGAGGTCGGTGCGGGGCCTCGCGTCCCGCTGGACCGCGAGGCACCACGCCCGACGTCGGTCAGGCCTTGTGGTTCAGGAAGGCGATGGCGTCGTCGGTCCGCTTGTAGATGTCGTCGATCTGGGCGGGGGATTCGAAGCCGACGACGAAGGCGTCGACCGAGCCCAGGCCGAGGACGTAGCGGAGCGAGGCGTCCCGGCGCTCGGGTTCCTTGAAGGCCCCTTCGCCCAGGATCTTCATGCCGACGACCCCCTTGCCGGAGTCGTGCATCTCTTCGAGCTGGCTGGCGACCTCGTCGGGCTTGCGGTCGTCCATGATCAGCCCCTCGGGGTTGATCCGGGCGAGGTTGATCTCGACGAACGGGTCCTTGGCGGAGGTCCGCAGGGGGTCCATGCCGTGGTTGCTGGTGCCGTGGGCCCGGATGATCTTCTGGTCCTTGGCCTGGCGGAGGTATTCCATCACGCCCTGGTGCTGCTCCTGCCAGTCCTTCTTCTGCATGCAGTGGAGCAGGACGATGTCGATGTAGTCGACCCCCAGCTCCATGCGGTAGCGTTCGAGGTGGCTGCGGGCGTCGGCCAGCTTGGTGGCGTGGGTCTTGGTCTGGATCACGTACTTCTCGCGGGGCACCCCCTTGAGGGCCTCGCGGAGGTAGGTGTGCGAGCCGTACTGGTCGGCGACGTCGAACAGGGTCACGCCCCGGTCGATGGCGTGGCGGACGACCTTGGTGAACTCCTTGACCCCCAGCCTGGTCTGGTTGCTCGCCTGGCCCGAACCGTGGCTGCCGGTGCCCATCCCGATCAGGGCGACCTGGATGCCCGACTTGCCGAGCGTGACCGTGTCATTGGCCGACTTCGGCAGCTTGGCCCGGGGATACGCCGGGTTGGCCGCGTGGGCCTTGCCCGAGGCGAGGGCCCCGGCGGCCAGCGCGGTGGCCGATGCGGCGAGGAACTCGCGGCGGTCGAGCGACGACGGATGCGGAGTCATGGGTCCGGCCTCCCTTGGGGAACGGGGCGTGTGACGAGACGGGATGGATCGACTTGCAAACAGCAGGCCCGGGCACAGCCGGAAACGGCCGCACGACCCCCGGGCCTCCGTCAAGAGGTTGACGCGATTTTAGCCGGAGATCGCCCCGATGGGTAGCACCACCCGGGGTGCGGAAGCTCGCTTCCGCCTTGTTCTCGCGGTGCTTGCTCCGCGTGCGAGATCGAAGCCCGATGCCGTCGTCCCGATGTCCCCTTGTGGGAGCAAGTACCCGCCGGGCGAGGGCGGGAGCGAGCTTCCGCACTCCAGGTGGAGCGGCGGAGGTGGGTCTTCCCTACGGGGGTAGGAATCCCCGGCGCGACTGGGTAGCCTGAAGGGGAGACAACCGCTGGTCAACAACGCGAAAGGGTCGCTGTTAACGTGTTCACGGGACTGGTCGAGGCATTGGGTCGGGTGGAGTCGGTCATTGAGGAGGGGGCGGGGCGGCGGTTCCGACTGGTGTGGCCGGGATTGGGCGAGCTGCCGGCGATCGGCGAGAGCATCGCGGTCAACGGCTGCTGCCTCACGGTCGTCGCCACCGAGATGATCCCCGACGAGGTGGCGTTCGAGGTCCAGGCCGGGCCCGAGACCCTCCTCCGCACCAACCTCGGCCGGAAGCGGCCCGGCGACCCCGTGAACCTGGAACGATCGCTCCGCGTCGGCGACCGCCTCGGCGGGCACTTCGTCCAGGGGCACGTCGACACGACCGCGACCCTCGCCGAGCGCCGGCCCGAGGGCGAGTGGGACTTCCTCCGCTTCGCGATCCCCGCCGAGTGGACTCCGCTCATGGTCCCCAAGGGCTCGATCGCGGTGGACGGCGTCAGCCTGACGCTCGTCGAGGTCGGCCCCGACTGGTTCTCGGTGATGCTGATCCCCCACACCCTCGCCGTGACCACCCTCGGCACCCTCACGCCCGGCGACCCCGTCAACATCGAGGCCGACATGCTCGCAAAGCACGTGAGGAAGCTGCTCCCGTAGGGTCCGCTACGGCGGACCGATGCGTTTTGGATGTTTTCAACACCACATATGACAGATTGGTCCGCAATCGCGGGCCCTACCATGGCACAACGACAGACACTCTCGTATCTCCGGAACCTGTTCGACCGCCGGGGCATCTCGCCCAAGTACCGGTTCGGGCAGAATTTCCTCATTGACTTGAACATCCACGAACTCATCGCCGAGACGGCCGAGGTCGGCCCCGACGACGTGGTCCTGGAGGTCGGCCCCGGCGCCGGCGCGCTGACGCGGATGATGGCCGACACGCAGGCGACCGTGGTCGCCGTCGACATCGACCGCGACATGGCCGACCTGACCACCGAGGCGACCATCGGCCTGCCCAACGTCCGCGTGCTCAACATCGACGCGCTCGCGGGCAAGAATAGGCTGAATCCGATCCTGGTCGACAGCGTCAAGGCCGGGCTCGCCGCGCGGGAGGGGCGGAACTTCAAGCTGGTCGCGAACCTGCCCTACAACGTCGCCACGCCGATCATCGGCAACGTGCTGGTCCACCCCGACCTGCACCCCGAGCGGATGGTCATCACGATCCAGCTCGAACTGGCCCAGCGGATGATGGCCGAGCCGGATTCCAGCGACTACTCCGCGCTCACCGTCCTGATCCAGGGACTGGCGGATGTCAGCCTGGTCCGCACCCTGCCGCCGAGCGTCTTCTGGCCGAAGCCGAACGTCGAATCGGCGATCATCATGATCCGCCCCTCCGCTGAGAAACAGGCCCTCATCGAAGACATCCCCTGGTTCCACACCTTCATCCGCCGCGTCTTCCTCCTGCGCCGGAAGAACCTCCGACGCGCCCTCTATTCCCTCTGGCGTGACTCCTGGACCGACAAGCAGGAGGTCGACGCCCTCCTCGACGGCCTCGGCCACGCGGGCCTCGTCCGCGCCGAAGCCCTGACCATCCCCCAACTCCGCGACCTCGCCGCCGCCCTCCGGCCGAAGCTGTCCGGGGCGATCGAGGAATGAGGAGGAATTGAATCACAGAGGTCACAGAGAGAAACATTTCAGAATGGATTCCATCAATTCATTGTCTCTGTGTTCCCTGCGTCTCTGTGGTTCAGTTCCCATCTTCCCCACTCGCCCGGTGCGGGGCCGAGGTCGCGGAACCGACGGGGGACCTTGCCCTTGAAGACGGTGGCCGATTGCGTCGAGGCGTTGCGGGTGAGGCCGGCCCAGCTCGGGGCGAGGCTGGATCTGGCGGATGCGCTGGAACGCGGGAGGAAGAAGGGGCTGGCCACCTGGGTGCGTTGGAATTGCGCGGAGTGGCAGGCCTTCGACCCGATCGAGTCGACGTTCCCGTCGAACAACGTGTGGTCGAACGTGCGATGGTCATCGTTCCTGCACAGGCCGCCCGGGCGGGCGGAGGAGATCGCCGCGCGTTGGGCCGGCGTGCGGCCGTTGTACTGGACGGACCCGGAGCACCTCCGCACGGGGGCCTATTTCGGGCGATGGGTGTTCACGTGCTGGGCCGCCAACTCATCGGGCAATGAGGCGTCGATCCGCGAACTGGCGAGCCTGCTCTGGCTGGAAGACGCCTGGCGCGATGGGTTCCTGGAACTGATCGAGTTCAACCTCGGGGACGCCGGGACGGCGGCGGGGTGGCTCGAATTGCCTGAGGCCCTCCGAGCCCTCCCGTGGTTCCTGAACGGCTCCCGGACGTTCGACACGAAGATGGACGTCTCACTCGTGCGGCAACTGGTCTCCAGCCCCACGATGATCGGCCTGTACTTGCCGAACGCCATCTTCCCCCGAGCGGTCGTCACGGACCTCCCGGCCCTGGCGCCGGGGCTCCAGTTCCTGGCGGTCGAGATGGAACGCCGCAATCGCGACCACGACGCGCTCGTGAATGGGCTTGCCTCCTTGCCGTCGCTCCGCTTCCTGAGCCTCCACGGCAACGCCATCGGCGACGATCATCTGCCCGCGATCGCCGCCGCCCCCGGCCTCTCAGCCCTGGGCATCGCCTCGCAGCGCCTGACCGACCGGGGACTGCTGGCTCTGGGATCGATGCCCCATCTCCGGCACCTCGGCCTCAATTCCCGCGAGATCACCCGCCCCGGCCTGGCCGAATTCCGTCGGGCGTTCCCACGGGTGAACGTCCACCTGTCCGAAGACATGCTGAATCGGCTCGGCCCCGCATGAGGGGCCCCGGAGTTTGAGCCGGGGCCGCGCTTGCGGACCAAGAATTTCGATGTGAGGGAATGTCTCGCATCGAAATTGGTCCGCAATAGCGGACCCTACGGCGTCAAATCCCGCCGACCGCGGCCTTCGCCCGTTTCATCAACTCGCTCTCGGGGGCATTGCTGCCGGGGGTGTAGGCGAGGATGGCGGCGGCGAGCGGCCCTTGCCACTTGGGATCGGTGGCGTGCAGGCACTCTTCCCAGGCGGCGGCGCCATACTTGTAGTCGTGGCTGTCGCGGCCCTTCTGGAAGATGGCCCGCCTGGCGGTGGCGAAGAGGAGGGCGGGGGAACCGCCCTGCGCGAAGTAGCTGATGGCCTTGCCCGCGGCCGTCGTGCGGTTCGTCTGGATGGTGTCGAAGATCTCGGCCAGGGCCTCGGGCCCCTTCGCCTTGAGTTCGACCGGCTCCAACGCGTCGAGCTTCGTCGCCGCCTGGGCCCGGTCGCGGTCGCGATAGAGCGGCAGCCAGCCGACGGCCTGCAGGAGGGCCAGGCGGCGGGTGGTGTCGTTGCCGCTGGCGCCGTAGATGTAGTGCAACGAGTTCGTCGATGTCACCGCGTGCAGGCCGACGATCCCCGGCTTGCGCAATAGCAGTTCGTTGCCGACGAGCGCCACGGCGTCCCAGAGCGAGCCGGGAGAGACGCCCTTGTTGAGCAGCTCGGCGGCCTTCTTCGAGGCCTGCTCGGGCTTGGCGTCGCGGATCGCGGCGGCGAGGTCCCTGGTGGCGGCCGGGTCGGGCTTGCCGATCATCCAGTCGTCCTTGAGCGTCTTCGCCAGGACGAGGTTGGCGCTGTAGGGGCCGACGGCCACGGGGTCGGTGTCGCCCTGGAGGTCGAGCGTGCCGAAGGCGAGCGAGCGGAGGACCGGCTCGGCGTGCTCCCAGCCGATGGCCTGCAGGGTCCGCCAGCACTGCGCGGCGAAGATCGGCTTGTGGCCGATGTTCCGCTGGTCGCGGACGGCGTAGGTCCAGAACGCCTCCATCGTCTCGGCCGCGCCCGAGGACCGGCAGAGCCCCGCGACGGCCACGTCGGCGGCGTCGGAATCCCACCGGTCCATCGCTTCATGGAAGGCGGCCTTCGCCTTCGACGGCGAGGGGACCTTGGACTCGTCCAGGGTGGCGAGGACCCAGTCCCCTTCCTTCACGTCCTGGGCCTGGGATGCCTTGAAGTTGTCGAGGGCCCAGAAGAGGGGGAGCAGCCGCTGGTCGGGCGCGGCGGCCTGGGCCAGCAGGTGGGCCGAATGCATCACCATGACCGCGTGGAACTTGAACCCGACCGGCCGGGGCTTGACGTTGCGGATCCCCGCGAGGAACAGGCCGGCGAGGAAGTCGCGGTAGGACAGGCCCCCCTTGAGTTCGGCCAGGGCCTTCTCGAACGCCTTCTCGCGCGAGACCTGCTCGATCCAGCGGACCACCGGCTCGATCTCCGGCCGGAACTTGATGGCCTCGGGCGTGAAGTCCTTGAGCGCCGCGGCGCCGGGCGTCACGGCCGCGAGCGCCTGCATCGGCCCGAGCCCGGCGGAGGCCCCCAGCCCGACGGCCGAGGCGGCCCGGAGGAAGTCCCGGCGTGGCATCATCGCGCGTTCATTCATCGCTTCGGCCTCCCTGACGGGCTGGAGAGTGGGATCGTCCATCAGTATCGCCGCATCCTTCCCCCGACGCCAGGGGACACCCCTTCGGAGTGCGGGAGCGGAGCTGCTGCTTCTTCCATCGAACGCGACGGATCTGATCGCCCCGTCGGACGGTCGCGTCGGGCGAGGGGCTCCGAGAAAGCGGCAGCTCCGCCCCCGCACTCCGAAGGGCTATTTCCGCCCGGCCACGAGGTAGATCCCCAGCCCCACGAGCGCCCCGCCGACGCCCAATGTCCAGGTGAAGGGCTCGGCCCGGAGCCAGGTGCCGAGGCCGACGCCGAAGAGCGGCGTCAGGAAGGCCAGGGTGGCGAGCTGGCCGGCGGGGTAGCGCCGCAGGAGGACCATCCAGAGCGAGAAGCAGAAGCCGGAGACCGCCAGGCCCTGGTACGCCAGGCCCCAGAGGGCCTCCCGGGTGAAGTGGTAGCTGTCGGCCCCTTCGAAAATCAGGCTGTAAGCCAGCGTCAAGGGGAGGGCGATGACGCTCTGCCACAGGAGCAGGGTTGTCGGGGCGATCTTCGGGAAGGTCAGCTTCTGGGCGATCGTCTGGATCCCGAAGAACAGGCCCGAGCCCAGCACCACGAGGTCCCCCACCAGGCCGCCGCCGAGCAGCAGGGGCCGAGACAGCAGGACGACCACGCCGATCGCCGCCGAGAACAGGCCCGCCGTCCCCCTCGCCCCGAGGTGTTCGCCCAGCAGCAGCCATCCCAGCGGGGCGACGACGAGCGGGTGGACGTTGATGAACACCGACGACCGACCCGCCTCGCTGTGGCTGGTCCCCCAGTTGAACGTGCCGATCTGGACCGCCGCAAACAGCCCGTGGACCAGGATCAGCCACCAGAGCGACCGGGGCACCTTGACCGATCGGCCGACCTTGTAGCAGACCAGCGCGACGATCGGCAGGCTGATCGCGAACCGCAGCCCCGCGCAGCCGGCGGGGGGCAGGTGGGACTCGGAGATCGCGTACTTCACGGCGACGGCGTTGCCGCCCCAGACCGCGCAACAGGCCACCGCCCCCGCCACGCCCCGGGAATCGAGGCGATCGAGGGCCACTGGTTCGGACATCGGGAGGTCACCTTCCGGTTCCGCGGGATTATCAAGGCGATAACCTCCTTGCGCCGTCCGAGGACGCCGTTAGGTCGGCCCGCCGATCCACAAAGCTTAACAGAGGGGGGCCGGACCGCCCATGACTTCGAGGAAACCCGCCCCGTGGGCCGGCCGACGGTGGACAGGATCGACGTCTGAGGGGATCATCATAAGGAACGACGGACGTCGGATCGCCGAACACGCCGACCGGGCGAGGGTGCCCGGCTTGTCCAGAATGAGCCTCGGGCCGCCAGGAGCCGGCGGCACTCGGGCGATGACACCTTTGGATTGGAGAGGTTCGGTCGGATGCACAGACCAGGGTATTCTTATTTCGGCACGCTCGCGGCCGCGGCACTCGTCCTGATCGGGACGACCGCCGCCCGCGCCGCCTCGCCCCAGGACGACCGCCTGGCGGCGGCCGTCAAGGCGATCGAGGCCTTCGACAAGGCGTTCGCCGAGGCCTTCAACAAGGGCGACGCCAAGGCCCTCGCCGCCATGTTCACCGAGGACGCCGAGGCCGTCGAGGCCGACGGCGCGGTCTCCGAGGGCCGCGCGGCCATCGAGGAGGGCTTCGCCGCCACCTTCGCGGAGTTGAAGGGCGTCCAGATCGCCTTCGAGGCCGCCTCGATCCGCCTGCTGGCCCCCGGCGTCGCCAAGGAGGAGGGCAAGACCATCCTCAAGGCCCCCGGCGGCGAGACCCTCTCCCGCCTCTCGACAGTCATCTACGTCGAGAAGGACGGCGCCTGGAAGATCGCCAGCGCCAAGGAAGCCTACGACGAGACCGCCACCCCCTACGACCACCTCAAGGTCCTCGGGTTCCTCGTCGGCGACTGGGTCGACGAGTCCGAGGAGACTGAGGTCCGCGTCCACTGCGAGTGGGCCAAGAACAAGAACTACCTCTTCCGGACCTTCCTCGTGAAGCGGGACGGCAAGGTCGTCATCGACATCCAGCAGCGCATCGGCTGGGACCCGGCCTCCAAGCAGATCCGCTCGTGGGACTTCGACTCCGAGGGCGGGTTCGGCGAGGGCCGCTGGAGCCGCGACGGCGACCGCTGGCTGATCAAGCACACCGGCACCCACGCCAACGGGGTCGTCGGGACGTCCACCAACGTCATGACCGTCGAGCGGGCCGACCTGATCCACTGGGTCGCGACCGACCGCACCCTCTCCGAGGATGCCCTGACCGACCCGATCGGGTACACGCTGGCGAAGGTCCCCCCGCCCCCGGGCAATAAGCCCGCCGCCCCCGCCGCCCCCCAGACCAAGCCCGAAGGGAGCGTCCAATGAACTGGCTTCAGAATAAGAAGGTCTGGATCGGAGCCGTGGCGCTCGCCCTCGTGGGCGGCGGCCTGGCGGTGAAGAGCGTCTCCGCCCGCGGCTTCGGCGGCGGCGGTGGAGGCTTCCGCGGCGGCGGCGGCGGGTTCGGCGGCGGCGGCGGATACCGCGGCGGAGGGTTCAGCGGCGGCTACGGCGGTGGCGGCGGATACCGCGGCGGTTACGGCGGCGGCTATGGCGGTGGTGGTTACCGCGGCGGCTATGGTGGCGGTGGCGGCGGTTACCGCGGCGGATACAGCGGCAGCTACGGCGGCGGCAGCGCCTACCGCGGCGGCGGCTCCTACTCCGGCACCCGGGGCTCCTACAGCGGCGCGGCCGGCGGCAGCGTCAACTACGGATCGCGGTCCGGGTCCTACACCACCAACCGGGGCGGCACGGTCAATTACGGCGCGGCCGGCGCGGCCGGGCGCGGGGCGTATGGCGGCGGGGCGGCCGGCGGCGTGGGCGGGGTCAAGGTGACCACCGCCAACGGACGCACCTACACCGATGCCGGCCGCGCCGGCGCGGCGGTCGGGCCGGGCGGCAACGCGGTCGCCGGACGCTCCAACGTCCGCACCGCCTCCGGGCCCAATGGCGAGGTCGGATCGGTCTCGCGCGGCGGCGTCGCGGCGGGCCCGAACGGCGTCGTCGCCGGCGGCTCGCGCGGCGTCGCGGGCGCGGGGGCCTACGGCGGATACGGCGGATACGCCCACGGCGCCTCGGCCTATCGGCCTTACGGCTACAACGCCTACGGCGGCTACCACTCGGGCTGGGTCCACGGCTACTGGAACGGCAACGGCGCCGGCGCCTGGGGCTGGCGGAACCCCTACTGGGGCGCCTACGGAGTCGGCCTCGGCTGGGGCCTCGCCTCCTGGGGCTACGGCTCCGCCCTCTACGGCTGGGGCTACTACCCCTACTCGAACCCCTACTACGTCGAGCAGCCGGTCGTGGTCAGCCAGCCGGTCGTCTACAACTACTCGCAGCCGATCGACACCACCGCCGCCCCGGCGCAGGAATCCACCGCCACCTCGGCCACCCAGCTCTTCGACCAGGGCCGCGACGCCTTCAAGACCGGCGACTACAACAAGGCCCTGAACTTCGTCGACTCGGCCCTGACCAAGCTGCCGAACGACACCACCCTGCACGAGTTCCGGGGCCTCTGCCTCTTCGCCCTCCAGCGCTACACCGAGTCGGCCGCGACGATCTACGCCGTGCTGGCCGTCGGACCCGGCTGGGACTGGACGACCCTCATCGGCCTGTACCCCTCGGTGGACATCTACACCGAGCAGCTCCGCAAGCTCGAAGCGGCCGTGAAGGGCGACAGCAAGTCGGCGCCCCCTCGGTTCGTGCTGGCCTATCATTACCTGACCCAGGGCCACATCGACGCGGCCGTGAACATGCTCAAGGAGGTCGTCGCCCTCCAGCCGAGCGACAAGGTCTCGACCAAGCTGCTCAAGCAGCTCGACGCGCCGAAGACCTCCACCGCCTCGGCCGGCACCGACGCCCCCCCCGCCGCACCCCCGACCCCGCCGGCCGGCACCGCCGTCCCCGCCGGGGCCACCCTGACCGGCAACTGGACCGCCAGCCCGGCCCCGAACATCACCATCGCCCTCGACGTCAAGGACGGCGGCGCCTTCACCTGGAAGGTCACGCAGTCCGGCAAGACGAGCGAATTCACCGGCAACTACACCTTCGGCGAGTCCCTCCTGACCCTCGCCCAGGCCACCGGCACCCCCCTCGTCGGCCACGTCACCTGGGCCGACCCCACCCACATGACCTTCCGCATCACCGGCGACGGCCCCGACGACCCGGGCCTGGCGTTCTCGAAGTGATGCAAGACGGTTGATGGGTGCCCCATCGACATCCGAAACGCCCGGCGCGTCCTTGACTCCGGGGGTGGTTCAGGCCATCCTCGGGCGGATGCGCCGGGCGTTCTTCTTTGGCGGCCCGTCGTCGGACATATGCTGGGATACGTTGGATTTGTGCGATCTTCACGTTTCGAGGGGTTCCCATGAAGCTCGACTCCGTACGCGGCCTCAAGCAATCTTTGCAGGCGACGGTCATCAAGCGGCTGTCCGAGTCCGACACCACCCGCGCGGCGCTGGGGGTGTCCGCCCAGGCGCTGAGCGTCACCGGGCCGCAGGCGCCCACCATCGCCGTCGGGGTCAGCGCCAGGGGGAAGGATGATTATGCCCTCGCCGTCCGGATCCAGAAACGCGGGCTCGAGAATGGGAAGGAAGTCGAGGCCATCCGCAAGGAGGCCCGGGGCGAGGTCGATGTGCGGTATATCGGACGCATCCAGAAATTCGCACCCACGGCCCAACAGAAGCGGAACCGGCCGCTCAAGATCGGCGTCTCGGTCGGTCATGTGAAGATCACCGCGGGGACCCTCGGCGCGTTCGTCCGCGACCCGCTGACCGGGGCGACCATGATCCTGTCGAACAACCACGTCCTCGCCAACGAGAACAAGGCGAAGGCCGGCGACGCCATCATCCAGCCGGGGAACTTCGACGGCGGCACCGACCCCGCCGACCGCATCGCCACCCTGACCCGGTTCATCAAGCTCAAGCGGACGGGGGCCAACCTCGTCGACGCCGCCGTGGCCACGCTGGTCTCGGGGATCGACTTCGACGCCAGGGCCCTCGCCGGCCTCGGCGGCAAGCTCGCGGGCGTGAACCCCGACGCCTTCCTCGACGAGGCGACCCCCGTCGGCAAGGTCGGCCGCACCACCGGGACCACCAGGGGCCGCGTGACCGCCTTCGAACTCGACAACGTCGGCGTCGACTACAACGCCGGGGCCCTCTTCTTCAACGACCAGATCGAGATCGAAGGCGCGGAGGACGAACCCTTCAGCCAGGGGGGCGACAGCGGCTCCCTGATCGTCGACGCCGCCCGCAAGGCCGTCGGCCTGCTCTTCGCCGGCGGCGACACCGGCGGCACCAACGGCAAGGGCCTCACCTACGCCAACCCCATCCACACCGTCCTGCAACAGCTCAAGATCGAACTCCTCTCCTAACCCCTGGAGTGCGGACGCTCACTTCGCGACCCCGAAACGAAGCCGACCGCGAATCCGGAGTGCGTCCGCTCGCTGACGCTCTGTTCTCGCGACGCCCGCTTCGCACCCTGGCTCGAAGCGATCGGCGAATCTGGAGTGCGTCCGCTTGCTGACGCTCGGTTCTCGCGAAGCTTGCTTCGCGTCCTGGATCGAAGGTCGCTGCTGCCGACGCGTCGTCTCCTCTCGGGAGCAAGCTCCCACCGGGCGAGAGCGTCAGCAAGCGGACGCACTCCAGATTCGCGGGTCGCTTCGTCTCGGTAAGAAGGATGCGGACGCACTACCCATGGGCTTTCCCGCCGGGATGGATCGGATACAATGAATACGTCCGCCCCGGCGGGCGAGGAGGCAAGGCCATGAGTACATCGAAACCCTCACCTGACGCGAACGTCGCGAGCCTCGAAGCCGCCCGCGCCGCCAAGCCCCTCGCGCTCGCCGCCTTCTCCCCGCTCGCCGACGTCGTCGGCATCGGCATCACCCGGATCGGCGGAAATTACGCCCTCAAGGTCAACCTCGCCACCGAGCCCGAATCCACCGCCAAGCTCCCCACCACCATCGAAGGCGTCCCTGTCCGCGTCGAGGTCGTCGGGACGATCCGCAAGCAATGAACCCGGTACCTACGCCTCCCCCTTACCCATGGCCCGTTTGAGCATCTCCGCCCCCCGATCGCGCTGGTATTCCGCCAGCACCTCGTCTCGGATCGCCGGGAACTGCTCGGGCGGGCAGTTCGCCTGTTCGAACAGGAACGCCAGGTTCTCCATGATCGTTCGGGTCTCTGCGATCCCCACCAACTGGGCGATCACGAGGGCCAGGGTCACCAGCTTGACCGCCTGATCGACTCGTCCCGATTCATAAGCCACGACTCCGATTTGATACCAGGTGGCGGCCTCGCCCGCGCGGTCTCCCAGCTTCTGCAGCATGTCGAGTGCCCGCCCGAACTTCTCCGACGCCGCCTCGTGGTCGCCGCGCCTCAGGTCGATCGTCGCCAGGGCGTGCCAGGTGGCGGCCTCGCCCGCGCGGTCTCCCAGCTTCTGCAGCATGTCGAGTGCCCGCCCGAACTTCTCCGACGCCGCCTCGTGGTCGCCGCGCCTCAGGTCGATCGTCGCCAGGGCGTGCCAGGTGGCGGCCTCGCCCGCGCGGTCTCCCAGCTTCTGCAGCATGTCGAGTGCCCGCCCGAACTTCTCCGCCGCCGCGTCGTGGTCGCCGCGCCTCAGGTCGATCGTCGCCAGGGCGTGCCAGGTGGCGGCCTCGCCCGCGCGGTCTCCCAGCTTCTGCAGCATGTCGAGTGCCCGCCCGAACTTCTCCGCCGCCGCGTCGTGGTCGCCCCGGTTCAGGTCGATCGTCGCCAGGTTGTGCCAGGTGGCGGCCTCGCCCTCGCGGTCTCCCACCTTCTGCCGCATGTCGAGTGCCCGCCCGAACTTCTCCGCCGCCGCCTCGTAATCGCCCCGGTTCAGGTCGATCGTCGCCAGGTTGTGCCAGGTGGCGGCCTCGCCCGCGCGGTCTCCCAGCGACTGCTTCATCGCGAGCGAACGCCCGAACTTCTCCGCCGCCGCCTCGTAATCGCCCCGGTTCACGTCGATCGTCGCCAGGGCGTGCCAGGTGGAGCCGTCCCGATCGGGTTCCGGAATCTCCTCAAGCAAGGACCTGGCTTCTCCCCATTGCGACCTTCGGATGAGCGGATTGGTCAGGCATCGAGTGGCCCACTGGAACGTGGGCATGTCGTCACCCTGACGGGCATGCTCGCGTGCCGTGGTCAACTCGACCTCGATCGGTGTCCGCAGCTCGCCTTCGCGATCGGCCTCGTAGCTGGATCGCCAGAAGCGGCCGAGTCGGCCTTGGGTGGATGTGACGTCGGCCGGGTGGAGGAGGTCGCGGGTTGCCAGCCACGGGCGGAGGAGTCCCGGGCATTGATAGAGCGAGGGGAGTTCGGGCTCGTCGAGGCGCTGGGCCAAGCCGTAGTTCAGGGCGGTGGTCAGGTGCGCGAGGGCAGTGGGTTCGTCCAACTCGGCGATGGTGGCAACGCCGTCGAGCGGCAAGGGGAGTTCGCTCAGGCCGAGCTGGCAGGTGGTGCGCTGGGCGTTCGGGGTGAGGTTTTCGAAAAGACGAATGGCCAATATTTTGTGGAGATACACCCGCCGGGCCTGCTCGAGCCGGCCGGGGTCGCCGCCCTCGAGTTCGTCCAGCAGTTCCTCCACGTCGGCCTTCTGGAGCAGCGTCCGCAACTGGAGCAGGAAGCCCGGGGTGCCGCCGAGGACCTTGAAGAGTCGCTGTTGCAGATCTCGTGAGAGTTCCCCGGCCTGGATGCGTTTCTCGACCAACTTATCCCTGCGCAGGAATTTGAAGAAGTCGTGCTCGCGGAAGTCGGGGATGGGGAGATCGAGGAGGGTCGGCTGTTCCTCGGGCCGGGGGATGTCCTCGGGGAAGTAACGGCAGGTCACGATCGCCCGCGACTGGCCGACGAGGTTGAGCGCGAGCTGGCCGAGGAACCAGCCGAGATCCTCGTGGGCTACCTTGCGGGTTTCGAGTTCGAGCACGTCCTCGAAGTTGTCCAGCACCAGCAGGGCCTTGATCTCGTTGAGGCCGTCGATCGCATTGCGGAGCTTCTGGCGGAAGGTGAGTTTTTCGGCGGAGAGCCGTTCGACGAAATCTTGCCGTTTCGCCTTATCAAATGTCCGGATGAGGGCGTCGACGATCGCGTTCAGGGTGGCCTGCCCCGCATAGGCCGGCGTCGCCCCCGGTGCGGCCTTGACCGGGACGATGACGAATGCGTCCCCCTTCAATCGATTCGCCGCGCGGGTGGCGAGGGTGCTCTTGCCCATGCCGCCGATGCCGGTCAGCACGGCGAGCGTCGTCTCGCCGCTCCGAAGCTGAGGGATCAAGCGTTGCGCCTCGCGGCGACGCCCGATGTACCCCTCGCGCAGGCCCTTGATGCCCTCGCCCAGTTGTTCGTAGACGACGGCCGGGCCGTCGTAGTTGGCCTGGGGGGCGGCGTGGTCGTAGAGGAGGCCCGAGGGGTCCGAGGCGTAGAGTCGCGCGAGCGAGTAGGTGGCGTCCTGGAAGACCTGGCCATTCACCCTCAACTGGCCGCTCCTGCGGATCGCCAGGGACGCGTGCGACATGGCCTGGGGGATGGTTTCCCTGCGGGCGAGGCGTTCGTAGAACTCCTTCGCGAACGCCGTGGCCACGCCGTCGCCGACGCTCTGCGACCAACCCATCGCCAGCGGCACCCCCGCTCGGATGGCGCCCTGGCAGAGCCCGGCCACCTTCGCCTGCGACGTCTGGCAGCCGTTGAAGAACACCAGGCGGACGGAACTCCCCTTGAAGACCTGCGCGACGAGATCCTCGATCTCGTGCGCGTCGGTGTGGCCCCGGTCGTCCTCGAACGCGAAATAGCCCTTGCCGTCGCCCGCGACGATCCCGTGTCCCGACAGGTGCACGATGTGCGGCTCGACCTGCGACACGAGCTTGCCGAGTTCCTCGAACGTCCCCGTCTCGGCGAAGTGGACGATGGTGCGCTGGGGGAGGAGCGACGTGGCCTGGAGGATCAGCTCTTCCTCGCGTTCGTAGTCGAGCTGGCCCTCATCCGTCGGCGCGGCGGAGAGGACCAGGACGCGGATCGGCCCCGGGCGGAGCGGGCCGGGCTGCGGGGCGAGGTGGCCGGGGAGGGTCCTCCGGAGCGACCAGGCGGCGTCGCAACCGACGGGGAGGTTCGGCGACAGCTCGACGAGTTCCCAGGGGAGGTTGAGCACCGAGGCGTCGGCCGACTCGATCCAGAGTTCATGCGACCCCGCACCCGCCGGCGCGGGGACCTTCCGCGCGAACCAGACCTCATGCAGCCGCCGGCCCCAGTTCGCCAGTTGATCGGGCGTGGTGATTGGGCGGCGTCCTCCTTCGAACAGTTCGCCATGGCCTCGGGCGTCGTCGAGCAACGCCTTGACCAGTTCGGGCCCGACGGCGAAGCGCTCGGTCGTCGACGGATTGCCGTCGAAGGTCCAGAGCCCGCTCCAGCCTTTCTCACCTTCCTCGACCTGGATCGACAGCACCCAGTTGGCCATGAATGTCGCACCTGCTCACAAGGTCACCCGGCTTATTTCCTGAAGGCGACCCCAGATGAACAGAACCGCCCCATCGCATCAAGCCGACGGGCGATTTCGGTGCGAAACTCCGTGCTCTATCACCTTGCAGGGCTGGCTGCTCACTTCTGCAGGCGGTTCGATCTGGAAGTGCTTGCTGGGTTGCAGCTTGGGGAAATCGCGATGGTTCTGCGTGCGGGACGGAGTGGTTTTGATCGAAAGATGAAAAGAATCATCATGGCTTGACCCGGGAGGATGCGGAGCAATTCTTGACGTTGACGAATCGCTCTTTGGCATGGCGAACTTCGGAGTGCGGGAGCGGAGCTGCGGCTTTCCGCCGGGGTGAGTTGGAGGGAATTGGGTTCGTTTGGTCGGAGAGCGTTGCGGGCGTCGAGACGCTTGCGTGGGAGGTTGGGATTGGGTTCGTTTGGACGAGGGTGCGGTGGACGCGGATCGGGGATCCGCGAGGCACCATACCCTACGGAATGCTTGGGTTCAAGGTCTTTCAGGGTAAGGAGTTGTGTGGAATTGGCTTCGTTTCGGAAATGGGGTTTGAGGGGCCCTGGGCAGGGGTGAATCCGTCGAGGTTGAGGAGGATGTTGAGGTCCCAGAGGCGGATGTGGCCGTCGGAGGAGCCGACGGCGAGGTGGCGGCCGTCGGGGGTGATGGCGAGGCTGGAGGTCCAGGCGGAAAGGGCGGGGATGGTGTGTCGGCGCTCCCAGGACTGG
Source organism: Isosphaeraceae bacterium (assembly GCA_965279195.1). Lineage (GTDB taxonomy): Bacteria > Planctomycetota > Planctomycetia > Isosphaerales > Isosphaeraceae > CBDIHP01. The sequence goes on from CBDIHP010000048.1 coordinate 435,361, forward strand.
GTGCTGAGGGCGAAGATCTCGCGGCCGGCCCCGGCGGCGAGGAGGTGGCGGCCGTCGGGGGTGAACGCAAGCGCGGAGGTGCAGAACTCCGGGCCGTGGGGCTCGGCGATGATCCGCCGGGTGGCGACATCCCAGAGGGTCAGCGTGCTGGTGTTGCGGCCGGCGGCGGCGAGGATCTTGCCGTCGGGCGAGAAGGCGACGTGCTGGATCGGGTGCGGGATGGTCATCGGCAGCTCGACCGAGGCGCCGAGGATGGCGTCGTGGAGCCGGACGCGGCGGTCGGTGCCGCCGGTGGCGATGGTGCGGCCGTCGGGCGAGATGGCCAGGGTGTGGAGGCAGTCGGAGTGGTCTCGCCAGCGGCCGAGGACCTTCTGGCCGGGGCAGTCCCAGAGGACGAGCGAGCCGTCGATGGCCCCGAGGGCGAGCACCCGGTCGTCGGGCGTGAATTCGATGGTGTGGATCTGGCCCCGGATGCCGGAGAGTGGGGTGCCTCGGTCGTCGGAGACGTTGTTGGGGTCGCGGGCTCCTCGCCAGACCCGGACGCCTCCGCCCGGGGTGGCGACGGCGAGCGTCCGGCCATCGTGGGAGAGCCTGGCGACTCGTTCGCCGTCGCCGAACGACAGCGGCGCTCGGGTTGGGGCGCCGCCTGGTACGGTCCAGTGGGCGACCCGGCCGTCGCCGCCGGAGGAGACCAGCGATCGGCCATCGGGGGCGAACTGGAGGGAGCGGACCCCCACCGCGTGGGCCCGCCACTCGCGGACCAGCCCGGCCGCTGCCCGGGTGTCCTCGGGCGCGTCGCCGACGACCCAGAACAGGGCCGCCAGGCCGATCCCGAAGAGCCCGGCCACCTCCCTGGTGACCACCCCGACCCGAGTCCCGCGGCCCCGCCCTAGCGCCGGATTCTCGACCATCGTGAGTCCCTCCGTCCTGGATTCCACGCCCCCGATTCATGGTCTCGGACAGTTGTTCGAGGCTTCAATGAATTTCTTAGGGGATTTCCCGAGGGAACGTCCAAGCCGGGAATTTCTTTGGTGGAAGTGGACGGAATCGGCGGCGTGTCTTATGGGTGAGTGGTGGGGGGGGAACGGGCGTCCGGCGGGAGGGTTGGGGTTGTCGAACTCGTATGATGCCTCGATCAAGGAGCTGTTCGAGCGTCGGCCGGCCGACTGGCTGACGCTGGCCGGCCTCAATCCCGGCGGTCCGGTCCGGCTGGTCGACGCCAACCTGGCGACGGTGACGGCGGACGTCGACCGGGCGATCTGGGTGGAGGATCCCTGGCCCTGGCTGGCCCACATCGAGATCCAGGCGAGCCGGGACCCGGACCTCGCCCGCCGTCTGTATCGCTACAACGCGATGCTGGACCTGAAGTTCGGGCTGCCCGTCGAGAGCATCGTGATCCTCCTGCGGCCCCAGGCCGACGGCCCCAGTTACACGGGCCTGCTGGAACGGTCCCGTCACGGCTGGCCCCCGTATCTGTCCTTCCGGTACCGGGTGGTCCGCGTCTGGGAGCTGCCGGCCGAGGAACTCCTTCGAGGGAGCCTGGCGACCCTGCCGCTGGCCTTGATCGCCGACGCCCCGGCGGCGAAACTACCGGGTGTGGCGCGTCGGGTCGAGGAACGCATCCGCTCCGAGGCGACCCGCTCCGAGGCCCGGGTCCTCCGGGCGATCGCCGAACTGCTCCTGGGCCTGAACCGGTCGAAGGGGGACGTGGACATGCTCTTCAATATGGATTGGATCGAGGAATCGTCCGTCTACAAGGCGATGGTGGAGAAGGGGATCCGGGAAGGACGTGAGCGAGGGATCGAGGAAGGCGTCGAGCAGGGGCTGAAGCAGGGCGTCGAGCAGGGGGAGCGGCGAGGGCGGATCGGGGAGGTGCGTTCCTTGATCTGGAAGCTGGGGGAGAAGCGGCTGGGCGAGCCGACGGCGGAGGTCCGGGACGAGGTCGAGCGGGTCGAGGATCTGGAGGCCCTCGAAGGCCTGCTCGAACGGGTCCTGCAGGCCCGAGGCTGGGAAGACGCGATGGCAGGCTGATCTGACGCACCGGGGAATTCCGGACCTCGGGCTGTCTCCGGCCGGTCCTGTCCTCTAAAGTGGCTCGCCGGTGCCCCGCCGGCGGCCGAGATGGCCGGGCGGGGATGGTGGATACGTGATGTGCGGATGTCATCACGTCTTGAATTTTTCATGTTTGACCTGGGTGCTCGCGGGCCATGACTCCACCTGATCGTTCCCGGCGTTCCTTCCTCAAGACCTCGATGGCCCTGGCGGGGTCGGCGCCCCTGGCGGCCAATGCGACGGGCCTGGCCCCGGCGAATCCCGTCGCCGATGGCCCCTTGCTGGCCTACGTGGGGACCTTCAGCTCGCCCTTGAAGGACGTCTTGCCGACGCAAGTCGACCTCCCGCCGGGCAACGGCCGGGGGATCCACATCTTCCAGGTCGACCGCCAGTCCGGGGCGTTGAAGGCCGTCGGCACCCACGACATGGGCACAAGCCCGAGCTGCCTGGCCCGGAGCGCCGACGGCACCCGGCTCTACTCGGCGAATGAGACCGACCGCGTCGGGCCGAGGAAGGAGGGCACGATCACGTCGTTCTCCGTGGATCCGGCCGACGGCAAGCTCACCGAGCTGAACTCCGTTCGGTCGGGCGGGGCGGGGCCGACCTACGTCTGCCTGCACCCGTCGGGCAAGTTCCTGCTGGTCGCCAATTACTTCGGCGGTTCGGTCGCCGTCATCCCGATCCTGGCCGACGGCAAGCTCGGCGAGCCGTCGGATGTGAAGGACGACGCCGGCAAGATCGGGCCGACCCGCGCCGAGCATGCCCCGCCGGGGAGCTTCGCGTTCAGCGGGCACGACCGCACGCATGCCCATATGATCGAGACCGACCCGACGGGCAGGTTTGTGATCCACGTCGACCTGGGCCTGGATACGATCTACGTCTGGGCGTTCGACGCCGAGAAGGGCAAGCTGACCCCCGCCGCCCACCACGCCGTGACCCTGCCGCCGGGCGACGGACCCCGGCACTTCGCCTTCCACCCCAACGGCAAGTGGTTCTACTCGATCCAGGAGGAAGGTTCGACGATCGTCCTGTTCGACTACGACGCGGCCGAGGGCAAGCTGACCGCCCGGCAGACGATCTCCAGCCTGCCTCCGGGCTACGCCGGCAGCAACTTCTGCTCGGGGATCCTCGTGTCGGGCGACGGCAAGTATGTCTACGCCGGCAATCGCCTGCACGACAGCATCGGCATCTTCGCTATCGGGGCGGACGGCACCCTGTCGCACGTCGCTGACGAGTGGACTCGGGGCAACTATCCCCGCAGCTTCGCATTCGACCCTACCGGGCGGTTCCTCTACTGCTGCAACCAGCGGGCGGACCACGTCGCCGTGTTCCAGGTCGACAAGGCGAGCGGCAGGCTGAACTTCACCGGCCAGTTCGCGGCGGTCGGGAACCCGTCGATGGTGCTGTTCCTCGACCTGGCGAAGAAATGAGCGATGGGTGGTGGGTCATGGATGAGCGTCTTTACGGGCGTTGATTCATGGCCCATCGGCCGTCAGCGAGCCTTCCGCCGGATCGCGGCGAATAGACCCGCGCCGGCGGCGAGCAGGGCGAGCGACGAGGGCTCGGGGACGGGCTGGGCGTTGAAGGTGACGCGGGTCAGCTCGGTCTTCGCCCGGGCGGAGGTGGTGTCGTCGCCGAGGAAGATCAGGTTCGGGGTCCTGTAGACGGTGAAGGCCGACGAGCTGTAGTCGCGGAGCGAGCCGGTCAGGATGCCGTTGCCGTTGGCGTTGAGCGTGTAGGTCGAGCCGAGGACCGACAGGGCGTAGCGATTGAGGGCCGTGGTGGTGTCGGCCTCGACCCCTTCGCCGTGGGTGAAGCCGACGTTCTGGGCCCAGATCTGGTCGGTCCAGAAGCCGAGCTCGATCCCCTGCAGGTCGTTGCCGATGGCGATGAAACTGAAGCCCGCGCGGTCGTTGCTGACGTGGGATTCGGAGACGACCCTCGCATCGAACGCGATCGTGTAGCCGGTGGTGCGCACGAGCGGCGGGTTGAGGGGGGGCGCGATGTTGAACGGAAACGGCAGGGTGGTGGAATAGCCGGCGCTGGTGTCGTTGTTGGCGGTCGAGTCGAGCGTCAGGGCCCCGCCGGTGATCGACTGCGTCGCGGCCGTCCCGGTGTTCCCGAAGACCCAGCCCTGCGCGGCCGGGAGGGTATTCTGGGCGGCGTCGTAGAGAACGACGTCTGCCCGGGCAGAGGCCTGGACGAGAAGGAACGAGGCAAGGGCGAGGCTGGAGAGGGTGAGTCGCATGACGGGACCTCGGGTCGCTTCGGATCCGCTTCGGGCGGTCCAGTAGAACCCATCCGGCCGGTCATTTCGAGGGACTGGTGAATCCGGGAAACATGCGGCCCCGAGATGTCGCGTGGACGCCCCGGGGCCGTCGGGTTCACTCAAGCATCTCCGGGATCGCCACCCGGAAGGCCAGGGCGGGGGCCCGCTTGCGGGTGATCGCCGCGGCGACCTCGCAGCGGAGCCAGGCAGAGGCCCGCTCCAGATGGCCGAGGATCCGATCCGGCTCGAACGGCTCGCCGGGGCGGATCGCCACCGTCACCAGGAGCCGCGAGGCATCCGGCGCGGGGACGACCGAGACGACGTGCAGGCCGTGCAGGACCGGGTCGTGGCTCTGGCCGAACAGGGCGAGGTCCACCGCCTCGACCACCTGCCGGCACAACTGTCGGACCTTGCGGCCGGTCCCGGTGGATTCCGACCGGCTCAATCTCGCGCGGGCTTCCAGTTTCGGATCGAGCCCGTCCCCGGGCTCGACCCGGGCGCAGAGCGACCGCAGCACCTTCTTCGAAGGCTTCCGATAGGGCATCGTACAGGGCTCTCGTTTCCGTAAGTCTCTGGTCGGATTCGGTCAACGACGTTCCAGAGAGCCCGGCCCTTGCCTCAAGCCTGCATCAGGTTCGACAATCTCTGGGCAAGGGACGGGCCCGGCGTTGCAATAGGGCAACTCAACGGTTCCACGGGTCACCTCCTTCGCCACCTTGGTTTCGAAAACGGCGGAACAAAGCCAATCTGTCCGACCCCCGGACAGCCCGCGCGACGTTCCGGTTCGCGACGCCCCTCGGATTCCCAACATGCCGATCTACGTGGATGCCGACGCCTGCCCGGTCAAGGAAGAGATCTACCGCGTCGCGAGGCGGCACGAGGCCCGGGTCTACGTCGTGGCCAACGCCATCATGCGGGTGCCGAACGAGGCCCTGATCGAGCTGGTCGTCGTGAAGGGGGGATTCGACTCGGCCGACGACTGGATCGCCGAGCGGATCGGCGACCTGGACGTGGCGATCACCTCGGACATCCCGCTCGCCCAGCGCTGCCTGGAGAAAGGGGCGAGGGTCCTCGGGCCCAAGGGCCACCCCTTCTCCGAGGACTCGATCGGCAACGCGATGGCGACCCGGGCCCTGCTGGACATGCTCCGGCAGTCCGGCGAGTTCGGCGGGGGCCCGTCCGCCATGACCAAGGCCGACCGCTCCAGGTTCCTGGGCAAGCTCGACGAGGTCCTGCACGCGATCAAGCGGCGGCGGCCCAAAGGGTTGTGAAGCCCCTGGATAGCGGGAGCTCGCTTCCGCTCTCGGTAGGGGAGCTTGCTCCCCGTGACGTTCGTCGGATCCCTGGACAATGACCAATCTTCAGCCCGGTCGCGAGCCAGCCGCTCACGCGTAGCAGGCTCCGCGAGAACAGGGCGGACGCTCGCAGCCGCAGTCCAGATTAGACGCAGGGCCCGGTCACGACACCGCGAGGGTGGCCCCTTCGAAGAACATCGCCGCCTGGTGGGCGAGGTCGTCGAGCTGGCCGGCCTCGGCCTGGATGGTGGCGTAGAGGGTCCAGTCCTTTTCCGTCGGGCCGGATCGGACCTCGACCCGGATCGACACGTGTCCGGCCCGGTTCTGGGTGGCGCAGAGGATCAGTTCGCCCTCGGGCGATTCCCAGACGAGCGGGCCGTCCCACCCCCGCCATTGCGATGCCATCCTGGCGAAGAACGAGGCGGGATGGTCGTCGGCCGAACCCATGTAGACCCGGGCGACGGCGGTGAGGTCGGGCAATTCGAGCCGGACCTTGAAGCGTTCCAGCGCCTGCCCCGGGGCCTCGGGTGTGCGCTCGAAGAATTCGAGCGACGCCGGGCCCGTGGCGCTGCGGATCACGAACGTGGACATGGCGGTCCTTCTCGGTCAATCACTGCGGTTCCGTGGAGAGTTCGGAAGACAAGACCATACCGCCGGCCTTATCCCGACCGCAACCGGAACCCCGACACATCTCAGGGGGCATCGGTTCGAATGATGGACCGAAAGGCTTCAGAGTCAAGCCCCGGAGGGCATCGGCATCGGCCTCAGCGCCGGAGGAACCGGCCCCGGGTGCTGCGGCCGGGCTGGCGGGGGGCCTCGGCCGGCTCGGGGCCCGACTGGCCGCGGAGCACGGAGGGGACCTCCGCCGTGGCCCTGGCGAGCGAATCGTCCGCGGGGGCCTCGGTGCGGCTGGCGAGGGTCACGCGGTGCCAGGCCCGCCAGGCGCGGTCGAGCTCGCGGACGTTCTCCAGGCGGTAATGCGCCCGGGTGGCGGCGTCCCAGCCCTTGCTGCTGCCGTCCTTGACGAACTTGAGGAACGTCGGCCGGCCGCCCATCTCCACGAGGAACCTGGAGATCGAATACCCCTGGCCGTAGAAGCCCATGAGGTCGCGGGGGTATTCCTCGATCGTGAACAGCTTCTGGAGCGGGAAATCGCCCCGGCGGCGGAGCAGGTCCACGACGATCTGCTCGTGCCGCTGGATCTCGCGGTTGTCCTCGCTCAGGAGCGAGGCCCCCTCGTCCGCCCAGCGCGGCATGGGCCCGCCGAAGAACTCGGCGAAGATCGTGTGGGTGACCTCGTGCGGCAGCGCCGAGGCGAGGATGCGGTCGAGGCGGCCCTCGACGAACATGTCCTGGTCGGTCACGCGTCCGCCGCCGAAGCCGAACTCGGTGACGCCCCCGGCCTCGCCGGCGGTGAGCTTGACCCGGATCGGGCAGGGGGCCTTCCAGGGGCCGAGTTCGTGGCCGAGCCAGGCCCTGGCGAACTCGACGCGGCACTCCTCCGCGCGTTCGGCGATCTTCTTCGCCGCCTCCGCCGTGGGGGCCTCGACCGCGAAGTTGGCCGTGCGGTAGGACGCCCCGGTCAGGGCGGGGATCAGGCCGAATGCCACGATGGCCAGCGCGCGTGGGCCGACGTGTCGAGCGTCCATGCTCGTCTCCCTCCAAATCCGGATCGTGCGAGCGGGGAGTCTGCGCGTCGGGGCGTCCTGCCCCGTCTGAGGTCGGCGAACTTTATCAGACCGATGCGAGTCTGTCGCCCCCAGGTTCCTCGGGATGCTCTGGCCGGGTCGCGCGGGTGGTCCGCCGGGGGACAATTCGCCGGGTTCGTCCGGTTTCAGTGATGATCCGCCCGGCGAGCGGCCGATGACGAGGGAGACGCGACCGAAGCCGAGACCTTCGGGTCGGCACTCACGGAGGAGGAGATCCGCATGGCCACAGCCCGCTTGCGCGTGTTCCCGCAGCCCGAGGATGAGCGGTTCGACGACAACCGCGACCCCTCGATCTCGATCCGGCTCGCCGACCTCTATCCGTTGCTGGCCCAGGCGTATCGCGATAACTACGTCTGGCTCCGCGACTTCGAGAACGAGGAGCTGCTCGTTAGCCCCGACCTCTATGAGGTCGTCCGCGCCTTCTCGAACTGCCGCCCTTCCGCCTGAGAGCGGAGGACCCTTGTCCCCGGGCCGGTCGATTGCCTACGCTGGATGGACCAGGACGGCCGGCGAGATCCGGGTGCCGGGCACCCCGCCGCCGGGCTCCCGCCTGTCTTTCCGGGCACCTCCGATGGCGATTCCGCAATCCACCGACGCCTTCACGATCGAGAGGCGCGGGGGCGTGACGATCATCTCCGCCACCCCCGCCATCGAGACCCTCGCGCTCGGCCTCGAGGAGCAGGCGGCCGAGCTGATCTACGAGCCCCTCCGCGACGAGGTCGAGCCCGCCGTGGTGATCGACCTGTCCCGGGTCGATTACTTCGGCTCGGTGTTCCTCGGCGTGCTGATGCACACGTGGAAGCTCGTGTCGGCGAAGGGGGGCACGATGGCCCTGTCGGGCGTCTCCCCCCGTGCCAAGCAACTGCTCCACGTCACGTCATTCGACTTCCTCTGGCCGATCTACAACCACCGGTCCGAGGCGATCGAGGCCCTCATCGCCGACTGACCCCGCGCCCGGGGAATTCCGGATCGGCCGACGCCGGCATCGGTTGACAGCCCTCCTGTCCACGCCGATGATAAACAAGACGCCCCGCGCCCGGGCCAATCATGCCCGACCGCGCCAGGGGCGTCGCGTCGCCATCGCCTTGGACCCCGTTCACGGACGTCGTCGGCCGGAGCCGTCATGGGCATCTACGATCGCGAGTACTACCGCGACGAGACACGCGGGTCCGGCTGGATTTCGGGCGTCGCGCCCGTTTGCAAGTGGATCATCCTGGTCAACGTCGTCGCACTGGTCGTCGAGAAATTCTCGCCGGCGTTCTACGACGCCTTCAAGGGGTCCAGCGAGGCGATCTTCGCCCACGGGCAGGTCTGGAGGCTGCTGACCGCCGCCTTCCTCCACGACCAGTTCCGGATCTGGCACATCCTGTTCAACATGCTCTTCCTGTGGATGGTCGGGCGCGACATGGAGGCCATGTACGGCTCCCGCGACTTCCTGATCTTCTACCTCTCCGCCGCCGTCTTTAGCATGCTCTGCTGGGCGATCCCCGACTATCTCTCGGGTGATCCAAACTCGGCCGTCGGAGCCTCGGGCGCGGTCATGGCGGTGGTCACGATCTACACCCTGTACTACCCCAACCGTGAGATCATCGTTTACATCTTCCCGATGCGGATGTGGACGATGCTGATGATCTACATCGGCTACGACCTGCTCCAGTTCGTTTCGGGCGCCCAGACCACCACGGCCGTCGCCGGCCACCTCGGCGGGGCCCTCTTCGGCTACCTCTTCAAGGTCGGCGACCTCCGCCCCGAGCGACTGGTGCGACTTTGGAAGGACCGACACAGGCCGAATCTTCGCGTGGTCTCGCCCGAGCCGAGGGAGACCTTCACCCCCCGGGCATCGTCACCCATCCCCCCGGTCGCCAAGACTTCGGGCTCGGCCCCGACGGCCACCGCCACCGCGCCCCCGAGCCGGCCGGTGATGTCGGAGGAGCAGCTCGACGCCCAGCTCGACGAGGTCCTGGCCAAGATCGCCCGCCAGGGCAATCGCGACGGGCTCACCGAGGAGGAGAAGGCCGTCCTCGAACAGGCCAGCCAGCGGGCCCGCCGCCGTCGAGAGCGAATCTGAACACCATGCCCACGACCGCCACCAACCCGGCCATCGTCGTCCGGGACGCGACCCACGCCGACCTCGACACCATCGTCGCGTTCAACCTCGGCCTGGCCATCGAGACCGAAAACAAGACCCTGCCCGTCGAGGCCCTGCGCCCCGGCGTCGCCCGCGCTCTCGACGACCCCGACCGCCTCCGCTACTGGGTCGCCGTCGCACCCGAGACCGGCCAGGTCATCGGCCAGGCCGCCATCACCCGCGAGTGGAGCGACTGGCGCAACGGCTGGATCTGGTGGTTCCAGAGCGTCTACGTCCACTCCGATTACCGATCTCGTGGCGTCTTCCGCGCCCTGCATAACCACATCCGCACCCTGGCGAAATCCGCGCCCGATGTCATCGGCCTCCGCCTCTACGTCGAGGTCGAGAACCACCGGGCCCAGAAGACCTACCGGGCCCTCGGCCTGACCCCCGGCGGCTACGACGTTTACGAGGAACTCTGGATCCCGACCTCGGCCTCGTAGATGCGCCCGGAGTGCGGACGCTTGCTTCCGCTCTGGGTAGGGGAGCTTGCTCCCCGTGAACTACCGTCGATCCACTGGCGATGATCTATCTACCTGGCGATCCACGCGCGCGGAACAAGCTCCGCGAGAATAGAGCGGACGTTCGCTGCCGCACTCCCTGCCTTCGATATAAGGACGCTCTCATGCTCATCAGCGCCGCGCTGAATCAGGCTCTCAACGCCCAGGTCGGCCACGAGCTGTTCAACTCGCACCAGTACCTGGCGATCTCGGCCTACTTCGAGGGCGAGTGCCTGTTCGGCCTGGCGAAGATCTTCTCGAAGCAGGCGGATGAGGAGCGCGAGCACGCGATGAAGATCGTGCGGTTCATCCTCGACGCCGGCGGCCAGCTCACCATCCCCGCCGTCCCCGCCCCGCGCGCCGACTTCGCCTCGGCCGAGGACGCGGCTCGGCTCGCTTACGACTCCGAAGTCCAGACCACCAAGCAGATCTATGACCTCGTCGACCTGGCCGCCGCCGAGAAGAGCCACGTCGCCAGCAACTTCCTCCAGTGGTTCGTGACCGAGCAACTGGAAGAGATCGCCAGCGCCGACACCCGCCTCAAGGTCATCCGCAAGGCCGGCCCCAGCGTCCTGATGGTCGAGGCCTACCTCGCCCACGACGGCGGGAAGTGACGCGACGGATCGCCCGGCGCGGTTCGACTCGCGGCGGCGTTCCTCATCATTACCCCCCCCGATGAGGCCGGCGTTTTCTGGCGTTCGCGATCGCTTTCGGCATGATAGAGACGGTCCGTGCCGGTCGTCGCCGATTCCGCATGAATAGGAGGAGACTCGAGTTCGCACCGGATCGCCCCTGTGCCTTGACTTCATCATGGTCTCGCCGTACTTTCATCCCATTGATGTGAGGATCGTGGCGAAATGTGCGGATTTGGGACGCCGTTGCGATCCCTTGGCGCGGTCCTGGCTTTGATTAACGGATGGCGCGATGGATCTGGCCTCTGCGAGAGAACTCAAGGATGTCTTCTCCAGGCGTACAAGAGAGCGTTTCTTCCCGTTGCTCTCCGACGAGAAGACGCCCCCCGGCACGAATGTCGTCTTCCACAGACTCTCGCCGGGGTTCATCGCCCAGAATGGGGAACCCATCCTCCCCGCGTCACCGGCGATCTCTTTTGGCATCGGCTACCGACCCCGGAAGGGCTTCCGGATCACGGTCTTCATCCAGGACCACCGCCTGCGCAGGGCCCGCGAGGTCGCCGATCTCAAGAAACTGGCCTGCGGCGAGATTGATATCGAGTACCTTGGTTCGCTGAAACTGATGCTGTCCCCGTCCTGGTGCCAACAGAAGCACCGCCCGCTCCACATCGGCACATCCGTCGGGCACCACAAGAATGGCAGCGGCACCCTCACCTGCTTCGTCAAGGATCGCAAGGCCGACGAGGAAGGCGATCGCAAGATTCATCTCCTCTCGTGCAATCATGTGCTGACCTAACGGAATCGGAAGACGGCGAATGACTCGATTCTCCAACCGGGGGGCTCCGACCTCGGCACGCCCAAGACAGATCCCGTCGGCAACCTCAGCAAGGCGATCCAGCACGACCCGCGGACGATCAATTACTACGACTGTGCCATTGCGGAGGTCCGCGAAGGCGTTGCGATCGAGGCCGCCGAACTCTGCCCTCGCGATCAGAAGGATAGGTTGACCGCTGTCGCCTCGGAGGCCGAGATTCTGGCTTTGTTCGAAGATCAGACCCGGCTCCACAAGATCGGACGGAGTTCGGGCATGACTTCCGGCTATATCACGGAGATCGATGCTGGGATCACCATCGAGTGGAAACCCAAGCATTATCTTCATTTCGAGCGTCTTCTCAGGCTCAAGCACCATGCCGACAATCAGGCATTCAGCCTGCTGGGAGACAGCGGCGCCTTGGTCTATTCAAAGCGGAACCCCAAGGAGCATTCCTCCGTCGGGGTCGCCATGGTGTTTTGCGGCCCGAGCAATCCCAGGGAGGCTCATGTTCCACCATCGGTGGCCGGCTGACTCCCGAGGAGGATGGCCAGGAAGTCGTCGGTCACCGACTTGAGGTTGTGGGCCCACTCGAAGATCGCCACGTAGCCGGCCAGGTGCCACTTGCTCACGCCCCGGAACGGCCGCAGGAACGTCCGCAGCGCCGCCCAGGTCCCCTCCATCGAGTTGACGTGCACCTCGCGGATCCCGTCCCCGTCGTCGTCGCGGGCCCACTCCTTGATCGCGTGGTTCACCGTCACACGCGACCGGCCCAGGTCGGGGACGCGGTCGTAGCCCGACCACTCGTCGGTGTTCAGCCTCGCACCGGGGCTCGTCGTCGCCTGGACCATGCCATTCAAGGTCCGCTGGTCGGTGCTCGGCAGGACGTGGAGCCGGATCGCGCCGGAGGAGCGGCCGAAGGTGCCGGCGACCGGCGGGCGGTCGTTGGCGAAGGTGCCGTGGCCGCGACGCTTGTTCGCGCGGCGCCGCGGCGGGTCATCGGGCGAGTCGTGCGGGATGCCTTTTTTCCCCCGCGTTGACGAAGGTCTCGTCGGCCTCGCACACGGCGTCGTCGAGGGGCTCGGTCTCCTGGCCATCCAGCGCCTTCTGCTGGATCCGATGCCGCAGCTCCAGGAGCTTGACCCGGTCGCAGCCCAGCTCGCGGGCCAGCTTCGCGGTGGGGACGCCCTGGGCGATGCCGCGGAGGATCAGCAGCAGGTGCGATGCGGGCCGCTGGGTCTTCTGGAGTGCGGTGCCGGTGTAAGCGTTGAAGACGCGGCGGCAGCCGCGGCAGCGATAGTCCAGCGCCGGGGCCCGGTGCCTGCGGTGCACGCCGTACTCGCGGCCGCCACATCGCGGGCATGCGAGGCCTTCGGGGTGGAGGATCTCGACGAGCTTGTCGTAGCAGGCCTGCTCGTCCATGTATTGCTGGATCGGGAAGTCCATCGCCGGCCTCCGCCTCGGGTCGATCGGGTCACACCCCGATCACACCACACCGAACAGCCTGCCGAAATAGGTCTCCACCGCCGGTGGAACATGAGCCTCCCAGGGATGGGGTGACCGGCACCTTCGCCGTACCCCTCCGACCGACACTCGACGCCCTTGGCGTTGACCTCTATACCGGTCCGCCCCAGAATCCATCCTGATTCCTTCGAAATTCCGCTAAACAGGGAACGACTGACCGAGTATCGTGAGCTAGATTAATTGATGGCTAGGTGTCCAAAACGCCTCGCGCCATCTCTGCCCAAAGGGAGCGTCCAAGTCCAATTCCACTCAGGGATTGCGACGTTCTTGCCGATATTATTTTTGATCTATGACAAGTGTCCGCGCTAGACTGGAGGGGGCCCTCAAGGTCGCTTCCCATTTCTGAAAGGTGTTTTGAATGAAAGTGACGTTGACGCAAGCGCGTCTCGCCAAGGATCGTGCGAGAGGTCTCGCCTCAGCGATCGCTTCGGTCGTATCGTCAGGCGTATCCAAGGTCCCGGATGGCTATGCCGTATGGTTGGGGCTAGCAGCACCGCCCCCGCCCGACTCGATTCCCTCGCTGGTCGATGGGGTACCCGTAAGTTGGGAGGTGATCAGCATACCAACCATGGAGCTACCTCCACCGAGGCACAAACGCAAGAAGAATTAGGGTTGAAGCAGACGAGATTGATTGCGGTCAGGGGTTCACCAGGGAAGGTTGGGCATTGGAATTGTATTGGTCGTGTCGCGGAAATCAACTCACCCACTGGATGGACCAGTCAGAGGTCCGCCAGGGGGGCGTCAGGCCTGACTGCATTGAATCCAGCGGCCGAGTAAATCCACTGACTGCCCGTAGTCAACGGCATTCGCGGCCAAGGCAACGCCTTCGGCCAGGCTGGTGACGCGGCCGGTGATCCGCAGGGCGGCGGCGCTGTTGGCGAGGACGGCGGAGCGGACGGGGCCGGGCTGGCCGCCGAGGAAAGAGCGGATGGCCGACGCGCTCTCGGCGGGGCCGGAGACGCGCAACTCGGCGGCGGTGGCGGGGGGAAGGCCGAAATCGGCCGGGTTCCAGGTCTCGGTGCCTTCGAGGAGGTGCCCGCCTTCCACCCATCGCACCCGCGTTGGACCGTCGAGGCTGACCTCGTCGAGGTCGTTCACCCCGGTGACGATCGCGGCGACCTCGGTCGTGGCGAGTCGGGCCAGGGCGCCGGCCATCAGGTCGGCGGCGGGGGCCCCGGAGACGCCGATCAATTGATGCGTCGGCCGCATGGGGTTCGCCAGCGGGCCGAGAAGGTTGAAGATCGTCCGGAAGGGGAGCTGCTTGCGGATCGGAGCCAGCCCCCTGAGGGCGGGGTGGAAGGCCGGGGCGAACAGGAAGGTGATGCCCAGCTCGTCCAGGCAGCGGGCCAGCACATCGGGCCTCGCCTCGATGTTCACGCCCAGCTCCGTCAGCACCTCCGCGCTGCCGGAATTCCCCGAGGCCGACCGGTTCCCGTGCTTCGCCACGCGCACGCCGCAGCTCGCGACGACGATGGCCGTGGCCGTCGAGACGTTGACCGTGCAGGCCCCGTCGCCGCCCGTGCCGCAGGTGTCGAGGATCGGCCCGGCGGGTCGGGGGCCCGGCCACGGGACGTGCTTCTCCAGCACCGCCCGGACCGCCCCGGCCAGTTCGGCGGCCGCCTCCCCCTTGACTCGCAGGCCAGTCAGGAGCGCGGCCACGAGCGTCTCGGGGACGTCGCCGCCGAGCACGGCGAGGAACGCGTCGTAGGCCTCGGTCTCCCCCAGGTCTCGCCCGGAGGCCAGGGCCGCGAGGGCGACAGACACGGGAGACGCTGTGGATGACATGGGAGGATTCGACCTGACGCGAGGAGGTTCAAGGCATCCGGACGGAGAATCGCTTCACCTGGCCGTCGAGGACGCGTTCGAAGATGATCTCCAGGTGGTCCTGCGCGGCGTTGTTGCCGAGGGTTTGGACCACGCCGGGGGCCGAGTTCACCGCCTGGCCGCCGACGGACTGGATCACATCGAGCGGCTTGAGGTAGGCCGCGAGCGGGCTGTCGGGCTCGACCTTGGTGATGGCGGCCCCTCGCATCGTGCCGGGGAGCCCGAGCTTCTCGGCCATCGGGCCGTTGAGGGTCACCATCTCCAGGCCGATCACGCTGGCGGTGTTGGACTCGCGTTCCTCGTTGCGGACCGGGGCGGGGGCGTCGGCCTCGGGCCGCTCGGGTCGGCGGAGCAGGCCGCGGGAGTTCTCCGGGGCCGGGCGGCGGGTGCGGGTCGGGTTCGAGGCGACGGCCCGTTCCTTGTCGGCGACGGTCACTCGGATCGCCACCTCGGACTTGTCGCGCCAGAGCACGAGGTCGGCGGGCCGGCCAATCGGGGCCATCGAGACAAGGTTGATCAGGTGATTCAGGTCAACGACCTCCTGGCCGTTGAACTTGAGGATCACGTCGCCGGTCTTGAGCCCGGCCTGGGCGGCCGGCGAGGTGCGGTCGACAGACTCGACCCACGCGCCCTTGGGGCGGTCGAGGCCGAGTTCGACGGCGTTCTCGTGGGTGAAATCCGGCTGGAGCTTGACGCCCAGGGCGCCGCGATTGACCCGCCCGTTCTCGACGAGCTGGTTCATGATCCAGCGGGCGAGGTTGATGGGGATCGAGAACCCGACCCCCTCGTTGCCGCCGCCGTTGGACAGGATGGCGATGTTCAGGCCGACGACCTCGCCCTTCATGTTCACGAGCGGGCCGCCGGAATTGCCGGGGTTGATGGCGGCGTCGGTCTGGAGGAAATCCTGGTTCTCGACGCCCGCCTTCTCCAGGTCGGCCTCGTGCCGGCCGCGACCGCTGACGATCCCCTGGCTGACCGAGTGGGTCAGGCCGAAGGGGCTGCCGATGGCCATGACCCAGGTGCCGACGGGGAGGTCGTCGCTGTTGCCCAGGCGGGCGGCCGGGAGATCCTGGCGGGTCAGCTTTAGCACGGCGACGTCGGCCTTGCTGTCGAACCAGATCTTCTCGGGGTGGAGCGTGCGGCCGTCGCTGAGGGCGATGCTCACGTCCGAGGTGTCGGCCCCGGCGACGACGTGGTTGTTGGTCAGCACATAGAGGCCGCCGAGCCGGTCGGACCGGACGATCACGCCCGAGCCGGTCTCCTCGAACTCCTGGACACGGCCCTCCTCGCGGTTCCTCGTGACCTTCCGCGAGACGAGGTGGACGACCGACGGTGAGACGGCCCTGGCGACGAGTTCGAACGTCCGGTTGACGTGGGCGAACTGTTCATACTGGCGGCCGAGCTGATCGTAGATGGCCTCTTCGCCGCGAGGGCGGGAGGGCGAGGCGCCGGGGACGTCGGCCGCCCGATGGACGTTCGCGGCCGCTTGCTGGGGATCGGCCGAGAGTGGCCGGCCCCCGCGATCGAGGGCGACGCCGATCGAGATGCCCAGGGCGAGCGTCGCCAGCAGCAGCGGCAGATTCCGGCGCGTCATGTTGAGCCGATCTCCAAGCCAGTCGCGGGTCGGGCGATCTCGTACCAATCCAGTGGCAAATATATCCCGCGCCGGAGCCGCAAGTCAAAACGCCCCTTTGGAGTGCGGGAGCGAAGCTGCCGCTTTCATGTCGGTGTGATGGAACGGTAAAGCCAAGAGATCAGGTGGGCGACAGGGACACCGGGCCGAGTTCCAGAAATCGGCAGCTTCGCTCCCGCAGTCCAAAGTCAAAGAGGTGTCGGGACATCCGGGATCTGGGCGAGGTCGGCGCCGAGGGCGGCGGCGGGGCTGTCGGGGGCGAGTTGGAAGTCGTTGCGGCGCATGTTCCAGAGGGGCTGCCGGGTGTCCCAGGGGCGGCGGAACCGGAGGTCGCCGTGGATCGCGAACTCCTCGCGGCGGCCGGCGAGGACATCCCACGAGGCGCGGTCGAAGACGGAGGGGATCGCGCCCGGTTGCGACGACTGGTCGCGGCGGTAGAGGCTGATCAGGTGATAGCCGACACGCTGGCCTTGCCATTTGAGGCGGTCGCGGAGGGTATCCGGGTCGTCCTGGCCGTCGAGCCGGAAGAGCGGGGTGCCGTCGCCGTTGTTGGCCAGGACCGACTCGCGGACGACCACGTCGGCGATCGGGAGTTCGGGCTCGCCGGGGGTGCTCTCCAGGTAGACGAGCCCGCCGGTGAGCCGGGCGGTGACCTGCCGGAGGTCGACCTTGAGCGTCTCGCCCCCCGTGCCGCGGGCCCGGCCGTGGCCGTGCACGAGGCTGTCGCCGGTCGAGACGGCCGCATTCTCCATCGCCAGGTCGAGCCTCGCGCCGGCGGCCACGTCGACCAGGACGCCGCCGAGTCGGATCAGGCAATCCTTGAGTCGGACCGTCGGGGGCAGGCCCGCTGGCTCGTCCCGGCGGCTCCCCGCCGCCCTCGGGCCCTCGTCCGGCCGATCGGCCTCGTCCCTGGCCCGCGAGTCATCGAGGACGGCCACCATCGCGGTCTTCGGCCGGTTCCCTTCGATCGTCACCGTGCAGTTGGTCAGGTTCAGGTCGGTGCCCGAGCGCAGTCCGAAGGCCGCCCAGGGGGCCGTGCCGCCGGCCGCGTCGGCCGGGACGACGAGGTCGATTCCCTCCAGCCGCAGTCCGCCGCCCTGGACGTCGAGCCCGAGGTTCCAGGCCGAATTTGCGTTCGAGGCGAACCGGGCGGGCTCGGCGTTGGATCGGAGACGGAACCTGGGGCGGCGGTTCGAGCCGGAAGCCTTGATGGTCCAGACCCCCGCACCCTTGACCTGGAACGGCGGGAGGTCGAAGTCGGCGTCCGACTTGATGTTCAGCGTGCCCCCTCGCGAATCGGCCCGGGTGATCCGTTCGAGCAGTTCGGCGGCGGTCCGGATGAGGTTGGGATTCGAGGCCCCGCCCGGAGGGTTCGAGGGGCCACGGCCGGTCCCGGGGTTCGCGGCCGCGACGCGGGTCGGCGTGCTCGCGTCGTCCTTGGTCGCGGCGGGTCCGTCAGATCGGCCCGGTTCGATCGCGGGCGGGTTCTTCCGGGATTCCTCGGCGACCTGCGTCATCGGCGGAGGAATAGCTGCGCCGCCGAAGAGTTCGGCGTCGGGATCCTCGGCCGCCGGTGGCACCGCCATCGGCTTGGTTGTCGAAGCCGTACGGGGAGGCTCGGCGGCCATCGGGGCCATCGGCGGGGGGATGTTGTCGAGCGGATCGGCGGGCCTGGCCGGCGTCTCCGGGGCGTTTGCGTTGTCGCCGCCGCGATCGGGTTGTTCGACCTGGTTCAGCAGGTTGAAGGGGTTCGTGGCGAGGGCGAGCGCCGTCGCGTCGTTGTCGATGGGCTCGACCGGTCGCGAGGCCGCCTCGGGCTCCCGAGAATCGGCCACGCGGCTGGACGCGAGTGTTGTGGGCTCACTCAGGCGGCCGAGCGGGCCGGTCCGCGCACCGAGCCGATCCCGAAGACCATCGGGGGCGGAGAATCGGAACGCGAACGCCGGATCGGCCTCGGATCCCGCGCCGGCCACCTGCCAGGGGCTGGCGTCGATCGCGACCGAGCCCGACTCGCGGATGCCCTGGGTGCCCGACTCCGACCACACCGAGAACGAACGGACGGGGCCTCGCCCGCGGGCGTCCTCGCCCGGCCGCGACGGGCGGAGATAGGCCGCGAATCGGGCGTAGAGGTTCTCGAACCCGCGGTAATCGACCTGATCGGGGGAGTCGCAGGTCAAGAGCGTCGCGCCGGCGCCGGACGCTTCGGGCGCGAACAGGCAGTCGCGGGCCCGGATCCTCGGCGAGAGGCCCTCGGCGAGGAATACCGGCCCCTCGCCGGCGAGGACGGTCACCTGCGCGAGCTGGAAGTCGGACGGCCCCCCATATCCGCCGGGGTGCTCGGACGCGAAGGTCGCGACCTCGGCCGGGCCAAAGGTGCAGTCGCGCAGGGCGACCTCGACCTCGCCCTCGGCCCGGATTCCGTAGGGACCGCCGTCCGCATGCGTTGCGTTGAGCGACAGGGACGCCTCGGTCCGGCCGTCGGCCCCCCACTTGCCCGTCGACGAGATCCGGACGGCGGATTGAGGCCCGCGGGATCCGCCGGGCGTCGGTCGCCTGAGCTGGCAACGCCGGAGGGTGACGTCGGAATCCTCGGCACGGAGGATCGCGTCGAGTTCCGGGCTGCCGATCAGGTCGAGGCCGTCGAGCGTGACGCGGCCGCCGGCGAGGTCGAGGAGGGCCGCGGGTTTGGTCGCGCCCCGCAGCGAGACGCCGGCCATCCGGAGCACGGGGCGGATCCCCTGTTCGGCCCGGAGGGTGACGTCGAGGTTCTTGAGCTTCGCCCCATCCGCCGGCAGGCGAAGCAGATAGGGCCCGGCGTCCACCAGCAAAAGGTTCGCCTTGGGGGGCGCGTTGCGGATCACCTCGATGAGGTTCTGGCCGGAATCCACCTCGATGTCGCGAGCCGGTGCCGCCGTTCCGCCGACGGCCTTGGCCGCTTCGGCGGATGATGCGACCGTCGCGGCCCCGCCCTTGATCCGTTCGAATGGGTCGGGCGCACCCGACCGGGCGACCAGGGACGGCCCGCCGAGGCCGGTCGCGCTGTTTCCGGCGGGCTTCGGGGGCTCGTTGAACCAGAAGAGGACGCCCACCAGGAGCAAGAAGCCGAGGGCCGGGACGCCCCAGACCAGGTGCTTCTCCCACGCGGGCCGGGCCGTCGGCTCGACCCATACGAGTCCCTCGGGGCTGACCGGCCGCAGGCCCAGATGCCCGGCGAGGACGAGGAGGTCCCGGATCAGGGACTCGGGCGTCTGATACCGGCGGTCGCGGTCCTTGAGCATCAGCTTGCGGACGACCGCGGCGAGCTCGGCCGGGACGTGCGGGTTGATCTCGCGGACGTCCGGCGGCGCCTCCTCCTGATGCTGCAGGAGCTTCTGGAGGACCGTCCCCTCGGGGAACGGCGGGCGGCCTGTGAGCATGTGGAAGAGGGTGCAGCCGAGCGAGTAGAGGTCGCCCCGCACGTCCACGTCGCGGGGGTCGCGGGCCTGCTCGGGGCTGATGTAGTCGAACGTGCCCAGGGTCATGCCGCTCTGGGTCAGGCCGTTGTCGCGGCCCCGCTCGAAGTGGCGGGCCAGGCCCATGTCGACGAGTTTGGCACGGCCCGTCGCCGTCACGATGATGTTCGATGGCTTGATGTCGCGATGGACGACGCCCCGCTCGACGGCGTGCCCGAGGGCCCCGGCGATCTGGAGGGTGTAGTTGATCGCATCGTTGATCGAGAGGGGGCCCCGCTCGTCGACCTTCTGGCGGAGCGTCTGGCCCTCGATGTATTCGAATGCGATGTAGTGATACTTCGCGTCGCGGCCGATGGTGAAGACGCGGGCGATGTTCTCGTGGTCGAGCCGGGCGGCGGCCCGGCCTTCCTGATAGAAGCGCTGGACGACTTCGACGTCCTCGGCCTGGTCGGGCGGCAGGACCTTGAGCGCGACGACGCGGTCGAGTTTGGTGTCGAAGGCACGGAAGACCGCCCCCATGCCGCCGATGCCGATGGCCTGGTCGACCTGGAAGGAGTCGATGCGATCGCCAGGCGCGGGCCAGGGGGTGCCGCTGCCGCTGGGCCCCTGGCCGGCGTTCAGTCCCGAACCCGATCCGCTCGCACCACGGTTGCTGCCGCTGCCGGACGATGCGGCGGCGGTGAGGCCGGAGCCGACGGATCCGGATCCGGAGATCACGGTGGGTGGGTCGGCCGACTCGACCGGGCGCGCATCCGGGCGCCAGGAACCGGTCGCCGAGGGGCGGCCGGGGTCGGCGTCGGGGTGTGGGCGAGGTTCGCTCATGACTGCCATCTCGAGCGGAAAACGTCGGGCACGCCCGCGTTCTCCCGGGACACATCCTTGCTGCGCGTCGGGGCTTGCGTCATGGGGCCGGGCACGGCCGGCGGGCCGGAGGAGGACGCCCCTGGAGATGGGTGCAAGCTGGGCGTCGGACTTCCCCCAGCGAACTATAGTCCCGGCCCGACCCCCTGTCAATCAAACGGACGGGGCGAGATGGATATGGATTGATGGGTATTCAGGCGACTTCGCGCGGCGATCGGGATGAGCCGCGATCCGGGAACGCCGCTGGCCGCAGGCGGGTGCCTGCGGCCAGCGATTTGGATCGGGATCAGGCGAGGGTCGCCATTCCGCGCGCGGTCACTGCTGGCCGCCGCGGTTGATCTGGTCGAAGTACCCCCGGATATGCTTTTCCACGCTCTTGGGCACCTTCTGATTGGTCAGCGCATCGGCCGCGACGCCGGCGCTGGTCTCCAGCTCGCCCTGGATGCTGATCTGGCTGTTGCCCTTGGTCTGCTGGCCCGGAGGGGCGGTGCCCTCGATGATCGCGGCGCCCTTGAGGAACTGCTGCTTGACCTTGGTGTTGTAGGCGGCGGTCTCGTCGGGCGCCTCGGGGCGGTCGCCCCGGCCCTTGCCGCGTCCCTGACCCTGGCCGTTCCCGTTGTTGCGGTTGCCCATCCCGAACTGGCCGAGGCTTTCGCCGAGCTGGTTCAGGCCGTCGCCGCCGTTCATGCCGTTCTTGGCGTCCTGGAGGTCGGCCAGGGCGCTCTCGAGCGACTGGAGTTCCGCGAGCTGCTGCGCCATCTGTTCGAGCTGCTGCTGCGACATTCCCAGGCTCTCGGCCGCCTTCTTCATGTCGCCCTCGGACATCTGCTTCTGGGCCTGGGCGAGCTGCTGGGCCATCTTCTCGAGGTTCTTGAGGCTCTGGGCCTGGTCCTCCAGCTTGGCCATTTCCTTCTGATACTGCGTCTCGCTCAGGCCGCCGTTCTTCTTGGCCTCTTCGAGCTGCTTCTTGCGGTCATCCAGGTTGGCCATCTTCTGGAGCTGCTTGGCCATGTCGCCGAGTTGCTTCTGGAGCTGCTGCTTCTCCTGGGGCGACATCTTGTTGCTGGCCATCTTCTGCTGGAGCTGCTTGAGCTCGTTGGCGGCCTTCTGGAAGTCGCCCTTCGCCAGCGCTTTGGCGAAGTCCTCGCCGGGGCCGTTGGAGGCCATCTCCTTGAGCTGCTGGAGCTGGCGATTGATCTGCTCGGGCGAGCCGAGCTGCTTCTGCCGGTCCTTGAGCGTGTCGGTCAGCTTGTTGAGGGCGACCATCGCCTTCTCCTTGTCGGCGGGGGGGGCCTTGGCGAGGTCGTTGGCGACCTTCTCCACCTGGGCGAGCAGCTTCTCGGCCTCGGCGAACTTGGCCTTGTCCATCTGCTTGCGCTGCTCGGCGACCTTCTTGCTGAGGGCCTCCGACTGCTTCGAGACCGCCTTCTTCTCCTCGGCGGTCGCCACGGTCGCGGCCTTCGGGCTGGCCTGGAGGCCCTTGGGCATCCAGACGGGCAGGAAGGTGATCACCAGCGCGATGGCGCCGGGGATCAGGACCAGCCACGACCGATCGGGCAGCCTGAACCCGAACCGCTCGGCGACGTCGATGTCGCGGACGTGCTTCGCCGCGTCGGCCAGCAGGGCCTTGCCGGCGGGGCTGGCCTTGAGGTCATCGGGGAGCGTCAGGGCGGTGCTGAGCCGCTCGTTGAGCTGGAAGGCGCGGTCGAGGGCGACCGCGGCGTCGACCCGGCTCGGCCCGCTGAAGATGGCCACGAGGAGCGACCCGACAAACGCCACGCCGGCCGCGATCGCGAACGGCAGCCAGTCGGCCCCCGGGATCGGCTGGCCGAGCTTCTTGGCACCCAGCACAGCGGTCGCGACGAACAGAGTGCCCACCAGCCACCAGGTCAGGCCGGTCAGGAACCGCTGCACGCGGAGCCGGCGGAACACCTGGACGATCGGCTTCTGCAATTCCTGGACTTCCACGGCCTTCGACCTCCCGCTCGACCCGACAGAACCGAGGCCATCCGACAACCCCACGTTTCGGACTATAGACGATTGTCAGACCCCCGGCAAGTCGCCAGTCCGAAGGATTTCGGCGGGGCGTCCGTCGGATTGGGAGGATTCCCCGCCATGGTCCCGGATTCGTGTTCTAGGGTGGATGGGATCCGCACGTTTTGCGGGGGATGGCCATGCGAATCGCGGCGACTTGCCACCACTGCCGGGCACGGTACCGGGCGCCCGGACGCCTCGCGGGCCGGATCGCGCGCTGCCGGCGCTGCGGGCAGAGGTTCGCGATCCCCCTGGGCGGCAAGTCGAGACGCAGGGCCCGCTTCCGGAACGCGGCGACCGTCATGATCGTGATGGGGCTGGTCGCGGGGTTCGGCATCCCGGCCCTGCGGATCGCGCGATCGCGACCGGTGCTGAACGTCCCGCCGGTCCGGAACCCGATCGTCGCTCCTAGGGCTCCTGACCCGGTCAGCCATGTGCCCAGGGCAGGGGAAGTCCTCGTTGTCGTTCGCGGCGTCCAGGGCGACGACCACCACCGGGCGATGTCGGAGGCCATCCGGCGGTTGATCGGCCACATCCCCGGCGGCCGGGTTGTGGGCCTGACCCTGGCCAATGACGTCCTGCAGGCCCGATTGAAGCCCGCGGCCGATTTGAATCTGTTGCGGGCCTGGGTCGATTTCGGCCGGGTCGAGCGGGCCGAGGCGGTCGTGCTTCTCGTCGAGGCCAGCCCGCTGCGGCCGGACCAGACACGGCCGGACGAGTCCGACCCCCTCGGCCGGGCCATCTTCGACCTGACGTCCGTCCGCCCGGAGCATCGCATCGAGGCATCGCGGATCCTTGCGTCGATGCCGCCGGCCGAGGATACCTCATTGAGACGTTACGTCTCGGCCACGCTGTCAAGGAACCTCGACGAGCCCGACGCGACCTTGAAGGTCGAGACCATACGGGCCCTGGGGTCCTGGGCGACAGCGCAGGACCTGTCGCAGATCCTCAACGTTCTGAAAGGTCGCGACGCGGTATTGCGGACCGAGGCCATCCGGGCGCTGGCGAATCGGGGCGACCCGAGGGGCTCGCGGGCGATCGCGGGGATCTTCCCCGTCGATCGGGCCGAGGCCGGCCGGGCGCTGATCGAGATGGGCCCCCCGGCCGAGTCGGCGACCCTGGCACTCCTGCGCGACGTCGACGAATCCATCCGGATCGACGCATGCCGGATCCTGGCCGAGATCGGCACTGATCACAGCCTTCCCGCGCTGACCCAGGTCGCCGCCCAGCGATCCGGCCCCGAAGCCCGCGCCGCCCGCGACGCGGCGGATGCCATCGTGAGACGTGGAGGGGTGGGCAGAAATTGAACCTCCAGGACGCGAGGAAGAGGAAGAATTGAACCACGGAGACACAGAGATCACAGAGATTTGAGAATTGACTGAATCGATTTCAATGTCTCGATTCTTAATCCCATCTCTGTGTCCTCTGTGTCTCCGTGGTTCAATTCTTCCTTCGCTCCTCTTTCCGTTCCCGATTTCACAGCACCCCGGCCGTGATCTCGGTCAGAGCAGTGAGGAAGGCATCAATGTCGGCCGAGGTGTTGAATGGGCCGGGGGAGAGGCGGATGGTGCCGTCGGGGAAGGTGCCGAGATTCTTGTGGATGTAGGGGGCGCAGTGGAGCCCCGGGCGGATGCCGATGTCGAAGGACGTGTCGAGGATCGCTCCGATGTCCTGCGGCGTGAGGCCGTCGGGCACGATCAGGGAGAGGGCCCCGACGTGCCGGGCGGGGTCCCACTTGCCGGCGACCTGCCAGGCGTCGTTGGAACCGACCCAGTCCACCACGCGCTGGAGGAGCGAGACCTCCTCGCGGAGGAGATGCTCGACGCCCTGCGCCTCGACCCAGGCGATCCCCGCCGTGAGCCCCGCGACGCCCAGGACGTTCGGCGTGCCGCCTTCGAGGAAGTAGGGGAGTTGCGTCGGCTGGGTCTCGCTCGACGAATCGCCGCCCGTGCCGCCCTCTCGCCAGGCGGACGGGGTGGAACGGGGCCCGACGTAGAGGGCCCCGGTGCCGGTCGGGCCGTAGAGGGCCTTGTGGCCGGGGAAGGCGAGGAAGTCGATCGGCGTGGCCTGGAGGTCGAGCTTGACCACACCCGCTGTCTGTGCGGAGTCGACCAGGAACAGGGCCTCGTGCTCGCGGACGATCGGGGCGATGTCCTCGATCGGCTGGAGCGTTCCGAGGACGTTCGAAGCGTGCGTCAGCGCGACGAGCCTGGTATGCGGCCTGAGCGCCGCCTTCACCTGCTCCGGCTCGATGTAGCCGCCGACGGAGACCAGGCGGGTGAGTTCGATCACCCCGGCCTTCTCCAGGGCGCGGAGCGGGCGGCTGACGGAGTTGTGCTCAAGATCCGACGTGATCACATGATCGCACGGCCGGACCGTGCCCTTGATGGCGATGTTCAGGGCGTCGGTGCAGTTGAGCGTGAAGATCCATCGGCCCGGGCCTTCGCCGTGGAAGTGGCGGTTCAGCGCGTGCCGCCCGTCGTCGAGCGACCGCTCGGCCTCGACCGCCATGCGGTGCCCCGCCCGCCCGGGGTTCGCGAGCTTCGTCCTCGCGAACGCGTCGAGCGTCTGATAGACCGGCTCGGGCTTGGGGAAACTCGTCGCGGCGTTGTCGAGGTAGATCATGGCGATGCTCTGGAGTTGGGAGGGGAGTTGAACCACAGAGACACAGAGGGCACGGAGGAAAATGTGAGATTTGAAAAGAACAAGGATTTCAATTCTTTTCTGAGGATCTCTCTCGATTCCCCTCTGCGTTCTCTGTGCCTCTGTGGTTCAATCCCGTTTTCTTCAATTTCCCACGAACCGTGCGTAGAGCGTGCGGGCCTTGGCGATGTCGTTGGTGCCCTTGATGATGGCGCGGCCGTCGGGGAAGACGGTGAATTCGTAGCCCTCGGTGGCGAACCGCAGCATGAAGGCGTTGTGGCGGACGTCGCCCAGCGAGGTCAGCCGCGAGGCCATCTCGGCGAAGTTCAGCGGGTCCTTGCGCCTCGTGGCGATCTGGACGGCGTTGCGCCCGCAGAGCGTCGTGGTGTGCGAGCCGAGTTCGCCGTCGAGCCAGGAGAATTCCTTGCGCTGGCAACACGGGCAGTCGACCTTGCCGAGCAGGCCGGCGACCTTGAGCTTCCGGAACTGCCAGTCCCAGAGGTCGATCATGATGAGTTCTTTGTTCAGGGCGTCGTACGCGCCCGAGAGCACCTTGATCGCCTCGACGGCCTCGAACGACGCGATCACGGCGACCGCGGGGCCGAGCACGCCGGCCGTCTCGCAGGTCGGGGTCATGCCGGGGGGGGGCGAGTCCTCGACCACGCAGCGCAGGCAGGGTGTGATGCCCGGCCGGATGGTCATGGTCTGGCCCTCGCTGCCGATCACGCCGCCGAAGATCCAGGGCTTGTTCAGCTTCACCGCCGCGTCGTTGATGAGGTAACGCGTCTCGAAGTTGTCGGTGCCGTCGAGGATCAGGTCGGCGTCGGAGACGAGGTCGATGATGTTCGTGTGGTCGATGTCGGTGACGACGGCCTCGACGTGGATCGAGGAGTTGATCGCCCGGATCTTCCGCGCGGCGGCCTCGGCCTTGGGGAGGTTCTCGGCGACGTCGTTCTCGTCGAAGAGGATCTGGCGCTGGAGGTTGTGGGTCTCGATGAAGTCGCGGTCGACGATCCGGAGGTGTCCGACCCCCGCGCGGGCCAGGTGGTTCGCCAGGACGGTCCCGAGCGCGCCGCAGCCGCAGATGGTGACGCGGGATTCCAGGAGCTTCTGCTGGCCCGCCTCACCCAGCGCGGGGAACCGGACCTGCCGGCTGTATCGGTCGAGGGCGTCGGGGACCGGTGTCAGATTCGGGGCCGTGGACATCGTCCTGTTCTCATCCTTCTATCGGGGCTGGGGCTCGGGTCGGCCGTCCGTTCTCAACCGCCGGCCACGGCCGGGATGATGCTGACCTCGTCCTTCTCGGCGACGGCGGTGTCGAGGTCGTCGAGGAAGCGGATGTCTTCGTTGTTCACGTAGACATTCACGAACCGGCGGAGTTCGCCCGCGTCGTCGAAGATCTTCTCGACGAATGTCGGGAACTGGGCGCCGAGGGCCTTGAGGACCTCGCCGACGTTCGAGCCGGCGGCTTCGACGCTGTCCTGGCCGCCGGTGGTCGGGCGGAGCGGGGTCGGGATGCGGACGACGGGCATTGGCGGTCTCGGATCAAAATAAGTGAAGAACTTCGGCCATTCGAGCGTGAAGCCGGACGGAGCGCTGGGCGCGGGTCTCCAGACCCCGCCCCTACCTTCCTCGAAGGGAACCAGCCGATCGGGTCTCCAGACCCGTTTCGAGGCGAATTCGAACCGATCTGGAGACCGGGGAGGGGTGGGCCTCGTGGCGGGGGCAAGGGCGGGGTCTGGAGACCCGCGCCTTCGGCTCAGACGGTCCAGGGCGGCTTGAGGGGTCAGACGATCGCCAGGTCGGCTTCGGCCTCGACCGGGCCTTCGACGAGGGCCTGGAACTCCTCCATGGTCGGCTGGATGACGACCGGGCGGGCGATCTTGTTGAGGAGGGCTTCCTGGGTCTTGAGGCCGTTGCCGGTGATGCAGAGGACGGTGGAGCCGTCGCGGTCGATCTTGCCCTGTTCGAGGAGCTTCATCGCGACCGCGAGGGTGACGCCGCCGGCGGTCTCGGCGAAGATGCCCTCGGTCTCCCCCAGGAGCTTCATGGCGTCGACGATCGCATCGTCGTCCACGTCCTCGCTCCAGCCGCCGGTGGACTTGATGAGCTGGCTGGCGAAGTAGCCGTCGGCCGGGTCGCCGATCGCGAGGCTCTTGGCGATCGTGTCGGGGTTGCGGACCGGCTTGACCTTCCTGGCGTCGGTCTTGACCGTGTTCGAGATCGGGTTGCAGCCCGTGGCCTGGGCGCCGAACATCTTGGTATGGACCGGGCCGTCGACGAACCCGAGCTGGCTGAACTCGGTGAACGCCTTGTGGATCTTGCCGATCAGGCTGCCGCCGGCCATGGGGGCGACGACGTGGTCGGGGAGCTTCCAGCCGAGGTCCTCGGCGATCTCGAAGCCCATCGTCTTGGAGCCTTCGGCGTAGAACGGACGGAGGTTGACGTTCACGAAACCCCAACCGTAGCGGAAGGCGATCTGCGAGCAGAGGCGGTTGACCTGGTCGTAGTTGCCCGACACGGCGACGACCTTGGCGCCGTAGATCGTCGCGCCCAGGACCTTGCCCTGTTCGAGGTTGTCCGGGATCAGGACATACGCTTCGAGCCCCGCGGCGGCGGCGTTGGCCGCGACGCTCCCCGCGAGGTTGCCGGTGGAGGCGCACCCGACGGTCTTGAAGCCCAGCTCGACCGCCTTCGAGAGCGCGACGGCGACGACGCGGTCCTTGAACGACAGCGTCGGGTGATTGACCGCGTCATTCTTGATGTAAAGCTCGGCGACGCCGAGGGCCCGGGCGAGGCGGTCGGCCTTGATCAGCGGGGTGCAGCCGACGTGCAGGCCGACGGTCGGGTCGCCGTCGATGGGGAGCAGTTCCCGGTACCGCCACATGGTCCGGGGGCGGGACTGAATGACCTGGCGATTGAGCTTCGGCGCGATGAGGTCGTAGTGATACACGACCTCCAGCGGCCCGAAGTCGTCGGTGCAGAAGTTCAGGGCCTCCTTGGGGTAGAGCTTCCCGCAGAGGCGACACTTCAGGCCCTGGACCAGTCCCTGCTCGTCTTGGTGCGACACCGTTGGCAATCTCCCTCGGCTTTATGCTCGGCCCGTGCGTCTGTGCTGGCTCGCGACGGCGCGTCGATCCCTTTGGGGCAGGCCCGGCGAGCCCTGGAGGCCCGCCGGCGTGCACATGCTCGATCCAAAGACATGACGTCGCCAGGCGACGAACCCTGCTGGAGGGGACGGGCGAAACGAGACGAACCGATCTGCCGCGCGGAGACGCGATGGGGTGGCCAGGTGTGGCTGTGCCGCGATCCCGATGCTGTGGCATCAGAACCGTTGACCTGGACCATCTTATCTGTCCCATCAGCGAGGGCCGACCTTGAGGTCGATCCCCTTCGCAGGGCAGGAGTTAGCACCAGCATCCGCGGAATTGCGGACCGGTTGCTGTGGCGTCGTCGGGCCCGTCCCTCAGCCACTCTGGATAAGATGCGCACCGAATTGTGAGACCCAAGTCTATCCCCGGCACCGGCCTCACGTCAAGCGATCCGACTGCGACAGTTTCCCATGCCTGACGCCCGGCGGCATCAGCGACTGTTCCGAAGGATGATCGGTCGGGACATCGCACGGGAAAACCGCTGCATTGGCGAGCTTTTCCGTGCGCGCCTGCCGCCGTCGCCTACGCTTGAGTGTGAGGCACCCCCCCTCCTCACGGGACACCGACCCAGTCGTCGATTGCGGTCTTGCGTCCATTTTGCGGGCGGGTCGAACGTGCTCCGAAGAGATCCATAAATCAATCAGTGCATGGACGGCAAATGTTTGGACGCGGCGACGGGATGGGCTCGTCACGCCGGGCAGGGCCCCTCGTCTAGCCCGGAGGGCGAGGCCGGGAACACCGGGCATCGGCGAGCGCGGCGGTAGGCCCTCGGGGCCGCTTCGAGATCATCCCGGCATCATGAGGATCCCGCTCGAGCGAGAAGACACGGCGAAGACTCGACGAATCGCAACCCGGAGATGGACACCGATGTCTCGCAGCATCCGCGCCTCTCGGCGGCCTCAACTGCATCGCCTCTCGTTGTTCGTGGAACGGCTGGAAATCCGCGAGGTCCTCAGCGGCCCGTCCGTGGCCGGGGTCTCGGTCGCCCCGCTGTTCCGGCTCACGCCGTCCGGCGGCGTGATCTCGCCACACGGCAGCCTGGCCCCGCCCTCCTCGGCGAAGACCCCCTCGCAGATCCGGACGGCCTACGGCTTCAACGGCATCACCTTCAACGGCGTCATCGGCGACGGCACCGGTCAGACGATCGCGATCCTCGACGCCTACGACGACCCGAACATCCAGGCCGACCTGAACACGTTCTCGAGCGCCTTCGGCTTGCCGGTCACGACCATCACCAAGGTCAACCAGAACGGCGGCATGACTTATCCCACGACCGACACCCCCGGCGGCTGGGCCACCGAGATCGCGCTCGACGTCGAGTGGGCCCACGCGGTGGCACCCGGGGCGAAGATCCTCCTCGTCGAGGCCAGCTCGGCGTATGACAGCGACCTGCTCGCGGCGGTTGACTATGCGGCCGCGCACGCCAGTGTGGTCTCGATGAGCTGGGGCGGCGGGGAGTTCTCGGGCCAGACGACCTACGACACCCACTTCAAGAAGGCGGGCGTGTCGTTCGTGGCCTCCTCCGGCGACAACGGCGCGCCGATCTCCTGGCCGGCGGCGTCGGCCAACGTGCTCTCCGTCGGCGGGACCAAGCTCAAGCTGGGGAGCGGGTCGGTTTACGCCAGCGAGAGCGGCTGGAGCGGCTCCGGCGGCGGCCCGAGCGCCTATTTCAGCCAGCCCGCCTATCAGGCCGGCGTCGTCACCCAGACGACCACGAAGCGGGCCAACCCCGACGTCGCCTATGACGGCGACCCCAGCTCGGGCTTTGCGGTCTACGACTCCTTCGGCGCCACCGGCACGGCCAACTGGATCCAGGTCGGCGGCACGAGCGCGGGGGCCCCGCAGTGGGCGGCGTTGCTGGCCATCGCCAACCAGGGCAGGGCCCTCGGCGGCCTGGCCGCGCTCGACGCCACGAGTCCGACCGAGGTCATGACGGCCCTCTACAAGAACGCCAGCACCGGCATCTTCCACGACGTCACCACGGGCTCCAGCGCCGGTTCGCCCACCTATTCGGCCACCACGGGGTACGATTACGTGACCGGCCTCGGCTCGCCCAGGGCCAACCTCGTGATCCCCGCCCTCGTCGGCACGCCGGCCGTCACGCCCGACCACCTGGTCGTCTCGGCTCCGACCTCCGCCGTGGCAGGGACCAGCTTTACCGTCACAATCACCGCGCAGAAAGCCGGCAACGCGACCGATGCGGCCTACACCGGCACCGTCAAGTTCGCCTCGACCGACGCTCTGGCGGGACTGCCGGCGAACTACACGTTCACGACGGCCGACAAGGGCGCGCACACCTTCACGGTCACGCTCAAGACGGCCGGATCCCAGACGGTGACCGCGACCGATACTGTCACCGCCGCGACCGTCGGCACGACCTCGGCGATCAACGTGAGCCCGGCGGCGGCCAACTCAATCGGATTGACCGGCCTGGGGTCGTCGGTGAGCCTGGGCGTCGGCCAGACGTTCACGGTGACCGCGAAGGATGCGTATGGGAACGTCGCCACCGGCTTCACCGGGACGTTGACGTTCACCAGCACCGACGCCTCCGCCGGACTCCCTGGGGCCTATACGTTCGCGGCCGTCGACAAGGGCGTGCACGGTTTCACGGTGACCTTCAACACGCCCGGCACCCAGACCTTGACGGCCAGCTCGGGAGCGAGCCTGTCGGCCTCGGCGACGGTCAGCGTCGGCCTGGCCGCCCCGACGAATCTGGGTGCGTCGGCGGTCAGCACGTCGCAGATCAACCTGTCGTGGACCGCCGCCAGCGGGGCGTCAGGCTACGCGATCGAGCGGAGCGCAAACGGCTCGACCGGCTGGGCGCAGACCGGCACCACGACGACGGCCACGACCTTCAACGATACCGGACTGACCGCCGGCACGACCTATTCCTACCGCGTCCGCGCCACCAGCGGTTCGACGACCTCGGGCTACAGCAACACCGCCTCGGCCACCACGGTCTCGAACGTCGCCACGACCGGCTCGCTCTGGAGCAGCACCTACAAGCCGGCCCAGGACTACTACGCGTACGGCAACTACGAGCTGGGCGTGAAGTTCCGCTCCGACGTCGCCGGCTCGGTAACGGGCGTGAGGTTCTACAAGCAGACATGGATGGGCGGGGTGACCCACGTCGGCCACCTGTGGTCCTCGACCGGGACGCTCCTCGCCACGGCCCTGTTCACCGGCGAGACGTCCTCCGGCTGGCAGTCGGTGAAGTTCTCGCGCCCGGTTTCGATCGCGGCGAACGCGACCTACATCGTGTCGTTCTCGACCGGCGGCGGGTACTTCGGAATCACCTCGACCGGCTTCACCAGCTCCGGCGTGGATAACGGCTCCTTGCACGCGCCGTCGAACGCGGCGGCGGGGGGCAACGGCGTCTACGGCGCCGCCGGGACCTTCCCCTCGACCAGCGGCAACGGCATGAACTTCTGGGCCGACCTGACCTTCACGACCAGCACCTCGGCCGGGGCTTTGGCGAAGGCGGCGAAGTCGCCCTCGACCGGTTCGAACACGCTGACCACGACGTTTGCCATCCTCGGTTTGACGTCGAATACGGTCTCCCTCTCGACTCCGAAGTACGCACCCACCCGCCTGGGCGTGAACCCCTGGTCCTACCGCCGGGGAAGCTCGCCCGCACAGGGCCTCCAGTCCGGCCGGGTTGGCCTGGGCTGATCGTCGTCGCGGAGCCATCTCGCCAATCAACTTCCAGGGCGGGCCCTCCGCAAGGGGGCCCGCCCTTTTTGTCGGTAGCCGCGGGGCATGCAGGGCGATAGGATCGATGGGGTGGGAACGCGCCGCCGACGGGTCAGGTTCCGACCGGCCCCGAATCCCCATACGACCGAGGATCGCCCATGCGGATCCGCCTGTGGCAGTTCCGGCTCCGTTTCCTGATGATCGCGGTCGCCCTCATCGCCGTGGCCCTGGCGACGGGCTATCCGGCGCGGGCCTGGCGACATTTCACATCGGTCCGGTCCTACGCCGACCACCTCGATCGCCTGGCTGTGTCTTACCGCATGCAGGCGAGTCGTTATCGCGACTGCGTCGCTACACAGCCGCCGGGGGGCACGGCCTACTGTGACAACGCGTGCATACATTATAGTGGAACGTCATCGGCGGGCAGTGCTGCTGCTGCCCTACGCACCACTGAGAAGGCCCACCAAGTGGTCGCCGGGGGCTACGAGCGGGCCGCGGCCGTGCTCCGGGCCGGGGCCCTCCGCTTCCGATTGAAGTCAATCGGTTGGCCCGGCACCGAAAGGCTGGGTGGGGGGGATGAGTGGGACGACGCCCAGCGTATTGTTGTACACTACCAGTGCAACACGTACTGAGGGACGCGTGATTGACTCTCAAAGATGACGAGTCGTTGGAGCGTTCCGCCGTCGTGGCCAACTGCCGGATGAACCGCGAGCGGGACCTCCGGGGCACCAACGGCTATGACCGCGAACTCGGGTTCGACCCGCTCGCATTCCTGGGCGAACGCCAGAACGCTGCCTGGCTCGACCTCTGCTGCGGCAAGGGCCGGGCACTCATCCAGGCGTCCCGTATCGCCCGTGCCGAGGGGCTCGCGGTCGAGATCGTCGGGGTCGATCTCGTCGGCATGTTCGACCGGCCCGAAGTCGAGGGCAGCCCCCAACTCATCGAATCCTCGCTGCGGACCTGGTCGCCGTCGCGGCCGTTCGATCTCATTACCTGCATCCACGGCCTGCATTACGTCGGCGACAAGCTCTCCCTGATCGCCCGGGCCTGCTCCTGGCTCGCCCCCGACGGCCTGTTGGTCGCGAGCCTCGACCTCGCCAATCTCAAACTCCCCGACCCGCCGGCCGTCATGCTCCGCCGCATCGGCCTGGGATACGATGCCCGTCGACGTCTCCTCTCCTGTCGCGGCCGTCGCCTCGTCAGTTTCCCCTACAGCTACCTCGGAGCCGACGACAACGCCGGCCCGAATCACACCGGCCAGGCCGCGGTCCACTCTCATTACGTAGGGGCCGCGATTGCGGACCAGGTGATATGAGGATCAATAGGATATGGAGAAAAATTGATGTGGAGATTGGTCCGCAACAGCGGGCCCTATATCCGATCGCGGACCAATCTCCATGAAGCTCTCCGGAATCGCCTCCCTGCTCTCATTTCTCCGGAGGGGTGATCGTGATGGTCCCCATGTCGAATGGCTCGGAGGTGCTCCCCTCGGGGGCGGCGGGGATGTCCACATCGCGGGTGATCAGTGGGTGGTCGGAGTCCTGGCCGGACCAGAAGGACACGGTGTAGGTGCCCGGCTCCACGTCGAGTGCACGGAAGGTCCCGCCGGCCTGGATCTGGATGGGGTGGAATCGCGCGGCGAGGCGGCGGGCGAGGCCCTCGGGCGAGCGTGCGTCCTCAAAGTAGTAGCGGAAGACCTTCTCCTGTCCCCAGGTTTTCATCTGCTCCTCGGTCAAAGGAGGCAGTCCAGGCGGGGTGCCGAGCTTGCGGGCGAGATGGCCACCGCCGAGGTTGACCGGGACGCCTTCGAGAATCCACAACTTGCCCACGACCGGCCGGCCGGTCCCGCCGAGATTCAAAATCAGCGTCTCCCCGGCGCGGAGGGGCTTGCTCCCGGATGAGAGAGGGCCGAAGGGGCGGGGATCGTTGCCCGGGACCGGCCCCGTGGTCACCAGGGCGAGCCCGGCCGGGACGTGTTCGATCGCGTACCGGCCCTGGTCGTCCGTGTACGTGGTGTAGTCGAAGAAGTCGTAACCCATTGAGTGGGCGTCGGTCGCGTCGAGCGACAGGCGGACGGCGACGCCCGCCGCCGGCCGGCCCATGACCGACACGCTGCCGACGACACGCCCCCAGGGTTCGAGCACCAGGTCCGGGGAGGCCGCGATCTCCTCGGCGGACTTGCGGGCGAAGCCCGACGGATGGACGGCGAAGAGCCCGAACGGCTCATCGACGGGAATGTCGTTCTGCTTGCTCCGGCCCAGGAATCGATATCCCCCGTTGGCGCCGGACGTCGCCCGGACCCAGAAGAGCTCGTCCGATCCGTCGAGTTCTCCGTTCCGGAAACTGACCTCGTGATGCCGTTCCGTGCCCGTGATCGTCGCGCCGGCGATCGGCCTGCCGTCGCGGTCTCGAACCATCCCCGAGGCGATCCGCGAGGGCGTGGCGGGTCGAGCCGGTCGTGGGACGGACGCCGGCGCGGAGGCAGGCGCGGGGGCCGGCCGGGCGGGTCGGTCTGGGCGATCGTCGGCCCGGAGACGGGGCAGGGCGACCACGGCGGCAATCAGCAGCACGCCGCATCCGCCGGCCGAGAGGCCCCGAGGGGGGAGGGGGCGTCTCGGGTCGATGAGCCGCATGAGTCGGCTCCGGATCAGGGAGTGCGATCGGACGATGCCCAGGGCGGGGACCGTTGCATTTCCGGCACCCCGGGCGAGTTCGAGGATCGAGAGGAAGCCCTCGCCGCAATCCCGGCGCGGGACTTCGGCCAGGGCGAGCGCGGCGTCGTCGCAGGCGAACTCGCGGGTCTGATCGATCATCCGATTCGCCAGCCAGACGACCGGATGGAAGACGTAGGCCACCTGCACGAGCCTCTGGAGCAGCACCACCCAGGCGTCCCGGCGGCGGATGTGGGCGAACTCATGCAGGATCACCCAGGTGAGCCCGCCGGGCGTGAGCGTCTCGGACAGTCCGGGCGGCACGAGCAGCACCGGGCGCACGAGCCCCCAGACCGCCGGCGTGTCGATCCAGGGGACCTCCTTCACCGTGACCGGCCCGCGTAGGCCCGTCCTCCGGGATAGCTCGGAGAGGTCGATCGGCCATCCGGCCGCATCGAAGTCCGGCACGGATCTCAGCCGAACATGCATCTTCGCGTGACGAGAAAGGAGGGTCGTCAGGAGGACGACGCCGGTCCCCAACCACACGATCATCAACCCCGACGCAACGCTCATCCCGGGCCGGAATCCCGGGACGGGGGGGACGACCGTCGGGGATGACGACAGGGCGGGCGACACCCGATCGGGATCCTGAGGCGACCTCGCGACGTCAACACCACCCCCGCGCGGAGGGGCTTGGGTTGACTTGATCGATGTCCCCGTCTCCCAAGCCGGGAACCACGAGGCGGGGACCGCGACGCTCAGCGGCAGAATGAGCTTGAGCGGGATCAGGAGAAACAACCAGTGAGCCAGGTGGGAGGACATCCGCCTCCGCATCGTCAGCCAGAGGCCGCCGATGACGACGAACAGGACGGCGGATTCGAACACGCCCCGGAACATGTAGCGGGACCAGGCCTGGGCGACCGCGTCGAGCGAGCCGGCGTCGATCATGGGGACTCCTTCCCGTCCGCCTGGGCGTCGAGCAGGGCCCGCAGGGACGCCAGTTCCTCGGCCGAGAGGCTGCTGTTCTTGACCATGTGCGAGAGCACCAGCCCCGTCGTGCCGTCGAGGATCTGCGTCAGCAACTGATCCGCCGCCCCCAGCAGCGAGGGCACCACCGAGTTCGATGGCCGGTACAGGAAGCTATTCCCCACCGCCTGCGTCGTCAGGCACCCCTTCTCCGTCAGCCGCCGCAGGAGTGTCTTCGTCGTCGACGGCGACCAGCCGAACTCCGCCGCCGCCTCCTCGTATACCTCCCTCGTCGCGCACTCCTTGCGCCGCCAGACGATCTTCATCACCTTCCATTCCGCCGCCGTCACAGGCTCCTGACCTTCGCCTGGCATCGGCTGTGACTCCAATCTGGATGAAGAACCACCCCATTGCGATTGGTTACATTTGTAGTCGGATGGGTGTTTGGTGTCAATGGTCTCGGTGGGAAGCGACACGACAACTGGGGGAGCGAGCCGTTGCGACGTCGGGCCGGTCCTCGAATCAGTCCGTCCGCGATGCGGTGCCCCGCCGGCCCTCGAAGCGGAGCGTGACGTCGCGGAGCGGGTCGTCGAGGCGGCGCAATGCCTCGTCGCGGAGGGAATCCGGCACGCCGTGGAACGCGCCCGCGACGGAACCGGCGATGCAGGCGAGGGTGTCGGCGTCGCCGCCGAGGGAGACGGCAAGCCGGATCGCGTGCTCGCAGGAGTCGGATTCGAGGAACGCGATCAGGGCCGGTGGGACGGTCCCCTGGCAGGAGACGTCGAAGCGGAAGTCGGGCCGGATCTCGTCAATGGTCGGTGAGAGGTCGTAGCCGTATTCGGATTCGACGTGGGCCCGGATGGTCGGCTTATCGGCCCCCTTGAGCGCGAGGAAGACAGCGGCGGCCGTCGCCTGGGCGCCTCGGATGCCCTCGGGGTGGTTGTGGGTGACCTCCGCCGTCCAGCGGGCCCGGATGCGGACCTCGTCGAGGTCGTTGCAGACGTAGGCGACCGGGCTCACTCGCATGGCGGAGCCGTTGCCCCAGCTATTGTAGGGGTGACAGCCGTCGGACTCGACCCAGTTCAGGAACCGCCCACCGTAGCCGGCCGAGGGGTATGCGCGGGCGTAGTCCTTGAGGACCTCGACGAGGTCGCCTCCGTTCATCAGGGCGTCGGCCACGGCGATCGTGAGCACGGTGTCGTCCGTGAAACGGGCGTGGTTGGCGAACAGGGGCTCGAAGTCGGGAATGCGCCGATCGAGCCAGGACCTCCGGTTCTCGTAGACCGACCCGATGATGTCGCCCGCGATGGCGCCGATCATGTGCAAGACTCCTTGGCGGGATGGATGTACCACGGTCTTGACATCGCCCTGTGTCGGGAATGCGTCGAAACGTTCCGAATCCGATCGATCGATTGATTCCTCCTGGGGGATGTCCAATATTTCCTGAGTGTGGAGTCGAATTTCAGGTTCGGGGGGCGGTGATGATGCGACGGCTCGGATGGTCGGTGGCGCTTCTGGCGGTCCTGGGCGTATCGACGCCCCTGAGGGCGCAGGTCCTGGACGCGAGGGGCCTGGGGTGGGGCGGGTGGCCCAGCCCGGGGATCGACAACGCGGCGGGCCGGGCGATCGATTCGCAGACGGCCATCAACATGAATGAGTACCTGTTCCAGTCGCAGCTCGCGGCCAACCGCCGCTACAAGGCGCGGAATGAGGCGAAGAAGAAGCGGATCAACGAGACCATCGACGCCAAGTACAGCCGACTGCGCGACAATCCGACCACGGCCGACATCGCGAAGGGGGACGCCCTTAACGTCGCCTACGAAGAGCTGACCAGCCCGAAGGTCTACGCCCGGGCCCTCGACGCGGCGAAGTCCACGACCTTCCCGGGCACCAAGATCAAGGCGATCTCGTTCCAGTACGGGTCGCTGGCGATCACGACGAGCATCGAGGAGCTGACGCAGCCCTCGGCGACGCCCGAGCTGCTCAAGCAGCCCGAATTCGCGGCCGACCTCGCCGCGTACCGCAAGCTCCAGGCCGGCTTCCAGGTCCGCGCCGAGGAGGACGCGGACGCCGAGTATTCCAAGGGGATCTCCGCCGAGCAGGTGAAGTCCGCCAAGGGGTACGTCAAGCGGATGAGCTCGACCCTCGACCGCAACTCTTACAAGTTCAAGAAGGGGAGCGCGGAGTACAAGCAGGCGGAGAATTACCTCAAGGGGCTCTACATCGTCACGACGATGCTCGAATCGCCGTCGATGACCTCGCTTCTCTCGGGCGTCGAGAAGCAGCAGGGCACGACGGTCCGCGACCTTTTGCGGTTCATGTACACGTCGAACCTGCGTTTCGCCGCCGGGAAGTCGGAGGACCAGCGGGAACTCTACCTGGAGCTCTACGGCATCCTGGACGGTGTCCGCAAGCAGGTCGTCCGCCCCGAGGAGACGATCGTGGCGCAGATGGAAAAGCAGACGCCCCCGCAGCCGGCCCAGATCAACAACCTGTTCCAGGGCATGGACAAGTTCGACTTCTCGAAGCTCGACCAGCTCAGGATCCTGCCGCCGCTGCCGGACGAGATCAGGAAACGCCTCCCGCCGCCCCCGCCGGGCCGAGGGAACTTCCCGCCCCCGCCCTTCGGCCGCGGGCCAGGCTGATCGGGACCCGTTTCCTAGGTCAAATGGAGCCCATAGGGACCGCCATCGCGGACCAATCTGTCTGGATGGTCCGCAATCGCGGTCCCTACGGGGTGATTACGCCGGCAGGAGCCCGACTTCTTCGATGTAGGCGAGGATCTTCTTCGCGGTGGCGTCGTCGACGCCCTTGAGGGGGGAGGGGAGCATCTTCTCCAGCACGCCGCGGTGGCGGAGGAAGACTTCGAGGCAGGCGAGCATCGGGGCCCAGCCGGTGGCCTGGGCGAGCTTGTTGAACTGGGACTGGAGGGTGAAGGCCCTGGCGGCGTCGCCGGAGCGGGCGGCGTCCCAGATGGCGGCGGAGAGTTCCGGGACGGGGTTCGTCAGGCTGGAGACGAAGCCGTCGGCGCCCAGGTCGGTTGCGTAGGCGAGGTGGTCGGTGCCCTGGAGGTAGCTGAAATTCTGCCTGCGACGCTCCGCGACCGACCAGTCGAGCGTGCGGGTCAGCGTCGAGGTGACGTCCTTCGTGCCCACGATCCTGGGGTGGTCGGCCAGGAGCCGGAGGTTCGCGAAGCTGAGTTGATTGACGACCCAGGGGGCGTTGTAGATCACCAGCGGCTTCGCCAGGCGATCGGCCAGTCCGTGGAAGTAGTCGATGACCTCGCCCGGGCTCATCGGCTGATACCAGGGGGGCAGGGCGGCGTAGTAGTCGTACGGCAGGTCGTCGAACGCCTCGGCGCGCTTGAGGGTCCGCAAGGTCCCCTGGTCGGAGACGTTCAGCACCATCGGCACGCGGCCGGCGTTGGTCTGGGCGACGGTCTCGGCCACGATCCGCCAGTTGGCGTCGGGGATCATGTCGAAACGGGCGGTGGTGCCGAGCACCCAGAGACCGTGGACTCCCCCCTTGATCGCGAAATCCACGAGCTTGCGGACCGACCCCACGTCGATCGACTCGTCGGGCGACAGCGGGGTGGGCAGGGGCGGGACGATCCCATGCAGGTGCGGCAGCGGCAGCGACATCGCGGGGCGGCTCCGTGGGCGGTCTCGGAATTCGAAGCAAGACCCGCCAGTATGCCATCCATGCGTGCCGAATCCAACCGCCCTTTTGGAGTGCGGCAGTCCGGCCGCCGCTTTCTCCTCGGTTGAGGATGCCGGGCGACCTGACTACCGCACTCACGCCTATCGACGATCGGGATCAAAGCGGCAGCCGGACTGCCGCACTCCAAGGTTACGCGTGGATCAGGAGGCCGATGCTCTCCGGGAGCTGCTCGGCGACCGCTTGGATGACGTCCCCCTTCATGGCCTTCCAGAGGGTGCCGCGGCGGGTGGCCCCGAGGAGCAGGAGATCGGCCCCGTGGGTCGCGGCCATGTCGAGGATGGCGTCGGGGATATCACGCGCGACGCCGTAGAGGAGGCGCAGCGGGATGCCGGCCTCCTGCGCCTGCTGGCGCATGCTGTCGAAGAACGCCAGGGCCTCGTGGTCCTCGTCGAGCCCCTGGATCCGGGTCGGGCCCATGGGCATGACGGCCAGGTGCCGGATGAAGAGGATGTCGAGCTCGGCCTGTCGACTGGCGCATTCCTTGAGCGCGAACTTGAGCAGGCGGGGGTTGCCGGTGGTCGCGACCATGATCCGCTCCTTGGGCTTGTAGGCCCCTTCGAGGAGCATCTTCGGTTTGGTCGTTGCGGGGGCCTCGTGGACCGCCGCCGCGCCGGCGAGGATGGCGCCCCGGTACTTCTGGGCCTCGTAGCTGGCGTACCCGATGATGCCCGCGATCGCCAACGACGGCGCGAACGCGTGCCAGCCGTCCCCCATCACCAGCGCGATGCCGAGGATCGCCGAGACGCACGCCACCGCCAGCGTGAGATAGCCGTTGCGGACCCCCGGGCTCACCCCGGCCGACTTGTTGGTGACGATCGTCGCCAGCCGGCCCGAGAGCCCGGTCACCAGGACGATCAGGGCGAAGCTCCGGGCCGCCGGCTTGGTGACGCAGATCGTCAAGCCGATCACAATCATGATCGTCGTGAGGGCGAGCATGAAGATCCGCTCGCCCTTCTTGAGCGGCAGCTCGTGATTGGTTGAGGTTGTCCCGAGGTTGATCGAGATGGCCCCCACCACGCCGATCGCATACAGGCCCGCGAGCTTCTCGACGTCCGGGAAGAGCAGGACGACGAGCGCGGGGATGATCGAGCCGATCACCAGCGGCAGGAACGGCATGCCGAACCGGTTCAGGCCCGAGAGCCTGTGGGGAAGCTCGTGGTCGCGAGAGAGCATGAACTGGATCGACACCAGGTCCGCCAGGGCCGTGTTCACGGCCGAGAGCAGGAGCGCGGCGAAGACCAGCGAGCTGACGGCGGCGAACGTCGGCCCGACATAGTGGCTGGCGATCACCTTGAGCATGTCACCCGTGTGCGCGAGCGGCTCCGGGACGACCGCCTCGCCCTCGTGGCCGGGAGCCGGCTTGTGGGCGGACTCCTGCGCCGCGGCGGCTTCGGGGTCGGGCGTCCCGCTGGTCGCGGCGACGGGCGTCGGGGCCCTCTCGTTCAGGACCGAGTCGGGCAGCGCGCACATGGCCGCGCCCAGGATCAGGTTGAGGACGACGATCTCGATCAGGACCGGCAGGATCGCCTTCTTCGCGGTCTTCTCGACCGGCAGGACCATGATGCCCGTCATGTTCGCGATCGCCTCGACGCCCGAGAGCGCCAGGACGATCTCGGTGAACCCGACCCACGACCGCCAGACGCCCCCGCTGATCGGCGAATCCAGCCGCAAGGGCTGCAAGCCTGCCACGGGCGCGAAGCCCGCGAAGTGGGCGACGGCCCGCACGCCGATGACCATGGTCAGGATCACCGTCAGGATCGCGATGACCATGGCGATGGTGCCGGTCTTGGTCGGGCCGAAGTAGTTCAGGCCGCCGATCGCGAGGATCGTCACCGCCGCCGCCAGGGCGTCCACCGGCATGCCGATGAACGTCATGTCCTTGATGCCCAGGTAGTGGAAGGCATCGAGGCACGACAGCGACGCCGTCACGACGTAATCCGCACACAGGAGCAGGCCGCCGACGACGGCGAGCAGCTGCGACCGATGGCGGGCGGACGAGTAGACGCCGCCGCCGTCGGGAAAGAGGCGGCAGATGATCTCGTACGCCCAGCCCACGCCGATCATCAGGCCGCACATGGCGGCGATGAACCAGAACGAGGAGTGGCGGGTGAAGAGGTACGCGAGGCCGAGCACGTAGAGGCGGCTGGTCCCCCAGTCGCCGAAGAGCATCGGTCCCGCGTGATACCAGTGCAGCTCGCGAGGACGTTCCCCCGTGGCCAGCATAGCGAGTCGGCTTCCTTCCCAATCGGGAAATGTTCGAGACCGAGGCCTCGGGGTGCCCCTCGACGGACCGCGACCCACGCCCGTATGCCGGTAACGCAACGATTGCGAACCGTGACGGACGAGAAGTCCCACCGCTGATGGACGACGAGCCGCGCGTTGGAAACAAGCGGCCGGCTCGCGATTCTTCCCCTCGGACGCCTACGAGGTTAGCTGACGGGCTCGGAGCCGAAGGTGCCCCGTCGCGGTTGCCCGCGATTCGCCCCGGCCGCCTCGGACGACGAGGCGGAGTTGGTTCCCCCGCTCCCCCCTGTGCCTTTCGCGGGGAGACTCGGCGATTGACCTACCGGTCTGATCGGCGATTAGATTTTAATCGGAATTTTACGGCACGTGTCAAGAGCCAGTTTGGAGTGGGGCAGTCCGGCTGCCGCTTTCCAGGGGTTCTGGAGAACCAATTCCGACCGATCTCGCGCAAAACGCTCGTCAATCGTCCTGGCCGAAAGCGACCGTTCGGCACCCGCACTCCAGAGGGGCGAACTCCACCTTGAGACTCTCGGTTTGCTTGAGCCGGCCGAAGCCCACGGCGTTGGAGATGGTCAGCGTGGCTTGCTGAAGCAAGGTCTGGCGGTCCTGGACGACCACGGAGTCGTAGTGGAATGTGAGCATGTCGCCCGGGTCATATCCGAACCATCGGGAGAGCCCCAGGCCCCGGCCGCTGACCGCGTTCGAGACCTCGACCGGCACCCAACCGACCCCCTCCGCCCAGAACTCGGCCCGGACGTGAAACGTCCCCGAATCGACCTCCCTCCCGGGCGCGGACGACTTCGCCCAGCGTCCCGCCAGCGCCCGGGCGGGGATCTTGTTGGCCCGGAGCGCCGCGACGAACAGGTACGACAACGCCCCGCATTCGCCCCAGCCCCGCTTGCAGACGACCGAGGGCTTGGGGTTCGCGTTGGCGATCCACTTGTAGGAATGGGTGCGTGCGATCGTCTCCAGCGTCTTGAATGCGAAATTGAGGTCGCGCTCGTCCTTGCCCCGGATCAGGCCCTTCTCCTTCATCCATCGTCGGAACTCGTTGGACGCATGGTCGATGAGCCCTGCGGATCGCAACGAGGCCGTCCGCTCGCCCGGGGGCAGGGGGGGCACGGCCGCGTCGGGCTCCCCTTCGACCAGCCGCCTGGGGATCAAGGTCAGGTCATAGCTGGTGACGACCTTCGCCTCCGCCAGGGCCGGATGGTCCGAGAACCAGTGGGCCGAGAGGACCGACTGCCGCCTCGCCCCCTCTTCCCGCAGCCGTCCGACCTCGGCGTTCGGCGCCCCCACCACCTGAATCTCCGCCCCGTTCGCCGACTGCCCCTCGTGTGAAGGCGGATCCGCCACCACCACCCACCACTCCCCGATCGACACCCCGGGCATCGCGAACCCCTGGGTCAGCGTCACCCGCCCGACCCTGGGCTTCCCCCGCTCGATCCGATAGGGGCCCTGGAACGGGGCCGTGTCGCCGTCTGACGACATGCCGAACGCGATCGCGGCGAGAACGGCGGCGAGCATTGGCTGACCTCCCTTCGGCAGGTTTCCCTGAGAGATCCTGTGCCCAACGCCGTGGAACCGTCTGCAGTGGATGAATAACGGTCTCGCGGATCACGCGAGCCGCTTCGACACCTCGGCGGCGACGGCTTCGCTGAAGCTGGTGGTCGACTCGGTGCCGCCGAGGTCGCGGGTGCGGGTGCCCTGGCGGAGGAGGTCGAGGGTGGTGTCCTTGACGGCCTTGCCGACGGCGGTCTCGCCGAGCTGGTAGAGGAGCATCGAGAGGGCGAGGAAGATCGCGGTGGGGTTGGCGAGGTTCTTGCCCTGGATGTCGGGCGCGGTGCCGTGGGCGGCGTCGTACATGGCGACGCGGACGACGGCCGAGGCGTCGAAGGCGAGGTTGGCGCTGGCGCCGATGCCCAGCGAGCCGGCCAGCCCGCAGGCCATGTCGGAGAGGAAGTCGCCGTACTCGTTCAGGACGAGCACGATCTGGAACTTCTCGGGAGCCATGATCACCTTGCCGAGCAACGCGTCGAACAACTCGACGTTGTGCGGCACCTCGGGGAACTGACGGGCGACCTCCTGAGAGACCTTTTCGAAGAGGCCGTCGGTCGCCTTCTGGATCGTGTACTTGGAGGCGGTGGTGACCTTCTTGTTGGTCTTGCGCGCCAGGCTGAAGGCGTATCGGGCGGCCTCCTGCACCGGGCGGCGTTCGACGATCCGGAGGCTGACCGCGCCGTCCTCGCCGATGGCGCGGCCGGGGTCGTCGTAGGTGCCGCCGGTGGCGATCCGGACGATGTCCAGGTCCAGCTCGCGCCGGAAGTTCGTGGGGACGCCGGGGATGGTGTAGACCGGCCGGTGGATCACCGAGAGGTCCAGCCGGCGCCGGAGGACGGCGTTGGGGCTCTCCTCTGCGGTGACGGTGGGATATTTGAGCGCGACGAGCGACGACACGACCTTCTCGACGGCCTCGTCGTAAATCGCCTTCCCCCTGGCCCTGCGGTTTTCCAGGCTGAGGTCGACGGGG
The DNA here is from genome assembly GCA_965279195.1 of Isosphaeraceae bacterium. Taxonomy (GTDB): domain Bacteria; phylum Planctomycetota; class Planctomycetia; order Isosphaerales; family Isosphaeraceae; genus CBDIHP01. The sequence goes on from CBDIHP010000048.1 coordinate 479,684, forward strand.
ACGAAGTCGAGCTTGACGGGGAGGGCGTCGGCGAGGATGTGGATGGCGTTGGAGAGTTCGGGCCCGATGCCGTCGCCGAGGAGTTCGGTCACGGCATAGGTGGGCCTCGGCCGGCTGGCGGCCTGGGACGGAGTGGTCTCGCTGGCCGCCTGGGACGCTGAAATCGACACCGTCGGTCTCCCCTCGGCCGGATCACCGGCCCTCGCTCTCGGACTCCCCGGCCCGCCGCGGGTCATGCCCGTGGCAGGTATTCCATTCTAGAACGCAATCCTCCGCGGTTCCACTCGGAGGGGGCGAGAGGCGGAGAAGCGACGATTCGTTGGCCTCACGCACAACGCGTGAGGGATCTGCAGCACAACCCGTACGGTCTGCCGGCCGTGACCTACCTTTGGGGGAGAGGACAACCGTAAGTTTCCCGACGAGCCCGGCCGTGCCCAATCCCCACGACGCCGATTGACTGCATCCCGGCGCGGGACGTGCACCGGATCCAGGGGAGTGCCCCTGAGAGATCCCTGACCAGCCCCGGGATAGCCATATGCCCGATCATCCGCTCGCGACGTATCTCAACGACCACCTCGCCGGGTCGGAAACCGCCCTGGAGCTGCTCCGGCATCTCGAAGGCGGGGCGGCTGAGCATGGGCAGGAGGTCGCGGACTTCGCGGGGCAGCTCCGGCGCGAGATCGAGGAGGACCGCGCGGTCCTTGAGGGCTTGATGGCGTCGATCGGGATCGCCGAGAGCCCGCTCCGGAAAGCGGCGGGCTGGATCGGGGAGAAGCTGGCCTCTCTCAAACTCAGGCTCGACGACCCGACGGATGGGGCTCTGAGAAGGCTCGAAGCGTTCGAGGCGATCTCGCTGGGCATCGAAGGCAAGCGGGGACTCTGGGTCGGGCTGCAGTCGATCCGCGGGACGTCCACCGTCGTTAGCGGGCTCGACCTGGAAGGGCTCCGACTCCGTGCCGAAGACCAGCGAGCCAGGGTGGAAGAATTCCGATTGGCGGCCCTCCGCGACCGGGTCCGCTCGGGCGCTGCGGCGTCTCGCTCGTGAAAATGTCGGGCAGCCCCGCTTGACCCGGACGGGAACTCGCCCTTATGATGGGTCATCGATCCGTTGCGCGGATGCGCAACCTTCGCGTGGGAGCTTTCCCGGTCATGACCCTGCGACTTGCGAACCTTCGACTTCGGTCGGCCCTCGGCCTCCTCGGCCGGGTCTGGTCTTAGGGTTCGTTTTCGACGCGGAGTCCACGCGACACCGAACAACGCAACCCCGAGACCTGCCCGCCGGGCGGTTCTCGGGGTTGTTTCGTTTCGACCAGGTTCGATCGATCGACTCCGCCCGGTGATTCCACACGTCCGGATCGCTCTCGACCACGACTCGCCAGGAGCCTCGACATGTCCGTCCCCGCCGATGACCGCCGCATCCTGATCTTCGACACGACCTTGCGCGACGGCGAGCAGTCGCCTGGCTGCAGCATGACCAACGTGGAGAAGCTTGAGATGGCCCGGGCCCTCGCGGCGCTCGGGGTCGACATCATCGAGGCCGGATTCCCCATCGCCTCCAACGGCGACTTCGAGGCCGTCCGGACCATCGCCACCGAGGTCACCGGCGCCTCGGTCTGCGGCCTCGCCCGCTGCAACGACCGCGACATCGACCGGGCCTGGGAGGCGTTGCAGTTCGCCCAGAAGCCGAGGATCCACGTTTTCCTCGCCACCTCGGCCATCCACCGCGAGCACAAGCTCAAGATGACCCGCCAGCAGGTCATCGAGAAGGCGGTGAACAGCGTCCGGCGTGCGAAGTCCTACTGCCAGGACATCGAGTTCTCCCCCGAGGACGCCGCCCGGACCGAGATCGACTTCCTCTGCGAGGTCGTCGAGGCCGCCATCGAGGCCGGCGCGACCACGGTCAATATCCCCGACACCGTCGGATACGCCGTGCCCACCCAGTACGCGAAGGTCATCAAGACCCTGACCGAGCGCGTGCCGAACATCAACAAGGCCGTCATCAGCGTCCATTGCCACGACGACCTGGGCATGGCCGTCGCCAACAGCCTCGCGGCCGTCGAGGTCGGCGCGCGGCAGATCGAGTGCACCATCAACGGCATCGGCGAGCGGGCGGGCAACGCGGCCCTCGAAGAGATCGTGATGGCGCTCAAGACCCGGCAGGATTACTTCGGACTGCAAACGGGCATCAAGTCCGAACGCCTGTATCCCACGAGCAAGATGCTCAGCTCGATCACCGGCATGGCCGTCCAGCGCAACAAGGCGATCGTCGGCCGCAACGCCTTCGCGCACGAGTCGGGCATCCACCAGGACGGCATGCTCAAGGAACGATCCACTTACGAGATCATGCGGCCCGAGGAGGTCGGCGTCCCCAAGACCGACCTTGTCCTGGGCAAGCACTCCGGCCGGCACGCCCTGCGCGACCGGGTCGAGGAGATGGGGTACCACCTGGGCGACGAGCAACTGGAGTCGTTGTTCGTCGACTTCAAGACCCTGGCCGACAAGAAGAAAGAAGTCTACGACGACGACCTGACCGTCCTGGTCGAGAAGCTGTTCTCGGACGTCCCCGCGGTCTGGAAGATCGTCAGCCTGCACACGACAGCCGGAACGAGCGTGCTGCCGACGGCCACCGTGCAGATCCAGCGGCCCGACGGCCAGGTGGTTCAGGACGCCGCCATCGGCGACGGCCCGGTCGACGCCATCTTCAAGGCGGTCGAGCGCGTCACCGGCGTCGCTGCGAACCTCAAGGAGTTCTCGGTCAAGAGCGTCACCGCCGGCAAGGACGCCCAGGGCGAGGTGACCCTGGAGCTGGAAGTCACCAGCGAGGACCGCTCCTACCGCGGCCGCGCGGCGTCCACGGACATCGTGGAGGCCTCGGCCGAGGCGTACATCAACGCGGTCAACAACATCGTCGCCCGCCGCGACCGCGAGCAGCCCCGCGAGGTCATCGGCCGCCCCGGCGCGGGGGCCTGATGGCAGGAGTGGATTGAACCGCAAAGGCGCAAAGAGCGCAGAGGAGAATTGAACCACAGAGACACAAAGATCACAGAGATTGATAGGGAAATTGATCAATGACTCTGTGGGCTCTGTGTCTCTGCGGTTCAATCTCTCAGATCCCCGACCGTTCGGTTCGGCTTGACGGTTTCTTGAGGATTCTTAGACTCCACCCTCGCTTTCCGACCAAGGAGGAGTGGAACCATGCGGATGCGCATTCAGGGATTGGGATTGGCGCTCGGCCTCGCGGGCTTCGTCGGGCTGGCCGGCTGCGGCGGGTCCGGTGACTCCGGGGACAAGACGGCCGGCAAGGTCGATTTGAATTTCAGCGACTCGGCCTACCAGCCGAAGGCCCGCGCCCAGGCGACCGAGACGGCCGCGACGCCCAGGCCGGCTGCGGCGGCGGATGGACCGGCGTTGCCGACGCCCATCGCCGACGCGCAGCAGAAACTCGAAGCCCAGCTCGGCCAAGTCGAGGACAAGGCCGCCGGCGCCGTCGGGACGGTCCGCGACAAGGCGGGTTCGGTCGTCGAATCCGCCCAGGCCAAGGCCGACGCCGCCGTGAAGACGGTCACGGGCACCGTGGATTCCGCCGCGCAGGGGATCAACAACGCCCAGACGTCCATCGTCGACAAGGTCGGCGAGACCAGGGATCAGATCGGCCAGAGCGTCAACGGCCTGAAGCAGGCCGCCGGCAGCCTGAAGGGATCGGTCGACAAGAATGTCGGCGGCCTCAAGGGGGTGACGGACGACCTCAAAGGCGACGCCAAGAAGCTCGAACGCAAGTACAAGGACCTGATCCGCGTCGGCCGCAAGCCGGAGCCGCCGAAGAAGGGTCAGTGAACCGAGCCATCGATCGTGGAACCCTCGGATCCGGGATTCCCCGGCGTCCGAGGGCCTTCTCGACGCACACGGACAGGGTTCGCCTTCTGTCTCCAGATCTCATAGGCGAAGAATTCGGCTTCGAATTCAAAATGGTCCTGGATCGCCTGTTCCAGCCTGATCAGTCGATTGCTCCCGACGATGTCATTCCGGCGGGGACACCATACGACGACCGTCGGTCGCTCCCTGCGCCGGATCAGTTCCTCGATGAATCGCCCTTCCAGGTTGCGATCCACCCAGTACAACCACTGGATCCCCTCGGCGCAGGGGAAGGGCGAGAGCCTGGCCGTCGGGCTATTGACCGGGGGATAGGGATAGGATTGGATGACGTTGGCCACGCGTGTGTCCGCGTCGGTATGCCGTCGGAGATAGTCGATCGTCTGGAGATATCCGGACCAGTTGAGGGCGTCACTGGCCTGAGATGCGGTGAAGATATAGCGGCATCCTCGAGGAAGCTGCTCGAGCGGCACCCCGGTCAGGTAAGACCGCAACTGCTCGATCGAGTCCGAGGCCGAGCACATCCGAGGGTTGTAAGGGGTTCGGTCGAAGACGAGGGCCATCGCCAGGGCCACGAACCAGACCGCGCGGCGCCCCTGGAATGCCCGCAACTCTCGCGTCGCGGCCAGGATGACCGCGAGGCAGATCGCTTCCAGGAGGATCCTCGGCTGCGCCAGATAGCCATGCCCGATCGGGCTGAGCGGGCGGAAAAGCGACGCGCCGAGCAATCCAAGCCCCCAGAGCCTCGCGGATCCCCCGAGCCGTGCCCCCGGCCAGAGTGACAGCACGGCGACCGCCAGCAGCCTCAAGATCGTCCGTCCGTCGCTCAACTCGTCGGCAATACGCCGGGACAGGGAGGCCGTGTTACCCTGATTCTTCGATCCGCCGTACCAGGCCGATTCGAAATTCCTGAGGAAGTCGTCGAAGGCGCCTTCCAGCATGACCGGGACGAAGTGCAGCACGAGGGTGACCGCCGCCATCATGCCCCACGAGGCGACGTCGCGCAGGAGGCCCCCGAATCCGCCCGCCCCATCGCGTCGAGACCGGATGACCAGGGCACAAAGGAACGCCGGCCCAAAGAGCACCGCGTGCGGCCGGAACCCCATGGCCGAGCCGAACAGTAGCGCCGGGATCCACCAGCTGCTCCGGCCGGTCCCTGCCTCCAGTAGAATCAGGCCGACGACGCACATCCAGGTCGCCTGCCAGTCGCGCTGGGCGACGGTCGGATAGCCCTGCTGGAAGTAGTAGCCGGCGAACAGGAGGAACGCGCACCAGCCGGCAAGGGAGTCGCCGAACCGTCGCCTGGACCACCAGACGAGGGAAGCGGCCAGCCCGGCGACCATCGCGGCGTCGATCGCGTAGACGGGCACGGTCCGCCCCCAGCCGACGGTGTTGCCGATCAGGCCATGCACGTAGAACGGGCCGGGGAAATTGAAGTCGAGGAGGTCCCGATAGGGCACGATGCCCCGGTCCCACGAGAGCGCCGAGAGCGCGAAGTGGTCGGTGTCGGACCAGAACGGCCAGCCGAGGTAATGGGGTGCCCAGGTGACGAACCACCAGCACGCGAGCCCGCCGACCGCGAGCCGCAACCCGCCCCCCGCGAGCCAGTCGGAGGCGCGATCGACCAGGACCCAGAAGGATTCCGGTAGCGGGCAAAGGCCGCAATGCCGCGGACGCCAACCGAGGATCGCGATCGCCCCGAGGGCGAACAGGAACGACCTGAGATCGAACAGGAAGGGCTCGGTGCCATAAGGCAGGTACAGCCGGGCCGCGACCCAGACGCTCTGGATCAGCGTGGGGAACACGGCGATTGCGAAAATGACAACGGTCAGCCGGACCACGAGAGCCAGGGCTTTGGCGAGCGACTGCCGAGACGGGGCACGCCCGGGATCTTCGGGAGCCGTCATGACTCGGCCCCCGGCGGACGACCGGATGCCGGGGCCTGGATCCAAACCGACAGGCCGAAGGGCAGACGGCCGCCGCGATCGATCCAGCGGTTCTCCAGCCGGAGCGGCCACCCGAGGGCGGCGTTGATCGCCCGGGGCGGCATCGAGAGGTCCGACTCCTGGGCGAGGTCTGCCGGCTTCCCGCGATCCGCCGCCTTCTGGAGGAGCCGGACGGCGGCGACCGCCGGGAAGAGGATTGTGTTCCGATAGCCGATCCGGGGGGAGAGGAAGCCGGACTCGGTGAGGAGTCCCCGGATGCTCCCGGCCTCGAATCGAGTCCGGGTCGCCACCGCCCGGTCGTGGCGGCTCTTGAGCCAGTCGTAGGCCGGCAGGTTCATCAGGAGCGTCCCTCCCGGCGCGAGCACGCGTCGGAACTCGCGCAGGGCCCTGAGGATCCTGCGCCGGTCCAGGATGCAGAGGACATCATGCGACACCACGGCGTCGAAGGACTCGTCCGCATAGGGCAAGGCGTCGATCGAGCCCTGGGTAAGTCCCCGCAAACCGCGACGTCGGAGGAACGGCAACGCCGTCCCGGCGTACTCCAGGCCCTCGGCCCGGAACCGCTCGGGTGGCTCCGCGGCGAGCAACTCCAGGAGTCGCCCCGTCCCGCAACCGGCGTCGAGGACCCGGAGCACGCCCGGCTGTCCCTGCCGGAGCGAGCGCAACGCCCGGAGGGTCAAGTCGTGGAGCCCGACGTACCACCAGTGGTCGTTCTCGACCTCGAACATGATCCGGTATTCGACGTCATTCATCCGATTGACCTCCGCGAGGCACGCCCTGGCGGAGCGAGAGCAGTTCCGTGATCGATGCCGCGACCCGATCGACCTCGTGGTCGCGGAGTTCGGGGTAGAGGGGGAGCGACAGGATCTCGCGGCAGGCCCGCTCGGCGTGCGGGAACTGGCCCGCCGCGAACCCCAGCGGGCGATAGGCTTCCTGGAGGTGGACCGGCATCGGGTAGTGAACGCTGGTGCCGATGCCGTCGCTTTCGAGGCGAGACCGGAGATCGTCACGCCCCGATCCGTCGACCCGGACCACGAAAAGATGGTAGACGTGACCGGCCCCCGGCGCCTCGACGGGCAGGGCCAGCGGGAGCCCCGCGAGCCGCTCGCGATAGCGGCGGGCGAGTTCCCTGCGCCTGGCGTTGGCGGCATACAGCCCCGGGAGCTTGGCCAGGAGGATGGCGGCCTGGAGTTCGTCGAGCCGCGTGTTTCTCCCCTGGGATCGATTCATATACTTGGACGTCTCTCCGTAATTTCGGAGCTGACGCAGGCGGTCCGCGACGGGTTCCTCGTCGGTCAGGACCAGGCCGCCGTCGCCGAAGGCGCCGAGGTTCTTGGTGGGGTAGAAGCTGAACGCGGCGGCCCGACCGAAGGTCCCGACCTTGCGGCCTCGCCACGTGGCGCCCGTGGCCTGGGCGACATCCTCGACGACCGTCAGCTCGAACTCGCTGGCCACGTCGAGCACGCCATCGAGGTCGACGGGATGTCCATACAGGTGGACCGGCACGACCGCCGACGGCCGCCTGACGCCGGGGCGGAACCGGACCATGTGTCGCAATTGATCCGGGTCGAGCTGGAAGGTCTTGGGGTCGATGTCGACGAAGGCCGGGGTGGCCCCGGCCGCGACGATGGCGCAGACGGTCGGGACGGCGGTGAGCGGCGTCGTGACCACGACCTGCCCGGGCCCGACGCCGCAGGCCCGCAGGGCCAGCTCGATGGCGTCGGTCCCCGAGTTCACCCCGACCGCATGCGCGACCCCGTGCCAGTCGGCGAACGCGCGTTCGAACGCGGCGACCTCCGGCCCCAGCACGAACCAGCCCCGCTCCAGCACGCGGGCGACCGCCGCATCGATCTCCGACTGACACGCGCGATAGTGACGCGCGAGGTCGAGGAAGGGGATCGTCAGATCCGGCACGACGATGCCCTCACCAGTAACGGTCCTTGTGGGCGCGGTAGAACGCGATCGTCTGCTCCAGGCCGCGCTCCAGCGAGGTCCGGGGCGCCCAGCCGGCGATCCGCTGGATCTTCCGGATGTCGGAGCAGAAGTCCCCCGGCTCCTGCGCCGCGCGTTCGGGGGAGAACGGGGCGAATTCCCAGCGGCCGGTGCCCGCGATGGTCACGATCGCCTCGGCCAGTTCCCGGAACGTGTAGGCCCTGGCATTTCCGACATTGAACACGTGTCCATACGATGGTTCCGTGGCGGCCGTGGAGAGCAGGGCGTCGACGGCGTCGGAGGCGTAGACGAAGTCGCGGAGATACGAGCCGTCGCCGAAGACCTGGATCGTCTCGCCGTCGATCGCCTTGCGGACGAACCAGTTGGCGACCCCGAACCGGCTGTGCCGCATCTGGGCCCGCTCGCCGTAGATGTTGGTGAGCCGCAGCCGGATCGAGCGGATGGCGTGATTGTCGTGGTAGATCTGGAAAAGTTGCTGCGCGGTCAGGCTGGAGAGTTCGTAGATCCCCCGGGGGTGGACCGGCTGCTCCTCGCTGACCGGCAGCATCACCGCGCGGCCGTATTCCCCGCGCGTGCCGGAGTAGACGAGCCTGGCCTCGGGGTTGAACCTGCGGCAGGCTTCGAGGAGGTTCGCCGACCCCTTGATGTTGATGTCGATGTCGAGGAAGGGATTCGACTGGCTGAGGATGTGGTCGTTCTGGCCGGCCAGGTGGAAGATGTAATCCTGCCCCCGGACCAGGTACTTGAGGCTCGACTCGTCGCGGACGTCCGAGAAATTCACCCGGACGTCCGGGTCGTCCTTGATCGGATCGATGTTGAAGAGGTTGCCGCCGTGCTCGTCGAGCATGGCGTCGAGCAGGGTCAGGCGGGCACCGAGGCCGCGGAGCCGGATGCCGAGGTTGCTGCCGAGAAAGCCCAGCCCGCCGGTGATGAGCACGCTGCGATCTCGGAAAACGGCGTCGAGGTCGGGATGCCGGTCGGCGCGAGGGAGGGGGGCGGCGACGGGGCCCATGTGCGTTCGATCCCTTCGAGACGGGTGCGGACGACGAACTGCGGCGTCTGGTTCGAGGTCAGGAAGAGGCGGCCCAGGTACTCGCCGACGATCCCCAGCATCACGAGCTGCACGCCCGAGAACAGCAGGATGCAGACGATCAGGCTGGTCCAGCCCACCGGGTTGTCCGGCCGGATGAATTTCTCGAGCACCATCCCGATCCCCAGGAGCGCGCCGAACCCGCTCAGGAGGAACCCGGCCGCGGTGCTCAGGCGCAGGGGCAGGATCGAGAAGTTCACGGACATGTTCAACCAGAGCCGCACGAGCTTCGTCAGCGTGTAGTTCGACCTCCCCTCGCGACGGGCATCGTGCCGGACGGCCAGCGTCCCGATCCTCCGAGTGCAGCGCAGGATGAGGCCGTCGAGGTAAGGGAATGGCCCCGAGTACTTGAGGATCTCGTTGACCGTGAACCGATTGAGGCACTTGAAGCTGGAGAGGTACAGCCCCGGCGGCTTGTCCAGCAGGAGGTTCGCGACCCGATCGTTGAAGGCGCTGCCGAGGTTGCGGAACCAGTGGTGCTGCTTCGTCTGATAGGCCGAGTAGACCACGTCGTAGCCGTGCTGCCGGGCGTGCGAGACCAGCCGGATCGCCTCCTCGGGTGGATTCTGGAAGTCGTCATCCATGATGACGACGTGCTCCCCGCGCGACTGATGGAGCCCGGCGAGGACGGCGTTGTGCTCCCCGAAGTTCCGGGAAAGCTCGACGTAATCGACGAATCCGGGGAATTCCACCTGGAGGTCCCGGCAGACCACGTCGCTCGAATCCGGGCTGCCGTCGTTCACCAGGACGATCTGGAGCCCATCCAGCCGGACGGACAGCAGGTCGACCAGACGACGGACCAGCGACCCGATGGTCGAGGCGCCGTTGTAGACGGGGATCACGATGCTGAGGGTGGACATCGTCACATCCCTTCCGGGCGATTGCGTCTGGAGGAGGAGTTCGAGGCGGGACGCGTGGTCCATTCCGGCCGCGACCCGGGCGCATACGAAGAACGTCGAGGCCCGACGTGGGGTCGGCCCCTGCTGGATGGATTGCGGACTGGCCCGAACATTTCAGGACCCCGGGGTGCGGCCGGATCGAGGGAGATCCCTCGAAGGTGAGCCCGGGGTGTCGAAGGCCTGTCACCGGATCGTGACAGACCTCGCCTACACACTAGATATCCTCATCAGGGCGGAGTTCAAGTAGAAAAAACGTCGCACGGGAAGAATTTTGGGACAGGTCTTCAGGGACTGTCGCCTATGAATAAGTTCGGGGCTCGTGGCGGAATCCATCCCACCTCCAACGCCAACAATCGCCCATCCTTGCGAGCGTGACGTCGTGCGTTGGAATGAATAAGGCCCACCCGGGATGGCGACCGGGTGGGCCTCAAACGAATCGATTCGTTCGACACAAGTCCTGATCCGATCAGGCGTATTCCAGATCGGCCGGGCTCTCAACGTGGCCGTTCGGCCAGTCGGTGAGGCCGTACTGCTGGAGCTTCTTGTACAGGGTGACCCGGCTGATGCCGAGCATCCTCGCGGTGCGCGAGCGGTTGTTCTGGTGTTCCCGGAGGGCCTGGATGATCCGGGCGCACTCGGCGCGCTGCCGGGCCTGGTTCAGGCTCCGACGCTCCATCTCCTCGGCTTCGAGGTTGATCGTCGTCCCTTGCGATACGCCGGAGTTTCGGCGGATCAACACCGACTCGGGGAGGTCCGTGAGCTGGATGACCCCGTCCTGGTTGAACGTCGAGGCCCGTTCGAGCACGTTCCGGAGTTCCCGGACGTTGCCCGGCCAGTCGTGTTTCTCCAGGCGTTCGAGCGCCCCGGGCTCGATGGAGAGCTGGCTACGGCCTCGGACGTGGGCAAGCTCATCGAGGAAGGCCAGGGTCAGCTCGCTGACGGCGCCCGGGCGTTCGCGGAGCGGCGGGATCCGGAATTCGATCACGTTCAGGCGGTAGTAGAGGTCCGCCCGGAATCGCCCGGCCGCGACCTCTGCCGCGAGCGGCCGGTTACTGGCGGCGATCAGCCTGGCCCGGAGCGGAAGCATCCCGGTGCCCAGCGAGGGCTCGAATTCCCGATCCTCGACGACGCGCAGGAGCTTGGCCTGGAGCGGGGCACTCAGGCTGTCGATCTCATCCAGGAGGATCGTTCCGGCGCCGGCGTCGGCGAACTTGCCACGCGCGGTCGAGTGGCCGTTGCCATTCGCGTGGATGCCGCCCAGGTACGAGGCGCCGAACATCTCGGATTCGATCTGATCGGGCAACGACGCGTTGCAGTTGATCGACAGGAATGGCTCATCGCGGCGCCTTGAGCATTCGTGGATGAGCCGCGCCAGCCGCGTCTTCCCCGTGCCCGTCTCCCCCTCCAGCAGGATCGAGGCGTCCTGCGACGCGACCAGCCGCACCTGATCGAGCAGGGCCGCCGGCAGGCCCGGGAGCGAGACGGGGGCCGGCGTCTCCACCGGTTCCTCCTGCGCCGCGGTCCGGTGGGCCTCGATCAGGCTCCGCGTCGGGTACGTCAGCCGGTCGATCAGTTCATGGACGAGCGAGTGCGGGGCGGGCAGGGCGAGGTATTCCGCGAGGCCCGCGCGATACAGCAGCGAAGCGTCCTCCGGCCGCCCCAGGTTCGACAGGGCGACGACGGGGATCCGTCGACGGCGGACCTCGTGCGTGTGCAGGAAGACGATGAGGTCGGAGACCTCGCTCGACCGGGTGAGGTGGGCGACCACCAGGGCCACCGCGTCGAGGTCCCGCCAGGAGCGGTCCAGGTCGCGCACCCCATCGCGGACCACCAACTCCAGGTCCCCCAGGGCGTTGATCGAGCCCCGGACCGCCTCGATCATCGGGGCGTCAGTGCCGATCCAGAGCATCCTCGACAGCAGCATGGCTCGTCTCGCGCGGTTAGTGTTCGGGCCGTCGCTTCGGCAATCTCACCACGTCTCGGGTGTCATGCATCCGCGAGGCTCACCTCGATCCGACGCAGCCCGACCCGGAATCAGGCGTGTGACTCGTCTTCGCCTCGACCTGTCTCTTCGCGTCGGGCGGCATCCCCGCCCGTCATTCCCAACGCCGTAAGGGGGCGACCGCGTGGAAGGAGACGGGACGGAACCGGGTCCTCACGAATCTGCTCGAACATCGGCGGTTGACCCTCGGCCCGGTCGGGCGACCCCGCGAGGGATGGCTCGACCAATGCCCCAGGGGGGCAGGTCGCGGGTCGGCCGTTTCGGATCGGGGACGGGGGGCGGACGCTTCGTCGCGCCCGGCGATCCGGCGGTCGTCGCCGTGTCTGGGCCACTCAATCTGGCAAATCCCTCACCAAACCCCCGGATGTCACAGCGAATTGACAATTTGTTGTTCTGAAACACCTCCAGCTCCCTCCGACATCCCGATCCGTCAACGCGCCGCGACAGCCCGCTGTCAGCCTTTCGATCGGCCCTCGCCGTTGGCGCACACCGCACTGAACGAACATCAGGTACAACTGGATTACCGTGCCGAATCGCCCCATCCCGCGAATTCAAGTCTGGAGGCCGCCGGATCAACCTGAGACATTGGCTCGGGTCTTGCCTCAGTCTCGACGCGGATCCGCTCACCATTGGGCCCCTCGGACGGAACGCCGCCATGCATCCGATCCATATCCCCCTCCTGCTGATTGTCACCATGCAGGCCGGACCTGACGGCCAGAGCACCGACGCGAGGACGGTCCGGTCCCTCCTCGATGGCCACAACGCCGAGAGGGCCGCCGAGGGGAAGCCCCCTTTGAAGGTCTCGGAGACGCTCAACCGCGCCGCCGAGGTCCACGCCCGCGACATGGCCGAGCATCGTTTCCTGGCCCATGAGGGCTCGGATCAGTCCCAACCGCCGGATCGCGTCAAGCGGGCCGGGTATCACTACCTGGCAACGGGCGAGAACGTCGCCAGGGGGCAGAAGACGGTTCCGCAGGTCGTCCGGGCCTGGATGAATAGCCCGAAGCACAAGTCCAACATCCTCGGCGACTTCAGCGAGATGGGGGCCGCGCTCGCCCGAGCGGAGGACGGCCAGCCCTACTGGGCGGTCGAGTTCGGCACCCCCATGCCGAGGCTCTCGCCCGACGAGGCGTCCCGGGCCCTGATCGACGCCATCAACGCCGCCCGGGCGAAGAACGATCCCCCGCTCCGCCCGCTCAAGCCCGCCCCCGCCCTCGGTCGAGCGGCGCAGTCCTACGCCGAGACCCTCGCCCGGCTCGACACCCTCCAGCCGACCGGGGAACAGATCCCCGACGCCGACCCCGACACCCTGGTGAAGTCGCTCGAAGCCGACCGCTACCGCATCCGCAAGCTCAGCCGCGCGGTCCTGTCAGGATCCCCCGGCGCGGCCGAGGCGATCAAGTCGATCCTCGACAACGAGACCAACCGCAAGGACCTCCTGAGCCCCGCCTACCAGGACATCGGCGTCGGCTACGCCTTCGCCGACAAGTCCGGCCAGCCGTACTGGTGCATCCTGATCGCCAACAGACGTTGAGGCATCCCGGGGTAGCGTGTGGCCATGAAAGCCCCGGTACAAACAAAGGCCATCTGTCGGGAATGGCGCAAAGCGAAGCCGCAAGTGGTTTTTCTGGAAGGGCTTGCGGACTCCATTCGGGCTGCGCCGAGAAACCAATCGAAATTTGATTGATAACCCATGAGGCTTGAAATCTAGCGGATTTAGATTTGGAAAATAAATATTAAAATGTACATAATATCCTATGTCCGGTTGGTCTTTTAGCGCAACCCCACGATTGAAAAGGGTTTTCGTTAAACTTTATGACATTCCCGTCTGTCGGCGATCGACTGCTTCATGAGTCGTTTGCCATCTCATAACCACGCTGATAAGCTATGTAGGCAACGCCTGTTTGTTCCTCTAGCAAATCTTTTCGCCTGAAGGACTCCTGGGATGGCCAAACAATCGAAGCCGAAGTCCTCGGTCCCACCCGGAAACGGACCTCAGCAATCTCCCATTTACCTAGGAAGGGGCACTCGCATTGTGCCATACCATAAGGATTTTCTTATAAAGTTTGGTTTTGCGTCGAACTATGTGGACGTCGTGCACGAAGGGAACGCGATCAAGATCTACGGGGGGGCCGGCACGCTCGATGTCGTCGGTCGCCCTGCGGACAATGTGGATATCGGCCACTCCTACAGGCTCTGGCAGATCCACGTTCACCACCACAATGAACACGTAATCCCCGCGATGGTCCTCAGCACCGGCAAGAAATTCCCGGCATCGGAAGCGAAGCAGTATGTCGAAATTCACATGGTCTTCAGGGATACAGCCGAATCTGTGAAAGCGCACGAGGGCAAGGAGGACCCGCTGAATCCAGCGAACCGCTACGTGGCCATTGGACTGATCGGCCGATCAATTCCTTGCCTTCCGGAAGAGTACCTTGCCGAGGCGGAACCGCCCTATGGCACGCACACGCCCCCAGTGCTCGGCGCGGTTACGATAAATAGGTTTGTGTCTCGATTTGTTGATTCAATCCCGGCATCGGGCCAGAGCAAGGCCTCGGCACTGCCGCTGAATCCTGCCTGGCTCTTCGGCGAGGAATCCGCTTGTCTAGTTTCCCGAGAGAACTTTTACTTCTATACGGGGACTCTCACGACTTATCCATTCACTCCGAATGTTCACTGGCTCCTGCATAAGCAGATTATCGGGATTGATCAGAAGTTCATTGAGATGATCGATGAGGCGGTACCGCCGAACGCGAGGGCGTCTCGCCCCGTTGAGACGACGATCTATGGGTAGGAGGACCACGACTCGCGGCCGTCCGGCCTCAGGCGATCGCCTCGCGGATCTTCAGACACGTCCGGAGGAGCCCCTCCAACTGGTCCAGATACAGGGCATTCGGGCCGTCGGAGAGGGCCTGGTCCGGGTCGGGGTGGACTTCGAGGAAGAGGGCGTCGCAGCCGGCGGCGACGGCGGCGCGGGCGAGGTAGGGGACCATGGCTCGCTCGCCGCCGGTGGCCGTGCCGCCCGCGCCGGCGCTCGGGAGCTGGACCGAGTGCGTGGCGTCGAAGACCACCGGTGCGCCGGTGGCCTGCATCTGGGGGATCGCCCGCATGTCGTTGACCAACCGGCCGTAGCCGAAGGTCGTGCCTCGCTCGGTCAGGACCAGGCCGGCCGACTCGGGCACCTCGCGGACCTTGGCCACGACGTTGGCCATGTCCCATGGCGCCATGAATTGCCCCTTCTTCACGTTCAAAGGCCGACCGGTCTCCGCAGCGGCTTCGAGCAGGTCGGTCTGACGGGCGAGGAAGGCCGGGATCTGGAGCAGGTCGACGACCTTCGCGATCGGCGCAGCCTGATGCGTCTCGTGGACGTCCGTCGTCACCGGCAGGCCGGTCTCGGCCTTGATCGCCTCGAAGACCTTGAGCCCGGCCTCCAGGCCCGGCCCTCGGTAGCTCTTCTTCGACGTCCGATTTGCCTTGTCGAAGGACGCCTTGAAGATCAGGGGGATTTGCAGGCGCCCGCAGATCTCGACGAGCCGCAGCGCGATGGTGCGAGTCAGGTCGCCGGGCTCCATCACACAGGGGCCGGCGATCAGGGCCAGGGGGTTCCCCTGGCCGATCCGGACGGGACCGATGGCGACCGGATTGGGCGTGAGCGACTCGGGCTGGGTCATGTGTCACATCCTTGCGCGGCCGGGTGTCGAATGGCGGGCCATCCGGGCCCCGGCGTTCGGATCGGGATCGGTCCGTCGCGTCCCCGGGGTCAGGGCGTGGGGGCGACCTGCGAGTGGATGGTGCCGTCCGGCTTGAAGAAGCGGAGCGCGGGGCCCTTCTCGGCGTCGACCAGCCACTGGCTGCTGAGCCTGCCTTCCTGGTCGTTCAGCATCAGGCTGGGGCTGCCGTTGGCGGAGACGCCGATCGCCAGGCGCTGACGGCCTTCGACGTCGCCGAGCAGCAGGCTGGGGAGGTCGGCGGGGGTGAGGCCCAGGGCGAGGCCGCCGTTCCGCTTCTTGTTGAGGAAGATCATGTTCGGCGCCTCCGTGGCGTTCAGGAACCACGCCAGCCGGGATTCGCCGTTGCGGTCGCGGAGTTCCATCGTCACGGCCCCGGCCAGGCTCACGGTCGCGATCAGCCGGGTCTTGCCCGAGCGGTCGAGGAACGAGAATTCCGGGGCACCCGCCGGGCTCAGCCGGAGCCCGATGCGGCGGGCACCTTCGCTATCGTGGAGGTCGATGTGCGCCGGGCCTTGCGGGTCGGACACCAGGCTCATCCTGGGCCGGCCGCCGGCGTCGGCGAATTCCAGGGTCTGGAGGCCGTCCTTCGTGGTGTTCAGCCCGATGCGCGGCTGGCCGTCGTTGGCGAGCAGGGTCAATCCGGCCACGCCGACCTTGTCCACGCCCATGACGATCCGGTCCCGGCCGACCTCGTCGCGGACGACGAACCGCTTCGCCACCTGCTCGACCGATTCCGCGTTCGCGGGCCTGGGATCATCGTCGGGCGGCGCGGCGGGCTTCTCGACGGCCTTCGCCGGCGGGTCTTGCAATCCTTCTGCGTAGCCCCGGGGCATGACCAGCGCCGCGGCGGAGACGACGAGGAGCACCCAGCCGATCACCCCGATCGCACGCGAGCGACGCAGGTCCGCGACCGTGGCGGCGTGCGAGCGTTCCAGCCGTTCGAGCCGCGAGGCGATCATCGCGAGTTGGCTCTGCACCTGTTCCGGGGCTGACAGTCCCACCATGATCCGATCCACCCTCGATCGTCGTTTCTTCCTGGCCGCGACCTGGCGAGCCGCCACGTTACCACGCCCCGGGCGCGGGGGACAACCGCAGCCGGGCTCGCCGTGTCTGGTAGGATGCGAGGCCGCCGGTCGTCCGGGGAGCGTTCCCGGACCGGGGATCGGCCCTTGGAAACTCAGCAGGGACGGCCGGAACCGGCCGAGGTCGAACGATGTCGACGATCGAACGGGCGGTGGAGATCGCGGCGCGGGGTCATTCCGGGCAGGTCGACAAGCAGGGGCGGCCGTACATCCTGCATCCCCTCCGCGTCATGGACGGCGTGGATTCCATCGAGGCCAAGATCGTGGCCGTGCTCCACGACGTCGTCGAGGACACGCCGACGACCTTCGAGGACCTGGCGCGGGAGGGATTCTCCCCGGCCATCCTCGATGCGTTGAGGCTGGTCACGCACGACCCGGGCGAGCCTTACGCCGTGTATGTGATCCGCTGCAAGGCGAATCCGATCGCCCGCGCGGTCAAGCTCTCGGACCTCATGGACAACACCCGGCCGGGCCGCGTCCTGATGCGCCCCGAGTTCCTGAACCGCGACCTCGCCCGGTCTGCCAGGTACGCGCTGTCGGCCGAGTACCTGAACGATCGGCTCTCGGAGGAGTCGTATCGCCGCGCGATGGCCGCCGTCGGGGAATTGCCGGAACGGTAATGGCCCCGGCCGGGGGAGATTCCGCCCGGCCGGGGCCATTTTCACCGAGATTTTGAGGGATCCGACAATCAGGCCGACCGGCGCTTGCGGCGGGCGGCGAATCCGGCGAAGCCCATCGCGGTGAGGGCCATCGCCCAGGTCGAGGGCTCGGGGACGCCGGTGACGAGGTTAGTGACCGTGGTCCCGGTCGGGGTCGTGACGGCCGCGGCGCGGATGGTGTGGTTGTCGCTCTCGAAGCCCGAGCCCGTGCCGTTGTTGCGGAAGACGATCTTGTCGAAAGTCGTGCCGGAGTTGGCGAAGAAGTTGACGAAGGCGTAGGGCTCGCCCGTGTTCTGGTTGGTGTTGGGGTTGCCGTAGTACTGCGACGCGTTCGCCTGGCCGCTGATGAATGAGATCAGGGTCGAGGTGCTGAACGAAGCCAGCAGGGAGTTGCCGGAGTAGAAGTCGAGGTTGTTCTGGGCGTCGCCGGCCGACCAGTAGAAGCCGAAGTAGGCGGCCGGGCCGGTCAGCGTCAGCGTGGCGGAGGTCTGGCCGCTCTGGGCCCCGACGGCGATGTAGCGGGTCTGGTTGGCGCCGCCGTACTGGTCGGGCGACACGATCTGGAGGCCGGCGCTGGTGTAGGTGCCGAGGGTGCTGGTGAGGCTGGTGTAGCGGCCGGTATTGACGCTATCGAAGGTCTCGACGGTCGTTCCCGAGACCTGCGTGGACTGGATCTTCGGGGCTTCGAGCGTGACGATCAGCCCGGCGCGGGCGGAGCTGGCCGGCAGGAATGCGGCGATCGCCGCCGCGAACAGGACGACCGAGTTACGGGACGGCTTGGCGATGCAGGAAAACGTGATTCGGTTCGAAGAGAACATCGTCGGATTTCTTTCTTGATTTCTCAGGTACCGCGGAATCGGCGCCGGCCACCATCGGCCCCGCGCCTCCGCACCAGGACATCCCGATTGCTTCGCGCCTCGTTCGGGATGCACCATCGTTACCGTCTTTCTAGGGTCGCTGTGTCGGGGATCCAAATGACTGATGTGGGCTTTGTCGACTCTGTCATCCGACGCTGGCGCCACGGCGCCAGTTGCGACGTGTCCGCGTGGCGTTCCCGAAACGTGGGGGGGGCAATCCCGGGGGAAATGCCTCAGTTTGAGGCCGCGTCGGGCGCGCTCGCCGGCCGATCTCGCGTCTTGCTCCCGAGGTCAGAGGACGACGAAAACGGCCCGGGCCGGGGATGTTCCCCCGGCCCGGGCCGTTTTGCGGTGGTCTCGATGTTGCGGCGGTTCAACGCGGGACCGCCGGGCGATCTCAATACTCGCGGTCGCGGAGGATGCCCGGCTGGGGGACGGGGTACTTGCCGGTGGTCTTGTCGACCTGCAGCGGCGCGGGGCCCTTGGCGGTGAGCTTGTCCACGTCCGGGGCGAACTCGTGCGAGCAGTTCAGCATGTCCTCGAACGTGATCACCTGGCCGGTGTGGGCGGCCATGCGGCCCATGCTCGTGACCAGCGAGGCCTCGGCTCCGCGCTTGACCTCGTTGTACATGAGGTCCTTGCGGATGGCGTGGAGCAGGTGGTCCCACTCGAGCTGGTAGGGGTTCGGCTCGGGCTGGGGGTAGGCCCAGACGATGTCGTTTTTGACGAACTTCTGGCCCTTGTAGATGCGGGTGCGGGCCGGGGTGTGGCTGTTGGCCGAGACGACGGCCGAGCCCTTGGTGCCGTGGACGTAGGTGGCGAACTCCTGGTGGCAGCCGGGCTCATTCCGGCCTTCGAGGAAGAACTTCGTGCCGTCGTCGAACGTGTACTCAACCGAGTAGGTGTCGAAGTTCTGGTCGATGTAGTCGCCGCGGTAGTGGCGGCCGCCCGAGGCCTGGGCCTTTACCGGCCAGGCGTCCTTCATCCAGCACGCCTCGTCGATGTTGTGGATCAGGAAGTCGGAGTAGCAGCCTCCCGACGCCCAGAGGAACCCGTGGAACTTGCGGATCTGGTAGTCCAGCTCGCTGATGTCCTTGGGCTTCGGCGGGGTCAGGGCCGTGCCGACCGGGCTGGTCTGGCGGTAGGCGCGGAGCATCAGCAGGTCGCCCAGCTGGCCGTCCTTGATGCGGCTGAAGAGTTCGCCGCGTGCCTCGCAGTGGCGGCACATCAGGCCGACGCCGACCTTGAGGTTTTTCTTCTTGGCTTCCTCGCCGAGGGCGATCATCCTCTTGGTGGTCGGGCCGTCGACCGTGACGGGCTTCTCCATGAAGACGTGCAGGCCCTTCTGGATCGCGTAGCTGAAGTGGACCCAGCGGAAGGCCGGCGGGGTGGCCATGATGACCACGTCGCCGGGCTTCAGGACGTCCATCGCCTTCTGATAGGCGTCGAAGCCGACGAACTTGCGTTCGCCGGGGACGTCGACGAACTTGGCGTGCGGGCCGCCGTTGAGCTGGTCGTAGCTGTCGTCGAGCTTGTCCTTGAAGACGTCGGCCATCGCGACGAGCTTGACCGGGCCGCCGGTGCTCGCCAGGGCGTTATTGGCCGCGCCCGTGCCGCGTCCACCGCAGCCGACCAGGGCGATGTTGATCGTGTTGCTCTCGGCCGCGTGGACCGACGGGATCGACACGCCGGCCAGGGCCGAGACGGCGGCGACCTGCCCGGTGGTGGTCAGGAAGCCCCGTCGGGACGTGCTGTTCTGGGTCGACTCGGTCATGTCGTTCACCTCGGTGCGGATCGATCGGGCGGGTGGGCAAGGCAGGCCCCCGGGGCGGGGCCGGGCACGACGCAAGGCGGGGATGCACACGAACGTCGCCGACGGGCCAGGCGCGCCGGGCGGGTCGAGAGGGATCTGATCCGAGTTCAACGGTCGCGTAACATTTTCTAGCTTAACCGATGGCCCGAGGGACGCAAGCCGATTGGCGCGAACCTGGGGGGAATGCAACGTGTCGGGCGGGCATCCCGGGGATGACGGCCGGACCTTGTTAACAGGAGCGACGAATGTCGGAATTCGGCGGACTTATCGAGGCATACGAGCGGGGCATCCGCGAGGTTCGCGACGGCGTGGCCGGATTGGGCGAGGCGGCCCTCAAGGCCAGGGCGGAGCCCGGCAAGTGGAGTATCCTGGAGATCGTCTGCCACCTGGTCGACAGCGAGCAAGCCTGGTGCCACCGGCTCAAGCGGACCATCGCCGAGATCAACCCGCTGATCATCGGCTACGACGAGACCGGCTTCACCGCGAGCCTC
Source organism: Isosphaeraceae bacterium (assembly GCA_965279195.1). Classification (GTDB taxonomy): domain Bacteria; phylum Planctomycetota; class Planctomycetia; order Isosphaerales; family Isosphaeraceae; genus CBDIHP01. The sequence goes on from CBDIHP010000048.1 coordinate 500,077, forward strand.
GATTACCAGGCGCGAGACGTCGAGGCCGAACTCGACCTGTTCGATGCGACCCGTCGTCAGATGGCGAAGATCCTCCGTAATCTGCCGGCCGAGGCGTGGTCGCGGGTCTGCATCCACAGCGAGCGTGGGAAAATGTCTCTGAAGGAGATGGTCGAGATCGAGACCGAGCACATCACCCATCACCTGCGGTTCGTGGGGGCGAAGCGGAAGGCGATCGAACAGAAGATGAACGGTTGATCCGATTCCTGTCGGGTGCGGTGGCCGCGTGCTCGCGGCCTCCGCACCGGGGCCGGCTTCACCGGTGGTCCTCGGTGGCGATCGCATCCGTCGGTGCGGAGCCTCGCGTCCCGCCGGTCCGCGACGCGCCACACCCTACGTTATCGCGACCGGCGGCGGTGCTTCACGCGGGGCGGGGGCTCGGTGGCCCGGAGGATCGGGCGATTGCTCGGGCGTCGGGCGGAGCGGCCGGCCCGGTCGAATGACGGGCGAGCGTCCTGGGCTCCGTCGACCCGGAACATCGAGCCGCCGCGTCCCCACCGGCGAGACGCGGGTCGGGCCTTGCCCGGCGTGATGTAATAGGTGACATCTTCCTCTTCGACGGCCTCGTCCCTGGACTCCTCGCCATCGGATTCATCCCCTTCGGGTTCGCCGTCTTCGGATGCGTCTTCCTCGACCTCTTCCGGGTCGTCGAAGTCGTCCTCCGTCTCCTCGACGTCCTCGGTCAGCGTGCCCTCGACCTCGTCCGGTTCGGCATCGCTGAGTTCCGCCTCGGGCTCCTCGTCCGCCTCGGGCTCCTCGTCCGCTTCCCCGTCGGCCTCGTCCGGAGATTGGTCGGAGACGAGCGTCCCCTCCATCAGCGACTCGCCCGGCTCGGGCGAGTGGGCTTCGAGGAGGTTCCCGGGCAGCTCATCCCACGACTTGCCGCCGAGTTCCGCCAGTGCATCGGCCAGTACGGGCTCGGGGGCCTCGTTCAGCGGCGATAACTCGGGCTCGGCGAACCCGAGGGCCTCGGGCGTGATCGTGTACGAATACCCCGGCGCGGGCGTGAATGCCGCCTCGGCTTCTGAGGTTTCGTCTTCGTCCGTGTCCTCGCCCTGACGATCCGCCTTGGCTTCCTCCTCCTCGGAAACCTCGTCGCTTTCGGCCGCGACCGTGTCCGCCGCCGCCTCGACCTCCCCCTCGGCGACGGCGTCGTCTCCCTGCTCGTCCTCTTCGCCCGGATCCTCCTCGCCTGATTCGTCCTCGGTCAGTTCCTCGACTTCGCCCTGCTCCTCATCGCTCTCATCAACGCGTGCTTCGTCGGTCAAGTCGGCATCGGTTTCGTCTTCCGATCCGTCCTCCTCGTCCGACCCTTCCTCCGAATCCGGGTCGTCCACGTCGAGTTCTTCGGACTCCTCTGCCTCTCCGTCGGTCACTTCGGAGACCTCGGATTCCTCCTCGACCTCCTCGGTTCCCGAGGTAGCGTCTTCGTCGTCGGCGTCAGCTTCGTCGGCGTCTTCGTCGTCGGCGTCTTCGTCGTCGGCGTCAGCTTCGTCGGCGTCAGCTTCGTCGGCGTCAGCTTCCTCTAGCTCGTCGTCGGTCTCGCCCTGGTCGGCGTCTTCCTCTGCCGACTCGCTCTCGTCGTCGTCCTCTTCGGACTCGGCCTCGTCCCAATTCGCCTGGTCCTCGGCGTCGGCTTTATTCCGTTCCGTGGAGACTCCGAACTGCGGATCTTCGTAAGCCTCCTCGACCTCGTCCGTGTTGGATTCGTCGTCCGCTTCATCCATCCCGACCTCGTCGAGGTCGGCATCGATTTCCCTGGCGGTCTCGTCCGCTTCCTCTTCATCCGGAGCATCGCCCGCCTCGGCCTCGGGGGCGGGGGTCTCGACGGACTCATCCGCGAGCCCGGCCTCAACCCTCGCCTCGACGGACGGCCCGGCCTCCTCGTCAGAGTGGGGAGAATCGGCCTCGGGGACGTGAACCGGCTCAATTTCGGGAACGTGCGAAGTCTCGGCGGGAGTGGTCCAGGCGGACGCTTCCGGATGGGCGTCGGCCTGCTCCCACTCGGCGTCATCCTGCTCCGAGTTCGCACTCCAATCGCCCGGATCCGTCGGCGGTTGCGTCCAGGGGTCGGCGGGGGCATGCGGTGGGAGATCGGGGGCGTTCGTGGCCCACGAGTTCGACGCCGCGCCGGGAACTTCGGGCGAGGACAACGGCGACAGGCCGATGGTTTCGAAGGACGACGCACCGAGCGACGAGACGCCGAGGGCCGGATCGACGTGCGATCCGGCCGAGAACGCGTCGGCAAGGTGGGATTCCACGTCCGCCGCGTGTTCGGGCACGGCGGAGCGGGAGGCGTCGGACGGGTCATGCGGGCCCGCGCCCGTGGCGGAGGCGACGGCCCCCTCGACCCGCACGAACTTGCCGGGGGCGACCTGGACCCAGCACGCCTCGGTCGCCTGGGCCAGCGGCTTCATCCCCAGGGCCTTGCCCCGGCCGCGACGCCCCCGGCCCGTCGAAGGCTCGGCGCCTGGCTCCCCTTCGGTCCCTTCGCCCTCGACCGCCGCCCGCCTCCGGCGCTTCCGGCCGCTGGTGGGCGGGGCCATCGCCTCGACGGACTCTTCGACCAGTCCCTCGGGCTCGGTCTCAGCCTCTGCGCCCTCGTCCGGCATCTCCTCGGACGAGTCCGAACCCGTCTCGGCCCGGGACACACGCGCCCGCCATCCCCGGAATCGGGACGGCTTCGGGGGGGGCGGCCCGTCGGGCGAATCCCCGTCGCCATCCGATGGCCCGTCCCCGTCCAGCTCGCCTGACGGCTTCGCCGGCGCGAACAGGATCAGGCCGACCACGACGAGGTAGGGGGGCACCAGCCAGATCGAGACCCCGGCGACCACGACGCTCGTCGCAACCACGAGCGCGGCTAGAAACCAGGGCAGCAGACGCTTTGCCCAGGTCACCCAATCGATCGCCACGCGCGGTTCGGCATCCTCCTCCGGCCCGGGATTGAGGGGCGTGAGGAGATCCCCGACCGCCCCGAACTCCGGACCCCGATCGGGCCCCGGGCTCGTGCCGGCGGATTCTGGGGTCGGTCCCGCCCCATCCGTGGGTAAGGGGAAGCCGTGGTCGTCTGTCGCCAAAGGCCCGCTCCGCTCCGATCCTTCGAAGCCCGAGACTCGTCGCGCATCCTAGCGTCAGTCCCCCTCCCTATCAATCGGAGTCGCGAACCGCTGCGGAGGAGTATTTCCCAAGTACAAGAGCCCAAAAGGGTTGCGGGGAGCCTCCCTCGCGTGGCTGCGGCCACGTCCACGAGTACCGATTGATCCGCCCGCGAGACCCCAGACTGCCTCGAATCCGTTCCAACATGACCCAAAAGGAACAAGACGGATAATTTGGGTAAAATGGGGCAAATGGCGCGAATTCTGCTTGTCAATACAGCGTCAAATGGCAGGACCACACTCGTGCCGGCTGCTCACACGCTCTTTGACAACTCGGTGCACATTGGCGCGTCTGGGCAATGTTGATGCTTAAGATCTGGTGAATTCAAGGGTTGAAGCGAATTGGCTTCGTTTCGTCAGGAGAGAATTCGGCCTTCGGAGTGCGTCAGCCCGACTGCAGCTTTGGTTTCCCGATCTCAATAGGCGAGCAAATCCCCTCGAAGCCGTCCGAAAGCGGCAGCCGCACCGCCGCACCCCAGAGGGGTCATCGGCCGGACAGGGAGGCCCGGAATCGGGAGGCCAGGCCGAGGCCGGCGAGGAGGACGAACTCGGTCGAGAGCACCGGGATCAGCCAGCCCGACCGGGGGAATGCGACGACGGCAGGCCCCCCCGACGCGAGGAGGATCAGGACGGGGGCGGCGAGGATCATCCCGAGCCACGTCCGGCTCGGGCGGAGCGGCAGGGGAGACGACTTGGGATGCGGGATCGAGTCGATGTCCATCACGGGGGGATCCTCCCTTCAGGCCAAGGAGCGCGACGGAGTTCGGGACGCTGGGCCGACGCGACATGGGGTCGGTTATCCAGACGGAAACATCACAGAGATTGTCTTAACCGAGGAATCTACCTCGGAAAAGCACGCAACCCCCTGGCGCTGTGAAATGTCCCCGCACATGCGCCACGTCGGAGTGTTCAGGATGTTTCCGCATCGCCACGCGTGAGGTCGTCCGGGGCGGCATCGCCCTCGTTGCTTGCCAGTCGCCGGAGGAAGCGGCCTCGCTTTCGCGGGAGCCGCTTGCGTCCGAATTCGGGGAGACGGGGCTCGAACTGGGGCCAGGTCAGGACGGTCAGACAGGCCTGATCCTGGACGATGGCCACCATCGGCCGGCGATCCACTAGCGCGAGCAGTGCGACGGCGTCGTTCTCGGGGTTCCTGCCCAGGCGCCGGGTCCGGCCGAGGATTTGCCGGAGCCGGGCCTCGGTCCCGGGGGAGCCGGCATCCTCGCCGGGCGGGCTGAACCGCTCGGCGAAGCGTTCGAGGGCGTGCCTGGTGAGGCGGAGCCCGCTGGCGTCGCGCTGGCCGGGGGGCGGCGACATTGGCGGAAACCCCTCCGCGATCAGGACTTGTGCTTGTGTTCGTGCGATGCGATGAGGCTCCTGGCCCGTTCGGCGTCGCCGGCGTGGGTGAGGATCACCACCTCGAAGATCCCGGAGAAGCCCCCCTGGTTCTTGGAGTTGATCTCGCAGGCGATCCCCTCGTCGCGCAAGGCGTTGCGGATGATCTCCGCCTCGGCCTCGTGGTTCACGGTGTAAACCGGGACAAGTTCTCTCGCGTCCATGGTACGTCGACCCCTGGCTGGAAACTGGGGCGGGCGTGTGACCCTTCGGGCCGCGTCGACGCCCCGAAATTCTCGTCGGCAGGGGAGTTTCGGCCCGGCCGGCCGGACGTTCCCCCCCTTGCGACCTATCCTAATGGTACGGCCCCCCCGAGCGGTTGCCCAGGGACCACCCGGACCCGTTCGGGCGGGGAACGTGCCGGCAATTTGAGGTATGTTGATCCTGGCGGTCGGACCGAACGACGAGGCCAGGCCGGGCCGACGGTCTTCCGTGGGGCGGTGTGAAAGGGGCAGCAGAGTGGCGAGTCTGGAGAATCTGGTGGCGCGTGAGGTCCTCGACTCCCGGGGCCGGCCGACGGTCGAGGTCGAGGCCTTCGCCTCAGGTGGGGCCTACGGCCGGGCGATCGTCCCCTCGGGCGCCAGCACCGGCCATCACGAGGCGCTGGAACTCCGCGACCCACCGACCCGGACCCACGGGCCGAAGGGGGTCAAGCGGGCCGTCGGGCACGTCCTCGACCCGATCCTTCCGGCGATCCGGGGCATGGACGTGGCCGACCTGGCGTCGATCGACGCCACCCTGATCGCGCTCGACGGCACCCCGAACAAGTCGAAACTCGGGGCCAACGCGATCCTCGGGGTCTCGCTGGCCATCGCCCACGCGGCGGCGGACGCGGCGAAGGTCCCCCTCTACGAGCATTTCCGGACCCTCTGGGCCCACCACAACCACGGCAAGGACGTCGGGCCAGCGACCCTGCCGATGCCCATGGTCAACATGATCTCCGGCGGCCTCCACGCCGGCCGGAACCTGGATTTCCAGGACTTCCTCACGATCCCCCTGGCCGCGCGCGATTTCCCCGAGGCCCTGGAGATCACCGTCGCCCTCTACCGCTCGCTCGGCGAGGTCCTCGCCCGCCATGGCGAGGAGTCGGCCCTGGTGGGGGATGAGGGTGGCTACGGGCCGAAGCTCCGAAATAACGCCGAGGCGCTGGACCGGATCCTGGAGTCGATCCGCGACGCCGGCCTCGAACCCGGCGAGGATGTCGGGATCGCGCTCGACGTCGCCTCGACCCATTTCTTCGACCCCTCGCGGGGGCATTACGTCCTCGGGGGGTCGCGACTCCTGCCCGAGACGCTGGTCGAGATCTATGAAAAGACGCTCACGCAATACCCGATCATCTCGATCGAGGACGGGCTGGCCGAGGACGACTGGTCGAACTGGGCCACGCTCACCGAGCGGCTCGGGGAGGAGGTCCAGCTCATCGGGGACGACCTCTTCGCCACGCAGTCGGACCGGATCCGCCGGGGCGTGACCCAGCGGGCGGGCAACGCCGTGCTGATCAAGCTGAACCAGGTCGGCACGGTCTCCGAGACCCTCGATGCGCTCGCCCTGGCCCGGGCGAACAACTTCCGGGTCGTGGTCTCGGCCCGGTCGGGCGAGACCGAGGACTCGACCATCGCCGACCTCGCCGTCGGCACCGCCGCCGGTCAGATCAAAATCGGCTCCGTGGCCCGCTCCGAACGCCTGGCGAAATACAATCGCCTGCTCCGGATCCACGACAGCCTGGGCACCGGCGCCACCTTCGCCGGGCGTGCGGCCCTGGGGAAATGAAATCCAGAGATGGGGCGTGAGAGTCGCGGAGAACGCGGAGTAGAAGACGTTTCAGGAATCCATCATTTCCAACTCCGTGATCACTGCGCCTCTGTGGTTCGATTCCGCTCTTCCTTCTCGCTGCATCTCCGCGTCCCTGGGGTCTTGGCGTTTCAACCCTCCCCCGTTCACCGAGGCGAGGTGGCCAGGGCGGGGGGGCGGACTTCGAGGAAGAAGTCGAGGAATTGCCGGCCGATGATGGGCCAGTCGTAGTAGTCCCGGGTGCGATCGAGGCCCTTCTCCGAGAGGTCACGCCGCAGGTGCGGGTCGCGGAGCAGTTCGTCGAGGGCGTGGGTCCAGGCGGCGACGTTGGCCTCGGGCACGATCCGGCCGGCGTCGCCCACGACGTGGGGGATCTCGCCCGAGTCGCTGGCCACCACCGGGACGCCGCAGGCCATCGCCTCCAGGAGCATGCGGCCGAGCTGCTCCTTCCATCGCCCACGCGTCTGGCTCGGCGCGGCGAGCAGGTCCATGGCGTTGATGTAGGGCGGGACCCGATCGTGCGGGATCCCGGTGACGATCCGGATGGCGTCGCGGCGGGGGTGGGCCTCGGCCCAGGCGCGGAGTTCCGGCTCCATCGGCCCGCCGCCCACGAAGAGGGCCCGCCAGCCGGCATCGGCCAGCCCATCGAGCGAATTCATGAGCACATGAAGGCCCTTCTCGGGCACGAATCTGCCCAGATAGCCGATCACCGGCGGCCCCTGGCCCCGGGGCTCGGCCCAGCCGAGTTGGCGCCGGATCTCCGCACCCGCGGGCGCCTCGGGCCGGAAGTAATCGCGGTCGACCCCGAGGGGGATCACCCGCCCGGGGCGGTCGGCGAACCCCCGGCGTCTGCGGCAGGCGGACTCGACGGTCGTGCCGAACGCCGTCCAGGCCGAGGCCCGCCGCATGCAGTAGCGTTCGATCCAGTTGAACGGCGGCGGGTATCGCTTGGGGATATTCTGGAAGGTCGAGATGATCAGCGAGGCCGACGCGGGCGAGTAACGTGCGACCTGCGCGCCCATGAGGACATAGGGCTCGCACCAGGCGTGGACGATGTCCCAGCGTTCCCGCCGGAAGAGGCGCCGCAGCGGCCCGGCGGCGAAGCAGCCGAGGTGCGGGGGCCGGAGGTCGTGATAGGGGAGCGGGACGAGTTCGTAGGGCTCGCCTTCGAGGGGTTCCATGTCGATCGGCCGGAGGTCGCCCTGGAGGTGCGACGGCGCGACGACGGTCACCTGGGCCTGGTTCCCCGCGGCCCGGGCGACCTCGCGGCAGAGCCGACGATTCAGAGCGACCACATACGAGTGGCCGATCATCAGGATTTTCATGGGAGGGGCGAACCCGCCGTTGGACCGGCGGGAGTCTGAGAAGGGTGTCAGGTCGAGTAACCGCGGGGGCGACGGCTGTGCCAGGCCCAGGCCGAGCCGACGATCGACTCGATCGTCGGCCAGCGCGGCTCCCACCCGGTGTCGCGTCGCAGCGCGTCGGAGGAGGCGACGAGGACCGGGGGATCCCCAGGGCGGCGCGGCCGGACGGCCGCCGGGATGGGATGCCCGGTGATCCGACGGGCGGCCTCGACCACCTCCCGGACGCTGTAACCGCGGCCGGTCCCCACATTGTACGTCAAACCACGTCCCGATTCGATAAGGCCCAGGACACGCAAATGTGCCTCTGCCAGGTCGTCAACGTGGATGTAGTCTCGTACGCACGTGCCGTCCGGCGTCGGGTAGTCGTCGCCGAAGATCGCGATCTCGGCCCGTTGCCCCAGCGCCACCTGGAGGATCAACGGGATGATGTGGGTCTCGGGCGAGTGGTCCTCGCCGATCGAGGCGTCCTCGGAGGCGCCGCAGGCGTTGAAGTAGCGGAGGACCGCGTACCCCAGGCCATACGCCGCCGCGTAGTCGGCCAGGGCCCGCTCGATCGCCAGCTTCGTGAACCCGTACGGATTGATCGGGGCCTTGGGGGTCTCCTCGGTGATCGGCATCGTCTCGACCGCGCCGTACACGGCGGCCGTGCTGGAGAAGACGATCTTGCCGACGCCGACGGCCCGCATGGCGTCGAGCAGGTTCAGCGTGCCGATGACGTTGTTGCGGTAGTACTTCGCGGGGTCGGCCACGCTCTCGGGCACGGAGGCGAAGGCGGCGAAGTGCATCACCGCCTCGATCGCGTGCCCGCGCAGGGCCCGTTCGAGCCCGGCGGGGTCGGACAGATCCCCCTCGATCAGGCAACCCTCGGGGACCGACTCGCGATGGCCGAGCCCGAGGTTGTCCAGCACCCGGACCTCATGCCCGTCGCTCCGGAGCCGCCTGACGGCATGGCTCCCGATGTAACCCGCGCCCCCGACCACGAGAATTCGCATAGTGTCTCCACCGCTTCGGGGCCACCCGCCCCGGACGATCGCGGATCCCGCCCGCCGCGTCCTGCGGGGGAGGGACGCGCGTGGATTCGGCCCCTTCCGGACCGTGAGCCTACGAGGCATCCTCTATGAAGGGACACCCCGCGCCAGGGATCTCGGCCCTAGAGCACGCTCCGGAAATACTCCAGGGTCCGCCGGAGGCCCTCCGCCCGGTCGATCGTCGGGCTCCAGCCCAGCAGGGACTGGGCCCGGCCGATGTCCGGACGTCGCCGTCGCGGGTCGTCCTGCGGCAATTCCTTGTGGATGATCCGGCTCGTCGACCCCGGGACCATCGCCAGGATCTCGCGGGCCAGTTCGATCACGGTGATCTCGACCGGGTTGCCGATGTTCACCGGCTCGGCGAAGTCGCAATGCAGCAACTTGTAAATGCCATCCACCAGGTCGGTGACGTAGCAGAAGCTCCGCGTCTGGTCGCCCGAGCCGAAGACCGTCAGGTCCTCGCCGCGGAGCACCTGGCCCATGAACGCGGGGAGGACCCGGCCGTCATTGAGCCGCATCCGCGGGCCGTAGGTGTTGAAGATCCGCACGATCCGGGTCTTCACGCCGTGGTAGCGGTAGTAGGCCATGGTGATGGCCTCGGCGAACCGCTTCGCCTCGTCGTAGCAGCCGCGCGGGCCGATCGAGTTGACGTTGCCCCAGTAATCTTCCCGCTGGGGGTGCACGTCGGGGTCGCCGTAGATTTCGGAAGTGCTGGCGAGGAGGAACCTTGCGTCCTTGGCCTTGGCCAGGCCCAGGGCGTTGTGGGTGCCCAGGGAGCCGACCTTGAGCGTGGGGATCGGGTGGGCCAGGTAGTCCGCCGGGCTGGCCGGGCTGGCGAAGTGGAGCACGCCGTCGACCGGCCCGTCGAGCTGGAGCGGTTCGGAGATGTTGTGCTCGATCAGCGTGAAGTCGGGCCGATCCGTCAGGTGGGCGATGTTCTCGGGGTTCCCCGTCAACATGTTGTCGACGCAGACGACCTCATGCCCCTCGGCCAGGAACCGGTCGCAGAGGTGCGAGCCCACGAAACCGGCTCCACCGGTGATGACCACTCTCAAGGGAACCTCTCCTCCGTCCCGCGACCATCCGACAGCCCTTGGCGAACGCCGGGAAGCTCCTCGGTCGAATGTCGGCCAATCCAACGATACAAAGGTCCCCCAGCCTTGGCAATCGAAGGAGGGCCATGTCCCCCGGAACCGACAGCGCGGGTCGCGGCCCGACACCGGACTTCGATGCGATGATGCGTGCCGGCGACAGACGGGCGCGGATCGGGCGGTATTCCGTAATCCGCGGCCTCAAATGATTGGACGGGATTTGACAGATCGCGGGCGTGACCTAGGTTACTATCGGGCGGCCACCCATGCGCCGGATCGTGCGCCGGGGCCCCTTGTACGGCGTCCGCTGCTGCGACGAGTCGGACGGGGCGGGATCGGTCGAGTCGGGAGGGGAAGCGCATGGACGTCCGGAATGCCGCGACGGATCAGGACCCTTGCGGGCAGACGACGGCCGCGGCCATCGGCCCCATCCTCTGTGGTGGGGATGAGGCCAGGCCCGACATCCGGCCGCGCCCTTCCTATCTGGTGGTGCTCGGCGGCGGGATCTCAGGCGCCATGCTCCCCCTCGCCACCGGCGAGGCGATTCTCGGCCGGGCGCCGGAGAACCCCCTCAAGTTCGCCGACGCCAGCCTCTCCCGATACCACGCCAGGTTCCTCGCCGGGCCCGACGGCCAGATCCAGCTCCTCGACCTCGGCAGTACCAACGGCAGCTTCCACAACGGCCGGCGACTCTCCCCCCACGAGCCCGTGCCGCTGCGGGACGGCGACCGCCTCCAGTTCGGTGCGGGGGTGCTGCTCAAATTCATCCAGCCCGACCCCTATGAGGAACGGCTTCATTTCGAACTCTTCGAGCGATCGGTCCGGGACCCCCTCACCAACCTCTACAACCGTGCCTTCCTGCTCCGGCAGTTCGGCATGCTGGCGGACGGCGTGGCGGGCCGGGGACTCGGCGTGGCGCTGATCATGCTCGACCTCGACCACTTCAAGCAGGTCAACGACCAGCGCGGGCACGACGCCGGCGACCAGGTCCTGCGTCAGATCGCGGACCTCTTGCGCGCCCAGACCAGGCCCGACGATCTCGTGGTCCGGTACGGCGGCGAGGAATTCCTGATCGCCTTGCCGGCCGCCGGGCCCGAGCAGGCCCTGGAGCGAGCCGCCCGGATCCGGTCGGAGGTCGCCGTCACCCGCTTCCTCGCGGGGACCGAGACCCTCCGGCTCACGATCAGTCAGGGGGTGACCTTCGCCCCCGCCTCGCGGGTGGTCTCGGTCGAGCCGCTGGTCACGGTCGCCGACCGGGCCCTGTACGAGGCCAAGCGGGGCGGCCGGGACCGGTTCGTCTACCGGCCGTTCGATGGAGAGCTGCCGGGCGACCCGGGCAAGACCCCCGAGAGCGATGAAGTGACGCCCGAGATTGCGGGGCCGGGCGAGTGAGATCGTCGGGCGCTCGCATGTCGGTCGGTTGCCCGCTATAGTCGTCGGATCGCGAAAGCCGCGGAGGGCTCCCTCCCCGGGCTCCCCGATCGCACACGCGGCCCACCTACCGATCCAACCAGCCAAGTTCGCCGAGCGCGACCAGGTGCCACCGTGCCGTCCAGCCCCGATCCCGCCGCCAAGGCCCCGACCCCGCCCCTCGCACTGGGTGTCTGCAGCTGGAGCCTCCAGGTCACCAGCATCCCCGAACTCTCGACCCTCCTCTCCGGGCTCGGCGTGAGCACGACCCAGATCGCCTGCGGCGACCCGCATCACGCGAGCTGGGCCGAGGGGGACGACATGCCCGCCGTCGCAATCGCCTCGGGCCTCACGCTCACCGGCGCGATGCTCGGGTTCCCGGGCGAGGACTACACGACCCCGCAGACCATCAAGGTCACCGGCGGATTCGGCAACCCCGCCGACCGCGCCGAGCGGCTGGAACGGCTCAAGTGGGCGCTCGACCGCACCCTGGCCCTCGGCCTCACCGACCTGATGCTCCACGCCGGCTTCCTCCCAGAGCCCGGCGACCCCGACCGCTCGGCCATGCTCGACACCCTGGCGAAGGCCGGCCAGCTCGCCGCCGAGAAGGGCATCACCCTCGCCTTCGAAACCGGCCAGGAGACCGCCGACCTCCTCCGCCTCACCCTGGATGAGCTCAAGGCCCCCAACCTCAAGGTCAATTTCGACCCGGCGAATATGCTCCTGTATGACATGGGTGATCCCATCCGCGCGGTGGAGATCCTCGGGGGTGACATCCGGAGCGTGCACGTCAAGGATGCGCGTCGGCCGAAGGTGCCGGGGACCTGGGGCGAGGAGGTCCCGCTCGGAGAGGGCGAGGCGAACATCCCGCTGTTCATCAAGACGCTCAAGAAGGTCGGCTATCGCGGTCCGCTGGTGATCGAGCGCGAGGTCGGCGACCAGGCCGGTCGGATCAAGGACGTCGCCCACGGGCTGGCCTTCGTCCGGAAGTGCCTCGACGAGGCGTGACATCGAGGATCGCTCGGCCGGCGCGGGGACGCCTCGCGGCGGCCAGCGGTCGGAGGACGTCCCTCACGGGCGATCCTCTGTTCACGCGCCGAAATGGACATGAGAGCTTGACAGGTTGTCAAGGCATGGGCTTGCTAACATCCTTCTGCGCTTCGAAATGAAGAACGCGGGCGATCCCGGCCGTGAGGTTGGTCGGGATCGCCCGCGTCTTGTCGTTCGGATCGATTCGATTCGCCGGGCGATTAGCCGACGATCGAATTGACGACGGCGGCGAGTTCGCGGCCGGCGTCGGTCAGGCCGTAGAAGTTGTGCTTGCCCGAGCGACGGGGCTCGATCAGGCGGCCGTGGCGAAGCAGGGCCAGGTGGTGGCTGACAGCCGGCTGGCTCTGGGTGCCGAGGTCGGCGCACAGCTCGGAGACATTCCGTTCCTTCTCGTTCAAGAGCATGAGGACTTGAAGACGGGTCGGATCGGAGACCTGCTTGAGCAGGTCGGCCACGCGACGGATCTCGGCCGAGGGGCGGGACGGAGCGGCCTTGGCGGCGGCCTTCGGGGCCTTGGTGGCGGCCTTCGGGGCGGCGGCCTTGGTCTTGGTGGTCTTCGAGGCCTTCGGCGCGGCGGACTTGGGCGAGGTCGGGGCCATGAGACTTCCTCGGGAATCGTCGTATGAAACCAGGAGAGTGCGACGGGGGGCGGGCGGCGGACGAGCTGTTGGAGGGAAGATGACAGCTTGCTTCTACTAAGAATATGATCCGGGCTATGAATGTCAACCCCGTTCCCTCTCAGCAATTTGACGAGCATTTGCGCGTTAGGCCGGCAGCATCCCCCGTTTTGTTGATCGGACCGGGATGGACGTGTCCTTGTATCCAGATTCCTCGCATTTCGTCGCGTGTGGAAAAGAACACTCAGGTGTGCGCTCATGTCGTCGATAACAGTCGGATATGGGGCCGACGCCCCGGCCGGGACCACCGGGCGGCCTCCCCGACATCATCGGCTCTCATCCCGCCCCGGGCGGCGTGCGGGGGCCCGTGATTCTCGCCGGGGCCGGTGTCACGCACCCGGCAATCTCGGCGTAATCCTTCCGGACGCGAAGGGCCCCACCACGACGGTCGGGACCCGGCCGCGGGTCGCCCCGGCGGCCACGCCGCGACCACCCCCGCCCAAGACGGGCGGGCACCAGGGACCGAGGACCTTCGGATCGCGGCCGCGGCCCCGCCCGCGCACCGCGGCCGATACACCAGGAGCGTATGACATGCTGGTCTTGACGCGCAAGGTGGGCGAACGGATTCACATCGGCGAGAACATCGTCGTCACCGTCGTCCGGCTCCAGAACGACAAGGTCCGGATCGGCATCGAGGCCCCGGCGGACGTCAACGTCCACCGCGAGGAGGTCTACCAGCGGCTCCACTCCGCCGACCAGGGCCCCGCCGCCAAGCTCGCCTGATCGACCCAAGTCGATCGGGTTGAAGGCCAAACGTCAACCACTCGCGGTTGGGTGTGCTTCTGGAAATTCTATGAAAACGATCGGCCTGGGCGGACCATCTAAGCGGCTTTGATAGTGGGCCTGGGCGTCGGGCGCACGATGCCCGCGGTTTGTCGAGCCCGTCGGCGCGGATCCGCACCGTTCGGCTCGGAAGTGGACATGAATGGACCGATTGGGTTGAAATTCTCAACAATCGCGGATGAATGAAGACAGTCGAGGCCCGGAACGGGCACGGTGACGGCCGGGGGGCCCGGAATTGGGTTGCCCCGGCCGCCCCACGCCCGTAGAGTGGCGAGGGTGTCGGACGGAGCCGGGCAGGTCGGGCGGGCACCTCGTGCCGGTCGCCGGGGAGGCCCCGCCGCAAACCCTTTCCCCCTCAGCATCTCGACGGGATGTCGCGCGATGGCCTTGCTGACGAGGACCACGGAACGGGCGTTCCAGCAGTGCATCAACCCCAGTTGCGGTACCACCCTCCCGGTGGACCGCGCGGCGTTCGCATGCCCGGACTGCGGCGACCTCATCGACGTTGTTTACGACTGGGACCGCCTGCCGGTCCCCTCGTCGCTCGCCGACTTCGAGGGCCAAATGGTCCCGACGGCTGGACCCACTTTGCTTCTCCGGCGTCTGGCGGTTCCGCGAACTGCTCCCGTTCGCCCCGCCCGAGCAGGTCGTCACGGTCGGCGAGGGGCAGACCCTCCTCCAGGTCGCCGATCAGGTCGGCCAGTACGTCGGCATGGCACCCGGCCGGCTGAGGCTCCAGTACGAGGGCATGAACCCCTCCGGTAGCTTCAAGGATAACGGCATGACGGCCGCCTTCACCCATTGCTCGCATGGTGGGGGCCAGGCGTGTGGCATGCGCGTCCACGGGCAACACCTCGGCGGCCCTGGCGGTCTACTGCTCGGCCACGCCCTTCGGGTTCAAGGCCATCATCTTCATCGGCTCGGGCAAGATCGCCTACGGCAAGCTGGCCCAGGCGCTCGATCACGGGGCGCTGACGATTCAGATCGTCGGCGACTTCGACGACGCCATGAACCGGGTCCGGCAGGTCGCCGACCGGCTCGGCATCTACCTGATGAACTCGGTCAACCCGTTCCGTCTCGAGGGGCAGAAGACGATCATGTATCGGGTCCTCGAGGGACTCGGCTGGCAGGTGCCCGACTGGATCATCGTCCCCGGCGGGAACCTGGGCAATTCGAGCGCGTTCGGCAAGGCGTTCATCGAGCTCAAGCACCTCGGCCTGATCGATCGCGTCCCCCGCCTGGCGGTCATCAACGCCGCCGGCGCGCAGACGCTCGATCAGCTCGTCGGCCGCCACGGCATGACCTGGCGCGACGGCCTGCCCGACATGGACGTGGCGAACCGCTACTACTCGGGCCTGGACGAGAAGGGCCTGAAGGCGTCGACCATCGCCTCGGCCATCGAGATCAACCGCCCGGTCAATCTGAAGAAGTGCCTGCGGGCCCTGGACTTCTGCGACGGCGTGGTGCGCCAGGTTTCGGACCAGGAGATCATGGACGCCAAGGCCCGCGTGGGCGCCGGCGGCCTCGGCTGCGAGCCCGCGAGCGCGGCCAGCGTCGCCGGCGCCAGGCGGCTCCGCGAGGAAGGCGTCATCGCCCCGAGCGACTCGGTCGTCTGTATCCTGACCGGCCATCAGCTCAAGGATCCCACCGCCACGGTCGCCTACCACGGGACGGATCAGGGGCAATTCGAGGCCGTCCTGGGCAGTCGAGGGGTCCGTCGCGCGGGGTTCGCCAACCGCCCCGTGGTTGTGCCCAATGACCTCGACGACATCATTCGAACAATCGCGCTTTATTCCGATTCGAGCTCGCCGGAGGGTTAACACCCTCCGTGTTCTCGAGCGGTTGCACCCCGTCACGCGGGCGTTTCCTGTCCTTCACAAATCGTTGTGCCGGGCCCCCAAAAGTGTCAATCTCCGTGAACACTCGGGGTGTTCGATAGATTCGCCGTAGATTCTCCAGTCTTCCCACGTTGAACGGGCGGTTGATTTTTTCTGACAACACCGAGCACAATATGACGAACCTGGTACACATCCCGCGCAAGAAACGCGTTTCTGTCCTAGGAATGGTTCGTCGGGACTTGGATTCCACGATTGACTGATTGGACGGCGTGACCGATCGGTTGTTGTTGATAAGCACAATCGAATGGTTTGAGCCGGGCCGAGGGCGTTTCGGGACGAACGGGACGTCGCGGGGCGGGACAACACGGGCCGATGCGAGCGAGACGATGACTCTGGGTGTGGGGATCGTGGGAGCGACGGGCCGGATGGGGGACGCGGCTGATCCAGCTGATCGCCGCGAGTGCCGATCTGCGCCTGGCCGCCGCGCTGGACCGTCCGGGGCATCCGTCCCCTGGGCCAGGATGCGGGGACGCTGGCGGGCCTGGCCCCGCTGGGCGTGCCGCTGGCCTCGGGCGATGCATTGCCGCGCGGTGTGGAGGTGGTGATCGACTTCTCGACCCCGGACTCGACGCTGGAGATGGCGAAGATCTGCGCCGGGCGGGGCGTCCCGCTCGTCGTTGGGACGACCGGATTCGAACCCGACCAGCGCAAGGAGCTGGAGGGGTATTCCCGCCCGGGTCGCGATCCTGATCTCCCCGAACATGAGCCGGGGCGGTCAACCTGCTCTTCCGCCTGGTGGGGGAGGCGGCGAAGGCCCTGGGGACCTCGGCCGACATCGAGATCGTCGAGCGTCATCATCACTTCAAGAAGGACGCCCCCAGCGGCACGGCGCTCAGGCTGGCGGAGGTCGCCGCTTCGGGCATCGGCGTCCGCCAGTTCGTGCACGGCCGCGAGGGCCTGACCGGCGAACGCCCCCGGGGCGAGATCGGTCTGCACGCGCTCCGCACGGGGGACAACCCCGGCGAGCATACGGTTGTCTTCGGGCTGCTCGGGGAATGCCTCGAACTGTCCCACCGTGCCCTGAATCGCGACGGCTTCGTGCTCGGCGCGCTCGACGCCGCCAGGTTCCTGGCGGGCCGTCCCCCCAAGCTGTATTCCATGGCGGATGTCCTGGGCTGATTCCGGCAACGACGATCGTGACAACGGACGGATGGATCCGAAGGAGACGACCCGATGGCGCTTTGTGAGCAGGGGTATCTTTGCGACGTCTGCGGGAAGGATGTCGCCGACCTGAGCGACTCCGACCTCTACCTCCGGTACATCCTGGGGGAGGTCGATCCCGATACGCTGCACTCGCAGCCCGAGCGGCACCTGCGCTGCAACCCGATCCTCGCCCAGTTCATCGTCGATGAACGGTTCGAGCCGATCGAGGTCGACGGATTCTTCTCCAAGACCGAGCTCGACCCGGTCTTCGTCGAGAAGGAGGAGGACCGGGTGACCCGGGGGTTCCAGCGGCTCCAGGAGCTGCCGAACCTGGACATCCCGATCACCGAATATCCCCTGCCCGAGGTCCTCGAGATGTGGGCCGAGAGCATCCGCGAGGAGCAGGAGGCGGCCGAATCCGCCCACATCCTCGCCTTCGCCGACGCCGTGAAGACCCACCGGACCCGATGAACCAGGACCAACCACGCCGGCGGGGGGCGATCTCCCGGCTCCTCGGAATCCCGGGGCTCGCCTCCCGCCGTCGCAAACCGGAGCCCGAAGTCCCCCCCAGGCCGCTCCGCCGCCTCTTCCTCGACGACGACCCCCAGCGCGCGGAACTCTTCCTGCGCGACCACCCCGACGCGGTCTGGGTCGCCACCGTCCCGGACTGCGTCGCCGCGCTTGCCCACCCCTGGGACGAGATCCACCTCGACCACGACCTGAACGGCGAGCGCTACGTCGACCCCGGCCGCGACGACTGCGGCATGGCCGTCGTCCGATGGCTCTCGCTGGAGCCCCGCCCCCATCTCCGACGCGCCCGGTTCTACGTCCATAGCCACAACGGCGTGTCCGCCACGGTGATGGTGATCCAGCTCAAGTCGCAGGGGTTCCAGGTGAAGCACCGGCCCTTCGGCATCCCCGAGCCGCCGCCGCCCGTTCCACTCTGGAAAACGGCCCTGGACGCCCTTCGCGCGCGTCTCCGCCGTCGACGTGGCGAGGAAGCCACAAGCGACTCGCCTGCTGGCGCCGGCACGGATCAACGCGAGTAACAGGCAATTGCCAATGTCGCGTGTGGTGCGCCGCGGACCGTTGGGACGCGACGCTCCGCAGCGACGGGGGCCGATGATGGAACGTCGGCACCGTTCGGCCCGGCTCGTCGTCGGTGCGGAGGCCGCGAAGACTCGTCAACCATTCCCTGCGGGGCACAATCCGTCGCCGTCTCCTCACTCCCGCCGCCCCCGGCCGCGCCGTAGAATCCTCCGACGTCCCGGGCCGAAATTCCCCGCATCCGGATTCCCTGTTGACAGGCTACCTACCTGTAGGTAGATTGGTCAAAACGAGCGAGCGATGACGACGAACGAGACGAGGTCGGCGCTTCTGGAGGTTGCCGAGGAGTTGGTGCAGACGCGGGGTTTCAACGCGTTCAGCTTCCGGGACCTTTCCGAGCGGGTAGGGATCCGGACGGCGAGCATCCACTACCACTTCCCGACCAAGGCGGACCTCGGCCTGGCGCTGATCGTCGGCCAGCGCGAGCGCGTGCGGCAGGCCCTGGAGGCGATCGACGTCCGGGGCGAGCCGGCACCCGCGCGGCTGCGGAGCTACGCCGATGTCTTCCTTTCCACGCTCAGGAATGGCCACCGCATGTGCCTCTGCGGCATGCTCGCCGCCGACGCCGACACCCTCGGCGACGACATGCTGCGCGAGCTTCGGCTGTCGTTCGACGAACACGAGACCTGGCTCGAGCGGGTCCTGACCGAAGGGCGCTCCGCGAGGACGCTCGCCTTCCAGGGATCCTCGATCGACCGCGCCCGGCTATTCCTCGCCGCACTCGAGGGGGGGCTGCTGGTCGCGCGGACCTTCCACGACGTGCCGCGATTCGAAGGGTTGGCCCGACGCCTCCTCGATGACCTCGCGGCCGGCACCGGGGATTGACCGGGCATCGCGCCGAGGTCTCCCTGCCGGACCCATCCAGGTGGGCTTTCCTGTCCTCGCGACGGCCGCGTCCGGCCGTCGCGGGCCCGCCCGGGTGCGCCTCGACTTCCGCCGGGGCCGACCTCAACGCAAGGAGCACTCCGCGATGACCTCGATCAAGTCCGGCCTCTTCGGCCTCATGGCCGCCCTCGCCATCGGCTGCGGCGGCAGCGAACCCGCCCCCTCATCGTCCCCCGCCGGCGGTGCGGCCGAATCGGGCAAGATGGGCGGCATGGAATCGGGCAAGATGGGTGGCATGGAATCGGGCAAGATGGAGTCCGGCAAGATGGCCCCGACCGGGAAGATGGAGTCCGGCAAAATGGAGTCCGGGAAGATGGAATCGGGCAAGATGGCGCCCGGCGGCAAGTGAGCCGGTGGTCGGCGGCGGCGGTGACCTCTTCCCGCCGTCGCGGCCGGCCGCGGAGGAGTCCGAATCATGGCTCGACTTGAGTCGAAGCATGCGTTGCCAACCCGGATCTTCCACTGGGTCAACGGCCCGGTCCTGCTGGCGATGATCTACAGCGGGCTCCTGATCTACTGGGCGAACGATGTTTATGCCATCCGCCTCGGCGGACGCGTGCTCTTCCGGTTCTTCCCCGATGGGTTCTACAAGGCGCTGGCGGTCCCTCACCGGTTGGCCGAGGGGATGGCCTGGCACTTCACGTTCATGTGGCTCTTCGCGATCAACGGCCTCTTGTATGTGGGATTCACATTCTGGAGCGGCGAGTGGCGGCACCTACTGCCCAACCGGAACACCCCGCGCGAGGCCCTCGACGTCGTCCTGCATGACCTGGGGCTCAGGAAGGCCCCGCTTCCCAGGCGGAAGTTCAACGGGGCCCAGCGCATCGCGTACACGGGCGTGATCCTCATGGGGGCGGGGTCGCTCCTGACCGGCCTGGCCATCTTTAGGCCGGTGCAGCTTTCCTGGCTGACGGCGGCGTTCGGCGGCTACGAGTGGGCCCGGTTCATCCATTTCGTGCTCACGCTGGGATATGTCGCCTTCTTCGTGATCCACATCGCCCAGGTCATCCGCGCGGGCTGGAACAACTTCCGCGCGATCGTCATCGGCATCGAACTCGTCCCCGACGATCCCGAGGAGGTCGCGCATGGGCACGTCGCTTGAGGCCCGGGAGGGAAACGTCCGGCGCGAGCTGAGGCGTCGTTCGCGTCGCGGCTTCCTGACCCTGGGAGCCTCCGTCGCGGCCGGCGTCGGCGCCTGGCGTTGGACGCTCGGCCGCGAGACGTCGGATGGGATTCCCTGGCCGTTCCGCCGGATCCTGGAGGCGAACGAGGCGATCGCGCGGGCGACTTTCTCGCCGGGGCGCCTCGCCCCGACGTTCCCGGTCGCCGTCGCGCGGGCCCCTCGCGTGAACGGGGTGATCGGCCTCGAAGACGCGACGGATCCGGCGGCGTGGCGTGTGGAGATGTCAGGCGGGGCGGGGGCCGTACGGTCGTGGCCGGTCTCGGAAGTCCGCAAGCTCCCCCGCCATGAGCAGACCACCGAGCTGAAGTGCATCGAGGGCTGGAGCACGATCGTCACCTGGGCGGGGGCCCGCCTGGCCGATCTGGCCGCGGCGACCGGCCTGGCCGCGACCGACGGACGTCCCTACGACGTCCAGTCCCCGCCGACTTCCCTCCATTCCTACGTCTCGA
Source organism: Isosphaeraceae bacterium (assembly GCA_965279195.1). GTDB lineage: Bacteria > Planctomycetota > Planctomycetia > Isosphaerales > Isosphaeraceae > CBDIHP01. Next base: position 520,522 of record CBDIHP010000048.1, read on the forward strand.
TGGCGACGCCCGACGGATCCTACTACGTCGGCCTCGACACGCCGAGCGCCCTCCACCCCCAGTCGCTCCTCTGCTACGAGATGAACGGCGAGCCCCTGCCGCCCGGCCACGGCGGCCCGTTGAGGCTGGTGATCCCGGTCAAGTACGGCATCAAGAATATCAAGCAGATCGGATCCATCCGCTTCGGCGGCGACCGACCCGGCGACTACTGGGCCGAACACGGATACGACTGGTACGCCGGGCACTGATGTCTCCGCCGCGTTAGCTTCGCCCTGTCTTCCGCCAATGGGAATGCGCCAGGCGGCCGGTTCGTCGCAAACTTGTCCGGATACGGCTGTCCTGGTAGTCTGGGCGGCCTGCGGTCAGTTTGTCCTCGGGCGGCCGTCTCCCTTGAACCCACCGGGCGTATCTCCAGGGCAGGAGCATCTCCGTGCGCGTCTTCCGCGAAATGTTGGCGACCGTGCGTCAAGAGTCCAGGCAACGGTCCCGCCGCGTCCGTCCGCGGGGAGGGCTCGGCTGGATGTCGCCGGGGCGTGAGCTGCTGGAGTCGCTGGAGGACCGCAGGCTCCTCACCACGTATGTCAACCTGAACGTCACGAACAACACCCAGGCGAACGGGGCGGGTGCGGGGCTGCCTAGCAGCGGCATCTACGTCTTCTTCACCCAGGAGAACGCCAACACCGAGTGGACGATCGACCCGAGCACCGGGATCGCCACCGCGAACGCGCCCGGGGTGGCCGCGCCCAGCGTGACGGTGGCTCAGATTGAGGCGGCGGGCGGGGCGATCAAGATCGATTCCTCGCTCACGGTGAACTCGGCCCGCATCTACCTCAGCAGCTCGCCGACGGCCGTCGGATTCAACTCCAGCGGCGACATCACCAGTCCGAACGCATCGACGGCGAATTACTACTATGATTTCGTCGAGTTCGCCTACAACGTCCAGCCGGGCGTGCTGAACATCGACACGACCCAGGTCGACCAGCTCGGCATCCCGATCACGCTCCAGGTGTCGCCCGCCGACCCGAACTTCCCCGCCGGCTCGGGGATCATCTCCACGCTCGACCGCCAGACCCTGATCTCCGACTTCCAGGCGATGGCCACCGGCCCGCTCACGCCCTATCTCGACTGCCTCTACCCCGATCCCAGCAACAAGGACAACTATTTTCGCCTGCTCAACCCCAAGGACGTCATCGTCGGCCAGCTCAACGCGGTGAGCCTGCAAGGCACGATCGCGACCTCGGGCTCGCCCGGCAACTGGACGGCCACCTACACCATCAACGGCCCCGGCAGCCCCCCGCCGACCAACGGCGGCCTGGCGGTCGGCATGCACGTCAGCGGGCCGTTCATGCCCGCCGGCGCGGTGGTGAATTCGCTGCCGAATTCCCCCGGCGGCAACACGGTCGTCATCAAGAGCAAGCTGCGCGACAATCCGTTCACGGCCTCGACGACGCCCGTCCAGCTCTTCTTCTTCAAGCAGCCGACCACGAAGCTGAACACCATCTTCGACCGCACGCTCGACGACTTCTTCGCCTACTACAAGGCCAACCCGAACACCCTCAAGGTCGAGCAGAACAGCAACGGCACGAACGTCGTCTACACCGGGAACGTCGTGACCCTGCCGAACATCCCGAACATCAACGGCACGACCAGCACCTACACCGTGCTCCAGTTCACCGGGAATAATGAAGTCTACAACATCTATTATCCCTTCTTCACGACGAACTCCGGCCTCGGCAAGCTGACGCCGAACGGGACACCCGTGCCCCCGCCGCCGGCGTGGTGGAACCCGACGCAGGGGCTCAAGTTCTTCGAGTCCCCCTCCAGCATGGTCTTCGGCGCCGACGGGGTGTTCGCCGACAACACCCAGCAGAACACCTCGGCCCCGAACCGGCCCAACTCGGCGATCCAGGGCGGCATCGAGAACGTCATGGTGACGGCCCTGGCCCGGGGCTACGCCACGACGTGGCAGTTCCTGAACGGCACGATCAGCCAGCAGCCACCGGTGAACGGCGTGTTCGCCAAGACCGCCACCGTCACGCTCACCACCGGCAAAACGTCCACGATCACCAGCACGTTGTACATGTCATCCTATCAGATCGCGAACGTCCCGATGAGCCCCCAGGTCACGGCCGGGGCGCCGCCGGCGACGACCTTCACCGTCACCTCGCCGCTGCCGATCCCCCCGACCGCCCCGGACTTGCTCACGTTCTCGCAGTTCTATCCGACGGGCGGCACCTGGAGCGCCTTCGCCAACTTCCTCCACAACGGCGCGGGCTATGACGTCACGATCGACGGCCGGGCCTATGCCTTGCCGTTCGACGACCAGGGGGGCTTCAGCTCCGACCTCAACTCCACGGCGGCCAACGGCGTGATCCCCAGCGCCCAGATCACCCTGGGGGCCTGGTCGCCGCAGACGGGCACGGTCAAGGCCGTCGGCAAGGACCTGCTCGTCACTGGCACCAACCGCCGCGACGTCATCCGATTGATCCCCGCGGCGAACAATCAGGTTCAGGTCCGGATGAACGGCAGCAACGTCGGGACCTACACCGTCGGGGGCCGGGTGATCGTCAACGGCCTCGACGGCAACGACAGCATCGCCGCCTCCGGCCTGCCGATCCCCGTGAGCCTGTTCGGCGGCAAGGGGAACGACATCCTCATCGGCGGCCGGCGCGATGACACACTCTCGGGCGGGAGAGGGAACAACTTCCTGATCGGCAACCTCGGAAAGAACCGCTTCGTGAAGGGCCCCGGCCACGACCGGATCGACCCGGGCCCGGCCCCCCGCCTGAACCTCGATGAGGTCTTCCGGCTGCCGTCGGGCGGGACGAAGAAGGCCCGGAAGAGGACGTGAGCGTTGATGGGTAATGTCGGGGGAGGATGAGCAGGCATCGGCTCCGCTTGGGGCCGGATCGATCAACGGTTGTTCTCTATTGCGGTCGTTGTAGATCGAACAGGTCGGTCGTCCTCGCGTAGGTGTCCCCGCCGAGGCGGCCGATCGTGCCGAGCTTGACCGGATCGACCTTCCCCTGCGCGTCGAGGACGCGGTCGTCGATGTGCATGGCGACGACCTCGCCGATCACAAGCTGGGGGGCGATCGCGCCGTCGCCGAACGAGCGGATCTCCCGGACGACGCATTCGAGGGCCGTGGGCGACTCCGCCACCCGGGGCGGCCGGACCTTCCGGGACGGGACCAGCGTCAGGCCCGCGTGCTCGGCCTCCGACTCGCCCCGCGCGAACTCGCCGGCCGAGAGGTTCACCTGCTCGGCCAGCCGGTCGACGGCGGAATGGACCACGAACTCGCCGATCTCCTCCAGGTTCAGCAGCGTGTCCTTCTTCGCCCCGTCCCGGCGCAGGACCGGCGAGAACACCACGATCGGCGGATTCGCCCCGAACACGTTGAAGAAGCTGAATGGGGCGAGATTGACCCGGCCGGCGCCGTCGATCGTCGTCACCCAGGCGATCGGCCGGGGCGTGACGATGCCCACGAGCCGGTGATACACCTCGACGACGCCGAGCTGGCTCACATCTAGATCCATGAGGAGTCTCCTCTCAACAACCATCCACGCTGCGTTCCGACGGTTTTTTTCAACGGGATGCCTTGGCGCCCCGGGTCCCGCGGCGGTTCAATCGAGAGGAACCCGTCCACAATCGCCCGGGAGGTCTCGATGCCAGCATCACGCCGAGGATTCACGTTGATCGAGCTGCTGGTCGTGATCGCAATCATCGGGGTCCTGGTGGCGCTGCTGCTGCCGGCGGTGCAGGGGGCCCGTTCGGCCGCGAGGTCGACCCAGTGCCGCAACAACCTCAAGCAGATCGGCATCGCGCTGCAGAGCTACCACTCGGCGAAGGGCGTCCTGCCGATGAGCTCGACCATCGGGCCCGGTCGGGGCAACGGCCATTCCTGCTTCACCATGATCCTGCCCTACCTGGAAGGCAACACGCTCTCGAACGCCTACAATTACTCGGTCGAGCCCTGGTTCGCGTCGAACGCGACGGTGACGTCGGTTCAGATTAGCACATTCCTCTGCCCCGAGGTCCCCGAGATCCGCAATCGGGCGGCCACCCAGGTCGTCCGCGAGGACGGGACGTTCCTGACCGGCAATTCGACCTTCTCCCCGGGCCATTATGCCGCCAACTGGGGCGGAGGGCACGGCACCTGGGCCCAGGATTTCCAGGCCAAGAAGACGAACTATCGTGGCGTGATGCTGCCCATCGCCAGCTCGACGGCCAAGGGCCAGAACCTCTGCATCCGGCTCGAACAGATCCGCGACGGCACGACCAACACCATCGCCATCGGCGAGAAGCGAGACAGCCAGGGCTGGGCGGTCGGCGGATTCGGAGGCAGCGTCTTCGACCCCTGGACCTCCCCGGCATTCAACCAGGACACCAACCTCCAGGGCCGTTTCGTCTACGCCGGATCCTACCATGCCGGCGGGCCGACGTTCGTCTTCTGCGACGGGTCCGTCCGCAGCCTGAAGCCCAGCGTCGACACCAATGTCTGGTATGCGCTGTTGACTCGCGACGGCCGGGAGATCATCAATGCGGACTCGTATTGATGACCGATCGCCCTCGACGACCCGAGGCCCCGCATGCGGCGGATTCGCTGGACCCTGCCACTCGCCCTGCTGACGACCTGCGGGATCTCCGCCGCGCAGGGGCCCGCGACGCCCCTCAAGTCCACGGTCACGAATGATCTCGTCTACAAGCAGGTGGATGGCCAGGAGCTGACGCTCGACATCGCCCGCCCCGCCGACGGCGAGGGTTCGGCGCCGTTCCCGGCGGTGGTCGTGATCCACGGCGGGGCCTGGCGGACCGGCGACAAGAAGGACAACCGGACCCTCCTCGCCGAGTTCGCCGCTCGCGGCTACGTCGCCATCTCGCCGCAGTATCGGTTCTACCCGAAGGATGTGTTCCCCGCCCAGGTGCACGACGTCAAGGCGTCCGTTCGCTGGCTCAAGGCTCACGCGAAGGACTACCGCATCGACCCCGACCGCGTCGGCGCCATCGGCTTCTCCGCCGGCGGCCACCTCTCGCTCATGCTCGGCGTGACGGGTCCCGACGACGGCCTCGAAGGGACGATCCCCGACGATCGGAAGGATGTTGATACGAAGATCCGCGCGGTCGTGAATTACTTCGGCCCCGTCGACCTCGCCGCGCCCGACATCCCGTTCCTCTCCCAGGGACTCGTCCGCGACTTCCTCGGCGGCACCGCGATCCAGAAGCCCGAGGCCGCGAAGAGGGCCTCTCCGATCACCTACCTCGACCGCAAGGACCCGCCGATCCTCACCTTCCAGGGCACCAAGGATCCGCTCGTCCCCCATTCCCAGGCCACGAAGCTCTCCGACGCCATGACCGTCCAGGGCATCCGCGGCCGGACCGAGCTGCTCATCGGCCTCGGCCACGGATGGAAGGGGGGCGAGTTCCGCCGCACCATGGACGAGGCCTACAGGTTCCTCGATACGCATCTCAAGTAACCTTGGAGTGCGGAAGTAAAGCTTCCGCCTTTGATCGGGTCGGCCAGCCTCGATCTCACCCCGCGATAACTCCAGGAGCCTGCCTCGATGGCTGGTGTACGCATGGTCCTTGTAATAACATCCATCATTGTGCATGTGCCGGAGAATGCCGAAGAGGATTTCACATTCGTGGAACCATTCGACGATCGACTCCGGGATGCCATCGCCTTCGCCTTTGCGGATGTCCCGGAGGTGGAATTTCCGGGGGTATCGACGCTGGATCCCATCTGGATCGAAGGGGCAAACCTCGGGCGTTGTTCTCGATGCGGTGGCCGGGTGACCGACTACACCGCGCCTGACCAACTTCCTGGCATCGCAGGGGGGCGATTGATCGCGGGGACCTGGTTGTGTGACGAGTGCGAGAACTCTCCCGTGGCGGAGTAATTCCGGCGTCGAGGTCGATTGCTCCGTCTCCAAAGCGGAAGCTCCGCTCCCACGCTCCAAAATTAGAACCATAGGTGCTTGCGCACCGGGTTGAGCAAGTCTTCGCCCCTGGTGAATCGTTCGACGTTTTCCAGCAACGTCGCCAGATGTCTCCGCGCGATCACGGGAGAATATCCCGCGGTGTGCGGGGTGATCAGGACGTTGGGGAAGTCCCAGAGCGGGTGACTCGGGGGGAGGGGCTCCGTCTCGAAGACGTCCAGGGCCGCGCCGGCGATCTGCTTGTGACGCAGGGCGTTGAGAAGGTCGTCGAGCACCACGATCTTGCCCCGGCCGATGTTGATCAGGTAGGCCGACTTCTTCATTTTTGAAATGATCGCGTCGTTGAACAGCCCCGTGGTCTCCGGCGTCTGGGGCGCGGCGATCACGACGAAGTCGCTGGCGGCGAGGAGCGAGGGCAGCCGGTCGGCCGGCTCGACGGGCGGGACGCCCTCGACCTTCGGCGATTGCTCGGGGAACCGGTCCACCGCCCGGACCTTCATCCCGAACGCCAGGGCCCGACGCGCGATGTCCGCACCGATCGCCCCGAAGCCGACGATGCCCATGGTCGCGTCGGGCAGGTAGATCGTCGCCCGGTCCATGCCGTTGATGAGCCCGGGCCCCGACGCGAAGCTGACCCGGTTCTCCTCGCCACCGAGCGGCTCGTAGCGACGGGCACCCTGGTTGCGGATGTAGTGGTGCAGGTTGCGGGCGAAACAGAGGATGTAGCCCATCACCTGATCGGCGATGACGTCGCCGAACAGCCCCCGCATGTTCGTCAGGACGCAGGGGTGCTCGACCAGCTCGGGGAAGACGTAATGCTCCAGGCTCGCGGTGAAGGCCTGGACCCACCGGAGCCGATCGGCCTGGGTGAGCAGTTCGGGGGTGATCTTGCCAAGGAAGGCGTCTGCACCCGGCATCGCGTTGTAGGCGATCAGCTCGTCGGCCGCGTTCACGAACTCGACCCCGGGCGCGCGGGATTCCAGGATCTCCAGGCGTTCCGGGTCCACGGCGGGGTAGATCACGATCTTCATCGTCGAACTCCGTGAGCTACGGGCGTTGAACGGCCTCGACCAGCCGCGCGGCGATCCGCGTGGCACCATCGGCGGGGAAGGGGGGCGGGCCGGGCGTCAGCGTGAGCGCCCGGTCCAGTGCGGATTCGATCCGGAATCGTTCGAAGGCCCTCGCCGGCACGCAGACCGACCCGCCCCACGCCTTGAGCGCCCAGGCCAGGGCCCGGTACTCGGCGAAACCGCTCCGCATGGGGAAGACGAGCGGAATCTGCGCGACCATCGCCTCGCAGACCGCGCCATAGCCCGCCTTGGCCACGATGGCGTCGGCCGACGCGGCGAGGTCGGCCCCCGTCCATTCGGTGGCGGGCACGACGTGCAAGTTGCCGAACGAACCCAATTCGCCAGGCGCGGGGTGGAACCCGACGAAGTGCAGGCCCCGCTTCCCCATCGCCGCCAGGCGGTCCCATTCCAGGTTGGCCTGGCCGTACCGGCCGATGTAGAAATAGATGATCCTGTCGGACCCCGAAAGCCCTAACCTCTTCCGGAGTTCTGCCTTGCGATCGACCCCAGGCGTCACCACCATCCCGACGTCCTCGACCGGGACCGGGGCCATCGACGCCATCGAGAGCGCCGGCTCGGTCCGGAAGGCCAGGGTGGCGTGGCGGTACGCCTTCCTCAAGTCGGCCACGAATTTCGGGGCGTCGCCGCCGATCGCCTTCGCGTGGGGGGCGTAGATCTCCGCCCAGGTGAAGTTGGCCAGGAGGTAGCCGGGGACCCCTGCCTTCCGGGCCGCGACCAGGGGCAGGGGCGGGGCGTCGGCGAGCACCGCGCGGATTCCTACCGAACGAAGCCAATTCACCTCGTCGTCGAGCCGGGCCAGCCCCTCGTCGTAGACCATCCGGGCGGTTCGGATGGTCTCCGGGCCGTCTGTGGCCGCGCTGTCGCCCGGCGGGTTGATCGCGCCCGAGTCGGACACAAACGAACCCAAATCGGCCGGCCGGGTCAGCCGCTCCCGCCAGTGCGGGTGGAGATCCGGGTGGCAGCGGATCGCCAGCGGCACCGACCCCGGCAGCCGATTCAGGACGGCCACGGTCCGGTTCAGGTGACCGAAACCGTGGCTCGTGACATACACCGCGACCCCGCCAGACGTCATGCGCCACCCTTATCGAACCGGAACGCGACCGATCGTCACGACGAGGCCGAGGGGCGGACCAGCGGCACCGAGGCCGTCGCCCGTCGGGGCGACTTGCTCGTCCAGAGGACCCCACCCAGTATCATAAGACCTCCGACCGTCGCGAGCGGCGTAATCCGTTCCCCGAAAAGGAGATGGCCCCAGAAAATCGCCAGGAGCGGCGCAACATTCCCGAACGTCGCGACCTGACTCGCGTCGAGACGCTTGAGCGCCAGGTTCTGGAACATCAGCCCGAAGAGTGTGACGACGAGCGTCAGGTGGGCCAGCCCGATCCAGGCCGCCCGCGACGCCCCCGACAGCGGCGACCAGCCCGGCATCGTCGCCAGCGCGATCGGGACGTCGAGCGCGCTGCCGACCAGGAACGTCCCCGCCAGGACGGGGATCGACCCGTAACGGTTGATCAAGGGTTTGCCCACCGTCAGATAGGCACCCCACGACGTGACCGCCCCGATCAGGAGCAGGTCCCCCCGGAGCACGTCCGCGCCCGTCTTGTGGGAGTTCCAGAGGTTTTCGAGGGCGATCAGGCCCACCCCGAACACGCTCAGGGCGACCCCGGCGAACCGGTCGGGGCTGAGGCGTTCCTGGCCCAGGGTCGCGGCCAGGGCCAGGACGACCAGCGGACAGGTGGCGTAAATCAAGCTGATGTGAGACGTTGGGGCGAGCTTCGCGCCGTTGAGGAAGAACGCCTGGTTGATCGGGATGCAGAAGGCGGCGGTCAGGAGGACCCGCACCGGTTCGTTTTTCAGCATCCGCCGCAGCGCACCGCCCCTCGCCACGACCGGCCAGAGGCAGAGCCCGGCCAGCCCGAACCGGACCAGCGGGATCAGGCCCGTGGGCAGCTCCCTCACCGCGAACTTCGCGGCCGGGGCCGTGCTCGACCCGATCAACACCATGAGCGCCAGGAACCCATACGCCGCCCAGTCCCGGCCGCCCCGCCCGGCGGGCCCGAAACTGCCATCCCCGTCCGACATCGCGCCTCAACCTCCCCCCGGTCCCTCGCGTCGACGCGAAATCGTCGACGTCCGGGCCGTCTTGATGTTGCCATCCTACCCCCATCGGCAAGACACGCCACCCGAGCTTGACGTTCCTTCGCCGGGACATTTTCACGGGGCCGTCGGAAAAAAATCCGGGACGCGGCCATTCCACCTCGTCCTTGATGATTGCGTGCATTCGATTGTCCGGTCGATCAACCCGCGCGACGAAGGGGTTCGTTGTCGCGTGGTGTTGCCCTGAAACGGTTTGCAAACAATTGTTGAGCCCCGCCAGGTTATGCGGGTCCGTGCGAGCGAACTTCCGGATCGCGGTGCGTCTGCTTAGGCCTTGGGCGGGCGTGCATACATTTTGAGACGTGACAGGCACATGGTGGAGGCGGCGGAAACTTCCCGTCCAGGTAGGCATATGCGTTGTCAGGATTTTTTACTTGCGGGGTGCAAAGGGCACGGATATCAAGACACTTGCCTCTTCCACGTCTTACGTCGACGCGGCGGACCGCGTCGGATCTGTTCATGATCTCAAAGGTCGAAGGGAGAGTTGGCATCATGCGTGTATCGCCAGTGGGGGGACGCCGTGGTTTCACGCTGATCGAGCTCCTGGTCGTGATCGCGATCATCGCGGTCCTGATCGCACTCCTGCTCCCGGCCGTGCAATCGGCGCGGGAGGCGGCCCGCCGGGCCCAATGCACCAACAACCTCAAGCAGATCGGTCTGGCGATGCATAATTATGTATCGACCAACAACGCCCTGCCGCCGCCCAAGTTCCGCTCGGGCTCCTGCCAGAATGCGTATCTCCCCGGCACGAACGTCGGCACGATCCTGAACACGACGGCCTTCGCCCTGATCCTGAATTACGTCGAGCAGTCCGCGCTCTACAACGCCTACAACTTCTCCCAGGCCTCGTCCGACTCCGCCTGGGGAGGTTCCGGGTCCGCGCCCACGGGCGTGACGGTCCTCGCCGGCCGGTCCGCCGCCAACACCACCGTGGTCGGCTCGATGGTCGCCAGCTACTCGTGCCCGTCGGACATCCAGCCCCGCGTCGAGAACTTCGACCTCGGCAACACCGGCCCCTACGCCATGCAGAACGCCCGCCGGAGCAACTACGGCACGGCCACCGGGCAGTACACCGAGTACAACTGCATGACGCCGGCCACGCCGAACCTGCCGGCCGACCGCGCGATGTTCTACTCGGACTATTCGACCTCGTTCTCCGACGTCACCGACGGCCTGAGCAACACGGTGATGGTCGGCGAGAAGTCGAGCGAGACGATCAACTGGTGCTCCAGCTTCTGGTACTTCGGGCCCTACTGGGGCGCGGGCACGCACACCTCGACGCACCTGGTGGTCTGGCCGCCGACCTCCACGCTCTCCCCGGCCTCGACGCCCAACGCCGTCTGGGGCAACCGCGACGGCACCCTCTCCTGCGAGCAGTACAAGCGGGGCTCGTACGCCTGGGTCATGTCCAGCCTCCATCCCGGCGGCATCAACGTCGCCATGGGCGACGGCAGCGTCCGGTTCGTCAAGAACACGATCAACCCGTTCACCTGGTACGCGCTCCAGACCGTGCGTGCGGGCGAGGTCATCAGCGCCGACTCCTACTGATCGGCGGGCCGCGCCGGGGCCCGGCCCCGGCGCGGCCGCTCCCACCCCATCATCCGCGATCCTCGATCCCTGGATCCCCATCGCGTGGAGTTTGAGCTTATGCGCGCGCGTCGATATTCGCCGGGCATCGCCCTCTCGCTCGCCGCGGCCCTCTCGGCGGCCGTCGGTGCCGGATGCGGCGACGGCGTCACCCTCGTCCCCGTGTCGGGCGTGGTCACGCTCGACGGCAAGCCCCTGACCGGGGCGAACCTCTCCTTCATCCCCATGCCCGGCAATCCCGTGAGCACGTCGGGCACGGAGCAGACCGGCCCCAGCGGCAATTTCCAGATGACCTTCAACGGCCGGGCCGGGCTCGCGCCTGGCAAGTACAAGGTGTCGGTGAGCAAGACCGAGGAGGTGGCCCCCCCCAACGGCAAGAAGGTCCCCGACGTCTTCGCCAAGGCATCGTTCGAGAAGCAACTCATGGGGCTCGCCAAGGAGACCATCCCCCCGCAGAACTTCGACCGCGAGATCGAGGTCCCGCCGGGCGGGGCGACCGATTACGCGATCGACTTCAAATCGAAGGGCAAGGGGGGCAAGTAGGCGGCGAACTCGCGCGGGTCGACCATCGGGAGATCGTTCCATGAGACAGCATCTCTGCCTCTCGCTCGCCGCGGCGCTCATCCTGATCGCCGCAGGCTGCGAGGAGGACCGCAACACTCCGCTGCCCGAGCCGGTGCTCCACCCGGTGATGGGCAAGGTCACCGTGCAGGGCAAGCCCCTGAAGCAGGCGGTGATCACCTTCCTCCAGGCCGACGACAAGGGCACGACGAGCATCGCCGAGACCGAGGAGGACGGCTCCTACACCCTCACCCACATGGCCCGGCCGGGGACGGCGGCGGCGAAGTATAAAGTCGTGATCAGCTACCTCCAGGGCAAGGACGGCACGATCTACGGGCTCGGCCCCCGGTCGGGCCTGGCCAAGCCCTACGGGATGATGAGCGCCAAGGAGCGGATCGTGCCGGAGTGGAGCGACTTCGGCCTCGGCACGCACTACGTGACGGTCGTCCCGGGCGGCGGGACGAACAACTTCGACCTGCCCGACTCGCTCCTGCCCCCGCCCGAGCCGGATGCGAAGCCGGATGCGAAGCCGGATGCGAAGCCGGATGCGAAGCCGGATGCGAAGCCGGATGCGAAGCCGGATGCGAAGCCGGATGCGAAGCCGGATGCGAAGCCGGATGCGAAGCCGGATGCGAAGCCGGATGCGAAGCCGGATGCGAAGCCGGATGCGAAGCCGGATGCGAAGCCCTCGCCCGCCCCCGCATCCGCGCCCCCGCCCGGGAAGCCCGGGGGCGAACAGGCGAAGGAGAAGCCGCCGGGGGCCTGAGCCTCGCGCCTTGGCCGCCTCGGACCGCTCACATCAACGAGTCGCAAGCCTCGGATACCGGGACGTGGTCGGATCGGCCCCGTCCCGGTATCGTAGTTGCTTTCGTCGATGGCTCGGGGCGTGCCGGGCATGCCCCGAGGGAACCGAGACGAAACCCCGAACGGAGGCGACGCGATGGCGACCGGAACGGCGAACAACCCGATCACCGACCTTCATTACCACTGGCTGACCGTCCTGCAGTCCAGGGCCGAAGGCCGGAACGCCTGCGACGAGTCCATCCGCGACGCCGAAGGTGTGAACGCAAGGGAATGCGTGGACATGTTCCGCCAGTTGCAGGAACAGGACGCTCGCCGGGTCCAGCGGGTCCGCGACCACCTCATTCAGAGGCTCACGAAGCAGGGCGGGCGTTGATCGTGCGGCCCCGGTCCATCAACGGATGATTTGGGGGGCTCCGATCGCGACCTCGCCCGCGGCCCTCGGCGAGACGCGGATCCGGGCGGGCGGACGGCCCGCCGGGGCGGGGAGCCGATCCAGGGGCAGGGCCCGCTCGGCAACGCCGGCCGCGCCAGGACGGATCAGCACCCGTCGATCGTCCGACCAATCCTCCCCCTCCGCCGCCCACCACAACTCCATCGGGCCGGCTGCGGCGAGGCCCGGCAGGATCAGGGTGCGGGCGGGGCCTTGAGGCCGGTCCGGACCGAACGCAAATTCCAGGTGCGACGGCCACCCGCGCGATCGATAGCGGTCACCTTGGAGGGCCTCCATCCCGCTGTTCCGGACGAGCCGCGCGGTCTCGCGCGGGGCCCCGGCCGGGGGGGCGTCCCCTCGCGAGAGCAGTAGGCCCGTGGCATCCATGTCGGACAACAGCCAGACCCGGTCCTCGGCCGGGAGGGCGGCGACGACCGCGGCACGCACGGCGGATGGATCCATCGGCGTGCCCCGGTCGATCGTGACCGGGAGCATCTTCAGGATATTCTCGCCCTCGATCCCCCAGCGAGGCTCGATCGGGGGCAAGGCCGCGATCACCTGCTCGCGGGTGAACCCCAGCTTCGCCGACGCGTCGGCCAGGCGGTCGAGCATCCCCATCGTCGCCCGCTGATCGGACTGCGTGCGGTAGTAGTTCAGCCGGTCGCGCATGACCGGTCGACTGATGAACATCAAGACGAGTGCCAGTGTGAGCAGGACTAACGACCCACTGCCCGGCTGGGCTGCCCATCGCCGCAGGTGCGGGGCGGACGCGGCCGTGAGGATGAAGACGAGGCCCGTGAATGGGAACAGGTGGTAGCGCTGAACCGTGACGAGCCGCTCGGGGCCGACGAGGTGGGTCCGGAACCCGTAGATCAGGACGTACCCACTGGCGACCCAGAGGGCACCGATCCAGAGCCATCGCCTCTGCAACGGCGAGGAGCGCCGGAGCGTCCAGGCGAACCAGATCGCCGCCGGGATGAGGAACGCCAGCCCGCCGGCGAGCGAGGTCATCCGATCGGCCCGGAGCACCCCGCCGAAACTCGTCAGCACCACGTACAGCGGGGCCTGGAGCGAGCGGGCGAGGCCGCCGAGGATGTCGTTCGAGCCGCTCACGCTCTGGGCCACGACCTCATGGTACCGCATCAGGCTCGACAGCCCGAGGTTCAAAATCGTGCCGACCATCGGCAGGGCCGCGAGCGTCAGGCTCCACCGGATCGGGCGATCGCGATCTTGAGTCGGCCAGGCGCGGAGAGCCGCCGCCGGGCCGGCGAGCAGGCCGATCGCCGAGCCCATCGGGGCAAGGAAGCAGGCAAGGCACGCCCCGATCGCCGCCGGGAGGCTTGACTTTTCGGACGCGGCCGACGCCAGGATAAGCGAGCCCAGTGACAGCGCCAGCGCCCATGTGAAGGTCGACGCCGAGAACCACCAGACGCACTCGGCGTAGACCGGAGTGCTGGCGAACACGATCAGGGCCAATCCCGCCGCGAGCCTCGACCCCCACTCCCGACGCATCAGCAGAAAGAGAAGGGCCAGAGTGATTGCGTATGGGGCGAGCGACGCGAGCGTAAATGAAAGGGGTACGCCGGCGAGCGTGCGTCCCGAGGCGTCCCAGGTCAGCGCGGAGAATAGCTCGAACAGGGGGGCCAGGTGCTCGTTGAATGGCCGAGCGAGTCGCTGGGGCAGCGTGAGCGTCTGGAGATCGACGATCCGCTGGATGTCATCCCCGATGATATTCGGCCGGCCCAGTCGACCGAGCCAGGGGAGGACGGCCACGATGAGGGCGCAAACGAACAGGAATGTGTGCCACCACTGCCGCTTCATCCCGTCCATGCGATGCCATCCCTGCGGCCGTCGCGATCGGCGTGTCCGGAGCGGCCGCGAAGGGCCTCGTGCCCGGCCGCCGGCGTGAGAATATCGCGATCCGGCGGATTGGGCAAGGTGGGATTTATTCGGGGGCGGAGAGGCGATCCGAGATCGAGGCGTCAGGGTCGAGTTGATCGATCCAGGCGGATTCTTCCCCTGGAGAATTCGGCGACTTTTCCCCGCCGGTTCGGAGGAAAGGTGCAAGGTTTATGCTGGTGCAGATCCGGATGATGGGTAAGCCGGGGTGAATGCAAGGACGCGACCGCGTTCGACGCTGCCCGGTGGCCGTCGAGGTGTCCCCCACGCGGGTGATGAGAGGGCTTAGCGATGGCGATCCAGAACGACCGGCCGGTTCGCTTGGGCAACGCGACGATCCGAGGTGGACGCAAGGCGCGGGGGCGCCGGGGGCTCGACGCCCGGCTTGAACCGCTCGAAGATCGGCTGGTGCTGTCCGGTAACCCGCCGACCGCCGTGGACGACCTGTACTCCGTCGCGGTGGGGGGCGTCCTCAACGTCGCGAGCCCCGGCGTGCTCGCCAACGACACCGATCCCGAGAGCGACGCCCTGACAGCGATCCTGGGCATATCGCCCACGAACGGCACATTGACGCTCAATGCCGACGGATCGATCCAGTACACGCCCAATACGGGCTTCCACGGTACGGATACTTTCACGTACAAGGCGAATGACGGGACGGGCGATAGTGCCCTGGCGACGGTCACCATCAAGGTAAATACCGCGCCGGCGGCGGTCGCGGAGACCTACACGGTGGCCCAGGGGGCGACCCTGACGATCACCGCGCCCGGGGTCCTCGCCAACGACAGCGACGCCGACGGCGACCCCCTCACGGCGACCGTCGCCCAGGGGCCTTCAAACGGGACCCTGACCCTCAACACCGACGGTTCGTTCACCTACACGCCCAACTCTGCTTTCTCGGGCACCGATTCGTTCATTTATAAGGCGAGCGACGGCACATCGGACAGCGCCGTGACGACGGTGGACCTGACGGTGACTCCGGCGAGCACGAATCACGCCCCGACCTCCGTCGCCGACACCTACCGGACCGGCGTGAGCACGCCCCTGGTGATCTCGGCCGGTTCGGGTGTCCTGGCCAATGACACCGACTCGGATAATGATCCGTTGACCGCGACTCTGGTCGCGGGCGCGTCGCACGGCACCCTGACGCTGAACGCCGACGGTTCATTCCAGTACACGCCGAGCACCGGATTCCGCGGGACCGACACCTTCACGTACAAGGCCAATGACGGCAAGGCCGATGGCAGCACCACCACGGTGACGCTCCAGGTCAACAACCCGCCGATCGGCGCGGCCGATTCCTACACCACGACCAACGCGCTGCCCCTGAACATCTCGGTCCCCGGCGTCCTCTCGAACGACACCGACACCAACGGCGACTCGCTCACCGCCGTGCTCGTCTCCCCGACGTCGAACGGGACCCTGTCGGTGAACGCGAACGGATCGTTCCTCTACAACCCGAATACCGGGTTCGTCGGCACGGACCAGTTCATCTACCAGCCGTTCGACGGGCTCAACAACGGGGAGGCGGTCACCGTCTCCATCTCCGTCACCTCGTCGAACAACACCGCGCCGGTCGCCAACAACAATTCGTACACGACGACCCAGGGCACGCCGATCCAGGTCAACAAGGCCAACGGCATCCTCGCGAATGACACGGACACGAACAAGGATGCCCTGACCGCCGTCCTGGTCACGAAGCCGACGTTCGGGACCCTGACGCTCAGTGTCGACGGCTCATTCGTGTATACACCGCGTGCAGACTTCAGCGGGACGGATGTATTCACGTACAAGGCGTCCGACGGCAAGACGCAGAGTGCCCTGGCGACGGTGCTGCTGTTCGTGGACCCGCCCGACACCGGCGAGGGCTCCGACACGATCACCGGCGCGGGCGCGGCCGGGAATGACGACGGCACGGCCGGCGACGGCATCACGAGCATTACCCGCCCCTCGTTCAGCGGCGTTGCCCCGGCGAATTTTGTGGTGAAGTTGTTCGCGACGAAAACCGGCGGCGCCGCGGCCCTGGTCGGCCAGGTGACGGCGGGCGGCGACGGCAAGTACACGGTGACGTCGTCCTCGCTGGGCGAGGGCACCTATGCCTTCAGCGCCACGGCGACCGACCCGGCCTCGACCGGCGGCACGCCCGCCGCGACGGTCGCCCTCGGCTCGTTGACGATCAGCACGTCCGCCCCCCCGGGTGACGGCCGTCCGGGTGACTCCCGCGACGGGCGAGGTGGTCATCACCTTCTCGTCCGCATTGAACGCCGCGAACGCCTCGACCATCCTTGCCGCGAATTTCTCGGTGACTCGCGGCGGCCGCAAGGTGGCCATCACCAAGGTCGAGCTGACCGCCGCGAACGAGATTACGCTGATGCTCCGCCAGGGGGCCAAGGTCCAGCCGGGCACGCTGCGGATCCTGGCGAAGTCCGCCAACCTCAAGGACGCCAACGGCCGCGCCCTCGACGGCGAGTATACCAAGGCCCTCCCCAGCGGCGACGGCAACCCCGGCGGCGACTTCCTGGGCAAGCTGACCCTCACGAAGAAGTCCCAGACGATCAAGCCGGTGAAGGTCAGGAAGTGACCTCGCCTCGCTGATCGTCGCAATCTCCCACGGGGAGCGCCGGCGTGTCCGGCCTCCCCGTTTGCGTTGGCCCATCCGCGATCCCCGCCCTGCGCCTGGCGTCGAGGCAATCGGTCCCCGCCAGGTCGAACTCCCGGCACGCCCTCGGCCGGAGTTCATGGTGCCGGCAGAGCCTGGTCGTGGTATCAAACCACACGCACGCCGACCCCGAGATCGGCAACCCCTCCGCCCGCCTCGCCCGCTCCGCCGCCTGAATCTGCCGCACCAGATCCGGTCGCTCCCGCCTGAGCCTTTCCCACGCCTCCTCCCCCTCGCCGTCGAACACCCGTCGGAACGGCGGCGTCGTCACGACCAGGCAGCAGACGCCGCAGCCTTCGCAGGAGGTCGGTTTGCTCGGCTGGGTCATGGGATTTCCTCGCGTGTGGCGGCCTGGTCGGCTCCGTGCAAGGTTCGCCGAGCCCGGTGGCGAGATCAAGTCGTTGACCTGAGAGCGGATCGACGGCGGTGGTTTGCACACCGATCGATCCGGTTCCGGATGACGTCAGTGTGTGCCGTGCTGTGCAACGGTGCTGCTGTGAGGATGTGCCATGTGCCATCGGGCGGCCTTCTCGGCCGTCCTTCGCGGTCGGATCGCCCGACCGGGCACCGACCGCGGCTTTCCCGGGCCTCGACGCGGAGGCCCTGGGACAAGCAGCACGACGCCATCTTGACGCGATGGTCCGGGAAATGTCCTCGCTTTTGACTCCCACAGAGGTGACATCATGTTCGGCAACAAGAACCGCTCCCATGTCTCGACCTCGAAAGCCCGCCGCGACTCGCGCAGACTCATCCCCAACTGCGATGGCCTGGAAACCCGCAAGCTGCTCGCCGCCCGCCTGACGGCCACCCTGGTCGGCACGGAGCTGCGGATCGAAGGGACGGACTTCGCGGACCAGATCACGGTCCGCCAGGTGAGCAACAAGATCACGGTCGACGGCGCGAAGATCAGCGGCTCGGGCTCGATCAAGAAGATCGTGGTCTCCGGGCTGGGCGGCAACGACCGGATCCTGCTGAACAGCGAGACGGTGTCGGGCCAGCAAGGGATCACGGTGCCGACCTTGATCTTCGCCGGCACGGGCAACGACACGGTCGTCGGCGGCCTGGGCCGCGACGAGATCCAGGGCTCCGACGGCGACGACTACCTCTACGGCAACGGCGGCGATGACCTGCTCTTCGGCCAGTTCGGCGACGACGTCCTCGTGGGCAACCTCGGCAACGACGAGCTCCAGGGCAACGAGGGCAACGACGAACTCTTCGGCAGCGAGGGCAACGATCGCCTCTTCGGCCAGTCCGGCAGCGACTGGCTCTTCGGCGGCACCGGCAACGACACCCTCGACGGCGGCTCCGACATCGACTTCGGCTTCGGCGAATCCGGCGCCGACACCTTCATCAACATGACCTTCGACACCGCACTCTCCATCGCCGGCTTCCGCAGCCCCAAGAGCCGCATCTCCGCCGGTGCGGGCGGGATCCAGGATTTCTCGTCCGGGCAGGGGGATCGGAGGTGAGAATAGAGTCGCTGCACAATAGTGAAGGCCGTTGGCAGGCGGGGGCGTGCACCGGCTGCGGGCCGCTTTTCAGGCGTACATCCGGTTGTGCAGGCCGGCCACGTTCTTCATGATCAGCGTGTGGCGGCGGTGCGGGTTGCGGTATCGCTCCGAGGCGATCCGCCACACCTTCATCTTGCCGATCCCGTGCTCCGCCGCCACCCGGCGACGCGACAGCTTGCGGTTCTCCGACTTCTGGGCCTCCGTCAGTTCCCCGCCTTTCGGCTTTCGCGTCGGCGTCTTCAGCCCCGTCCCGATGTACGCCGTGTCCCCGGTCCGCTTCGCGTCCCTCGGCACCACCACCCGCGAGCCGTCGTAGACCTTCTTGTCGTGGACCGAGCCGGGGGCCGACTCGCTGACCGCGGCGATCCGCACCCGCCGCGGCTTGGGGCCCGGGCCGGGCGGCTTGCTGCGGCGCACGACCGCGACCTGGGTCTTGATCGTGTGCCGCTTCTTCTTGCCCGAATAGTACTCCTGCTGGCCGCGCTTCGGCCGCCGCGTGGGACGCTCGGTGGCGTCGAAGAAGATCTCGCGGATGTCCTCCGGGTCGAGCGAGACGCGACGTTCCGGGATCCGGAAGATGCCGGCGAGCAGGGGCTGGAGCGGGTTGATGTTGCGTCCCACCGCCGAGTCGTCGACGCCGAAGAGGAAGCCGAGGAAGGCATGGGTGGCGTAGGTGCGGTAGTAGATCAGGAGCATGAGCAGGCGGTCGCCCAGGTCGAGCGCGTGCTTGCGGCCGGCCCCGGGACGTCGCTTGCGGCCGGGCCGATCCTTGCGACGGGCCTCGGCCTGTTCGTATCGCGGCGTCAGTTCGGCCAGCAGTCGGTCGAAGGCGTCCGGGGTGATCCCCGTCAGCTGGCGGAAGTTCTTCGGGGATCGGCGGAGTCGCGCGGTGTGACTCATGCCGCCACTTTAGCGGATCGCCGGCTATTGTGCAGCGACTCTAAAGAATAGGGCGTCCTGGCAGGCGAGTAGATTCTTAGTTGTGGTCACAGCGAAACTTGAACGAAGGACATTCGTTTGGGGAACTTTTAATTTAAAATGTGACGTTAGTTGCGTTATGAGTTGGAGTTCTGTAGTCTTTAACTGGTTTTCAGTCTTGTTGTGTATTCTCGAACCGTCTACGTCAACAATGACTGCAGAATCCGCTTCACTTTCGACCAATCACAGGCAATTCTTTACCGAGGCAATTGCATGTCGACACCTTTGATCAGAGCCGAATATGACGAATCAAAGCATAAGTTGCTGCTCCTTGGCCCAAGCTTGCCCTATTCAATTGGGACGATACGAGTAGATGCTACAAAAGATCATCATATTTGGTTTCCAAGGACAGGTGGGGATATTGATAGGTATCAGATCATTCCAGACACGGTTGTTAATTTGTCGGACTTGGTGCCGGCTCTTTGTGTCTTCCTCAATGTGTCGGGGGTCGCTGATATTGTCCAGGGCGTTGAGTTGGATCAGCACGAGGCGCTCGGGGCGGCGAGGGTTACAGTCACGCTGACAAACGAAACAGATAATATTTTACAACAGATTGAGATCTCGGATTCACCATTGTTTTTAACTGTTGGGCGATTGCGATTGAGTTTCGATGAGCCTTGTTAGTTTTATGGGATTAGACTCGAGGCGTGGAAATTGTTGTGGTCAAGGATGACCAAGCTGTTTCTGTCTTCTCGATCCCGACTCTATGCGGCTATCGACCTTCTCTGAAAAACTATCGTTGGTTGTCGATCATCCCTCGGAACTCGTTCTTGATTGAGTTGAATTCGACGTCTCTTGGGTCGATTGGGGTGATGGAGTCGATGTGCTTTTTCGCTTTGGCGAGAAGCTTTTGTATGCTTGCGGGCCTGCCTTCGTCTTGGTGTACTTTTGCTTCGCGAATTGCTACTTGAGCAGCGAGGGTGTGAGAAATCCTGTCAGTTGGGTGTTTCTTGATCTCCCTGTCAAGTACACTCTCAGCTAAGTTTAAGTCAGAGATGGTACGCTTGGTCACACGAAATTTATTGTGAATCCATGCTCGTGCAATCAGGGCCCTGACGAGATCGTGCGAATAATGCGGAATATCGGCTGTCTCTTTGCAAAGTTCATCCAGAATAACGATCGCACCCGTCAGTTCTGCCACGATGTGCTCGCGTTTTTGATCATCCCCTAAATCTGTCGATGCGAGCTCAAGTCTCGATACTGCAAGTGTGTATCGACTGTTCCTTTCCTGTGGGTCTTCATGGACCAGAGCCGCTGATCGATCCTTCGATTCATAGAAATATCCAATGGATTTAGGGCGATTCCCTAGTCCACGATTGGCTCGGCCTTGGTTCAGAAGCGTCATGACGAGTTCGAGTCGATCCGTCTTACCGGGTGTTTGGGAATCAGCAAGTGGCCTTAGGAACTGTGCGGCCCTCTCACTGGTCTCTGATGCCTCGAAAAATTGTCCTGTCTCTATTAAGAAGCTACTGTAGTTCTGACGAGACCTTGCTGCCGTTCTGATGTATCTTGGATTCCCAGGAAATGCCTGCAAGAGATAATCTGCGACAGCAACTGATTCGCGATACAACGGTTCTGCTTTGGAGTAGTTTCCCATCACGCGCTGCGCCTCCGCTGCGTCAAAACAGGTTTCAGCCAATGCATCGCGATAGATCGGGTCTGGATCGATCGTTACAGCATTTCGAATCAAGTCGAGACTTTTTGCATAAGCTGTATCACATTCCTTCTCTCCTAAGAGCCGTCGGATGTTTCCCAATTCTCGGTAGGCCCTTGATGTAGCATGAATCGTTGCCAGGTTGGTTGGTTTCTGCCGGACAATCCGATCCAAGAAACTGGCGGTCAGTTCAGCGGTTGTCCTGCGCAATGTCTCTGCGCCAGGGACGTTGGGTAGTGCCGATCTTCCGACCTGAAAAGTGATTCTTGACGCTAGATTCAAGGAATCGCGGAAATTGCTCTCGGCCAAGGTTCGGGCTGCGTATTCCTGGTCTCGCGACTGCTTCACGAGAGCCTGCTGTGTGCGTAGTGTTGATGCTGTCTGATTCGATATATGCAAGAAGAAAGCGAGTGAAACTGTCGACGAAAACAGCAGCGTCGCACTCCCTGCCGTGAAGGTCCGGTGTTTCCGCAACCACCTGCCGGCGCGCATGGGGAGGGTGTCGGGGTAGGCTTGGACGGGCTCGTCGTCGAGGTAGCGTTCGATGTCGCGGGCGAGGGCGGTGGCGGTGGGGTAGCGGTCGTCGGGGCGGAGGGCCATGGCCTTGAGGGTGATGGCTTCGAGGGCGGGGGGGATCGAGGGCTTGATGCTGCGGGGGCGGGGGAATTCGCCGGCGATGATTCGCTCGATGGCGACGTCCTCGTTGTGGCCTTTCTGCGGGGCCTGGCCGGTCAGGAGGGTGTAGAGGATGGCGCCCAGGCTGTAGATGTCGCCGCGCTGGTCGAGCGTGCTGAGCTGGCGATTCGCCTGCTCGGGCCCCATGTAGGCGACGGTTCCCACGAGCATGCCGTCGGTGGTGGTCTCGCAGGAGATGTCCTTGGGGAGGCGGAGGGGGGCCTCGGACGGGCCCGAGGTCATGTGGCCGGGGTTGTAGGTCGTGGCCAGGCCCCAGTCGACGAGCAGGGTCTCGCCGTAGTCGCCCAGCATGATGTGTTCGGGCTTCAGGTCGCGGTGGAGGATCCCCCGGCTGTGGGCGTAGGCCATCGCCTGGCAGGCGCTGATGAAGTGCCGGAGGAGCTGCGGCAGCGTGGGCGCGGCCTCCTCGGCGGGCTCCTTCTCGTGGCCGTGGAGCTGGCGGATCTTGTCCTTCAGGCTGGGCCCGCGGACGAACTTCATCGCGTAGAACGGCGAGCCGTCTCCCTTCAGCCCGAGCCCGTAGACCGGCACGATCCCGGGGTGTTCCAGGCCGCCCGAGATCAGCCCTTCGAGCAGGAATTGGGTGCGGTGGCGTGCGGACCCAATTAGCCCGTCTTTCATGACCTTGACTGCGACCTGCCGACGTAACTCGCAGTCGCGCGCCTTGAAGACGATGCCCAGGCCGCCCCGGGCGTGCTCCTTGCCATCCTGAAAACGCGAATGGTCGGACCAGTACGACCATTCCTCGTCGTCGTGCGTCGAGTGCGGCTCGTTGTCGCCGAAGTCGGCCGTGGTCTCGCCGCTGCCGGGCGTCGGCGAGGGACCGGCCGGGTTGATGGAAATGGTCCGCTCGACGTCGGGGTCGTCGACTTTCTTCAGGGCGTCGCGGACCATCCCGGTCGGGTCGACGGCGGCGAGGCCCTGCTCGGGGGAGTCGCCGTGCTTCTTGCGGTGCTGGCCGACGAGGGCGTCTAGGATGGCGCGCTGGGTGGCGTCGATGTGGCCGAGGCGGACGAGCAGTTCGCCGATGCGCTGGGATTTGTCCTCCGACCAGGCCCGGACGGCGGCGACGCAGGCGTTGAGGTCGATGAACCCGTTTTGGAACGCCAGGATCGCGAGGAGGATCTCGGCGGCGGTCTCGGCCCTCGGCGGCGGCGAGGGCCTGGCCTTGGGGGGCGGCTTGACCTTCTCGCCGGCCTTGGGGCCGGGGCGCGAGGGAGGTTCCGGCTGGACGGTCTGGCTGATGTAGGCGTCGGTGACGGTGTCGGTGTCGAGCGGGAACCGGCTGAGGTACTCGCCCAGGTCGAACCGCTCGCCGTGCTGGCGGCGCAGGGAGAACTCCAGGCCGAGGAGGCGGAGGAGCCACTCGGCGCGCTCCTCGGGGCGGGCCTCGGTCAGGAAATCCTCGAGCCGGGGGCGGGGGCCCTTGTTCCATGTCCCTTCGAAACGGCCGCAGGCCTCGACGACGCGGGCCAGCTTCCCCAGGGAGTCGTCGGGCTTCGGGGACTCGGGCGAGCTCATGGCTTGGCGCCCTCCCAGGTCTTGCGGATCAGTTCGAGCCGGTAGCTCACGGTCCGGGACGAGCAGTTGAGCCGGGCGGCGATCTCGTCCTTGTTGTAGCCCTCCATCTTCCAGAGCGCGATGTCGCGGAGTTGGTCGTCGGGGAGGGCGGCGAGGAGGTTGCGGCACTCCTCCAGGACCATCGCCGCGATCTCGGGCGAGGGGCCGCCGGAGGCGAATTCGTCGAGCCCGACCCCGCCGTCGCCCTCGCCCTTGAGGGCCGACTCGGGCAGGACCTTCCCCCCGCCGCGCTTCTGGGCCCGGGCCCGCTCGATCTGGTCGTAGGCCTTGCGACGGGTGATCAGGCAGAGGAGCTGCCAGAGGTCGTCGCGGTCCTCGACCTGGGGGAACTTGCCGGCGTTCAGGCCGTCGAAGACGCTGCCGAACGCGCTGAGCGCAGCATCCTCGCCGTCCTCGATGACGCCGACCTTGTTCGCCGCGCCCAGCTTGCTGTTGGCGAGGCGCACGAGCCTGGTGAAGTAGCGGTCCCAGAGGGCCTGGGCGGCGTCCGACTTGCCCTGGCGCGCCGCGACGATCCAGTTGCTGACCGACCCGCTCTCGCTCGATGTTTCCATCGCGATCGTCCCCCCCTTTGCCCGGCGCCCTGGCATCGACCCATGCGGTGGCTGCGACCCTCGTCGAAGAGTATCGCGGCCGACGCGGGCCGACGGAAGGGGCCGGTTGCCGGTTCCCCGCACGGCCTGCGCGCGGGAGACCGACGATGTTCGTGTCTGTTCCTGAGGGGGAAATCCGGAACCGGGCCACGGGGGTGCAACGCGGGACGGGTTTCTCGGCCCTGTAGGGTGGGGTGCCCTGCGGACCAACGGGACGCGGGGCACCCCACCGACGGCAACCCACGACAACAGGGCCGCCACGCTGGACAGGTGCGGTGACCGCGAAGACGCGGTCAGCACACACTACAATCATGCCAGGGCCGACGTCAGCCAGGCACGGGCGAAGGACCAGTCGCGGTAAGCGGTGGCCCGGGAGCGGCCGAGGGCCTCGGCGGCCTCGTCGACGGAGAGGCCGGCGAAGAGGCGGAGCCGGGCCAGTTCGGCGGAGTCGGGGTCGGCCGATTCCAGGGCGGTCAGGGCCTCATCCAGCGAGAGGAGGGTCTCGGCGTCGGGGAGTTCCAGGCGGTCGGCCTCCGTCACCTCGAACCGCCTGGCCTTGCCCCCTCGCTTGCCCGCCCGCTTCTTTCGGGCGTGATCCACCAGGATCCGTCGCATCGCCTCGGCCGCCGCCCGGAAGAACCGCGACCGATCCCCGAACCCCTCGCCCCCCTTGAGCCTCAAATATGCCTCGTGCACCAGCGCCGTCGCGCTCAGCGTGTGCCCCCTCGGCTCCGACGCCAGCTTCGCCGCCGCCAGCCGGCGGAGTTCCTCGTAGACGGCGGGGAAGGGGGAGTCGACCTCGGGCGGATCGGGCGTCATTTCTGGGCCTCCCGGTCGCGCCTGGCCTTCTCTTCCTTCTCCACCTCGCCCCGGAAGTAGGCCGCGTCGACCTTGCTCCCGAGGGCCTCGGCGCGTTGCAGGAGGGCCCTTGCGGGTGCCAGCCTCTCGCCGAGCCGGTACTCCTTCTCGCGGAAGTCGGCCCTGGCCCAGTGGAGCGGGTCGCCCGTGACGGTTCCCGGCATCTCCAAGGGGATGTCATCCCCCAGGCCCGGCAAGGACGGCAGGACGGGAAACCCTTCGAGTGCCTTCCGTTTCGCCTGCCAGGTCGGTTCGTCCCAGGCCTGGAATTCCCCGTCCTGCGGTCGGAGCTCGCCCTGCATGGCCACCTCGGCCCAGGCTTGGAGCAGTTCGGGGGGCCAGGCGTCGTGGTTCCCCTCGGTCGGGATCCGATGGACCTCCAGCGTGAAGTCGTCCGGCTGGACCACGGCGAGATATCCAAAATCCTTAAGGTATCGATACCGGGGACCCCAGCCGTAGAGGTTGTCTCCCCAGCCGATTTCAACGTCCACGCCCTTGCCGGCGGGGAGGAGCTTCTCCAGGCCGAGGTCGATCAAAGCCGCCTGCGCCGCGAACGCGTCGCGCCGGCTGCCCAGGGCATAGCGGCGGTCGGGCGAGAAGGCGATGAGGTCGGGGGCAAATCGGCGGTCGGGGGGCGGTGTCTTAATGCGCCCGGTCTTCAACTCGGCGACCTGGCCGTGGTCGAGCTGGATCAGGTCGAACCCGTCGGGCTGAGGGACGAACACCCACGATGACAACGATTCCACCCGGAGCGGCGGACCGAGTCGGACGATCTCGCGAGAAATAGGGGAGACCAGTGCGCCTCCCGAACCCCGAGCCCCGATGGCGTCGCCCGACCACCACAGCGGATAGGACAGCCTGGGATGGGCCACCGGCTCGGGCGGGGCCCACATGTTCTCCGGCGACCAGGCCCGAAGTATGGCCACTTCGTCGTCGGAGCGGACGATCGTCGCCAGCCGGCGACCGGGCACGTCCTCGATCACCGAGAGCCTCCCCTGCGGCGATGGGTTCGCCAGCCGGGCCAGGGGCGTGCCGTCGACCGCTGAGAGCACGACGACGTCCGTCCCTTCCCTGGCGGTGATCCACTGACCCTTGCCGTGGAATTCCAGTGAGTCGAGGATCCGCCCGGGGACGTCGAGGCTCGCGATCCGTTGGCCGGTGGCGAGGTCCCAAAGCTCGGCGGGGCCGGCGGGCTCGAAGGTCTTGCGGGTGATCCCTTTCTCCTCCTTCCTCGTCTCGACCGTGCCCAAGGTGATCAGGCGGTCGGTCGTGATGCGGGCGAACCGGTTGAAACGGGGGTATCGGGCAGGCGAGTCGTCGTCCCGCGAGAATGGCTGTTCGTCGAGGAGCCGGTAGCGATTGGGTCGAGGCTCCGTCGCCACCCGGAAGGCTCCCGTCTCGGCGTCCCAGATCCGTGCGATGCTCGTGCGATCATCCGTGACGATTGCCTTGCCGTCCGCGCTGAAGTTGCAGGCGACGACCTTCTCGGAACCTTGACGGAGGTCGGCGATCTTCGAGGCGGTGCGGGCGTCCCAGACGCGGAGGAGGCCGTCCTTGCCGAGGGTGAGGATGCGGCGGTTGTCGGAAGAGACGAACGCGGCGACGATGGCGACGCCGTCGTGGTGGATCCTCGGGAGCAGGGGGGCGTGGCCCTGGCCGACGGAGAGGATGGCGGCGGTGGCGAACTCGCGGAGGTCGGAGGCGTTCTCGGGGATCTTGCCCAGGTCCCGGGTGAGCTGGAGGATACTCCGGCGCTCGTTGCGGGCGATCTCGGCCAGAGTCAGGTCGATCCTCAGACTGGCTGCGGTACGTTCTGCCTCCTGCTTGGCCTTGTTCAACTGCTGGAACGTCGATTCATACTTGCCCAGATTGACCCGGGCCTGTTCCTCATTCGACTCGGCTTCGAAGCGTCGGGCCATGGCCACGCGTTGCTCGGCCAGGGCACGTTGTTCGGCGTTGTGGGCCCGGACGGCCAGCCAGCCGGAGATGAGCGCGGCCTTGATCAGGACCAGCAAGAACACGGTGCCGAAGATCATCCCGGCCTTATGCTTCCGGGCGAACTTGCGGAGCCGGTAGACCGCCCCCGGCGGGTGGGCCTGGACGGCCTCGCCGTCGAGGTGGCGCTGGATGTCGGCCCCGAGGTTGTTGGCCGTGTCGTAGCGGCGGTTGCGGTCCTTCTCCAAGGCCTTCATGACGATCCAGTCCAGCTCCCCGCGCACCAGGCGGGCGAGTTTTTCCGGGTCCGACCGCCGCACCGCCGCCAGCGAGGCTTTGGATTCCGACGTGCTCAATCGCTGGCTCGGGCGGGGCGGGTCCTCCTCGCGGACCAGCCGCAGGACCTCGTCGAGCGCGACCCGCTTCAGGCGTTCGGGCTCGAAGGGGGGGCTGCCGGCGAGGAGTTCATAGAGGAGGACGCCGAGTGCGTAGACGTCGGTGCGGGTGTCGATGTCGAGCTGGTTGAGGGTCGCCTGCTCGGGGGCCATGTAAGTGGGCGTGCCGATGAGGGCGCCGAAGCCCGTGTACAGGGTCTTCTCGGTGAGCTGCTGGCCGACCGCCTTGGCGACGCCGAAGTCGATGACCTTGGGCACCGGCGTCTCGTCGTGCAGCGCCACCATCACGTTCGACGGCTTGATGTCCCGGTGGATGATCCCCTTCTGGTGGGCGTGCTGGATCGCCTTGCAGACCGGGACGAACAGCTCCAGGCGCTCGCGAGGGTTCAATCGTCGGGCGTCGCAGAACTCGGTGATCGGGACGCCCTTGACCAGTTCCATCACGAAGAACGGCCGGCCGTCGTCGGTCGTGCCGGCGTCGAAGACCTTCGCGATATTGGGATGGTCCATCAGCGCCAGCGCCTGCCGCTCGGCCTCGAACCGGGCGAGGACGTTCCGGGAATCCATCCCCGGGCGGATCAGCTTGAGCGCCACCCGCCTTCGGATCGGCTCCAACTGCTCGGCCACCCAGACCTGCCCCATGCCCCCCTCGCCGATCAATTCCAGCCGCTTGTAGCGGCCGGCGATCAACCTGGAGAGATCCTCTGGAGGGGTTGGGGGGGATTCCTCCTCCGGATCCCTCGGGACGAACGACCGCGTCCCCAGGTCGGCCGCCAGGGGGCGTTCGAGGGCCGAGATCGGCGCCTCATGGGCCTCCAGCAAGGCCCCCAGCCTCGCCCGGAGTTCCGGATCGCCCTCGCACTCGCGGTCGAGGAACCCGGAACGCTCCCCCGCCGGGAGGTCCGCCGCCGCGTTGAACAGGTCCTTCAGACGCTTCGCATCCCGAGCCATGATCGACCTCCCGCCACCAGTGTTTCCCAGAGTGGCGCGGAAGGGCAGGGAGTTGTCTCAGCGTTCGCCGGAAATCGCGTTGCGTGGGAACCGGCTTCGAAAATGAGGGAACAAAGCCAAATGGGGTTCTGGGGTGTCTGGTGTGATTGTTTCACGTGAAACAATCAGGGGAATGGGGCTGTTTGTGTGTGCAGGGTGGGGCGGACGCGACCTTTCGGGCTCGCGTCAACCCCAGCGATGGACGCCGATGATGGCAGAATCCCGCGCGCGGGGCCGTCGTCGGCGGGGTGACGCCTCACATGAAGTTCGGAGTCGGCCCTCCACTCTGCCGCAAATCTAGGCCTCAGATGGACTTCAGGTATTCCAACAGTGCGGCCTTCTGGTCACCCGTCAGCCCCTCTGCGTAGTAATGCCCCACGTTGGAGTTCCCGGGGATGTCTTTCCCCGCGGCATCTTTCACCTCGAACGTGGGGAATCCCGGCGCATCCTGTCGGAATCCGACCCTGATCGGGTCGAACTGACGGGTACCGATGGTGAAGCGAATCGGACGTTTCGCCGGCTCCGTGAGGAGATCCGTCAGGCTGGGGACCGAGCCGTTGTGGAGATACGGGGCGGTCGCCCAGATGCCGTTCAGGGGGCGGGCCTTGTAGCGGGCGGTCGTCCGGGTCTCGGGCGGGAGGTCGGGGATCTCGCTGCGGTGGAGGTCGAAGAGTTCCGCGAACTTCGGGTTCTTGAAGCTGATGCTCTTGAGGAGGTCCCGGCTCTTCAGGTTGATCTGAACCAGGGATGGGTCGAGGAGGTGGTTGCGCAACTCCGTCAGGGGCCAGCGGAAAATGGTGCCGATCACCGCGTTGCTCAGCATCAGGTCGCCGGTCGTCCGGTCGGGGATCCTGTCGCCGAGGAGCAACACATACTTCGACCACTTGCCTTCGAGCCGGCCCGACGGCCGCTCCCTGGCGAAGTTCTCGGCCAGCTTCGGGTCGGTGCCCGTGTCGAAAAGGACGGCCGTGATCTTGCGATTGGGCGAGGTCCGATCGAACGGGAAGCCAGCCTTGTCATGGCAATTGGCGCATTTCCGCTGATAGATGACCTTGCCGGCATCGCGCTTCGCCACGTCGATGGGCGGGAAAGCGTCGGGCCACTGGGGGGACCAGAGGGTCTTCAGCCAGTTCTCCATCCGCCGGAGGTTGTTGATCTGGACCGACGACTCATAGCCCAGCGGGGTGACCAGGAGGTCGTTGAACTGGAACTGGCCGAAGACTCCCAGGACCTCGCCGACGTTGCGGCCGAGCGAGCCGATGTCCCCGGGGCCGCCGTTCGGGGCCGCGCCGTTCCACTGCACCCGGTCGTGCTGAGGGGCGTCCCAGAGGAAGGGGATGCTCACCGGGGCGTCGGCCGTCTGCGATCCCTCCATCCCGTCCGGCTTCGCATTGGGCGTGGCGCGATGGAATACCTCGTTCAGGATCGCGCCGAAGGCATCGATCCGGCCGTAGGCGGATCCGCCGTTCTTCGGGAAGTTGCGGGCGTTATAGCCGTGGCGGACCAGGATCACCTGCTCGAGTTCCGCCTTGAGTTCTTCCCGGGCCTCGGGTGAATCGCCCGCCCCCAGCACGGCCTTCGCGAATCGATCGAACTTCGCCGCGTTATCCCGGGTCGCCACCAGCGAGGCCTCCAGGTCGCGGAGGAAGCTGACCACGTCGCTCAGCGCCGGGGCGCCGTCGACCCGGTAGGCGACGTTGTTGAAATGCAGCTCATTTGTGTGGCAGGCTGCGCAGGTGAACCCGAGCCAGTTCGTGGTCCCGTCGAGCAGGCTCCTGTCCTTCACGAACCCCACCGGAAGGCCGTCGGGGTTCCAAGCATCCGGCTTCTGAGGCAGGTAACGGTAGCGGAGGATGTTCTCACGAGCCCGGAAGGGCGTCTCGCTGGTCGGGCTTTCGAGGACGAGGAACCATTTGTATGGCAGGAGCTGCGACCCCTGCGACGTGAAGTAGAACCGCTGGCTGTCCTCGGGCGACCAGTGCTGCTTGAGGTAGCGGACCGAGGTTACCGTCTCGCCCAGGGGGTCGGGGCCGACGGCGTCGGCGTTCCGGTCCTCGCCGGGCGGGTCGGAGGCCAGGGTGGGCGGCACAAGGCAGGCGAACACGGCGAGTGACGACAACATCGCGGCAAAGGCGAGACGCCGCCCTATCAGGAGGGGCCGATCGGGGGAGGGGATCATTCGCGGACGCGTCCTTTCCGTCGGGCCACGCGCGAGGTCAGGACGTCCCGCCGGCGGTTGCCGACGGAGGATGGGGCGCCTTCCCTGTCCGGCGAGGTCCATGGAGGAAATCGGGAACGAGCGGCCGGGCATGCAAAGGGTTCATCGATCCGTCGCGTCGGCCTGGCCGATCGTTGCCCGCCCCCGAGTATCCGGCCGGACGCGCCGGTCGTCCAGAAAGAGATGATTCTCCGTTCCCCGGCCCCGTACAATATCCGGGTCACCCCTGGCGATCGGGTTCCTGGTGTGATAGTGTTCGTTTGTATCCTTGGGCGGTCACGCTGGCGAGATAATGGGAAAGATCCGGAGATTGGGTTGTCCGGGATGAGGAGACGCCCGGGAATACCGCGAAGATGCGTTGAGTTGGATACCTGGGTCGGACGGAACGGCAAGGGAGGGATGGTCTAATGCCGATGCTGGAGCGTTTCAGCCGGGAGATGATTCAGGCGGCGATCGAGGACAGCGAATTCTCGTACATGACCGACCGCGACGGTGACTTCGTCGTGGAGTTCGGGTACGACGAGGAGATCAACGGGCATCCCCGGTTCCTCCTGATGCTCTCGGGGGAGAACGAGGATCAGTACTGCCTCCGGGCCGACACGATGAGCCGGGTCCGTCGCGACCAGTTCGACCGGACGATCCGCCTCTGCAACGAGTGGAACGCCCTCTACAAGCAGCCGAAGGTCTACTTCGAGGTCGACGACCCCAACAACTCGACCTCCGGCCGGGTCGTCTGCGAGCTCTGGATCAACCTGGCACCGGGTGCCCACCAGGAACTGGTCAACCACTTCACCAGCGGCTTCTTCGCCGCCTGCTTCGGCTTCTGGCATTGGCTGAGCCGCCAGAATGACTACGAATCCCTCGGCGACGTGCCTCCCCAGACCCCCAGAGTGCCGAAGGACGACAAGTGATCCATTTGGAGTGCGTGAACGGAACTGCCGCTTTCCTGCGGGGAGTCCCGCCGGCCCAGGGCGCGCTGGGCGCGGGTCTCCCGACCCCGCCCTTGCCCTGAGACGAGGTACGGCTGGGGCGTGCAGACCCAGAAATCAAAGGCCCTGATATCCGGGACGTTTCCGAACGGGTCTGGAGCCCCAGTTGAGTGGTACGGCGCGGCGGAAATTGGGGCGGGGTCGGGAGACCCTCGCCCAGCGCCTGGGCTGCTCGCTCTGTACCCCCCAAAGGGCCTAACCCTGCTTCCGCACCCTCGGTCGGAGGATGGGCTCTTCCGGCATCGTTGAACCGAAGATCGTTCCAGGCTCGATGATCGAGCCCGGGGCCAGGTGGGATCGGTCGGGGACGATGGTCCCGGCGGAATCGTCGCCGATGACGGATCGGGCACCGACAACAACCCCCTCGCCGAGGTAGGCGTGAGCGATGTGGGCGGCGTCGGTGGCTTCGACGTCACCGAGGAGTGTGCTCTGGATGAGGTTCCCGCCGACCCGGCAGCGGGGGCCGAGGCTCACGCCGCCGCGAAGCTCGGCGCGGCGGATATCGCAATCGGGGCCGATCGAGCAGGGGCCCTCGACCCGCGAGAAGGCCCGGACGGTCGCGCCCGAGGCGATCCGGATCGGGCCGTTGGTGGTGTCGAGGACGACATAGGGCTCGATCGTGGCCAGTTCGTGGAGGCTCAGCCCGCGGACGGGGCCGATCACGGAGGCCGAGGCGAGCTGGCGGTTGCTGACCTCCGGGCGGGTCTCCAGGCGGAGGTCGCGCTCGACGTGCCAGGGGGTGCGGTCGATCAGGTCCTGGGGGATCTCGACCCAGTCGCCGGCCACTTCGATCGTCGCAACATCCCGTCGGGACAGGAGTTCCTCGAACCAGCCGTCGACGTTGCCGCTCGCCAGGCCGATGGCCTCGCCGGGCCCGACCCAGGCGGCGGCGGGCAGGCCGTCGCAGAGGGCGATCCAGTCGCCCGCGGCGAAGTCCAGGCCCAGGCCGACGTTCTCGCCCGTCTCGGGGGCCAGCCAGCGGGCGTTGACGACGAGCGTCCGGCCCCGGGCGAGCCAGTCGGGGTCGTTGACCGGCGTGCGGGGGTCGCGGGCGAGCTGCCAGGCGACCAGTTCGGGCCGGAGGATCAGGCCGCGACGCGCGGGTCCGGGCCCGACCCCGAAGGCCCGGAAGACCTTGTGTCCGAGGGTGGTCATGCCCAGGCGGAGGTCGAACGCCGGGCGGTTGTGGGTCAACGGGTGCAGTCGACCTACCGCGCCGTCTTCCACGAGGCAGAGCCGCATCGTCATCGTCGAGGGCCTCCTTGCCCGGTCGGGTTCGCGATCAGAACCAGGGGGTGCCGGCACCCCCCTTGGGATCGATCTCCAGGATGTCGAGCGCCTTCGTCTCCAGGTCGAGCAGGGCGACCGTCCAGCGGCTGGCCCGGTGCAGCGCCCCGGGATTGATGCAGCGGACCTTCCCCACGGTGCGGTCGGAGACGAGGTGCGTGTGCCCGGATAGGAAGTAGTCGGGTTCGGCCTCGATCAGGCGACGGGCCTCGTCGAACAGGTCCCCGTGCGTCACCCCGAACCGCGCACCGCCGACCTCGACGATGCCTCCCCGGCCCAGGAACGTCCCCCCCGTCGCCGCGATCGTCCGCTTCAGCAGATTCACCTCATCGTCGTTATTCCCCAGCACATAGGAACACGGCAACGCCCCGCACTCATGGACGATACTCGGCCCCGTGAGGTCCCCGCAGTGGATCAGGGCCTCCGCCCCCGCCTCCAGGAGCTTCGTCACCGCCCGCGACGTCCGCGCCACCTGGTCGTGCGTGTCCGAGATGATCCCAACCTTCATCCGCTGTCCCCTCCCGGGCCCTCTCCCTCAAGCATAGGCCCGGAATATTACCCGCGGCCGGTCTGTTGACGAAATGCCTCCCTCGACCCGGGGGAGGCATGGGACTTGACCATTGAGCAGGATATTTGGAGCGAAGGTCGCGGGCCGGGCAAGAACCCATCGACGTTCGTTCCGGAAAAGAAACTGGCTTCCGGGCGATTTGGGGCGTAGGATGGATTCTGGAGATCACAGCTTGCGGGCCGGGGGGGTCGAAAAGGACTCGTCCCGGGCGGCGGCGGTGGTCTCCCCGGGGGCCCTGGTGGGGTCGCCGGGCGGCCGTCCGGTGGATTTCGGCGGTCGCGGGTCGGGTTTCCTGTAACGGCGGACGGGATCGGGGTTTCAGGCCCGGTCGCCGCGTCGCCAGGGGGGACTCGCCCAGGGTTTTCCCGCGATGCGCGGGGAGGTGTTCCATGTCCATTGCGATCCGTCCCAAGCGTTCGATACCGATGCCGAAGCCCGCTGTCGACGCCGAGTCGAAGCGGATGTCCCGAGACGTGCCGACGCCCGCCCGCCCGAAGCCCGAGGAGGCTCCGGACCGCGGCGATCAGGGGCGTGAGGCCCCCGACGCCGGCTACGGCCGTTCTGGCTCCCTGGAGAATGTCTTCACACATGGCCGAAGCCAGAGCTGAGCGGTCGGGCCAGGAGCCGATCCCGGACCACCGGAGGCCCCACCGCACCGCTCTACCGGCAAGGATCACCCTCTCCGCGACCGCACACTGATCCTTCACCGCCGGCGAGCCTGACGGATTGCATCGCCCTCCCTTGGACTCGACTCCCGACTCCTCGCAGGATCCGGCTCCCCTCCACCAGACCGACCAACCGAGACGCCCCGGCCCTGGACCACTCATCCGGGGAACCGGGGCGTCCGGCGTTGAAATTGTTTCACGTGGAACATTTTGCCAGGCTTTCCCATCCTGTGTCTCGGGGAGGGAAGGGCATTCCTCTCGAGAATTGGGTTTGTTCCCGCAATTTTTCGATCGGGGCCGGTTCAGAGCGCCGTGTCGTCGTCGTTGGGTTCGTTCGGCGTGAGTTGGGCGCGGTCGCGGAGGGTGTTGGCGAGGGTGCGGAGCCAAAGGGCGACGGCCTGAGCGCCGGGGTCGGGGTGGCCGAGGGCGCGGTCGGCTAGGTAGCTGGAACGCCCGCGGCGCGGGGGCATGGAGGCGGTGGCCCGTGCGCCGGCCTCGGCGGCCTCGGCGGCGGCGTCGAGCGAGAGGTGCGGATCCTCGCCCCGGGCCAGGTGGGCGGAGAGGGTCTCACAGGCGGGGAACAGGGCGTCGAGCATCGTGCGGTCCTGGGCCCGCGCGTCGCCCAGTTCGGCCACGCCGTGCACGCCCGCCGAGAAGGCCTCAGCCCAGGTTTTCGGGGAGGCCGGGTCGCCTTCGCGGAGCTTGCCCGACGCCCGGAAGAGGAGCATGGCGTAGAGCGGGCCGGAGGTCCCCCCCAGGCTGCGCTGGAGGACCGTGCTCAACGACTGCAAGGTCGCGGCGGGGTCGTCGAGCGGCAGGGTCGGCAGGGTTTCGAGGACGGCCTGGACGCCCCGGGCGAGGCTGAGGCCGAGGTCGCCGTCGCCGACCGCGCGGTCGAGTTCGTTGAGCTTGCCGGCGGAGTCGATGAGGGTGCGGCCGACGGCCCGGATGGCCTGGTCGAGGCTCCGCCCGAGTTCGGTCTTCGGCGGTGGGAGGGGGGCGGACGCGTCGGTCTCCGGCGGTAGGGGCTCGAAGCCGGGGATGGTGGGCCGGGGGGCGGCGGCGGCGTTCGGCCAGGCCGGCGCGGCGGTCGGGGCATCGAGCCGGGCGAGGCGCAGGTCGTCGACCTCCATCACGCTGAGGGACACCCCGGCCATCTCCAGCGAGGAGAGGAACGTGCCCGCATAGACCCGTTCGAGGATCAGCCCTCGGGACTGGAGCACGGCCACCGCGCGTCTCGCGAGGATGGCCAGTTCCATGGTGGTGGTGCCGCCGAGGTTGTTGATGAGCAGGACGACCCGGTCGCCCCGGACGTGCCGCGCGCCCCCGACGATCGCGGCGAGGAGGCGGTCGACGGTGGCGTCGACGGGCTCGACGGGGATGCGACGGGCTCCGGGCTCGCCGTGGATGCCGAGTCCGAGTTCGATCTCGTCCTCGGCGAGGCTGAAGCTGGGTGTGCCGGCGGCGGGGATGGTGCAGGGGGTGAGGGCGACGCCCATGGTGCCGACGGCCTCGGCGGCGTCCTTGGCCTCGGCGGCAACGACATCGAGGGGCAAGCCCGCCTCGGCGGCGGCGCCGGCGATCTTGTGGACGAGGATGGTGCCGGCGAGGCCCCGGGGCCCGGCCGATTGGGCCGACGGGGGCAGGGCGACGTCGTCGGCCACGACGACCATCTCGACGGGGATGCCCTCGGCGCGGGCGAGTTCGGCGGCGAGGCCGAAGTTGAGACGGTCGCCGGTGTAGTTCTTGACGATCAGGAGCACGCCCGCCTTGCCGCCGACCGCCTTGATCGCGGAGAGGACGGCGTCGGGGCTGGGGGAGGTGAAGACGTCGCCCGCCACGGCCGCGCCGAGCATCCCCTGGCCCACGTAGCCGGCGTGGGCGGGCTCGTGGCCGCTGCCGCCGCCGGAGATCAGGGCGACCCGGGAATCGCCGGACCTGTCCGCGTCTGCGCGGAGGATCACGGGCCGGCTGGGGAGCCGCCGGAGCGCGGGGTAGATGGCCACCAGGCCGTCGAGCATCTCGTCGACGACCGCATCCGGGCGGTTGATCAGCTTTTTCATGGCGGGGCGGACCCTTCGAGAGACCCCTCGGGCGCGACGGCCCCTCTTCCCGACTTGAACTTAACCGAACCGGGGTGATCCGGCCAGAAGGGGCGTCCCCTCCGCGCAGCAAAACGCCCATGCCGGAGGGATGCCTCCGGCACGGGCGATGGAGGTCGCGACCTTGCCCGTTCAGACCGAGACGAGGTCCTGGGCGTCTTCCTCGACGAGGGTGAGGAGGAGCGAGCGGTCCTTGGAGCGGGTCTCGCCGATCGCGGTGACGTAGACGGCGGGGTCGTCCTTCACCGGGCATTCGTGCTCGCAGATGCCGCATCCGATGCACTTGACGGGGTCGATGTACGGCCGCTTGAGCTGGAGGGTGGCCCCCCAGCGGTCAGTGACCTCGACGTTGCGGGTGAAGATCGCCTTGGGGCTGACCGGGCAGACCTCCTCGCAGACGACGCAGGAGGTGTCCATCGCCCAGGGGAGGCAGCGACCCTGGTTGTAGAAGGCCGTGCCGGTCTTGATCGGCCCCTTGGCGGCGAACGGCCCGGTGCCGAGCTTCTCGGCGATCGAGATCTCGCGGATGGCCCCGGTCGGGCAGACCTGGCTGCAGAGGGTGCAGTTCAGCTCGCACCAGCCCATCTTCGAGATCATGATCGGGGTCCAGAGGCCCTCGACCCCGGCCTCGAAGAGGCTCGGCTGCAGGACGTTGGTGGGGCAGACGCGGATGCACTGGTCGCACTTGATGCAGCGCCTGAGGAATTCGTCCTCCTCCACCGATCCCGGGGGCCGGATCACCGATTTCTGCCAGTTCTTCTTGACCCCGCCGGAGAGCCGGGCCATGGGGAAGAAGAAGAGGCCGAAGAGGCCCGCCATGAGGAGCTGACGCCGGCCGACCTGGGGATAGGGGATCTCGCTCGCCTTGCGGGGGAGGAACCGATAGGTCAGGGCGTCGTGCGGGCAGTCCTCGATGCAGTTGAGGCAGACGAAACATTCGCTCTTGCGGAGGTCCTTGTGCGGGTCGGAGGCGCCTTCGCAGCTCTTGAGGCAGAGGTCGCAGTCGGTGCAGCGGACGGGGTCGCGGTCGATCCGCCAGAGTGAGAACCGGCTGAAGACCCCGAGCAGGGCCCCGAGCGGGCAGATGGCGCGGCAGAAGAACCGGGGGATCCACCAGTTCGCGACGAGGAACCCGACGAAGATGATCCCGACCAGCCAGGCCTGCCAGTACTCGCGGTTCTCGGTGTAGATGCCTTCCGAGGCCATGTGCACGGTTGGCAGGACGCTGGTGGTCATCGACCGGACGGTCAGGGCGATGGGGTCGAGGAGGCCGATCTGGAGTGTGGAGTTCCCCGGCTTGTGCTCCTCGGCCGCGAGCGAGACGCCCATGCCGATGGCGGTGAAGACGCGCCCGGGGAGGGGCACCTCGGCGAACGTGACCGGCTGGCCGCCGGCGTCGTTACGCTTGGGGAGTTCGTCGCCCGGGGCGAGCTTGGTGCCGTCGGTGAGGACGTACATGCCGCCCGACTTGAGCGGGATCACCCCCCTGTAGGCGGCGATGACCTTGCCGGGTGCGTCGATGGTGGTGGGGATGATCCAGACGCTGGCCATGACGAGCATGGCGGCGAGGATGTAGTACTTGATCGCGTAGATCTTGCGGTAGCGGTTGACCTCGATGGCTTCCTTGGTGCTGCGGCGCTTGCCGATGTTCCCGAAGATGTGGTGCAGGATGCCGAAGGGGCACATCCAGTTGCACCAGACCCGGCCGAGCATCATCGTCACGGCGATGACGATCAGGCCCCAGACGAGGTTCCGGTAGATCGTGTGCGTCGTCAGCGCGGTGCTGACCGCCACGAGCGGGGTCGCCTCGAGGAACAGCGACACGGGCCACCCCTTGAGGTAGCGCAGGTCGGTGATCAGCAGGAAGAACAGGAAGAGGCCGAGGAACAGGGCCTCGTAGGCTCGTCGGATCTTGACCATGGGTGGGGTCCAGGTCCCTCGGGAGGTGGGGAAGCCGTTGCGGGTTATCGATAATACGGCAGGCGAGGTCAGTCGAACAGGATGCCCTTAAGGTTCAGGACGAACCCGGGGAGGACGTCCTCGCCGGAGAGGGTTTCCGGGCGTTTGAGGATCTCGAAGGGCTGGCCTGGGCGGTGGATCTCGACTGTCGCGGTCTTCGGGTCGAGCAGCCAGCCGAGCCGTGAACCTTGAGTTACGAATTCCAGCAAGCGATCGCGAACCTCGGCGATCCGGTCGCTCGGGGAGGTCAATTCCGCGACGAAGTCGGGGCAGATCGGGGCGAACCGTTCCTGCTGCTCCGGCGGGACGACGGACCAGCGAGGAGTCGAGATCCAGGCTGCGTCAGGCGAGTGGATGGCTCCGTTGGGCAACGTGAAGCCGGCTGAGGAGTCGAAGACCACACCGAGTCTCGCCGTTTCGTTCCACATCCCGAGGAGGAGGTTGAGCCTGGCGTTGCGGTTGCTCGTTTTCGACCCGGCGGGAGACATGACGATCACTTCTCCCGTGGAGAGTCGGCCCAACCTGAGGTACCGATTGTCCGCGCTCAGGCGCTCGAAATCGGCGGGCGAGGCGAAGAGGCCAGTGTTCGTCCTGACGGAGAGCACGACGACTTCCGGGGCCGACGGGGCGTCGACGACCATGGTCGATTCGAAAGGATCCATCGACCTCATGCCTGTTCGCCTCGCTTCATCCGTTGACGAAAGCGGCAGCCGGGCTGCCGCGCTCCAAAGTCAGACGGTGATCTCGCGGGTCCACTGGGGACGCCAGTCGGCGCCGAGGTCGCGCTTGATGGCCTTGTCGAGGTAGAGGATCTCGTGGCGGGGTTTTTCGAGCAGGCGGCTGACGCACCAGGAGTCGACGGCGACATGGTCGGTGCCGACGACGATGGTGTCGCCCCGCTTGACGTCATTCAGGCTGCCGCCGGTGGGGCCGTTGCGCATGAGCATCTTGCGGCCGTCGGCGATGACGAGCGTCGGCTTGATCATCTGGGCGAAGTCCGAGATGATCCCGTGGATGTTCTGGTGGAACTGGTTGCGGGGGTTGCCGAGCAGCCCGTACCAGTTCTTCATGGTGACCGTCGCCTTGCAGAGGTTGTGGTCCTTGACTGGCGAGATGCCGATGACCTTGGTCGCCTCGCGGAAGGGGCGGTAGAACATCCGCCAGGTGTTCGTGATCGTCTCGCCGCCGACGTAGAGCTGCTCGAAGTAGCTGTCCTTGGGCAGCATCAGCTCGGCGCCGGCCTTGAGCGCGGCGTCGCCGACCTTGGTCTTGAAGAAGCAGCTCTCGGGGTTATTGATCGGGTTGTCGCAGACGATGACCTTCCTCGCCCCCGCGCCGAAGCAGAGCTTGACGACGGCCGAGACGGTGTCGGGCTGGGTGGTGGCCGCGAGGTCGGGGTTCTTATCGAACGCGACGTTGGGCTTGATGACGACCACATCGCCCTTGGTGATGAACTGGGCGATCCCCTTCTCGCCCCCCATCTCCTCCATGGCCGCCTTGACCATGGCGAACGCCTGGTCCTCGCGGGCCTGGAGTTCCTCATCGCGGCTGGCGAATTTGGACGAGTCGGGCGGCGTGGCTCGGACAACCACGAGGCTCGGCTTGCTCGACGGCAGGTTCACCGCGTAGCTCTTGAGCCGCACGGGGGGCGGGGGCTTGACGCCTTCCATGCCCCACTGGTCGCGTAGCAGGTAGCCCCCCGCGAGCGCCCCGCCGGCCACGGCCGCGAAGCCGCCGACCTGAGTGGCGAACTGACGACGGCTGAAGGACGAGTCCGCGGGATTGACTCCGCCGAGCCGTTCCAGATTCTTCTGCTGAGTCCGGGTCAATTTCTCGGCCATTGGGTCGTCCTCGGGGATGGTCCCTATCTCAGGGGCGCCTCGATCCGCCTTGAATCGAGGCGATCATTTCGGGGCGGTCGGGCCGGGATTCTCGACAATTGTACGCAACCTGGCCTCGGATGGGGTCAGGTCGGGCTAAGGACGGTCGTGGTTTCGGTCGGCGGGTAGAGGTAAATCCCTTCCACGCTGAGGTTCCCGAACCGGGGGCCGCCCCACGGCAGCGGCGAGATGTGGGGATACCTCCGCCTGAGGTCGAGCGCCGCGAGC
Source organism: Isosphaeraceae bacterium (assembly GCA_965279195.1). GTDB lineage: Bacteria > Planctomycetota > Planctomycetia > Isosphaerales > Isosphaeraceae > CBDIHP01. The sequence continues at coordinate 560,733 of CBDIHP010000048.1, forward strand.
GTGACCGGGTCGTCCCCGGGGATCACGTTGACCTTGAACGGGTCGAAGTAGGGATTGTGGATGTCCCTGGACGCCTCGAGCACGCGGCGGTACGCCTCCCTCACCGATTCATGAGTGAACTGATCGGAGGCAACGTAGAGGAACCAGCGCGCGTCGTCGTGGCTCTCCTTGAGCCAGAATGCGGCGGAGATGGGGACGGAGCGGGCCAGGCGTTCCACGAACTCCCACCCCGCCTCGATGACCGGAATTTCCAGCTTTTCCTCGGACATGGGCACCCCCGGGAGCACGGTGGGATTCACCAGTGGGCCTGGATCCAGGCGAAGAGGCCATCGTGAGGAGCCGTGACCGCCTTGTGAATCGCCTCGGCCTCGGCCTGGCTCTTCTGTTGATAGCGGGATTCGGGCTGCCACATCTTGACGATTTCCCAGTTGATATTCAGCGCCTCTCGGCCGGGTGTTGTCCGGTCGGCTTCCAGGACTGTCAGCAAACCGATGGCCCGGAGAAGGTCGGGGAAGCTGTGCGTGAAGACACGGATCGCGAAGTTCTTGTCCGGGAACTCGTACTGGTTGACCTGCTTGGCGACGCACGCCTTGATGGCACACTCGATAACATAGCCGGCCAGGTAGTAGGCGGCCGACCAGCGTTGCGCGGCCAGGAGGGCGGCCACGTCGTCGATACGATCCTGGGAGAGCCGCTGGAGATCCGCCCGGTTCATTGCCATCGTCTCCGACCGGAATGATCCCGGGCGGCCACTCTTCGCTGGAATTCTGTCGGGTCAGCCAACCCTCGGGGGTCACTTCTCTCCCTCGCCCCCGCCCCCATCGGCCTTGGCCTTGGGCTTGGAGTCGGATTCGAGCGGGGGCAGGGTGGCGGGGATGGCCTTGACCATCTCCTTCACGAACGCCTCGGCCTTGGCCTTTTCGGTGGCACCATTGATGCCGCCGACGGAATTCCCCTTGCGGAAGACGACGTCGACCAGACCGATGTTCTCGCTGATCAGGACCTGATCGGCGCCCTCGTACTTGGCCTCGGACGTCTTGGCGCCGTCCTGCTTGACGGTCTTGGCGTACTTCTCCAGGACCTCCCTGGCGGCCTCGGGGGTCTGGTAGGGGCGGATGAAGCCGAGCCAGGTGTCCTTGCCGTCCTTGTAGTCGGCCATGAAGACGTCGGTCAGGAAGCTGAACGCGAAGACGTCCTCGGCGACGTACTTGGGGGCCGTCTTGCCCGATTTCTCGGGCAGCAGCTTGAACAGCGTGTCGGCCGTCGAGAATTTCTGGCTCCCCGCGACGGCTTCGGCCGGCTTCTGCTGCGCGGCGACCTTCCTGGCGATCTCCAGCGCGAAGTCGGAGAACGCCTTGTCGTCCCGGGTCGAGACGATCTGCGTGTAGTAGGGGCCGGCGTGGAACAGGGTCGAGCCGGCGGCGGTGTAGCCCTCGGTGCCGACCGGGATCAGCTTGGCGTCGTCGGGCTTCTCCGAGCCGTACTTGCCGAGCGCCTTGAGCGAGTCGGCCATCTCGAAGATGTAGATCTGGACCTCGTTCGACTCGTCGCCGGCGGGGTGGAAGTAGGTGTAGGCCATGCCCACCACGCTGTACTGGACGAAGCTCTCCGCGCGGCCGTCGATCTTCTCGAAGAGGTTCTCGGCGTTGAACGTCTCCAGGTGCTTCTCGCCCGACTTGCCGACGACCCAGCCCTTGGGCAGGTCGACCAGCGGGAGCATCTTCGCGATCTTCTTCTGGGGCGCGGGGACCGAGGCGATCTCGGCCTCGGCCGTCGCCGGGGCCAGGGCACCCGGGGCGGCGGCAGGAGCCGGCGTGGTCGGGGCGGCGGCGACCGGGACGGGCGCGGGTGCGACCGGGGCGACGGGCGCGGCGGAGGCGATCATGGTGCCCGGGGGCACGACGCTGGCCCGCGGGCCGTTGGCGATCGCGGCCGGCGGGGCGGTGAAGTCGATGAGCTGCTGCGGGCCGTCGAGCCCGACCGACTGCCGGACGCCCGCGAGGCTGTTGAGCACCCCCGGCATCGTCTGGGCGACGGCCGGCGAGCCGACCGAGGCGTTCCGCAGGGTGATCATCGACTCGTCGAGCTTCTTGACCCCGTTGACGAGATTCTTCTCCTTCTCGGCAAGCGACTTGGCCTGGGCGACGAGGGCGTCGTTGAGGGACTTGAGGTCGTTGTAGCTGCGGCCCTGGTCGATGACCGACCAGGTGTGGTTGGGGTCGTAGGCGTAGCGGTTGGCGTCGAACCGGTCGCTCTTGATGACGAGCGCGGCGAAGATCGCCGGGATGCCCATGACGAGCAGCATCCCCGTGATGATCGAGACGAAGGTGGGCTTGAGATTGATCCGCCCGCGGCGGGCGGCGAACCAGTCGAGCCGGCCGAGGATGGCGAACGCGATCGGCGTCGAGGCGAAGGCGATGAGGGCCGCGCCCAGCGCCAGACCCTTGATCGGGTCGGCCGTGAAGTATTCCTGGAGCGTCACGACGAGCCTCGAATTCCCAGCGGGCCCTTCCCGGTCGCCCCGGCACCATCCGGACGGCCGGCCCCGGCCTTGATATTATTGAACAACGGTTGCACGGTCAGGTGAGCGATTATATCGGTCGCGGAGGCGGTGCGGCAACGACGTTGTCCGGGGGGCGAAGCGGGCGGCGGGCGGGAATCGGGCGAATCCCCACGTGTCCGCTCGACACCCCGCCCGACCGCATCCTATGTTGGAAGGAGAGGGGCCCTCGCGGCTCCCAGGATAGGAGGGGCTGTGAAGACCGTGCAGATCGAGATCCCGGAGGAACTGGAATCCCAGCTGCGGACGCTGGCCGGCGACCGGGGGCTGTCGCTCCAGGCCCTCCTGGTGGAATTCGCCAGGCGCGAGACTTCTGCCGGGGACTCGGCGAACGCCGTATCCCGCTCAGACCCGCTGGCGGCCGAGATCCATCGGCTCCAGAGCCGGAGCGAGGCCGAGATCGAGGCTGTCCTCGCCCGATCGATCCGCAAGCCGATCCGGCCTTTGCCGCCGGGCGAGACCCTGTCCGACGTCATCGAGGGAAAATGGCCCGGGACGGAGACCGACCAGGAGATCGCCGAGGCACTTGAGCGGTTGTCTTGAACCATGCCCAGACCCGATCTGCTCGACACAAACCTTCTGGTGCACTGGATCCGAGGGAGTCCGCTCTGGGATCGGGTCCGGGATCGTTACCAGCCTCTGGGGGCATCCGCTCGGACCCTCATCTCCGTCGTGACGGTCGGCGAACTGCAGTCGCTCGCGCTTCAGTTCCGCTGGGGGGGTGACAAACTCGACCAGATGCAGTTCCTTCTGCAGCACATGGACGCCGTCTCGATCGATGCCCCGGAGATCCTCATGATCTACGCGGTCATCGACTCTCAAGCTGCCCGAATTGGCCGGCCTCTCGGCAAGAACGACGCCTGGATCGCCGCCACCGCGACGGCCACCGGGGCCGTCCTGCTCACGACGGATCGCGACTTCGACCGCATCGACCTGCCGGGTTTCTCCCACCACTGCATCGACCTGGACGGCGCCTCGCAGGCGTGATGGCCTCGTGCCGTGAGTCACCCGGACTCTTCGGTTTCGTATCGCCCTCAACGAATCCACCTCGTATCCGTTGAGATCGACAATGATGCCTCGAATTTGCGTGTCCCTGTGCCTCGCGGTTGGCTGTCTATTCAGCACAAACCGGGCCTTCGCTGGCGAGACGCCGGGTCGGACGCCCGCGACGGTCGCCGAGGCCGTCAAGGCGCTCGACCTGGCGAAGCTCCCCCTGCTCGAAGGGGCCAAGGCCCCGGGCGAGCGTAATGCGGCGAGCCTCAGTTACGAGGCACCCAAGGCGACGCCCGACGCGTATGCGTTCTGCAAGGACCTCCTCACCAGGCAGGGCTGGAAGGAGGCCGGCGAGGCGTCGGTGATGAAGGAGTCGGCGAGTTCGACCTTCGTCAAGGACGGATATGTCCTCTCCTTCATGGCGTATGACTCGGGCAAGCCGGGGATCACCTCCCTCAGCCTCCGGATGCTCGGGAATATCGATCTCACGGCACTCCCCAGGCCCGCCGGCACGAAGCCGTTCTACGAAGGCGCCTCGAGCGCGATGTACCTGGCCGATGGGACCGTCGAGGACGCGGCGAAGGCCGTCCGCGACGGACTGCTCAAGGCGGGCTGGGAGCCCTACGGGGAGGCCGGGGACGTCTGCTACTTCAAGCGGAACGCCATCAAGCTCTCCGCCCGGGTCCTGGCCGCACCCGCCCAGGCGGGCAAGACGATGATCGACTTCAGCGCGGTCCTCATGGCCGCCGACCTCCCCGCGCCGGTCGACGCGACCCGGGTCCAGTACTCCGACGAGCCGGCCCAGCTCTCGGCCGACGCCCCGGGCACCCAGGACGACGTCGTCGCCTTCTACAAGGAGCGGCTCGGCTCCGCCGGATGGAAGCCGACCACCCCGAAGCCCTTCAAGTCGGGCTTCCGCAACGTGATCCTCTTCCGGAACCCCGAGAAGGAGATGATCCGCCTCGAACTCGGGGCCTTCGAGGGCCAGACCCGCTACCTCCTGCGCAAGGAGTCGGCCGAGGCCGTCGCCAAGGCGGAGGCGAGGGTCGATGCGATCCGCAAGAACGTCGAGGGCCGCCCTGGGGCGATGGCCGGGGCGGGCCGGGCGAAGAAGGTCGAGCCGAAGCTGACGATCCCTCTCCCCGAGGGGGCCGAGAAGGTCACCCTCCGGGCCCACACGCTCCGGTTCCAGGTCCCCCGGGGCAAGGTCCTGCCGCAGATCGACGGCTATCGCACGACCTTCCTCAAGGACGGCTGGAAGGAGCTGACCTCCGTGCTCCAGGAGACGGCCGGCAACCTCACGTTGAAAAAGGGCGGGATGTCGCTCTCGATCAGCTACATCGACACCGGCTTCCTCCCCGGGGAGATCTCGATCCTCGCCGGCGGGGCCGAACTGGAGACCTCGCCCGCCCGCTGACTTCGAAACGAAGACGGCCCGCGCGGGGCGGGCCGTCGGTCGGCGGTGAGTCGCGGGGCTCACCGGAGGGACAGGCTCAGCGACTCACCTTTTCCTTCTTGAGGGCTTCCAGCTCCTTGAGGATCTGGGTCAGCTTCTTCTCCATCTCGTCGATCCGCTTCTCCGACTTGTCGGCCTTCGCCGCCTGGATACCCCGGAGGGTGATCGCGGGGGGGACGGGCGGCACCGGCGGGACGGGCGGCACCGGGGCGACGAAGATCCTGGGCTTGCCGTCCGCGTTGAGCGAATCGACCCGGACTTCCATCTTCGGCTGCTGGCCGGGCTTGGTCTCGATCCGGCGGACGATAACCTTGCCGTCCTCGTTCGACGTCACGAAGTTGGAGTCGCTGGAGATGGTGTTGCCGATGATGGCCATCCGGCCGCCCATGGATTTGGCCTGCAACTCGGCGAACTTCTGGGCGGCCTCGGCCAGCTTCTTCTGGGCGGCTTCGAGTTCGGCCTTCGCCTTCTTCAACTCGGGGCTGGCCTTCTCTTCCAGCACCTTGCCCTCCCGGATCATGTCGTCTTCGGTCGAGAACACGAAGGTCTTGGCCCGGATCTCCTTGGCCTCGGCGCGGACCTTGTCGGCCTCGGCGCGGGCCTTGTCGGCGGCGGCGCGGCCCTTCTCGGCGGCGGCGCGGGCCTCGACCTTGATCTCGGCGATCTGGTCCTCGGTCAGCGGGACGCCGCGACGCTCGATCGTGATCCGCTTCTTCGGCTGCTCCTTGACCTTGTCGGCCTTATCCTTCTTGCCTTTTTTCTCCTTCACGGCCTTGTCATCGTCGTCGTCATCATCGTCGTCCTCGTCATCGACGACGACGGCGATCTTGGCCTCGATCGGCTTGGTTTCAGTGAACCGGACCTCGGCGACGGTGGGCTTGCCCTCGACGACCTTCGCGGTCTGCTGGGCGGCGAGTGGGGAGAACGGCAGGAGCGCGGCGCCGAGGCCGAGGAGGGTGAGGCGGGTCAGCGGCGAGAGGCCCTTGGGGGCGATGCCGGTCAGGATCATGCTGAGTCTCCGTTTCCAGGGTTCCACGGGGGAGATCGCGCTCGCCGCAGGCGGGGCGAACGGCCGAGAATCCGCGAGAAAGTCCAGGGTTTCGAGCAGGGCGCGGGCGTAGTCCTTCTTGGAGCCCGGCAGGGACCAGAGCACCCAGGCGTCGCAGCAGAGTTCCTCCGCCTCGCGGAGGCCGTGCCGCGCCCACCAGACGATCGGGTTCCACCAGAACAGGGCCGTGGCGGCCAGTTCCAATAGCCGGACCCAGTGGTCCTTCCGCCTCACGTGCGCCAGCTCGTGAGTGAGCAACGTGTCGCGCTGGGCTTCATCCAGTTGGGCCCAGAGCTCGATGGGGAGCAGCACCCTGGCCCGGCCGTCCAGGGCCCAGACCGAGGGAGACATCGCGCCGGGGACCATCCAGACCCCGGGCGACCGCTCCAGGCCGATCCGACGCGCCAGGGCGTCGGCCCGCTCCTGGAGCCGTTCCGTCGCCGGCTTCGCCGACCGGAGCAGCGTGCGGAAGCTCATGACCCGGCAGGCCACGAGGCCCGCATAGATCACGATCCCCGCCAGCCACACCCCGCCGACGACCGGCCGCCACGCTGTCGCCCACCACCAAGGGGGCGAGGTGAACGCCGTCAGGCTCACCGACGCCTCCTCGAAGGGGGCGTCGAGTCGCCATTCGGTCGACGCGGACCCTTGCGGGTCCTCACACGCCTCGGCCTCGGCGACCTCGGCCAGGTCGAGGACCTCCACCGTCCCCGGCAGGTCCCGGAAGACCAGCGTGTCCGCCCGGGCGGACGCGCCGATCGAGTTCTCGGGCCGGGTCACGACGGCGACTTCTTCCATCTGGCCCGGCTCCCCCGTCGGGGACCAGCCCAGGGGAACGCCCCACAGCGGCGGGGTCACGAGTTTGAGCAGGACCAGCAGCCAGAGGCTGTGCGCCAGCGCGGGCCTCCGGGCGTAGCGTCCCGCCAGGGCCGCCACCACCGCCAGGGCCGCCGCCATCGCCGCATTGCTCAGGCCGATCTCGAGGAGCGAAGTCATGAGACGAGTCCCCACCCCACCCGGTCGCCCAACTCCCGCGAAGGCCCCAACCCGCTGTTTTGGGCCTTAGACAGAATGTCTGGACTAAGGGTAAGACAAGCGGTCTGACCTGTCAAGTTGTTTCCGTGAGAGAATTCGGAGGGCTTGCATCCGACCCGACAGGCCGGGGGCGTTGACCGGCGCGCAGGCCGGCCGATAGCATGGTGGGGGTGATTCGTCGAAGACCCTGGAAAATTGCGACAACCCGAGGGGACGTCCGGATGGATGTGGCGAGGTCAGCCCTGCCCGCGACGTCGGCCCTGGCCCGATCGCTCCGCGACGAGCCGAAGACCTACCGATCGCTCCGCGAACCCGAGCCCGGTGACTGGGTGGGGATCGTGGCCAACCCCGCCTCGGGCATCGGCATGGGCAAGCGGGCGGTCGAGCGACTCGCCGCCGCCCTCGAACGCCGAGGCCTGACCGCCCGCATCGGCTGGACCCTGGAAGAACGGGCCTCGATCGTGGCCGAATCCCGGGTCGATCCGACCTGCCGGGCCGTGGTCGCCGCCGGCGGCGACGGCACCGTCTCGGGACTCATCAACGAACGTCCGGGCGCTCCGATCTGCGTCCTCAAGGCCGGGACGGAAAACCTCTTCGCCGGGCACTTCGGCTTCCGCCGCAGGGCGGAATCCCTCGCCGAGACGATCTACCAGGGCAAGGTCATGCCCCTGGACCTCGGCGTGGCCGGCGGCCGGCTGTTCTCGCTCATGGCCGGGTTCGGGTTCGATGCCGACGTCGTCACCCGCCACCACAAGGCCCGGGTCCGCACCGGCCGCGTCCGCCCGACCAACCGCGCGGCCTACGTCGAGCCCGTCCTCGTCTCCAGCTTCACCTATCCGTTCCCGCCCATCCGTGCCACCATTGAGGCCGGCGACGCCCAGGGGATCGACGAAGCCGAGACCCTCGTGGGCACGACGGCCTTCCTCTTCAACCTGCCTCGCTACGCCCTCGGGCTCCCCTTCGCCCCTTCGGCCCTGGGCGACGACGGCTGGCTCGACCTCGTCGTCTTCCGCGACGCCGGGGCCTTGCGCGCCCTGCACTACCTCTGGCTCGTCCTCTGGCGGCAGCACCTGAACCGCCCGGACGTGCAGCACCGTCGCGTGAGGAAGGTCGCCATCTCGGCCGAAGCGGTCGTCCCCGTCCAGCTCGACGGCGACCCCGGCGGCCTCGTCGCCTCCGCCGGCCTCGCCAGCCCCTGGATCATCGAGGCCGTCCCCCACGCCATCGAGGTCGTCGTCCCGACGTCCTACATCCGGACCCATCGGAAGCAACTCGAATCTCAGTAAGACTTCCTCAGAATATCTCCAATCCTTCCTCCGTGATCTCTGTGCCTCTGTGGTTCAATCCTGTCACTTTCTCTTCACCTTGTACCCCAGGGCCTTGAGCGCCGACTCCACCGCATCCAGGTGCTCCCCCTGGATCTCGATCTGCTCGTCCTTGACCGTCCCCCCCGCGCCGCAGCGGGCCTTGAGCGTCGCGGCCAGGGCGACCAGGTCGTTTCCCTCGGCCGGCAGGCCCGAGACGACCGTGACCACCTTCCCCTTCACCCGCTTCTCCCGGCCCACCCGCGCCGTCTGCTGCTCCGGGGGGATCCGCAAGGGCTCCACCGCCGGCGGCGGGCACTCGCACTCGGATTCCAGCTTCCCGCAACGCTCGCACGTCGGCGGGCGGTCCCACTGCGTCCCGGCGAACAATCGACCCATTGTCAGGTTCCGACTTGAGAGAATGAAAGAAACCAAACGTCTTCGGCCTTCGATCTACTGATTCTGCTCCCGCGTGTACCTCGGCTGCACCGCCACACCCAGCCGCGATCGCTTGCTGTAGAGGTGCCGTAGGTGATGGTCCAGGTGGCTCGCGGTCGTCACCACGAGCTCGGCCAGCGTCACCCGCCCGCGCGTGGCGTGCTGGCCCACGCGGGCGAAGTCCGACGCGTCCAGGCTGCGCAGCACCCGCGTCATCGCCTTGCGGTTCAGGTCGAACAGATCCACGCACAGGTTGACGTCCACGTCGTGCGAGCGCAGCCGCTCGACCCAGGCGGTCTCGTCCGCGTAGGGCAGGGCGGGGTTCTCCTCGGCGATGACCCACTTCATCCGGTTCGAGAGGATTTGGTCCGAATCCGCCAGGTGGCCGACCACCTCCGCGATGCTCCAGGGCTCCGGGCCCGGGCGGGCCTGGAGCTGCTCCGGCGTCAGGTCGCGGACCGCCAGCCGCAGGACGTGCCCGCCGACCTCGTACCGCTCGATCAACGCATCAAGCGCACTCGACGGGCTCGGATTGATGACGTTTCGGATCACGATGGTTTCGTCCTGTTCGGTTTCGATGCCTTGCGTTTGGGGCCGGGCGACAGATCATCCCTGCGCCAGATGGCGAGCTGGGTGTTGGGGTATTCCAGGAACCAGATCTCTTCCTCGACCCCCAGCTCCTCGGCGAACCGGTGGGCCACGAGGTGGTTCACCACTTCGAGCGACGCCGCCAGGAAGTCGGTCGTCGGATCCGGCTGAAGGTTCGGCCCGAAGTCGTGGAAGATGAATCGGATGACCAGGACCCGCTCGTCGATCGGCCCGTTCGGCGAGAGGTACCGGCCGTCCATCTCGTAGATCGAGTACCCCCGCGACGCCTCGCACAGGGTCCGGACCCACGTCGACTCGTCGAAGTCCGGATCCGCCTTCCTCCGCCTCGCGATCGACTTCTTCACGAACGGAACCGCCCGCACCGCCGCCTCGCGGAACAGGTCCTCCAGCACCTCCTGCACCTTGCCGAAGTAGCCCAGCTTCTTCGGCAAGATCACCTCATACATCCTCGCCCTCTTGGGCCCCACCTGATGATAACGCGCCATCTCCTACGGCCCCCCGGGGAGGTCCGGTCGTCCGTTCCCTCCCCCTCCAGTCTACCGACCCATCGCCGCGAGGCCACCAAGATTTCGCCCAGCCCCTTGTCCTTCAACCCTTTGCGTTCCGCATCCCGCCAAACGAGTGGACCCCACCACCCCCTAACGGGTAGAGGCCCGACATCCCAAGCCACATTCGCCATCCCCAGCCCGGAACGGGCGACCGTCCGAAGCCAGGGGCGTTCGCCCCGGAATACCGTTCGACGTGGAGCATGCCCGGCGGATGCATGCGGATCGGGTCATAACGGAAGCAGTGCGGAAAGCGCGGACAGACGCTGCCTTGGCCCCTCGACCCCGGTGTTGGCCCCCGGGCGGTACTGGCCACAGAAAATTCAAATGTGTCCCTGCCAAATCCTTGATTTCGTTGGATTGCAGCGGGCGACAGGGTTATGGTGTCCGGTTCGCCATCCCGCGTTTCGCGGGAGGCCCTCCCATCGCGCGACGGAGCCCCTGCCATGCGACGCCTCTCCTACGCATGCCTCGCCCTGGTCCTGCTCGCGACGCCCGCCTCGGCCAGCATCATCCTCTTCGAGGCGGCCGGGCCCGACGCCGCGTCGAACACGGCCACCCGCGACGCCTTCCGCGCGGCCGTGGGCGGCGGCAGCGTCGCAGGGGCCAATGGCTCCTTCGGCGGCCTGCGTCGCGAGATCAACTGGGACGGCGTCCCCGACGCCTTCTCCGATCCCAACCCGCTCCCCGGCAACTTCTTCAACGTCAACTCGCCCCGCGGCGTCGTCCTCACCACCCCGGGCACGGGATTCCTCGTCAGCGCCAGTGCCGGCGGGAGCGCCCCCACGCTGTTCGGCTTCCCGGCCGATTTCCGCACCTTCAGCCCGCAGAAGCTCTTCACGGCCGTCAACAGCCCGATCACCGACGTGAACTTCTTCCTCCCCGGCACGACCACCGCGGCCACCACCAGCGCGTTCGGCGTCATCTTCACCGACGTCGAGGTGGCCAATCTCACGAAGGTCGAGTTCTTCGACCAGAACAACGTCCTGATCTTCAGCCGCTCCGCCCTCGTCTCCGGCAACCAGGGGCTGAGCTTCCTCGGGGGCGTGGCCGACGCCGGCGAGCGGATCGGCCGCGTCCGGATCACCTCGGGTGGCAACACGATCGTCGCCAACGGCCAGCTCGGCAATCCGGTCGATGACGTCGTCGTGATGGACGACTTCCTCTACGCCGAGCCCACCATCCAGCAGGCGGTCCCCGAGCCCTCGAGCCTCACCCTGGCCGCCACCGGCGCGCTGGGCCTCGCCGGGCTCGCCTGGCGCCGCCGACGGGCCTGATCTCGCCCCGACGCCGCCCCGCAGGCGTCAATACCCCCGCCGGACCTCCTCCGACATCACAAACGCCTCCTCCTGCGCCCGGGTGACCTCCTCCGGCACGCCCACGGCCAGCATCATCGAGTTGATGACCCGCGACTTCGACGGGTCGGGCTCGGGGATCTCGGCCTTGTGGAGCACGCCCAGGGGGTTCTTGAGGACCGGGTCGTGGGGGAGGCAGGAGTTGTTGATGAGGACGATCCGGCTGTGACCCGGCGGGGCGGGGGGGACCTCGGTGACGTAAGGCGCCAGGCGCTCTTCCCCCGCCCGGAACATCGGGTTGAACTCGTCCAGGAACCGCCGGGGCTCCAGCCCGAGGTCGTGGGCGCAACGCGTATAGTCCGCCATCGCCAGCCGGCTCACGACGGTCGACGGTTCATACCCCAGCACCAGCAACGACCTCTCCGGCGCCCCATCCAGATGAAACCGCGTCGTCACCTGCTGATCGAACCGCCCCAGCGACCGCACCACGAACCCCTCCAACCCCCTGCGCCCCGCCTCCGCATTCAACCCATCCCGCACCCCCAGCATCGCCCGCCGCAACCCCGTCGAATGCACCCCCGCCCCCAGATCCAGTACCCAGAACCCCGGCCCCCCAAACTCCGTCCGCCACACCGCCTCAAACCCCGGCCCCATCACCGCCCCAATCCCCTCCGCCCCCGGCCGCGCCTCGAACCACGACCGATCCACCATGATCCTCTCCCATCCCCGCCCTCGGATTTCCCATCCCGCCGCCCGCCATCGCAACAACCCACCACCATCCTACCGCCCTCCCCAAGCCCTGGAAGGGCGGAAGATGGTAGCCCAGGGTGGCAACCCTGGGACGGCGAACCACGCAAACACCAACGGCTCCCACCGTTGCCCTTCCCGGCTTCTCTGTCCGGGAGGATTGTTTAATGCCATCCTCCGGCCCCGAACTGTTCGCCGCAGCCCGGTGATTGTCTCTTTTGTGTCAGTTATTAGATTTCATATAGTTGATCGATTATTTTTGATGATTACTGCCTTCTGTGTTTGCTTTTATGTTGAACCAACTGGCTGACTTTAAGGGGATCACTCGGTCACCGGCCAACCACCGATCTGCTTCAGTCTGTCTCGGCGTTCAAGCCACTCTGGATTGTCCAAGACACGGATGCGGCCCGATTCGGACAGAGTCAATCCTGTACTTACCTCAACCCAGGTAGCAACACGTTCAAGGTCGTCGGGGAGTGCTTGTGGAACATTCTTGACCATGGCGGTTTTATCTACTCCACAAGTTATGACTCTCTTTCCATCTGGACTGAACCCCGTATGCCATACGCGTCCTTGGTGGCTAAGAATCTCGCCCATCGGCAGCCCAGACGAGGCATCCCAGAGCCTGACCTTTCCATCCTCTGTTCCAGTCAGAACGGTTTTTCCATCCGGACTGAACGATGCCCACCAAACGGCACTTCCTTGAGAGATCAAGGAAACGCTCAACGCCCCGCTCTCAACACTCCATATTCTGGCCTGGCCATTTTGGGCTGCTGTTAATAAACTCAAAGAGTCGGGGCTAAATGCAACAGAAGTGACACCATCTGGATGAGAGAATATTTTGGGAATCGGCTCGCCAGTCCGAGCATCCCAGAGTCGAGCGGTACGATCGTAGCAAGCGGTTGCCAAGTATCGACCGTCAGGGCTAAAAGTCACACCATAAACTTCATCTTGGTGCTCCATAACTCTGCCCTTCAGTTGTCCATCTTCAGTGCTCCATAATTTGGCTTTCCGGTCGAACCCGGCGGTAGCAATCGACAAGCCGTCTGGACTAACGGCTACTCCCCAGACCGCCCCTTCATGAGTCATAGGAGATCCAAGTTTCTGACCGTTGTTGGTGTTCCAGATTTCCGCCTTTCCATTATCACTTGCAGTAACGATACTGTTTCCATCTTTGCCAAAAGCAATTCCCCAAACCCATGAATCAAGAACTATGCTATCTCTCAGTTGAAGGCCGGTTGAGCTATCCCAAAATCGAACGGTTTTGTCATGACTTGCAGTGGCAATAGTCGCACCGTCAGGACTAAAAACGGATTGAAGTATTTGGTCATCGTGCTTTAATTTGAGCTGATTCGCCTGTCTGTCGAACGCAAGGTCCCAGAGTCGGGCTGATCGATCGTGACTACCGGTTAATAAGCTATCACCATTTGGGCTGAACTTCAGGGCTCGAACACCACCTTGGTGATAAAGTGCTCTGCCGTACGGATTGCCGGTCGCGGTTTCCCACAAGCGAGCAGTTGAATCCATGCTGCCGGTTGCAAAGTACTCGCCGTCGGGACTGAACGATGCGGCGAGAATCCATCCATTGTGTTCCGTAACTCTTACTGTTCGCCTTCCACTGCTCATGTCCCAAACGTACGCGTTTGATTCTTGTCCACCAGTCAATAGTCGCCGCCCATCTGGCCCAAAATCAACCGACATTACCATGTCATTGTGTTTGAGTGATGTGATTTTTTCTTTGAATGTTGACAGGTCCCAGAGTTTGGCACTTCGGTCATATGAGCCTGTTAGTAGACTTCTGCCATCGGGGCTGAATGCAACCGAGGAAACCGGGCCTTCATGCAGCATTTCACCACCAATTCTTTTTCCAGACCTCATGTCCCAAATGCGAGCGGCTCTATCGCTAGATCCTGTTGCAATACAATCATTACTTGGTGAAAACTCGACTGACATCACGGCTCCTGGTTGTTTGAAAGAATGCCTCGTTGATGTGCCGGTCGTTGTGTTCCAAACTCTAGCGACGCCATCGTCACAGCCAGTTACAATCATTGTTCCATCCGAGCTAAACTCAAGTGAAGACACTGTTTTTGAGTGTTTGAGTTCGATATTTTTCGATTGGCCGGTCGAGGCATCCCATAGACGTGCGGTTCTGTCGTCGCCACCCGTGGCAAGTAGTTGGCCATCTGGGCTGAATGCAACTGCACGAATGCGATCAGAATGACTGAAAACAGCCTTCAGTTTCGGCAATCGTTCTTCCCACGCCGCGATGCTCGCTCTTGCACTCTGTTCTCTACCTACTCCGCGGTTCCCGGCTGCCTTTGCCATACGCCAACTCTCCACCATTCGCAACAAACCAACACCGATATCGCCTTTCTCGCAATCCGCTCGTCCGCGATCATATTCAAGTTCTGCCAGGCGTAGATTCGACTCATGGATGGTCTCGGCTTGATTCAAGGCGAATGCAATCGATACGCTTACAGCCGCCGACAGAGCCAACGCCGTTGCAAATAGTGAGCTTGCCAAGATGGGGTTGCGGTGACACCATCGCAAACTGCGTTCGGTGGAGCCAATAGGACGAGCGAGGATGGGTTCGTCATCTATGAAGCGACGGAGGTCGTCGGCAAGTTCGAGGGCATTCTTGTACCGCCGATGGGGATCTTTCTGAAGGCAGTTGAATGTTACTGTCTCGATGTCGCGGGGGATGCCGGGTACGAGACGGGACGGGGCGATATGAGCTGAGCCCCGAAATTTGGTCCAGCCGTTATGGGAGTCTCCCGGTAGAGTAGCCCCGGGAGGGCACCATGCGGAAGCGGCATTCGGCGGAGGACGTGGCGAGGCTGATCAAGGAATTCGACCGCGAGCTGGCCAGGGGGCTCACGGTCGCCGACGTCTGCCGCAAGGCGGGCATCGCCGAGACGACTTACTACCGCTGGAGGCAGCGCGACGCCCCCGAGAAGGACCGCGCCGAGCGACGCTGTCGCGAGCTCGAGGCCGAGGTCGAGCGGCTGAAGCGGATCGTAGCCGACCTGATGGTCGACCGACAGATCCTCCAGGACGTCGCCAAAAAAAAGTGGTGACCCCGGCCCAGCAGCGCGCCGTCGCCGGCTACCTCGTCGAGGAGCGAGGGCTGTCCCAGAGGCACGCCGCGAGGCTCATGGGGCGGTCGCGTTCGACCCTGCGCTACCGGCCCCGGCCCCGCCCCGACGAGCCGCCCCTGATCCGCGAGATCCGCCGCCTGGCCCGGCGGCACCCGCGCTTCGGCTACCGACGGGTCCACCGCATGCTCTCGCGCGGGGGCTGGTCGGCGAACCTCAAGCGGGTCCGCAGGCTCTGGCGTGACCTCGGCCTGACGCGGCCGATCCGGCGGAAATCCCCCAGGAAACTCGGCCCCAAGCCGGGCTCGGCGGCCAATGCCTGCGCGGCCAGGCCGGCACAGTCGCGCAACGACGTGTGGACCTGCGACTTCATCCTGGACCGCACCGCCGACGGACGCCCGCTCAAGTGGCTGACCCTGGTGGACGAATACACCAGGGAGCTGTTGCTGCTGCACGCCGCCGCGGCGATGACCGGCGGCGACGTCCGCCGGGCGATCGCGCGGGTGGCGGGCCGGCGGGGATTGCCCCGCTCGATCCGCAGCGACAACGGCTCGGAGTTCGTCTGCGAGGCGCTGACGGGCTGGCTCAAGAAGGCGGGGACGGAGCCGATCCCGGTGTCGCCGCGGAGCCCGTGGCAGAACGGCTACATCGAGTCGTTCCACAGCCGGCTGCGGGACGAGTTCCTGGAGCGTCACGAGTTCGAGGACGTGGCCGACGCCCGCGCCAGGGCCTCGTGGTTCGTGCGCGAGTACAACACGGTCCGGCCACACAGCTCGCTGGGCTACCGGACCCCGAGGGAATTCGCGGAGTCGTGCGAGGTCCGGCCGGGCGAGAAGGCGTGAGGATTGTCAGTCCGGATCACATGAACAAAATCCGGTGAGAACTCCCATAACTGCTGGACCAAAAATCGGGGCTCAGCCCAATAGGTTCGGATGTCTTAACCTGCTGGAGTGTGTCAAGGACCGTTGCCCCTCGGAATGGAGGGCGGCCGGTCAGGAGTTCGTAGAGAATAGCGCCCAAGGCGTACAGGTCGGCTAGGGGGCCGACATCTTTGGTCTTGCCCTCTGCTTGCTCGGGTGCCATGTAACTGGGCGACCCCATGATGGCATTTGTTGCGGTCAGTCCGGAGGCGACACCCAGACACTTTGCAAGGCCGAAGTCGGCGACCTTCGGCGTTCCATCACCAGAAAGCAGTATGTTGCCGGGCTTGAGGTCGCGATGCACCACCCCGGCGTTATGCGCCGATGCCATTGCGCGGGCAAGGATCTCGACCAACCGGGCCGCGATGCGTGGTGGCTGAGGGGTATTGTCGAGCCGGTCGGCTAGACTGCCGCCTGGAATATACTCCATTTCGAAGAACGGGTGGCCGGCGTGTTCGTCGATGTGAAAGATCTGCACGATGTTTGGATGCTGGATCTTGGCAACGGACTCAGCCTCGGCCAGGAACCGTATCGCCGCCTCGGGCCCGGAATGTTCGCTCGCAAGGATCATCTTGAGCGCGACGGTCCGGTTCAGTCGGACCTGCCGCGCCTTGTACACCACCCCCATACCGCCGCGGCCGAGTTCGCCTTCGATCTCGTAACCAGGAATTGTCGGCACGGGGGCAGATGCTCCTCTACCCGAATCCGTAACCCTCAGTTCATTCGAGGTCGTCCCATGATCCAGCGTCTCATTCTGCAAGGGGGCATGAGCCTGGGTGAGTTCCATAGTTTTGTCGCGAGCCGAGTCATTCTCGGAAGCCGTTGGCTCATCAGGTGACATGGCTTCACTCGTTAACAGCGTAATGGTGCTCTCAGGCCATCGCGTCCTCATGAACCATGTTACTACAGGAGTTGTTCCTCAGTCATCCGGGGAGTGGGCTGCAGCATATCGGTTGGATGACTCCTGAATGCAAGGGGCTCGATTTGGCGCATCGGTGATCGTGACCTACTCCTTTGAACAGGGAACTCGGTCTCGCATGCCCCATCGGGAGTCGGACGTTGAGCATGCCCTACGACGCGACGACCAAGGCGCTGATCGAGATCGCTCCGGCCGATTGGCTCGACCTGATGGGTTGGCGGGGCCGGAAGCGGGTGGAACTGGTCGATGCGGATTTATCGACGATCACCAAGATGGCCGACCGCGTCCTGCGCTTGCCGGGGCGGCGGCCGTCGCTCGTGCACATGGAATTCCAGTCGAGCCGGGATCCGCACCTCGTCTATCGGCTTCTTGGTTATAATGCGCTTCTGATCGAACGGCACAGGTTGCCGGTCCGTAGCGTCGTCGTGCTACTGAGACCCGAGGCGGACGGCCGGGAACTCAACGGGCGATTGACGATGCCGGGGTCGATCGACTTCGAGTACCGGGTGATCCGGCCCTGGGAGTTGCCGCTGGAGCGGATCCTGGCGTGCGGGGTGGGGGTACTACCCCTCGCACCGCTGTCCAACCTGCATAGGGCGGATCCGTCGGACGTGGTGCGTCGAATGGACCGGCGGTTCCGGGCTGAGGCGGCCCCGGGGCAGTTGGAGCGGCTCTGGGCCGCGAGCTGGGTCCTGATGGGTTTGAAGTATCCGGCCGCTCTGGTGGACGAGTTGCTGAAGGGGGTTGGGGCGATGAAGGAATCGAGCACCTGGCAGGCGGCGGTCCAGGAAGGGGTCCAGCTCGGGCAGGTCGAGGAGGCCCGGGGGCTGGTTCTGCGACTGGGCGGCAAATGGCTCGGCGAGCCGGATCGGGCCACGAGCGACTTCCTGCGCGAGCTGGACGACCGCGAAAAGCTGGAGACGATCGCCGAACGGCTGCGCGACGCTCGGACGTGGGCGGATGCTCTGCGTGGGTCGTGAGGGTTGGTCGGGCGAGTCGGGATTTTTTCGCAAGTTGGGTCGAACAAGTTGAATCGAGTGGCGTCTAATCATGGTGGACTGCGCCCTCTGCGCGGACTGCTTGCTCTTTGGCAACTTGGGGTGGTTCGGTTTGACTTCGGAGTGTTGATCGTTAAGCCCTTTCCAGACGGGCAGATGCGTCGAATTGGGTTCGTTTCGGAGAAACGGTGGTCGCGGGTTTGGGATGGGGTCGGGGAGGATTGGGTTCGTTTCGTCGGACGAGATATCGGATGGGGTTCAGGGAGTCGCGGGGAAGATGGGGTTCCGGGAATGTTGGGGGTTAAGGGTGAAAGGGGTTAACGTGAATTGGGTTCGTTTCGGAAAACGGGTTCGGGACGGGTTTGGGGGGGTGAGGCGTTGGGGGGAGGGGGTTTGCGATCGGGGTCGCGGGGGCGGGGGGGCGTTCCGATTGATATGGGGGGGGGAACTGTCTACAATCGGATTGTTCTCTATCTTGATGAGATTACCGATCATTCTTGCACGACGGGGTCAGGAGGCGAGGGTCGATGGAGCCGAAGGTGCAGGGGGGGGATAAGCCCCCGAGTAAGGTCGAGGCCATCAAGATCGCCAGCCAGTACCTCAAGACGCTGGTCTACGAGGAGGTCCGCAACGACCTCGACCACTTCACCGAGGACGCCGTGACGGTCCTCAAGTTCCACGGCTCCTACCAGCAGGATAACCGCGACGTCCGGGTGATCCGCAAGCGCGAGGGGCTCGACAAGGACTACCGGGTGATGATCCGGGTCCGGATGCCGGGCGGCAAGTGCACGGCGGCGCAATATCTTGCGTGCGATACGCTTGCGAACACCGTCGGCAACGGCACGCTGCGGATCACGACCCGTCAGGAGTTCCAGCTCCACGGGGTCCTCAAGGAGGACATGAAGGCGACGATCCGCACGATCAACGAGGTGCTGCTCTCGACCCTGGCCGCCTGCGGCGACGTCGAGCGGAACGTGCTCGCCTGTCCCGCCCCGCTGCGCGACGGCGTCCGCGACGCCATCCAGGCCGACGCCGACGCCTTCGCCTCGCACTTCGCCCCCAGGGCGTCGAGCTACTACGACGTCTGGCTGGACGGCGAGAAGATCGACAACCCGCTGCTCCCCGAGCCCGGCCCGGCCCTGGTGCCGACGGCGGGGGACGACGAGGTCGAACCCATCTACGGCAAGGCGTTCCTGCCGCGCAAGTTCAAGACGGCCTTCGCCCTGCCCGAAGACAATTGCACCGACGTCCACGCCAACGACCTCGGCTACCTGGCGATCGTCGAGGACGGGAAACTCGTCGGCTACAACGTCCTCGCCGGCGGCGGCCTGGGCACGACGCCGAGCGCGGACAAGACGTTCCCGTACCTGGCGCAGCCGGTCTGCTACGTCCCGCGCGGGGAGTTGCTGACGATCGGCGAGGCGATCATCAAGGTCTACCGCGACTTCGGCAACCGCTCGGACCGCAAGCGGGCGCGGCTCAAGTACATCATCCACGACTGGGGCATGCCGGCCTTCCGGGCGAAGGTCGAGGAGTATCTCGGCCGTGCGCTGGAGGACCCGAAGCCCGTCTTCGTGACCGACGTCGACGACCACCTCGGCTGGCACGAGCAGGGCGACGGCAAGCTGTTCCTGGGGATCCCGGTCGAGAACGGTCGGATCAAGGATGAGGGAGATCTTCACCTCGTCACGGGATTGCGCAAGTACTTCGAGACCTATGGAACTCCTGCTCGTCTGACGTGCCAGCAGTCGATCCTGCTCACCGAGATCGACCCGGCGAACAAAGCGGCGATCGAGACGTTGCTGGAGGAGCACGGGATCGCGAAGGTGGAGCAGGTTTCCACCGTCCGGCGGTGGTCCATGGCCTGCCCGGCGATGCCGACCTGCGGGCTGGCGGTGACCGAGGCGGAACGTGCGCTGCCCACCGTGATGGATCACCTGGAGAAGGAACTGGCCCGCGTCGGCCTCGAAGACGAGCGGTTCACGGTCCGGATGACCGGCTGCCCCAACGGCTGTGCCCGCCCCTACAACGCCGACATCGGCCTGGTGGGGCGTTCGGCCACCCGCGCGGCGGACGGCTCGCCCGGCCCCGGCACTTATACGATCTTCCTCGGCGGCCGGACGACCGGGGATCGCCTGAACGTGGTGTTCAAGGATTATGTCCCGTTCGACCAGGTGCCGGTCGAGCTGGGCAAGGTGTTCGACCGCTTCAAGGCCGAACGCACCCCGGGCGAGACCCTGGGCGATTACTGCCACCGCGTGGGCGTCGCGGGCCTGGGCGGCGGGTCGGAAGACTGAGACGACGCTGCGACGCGACGCGGCCCGATCGGCCGCGTCGCGTCGCAACCGACGATCACTTGCGCTTGCGGGTCTTGCTGGATTCGTCGACGACCTCGGTCGAGCCGGTGGAGTGGACCTCGACGTCGGTGCGGCGGGCGGTCTCGCGGACGGTCTCGGAGCGGTCCTGGCCTTCCTTCTTGATGACGACCTCCTCGACCACGCGGGCCTTCTTCGAGACGACGGCCTCCTCGGCGGTCTCGTCGACCTCGATGGTACCCTCCTCGAACGCGGCAAGGTCGCCGGCCTCGACGGGGCGATTGGCCACGCGTCGGTGGACCTTGACCTTCTCGTCGTGGAGGTGGATGGTCTCCTCGACGGGGGTCTCGACGACGCTGGTCTCGACCTTCACGCCGCCCTTCTTGACCTTCCGCTTGCCGACCGTGACCTCCTCCTCGACGATCGGGACGACGGCCTCGGCTCCCCGGTCGACCTGAGCCTGGGAGCGGGCCAGCCAGCCGCGCTGGACCATCGGCTCGTAGGTGTCCCAGTCGCCCTTGCCGGACCACGACTTGGCGAGCGAGCTGCGGGCCGAATCCCAGTCCGCGTGGTTGCCGGTGTCGTAGCTCTCCCACCCATAGCGGTAGGCGGGCTCGGCCTGCTTCCACGAGGAACTCTCGCGGTAGCCCTGGGCGTCCCAGTCGTTGTAGAAGTCGTCCTTGTGCGATTCGTAGTCGATCGCCGCGCCGCCGGCCGCCCCGGCGACGGCCCCGATGGCGGCGCCCACGGCCGCCCCGATGGGCCCCCCCGCGACCGCGCCGATGCCCGCGCCGGCCAGGGCACCGGCGGTGCCGCCGCCGGCCGTCCCGGCGACGCCCTTCATCTCGGACGTCTTATCCACATGCTCTTGATTCTTGGTCTCGCGTGCCATGGTTGCCTCCTCCTCCTCGCGGAATGCCCCCCGGACGCGGAGGGCCAGTGACCATGGATTGGGGCAAACTCGATGCCAAGAATGTTCAAGAATTCTTCATCGGTTCACGGGTCGCCGGCTCGCGCTCGACCGTCGCCGTCTCCCGACGCAGCCGGACGGTCTGCGGCGCGTGCTGCTCGACCCGTTTTCGCGTGATCCGCAGCTCCTCGCGCACGCGGATCTTCGTCTCGACGACCAGCACCTCCTCCAGGAGCGGGACGATCAGGGTATCACCCTCCTCGCGGATGGTGACGGGGCCGTCGACGATCTGATCCATCGGCACGCGTTCAATTTCCAGCTCGTCGCGCAGCAGGGGCATGTCGACGACGTGGTCCTGGGTCTCGACCGACTTATGGATCCGGACCCTGCCGGTCTGGACCCGGCGCTTGCCGACCTCGACCTGCTCGGCCAGGACAGGGATGATCCGTTCAAGGGTTTCGAGATTGGCCGTACTCTGGATCGAACCGCCCTGGGGCGGCAGGTCCTCTGGGCCGAGGGGGATGGCGAAGGTGCCGTCCTCCAGGCGTTCGAGCAGGCGCCCTGGGAGGCTGAGCCGGCGGCCGTCTTCGAGCCTTATGTCGGCCCATTCCTCGGCCGTTGGGGCACCCTCTCCTTCCGGCCGGCACCAGACGCCCCGCAGGCCGTTGCGGCCGGTGACCTCGATCGATCCATTCTTCGACATGACAACGCCCCTCCTCGGTTGGCCGGAACATCCCGGGACGGATCTATTTGCATAGATCGTGCCGGTCTGTCCCGAGCAACCGGGGAGGGGCTTCGAATCGAAGAGTCCAGGTGCGTGCGCGTTTTGATCAAGAGGCCAGGTGCGTCGACCATCCCTTGCAGACGACGTGCCGCCGCAGCCTTACTTCTTGCCGAGGATCTTCACAAGCTCCGCGCCGAAGACATCGGCCATTCGGTGGAAGCCGAGGTCGGTGGGGTGCGAGCTGTCGACGGTCCCCTCGCCGTCGTCGCCTAGCTGGTCCTTGCCTTCGAGGTAGAACAGCTTCGGCACGCCGGCGTCCTTGAGGGACTTGTAGGCTGCACGCAGGGCCGCGTGGTTGTCGTCGTTGTGCTTCTTCGGGCCGGCGAGGACGCTACCGTTGGTGTAGTAGCGGTCCTCGACGAGCAGGATGGGCGTGTCGGGCTTGAGCTTGCGCAGGGCCTTCACGAAGGGCTCGGCGCGCTCGGCGGTCTCCTTGCCATTCAGGTTCGGGAGGCAGTCGAGCACATAGACCGAGGCGTCGATCTCGCCGAGCAGGGGGGCGAGTTCGGGGTCGAGGCGGCCGCTGCCGGAGAATCCGAGGTTGATCACGGGAACATTCAAGGCGCGGCCGATGATCGCGGTGTGGACCATGCCCGGCCGCGAGGCGCAGCCGCCCTGCGTGATCGAGGTGCCGTAGAAGACGACCGGCCTCGACCGATCGGCCGCGCGGGGCTCGGCTTTCTCGACCTTCGACCCGGGCGGCACCCCGACCTCGACCTTCGATACGCCGTTGTAGAGCGGCAGATACATCAGGAACTCGTGCCGGCCCCTGGGCAACCCGGAAACGAGCGTGGCGGTGTTGGTCTGTTCATACGGAAATCCGCAGCCTACCCAGTGCCAGCGGCCGGTCTCTCCCTTGACGTAGAGGTCCACGCCGCTGACGCCGGTCGCGGGCATATGGGGCAGGGCGAGGTTCTTGGAGTTGAGAGTCCATCGGGCCTCGATCCGGTTCGAATCGCTCGCGAACCGCACGGCGATGCCGGCGGAGTTGCGGCCCAGGCCCCAGACCGACGGCCGCACCACGCCTTCGGCCTTCGCGGGCAGGCGGTCGAACGGGGCCTTGAGCTGCGATTCCGGCCAGCCCTGGCCCTCGATGGTCAGTTTGCGGATGTCCGTCCACGCCGTGTCCGCCGGGCTGGCCTTCGCGGCGGTGCCCGTCTTGGCCTTCGGCTGGGCCTTGGTTTTCGGGGCGTCCTGGGGGAGGACGGCGATGAGCATGAGGGAGAGGAGGTATGGAGAAGACATGACTGTGTATGGATTTCGAGTAGGGAATGTTGCCACGCGGACCCATGTCCGCGTCCACCGCACCATCAATGGCGTTCGATGCGGCGGACCGCCCGCGCATCGGGGCGTATCGTCAGTGCGGTGGTCGCGGACCAATGGTCCGCGACCACCGCACACTGCGTCAGAAGCCGGCGACTTCCCAGCCCTTGCGGTAGGTCCGCTTGACGAATGCGTTGGCCTCGGCGACGTTCGTCACCTTGATGGCCTTGGTGTCCCAGTCGAGCGTGGTGCCGGGGAAGCGGGTGGCGAGGCAGCCCAGGAGGACGGTCTCGGTCAGGGGGCCGGAGTACTCGAACGGGGCCGAGGTCTTGCCGTTGCCTCGCACCGCCTCGACGAACTGGAGGTAGTGGTCGTTGCCGCCGGGCTCGGGCATCTTGTAGCCCGAGAAATCCTTCTCGGGGAGCAGGATCGGCGGGGCGATGTACGGGGCGTAGAGCACGCCCTTGGTGCCGATGAAGATCGAGCCCTGGTCGGAGAACGGACGCTTGCCGATGAGTTCCTTGATCTCCGCCGGCGGCCGGGCGTTGCCGTCGTACCAGTAGAGGGTCAGGAAGCTCGTGGTCTGCTTCGTGCCGGGGAAGATGTAGCGGACCTTCGAGTCGATCCCCCAGCTCTCGCCCACGGGCTTGCCGCCGAACGACCGGACGGACTCGGGCGACGTGAGTTCCAGGGCCCCATAGACGGGGTCGAGGATGTGGCAGCCCATGTCGCCGAAGGTGCCGGTGCCGAAGTTCAGCCGCTTGCGCCAGTTGCCGGGGTGGTAGTAGCCCGAGAGATAATCGGTCTCGGGCGCGACGCCGAGCCAGGCATCCCAGTTCAGCCCCTCGGGGACCTTGTCCACGCGCTTGGGCTTCGGCTTGTCGTCGCCCCAGAACTTGCCGCTCCAGGTGTGGACCTCGCGGACCTTGCCGATGGCCCCGGCGTGGATCGTGGCGACGATCGTGCGGTGGACCACATGCGAGTGGATCTGGATGCCCATCTGCGAGACGATCTTCTTCGCCTTGGCAGCCTCGGTGAGCTTCCGCGCCTCGTAGATCGTCTGGGTCAGGGGCTTCTGGGTGTAGACGTTCAGCCCGCGTTGGATCGCCGCCATGGTCACAGGCGCGTGCATGTGATCGGGCGTCGAGATGTTGATCGAGTTGAGGCCCTTCTCCTTGTCGAGCAGCTCGCGCCAGTCCTGATAGACCTTGACGTCGGGGAAGAGCTTCTTCACCTCGGCGGCGCGGGGCAGGTCGACCTCGGCGACGGCGACGAGCTTGAGGTGCTTGCCGGCGCTGAGCGAGCGGATGTCGGCCAGGGCCATGCCGCTGGCGCCGATGCTGGCGTGCAGCACGGTCTCATTCGGCGACGCATTCGCCGCATGCGCCCGATAGACGAACGGCGCCGCCGCCACGGCCTTCAACACGGAGCGGCGGGTGACGATATTCTCGGTCATTGGGAAGTTACCTCGGTGGGGAAAACAGGTTGAACCGCAAAGACGCAAAGAGCGCAAAGGATAAGAATTAATGAGGATTTGCTCTTTGCGCTCTTTGCGTCTTTGCGGTTCAATCCTTGTTCTTATGAGAAGACCACGCGTTCGGGGCAGAAGCGTTTGAACCGGTCGGGGTCGATGGTCACGCCCAGGCCGGGGGCGCCGGGGATGGTGAGATGTCCCTCGGCGTCGAGGGTGAAGGGCTCGGCCACGAGCTCGTCGATGTAGGCGCAGGGGGTCAGGTACTCGACGTAGCGGGCCACCGGGATGGCCGCCGAGAACTGGAGGTCGGCGGCCAGGCCGATCGCCGTGTTCCAGCCGTGCGGGACGACCTGGACGTTGTGGTCGAACGCATTCCAGGCGATCCGGCGCGACTCGCTCAGGCCGCCGTTCTTGGTGCAGTCCGGCTGGAGGATGTCCACCGCCCGGCGCTCGATCCAGGGCTGGAACGCCTGCCGACGTGTGAGGACTTCCCCCCCGGCGATCGGCACGGGCGAGACGCGGGTCAGTTCGATGTAGCCCTCGATGTCGTCGGGCGGGAGGGGTTCCTCGAACCAGGTGACGGCGTAGTCGGCGAGCATCTCGGCGGTGTTGCGGGCCCAGTTGGTGCCGTGCGGCCAGAACTGCTCGGACCCGCCGGCGTCGACCATGATCTCGACGCCCTCGCCCACGGTCTCGCGGGCCGTCTTGACCAGGAGTTCGTCGAACTTGCGGTCCCGGCGCCCGAAGGGCCGCCAGCCCAGCTTGATCGCCTTGAAGCCGCGCGCGACGACGCTTTCGAGGCTCTTGCGGAGCGGGCCGGGCTCGTCGAACAGCATCGAGCCGTAGGGCTTGATGGTGCGGCGGTAGTCGCCGCCGAGGAGGCGGGAGACCGGCTGGCGGCAGGCCTGGCCCATGAGGTCCCAGAGGGCGATGTCGATGCCGCTGATGGCGTGCTCGACCGACCCGCCGCGGCCCTGCCAGAAGCTCGATTGCCGGAGCTTCTCGGAGACTCGCTCGGGCTCGACGGCCGACTCGCCCTTCAGGAGCGGCCAGAGCAGCTCGACCGCGCCGACGATCAGCTTGCCGGAGGTGAAGCAACTCCCGTGGCCGACGAGGCCCTCGTCGGTGCGGACGAGGACGAGGGTGTGCAGATTCTCCTGCGGCTCGTGGCCCTGCGGCCAGCCGCCGTCGACCGTCGCGCCCGTGAGGGGGCAGACCTCGATCGCCTGGATCTTCAAAGGGGACTCTCCCTGGGCGTTGCGGATGGTCGGCGGGACGGCCCGGAGGTGGGCCGTGGTCTTCGCGAGGCTGGGCTGGCGTCAGGCGGGTTCCAGGCGTTGCGCCGGGAGGGGATCCGCCTGCGTGTCGGGGAACTCGGGGCGTCGTCGGGGGAGGGGCGCCCCGCCTTCCGGGACGCGGCCGAGGTGGCGGTCGAAGATACGGACGGTGCGATTGAAGAGCAAGAGGGCGATGCACCCTTTGACGATCGAGCCTGCCGCGTTCATCACCCAGATCCACTCCCTCGGCTCGAACATGGTCTGCTGGAGGTTGCTCAGGCTGATCACCGGCCCGAGCAGGCTGACCGACATCGTCGCATTCATGAACGTCTGGTCGTAACCCCGATTGTCGCTCCAGAATTCGTGATAGAGCGGCATGACGACCAGTTCCATCATCATCGCCCAGCCGATTCCCAGCACGAAGAACAGAATCACCCCGGCGGTCACCGCGCGGCCGACTCGCTGGATCCGGGTGGCGAGCCAGATCCCGAGGCTGGCGATCAGGGCTCCGGTCGACATCAACTGCCCGAGCATGATCGGCGTGGCGACGATGCGATCGGTGAGGTTCAGGGGGACGATCGGCTCCCCGAAGCCGATGCCCGCCATCGCGGGGTCAATCGCCGGCAGAACCGCGCTGTAGAAGACGATGATCAGGACCGGCAGGATCGCGATCGGCAGAATCATCCGGAAGCTCCCCCACCACTTCCCGGCGACGATCTCACGGGTGGTCAGCGGTGTGCTGATCAGGACGTCGAGGCTTCCCCGCATCCGCTCCTCGGCGAGGGAGGTCGGCGCCATGGCGCAGAAGAAGAGCAGGCCGAAGAGCATCTGGATGATCATCCCCATATCAATGAACCCACCTCGCGCCATCGCGACGCCCGGCGGGATCGCCAGGTACTCGACGAACCCCATGAGGACCGATCCCCAGGTGAGGGTCCACAGCAACGCCCAGAGCATCCGGCTGAACCGAGAGGGGCGGTTGCGATGCCACTCCCGCCAGAGGACGGGGTTGCTGTCGAGCGTGGGCCCCGAGCGATCCTGGTAGCGGGTCAACCACGCCGGGGGCCCGAAAAACGCGAAGCGCCTGCGGTGGCCTGGTGAGGTCATCGCCACCTTCCTCAGGCTCAACACGCAGATGAGCGTGAGCACGCCCGAGACAGCCAGCGAGAACGCCGCGAAGATCGCGAAGTCGCTCCAGACGACATACCGAGGCCAGGCGTACGGGGCGATCGCCAGCACGTACGGGTTGAGCTTCACGAGGACGTCCGGGGGAGGAGGGATCGTCTTCGAACTCACTCCTCGCCAGAACGGGACGATCAGCAGGCTCATCCCCTCGATCAGGTAGACCGCCATGAGAACCTCATGGACCTTCGTCGCCACGAGCGCGACGGCCATCGAGAGGGTGCAACCCAGGACGGCGAGGCCCACCGAGACCACCATCAGGCCCGTGAGGGCGTCGAGGTCGATGCCGCCGAGCAACGCGCCGATGGACGCGACCGGCAGCGCGGCGGCGATCAGCCCGAGGGTCGGCACCAGCCGCGAGGCCATCTTGCCCAGGACGATCTCGGAGTCGGAGAGGTCGGTGACCATCACGTGCAGCAGCGAGCCCCGGGCCCGGTCGATGCAGATGCTGCCCGCCGTGGCCGCCGGCGCCGCCAGCATCACGATCGAGAGCTGCACGATCACCAGCGTGTAGAAGAACCCCTCGCCGACCTGCGCCAGTTGCTGGAGCGAGGTCGTCTGCTGGTACACGATCTGACCCGTCGGCGTGGCGACGGCGACGCTGTTGTTCGTGGCCGAGTTGCTCCAGACGATCCAGAGGCCGATCAGGATCAGGAGCACGAACACCGCGCGGCCGGCATAGTGCTGCCACCGCCTGGCGGCGAGGATCGATTCGTACACGAACACCGGACCCGGACTGATCCGCCCGCGCATCGGCACCTCCTGCTCGCGATCGATTCCCGTCGGCCCGGACCCTCGGAATCTGGTTCGGACGCCTGTCCGAGATCTTACGGACTCCCATGGCCTTCGCCGATTCTTTTCCTAACTTTTTTGATCTCAACAAAAACAATCGGAATTGTGTACTAAGTCCTTGGCGCGGTGAGGAACCTTGATAGGATGATTCTCGTCGTTGAGGCAAACACAACGCGATCCCGCCCCACGCCTCCCCGGCGCCCTGGACGATGCTCGCACGACCCCGTCCGGGACCGCCGGGGAGGTCCCTTCCCAGGGTAGAACCTGTCTTCCCGTTAAGCCGTGACCCGATGGCGAAATCAACGCAGCGCCGGGCGAGCATCTCCCGATGCCGTCCCAACCGCCGCCTCGCCGTACCGTGAAACCGGGTCTCCAGACCCGTTCGATGATGGCCTCTCGGCGGGGGGCCTCTCGGCGTCTCCGCTCCGTTATGATGGCGCGTCACCGATTTGTTCGAGTTGGGGGGCGACGCGATGGAGGACGAATGCTGGCGCTGCGGCGAGTGGGCGGAGGGGAAGTGGGGGTGGATGTTCCACCAGGGTGAGCCGGCCTACGAATTCTACTGCCGACGCTGCCGTCGGGTGTTCCGGGTCTATGCCGCGATCGGGTTCACGCTGCTCGGATTGCTGCTCCTGGCCGGCGGGGTCGCCGTCGTCTGGCTCCGCTGGCGGGCTGGGTTGTAGGTGATTTGCGTTCCTCGGGCTCTCAGGATCGGCAAGTCTCCCGGCGCTGGGCGAGCATCTCCCGATGCTGCCCGGAACGTTGCCGCGCCGAACCGCGAAACCGGGTCTCCAGACCCGTTCGAGCATTTGGGCCCGGACGGGTCTGGAGACCCGGTGAGCTGGTCTCCTTCGATCGATGAGGGGGCGGGGTCTGGAGGCTCGCGCCCAGCGCTTCCGGCTCCGCGCCCGGATTGCGATATCGATGCGACCGTGTTCAATGGGTGATCACACGTCGCAGAGCGAGATGGCCTGGCGGAGGCCGGCGAGGGGGTCGCGGTTCGGGATGAACTCCTGGCCGACGTAGCCCTTGTAGCCGATCTCCAGCAGGGCGCGCATCAGGGCGGGGTAGGCGATCTCCTGGTTCTCATCGAGTTCGCCGCGGCCGGGGTTGCCGGCGGTGTGGACGTGGCCGATGTAGTCCTTGTGTTGCTTGAGCCGGCGGATGACGTCGCCGTCCATGATCTGGACGTGGTAGAAGTCGAACAGCAGCTTGAGGTTGGGCGAGCCGACCCGCTTGATGATGTCGATGCAGTACTCGGTGTGGTCGCCCTGGTATCCGGGGTGCCCCTTCATCGGGTGGCTGGAATCCCGCGTGTTGAGCATCTCCAGGCAGAGCGTGACCTTCTTCTTCTCCGCGTGGCCGAGGATCTTCTTGAACCCGGCGACGCAGTTGTCCGCGCCGACGTCGGGCGGGATGCCGTCGGCCATGCCGGTGAAGGCGATGACGTTCTTGTAGCCGTACTCCGAGCAGGCATCGATGGCGTCGGTGGTGGCCTTGATCACGGCGTCGTGGTGCTTGGGGTTATTGAACCCGCGGACGAACGGAGCGTCGGGCGCCATGTCGATGGTGCCGATGGCGCATTCGAGGCCGTGCTTCTTGAGGATCGGGAAGTACTTGGGCTCGATGAGCTCGATGCTGCCGCAGCCCAGGGCCTTGGCCAGCGCGGCCATGGGCTCGGGCTCCCAGTACTTGGCGAAGCACCACTGTACGATCGACTGGCGGATCCGTCCGTTCTTGACCGCCGGGCCGTCCTCGACGGCGCGGGCAAGGTCGGGGAACGAGCCGAGGCCGAGGGCGGCGGCCCCTGCGGTGGCGGCGGCCTTGAGGGCGTCGCGCCTGGTCAGATCCTGAGGCATGGACATGGGTCGGCGTCTCCGCTGGCGTGGGATGGTCGGGGATCGGGTTCGTTCGGGGAATCCGGGCGGATTGGTCGCTCGCGTCGCCCGAGGCGACCATACGACAACATCCGGCCGATTGCGAGTCCCCGGCGGCTGTCGCCTCCGGGCAACGTCCCGGGGAATTCCCCGGTTCGGGCCCCGATCGCGACCTAGGCTTGGGAGGACGGACCCGGCGGATGAGGGCTGCCGGTCGATCCCCTCCCGAACGTGACCCGACCCGCGAGCGAGCGATGATCAACGGCAATGCCGAGACGAACGGATCCCACCACCACGACCCGGCGGAGGCGACCTCCCGGCCGTTTCTGGAGCTGAGCGAGGTGGTCGCGATCGAGACGGAGCCGAGGCTGATCCGCGAGCGGATGATCGCGCTGGCGACCGAGATCTGCGGGACGGATCGCGTCTGGGTGGAGGGCTCCGGGCTGGAGACGTGCGAAGGCATGCCCGCCCCGCCCGCCGACGACATCGAGGGCGTGCTCAAGGGCGAGATCGCCATCCCGATGGTCAGCGGCGGCCAGCAGGTGGGGCTCCTCCGGCTGGAAATGTCGCCCGGCACCCGGCTCACTGACGAGCGCCTCCGCTGCCTGCGATGCCTGGCGACGATCGCCGCCGCGTCGGAACTCGGGCTCCGGGCCATGGCACCCGGGGCGAACGAGCCGGCCCTGCCGTCGGAGGTCTGCGACGCCACCTTCCTG
The DNA here is from genome assembly GCA_965279195.1 of Isosphaeraceae bacterium. Lineage (GTDB taxonomy): Bacteria > Planctomycetota > Planctomycetia > Isosphaerales > Isosphaeraceae > CBDIHP01. The sequence goes on from CBDIHP010000048.1 coordinate 591,285, forward strand.
AACACCTTCCTCCGCTACGCCCTGGCGCAGTCGCACAGAAGGCGGGAGTCGCTGTCGCTGCTGGCGATCGAGATCGACCGCATCCGCGCGATCGAGGAGAGCCTCGGCCGGGCCCAGGCCGAGGCGGCGGTGAAGGACGTCGGCCTCGGATCCGTCGGGATCCTGCGGTCGAGCGACCTCGTCGCCCGCGTCGGCGACCGGATCGTCGCCGTGCTCCCCGGGGCGAGTGCCAAGGATGCGCTGGGGGTCGCCGAGACCCTGCGGTCGGCCATCCAGCGCGTCTGCCGGCCGAACGAGCGTCGGCCGGGCCTCACGGTCTGCGTCGGCGTCGCCGCCTACCCCGAGAACGCGCTCGACCCGGCCAACCTGCTCGACGCCTCGTATCAGGCGCTCAAGTACATCCAGGCGCGGGGCCTGAACGCCGTCGGCGGGGTTCGGCCCATGTTCCACTTGACCCCGATCACGGGCGTCGGAGCCTGATCGGAGCGGTGGATCGCCGTCCGTCAATACGTGCGGCCGATGTGGTCGGCGATGACGCGGCGGACTTCCATCGGGTCGAATGCCCCGCTCTTGCGGTAGACGACCTTGCCCCCGGGCGCGATGAGGAGCGTGTAGGGGACGGGGCCGGGGGCCTTGGGGTCGAGCGCGTCGAAGAGGGCGTCCTGGTTCTCGCCGTGGAAGAGGTAGTTCTTCGTCGAGAGATGCTCCTTCTTCAGCGCGGCGAGGGCGGGGTCGGACTTCTTCGGGTCGTCGAGGCTGATGGTGATCAGCTCGAAGTTCCGCCTGCGGTACATCCGGTGCATCGTGGTCAACTGCGGCAGTTCCTCGACGCAGGGGCCGCACCAGGTCGCCCAGACGTTGACGAGCCGCCAGTTCTTCGTGTCGTTCGCCGCGAGGGCCTTCACGCCCTTGGGGGCGATCGGCTCCAGGGTGGCGTCCTCGGCGTCCCACTTCGCCAGGGAGTCCTTGGCGGACTGCCGCTTGTCGGACCACTTGGTCGAGCAGCCGGGCACGCGGGTCGTCTCGACGGGGACCGGCTTGCCGGCGAGGAGGGCCTCGATGGCGTTGCGGGCGTCGTGCGACTTGACCGTCTTCACCTCGGCGTCGTCTACTCGGCCGGCGTAGCGCAGCGTGCGGGCTTCGTCGAAGATGAAGACGTGGGGCGTCGCCAGGACGCCGAACTCGGACGAGGTCTTCTGGGTCTCGCCGTCGTACAGGTAGGGGAAGTTGTACTTCTTATCCTTCGCGCGGATCTTCATGTGCTCGAATGAGTCGTCCAGGTCGGTGTAGCCGAGTTCGTCGAGCCGGACCGCCAGGGGATCGTTGGGCGAGATGGCGACGAGCGCGACGCCCCTGTCCTTGTAGTCGGCCCGGATCTTGATCAGGCGATCTTCATACGCCTGCGCGGTGGGGCAATGGTTGCAAGTGAAGACCACCGCGACGACCTTCGCATCCTTGAAACTGTCGAGCGTGTAGGTCTTGCCGTCGACGCCCGGCAGCGAGAACGCCGGGGCCTTCGAGCCGATGGCCAGCGGCGTGCGGTTCGGGCCTTCGCCCGAGGCCGTTGAGATCAGCCCGACCAGGGCCAGGGGAGCCAGCAACCAGGCTCGCGATCGCGGAGAGTCCATCGCGCCGTCCTCCGATTGGGTTCGTTCCGTCACCGTCGGCGCCAGTATCGCGCGCGGGTTGTGGCGTTGCCAGGATGGAGCGTGTGCCGGTCACCGGGACTGCGGGCCCCCTTTGACCCCTGACCGGAAAATCAAGCGGTTCAGAACGAGTCCGCGCTGATGACCTCGCCGCCGCCGACGGTGCCGAGGGCGCGCCAGACGCGGCCGTCGATGGTGCTCTTCACGAACCGGACGGAACCGTCGCCGAGGACGGCGTTGACGCCGCCGGGGTGGTAGCTGCGGGCGGTGGCGGCGGCGAACGTGGCCTTGCCGAGCTTCTCGCGGTTGCTGTTCAGGTCGAGGTCGGGATAGATGTTCCCCGGCCCGCCGGGGGTCCTCTTGTTGGGCGGCCAGGCCGTCGTGATCGAGGTGTGATGCGCGCCCGACTCGTACCACTCGGTCCGTGCCTCGCCGACCTTGATCGTGCAGCCGCCGAGGTACTCGGGCGCGACGGTGTTGGGATCGGCGTCGGGGGCGGGGATGTTGTTCGGGTCGTTGATCCGCGAGAGCGTCGGGCAGTCGCGGTAGTAATCCATCCCCGACTTGCCCTCGGAGAGGAACAGGGTCGAGCTGGTGCCGTCGGTGAACTCCGCCAGCCGCCGCGACAAATTCGGGCCGAAGGCCGATCGGCCCCGGACGGTGCTCCCCAGCCCGCCCCAGACGAACCAGTCGCCGGTCACGAATCCGTAGTTCGAGATCCCCAGCCGGCCGGTGGCGGTCGTGCGGAACGGAGGCTTGACCTCGCTCGGGCAGATCAGGACGTTGATCACCTGGATCACGATCGTCGAATTCGGCGGGGTCAGCATGTCCACGTCGAAGTTCGTGGAGTTGAAGATCGGCCCCTGCTCGGCGAACGGCAGGATCCGGGGGAAGGCGCCGAAGCCATTGGTCCAGCTCACGGTCGTGGCCGTGCCGGTGATCATCAGCGTGGGCGGCAGCGAGCCGATCGTGCTCTCGTAGTTGTGCACGGCCAGGCCGAGCTGCTTGAGGTTATTGACGCACTGGATCCGCCGCGCCGCCTCGCGGGCCGACTGCACGGCGGGGAGCAGCAGGGCGATCAGCACGGCGATGATGGCGATGACGACGAGCAGCTCGATGAGCGTGAATCCGCGGTGTCGGGGCATCGGATGGAATCTCCCTTGCGATGATCCAGAGGATGAGTGCGAGCCGCCGCACACATGCACGCCCTATGCCTCGACGGAAATCCCTCCTAGAATGTTACGAGGGAATGACTTGGGGAAAGCGGTCCGGATCCCTCCGAAATCGCTCGGCGGTGAAAAAATGTCCGGGATGGCGAGGGATTGGCCTGATTCGCGGTGCGGATCCGGGGAGGGCGGGGCGTGAGGTGGTCGATCCGGAACCAGATCCTGCTGCCGATCCTGGGCATCCAGGGGGCGGCCATCGTGGCCATCTCGCTGGCGACCGCGACCCTCGCCGCGCGTCGGGGCGAGGAGCAGGTCGTGGCCCGTCTCGGCGCGGTCGTCGACGTCCTCCGGCACGCCAATTTCCCGTTCACCCGGAATGTCCTGGAGCGGATGAAGGGGCTCTCGGGGGCCGAGTTCGTCGCCTACGACCTGGAGGGCCGGATCGCCGAGACCAGCCTTTCGCGGCGGGACGCCCTGCCCGCGACCCGCGACGGCCTGACCCGGGTCGCCGACCTGGATGCCTTCGGCGAATCGCCGCGACTGGCCATCGGCGGGCAGTCCTACCTCGCGGCGTTGCTACCGCCGCCGGTCGGCTCGCGCGGGGGGCACCTCCTGATCCTCTACCCGGAGGCGAGCTGGCGGCAGGCGAGGCGCCATGCGGCGACCCCTCCGCTGGTCCTGGGGGGGATCGCGCTCCTGATCATGATGGCGGTCACCGGCTGGATCGCCGTGTGGATCGGACGCCGGATCCGGGCCCTCGGCGACCAGGTCGCCCGGATCGCCGGGGGGGACTTCGAGGGGATCGACCCCGGCCCGCACCGCGACGAGGTCGCCGACCTCGTCCGCTCGATCGACGCCATGTGCATCCAGCTCAGCGAGATGCGCCAGGCCATCCGGCTGTCCGAGCGGACCCGGCTCCTCGCGCAGCTCGCCGCCGGCCTGGCGCACCAGCTCCGCAACTCGCTCACCGGGGCCCGGATGAGTCTCCAGCTCCACGGTCGGCGGTGCTCGGAAGCCGGCCGCGACCAGAGCCTGAACGTCGCGCTCCGGCAGCTCTCGATGACCGAGGAGCAGGTGAAGGGCCTGCTTTCGCTCGGCCGGGTCGAGGACCGGCCGCCGGTCCGTTGCGCCCTGGGCAAGCTCCTCGGCGAGATCGCCCTTCTGGTCGGCCCGGCCTGCGAGCACGTCAAGGTCGCGTTCGAGGTGGAGAACCGCGATGACTCGCCCGAGGTCACGGCCGAGGAGCCCGCCCTCCGCGCGGCGGTGCTCAATATGACATTGAATGCCATCGAGGCCGCCGGGCGGGACGGTTCGGTCTGGCTCTCGGCGACGCTAGAAGGAGGAGAGGCGCGGATCGAGGTCCGCGACACCGGCCCGGGGCCTCCGCCCGATCTGGCCGACTCCCTCTTCGAGCCCTTCGCCACCAGCAAGCCCGAGGGCGTCGGGCTCGGCCTGGCCCTGGCGCACGAGGTCGCCAGGCGCCACGGCGGCAAGCTCTCGTGGGACCGCCCCGGCGGCCTGACCCGTTTCGTCCTGACCCTGCCCGCCATGGAAGTCGAGCCGATCGCATGAGCCGCATCCTCATCGTGGACGACGAGGCGAGCATCTGCTGGGCCTTCCGGGAATTCCTGGAAGACGAAGGCCACGCCGTCGACGTCGCCGCCACCGCCGAGGAGGGGCTCAAGCTCGCCGGCGAGCACCGTCCCGACGCCGTCGTGCTCGACGTCCGCCTCCCCGGCATGGACGGCCTCACCGCGCTCGGGGCCTTCCGCCAGCGCATCGGCGCGGCCCCGATCGTGGTCATCACCGCGTTCGGCAACCTCGACACCGCCGTCCGGGCCATCGAGGGCGGGGCGTTCGAGTACCTCGTCAAGCCCTTCGACCTCGACCAGGCCGCGAGCGTCCTCAAGCGGGCCCTCGACAGCCGACCCGCTCCGAAACCGACCGAACTCGCCCCACCCGATGGCGCCGAGGCGTTGATCGGGTCGTCGCCCGCCATGCAGGAGGTGTTCAAGAGCATCGCCCTGGTCGCGCCGGCGGACGTCCCCGTCCTGATCACCGGCGAGAGCGGCACCGGCAAGGAACTGGTCGCCCGCGCGATCCACCGCCACAGCACACGTCGCTCGGGCCCGTTCCTGCCGGTCTGCCTCGCGGCCCTGAGTTCCGGCCTGGTCGAGGGGGAACTCTTCGGTCACGTCCGGGGCTCGTTCACCGGTGCCTCGCAGGACCGCAAGGGCCTGCTCGAACTGGCCTCGGGGGGTACGGTGCTGCTGGACGAGATCGGCGACGTCGCGCCCGGGGTGCAGGTCAAGCTGCTCCGGGCGATCGAGCATCGCGAGGTCACCCCTGTCGGCGACGCCCGCCCCCGGCCCACGGATATCCGCGTCGTCGCCGCGACCAATCGCCCGCTCGAAGACCTGATGGCCTCGGGCGAGTTCCGCGAGGATCTCTTCTTCCGCCTCAGCGTTTTCCGGATCCACCTCCCGCCGCTCCGCGACCGCCGCGAGGACATCCCCGCACTCGCCGAGCACTTCCTGAGACGCTCGCGGCTCGCCGGCTCGACGAACGTCCGCCTCAGCGACGCGGCCCTCAAGGAGCTGCAATCCCGCCCGTGGACGGGGAACATCCGCGAGCTTCGCAACGCGATTGAACGCTCCGCGATCGTCGCGAGGGGCCGTTCCATCCTCCCCGAGCACCTGCCGAGCCTGGCTAGCGAGACCTCCCCGTCTCTCGCCCCCGCATCGGCCGACCCCGTCGGCCCCCACCTCGACCGCTGGGCCCGGCACGAGGCCACCCAGGCGCGCGAGCACCCCGACGACGCCCAACTCCACGACCGCTTCCTCGAAAAGACCGAGCCCCACATCCTCCGGGCCGTCCTCGAAACCTGCCGCGGCAACCGCGCCCAGGCCGCCCAGATCCTCGGCATCCACCGGGCGACCCTGCGGCAGAAGCTCCAGAAATACGGGATTTCCTGATCGCAATGGCGGATTGCGTGGATTATTCGGCCTGGGTTGATTGGGGTGAATGATGTGGTTGCGGGCGAAGAAAAGTCGACTCCTACTGGAATATCTCTCAACCCGGAGGGCTCTCCAATCCATATTGTCGGGAGCCCCGGCGATTTCTGCCCGGCCGGACCCCAGAATTGGGTTCGTTCGGTCAAAATCAGGAACCGGGGGGAACCTGCTCTCGGAATTGGCTTTGTTCCGTCAAATTGCGAATGGGGGGACCGAGCGATGGGCTTCTGGCAGGCGAAGCGGATCGGGCTGGCGGGCGGGATGGCGGTCGTGCTCCTCGCGGGATTGGGTTCGTTCCGTCAAAATGGGGATCGCGCCGTTGCGCAGGCGCCGGGGTTGATGGTCCGGGCGGATCGGATCGAGTTCCACGTCGTGGAAAGTTTCGATGCGCAATACCTCGGCGACACGCCCGGGCACATCGGCCGGGGCGGTGGCGTCGGGGACCACCCCGGGGTGGCCGTGGGGGATCGGGTCCATCGGGGCGGGGAGGTCATCGGCCGGGTCTCGCGGGCGGTCTGGGACCGCTCCAGGCAGAGCCTGGAGATCGAGTTCGACCCCGAGCCCATGACCCGCGTGGCCGTGGGGGACGTCTGCTGGGTCGGCCGGCACGAGCCCGGCGAGTTCAGCAAGCCGGCCCGGCCGGCCGTCCCCGCGAAGAAGTGAAACGCAAGCCATCCCGATCGGGCGTTCATCGAGTCGAAGGGGTTGTCGATGGCGAAGAAGCACGGCGCGAAGCAACAGAAGAAGGCGGCCAAGAAGAAGGCCCAGCGCAACGCGAAGAAGGCCGACCTGGATCGCCGGACGACCAAGGATCCGTCGGTGCGGCTCAAGGACGCGGCCGACTGGCCCGTGTACGAGGCCTACCGCTCCAAGACCCTCTGGAGCGACGGCATCGGCTACATCATCATCGCCCGGAAGTCGTCCGGGCCGCGGCTCATCGTCGGCAACTTCCTGGTCGACGTCTATTGTCTCGGCGTCAAGGACGCACTCTGGAGCCCCGAGACGATGGACTCCCTCCGGGGCTACCTGTCCGAGATCGAGGAGCGAGTGAAACTGGAGCCGGTCTCCGCCGCCTACGGCGTGAAGGTGGTCCGGGGCGCGGTCGACTTCGCCGCGCAGTACAACCTGGCACCGGCCCCGGACTTCAAGTACGTCAAGCTGCTCCTCGACGGCATCGACACCTCGGAATGCAGCGAGGAGTTCACCTTCGGCAAGGACGGCAAGCCGTTCTACATCCAGGGCCCGTACGACTCGCCCGAGAAAGCCCGGTCGATTGTCGCGAAGATCGAGGGCGTTGGTGACTTCCTCACGATCGAGACCGGCGCATCGCCCCTCGACCTGGCCCGGGGATTCGACCCCGAGTTCGACGACGATGACGAACTGCACGACGACGAGGACTTCGACGACGAGGATTTCGACGACGATTCGGACCCGGACGACGACATCATCGTCGGCTAGCCGGGGCGGGTCGCGGGTGTTCATTTCGAGAACAAGGGCACGCGGCATGCACTCCGGGCGAGGCCGGAGGACCCGCGCTGCCAGGCCGGCCGAACAGCGGGCGTTGCGTCCCGGTGTTCAGCCGGCCGAGCTGTCTCGGGCCGGTCGCGCCCGGGGTTGCCCGCGATCTCCGTAGCGTTCGGCCGGAGACGGGCCGGGGCCGAAACGATGCGGTCTGGAGGGGCCGGGGGCACGGGGCGGATTCGAGAATTCAGGCAGGTGTTTCAGGTCAACGCGTCTTGAAAAGACGGATACGTTCCACTGGCGCCGAGCGGCCGAGACAGATTCTTGCCCCCGGGGCCGAGGCGCCTCCGGCCCTGGACAGCCCTGACGGCCGTCCCGGTGCGAGGTCGGGCCGATCGGGCTCGACGGTCGATCGGATGGAAGTTCTTTGCTGATAAGAGCTTAGTCAGATTGATGTGGGCCTGTTGGCGGCCGGACTGCGGTGTTTCGGCAGCACTCGGCGGGTCGGCACGCCGGCTGCCGAGGGCTTCTGGCATGGACGCCGGCCCCGGCGTTGTGCAACGGCGGCCCGCCGCGACGAGTGCGGCGGCGGGTCAGGGGTCGGCGGCCCGGCGATGCTGTCACGTCCGCCCACGACGGACCACGCCCTTCCGGCTCCTCGACCCGAACGGGAAGGCCACGCAACGATGTTCCCTCTCCGTCGCCCTCGCATCGGCAAGTCACCCCGCGTCGATCTCCACCGCTCCCGCCCCTCGATCGAAGGGCTGGAGGCTCGCCTCTGCCTCACCGTGCCGGCCCTCAGCAGCCTCCCCGGCGCGAACCACACCATCTACCTCGACTTCGACGGATCCGTGACCCAGAATACGGTCTGGAATTCTTATTCGTTTAATAGTTCCGGCAAGACCAAGCCCACCATCAATTCGCCGGCATATGATACGGACGGCAACCCGTCGAGCTTCGGCGCGTCCGAGCTGGCCGACATCCAGGATGCCTGGGCCCGGATCTCCGAGGACTACCGACCGTTCCAGGTGAACGTCACCACCGTCGACCCGGGCATCGAGGCCCTCCGCAAGGTCGGCACGGGCGATACCCAGTGGGGCATCCGCGTCGTCATCACCAAGGATACCGAGGCCAGCGGGGCGGGCGGCATCGCCTACATCGGTAGCTTCAACTGGGACAGCGACACACCGGCTTTCGTCTACACGACCGGCGGCAAGAACATCGCCGAGGCCGCCAGCCACGAGGCCGGCCACAGCCTCGGACTGGCCCACGACGGCACCGCCACCTCCGGATATTATGCCGGCCACGGCACAGGCCAGACGAGCTGGGCCCCGCTCATGGGCGTGGGCTACTACACCAACGTCACCACCTGGGACAAGGGCGAATACTACGGCGCGAACAACACCGGCAGCTCGGCGAACTACGGCGCCGGGGCCGACGACCTGGCCGTCATCACCACCCAGAACGGCTTCGGATACCGGCCCGACGCGGTGGGGGACACCATCTCCACGGCGAAGCCCCTCACGGTCAGCGGCGCGGCCGTGAGCGCCACCGGGATCATCGAGCGGACGACCGACCTGGACGTCTACTCGTTCACCACCGGCAACGGTCCGGTCAGCCTCAACATCGCCCCGTTTACCCCGGGCCCGAACCTCGACATCAAGGCCACCCTTTATGACTCGGCCGGCAACGTGGTCGCCGTCTCCAACCCCTCGGATGTCCTCACCGCCTCCTTCTCTCTCAACCTCACCGCCGGCCAGTACTTCGTCGCCATCGACGGCACGGGCGTCGGCAACCCGACCGTCAGCCCGCCGACAGGCTACAGCGACTACGCCAGCCTCGGCCAGTATACCATCTCGGGCACCGTCACCCAGGGCAATGCGCTGCCGCAGCTCTCCGTCGGCGACGTGAGCGTCAACGAGGGCGCGGGCACCGCGACCTTCACCGTGACCCTCTCGGGCGTGCTGACCGCCCCCGTGACGGTCGGCTACGCCGCGGCCGACGGCACCGCGACGGCCGGGCTCGACTACACCTCGGCAAGGGGCACCCTGACCTTCGCCACCGCCGGCTCCCAGACGGTGACGGTGCCGATCATCGACGACACTGTCTCGGAGTCCGCCGAGACCTTCCTCCTGAACCTCTCCTCCCCGGTCGGCGCCGCGATCCTGGACGGCCAGGGTCAGGCCATCATCACCGACAACGACCTGGCACCGACCGTCAAGGTCACCAGCCTCGACTCCGGCAAGCTGGAGGGGACGGTGTCCGGCGGCTCGACCGTCTTCCGGTTCCAGGTCACCCGCACCGGCAGCACGGCGCTCGACCTTTCGATCCCGTTCACGGTCGCCGGGCTCGGCGGTGCGGCCGCCTCGGCGTCGGACTTCTACGGCAATCGCCTGCCGTCCGGGACCGTCCAGTTCGCGGCGGGTGAGACGTCCAAGGTTGTCAATGTCCTGATCAACGCCGACAGCTCCCGGGAATCGAACGAGAGCTTCCGGCTGACCCTCGGTACGGTCGCCGGACTGACCTACACCAGCAAGTCGGCCGACGCCACGATCACCGACGACGACGGCAGCGGCGGTTCCCGCCGCTGGGGCTGGATCCAGGGCCAGCCGCTCGTGCCCCACAGGTTCCCGCTGCCTGGCCAGGATCCGGTCGACGATGACGACCACGACCACGCGGGCGAGTCGGCCCCGGGGCACGACGTCGCTCCCGCCCAGGCCCCGACCGCCCAGCCGTCCCGTCGCGACGCCGAGGGTTCGGGCACCTTCGTCGATCCGCCGGTTCCCTCGACCCGGGTCGTGACCCTCGCGGTCCGGGACGCCGTCCTGACGGATCCGGCTTCGCTGATGACCTGGCTCCCCGCGTCGCGTCGGATCCGGGCCGCCGGCCAGTCTCGCGGCCTCGTGATCCAGGGCCTCTCTTCGGCCCGCGGCCTGCTCGGCTGAGCGGCTCGCCGCCCCACCACCCGGCCGTCCTCCTCCGAGGTCGCCGCGCCCCGTGCGGCGACCTCGGTTCAATCCAGGGCCATCACTTCGGGGCGGGTCCGCCGGGGGGCGGGCCACCGGGGCCGGGGGGAGGTCCGCCCGGACCGCCCGGGGGCGGGCCGAAGCCTCCGGGTCCGCCGGGCGGGGGGCCTCCGGGTCCGCCAGGCGGAGGTCCGCCGAAGCCGCCGCCCGGGCCGCCCATCACGCGATGCTCGCGGTGGCAGGCCATGCAGGTGCCGCCGAGGCGGTCATGCGCCGCCACGGCCTCGTCCTTCTTCTTCGCCTGGGCCGCCGCGTCCAGCTCCCTGGCGATCCCCAGGTAGCCCTCGACCTGCTTCTTCCACGACGCCTTGTCCCCCTTGGGCGGGTCGTGCTTCTCCATGTCGGAGACCAGCTGGACGTACTCCTTCGCCTGCCCCTGGATCGCGTCCCAGGCCGGGCTGTCCGACTTGAGGGCCGTCCCGATGGCGCCCGTCAGGGCGTTCGGCCCGCGGCCGAGCTTGGCCATGATCTGCCCGAGCGGCGAGCCGCCGCGCGGCCCCGGCGGGGGCCCGCCAGGGACGCCCGGCCCGGCCGGGGGCATCGGGGGCTCGGCCGGATCCCCGCAGCCGGCCAACGAGGCGGCCATGGCCAGGCCGAGCGCGATCGGCCCGACCGTCTGGAAAAATCTCATGCGTGACGATCCTTTATGGAAAAAAGACAAGGCGATGGGAGGGCCGGCCTATTGTGCCCCACGTCGGGGAGGCCCGCCAGGGGATCGTCGCCGGCGCCGAGGTTGACAGCGGACCCCGCCGGCCCCACCATGGGAAGATCATCCCAGGTTGCTTTCCGCCGACGATCCGACCCGACCCGGGGCCGTGGAGACGCGCGATGCGACGACCCCTCCGGAACCTGCTCCCGACCGCCCTCGCAAGCCTCGCCCTGCTCGGGCAGGGGGCCGCCTCCGCCCAGGACGCGGCGAAGGCCCGGATCGATTTCTCCCACGAGGTCGTCCCGCTCATCAAGGCCCGTTGCGCCAAGTGCCACACCGCCGGCACATATAAAGGGGGCTTCTCGCTCGACACCCGGGGCACCACCCTCAAGTCGAAGTCGATCGTGCCCGGCAGGGCGGCCGACAGCGAACTCATCGAACGCGTCACCTCGAACGAGGCCGAGTTCAAGATGCCCCCCGAGGGCCCCAGGCTCGCCGCGAAGGAAGTCGAGGCCCTCCGCACCTGGATCAACCAGGACCTCCCCTGGGAGTCCGGATTCGCCTTCCGCAAGTCCGAATACGTCGCCCCGCTCGCCCCGAGGAAGCCGGCCCTCCCGACGGCCGTCGACGGCCGCGACCACCCCATCGACCGCATCATCGACGCCGACCTGCGCAAGAATCAGGTGAAGCGTCCCGGTCGCCTCGACGACCGCGCCTTCGCCCGCCGGCTGTTCCTCGACGTCCTCGGCCTGCTGCCGCCGGTCGACGAGCTGGAGGCGTTCGTCAAGGACGCCTCGCCCGACAAGCGGTCGAGGCTGATCGCCCGGGTCATGTCCGACCGCAGGGCGTTCTCGGACCACTGGATGGCCTTCTGGAACGACCTGCTCCGCAACGACTACGCCGGCACCGGGTTCATCGACGGTGGCCGCAAGCAGATCTCGGCATGGCTTTACCAGTCGATCTGGGACAACCGCCCGTACGACGACCTCGTGACCTCGCTCATCGCCGAGAAGAAGGGGGCCGAGGGCTTCATCCACGGGATCAAGTGGCGCGGCCGGGTGAACGCCAGCCAGGTGCCGGAGATCCAGTTCTCGCAGAACGTCTCGCAGGTTTTCTTCGGCGTCAACATGAAGTGCGCCTCATGCCACGATAGCTTCATCGACGGCTGGCGGCTCGACGACGCCTACGGGCTGGCGGCCGTGATCTCCGACTCCCGGCTCGAAATCGCCCGGTGCGACAAGCTCACCGGCCGGTTCGCCTCGCCGAAGTTCCTCTGGCCCGAACTCGGCACGATCGAGGCCGACAAGCCCCGCGTCGAGCGCCTGGCCCAGCTCGCCAGGCTCGTCACCCACCCGCAGAACGGCCGGTTCCCCCGCACCATCGCCAACCGGATCTGGCAACGCCTCTTCGGGCGCGGGATCGTCCACCCCGTCGACATGATGGCCAACGAGCCCTGGAATGCCGACCTCCTCGACTACCTCGCCAGTGACCTCGTCGCCAAGAAGTACGACCTCAGGGCCCTGATCGAGTCGATCGTCCGGTCCGAGGCGTACCAGTCGAAGGCCGTCGCCCGCGCGTCGGAAGACGAGGCGGATCGTTACATCTACAAGGGGCCCGAGGTCAAGCGGATGACGGCCGAGCAATTCCTCGACGCGGTGTGGCTCGTGACGGGCACGGCCCCGGCGAAGTCCGAGGCCCCGTTCAAGCCGGCCGCCGAGGCCACCTCGCCGGCCCACCGGTTCGTCCGCTCGACCCTGAGGAAGTCCGACTTCCTGATGCGATCGCTCGGCCGCCCCAACCGCGAGCAGGTCGTGACGACCCGCGAGCGCGTCCTCACGACGCTCCAGGCGCTCGACCTCTCCAACGGCGAGGAGACGACGGCGATGGTGAACCAGGGGTCGAAGAACCTCCGCAAGGCGGACCCGAAGGCCGACGCCCCCGCACTCGCCGACAGGGTCTTCGACCTCGCCCTCGGTCGCCCGCCCAAGCCCAATGAGAAGGCCGCCGCCGTCGAGATGATCGGCTCCCCCGCCACCGACGAGGGCCTCGCCGACCTCCTCTGGGCCGTGTTCATGCTGCCGGAATTCCAGCTCAATCGATGAGTAGGGTGTGGTGGACGCGTCCTCGCGTCCTCCGCACCTACGGGGCATTCGACGCGTCCATCCCCCGCGAGGCCGGTCATATTGTCGGTGCGGTGAACGTGAGGACACGTCCAGCGCACCCTACTGGAGACTCCTCATGTTTGACGATACGAATGCGTCGCAGAGCCGCCGGGAGTTCCTCAAGGCCCTCTCCGCCGGGGCGGCGGCGACCCTGGCGATGGGCGAGCCCCGGATCTCACGCGCGGCCGATCCGGTCAAGCATCCGACGCCCACGGCCGACACGGTGATCGTCCTCTGGATGGCCGGCGGCATGGCGTCGCCCGACACGTTCGACCCCAAGAGGTACACGCCGTTCAAGGTCGGTGGCGACGCCAACGAGATCCTCTGCACCTTCCCGGCGATCGATACCGCCGTCGACCACATCAAGATCTCGCAGGGGCTGGAGGAGGTCGCGAAGGTCATGGACCGGGGGACCTTGATCCGTTCCCACGTCGTGGCCGACCTCGGCAACATCCTGCACTCGCGGCACCAGTACCACTGGCACACCGGGTACGTGCCGCCGCAGACCGTCGCCGCGCCCCACATCGGGGCGTGGATGGCGAAGGTCCTGGGACCGAGGAACCCGGCGATCCCGGCGTTCATCAACATCGGCCAGCGGCTCGAAGGGCACGCGGAGTCGGAGGAACTCAAGGCGTTCACGACCGGCGGTTTCTTCGGCAGCGAGTACGGCCCGTTCAACCTGCCGTACCCCATGGACGCCGTCGCCGCCGTCCGCCCTCCCAAGGGCATGACCCCCGGGCGGTTCACCTCGCGAGAGAAGGCATACAGGAAATTGCTCAAGGAGAGCCCGATCTCCGACCTCGCCAGCGACTTCCACCAGGAGTCGATGGTCCGGTCGCTCTCCAACGCCTATCGCCTCCTGATCTCTCCCGACCGCGACGCCTTCGACCTGAGCAAGGAGCCGAAAGAGAGCTTCGACGCCTACAACGCCAGCCGGTTCGGCCAGGGCTGTTTGCTCGCCCGACGCCTCACCGAGGCCGGGGCGCGCTACATCGAGGTCACGACCGAGTACGTCCCGTTCCTGAGCTGGGACACCCACGAGAACGGCCACACGACGGCCGAGCGGATGAAGAAGGAGATCGACCGCCCGCTCGCCCAGCTCATCAAGGATCTGGAAGCCCGCAAGCTGCTCGACCGGACGCTGGTGGTGCTCGCCAGCGAGTTCAGCCGCGACATGATCGTCGAGGGCGTCCCCGGCAGCACGGCGAAGGACCAGTCGCGGGCCAAGAGCGACGTGATGAAGGAGCTGAAGCACTACGGCCTGCACCGGCACTTCACCGGCTCGGGCTCGGTCCTAATGTTCGGCGGCGGGATCAAGAAGGGCCATCTGCACGGCGAGACAGCCCGGAGCGTCCCCTGGTGACAGTCAAGGACCCCGTGACGATCCCCGACCTCCACGCCACCATCTTCAACGCCATGGGAATCTCCCCCGCGACGGCCTTCGACGTCGAGAGCCGGCCGTTCTACGCCACCGACAACGGCAAGGGCGTGCCGGTGAGGTCGTTGTTCGTGTAAGTGATGATTCGGGAATGCGAACGGCCCCGGGCCCTCCGATGGGAGGGCCTGGGGCCGCATCGATTGGGCACGTCCTCGAGTCGCGATCAGGCGGCCTTGCGGCGGCGATGGATCGCGCCGCCGACGGCGAGGATCCCCAGGCCGAGCAGGGCGACGCTGGAGGGCTCGGGCACGGCGGCGAGGCCGATGAGTTCGCCGTTGTTGGGCGAATTGACGCCGATGCCGCCGACCAGGGTGGCCGCGCCGGTGGCGAGGTTGATGGTGAAGAGCTGTGAGAAGCCCGGCGAGCCCGGGGCGGTCAGCGAGGCGAAGGCGATGCCCGAGATCGAGGAGATCTCGAAGCCGACGTTCTGGGAGGTGGTGACGCCCAGCGAGCCGACGGTGTTCAGCGTGCCGTTGTTGGGAGGGATCTGGGTGACCAGGATGCCGAGGGTGCTGTCGATCCCGTAGAGGGTGGTCGTGGTCGCGCCCGCGAAGTTGTTCGTGTAGGCCGAGCCGACGATGTTCGGATTGGCGCCGGCGTTGACGTCGCCGGCGGCGTAGGCGAGGTTGGTGTCGGCCGTCGCGAGGGCGCCGGTGATCGGATTGAGCCGGAGGTTCTGGTCGGCGTCGGAGGTGACGCGGATCCGGTCGACGGTCGGGTTGAAGTCGAACCCGAACGCGCTGCCGCTGAGGGTGAAGCTGCCGGGCGTGCCCACGGCCGTCGCCGCGCCGGTCTGCCGGTCGAGTGTGTACAGAGTGTTGGACGAGCCGAGCACATAAAGCTGGTTGGCCGCCGGGCGCATATCCATCCCCAGGATCGATTCCCCGCCGCCCAGGCCGGAGATCGCCACATTCAGGCTGTAAGTGCCGGGCGTGGAGCTGTCGAAGCCGACCAGCCGGTTGGCCGTCGTCACGCCGAAGAGGAACTCCGCCCGGGCGGAGTTGGCCCCGGCGAGCGTCAGAACGACACCGAGCATCAGGCCGAGGGACGCTAATCGCATGGATGGTCTCCTTCGTACGACTGGCACGTTTGCCAATGGAGAGGCGAGGGAAGCGAACAAGCCCCAAAAGCTAGTGCATACCCTCACCCATTGCAACAAAAGAAATGAGAAGAGAATCAATATAGGGCCTTTATTGGTCTGGTCTATTCGTTTTCCATGAAGAAGCGATGGAACGGCTCCTCGGCGGTGGTCCGTTTCGTCACACCCCGACCGCGAACCCTCGCCGAGGCTCATGGCTCAGGTGTTCGTGGGAAATCGCCGTGCGGGGCCGAGTGTGGGGTGAGCGCCGTGGAACCGATCCTGATCGTCGGGCTGGATGAACCCGAGATCCGAGAGTTGCGGACGCGGCTGGATCGCCCGGTTCTCGCCTTCGAGACCCTCCCCAGGATCCGAGTCGACCGGGGGACGCTCATGGTCGAGCACCCTCACGTCATGCACCACTTCGTTCCGATCGGGCGGGTCGTCTACCACGCTATCTTCGAGGAGGATCACGACTTCCTGACTGCCCTGGCGCTCTGGGGTGGCCCTTGCCTCCCCGGGGCCCGCGGGATGATGGACCTGAGGCTGAGGCTACCGGGCCTGGTGCGTGCCCTTGAGGTGACGCGGTTCGGGAGCCTCGCGCGCGGGTATGCCGATCACGGGACGGTCGTCGAGCCGGGACGGCCGACGGTCGCGAAGTGGGGCAACTGGCACTGCGGGGAGGACAAGGCCCGGTTCGACGACCGCTGGGTTGCCGGCGTTCCCACCCTCTTCGAGGATTTCGTCGAGGGAGAGGCGGTCCGGATCATCCTGGTCGGCGAGCGGTCCTGGCAGGTCCGCATGGGGGGCCCGACCTGGCTCAAGTCGATCCACGACCTCGGGGCGACCTTCATGGATATCGACTCGGAACTTCTCCACGATGCGAGACGGTTAGCCGCCCACTTCGGCCTGGCCACCGTGGGCGTCGATTACATGGCGGCGACCGACGGGACGAGGCAGCTG